>CAYXAP010000024.1:0-14253 GCA_964462035.1 uncultured Sandaracinus sp.
TCTCGATCAGCGCGATGCCATCCTGGTCGGTCTCGCCGAAGAGCGAGTCGCGCGATCCCGCCTGGCGCATGATGCCGACGCGGACGCGCTGGCCGACGACGGGACGGTTGCGAGCGTCGATGACCTGCACGCGAATGGTGCCGACCGGCACGTTCGGATCGTGGGCGGCGACGGCCAGCGGCGGGACCCGGCCGGCCATGCGGTCGGCGGCGGTCTGACGCTGGCGCTGCTGCGGCGTGGGCGCGGATTGGCCCATCGCGTCGTCGCGGCGGGTGTCTTCGGCCTGCTGGCGCGCGCCCTCGATCACGTCGCGCGGGCCCTGGGGCGGAGCCTCGGGCTGGGCGGAGAGGGTGCTCGGCAGCGCGAGGGCCAGGAGCACGACCAGGGTGAGCGAACGGTTCATGCGCCCTCCCCTTCTTCGGCGCTCTCGCCGTCGTCGGCCTCTTCGTTCACGCGGGTGCCGCACTTCTTGCAGAACACGGCGTCGGGCTCGTTCGGGGTCTCGCAGCTGGGGCAGGCGACCCGGTCGTCGGCCTTCGCCTCGTCGGTGGGGTCGGCGTCCTTGGCGGAGGCCTCCTCGCTCGCGTCCTCGTCGGCCGAGGCCTTCTCGGTCTCCCGATCCTCGACCGGCGCGCTGACCGGGGCGTCCGCAGGAGCCGCGCGGTAGGGATCGCGACCGGCGGCGACGAGACGCTCGCTGATCAGCTCCTCGGCGCGCTCGCGGAAGGGCTCGGCGTCCTCGTCGAGGAGCCGGAGCACGGCCTTCGCCTGCGAGCGGAGCTTGGCGTCGAGGGTGTCGAAGTCGGCCTGCGAGATCTTGCCGCCGTCGTAGTCGAACTTCAGGTCGCGCAGGTTCGCGAGGAGCGCTTCCTTGCGCTCGAGGAGCCGCCGGCGAGTGTCCGCTTCCGCGGTCGCCTGCACCTCGAGGGGCTCGGTCGCGCCGAGCGCCGCGCGCAGGCTCTCCCAGAAGAGATAGACGCCGCTCAGCAGCGCACCGGCCGCCAGGAAGACGAGGAGCCAGGGAAGGACGCCGTACATCAGTCGTCCTCCAATCGCTTCAGCTCGTCGTCGAGGATCGCGTCGTAGTCGCTGCCGCCCTTGGCCGCGGCTGCGGTCTCGGCGTCGAGGTCGGCGTTGCCGTCGTCGACCGAGCGGTTGCGCCAACGGCGACCGAGGACGACGACACCGATGCCCGCCAGGAAGACCACCGCGAGCGGGACGGCCCAGAGCGCGCGGCCCGAGCCGCGGTCCGGCGGAATGGCGATGGCCGCCGCGCCGTGCTGCGCTTCGTAGGAGTCGATGAGCTCCTCGACGGTGGCGCCCGCCTCGAGACGCACCGAGAGCTCGGCGCGAGCGTCGTCGGCCCAGCTGCAGATGCAGCTGTCGAGCGGCAGACGCTCGCAGTCACCGCACTGGCAGAGCAGGTGGTGGAAGAGTTGCGCCTTCTCCGGGTCCTCGATCTCGACGTGGCCGGCGTGCAGCGAGCTCGATTGAGCCTCCGCGGGCGTGGCGCCGAGCGCGAGCCCGGCCGCCAAGAGCGCCACGGCCGCGCCGGACGATCGGCGCCGGCGCTTCGTGCGCGGTGAGTCGATGAGATCGCGCGCCTTCGGCCACATCGCGATGAGCGCGCCGAGGAGCAAAATGAAGCCGCCGATCCAGATCCACACCACGAAGGGCCGGACCACGATCCGGAACGTCGCGCGCTCGGACTCGGGGTCGACGGTGCTCATGATCACGTAGAGATCGTCGTCGGCGCGGCTGCGGATCGAGACCTCGGTGGTCGGCATCTCCGGGTGGGTCCGGTAGATGAACTTCGCGGGCGACACACGGCCGATGGACTCGTCCTCGTCGTCGAGGAGGGTCATGTCCGTGAAGATCATCCGCTTGTTCGTGTCGGAGACGTCGCGCGGCCGGTCGTAGCGGAGTCGGTAGCCGGAGACCTCCATCACCTCGCCGGGGCGGAGCGCGGCTTCCTTCTCGGTGTCGTAGGCGGCCCCGGTGAAGCCGAAGTACATCACCACGATGCCGAGGTGGACGATGTAGCCGCCATAGCGACGGCGGGCGCGGCTGATGAGCTTGTAGAGCGCCGTGAAGACGTTCTCGCCCTTGCGCATCCGTACCTTCGCGCCGCGCGCGAACTCCTGGAGGATCGTGGTGGCGACGAGCGCACCAGTGAGGCTCGAGAGGAGCGGCGCGATCCGCTGCAGGGGCCGGAGCGCGGTGTCGGTGCCCGTGAAGTAGATGCTCTCCGGGTCGATGATCGCCGGGTAGCCGAAGTGGTGGCCGAGCAAGAAGTGGCCGAGCGCGACCACGGCGCCGGTGGCCGCGGGGATCATGCAGGCCCGCGCGAGGTTGCGGCCGGTGGCCTTTCGCCAGCTCACCAGCGGTCCGACGCCCATCAGGAAGAGGAGCATCAGCCCGAGCGGGACCATCCAGAAGTTGTAGAAGCCCGGGCCCACGGTAACCTCTTCGCCCCAGAAGAGGTCGGTGATCAGCGGCCAGGTGGTGGCGCCGAGCACGAAGAGCATCATCCCGAGCAACATCCAGTTGTTCAGGAGGAACATGAACTCGCGGCTGAGCAGCGCCTCGATCTTGTGGTCGGCGGTGAGCTTCTCGAGACGCCAGATGATCAACACGGCGCAGACCAGGAGGATCACGCCCATGAAGTAGACGAAGTAGATGCCGATGTCCGAGCGCGCGAAGCTGTGGACGCTGGCGATCATCCCGGACCGGGTCAGGAAGGTCCCGAAGATCGTCATGAAGTAGGTCAGGCACATCAGGAAGACGTTCCAGACCTTCAGCATCCCGTAGCGCTCTTGGACGATCGCGGAGTGCAGGTAGGCGGTGCCGACCAGCCAGGGCATGAAGCTGGCGTTCTCGACCGGGTCCCAGGCCCAGTAGCCGCCCCAGCCGAGCTCCTCGTAGGACCAGACGCAGCCGAGCAAGAGCCCGAGGCTGAGGAAGGTCCACGCGATCATCGCCCAGGGGCGCGCGGCCTCGATCCACTCGTCGTGCAGGCGGCCGGTGCCGAGACCGGCGACCACGAAGGCGAAGGGCACCGACCAGCCGACGAAGCCCATGTAGAGGGCCGGCGGGTGGATGACCATCCAGTAGTTCTGGAGGAGCGGGTTCAGGCCCTCGCCGTCCGCCGGCGCCGAGGCGACGTAGGTGGCGAAGGGGTTCGCCGCGAAGAGCATGATGATCCCGAAGAACACCATGATGCCGGCGAGGGTCGCGATCACCAGGGGCTGCAGCTCGAGGTAGCGGCCCTTGAGCCAGCGGACCGTCGCGCCGGTGTAGCCGGCGAGCAGGAAGAGCCACCACAGGAGCGAGCCGTCCTGACCACCCCATAGCGATGTGATCAGGTAGTACCAGGGCATCGATCGGTCGCTGTAGCGAGCGACGTAGCGGATGCGGAAGTCGTGGACCTGGAAGGCGTAGGCCAGCAGCACCACCGCCAGCGCGATGAAGGCGCAGGTGGCGAACATCCCCAGCCGTGCGGCGCCGAGCAGGCGCGGCCGGCCGCGCGCGGCCCCGAGGCTCATCGCGAGGGTGTACGCCGCCGACAGGAGGATCAGGCAGAGGACCAGGTTCCCGAGGAAGGGAATGTCGAAGGCGGCGTTCATGAGGGAGGGGTGGGCGCGGGCGCGCCGTGTGCCGTGACTCGGACCTTAGAAGCGTGGGAGAGGCCCGGCAAGGACGACGGTGTCGTTCAAGTGCCCAGGTGGAGCAAGTCCATCGTCTGAATCCGGGTGCAAGAACGCTGGTGACCGAAGCGGCAGGCCCGATCGTAGGCGTTTCGGGCCGCCAACGCGTCGAAGGGTGTGCCGATTCCGAGCCGGTGCATTTCTCCGACGGAAGCACACGCGGCCGCGACGTTCGCGACGTCGCAGGCTCGCTGCCAGGCTCGAACCGCCCCGGCTTGGTCGCCGGTGTCGCGGAGGAGCTTGCCGTAGTTGCCGCAGTAGGTCGCCGCTCCGCGGCACGCGCGATCGCCGAAGCGCTTGGCGGCTTCCATGTCCCGAGGCACGAAGCGCCCGCCCGCGAGGTGATCGGAGGCATCGGCGCAGGCTTGCAGGTCTCCGGACTCACAAGCAGCGACCGCCGCGCGATGGATATGGGCGACGAGGGGCGCGGTGGGAACGGGGCGCGGCGCTCGGGCGCGGCTCGGTCCGTCCGCTCGCAGCACCCGAATCCGCCAAGCTGCCGCGTCGTCCGCGGTCGTCACGAAGGCCGTGGGCGGGTCCGTCGGACACAGGCGGTGCTCGGTGTCCATGGTCTCGTCGAGGCTGGGGATCGGCAACCGGCCCACCATCGCTCCTCGCTCCGCCAGCCGGGAGAAGTGGACCCGCACACACGGGACCTCGGCGCCGAAAGGCAGATCCGCAGGGTCGACCACCGCGAGGATCCGAGCGTGTTCACGATCGACCAGCGCGATGGGCCGATCGGACCCATCGCGCTCGCCATCACGGCCGGTCAGCTGGGGGTCGACGTCCCCCACGCTCTCGCGCCCCACGGTGGCCAAGGCACGCGCCACCCACCGAGTGGTCGGGGAGCGCGGGAGCGCGATGGCCGCGTCGGGATCGACGTCGACTCGGAAGAGGGGCTCGCCCGCAGGCGCGTTCTCCGCGTCTCGGGCCTCGCCCGCGGTCTCGCTGCGAATCTGGGTGAGGCTCGCCAGTGGCCCTTCGACCGGCTCGCCGACGATGTAGCTCTGCCAGGGCTCGGTCGGCGAGCCCACGTGGACCCGGTACACCAGCGAGCCCGGGGGATCGTCGTCCTTCGGGTGCCAGGCGCCGAAGTCGTCGCCCTCGGTGCCCCAGAGCGTCAGCTCGATCGGTGTGTCGGCGGCGCACCAACCCAGCGCGCCGACGCGGTCTTCGTCCGTGTGGACGAGCGTCTCGTGGCTGACCGCGTCGTGGAGCGAGAGCTGGCCGAACCCGAAGGCGGTGGCGGCCCCGGCGACGATGAACGTGCACTCGCCCGCGTCCAGGCTCACGTCCACGCGAGCACGACCGTCGGCCATCGTCACTTCGCCGCTGTCGACCCGTGGCAGGGCGGCTCCCGGCTCGTCGATCGGTTGATCGACGACCGCGCGGACCTGGCCCACGTCCACGGGCAGCGGATCGTAGCTGTGGCTGAAGATGAACGCGCCGCAGCTCCCGCCCGCCAACGTGACGAGGACGAGCAGCGTGCGCTTGAGCCAGGTCGAGGGCACGGCCGGAGGATGCCGGAAATGGCGTCGATCTGGTAGCGTCGCGCCGATGCGCTGGGCCATCGCTCTCATGGTGTGGGTGCTCGCGAGCCCGCTCGCGTCGGCGCAGCTCTCCGGGAGCAGCTTCGGCGGTTCGAGAGGGTTCGGTGGCGGCGGCAGCAGTAGCTCCAGCTCGAGCAGCTTCGGCGGCGGTTCCAGCTTCGGCGGCTCGAGCAGCAGCGGCGAGTCGTTCTCCGACCGCATGGACCGAGAGCGGCGCGAGCGCGAAGCCCGCGAAGCGGAGCGGCGGCGCGCCCAGGAAGCCGAGCGTCGCAGGCGGGAAGCCGAAGAAGCCCGGCGGCGCGAGGAAGCGCGACGGCGCCAGCTCGCCGAGGACCGAGCGCTGACGCCCAGCGCCCGCGCGCAGCTGCGCCGCCGCTTCGGCGAGCGCTTCGAGTACCCCGCCCCGCCAGGCGCGGTGCAGGGGCTGGCTCACGCGCCCGAGCCGAGCTTCGCGGCAGATACGCCCCAGTGGCACACAGCGAGGATCCCGGCCGCGAGCACGGTGGTGACTCGGCCCCACCGCCACGAGGCCAACTGGTTGGTCGGGGTCCTCGGCGGTGGGTTCGCTTTCCTCTTCGCGCTGGCGTTCGGCCTGGCCGGCGGCGCGGTGTCCAAGGCGAGCGCGTCGAGGCGTGCACGACGCACGCGGCCCCGGGCATCCGGTGCCGTGCAGCGAACGTCTGGCGGCCGCTGCGAGATCCGTCGGATCAGCCTGGGCTTCGATTGGTCCGAGCGCGCGCGCATCCAGCGGGCCCTCGAACAGATGGCCAAGAGTTACGACATGAGCAGCGCACACGGCATGCACGGGGCGGCGAGCGAAGCGGCGCAGCTGCTCATCGACGCCCTGCCGGCCGCTCGCTACGGCATGTTCCAGCGCTACCTCGAGAGCACGCAGCGCGCGGAGCGGCGCTTCTTCGACCTGGCGCAGGATCTCAAGAGCCGCTTCCGCCACGACACCCGCCGGGGCGACCGGATCGACTTCGAGGCGATGGCGCACGAGGGCCAGGGCCTGGTCGTGGTCTCCTTCGTGGTCGGAGCGACCCGCCACCTCGGTCCGATGGGGTCGCGGCTCGACCGCCGCTCCATCGCGCAGCTGCTCCAGGCCTCGGTCCGTATCTCGCCTCGGGAGCTGGTGGCCCTCGAGGTGGTCTGGTCGCCCTCGGCCGAGCTGGACCGGATGAGCTCGCTGGAGCTCGAGACCGTCTACCCGGAGCTGATGCCGCTCGATTCGTCGTCGCTGGGCGGGATCAGCTGTGGCTACTGCGGTGCGGTCCATGCGGCCGAGCTCCCGAAGTGCCCCGCCTGCGGCGCCTCACGCTGAGACGTTGGCGGAGCGCCGCCGCTGTGGTTGGATGCCGCGCCATGACGATCGAGCTCGGCACCGCCACCACCGCCTCTCAGACCAAGGTCCTCTTTCTCGGCTCCGGCGAGCTGGGCAAGGAGGTCTGCCTCGAGCTCATGCGCCTCGGGGTCCACGTGGTCGCCTGTGACCGCTACGCGAACGCGCCGGCGATGCAGGTGGCGCACTCGTCGCACGTCTTCCCGATGATGGACGCGGAGAAGCTCCGCGCGGTCATCGAAGAGGAGAAGCCCGACTTCGTCGTCCCGGAGATCGAGGCGATCGCGACCGAGACCTTGCTCGCGCTCGAGAAGGAAGGACACCACGTGATCCCGACCGCGCGCGCGGCGCGGCTCACGATGGACCGCGAGGGCATCCGGCGCCTCGCCGCCGAAGAGCTCGGGCTGCCGACCTCGCCCTACCGCTTCGCCGACACCGAAGAGGAGTTCCGCGCGGCCGTGGAGGAGATCGGCATGCCCTGCGTGGTGAAGCCGATCATGAGCAGCTCGGGCCGCGGTCAGAGCACCATCAAGAGCGAGGACGACGTCGCCAAGGCCTGGACCATCGCTCGCGAGGGCGCGCGCGGTGGCGCCGGCAAGGTCATCGTCGAGGGCTTCATCGAGTTCGAGTACGAGATCACCCTGCTCACCGTTCGGCACCTGAACGCCGAAGGGCAGCCGGTGACGAGCTTCTGCCCGCCGGTAGGCCACCGACAGGTCGACGGCGACTACCACGAATCGTGGCAGCCGCAGCCGATGAGCGAGAAGGCGCTCGCCGAGGCACAGCGCATCGCGAAGGCGGTCACGGACGACGTGGGCGGCCGCGGCCTCTTCGGGGTCGAGCTCTTCGTCGAGGGCGACCAGGTCTGGTTCAGCGAGGTCTCTCCGCGTCCGCACGACACCGGGATGGTCACGATGATCACCCAGGACCTGAGCGAGTTCGCGCTCCACGCGCGAGCCATCCTCGGTCTGCCGATCCCGAACATCCACCTGCACGGGCCGGGCGCGAGCTACGTCGTGCTCGGCCACGGCAAGAGCGAGAAGCCGCGCTTCCAGGTGGACCCGAAGGGGCTCGCCCAACCGGACACCGCGCTGCGGCTCTTCGGCAAGCCCACCGTCGACGGCGAGCGCCGCCTCGGCGTCGGTCTCGCGCGCGGCACGTCCATCGACGACGCCAAGGCCAAGGCCAAGGCCGTCGCCGAGAGCGTCACCGTCATCCTCGACTGACCGATGGCGTGCGGACTGATTCTGCTCGAAGGCCCGGTCGGCGCCGGCAAGAGCACCACCGGTGAGCTCCTCGCGGAGCGGTTGAACGAGAGGGGCCAGCCAGCCCAGTACTGGTTCGGCTTCGCGCCCGATCACCCGATCGAGACGCGCTGCGAGAAGTTCGCGCGGCAGGTCTTCGGCGGGGACACCGACAGCGCGCCCCCGGCGCTCGATCCCGACGACGAGCGAGTGTTCAGCGCGCCGCAATGGGCGCGCTTCGCGGAACGGCTCGCGGGCGGCGATACGATCGCCGTCGTCGAGGGCAAGTACTTCCAGCAGTGCCTCGAGTACCCCTACCTGCTCGGCGCGAGCGTGGACGAGGTGCAAGCCATTCAGCAGGCGATCGTGGCGGCGATGGCTCCTGCAGCGCCGCGCCTGATCGCCTTCGAGGTCTCGGATGGCGCGGCGCACCGAGCGGCCGTGTGCACCGAGCGACCGCCGCACTGGCCGGCGACGCTGGGCGGCTTCTTCGCTCGTCACCCCTGGAACCGCAGGGGCCTCGAGGGCGCCGACGCCTTCCATGCGTTCTACGACGAGTGGGCACCGATCGAAGCGGACCTCATCACGCGCCACCCGGGTCCGACGCTCCGGCTGCTCGACGCGGGCGCGGACCGCGACGCCGCGTGGGATTCGATCGACGCGTTCCTCGGCTGAACGTCAGGGCTCGGTGACGACCAGCTCCCGATCGACCGGCACGTCGGTGAGCTCGACCGTCTGACCCGTGACCGGGAAGATCACGCGGACGGTAGCGACGCGATCGCGATCGCCGACGCCGAAGTGCGCGACGTTCTCGCTCTGACCGAGGAAGCCGCAGCCGCCGATCTGCTGCTTCTGGGGAACGTCGCCCGACTCGGCGACGAGCTCGACGCGCGCGCCGATCCCCCGGCGGTTGGTGCCGCTCTCGCGCGCGCCGCGGCCCTCGACGCGCACGCGGAGAAAGTGACCGCCAGCGCCGTCGCGCCGGTAGAGCAGCGGCGTGTCCTGGTGACGCGCGATGAAGAGATCCTGGTCGCCGTCGCCGTCGTAGTCGAAGGCGACCAGCGCCCGCCCCTGGCCGCGGTCGGTGAGACCGAGCCGGTCGGCCACCTCGGTCATGCCGGTCCCGTCGTTGCGCCAGGCACGCATCGGGTCGTTCCAGAACGCCTGCCCCCGAGGATCCTGGATGCGATAGCCGTTCGTCATCACCAGGTCTGGGTCGCCGTCGTGGTCGTAGTCGAAGGCGAAGGACCCCCAACCCCAGCCGCCGTCGCGGACACCCCAGTTGTCGGTGACCTCCTCGAAGGTCCGCTCGCCGGTCGCACGGTAGAGGCGGTTGCCCGAGTCGTGCCAGCCGCATTCCTCGCACTCGCTGGTGGCGAAGAGGGAGGACACGAACCAGTCGAGCCGACCGTCACGGTCGAAGTCCGCGATCGCGACGCCCATGCCGTTCTCGTCGCTGGGCACGCCCGCGCCGAGGGTCTCGTTGCCGCTCTCGAACGTTCCGTCACCTCGATTCCAGAAGAGCCGGGTCTGACCGAAGTCGGCCACGACCGTGAGGTCGGGCCAACCGTCCTCGTCGAAGTCGGTGAAGGTCGAGGTGAACGCCATCACGCTCCCGGGGAAGCTCGGCGCGAAGGGCACCATGCTGACGCCCGCGGCCTCGGTGACGTCCTCGAAGTGGCCCGGCGCGCTCTCGCCTCGGTTGCGGAGCAGTCGCGTTCCGTCCAACGCCGCGTTCGGGGTCACGGGCCGCCACTCGTTGACGTGCAGATCGATCCAGCCATCGCGGTCCACGTCGCCGAAGCACGCGCTCATGCCGACCAGCGGGGGCTCCGAGCGCTCTACGCTCGCGCCGCGTTCGCGGCCCTCTTCCGTGAACGTCCCATCGCCCGCGTTCACGTAGAGCCGGTGCCGCGTGTCGCCGAGGGTGAGCACGACCAGGTCGAGGTCGCCGTCGTCGTCGATGTCCCCGAAGGCCGCACCGTTCGATCGGGTGCTGCCGCCCAGACCCGCGGCGTCCGTGATGTCCTCGAAGGTCCCGTCGCCACGGTTTCGATAGAGGTGGTCCGGTCCGTCGAGCTCGGTCGCGAAGAGATCGGGGCGTCCGTCCCCATCCACATCGCCGACGGTGGCCCCGCCCGTCAGGACCTGCCCGATGCAGATGCCGGGGTCCATGTCCTCGCAGCTGCCGTCGAACTCGGTCGGTGGCGAGTGCCGGTAGGTGAGCCCGGCTTCGGCGGCGACCTCTTCGAAGCGCACCGCGCTCGCCCCCGGGGACGCCGGGTCCGAACACCCCGCGAGCACCACGAGCCAAGCCACCACCAACCGCACGCCTCAGCATAGCAAGGGACACCAGAATCGGCTTCGGCTTCGGCCCATCCGCCGAGGCGCCTTTGCAAGCGGCGGCGCATGAGAGATCGTGCGCTGTGTCCCTCTCCCCGCAGCCCGACCTCGGGAGCGTCCTGGCCGACCGCTATCGGCTGGATCGACTGCTCGGCAAGGGCGGCATGGGCGCGGTCTACGAAGGTCACGACCTGCGGCTGCAGCGCGCGGTGGCCATCAAGCTGATCCTCCCGCACCGGGTCGCGGACGCAGACGCGGTCACCCGCTTCCTCCGGGAAGCGCGGGCCGCGGCGGGCCTCACCCACCCTGGGATCGTGACGGTCCACGACGTCGGCCAGACGGTCACCAGCGAGGGCCCGATGCCCTTCCTGGTGATGGAGAAGCTCGAGGGCGAGTCGCTCGCCGTCCGGCTCGGCCGGGGTCCGCTCGCGCCCGAGCGGGTCCGGGACGTGGGAGTCGCGCTGCTCGACGCACTCGCCGTGGCTCACGAGGCGGGCATCGTCCACCGCGACATCAAGCCCGACAACGTCTTCCTCCGAGCGCCGGACGGGCGGCCCACCTTGCTCGACTTCGGCGTCGCGCGCGTCGCCACCGGCAGTCACGAAGCGACCCTCACGCAGGAGGGGCAGAGCGTGGGCACGCCGCTCTACATGGCGCCCGAACAGCTCCGCGGGACCGGTGCGGGGCCGACGGCCGATCTCTACGCGGTCGGCGCGCTCCTCTACGAGGCGGCGACCGGTCGACCGATCTACCGGGCGGGCGCGTACTCCGAGCTCGTCGCGAAGAAGCTCAGCGAGGAGCCCGATCTGAGCGTGCTCCTCGCCGCGGTCGGTGAGGGGCCGGTGTACGACACCATCGCGTCGGCGCTCGAGCGGGACCCGCACCGGCGGCCGGCGACTGCCAAGGCGATGATCGGGCGCTTCGCCGGCGATCCGCTTCCGGCGACGACGCCCGAAGCGTTCGCCGAGACCGTCAGCGTCGACTCCGAGTCCGAGGTCGCGCAAGTCGTCGAGCCGGCGCCGACGCCGGAGGTCACGCGCCCATCGAGCGGACGGCAGCTCCTGCCCGTCGTCCTGGTCGCGCTCACGCTCGCCGGCGGCGCGACGGCGTTCCTGGTGCTCCGCCCCGAGCCCGAGCCCCCGCCGGCCGCGAACACGACCCCTCCGCTCGAGGAGCCGACCCAGGCGCTGCGGATCATGGCGCAGTACCACGACGCCTCCGGCTCGGAGCGGACGCTCCTCTCGAGCCCGGACCTCTGGGCGCAGTGCGTGGCCGATCTCGACCAGGCGCTCGCACAGGAAGGCGCGCCGACGCGGTGGCGGAGCGGCCGTCAGTTCTGCGTCGGCATGAAGGCGCTCGGGGAAGCGCGCGCCGAAGACGCGACGGCCGCGCTCGAAGAGGCGGTTCGGCTCGACCCCGAGTGGGCGGACCCGCGGGTGCCGCTGGCGCAGTCCCTGGTCGCCCAGGGGCTCGACGAGCGCGCGATGAGCACGGCCCACGAGGCCGCTCGCTTGGCGCCCGACTGGTGGGTAGCGGTCTCGGCGATCGGGAGCATCCACGCGCGGATGGACCGGAAGGACGAGGCCATCCAAGCCTACCGCCGGGCGCTCGCGCTCGCGCCGGACGAACCGCGGCTGATCGACTCGCTCGCGCTGGTCTACCACTCGGCGCGCATGGACACGCAGGCCCGCCAGCAGGCGGAGCGCGCGCTGGCGCTCGACCCGGAAGCCCCTTGGGCGCACCTGATCGAAGCCGAGCGAGCGCTGGAGGAAGACCGACCCGCGGACGCGCTCGAGAGCGCCGAGGCGACGCTGGCGGTTCACCCTCGCTCGCCCGCGGCGAACCTCGCGCGCGGCGACGCGCTCCTCGCGCTCGGGCGTGACGACGAGGCCCGGACCTCCTACGAGAAGGTGCTCGAGCTGATCGGCGAGGAAGAAGCGACCGGACTCCCGGAAGAACGGCTGGCTCAGGTGCGCGAGGCGCTCGGCGAGGGAGAGCTACCGCCGAGCCGCGAAGACCTCGCCCGCGCCACCGTGGACTCCGAGGCCGCGTCGATGCGCGGCCGGTCCACCGTCCACCGACGGGGCCGCGGCCGATCCACGGTCCGACGGACCAGCGGCGGTGGCATGGGCCGCGGGCGTTCGACGGTCAACAACGACCCGCTCGGCGGCCTCGACGGCCTCTGAGCGCGCCGCGGGGAGGTGAGCGACCCGCGCGACGTAGGAGGTGGAGCGATGGATCCGCAGCGACACGCGCAGCTCTCGGCGCGACGACACGGAGGCGAGCCACGCGACTATCTGGCGCTCCACTCGGCGGTGGACGCGACCAAGGAGCTCTGCTCGGACAATCGACATCGCTGGCTCCACACGCTGTGGGGGATTCGTCGCGTGATCCTGCCGATGGTCGGCCCCACGCTCACGGTCGAGGGCAAGCAGGTGCGGACCAAGATGGTCCTCGAGCACGACCACGTGCTGCCGGACTTCGCGCGCCGGTTCATCCCGACGCTCGCGGACTTCGTGAAAGCCGTCGCGCCCGATGGCGACGAGCGCGCTCGCTTCCGCGCGATCCACGAGCGCTACGCGGGCGACGACGAGAGCATGCGCCTGCTGCTCTCGCCCTACTTCGTGACCGGCGAGGTCCGCGCGCTGTTGATCACCCACAACAGCTGGTTCCTCGGCGAGGTGTTGCCGCGGATTCGCCGCCAGCCACCCCGACTCACGCCACCCGGAGTCCCGCCGAGCGAGCTCTTCTCGCGGATGAGCTTCCGGCTCTGGATGGACAACGGGGCCGCGCTCCCACCGAGCAGCCCCGAACACCGACTCGGAGACTCACCATGCCATTCGTGATCCGCCATCAGGGCTTCTTCTACACCGACGAGTTCTACGCCCCGGGCGGCGTGTTCAAGCAGATCCGCGGCGAGTCCTTCGCCACCCGCGAGGAAGCCGAGGCGACCCTGAAGGAGCGCCAGCGACAGTGGCTTCGCAAGGCCGCGCTGCAGGACTACGTCTTCGACGATCTCCCGGCCGTTCGAGCGCTCGGCGCATATCTCCGCGAGCACTTCCCGGACGAGTACGGCGACGTCCCCGACGACCACTACGGCTGGTTCTACGAGGAGTACCCGATGTCGCTCCCCGAAGAAGCGACCGACGCGCAGATCGACGCGATCGACGCCATCCTCGGCATCACCTTCGGCCAGATCTACGAGCTCGCCGAGGGGGAGACGCCCGCCCCCGAGAAGCCGGACCCCTACGACGACCTGATGTACATGGACTGAGGGAAGCCGACCGGCTCGGAGGCGTACACCGAGCCATGGGCGCCTCCGGCTGGATCTGCTTCGTCCCTCACCACCCCGACCCCGCGATCGCGCTCCGAGCGGCGCGCCACGCGACCTTCGAGGAGGGCTCGTACTACGCCCCACCCCAGCGCTCCGAGCTCGAGCTGCACCGCATGCGGAAACGGCTCCTCGCCGACATCGAAGAGCTACGAAGGGGCCCGGCCGACCTCGGTGACGGGCCGGACCGCGACACGATGATCGCGATCACCGAGGGCGAGCTCGAGCGAATCGAGCAGGAGCTCGCGTCCCTCGGCCAGGGCGACAGCCGACCCATCGACGAACGCATCCTCGCGCTCCTCGTTCGTTGCGCCGAAGACGGTACCCACTCGGTTCTCGACTTCCACCAGGTCGGTGACGCGCCCGACTACGGCGTCGCCGCCGCCCTGAGCGACGACGAGCTGACCACCCTCTTCGGCACCCCTCGGCCGACCCGCGGCCAGGTCACCGAAAAGCGGGACGCGCTCATCCAGCACCGTGGCCGAGGCATGGCGAGCTACGTCGTCGTCTACGACGGCGACGAACCCACCGAGATCGCCTTCGCCGGCATCAGCGGCGACTGACACTTCGCGCTATGCTGGGGCCGATGGATCCGGCACGGAAGCTCGCGACCTACGACGACGAGTGAGTTGGCAGCATGGGCTTGCTCTGGACGCTGGTGGCGCGGGCACTGGACGACGGACCCAGTGAGACGGGTGCTCGACTTCTCGAGCTAGTGGCAGAGCTCGACTCCGAGGAG
>CAYXAP010000024.1:14353-61090 GCA_964462035.1 uncultured Sandaracinus sp.
ACTGACGGGACACCAGGGCGAGGGAGCGTTGTCCTCGGCCCACCACTCCCGCATGAAACCCAAAAGGCCGCCCCGAAGGGCGGCCCGTTTGGGTGGGAGCGAGTCTCGGGCTTTGCCCGAGCGACGCGGGAGGGTCTTTCGAAGACCCTCCTCAGAGGCTAGTTGCCGTCGTCGTCTTCTTCGAACTCGGCGTCGATGACGTCGTCGTCGGGAGGGGTCGCGCCGCCGACGTCGCCAGCCCCGGGCATGTCGCCGGGGGCGCCGGCCGCGCCGTAGGCCGCCTCGGCGACCTCACGCATCACGCTCTCGAGGGCGGTCATCTCCTTCTGGATGGCCTCGTCGTCCTGCCGGTCGACGGCCTCGCGGAGCGCCTTCACCTTGGCCTCGACCTCGGTGACCTTGTCGGCCGGGAGCTTGTCCTTCACGTCCTCGAGGTTCTTCTCGACGCTGTGGGCCAGGGACTCGGCCTTGTTGCGGCGCTCGATGACCTCACGCCGCTTGTTGTCCTCCTCGGCGTGCTTCTCGGACTCCTCGACCATCTTCTCGATCTCGTCCTCGGAGAGGCCGCTGTTCGAGGTGATGGTGATCTTCTGGTCCTTGCCCGTGGCCTGGTCGGTCGCGGTGACCGAGAGGATGCCGTTGGCGTCGATGTCGAAGGTCACCTCGACCTTCGGCATGCCGCGGGGCGCCGGCATGATGCCCTCGAGGTGGAAGCGACCGAGGGTCCGGTTGTCGCGAGCCTCGGCGCGCTCGCCCTGGAGCACGTGGATCTCGACCTTGGTCTGGTTGTCCTCGGCGGTGGAGTAGATCTCCTTCTTGGTCGTCGGGATGGTGGTGTTCCGAGGGATCATCACCGTCATGACACCGCCGAGCGTCTCCACACCGAGGCTGAGCGGCGTGACGTCGAGCAGGACCATGTCCTTGACGTCACCGCTGAGCACGCCGGCCTGGATGGCCGCACCGAGCGCGACGACCTCGTCCGGGTTCACGCCCCGGTGCGGGTCCTTGCCGAAGAACTTCTTCACCTTCTCCTGCACGAGCGGGATGCGGGTGGAACCGCCGACCAGCACGACCTCGTCGATGTCGTTCGCGGTCTTGCCGGCGTCGGAGAGGGCCTTCTTCACCGCATCGAAGGTGCGGTCGACCAGGTCCTCGATCATCGACTCGAGCTTCGCCCGGGTCAGCTTGAGGTTGAGGTGCTTCGGGCCGCTCTGGTCGGCGGTCAGGAAGGGCAGGTTGATGGTCGTCTCGAGCTTGCTGGACAGCTCGATCTTCGCCTTCTCGGCGGCGTCCTTCAGACGCTGGGTGACCATCTTGTCGTTCGAGACGTCGATGCCGGTGTCCTTCTTGAACTCGGCCTGGAGGTAATCGATGATCGCCTCGTCGACGTCGTCACCACCGAGGTGGGTGTCGCCGTTCGTGCTCGAGACGTCGACGACGTTCTCGCCGACCTCGAGGATCGAGATGTCGAAGGTACCGCCGCCGAAGTCGTAGACGGCGATGAGCTCGTCGTTCTGCTTGTCGAGGCCGTAAGCGAGCGCGGCCGCCGTCGGCTCGTTGACGATGCGCTTGACCTCGAGACCGGCGATCTTGCCGGCGTCCTTGGTGGCCTGACGCTGTGAGTCGTTGAAGTACGCCGGGACCGTGATGACCGCCGCCTCGACGCTCTCGCCGAGGTAGTCCTCGGCGGCCTTCTTCAACTTGCGCAGCACGTGCGCGCTGACCTCCGGCGGGGTGATCTCCTTGCCGGCGATGGTGAAGGCGACACCACCGTTGTCTCGGCGCGTGACCGCGTAGGGGACGCGCTCCACTTCCTTGCCGAGCTCGTCGTAGCGGGAGCCGATGAAGCGCTTGGCGCTGTAGATCGTCCCCTCCGGGTTGGTGATCGACTGCCGCTTGGCGGTCACGCCGACCAGGACCTCGTCCTCGTCGTTCCAGGCGACGACCGAGGGGGTCAGCCGATCGCCCTCTTCATTGACGATGACCTTGGGCTCTTTGCCCTCCATGACGGCCACGACGGAGTTGGTCGTGCCGAGGTCGATTCCGATGATCTTTCCCATCGCGGTAGTTCTCCTCCGTGCGGTCCCCCTCTGTGCAGGGGCCGGTCGGTATTGGTGGGGCGCCGCCTTCGGCGCCAGTCGAAATTCTCACGCCTTCCGAGGGGTTTTCGGTGCTGGGGGCGGGGGCCCCCAGCGGCATGTGGCACGTACCATAAACACCCGGACGGTGGGGTCAACCGCCTGGGTCACACTCTCGTCAGCTTTCGCTCTTCGTCCCGTCCCCGCTCTTGTCGACCAGCAGGGTGCCCTTGGCCAGGCCCTCGCTCAGGCGCTTCACGTCTTCGGTATGCGCGATGACGATCAGTGAAGCGCCGGCGCGGAGCTGGAGGGAGCCACCGGGATTGTAGACATAGGTTCCGTCGGCCTGGCGCACCGCGATGACCAGCGCGCCGGTCTGGCGAATGGCGGCGTCCGCGAGGGTGCGGCCATCCAGGTTCGAGCCGTGCGGGATGGTCACGTCCTCGATGCGGAGGCGGCGATCGGCGCGCAGGAGTCGGTCGAGGAACTCGATCGCCCGCGGGCGAATCATCTCGCTCACCAGCCGGAGCCCACCGATCTGGTTCGGCGAGACGATCGCCGAGGCGCCGGCTCGCTGCATCTTGCGGCCCGCCGAGCTGTCGACCGCCTTGGTGACGATCCGGAGGGGGGTCGCCTTCTGACGTTCCAGGGTCAGGGCCCGGGCGGACACCGTCACGAAGAGGTTGTCCTTGTCGGTGTGCAGGCAGGAGATCACCCCGCGGGCCCGGTCGATCCCGGCGTCTTCGAGGCTGTGGTCATCGGTGGCATCGCCGACGATGTAGAGCAGCTCCGTGCCGAAATCGTCGCTGAGCATCTGGATCCGCTGCTCGTCCTGTTCGATCACCACGAAGGGGATGTCCGCGTCGATCAACTCGGCGACGACGTGCTCACCGGTGTTCCCGGCGCCACAGACGATGACGTGATTGTCGAGGGCCTCGATGTGTCGCTGCATGCGTCTGGACCGGAGAATACCTTGGAGATCGCCCTCGACGATGAGGGCGGTGAAGTTCGAGAGGAAGTAGAGCAGCGTACCGCTGCCGACCACGATGAGGATCATCGTGACCATCCGGGCCTCGGGGACCGACTCCATCCCGTCGAGGGTCTCGCCGAAGCCGACCGTCGAAAGGGTGATGACGGTCATGTAGAGGCAGTCGAAGAGCGTCCAGCGGCCCTGACCGATCTGGTAGTACGCCATCGTCCCCACGGCGACCGCGACGGAAAGGAAGACGGAGGCGCTGAGCAAGCGGCCCATCGCCCGGCTGCGCGCTTCGGCAGCCGTCTTCATTTCCCGACGCATGGTCTTCGGCATGGACCGGGCGACCCTCCGGTGTGTCGGCGCTCAGGTCAAGCGCTCATGGCTCCCGTGGGAGAGGACGTGAACCCCGGCTCCGTGGCACCGCGATCGCGAGCGGGAGTCGGGCAATCCCTCGCGCCCGAGCCGGCGGTCACGAGCGGTGACGCCGCGTGATTCCCGCCAGACGTCGAGGCGCGGGTCGGATGACCGTCGCCATCAGCGAGCAACATTCGCAAAGTGACCGCCGCACTCTTTCGACACACGATCGACATCGATGCTCGTTTGAATTCGAGGCTCGTTCACAGTGACCAGGCGTTGACGAGTGAAGCCATGACTTCACGCCGCGAAGCCTCACCTCACGCGAACGCCCTTCAAAACAGGGTCATTCGATACATGCTCCGGCATGGGCGTTGCTTGAGACGCCACCACCAAGTCGCTTTGGCGCAGCTTGGCAACGTCTATTTTGCACTCGACTCCCAGGAATATCTCATGAGCCCTCACCCTCGTTGTTTTGGTGTTCTCGCAGCCTCCATGACACTGGCACTCACCGCCTGCGGGGAGTCACCACCAGATGCGGTCCCCGTCGCCGCTCCCCTGGAGGGGACGTTCGTCTCGATTCCCAAGGACCTGTCGGAGTCCGACATCGGCGAGGGTCGGAACACTCTCGAGTCGATCGGGGTCAGCCAGCAGGCGCTGATCGCGGCCGACGGGAGCGACTTCTACATCGCGGTCCACCGGAGCGCGCTCGAGGGAACCTGGTTCCTCTCGACCTACCTGAAGCAACTCCACCCTGGCGGCCCCGGTCCCCAGACGCTGGGCACCCGAGTCGTCGAGCTGCGGCTGCAGAACGACCAGCTCTACGTCTTCGACGTCGACGAGCGCCGTCAGACCAGCGACATCTTCGACCCCGCGCTGATCATCGAGGCCTACCCGGTCGTGGAGGATCCTCGCTTCCGTCTCTACCCCGACTGGCGCGACTACGTCTTCATCGACCCCTCGGCTGGTCTGAACCGCTTCGGCGCGTTGGCCGACGCATCCAGCAACGGTGGTGAGGTCGCGATCGAGACCGAGCTGATGTTCGCCCAGCGCTTCCGCGAGCTCGACGACGGGGTCGCCTACGAGCTGGTCTTCACCGGCTACGCCGACGCACCGATCGGCAGCCCGGACGACGTGGAAGAGAACGACCGACGCATCGCGGGGACCCTGGGCATCGGCTGGCGCCGCTACGCGGAGGGCGAGCGGTTCCGGACCGTGGACGAGCCCCCGGTCCCGCACTACTTCCTCAGCGAGCCGCGCATCGTCCCCAACACCGGGGAGATCGCTCGCTACGCCGCGCACTGGGACCTCCACCCCGGCATGGAGCCGATCGCCTGGCACATCTCGCCGGAGCTGGAGGCCATCGATCGGAACTCCGACGCGAACCTGGTGGCCGCGGTGAAGGCCGGCATCGAATCCTGGAACGACGCATTCGGCTTCACCGTGTTCACCGCGACCGTCGCCGAGCCGGACCTCTCGTTCGCCCAGGACGACGTGAACTACTTCATCGTGGATCCGGACAACTCCCTCGGTTTCGCCTACGCCGATTGGCGCACCAACCCGAACACCGGCGAGATCCGTGGCGCGAGCGTCTACATGAGCTCCGTCTTCTTCGACCAGGTCTTCGCGGCCGACCCCGAAGAGAGCGGCGAGGGAGCGCTTCGACATCCCAAGCCCGAGATCCCGGTTCTCACGTGGAACGGCGAGGCCGCGCTCCCGTCGTGCCTGATGTGGGCGAGCGACGCGCACCTCCACCACGACGAGACCTCACGGCTCACCGCGGCTGAGAAGCTCGAGGGTTACATCCGCCACGTCACCGCTCACGAGGTGGGCCACACCCTCGGGCTCCGGCACAACTTCTACGGCTCGCTCCTGCCCCCGAGCTCCTCGGTGATGGAGTACTCTCTCGGCGAGAACGCCATCGCTCAGCAGGGTCCTGGCACCTACGACATCGAGGCGATCGAGTACCTCTACGGACTCTCGCCGTACCTGCCGAGCGAGCCGTTCTGCACCGATGAGGACACCCTCGTCGACCCCTACTGCGTTCGCTTCGACAGCGGCCCGGATCCGCTCGCCTATCAGGTCGACGACTTCGCCTTCTTCCTCGGGCTCTTCCTCGACTACGGCTACTCCCTCGAGGTGATCGAGCCCTATTTCGGCGCCTACGTGGGTGGCACGATCGACTTCGTCCGCGGCGGTGACCCCTACGCGTCGCTCACCGCCTGGGACGCGCTGATGGCCCGCATCGGCGCACCTCTCGACCCGACAGAGCTGGCAGCCAACCCGAGCCTCGGCGTGGTCGCGGACATCTTCTCGAGGGCGATCTTCGCGGGGGTCTACATGGAGCCCGCTGGGAACGTCGTCTTCCCGCCCAGCGATCCGGCCGTGATCGAGGCCATCTCGGCGCAAGCGAGCGCCGTGCTCCTCGATGCCGATGGAGTCCGTAGCTACGAGACCCGTCGGGTCGTGATCGACGCCCTCGCCGCGGCCCAGAACGTGGAGTCGCTGCAGGTGCTGCTCGACGCGCGCGACGCCCTCGAGCTGGAGATCGCGTCCGGGTTCCTCGAGCCCGCGGACCGAGCCCGGACCCGTGACCTCATCGCTCGCATCGACTCGGTGACCTCGCCCTACTTCCCGTAGCCCCCGTTTCCGAAGGGACCCGCCCCGGCGCGCCATGCCCGGGGCGGGTCTCCGAGGACCGAACGGATGTGTCATCTGCCCCCGCGTAGCGCATCATGCGGAGAGTGTTTCGACTCGTTCCGCTGCTCATCGCCTTCGGCTGCGCCGCGACGGTTCCCCCGCCGACGCCGACCCCACCCCCGCCGCTCGACGTGCCGGCGCCGGAGGCCGGCGCCCTTCCCGAGCCGGAGTCGGCCGAGAGCGAGGCGATGGTGGAGATCGTCCTCCCCGGCGAGGCGCTGCAGCGATTGGTCGACCGCGAGCTGCCCAATCCCATCCACCGAGAGAACGGCAGGCGGCTCCAGGCCGAAGCGGAGCGCGGCGAGCTGAAGCTCGAGCCGGTCCAGGGCGGCCTGCTCTGGACGCTGCCGGTCGAGCTCTGGGCCCGCGCGGGCCTCGGACGGCTGAGCGTCACGTGCGGAGTCGACGAGCCGCGGCCCCACGTCGACGTGACCCTGCGAACGGAGCTGCACATCGACGAGGAGTGGGGGCTGACCACCCGCACCACGCCCGGTGAGCGCGAGTGGTCGCGGCGATGCCAGGTCTCCTTCCTGAACATCGACGTCACGTCGAGGATCGATCCCCACGTGGCGCGAGCACAGACGCAGGCCGCGGAGAAGCTCGACGAAGCCGCGAGCCAGCTCGACCTGCGGACCTCGCTCGACCGCATCTGGCCACTGCTCTCCTATCCGCTCGAGCTCGAGCAGGAAGGCGACGCCGACACGCGGCTGCGACTCCTGGTCCAGCCGGAGGGGCTCCGGGTGGTGAATCTGACGCCGGACGACACCGGCGGGCTCCGCTTGCGGGCCGCCCTGCGTGGTCATTTCCTGATCACGTCGCGCTTCGTGAGCGCCCCGCCGCAGGCGCTCCCCGCGCCCGGCGTGGAGCCAGGCCCGTCCTTCGTGGCCAACCTCGAGCTGAAGCGCCCACTCGACGAGCTGGTGAGCGCGCTGCGACCGGCGCTGGTGGGCACGACCGCCACCGTCGACGGCGAGACCGTCACCATCGACGAGGTCGAGGCGCGGCTGACCGAGGCGGGTATCGCGCTCGGACTCCGACTCGTGGGCGCGATCCGAGGCATGGTCTGGGCGATCGCTCGACCGGTCCACGAGGTCGGCGCCCTGCGCCTCACTCACGCGCGATGGACCGACGCGACCCTACGGACCCTCGACGACGAGCACCTGGCCCAACATCTCGCCCGCGCGCTCTTCGCGCCGCTCGAAGAGTGGGAGTGGTGGATCGCCGACGCCACCACCGAGCTGCGAGAGCACGCGATGGCAGCGGTCGCCGCCTTTGGTGTGCCGGAGGGAGTGAGCGTCGAGCTCGACCTCGCCCCGGTCGACTCCGACGGCACGGTGTTCGGTTCCGGCCAGTCCCTGGTGGTCCGCATCCCGACGCCAGGCACCTTCCGGGTGACGGTCGACGCATCGAACGTCGGCGACGGACTCTGACCCGGAGCTCGCATGAGCCTCCGCTCGGGACTCACCGACTCCAGAGGCTGACGCCGTCGGGGTCGAGCAGCTCGGGGCTCGGCTCGGGCTGCTGCTTCAGCGTCCACTTCTCCCAGGGATGGTCGCTCACGTCCCGGGCGGCGTGGTTGACGACCTCGGCGATGGCCGCGATGCGGTGGATCCGCCTCAGCCCCCGCATCGCCTTCGCGAAGGCCGGCGCATCCACGGCGATCCAGGCCTGTCGATTCGAAGCGAAGCCCACTCCGCTGGCCCAGGTCCGGGTCGCTTCTTCGATCGCCCGCCGGTCGCCAGTCGGAACGGCTCCGACAAAGCGCACTGCGTAGGTCCCGAAGTCGGTCCAATCACGCGGCTTGGGGCCGTAGAAGAGGAAGGGGTACCTGGGCCCTCCGGTCTTCTTCGGGGTGTTCTTCTTCTTCTTGGGCTCGCTCCTGCGTGCCGGCTTCTGCCCCAGCGGGGTCGGTCCGCGAGTCACCCGCGCGTCACTGGGTCGCACCGCGCCCGGGGTATCGGCGAGCGCGATCAGATTGAGCGAGACCGCACTTCCTCGGTCGACGAGCAAGCTCTCGCTCAGCGCGCCCTTCACCCGTTCCATCGCCTTCCCGGTCAGCCGCGTGCCCAGGATTTCGTGCCCGGCATCGAGGGCCCCGAAGCCGACCTTCTTCCGTGCGGACGCGCTGCTGAAGACCATCGCGGCTGCGCGGGCGGTTCCGCCGACGACGAGCGGAGGCCGCTTGCCGTAGATGTTCGCGATCAGCGCATCGTCGACTTCGACATCGCCCAGCACGAGGCCGCCGACCATGAAGCCGCGGGCGTACACGTCGCCAGCGACGAGGATCGCGCCGCTCCCGACGAGGGAGCCCTCGACACGCAAGTCGCCGCGCACCACGAGCAGCCCGTTCACGAACACCTTGCCCCGAAGCGTGAGGGAGCCGAAGTGACAGGAGGCCGTGCTCGCGGAAACCATGAGCCTGGCCGGGCTCTCCACGGTCTCATCGGCAGCGATGGACCGAAGCAGGCACGCTCCAGCGAAGAGGTCCCTCGGCATGAAACGCTTGCCGGCGAGTGCGACGAAGGCGTTCTCGGCGCTCGATGCTTCGGCGAACGCCGTCGCCACTGCGGCGCGGACGGCGGGTGCCTCGCCGCTCCAGCCTTCGCGGAGGGCCAGTGGATCCGTCGCGACCTTTCGCTCGAGCTCGGCGAGATGGTGGTCATCGCGACCTCGGGTGAGGATCGGGTCGGTCCCGGATTCGGCGCTCATCGATCTCTCCGGTGTCAGCGGTTGAGCAGGATTGAACGCGCGGTGCGCAGGTCGTCGCCGCGAACCTCGCGGAGGCTCACCAACGCCAGTCCGAACGCGACGAAGCCAGCGGCGAGCGCGACCACCGCCATGAGCCGTGTCTCGTGGGGGACGTAGTCGGCTACCGCGAAGCCGATCGCACCGGCGAGCAAGCCGCGGACGACCGTGGCGAGCGGGATGAAGGCCTTGAAGCTCACGAAGACGGCGCCGCCGGCGAGGAGGCAGGCGATGGTGGTACCGAGGGTGGTGGCGCTGGCTGCGGCGACCAAGACGGCACCACCCGCGCCCGCTTCGTGGATGAAGAACCAGTTCGCGACGACGACCACCCCGAGGGCGATGGCCGCGATGCCCGCCGCGAGACCCGGGCGACCCGAGCTCGAGAGGACGGTCGCCGCGATGACGAAGAGCGCGAACGCGACGAGACCGAAGACGAGCACGCCGAGCGCGGGGGCGCCAGCGAGGTACTCCTCGGGGTAGGCGACCCGCATGACTCCGTCTGCGGCACCAGCTACGGGCGCGGCGACGCTGAGGAGCACGAGGAGCGAAAAGCGCATCGAGCCGCGAATGGTGCGGCGCGCGGCCTCGGCATCGCCGGCGGCCGTGGCGCGCGAGATCAGCGGGAAGATGACGAAGGTCATCGCCAGGATCAGCTGATAGGGGACGAAGGCGAAGGTCTGCGCGGCTCGATAGAAGCCCACCTGCGTGGACGCGGTCGTCGCGGCCTCGGCGGCGGTGGCTCCGGTGCCCAGCGCGAGCTCGGCGACCACCTTCTTGAGGACCTGAACGTCGATCTGGAGGCACCCGTTGAGGAAGGCCTGATAGGTCCAGATCGGCGCCATGAACGCGAACCAGCGCTTCAGCGGTAGCGGCTCGGCGTCGGTCTTGCGGACCAACTCACGCCCCACGACCACCAGCGAGATGAGCATGATGCAGAGGGCGGCGGCGGCGAAGCCGGCCATCGCCCCGAGCGCGCCGATGCCGAGGGTCGCACCTCCGAGGATGCCCATGGTGCGCAGCGTCGAGAAGCCCATGTCCAGGCGGGCCTGGTGACCGAAGAGCCGACGACCATTCAGGCTGCCGACGACGGCCGCGTAGACCGCGTACGCGAAGACCACCACCGAGGCGGCTCGAAGGAGGGGCACCAGCGCGTCGTCTCGAAGGAACGCCGAGAGCGGTGGCGCTGCCAGGAAGAGAGCCCCAGCCAACAGGCCGCCCAGGCCGAGCTGGATGCGTAGGCCCTGCCGTAGGAGCGCGGGGGACGCCTTCTCGTCCTCCGACACGAACTTGCTCACCGACTGAATGGTCGCGGCGATCAAGATCATGTTGAGCATCGACACCGCGCTCAGGGCGGCGGCGTAGAGCCCGAAGGCCTCGGGTGAGCCCAGGATCCGCGGCAGCGCCAGCTGGATCGAGTAGGCCGTGATGATGAAGTAGATCTTCGCCCCGGCGATGGCGAAGAGGCCCCGGCCTGCACGGCGTGTCTCGCCGTCGTCGCTCGCCTCGGGGGCGGGATCGCTCGCGCGGGCCATCGCGCGGCTCTGTCATCGAGGCCCACCCCGGTCAAGGAGCGGTTGGCCGCGGTCCGTCGCGCTCGCACCGAGTCGGGGCCCCACTTCCCCTCGTCGGCGCTCGGTCACGACGGACCGGGCGTCGCGCTCGCTAGGAGCGCGGCTGGTTCAGGTTGGGGGACGCATCGGTCCCCGCGACCCGAGCCACGAGCTCCACGCGCGAGTGCACGCCGAGCTTCGAGAAGATGCGCTTGAGGTAGGTGTTCACGGTCGAGACCGTGAGCCCCGTGGTCGAGGCGATGGCCTTGGTGCTGCTCCCGCTCACCAGGAGAGCGACCACGTCGCGCTCGCGCGGCGTGAGCGGCGCTCGACGAAGCGCCTCCTCGATGTTGGCGCCGGCGGACCGGCCCCCCTCGGTGGCCAGGCGCTCGGCATACGAGAGCGCGCGGGAGTAGACCCGGGCAGCCCAACGGGCGACGCGCATCTCGTCCTCGTCGAGCGAATCCTCGCTGTGGAAGAGGTCGAGCGAGCCGATCACCTCACGACCGTGTCGGAGCGGCAGCGTGATCGTGGGCTCACCGGTCGGCGCCGGATCGCTCTCCACGTCGTCGTGGTGATCGAGCTTCGCGCGCCATGCGCCAGCCCGAACGGCCTTGGCGACGAGCTCCGCTCCGCGCTGTGGATAGGTGCGGACGGGGTCGAGCTGCAGCAACGACTCGGCAATGTCCATGAGATGAAAAAGTGACATGTGGGTCCCCCCGGTTTGGGTTCGAGCCTGCCGGGCTCGCTTGGAGTGTGTTTCCTATGACCCCTGGTTCAGGGGTCCATGGACAAGGGAATCGCGACTCGAGCGCCGCGTCAAGCCGTCCCCATTCATGGTACGCTCTTTCGCATACCCTTACCCGTGATCGGCGCTAGATTGTGGCCCTCCTTCGTAGAGCGGTGTTAATGTCGCCGCGAAATGACCGACGTGGCCGAGCCGCAAAACATCGAAGAGGCCCTGGCCCGAATCCACCTCTTCGAGGGCATCCGGCCACAGGGTCTGCGCAAGATCGCCGAGATCGCGAGCGAGGAGAGCTTCCGCATCGGGCAGGTGATCTTCAAGGAGGGCGAGGGCGGCTCGGCGCTCTACCTGATCCTCGAAGGGCAGGTCCGGATCTCGCGCGAGGTCAGCGGCATGGGTGAAGAGGCGCTGGCCGTCCTCAAGCCCGGCGACGCTTTCGGCGAGATGGCGCTCATCGACGAGTTCCCGCGCAGCGCGGACGCCCGCGTCCACGAGCGCTGTCGCCTCTTGGTGATCAGCAAGGAGGCCCTCGAGGACCTCCTCTTCCTGCACAAGGATCTCGCGTACGAGATCCTCTGGAACTTCGTGAAGATCCTGAGCTCCCGGCTCCGCGAGACGAACGACAAGATGACGTTCCTCTCCGTGACCGGGAAGTTCTGAGCGCTCCGTTCTCGGGGGGTCTCGTGGCGACGCCGCTCGGTGCGTCCTCGCGCTTCGCGCTCGTCCTCCGGGTCTCCCCGCATCTCGAGCTCCAAACACGATAGGCTCCGGGCCCCATGGCCAGTCCCTATCGCGCGGGCGGACCTCGCGAAGACGAGGTGGAGGTCGAAGGCGGCATCGTCGACGACCTCGTCCAGCAGTTTGCCGACCCCTTGGCCTTCTATCGGGAGCTCGTGCAGAACGCCATCGACGCCGAGACCGAAGAAGTCGTGGTCACGGTTCAGCACTCGCCCGGCCAGCCGGTCGTGATCTCCGTGACCGATCGCGGCGAGGGGATGGACCAGGAGGTCCTGCAGGAGAAGCTCTTGGTCCTCTTCCGCTCGGGCAAGGAGGACCAGGACGACAAGATCGGAAAGTTCGGCGTCGGCTTCGTCAGCGTGCTGGCGATGAACCCTGAGCGGGTCACCGTCCGAACGTCCAAGGGCAAGGGCAAGAGCCACGTGCTCCACCTCCACCGCGACCACAGCTACGAGCTCTTCGAGGCTGGCGGCGGCAAACGATCGGGGACCACCGTGTCGCTCACGGTCCAGATGGAAGACGACGCCGTCCCGGGCCTCGTGAAGCGAAGCCTGGAGGCGCTGGCTCGCTGGTGCCGCTACGCGCGGACGCCGATCCATTTCCGAGAGGTCCGACAGGGCGACGTGGTCTCCGAGGCGCGGATCGACCGGCCGCTCGGCTTCGACGACGCCGAGGTCCAGGTCACGCACGTCGAGGGCGGGACCCGTGTCGTGGTCGCGCTCCAGGACGCGCAAGGCCACTACGCCGGCTTCTTCAACCAAGGTCTGCTCCTTCACGAGACCCGGTCGCCCTTCGGCGGCATCCTCGATGGCGTTCGCTTCATCGTTCAGGACGCGCGCCTCGAGCACACGCTCAGCCGCGACGACGTCCGCCGCGACGGCGCGTTCCGGCGGTCGCTGAAGTTGGTGGAGCGGGTCGCCGAGAAGCAGCTGATCCCCGCGGCGCTGATGAAGCTGGCGGAGCACGCCGAGACGACGACCCCCGACCACGCGCGCCTGATGGCACGGCTCATCGCGGCCATGCCCGCGCTGCCCATCGACCCGCGGGACTTCACGCTGAGGCAGCTCGTCCCCGTCGACGGGAAGCGCGGCGTGAGGGTCCGCGACGCACGCAAGCGGCTCGTGCTCGCCGACCGCAGCGACGCCCTGACGAAACGCTTGGTTCACGAGGGCTGGGTGGTGGTCTCCGCGGCGATCCGCGCGGTGCTGGAGCGCGCCGAGCTCTCCTTCAAGAGCTCGCATGGCCACTTCACTCACGTGAAAGCGGTGAAGACGAGCAACGCCGACGAAGCCCTGCTCGCGTCGCTGGCAGACCAGCTCGAGGCCGCGGCCCGGCGACCTTCGGCCCTGGCCCTGGTCGACGTGGTCGGCTTCGGTGAGCGGCTTCCCTATCTGCCCGGAGACCCACCGTCCGGCGAAGCGATCTACGAGGGGGCGCTCGACTCCGACCCCTTCCGGCTCGTGAGCCGCCCGGGGCTCCTGCTCAACACCGCCGGCGGTCCGGCGCGGGAGGCGCGGCGCCTCGCCGAGAGTGACCCGCAGGTCGCGGCGGCCCTGCTCGCGCGGGACATCCTCCTGGCCTACGGACGGCTGGACGCCGGCGCGGATCAAGGGCTCACCGAAGGGGCGCTCGCCGACGTGCTGGGGGTGACGCCATGAGCGCGCCGGGCCGAAGGGTCGCGACGGGTCGGCTGCGAGTCGATGCCGGACGCGCGGTGGCGAAGCTCCGCGAATACCAGCTGCTCGAGCGGCGGCTGTGGATCCTGGAAGCGCTCCGTGGCGCCGTCGGAGCCGGCGCGACCGCCATCACCGTCGACAACGACGCCGACGACGTCTGGGTCGGGTGGGAAGGCGAGCCTCCCTCCGAAGACGAGCTCGGGGCGCTCCTCGACGAGCTGGTGAGCCCCGCAGTCGATCCGAAGCGCCGCTGGGCGCGGTTGCTCGCGACGGCGGTCAACACCGCCCTCGGCGAGGGCACGCGCTTCGTCGACGTATGGCGGATCATGGACGGAGAGGCGGTCGGCTTCCGCTACGCTCCTGCGCTGCTCCAGGAACGCGACGAAGACGACCAGGCGCTCCGGCCGATGCGTCTGGACGATGAGCAACCCCTGGCACCCCGACTGCCGACCCGTGGCGTGGTGGTCCAGGTGCGGCGGCGCTTCGGCACGCAGGTGATGGGTCGCTGGCTCACCGGAGCCGCCCCGCCCGAGCTGATGCTCTTGCACGAGGTCCGTGCGCCGCAGCGCTCGCGCGTGCCGCTCTCGGTGCGCGGCGAGGCCATCGTTCGAGACCGAGACGTGCTGGTCTCGGTCGAGCTCGGCGAGCGGGCGCAGATGGTGCTGCTGAAGCCGACCTCCGGCGTGCGGCCGTTCCTGTGTCAGTGGCTCGAGCTGGGCGTGCCGCTCTCGATGACCATGCCCTGGCTCGACGACACGCTGAAGGGCGCCGTTCCGGCCACGCTGATCTACGACTCCGATCGGCTCCCCACGAACGCCGCGCGCTCGGAGGTTCGCCTGGACGAGGCTGGCCTCGACCATGTGGTGAAGCGGGCGACGTCGAAGGGCATCGACGAGCTGGTCTCGGCGACCGTCGACGCCTTCCGCGAGGCCACGAAGGCGGGTGACGAAGCGCGCGCCGAAGCGATCCGTGGGGCGATCCTCTCGTGGATCGGTGCCCACTGCGGCGGCGTCGACTGGCGCAAGGGCCTCGGGGCCGTCCCGAGCTATCTGAACCCCTTCCGCAAGCTCGAGCTGGTCCGCAACGCGGTCGGTCAATGGAAGCGACTCGGCGCCATCGAGGCAGGCCCGGTGCTTCGATCGGACGAGCCCGAAGAGCCAGACCTCGAGCCGTGGCTTCGTCGGGTGCTCTGGGCGCCGCCGGGAGACCCCACGCGTTTCCTCTTCGCGGGTCAGAACCCTCCGCACCCGCGACGCCAACTCCGTGACGCGAACCGCGCGCTCGCCGCGAAGCGCCGCTGGATGGAGCACGACCAACGCGAGCCCATCGTCGAGAACGCGCCGGGCCAGTGGCTCTCCGTTCGCTTCGGTCCGGGGGAGAACCGGGGACGCAGCGCGCTCCCCCTCAAGCGCTTCCACAGTCGCCTTCGCGGAGAAGTCTGCCTGCTCGACCCGCAGTCGGTCGCGCCGAGCCAGGAGGGGATCGGCACGGTCACCCTCCTGCTCGACGGGCGACCGCTCGGCCGGGCCCGCTTCCTGAGCCCCATCCCCTACGTCGCCGTGGTCGAGTCGGACCACCTGAGCCCCACCGGCGACTACCGCGACTGCGAGCCCAACAAGGCGTTCGAGGACGCGCTCGCCGCGGCCCAAGCCTACGCGCTCCGCGGCGCCGAGCTCCTGCTCGGGCTGGTGCAGAACGACGAGCGCGACCTCCCCGATTCGGCGCGCTTGCGGGAGTCGCTCCAGCCAGGACCGCGCATGCCGGAGCTGCGCGGCGCCGTACACGCCGCGGTGAAGTTCCTGAACTTGAGCTCGAAGCAAGTGGTCTCCCAGCTCCGCGGGCCCTTCCGAGACGCGGCGGTCTTCGAGCTCCACGAGGACGACGAGGTCACCAAGGCATCGCTCCGCGACCTCTCGGAGCGCTTCGAGACCGAGGAAGCCGTCGTGCAGTCGGCCTCGACGGATCTGCTCCCCGCCGGCCGACCGGTGGTCTTCGATCCCACGGCGGCAAAGCTCCTGAAGCTGCGCTTCCCACGGAAGCCGGTGATTCACTACGACGCCTCGCTCGCCGGCCGTCGGCCGCGCATGGACGATCGGACGATCAGCTCGGCGATTTGGCGGCCCGACTACCCGATGCTCGAGATCGACCTCGGTGACGTGCGCGGCGCGATCGCCTGGAGCGGTCTGGGTCCGCACGGCAACTCCGTGCTCCACCGGATGCACCGGGGCGTCCGCATCGACCAGCTGACCTTCGAAGCGGCGTTCGAGCAATGCAAGGTGGCGATGGACGACGATCGGATCGTCCCGACCCCCGGCTGGGACGGAGTCGCGCTGCAGCCGGACCTGGAGGAGCAGCTCGGCCGCTTCGAGCAAGCCATCTGTCGAGCGGTGGTCGACGCCCTGAACGGCGAAGAGGTCGGCGGTCTGCGGGTGCGCGGCGACATCCGGAAGCTCACCCACGTGCACGAGGCGATCCTCCGAGCGGCCACCCACCCGGACGCGCTCGACCCGATCCGCACCGAGACGCTCCGGGGGCTTCCGCTCGTCCCGACCGTCGGCGGCAAGAAGCTCTCGGTCGACGAGCTCGCGTTCCGCCATGAGGTCGCCTGGGTGGAGCGCCACGAGTCGCACCTCAAGGGCACGCCGGCGGACCTGATCATCGCGGACCAACGTCAGGCCGAGACCCTCGCGGCGCTGACCGGGAAGGCCGAACGACACGCCGAGCGCGAGCTGGACCAAGCGCGGCGCAACTACCGGCGGCACGTGAACCTCGAGCTCCACCGCCGGCAGCCCGAGCGCTCGGTGCCTGCGCCCTCGCCCACCGGTGCGCCGGTTCGGGGAAAGCACATCCTCGAAGGGGTCGCGGAGATCGGCGCCGGCGGGTTCTCGAAGACACGCATCGACGTCCGGCTCGAGGGGCGCGCGTTCACGCGGCTGGAAGCGGATGGCCCGCCCATCGATGCCATCGTCGAAGTCGAGATGGACGCCGCCAGCCCGGAGCTGGACGGGCTGCGTGATGGGGTCGCCGAGAAGTTGATGAAGCGCGTCCACCGGGCGAGTGGTGCGATGCTGGAGGGCGTGGCCGCGCACTCGCCCCGAGCACTGCATGACCACCACGCCTGGATGAGTCTCCTCGAGTATTGGCTCGGCGAGCACTTCCTCGAGCAGTCGAGCAGCACCCGACGGACCCGAGCTGCGCTGGTCGCAGCCGAGGCCTACCCCGCCACGCAGGGCGGCTTCACGTCGATCGAGGCGGCGAGCTCGGACAAGCAGGTCCGGGTCAGCGACGCGCTCGGCGAATGGCTCGGGCCGAGCGAAGGCGAGAGCCCGCACCATCTGGATTCGCCGGCCCTCGCGATCGGTGAGACCCACCGAGAGCTGGTGGAGTTCCTGGCGATCGGCAAGCGGGTCTACGACGTGACCCGCTCCATGCGGCGGCTGCAGGACACTCGACGAATCGAGCAGGGGCTGGTGCAACGGCCGGTACTGCGACAGGTGCCGGCGACGCTCAAAGCCACCCTCGAGGAAGTGGGTGGGTCCAGCCGACGGCGGTGGATGATCGGGGAGATCGGTCTTCGACCCGGCAAGGAAGCCAGCCTGCTGGTCTATGCCGGCGGCCGACTGATCCGCTCGATCCCGTTGGACCTCGAGGGAACGGTGACCATCGCGCTCGAAGCGTCCGACCTGGCCGACCCAGACGCGAAGGTCCCGAGCTCGCTCCGCAGCCACATGGACGGACTCGTCCGGCGACTCTTCCGCCAGAAGATCCTACCCCAGCTCGCCGCCCTTCCCCGCTGGGTGGACTCCGCCGTGCGGCGGGTGTGGCTGCTCCACGAGATGTTGAAGACGAATGAGGTCGAGGACCTGCCGCTCTTCGAGACCACCGCGGGGATGCGTGTCTCGCTGACGGAGATCCGGGAGCAAGCCGAGCGCTTCGACCAGGTGTGGGTGACCACCGCGACGGCGTTCCTCGACCGGACGCGGGTCCCTCACGATCCCGAGCGACTCGCGCTTCGTCTGTCGCCGGAAGAAATGTCCGCGCTCGGCCGGCTCGTGCCCGTCACGGATGGCGAAGCCGAGCTGAAGCTCGACGAGGAGCTGCGGCAGAACCTCCAGAAGCCACACGCGACCAGCCTCGACCTGCCGGCCTCGCTGGCGCCGATGCTGCTGGCGAGCGCCCCGATCGAGGACGAGCACATCGAAGGCAGCGTCGGCCTTCTCCACGGCTCCGCGACGCGGGACTCCGCGACGGTCCACGTCTTTCGGGGGCGGGTACCGCTCGGTGAGGTGCCCGACGGCTCCGGCTGGCCCTTCGTCGCTCGCATCGACGACCCCAGGCTCACCCCCGATCGCGTCCACGGAGCCCCGGTCGGCGACGGTGCCTGGGAGCGCGTCAGCAAAGCGCTCCGCGCCGAGCGCGAGGCCCTCTGGAAGGCACTGATCCCCGAGCCACCGGACGACGCGCTGGCGTCGGTCGCCGTGAAACGGAACCCCAACTGGGGTTCGGTCCGCGGCCGCCTCTGGCTCGCCAATCCACGGCACTCGGGGACCGTGCAGGTGGCCTTCGGCAAGGTCGCCCAGCCGCTCACGCCAAAGGTCCGGGGAGAGTCGATCCCGGTCCGTGGGCACCTCTGGGTCGCGCACCGAGAGGGCGAGAAGTACCAGCAGCTCCAGCTGGTGATGGCGGAGATCTTCCAGCGGCTCTGCCGGCGCATCGAGAGCGAGGCGTCGCCGAAGAACCCGGACCTCTTCGCCGTGCTCCTACGTGCCGAGTTGGTCGCCGCGTTCGAGTGCAGGGATGCGATCCGGAACCGGGCGCTACCGGGCCTCGGGGGCGTGTCGATCGGCCAGCTCGTCGAGGCGCAGGTCCAGGGGCTGTCGGCGGTGCGCGATCTGCTGCCGAGCGACTGCGCCGACGCACCGCGCGTCATTCGCTCGGTGCTCGGCCAGAGCTTCCCTTCGTGGGTGCTCCGGGGCCGGCGAAAGGCCAAGCCAGTCGAGCGCCCGAAGCGCGAGGAGAAGCCCTCGTCGTCCGTGACGCGGACGATCAAGAAGCGGACGAAGAAGGAGCGCGAGAAGCCGAAGCGGAAGGCACACCCGCTGGACTTCCTCGCCGCCGGCCTCGGCAAAGCACTCCGCGAAGCGGGTCTACCGACGAAGGTCGTCGTCGCCCCACGCCGCAAGAAGCACCTGGTCCGCTACGACCGCACTCAGGAGGCGCTGGTGCTCTCGGGTGCCCATCCGCAGCTCGTGGCGCTCCAAGCGGAGCGGGTCGCGCGCGGGCCGAACGCCGATCGAGGGATGCGGCTGCTGATCGCCCACGCGGTCGGCGTGCTCGACCGCGCGCTCACAGCCGTCACCGCCGCGTCGCAACACTCGGTGACCAAGGCACTGCTCGGTCAGAGCCCGCGGCGCTGAAGCCCGCGCCGACCGCGCGGGCGAGCGCGATGAGCGCGGCACCACGGCGGGTGGGCTCCGGGAGCCGCTCGGCGGGCGGCGTCCACGTGAAGGCGTCGAGCCACGGCTCGATCGCTCCACGCTCGAGGATCCCGTCGAGGGCGTAGAGGCTGAGCTTCTCGACCCCGGTGGCGCGGGCGATCGCGACGTCGTCGGCCAACTCGCTGACGCCGCGGTAGGCGCGCTCGTCTCCGAGAGCGCCGCCGCCGACCACACCGAGCGAGAGCGCCGCGGGCCCTTCGGCGCCGAGTCGCCGGAGCAGGTCGCGAGCGACGCGCCGGTCCACCGTGCCACCGGAGTAGCCCTCGAAGAGCGAGGTGTAGGCCATCGGCTCCACGCGATCGGCGCCGAGGTCGGAGATGGGCGTGGCGAGCAGTCGCTCCCAGCGGCGGCCGAACGGCACCACCGGTGGGACCACCACGTCCACCCGATGGCCGGCGTCACGGAGCCGCGTGGCGACCGGCCGCAACGTGGCACGGCGGGCGCCTCGGTCACCCGGCCGGCGCGCGGCGTGGCCGTGGAGTGCGCGCCGGGTCCAGTCGATGGGCGGCTCCACGTCGAAGAGGATCGGCGGGCGACCGGGCACCTCTGCCACCAACGCCTCCACGTGCTCGGCGAAAGCCGCCGGGTTCGCGCCGCTCGGCCAGCGACCGAGGTGGTCCGGAAGCAGCGGCCAGAGCACCAAGCCGACGCCTGCGTCATGAGCCCGACGTGCGAGCTCCGCCGCCTGGGCGCGCTGGTGCGGGAAGATCGCCACGGCGAGCTCGATGCTCCGCACCGCGAGCGCCGTGAGCAGCGCTCGGTCGCCCACCGCGCTCAGCGGGACGTGCTCGGAGTAGAGGCGCCGCACGCATTCTCGATAGCACGCCACGAGCCGAGGAGCGCGCCGCGGGTGTACGCTCCCGGCGATGAAGATCCTGTATGGCGTGACGGGCGAAGGGATGGGCCATGCCATCCGGAGCCGGGTGATCCTCGAGCACCTCTTCGAGAAGGGCCACGAGGTGGAGGTGGTCGCGTCGAACCGCGCCGCGACGTTCCTCTCCGAGCGCTTCGCGAACGTGCACCAGATCCACGGGCTGCACATCGTCAGCAAGGAGAACCGCGTCCGGAAAGGGCGCACCCTCTGGTCGAACGTGAAGGAGGGGCTGCAGGGGCTCCCGAAGCAGGTGCGAGCCTACTTCGATCTCATCGAGGACTTCGCGCCCGAGGTGGTCATCAGCGACTTCGAGAGCTGGAGCTACCTCTACGGGATGGCCCACGACCTGCCGGTGATCTCGGTGGACAACCAGCAGGTGATGAACCGCTGCACTCTGCCGGACGAGGTGCTCGAGGGCTCCCGCGCGGAGTTCGCGGTGGTGAAGGCCTTCGTGAAGGCGAAGCTCCCGTGGTGCGCGCACTACGTGATCGCGACCTTCTTCGAGCCGCCCATCCGAAAGAAGCGGACCACCCTGCACCCGCCGATCCTCCGGCCCGAGGTCTTGGCCGCCAAGCCGACCGACGGTGACCACCTGCTCGTCTACCAGACGTCCACCGACAACGAGCGGCTGCTCGAGACCCTTCGCGGCTGCGGCCGGGAGTGTCACGTCTATGGGCTCGAGCGGGACCTGAAGGAGGACCGCACGGACGGGAACATCGTCCACAAGCCCTTCTCCGAGCAGGGGTTCATCGACGACCTCGCGTCCAGCTACGCGGTCGTGGCGAGCGCCGGCTTCACCCTCATGGGCGAGTGCGTCTTCCTGAAGAAGCCGCTCGCGGCGATCCCCCTCGAGGGCCAGTTCGAACAGACGCTCAACGCCCGCTACCTGGCCCATTTGGGGTATGGGGCGTGCATCGAGGGGGAGCTGACGCCGGCTCGTCTGGCGCGCTTCTTCGATTCCGTCCCGGCGTACGAGGCGGCCCTCGCATCGGTCGAACACGACGGAAACGTTGGCCTTTTCCGTACGATCGACCAACTGCTGGACGCGGTGGCGGCTGGAATCCTCGAAGGCCGGCACGGACCACTCTGAGCCAGCGGGGGTTGCGCACGGCGGTGACCTTTGTGAAACGTCGGGTGGGGGACCCGGCCCGCTCGTGTAAGGGTGAGCCGGTTCCCGCCGGCCGACGAAGCGCCGGCCCACATGCATTCGATGGATGACGAGGAGACTCTGATGAGCACGATGGCTCGACGACTTACCGTACTCGCGGCGATCACGGCCCTGACCGCCGTGGGCTGCGGCGATGATGATGGCGACGACGGCACCCCGGTCGACATGGGCACCGACATGACCACCCCGCCGGTGGACATGGGGGGCGACGACCCGGACATGGGCGATGACGTCGACATGGGCGATGACGTCGACATGGGCGACGACGTCGACATGGGCGACGACGTCGACATGTTCATGGAGTCGGACATGTTCGTGCCCGACTCCGGCATCCAGGACGTCCGCGATGCCGCCGATGGCACTGGGCTCTCCCTCCCCGTGACCGGCTGGGTCACCTATGTCCGCCCGATGGTCGGCACCTCTCCGACGACCGGCTTCTACGTGCAGGCGGCGACCGACGGTCCGGCCATCTACCTCAACGTGGACGAGAGCGCTCTGAGCCCGGTGCCCGCGGTGGGCGACGAAGTCAGCTTCACCGTCACCGAGATCAGCTCGGGCGGGTCGGGCCAGGCGGTCGACGCCATCACGGACTGGACCGTCGTCTCGAGCGGCAACGACGTCAGCACCCTGCTGCAGGACGTCGGCTCCGCCACCGACCTCGTGTCCGCCATCGATGACTACGAGAGCGAGTACATCACCGCCTCGCTGACCATCACCGGCGACTTCGGCTTCGCCGGCGGCGGCTACGAAGCGGCGACGGTCGACACCGCTGGCATCACCGGCGACGCCGACCTCCTCGTTCGCATGCCGATCACGGTGAAGGACTCGCTGGGCCTGACGAACGGCTGCGTGCTCGACATCACGGGCATCTTCGGCCGCTTCAACGCCGACGCTCAGCTGACCGCGTGGCGCGACGCCGACTTCAGCGTCACCAGCTGCCCGGGCCCGATCGTGACCGGCGCCATGGCGACCGACACGGACACCGTGGAGATCACGTTCGACCGTGAAATCGACGCGGCTTCCATCACCGACGCCACGACCCAGTTCGCCTTCGACAACGGCCTTTCCGCCAGCAGCGCCACCGCCTCGGGCATGACCGTGACGGTGACCACCACGGCGGACACCGACGAGTCGATCAACTACACCGTGACCGTCGCGGACACCGTCACCGACATCAACGGCTACGGAGTCGACTCCACCATGAACACCGCGATGTTCATGGGCTTCCCCACCTCGCTGGGCGTCAGTGGCGTGGACTACCCGGTCATCGCCCACGGCGGCCGACTGGTGGTCACCGGCAACGCTTTCACGGGTGCCTCGTCGGTGACGATCGGTGGCACCACTCAGACGTTCACGGTCGACAGCGACACCCAGATCACCATCGACCCCGTCGATGTCTCGACGCCCACGGGCGCCCAGGATCTGATCGTCTCGGTCAGCCCCGATTCGTCGCCGGCCTTCTCGGTCACGGTCATCCACCTCGCCATCGGCGAGGTCTTGGCTGACGCCGTGAGCGAGTCCACGGACGAGTTCCTCGAGATCGAGACCGGCGTCGGAAGCGTCGACCTCACCGGGTACTCGGTCGTGTTCTACAACGGCAACGGCGACGTCGTGTACGCCTCTGGCGACCTGTCCTTCGTCACCGATGCGAACGGTCGCGTGATCTTGGGCGACACCGGCGTCGTCAGCGCCGATGGCCCGATTCCGGGCGGCTCGATCCAGAACGGCGCGGATGCGGTCGCCATCTACCAGGCGATGGCCTCGACGTTCTCCAACGGGGACGCACCCACCGCGACCGGCCTGATCGACGCGATCGTCTACGGCACGAGCGATGCGGATGATGCTGGTCTGCTCGACGTGCTCCTCGGCGCCGGCCCGGAGCGTGTCCAGCCCGACCAGCCCTCGGAGCTCGTGTCGCTCCAGCGATGTGGGACTGCGCTCCTCGACGGCCGTGTGTGGCAGGCCGCCACCCCCACCGCCGACGCCGACAACATCTGCTTGTAGGCCCGAGCCCAACCGAGAAGGACGCCGCGCGGCTTCGGTCGCGCGGCGTTCTTCTTTCCGTCGACCCAGGCGCCACGGCGCCGTGTCTCGAGAGCCACGGCCGGACCGTTGGCTCACCGAGATCGTTGGGCTTTCCGCGCGCCGCCCCCTGGTCCGGGGCTTGCGATGTCTCCGACTCATGTGGACGAGGATCGTGGGATGGGCGGGCCTGATGGCTCTGGTGGGAACGCTGGCGGCGCACGCGCAGGCGGTGGTGCCCCAGTACACGCACCGAGGCTTCGTGGGCACCGTGGCGTTCGACGATGACGACGAGAGGGTGGCCGTCACGAGCTCCGGCGGGTTCGTGTCGGTGATCGACGTGGCGTCGGGCCGGGTGCTCGCCGTGCGACGGCTCGTGCGGTCGAACGACTCGGGCTTCATCGACGTCGAGCTCGACGGGCCGGTGCTCCGCGCGCTGGTAACGGCGGCGGGCGATCTACCCTCGCCGATCGAGTGGAACTGGGTCGACGACACGACCGAGCCCTCGCCGGAGCGGCCCACGGGGTGGATGGCCACCCGGGGACCGGGCGGTCGCTTGGCCGAGATCGACGAAGAGGGCGACCTCCGGGTGGGGTCGCGGCGCACGGCCATCGACGGCGAGGTCACCGACATGAGCTTTCCGCACGCCCGCGTCCTGGTGCTGCGACGGCGGGACGGACTCGAGCTCCGAGCCGTTCGAGACCCGGCTCGCGTCGTCGCGTCGCTCCCGGGCGAGGGCATGTCGCTCGACGGCTCGCGGCGCGTGGCCACGGTCGACGCCGAGGCGATCCACATCGCGACCCTGCCGCGGGGGGCCGTGACCACGGTGGCGCACGGGCTGGGCGCCAGCGCCGCTCACGTCGTCTTCGGGGGCCGAACGCTGGCGGTCGTCGGCCGCGACCGTTCGGAGCTCCAGCGGCGGGGTCAGGCGCCCGTGACGCTGGACGGAGCGGTGATCTGGATCGGCCAGCGAAGCATGATCGTGAAGCGCGGCAGCGCGCTCGTTCGGGTTCGCCTGCGCGACCTCGACGAGCGGCCGATGGTCGCCGACGGCGCCGACCAGGCGTGGGTCGGAGACCACGGTGTGGTCGTCTTCCGGAACGACGAGATGGACCGCTTCACGCTCGTTCGTCGCGACGGGAGCCGGCGGCGCTACGAGAGCGGTGGCGAACACAGCGTGTGGCACGTGCATGCAGCGCCGAGCGGCGAGTCGGTGGTTCTGGCGGGGCGTTTCGGAGTTCAACGGTGGACCCGCGATGGCGTGGTCGACGGCGAGTGCGATGGCGAGAACCTGCTGGCGATCGACTGGGAGCGGGGCCTCTCCTACAGCCGCTACGGGCGGTGCACGCGGCGTGGGACACGAGAGTCGTACCCGAACGATCAAGAAGCCGTGGCGGCGAGCCCCGCCGGCACGACCCTCCTGCTCGGAGACGGTCGCTTCTTCGGTCCGGCGCGCCCGCGCGCTCGGGTCCGCGATCTCCCCCGCCTCGAGTGCGAGGACTACGGCTTCTGCAACTGGCGCGCCCGCTTCGTCGCGAACGGCGAGCTGATCGTGGTCGAGATGGACGCCGAGTGGGGAGCCGAAGGCGCCGAGAGTCGGGTCATCCGAACACGCACCGGGCGCGATGTCTTTCGGGTCCCGGCCGGACGACCGATCGAGGTCTCGACCGATGGGTCACGCTTCGCGATCCTCCATCGCGGCGGCGGCTCCGTGCGTGACGCCAGGGGGACGGAGCTCTTCACCTTCGGAAGCGCCGAGCCCGATGATGACGCGCCGATGCCCCTGGTGACGTTCAGTGCCGACGGGCGACGTCTCGCGTGGCTGGCCTCGGCAGAGAGCCTCGAAGTTCTGGACCCGGAAGGGCGGGTGGAGCAGCGCGTCGCCGTCGATGGCCGCCCGAGCTTCCTCCTGCTCACGGCCGACGGCATCGCTCACGGCAACCACCACGGCACCGTGATCCGCATCGGCGCGCTGACGCACCACGAGGCTGCGGGTGTCACCCCCTCGGGCGCCGCCTGCGTCCAGGGCCACTTTCGGAGCCTCGAGCCGGATCTCCGCGTGGTCCGCGGCCCCGCCTGCACGGATGGAAGCGCGGAGCGGCGGGGCGAACTCTACTTCCGCAAGATGGGCGGCGCGGTTCGGGTCTGGCACCACGGGCGCGTCATGACCCTCCGAACGATTCGCCGCGGACGGCGCACCACACCCATGGCGTACACGACCGACGGTCGTTGGTGGACCCGCGCCGGGTCGGCGGAGGCGGCCGCCGAGGCGCCCTTCGCCCTCCGGCAGGGGCTCGCGAGCGCGCCGGTGGACCGACCGGCGGACCCAGAGCTGCTCGGGGTCCTCTTCGGCGACTGAGGACCCGCTCGAGGCCGCCGAGTCGGGTTCGTTCATTCCGCTCTCGGAGAGCCCTGTTTCTTCGGGCAATCCGAAGTGGTGGAGTGTCCCCCGGCCCATCGGGGAGGGAGGTGCCTCGTTTTGGTGAGGTGGAACATGTTCGAGCCTGTGCCACCGGGGTGAACCGAGTTTGCCGCCCTCCTCCCTTTGCCGGTATGGTGTGCCGGGAGACCGCGCGGGGTGGGCTCCCTGGAGGTGTTGTGCGGATGCTTATGTGGAATCGGTGGAGCGTGGCTCTGCTCGGTGTGTCGCTGGTCGTGGCGGCTGGCTGTGGGGATGACAGCGGTGGACCGGACTCCGGAACGATCGATCCGGACGCGATGGTCATGCTGGACCCGATCGACATCATCGACGCCGCCCTGGTGCAGACGATGGCGCCGATGGAGGTGCGGGCCGGTGAAGCGATCCCGGTGACCTGCACCATCCTCGACGAGAACGGCGAGGTCTACTCGTCCGCCGGACGTACGCCTCGCATCCGCGTCTCGCCGGAAGGCTCCGTCGAACGGATGGACGGCGTGATCACCGCGGTCCGTGTGGGCACCGTCGAGGTGAGCTGCGCGTTCCCCGATCTGATGCTCACCGACGAGACCCCCGCGCTCGTGAACATCATCCCCGGCGAGCCCGCCGAGGTCATCACCTCGGTCGACCGGAACTCGGTCGACGCCGGCGGGACGGTCACGGCGACCTGCGACGTCTTCGACGCCTACGGCAACCGCATCTCCGACGCGGAGCCCACGCTGAGCACCACCCCGAGCTCGGAAGGCACGACGATCGACGGGCTGAGCGCGACGCTCACCGGCGCCGGCATCTACGACTTCAGCTGCACCCTCCCCGGTGCGGCCACGACTCCACAGCGAGTGGAGGTCACGCCCGGCCTGCCGGCCGCCTTGGTCGTCGCCAAGGTGCCGGACCAGCCGGTCTACGGAATCGGTCAGGTGATCGAGGTCGTAGCCATCGTCACCGACCAGTACGGCAACGAGGTCGTCGACGCACCGGTCGACTTCGTGAGCAACCCCGCGGCCGGAGCGATGATCGGCTCGAGCCGCTTCCGCTACTTCGAAGACGGCACCTTCGTGGTGACGGTGACGGTCGCACCACCCACCGAAGGCGACGTGGTCCTCAGCGAAGACGTGACCATCGTGGTCAACGGCAACGGTCCGCAGATCCAGTGCGACAACCCGGCCGACGGACAGATGATCAACATCGCGCCGGGCGGCACGTTGAACTTCCAGGGCAGCGTCGATGACTCGAGCGGCGTGGACTCGGTCGTGGTCAACGGCGTCGCCGCCACCCTCGACGGGTCCGGCGGCTTCAGCCTGCCGATCACGGTGGACTTCGGGATCAACTTCCTCGACATCGTCGCCACCGACTCCTTCGGCGAGGAGAGCAGCCGCACGTGCGCGTTCCTCGCGTCGGATCGCTGGTCGCCGCCGGGCGACGTGCTCGGCGACACCGTCGCCCTCAGCCTCGGCCAGGGCGCCATCGACGACATGGACCCGGCCGGGTCGGTCGACTCGCTGAACGACCTCCTCCACACGGTCGTGAACAGCCCGGGGCTGCGGAACACCCTCCACACCTCGCTGCTGGCGAACAACCCGCTCAAGCCGCGGAGCTGTGACTACTCGACGTTCCTCGGCTGCGTGTTCCGAAGCGAGATCAACTACCTCGACTCGCAGCTCAACGGACCGAATCGCACCGAGCTCACGCTCATCGACGGCGGCATGCACGCCCTCGTGCGGCTCGAAAACGTCCGCATCCGGCTCGACGTCGACACCAACCTCGGTGACACGGAGGGCTGGGCGACGATCTCGTACGTCCAGATCGAGCTCGACTTCGCCGCCGGTCTGAGCGGCGGAAGACCCACACTGACGGTCGTACCGGGGAGCGTCGACGTCGAGAGCGGGAGCATCAGCACCTCGTTCAGCGGCATCGACGGCTTCTTCATCAACATCATCGTGGACCTCCTCCAGAACACGGTCCGCGGGATGGTCGAGGACGCCCTCACCGGCTTCGTCGAAGACAACTTCAACGAGCTCCTCGACGGCGTGGTCGGCAGCCTGGACATCTCCAGCCTGGGCAGTGTCTTCACCGTCCCGCGCCTCGACGGATCGGGGAACATCGAGCTGAACTTCGGGGTCGGCTTCTCCTCGATCAGCCCGACCGCGTCGCGACTGCTCTTCGGCATCGGCACCCGCTTCACCGGGCCCACGGCGATCGGCAGACCCACGCTCGGTGTCGCCGTTCCCCACGGGGGCACGGCTCCGCTCAGGGACGACCCGAACCGGATGGGCCGCACGGCTGCCGTCTCGATCCACCTCGGCCTCTTCAACCAGGTGCTCCACGCGCTCTGGCGGGGCGGCTTGCTCGAAGCGACGATCGACTCGTCCACCCTCGGCGGGGACTCACCAGACGGACTCACCGCGGTGGTCAGCGGCGCGCTTCCGCCGGTGGCCGTCATGAACGGCGAAGGCGAGGTCGAGCTGGGTATCGGCACCTTGGCGATGCAGCTCACCTACCCGGGCATCTTCGACGACCCGATCTTCGTGGTCCTCGGCGCCCGCGCCAGCACGGACGTGTCGCTCAGCGGCAACGACATCACCTTCGGCACCATCACCGTCGACGACCTCTACTTCTCTGCCGAAGGCGTGTCGCTCGACATGGCCACCCGCGAGACGCTGGAGCGCTTCTTCACCTCGCTGGTCCAGTCCATCGTGGATGGCGCCCTCAACGACGCGCTGCCGGCCCTGCCGATTCCCTCCTTCACTCTGCCCGCCTCGGTCGCCGACTTCGGACTGACCCCGGGAATGGAGCTGGGAATCACCTCACCGGCGCTCGCGACCGAGCGTCCGCACTTCGTCCTTCGCGGAAACTTCGGGGAGCTCTGAGATGCGAAGCCTACGACTGACGCTCATCCTCTCTCTCCTCCTCGCGGCCTTCGGCTGCGGTGACGACGGCGGCGGCGGCGACGCCGGCCTCGACTTCGGCGAGATCGAGCCGGAGACCCCGGCAGGCATCGAGGTCATGGTCATGCCCGGCCGCAGCTACTACCGCACCGAGCAGGCCGTGCGTGTGGTGGCGACCGTGATCGACATCGACGAGGTCGTCCTCGAGGGCGCGGCGGTGTCCATCACCGCCGACCCGCCCGGCGCCGCGACCGATCTCGGCGACGGCAACTTCATGCTCAACGAGCAGGGCTTCGTGACCTTCGACGCCTGCACCGTGGACATCAGCGTGACCGGCGAGCCGCTCTGCGACTCGGTCCGGATCCTCGTCGACGACGGCGCCCCGAACCTCGAGGTCTCGTCGCCGACGCCGGGCCAAGAGCTCGGTGACGAGGGCGAGGACGTCATCGTCGTCACCGGCTCGGTGGCCGACAGCCGGACCCCGACCGTCTTCGTCAACGGCGTCCCCGCCGAGCTCGACGAGATGGGCATGTTCCGCGGTGAAGTCATCCCGCTCTTCGGCGTGAACCATCTCGAGATCGTCGCCTCGGACGAGATCTCCGACCAGGCGCGAATCCAGATGGATGTCATGTGGTCCGACCGCTACAACGCGTCCGACGAGGGCGAGAACCCGTCGGTGACGCTCTCCGAGGGCATCACGCTGCAGCTCGGCCAGGCGTTCTTCGACGATGGCGCTCCGCTCGACCTGGACGCGACGCCGCTCACCACCCGTGACCTCGCGGGGATCTTCGAGCTGGTCCTCGCGAACCTCGACTTCATGGGCTTCCTCCCGAGCCCGCTCATCGACTCCTCGGCGCTCACGCTCAACGTGTCGTCGGTCGACGTCACGGACGTCACCGTCGAGGTCGACGTGGTCGACGGTGGCGCCGAGCTCTTCGTGCGCTTCGGCAGCATGGTCGCCAACACCAACGGCAACCTCGACTTCGAAGGGTCCATGCTCGATCTGGGCGGCTCGGTCGGCATCACCGCCAGCGCGTTCGCCAGCCTCTCCGTCACCAAGGCCGACCTGGACAGCCCCGTCGTCGCCGAGGTGGACACCCTCGAGGTCGCCATCGAGGACATCAGCGGCAACTTCGTCGACGATCAGGCCAACGCGATCCTCGCCCTGGCGGAGAGCTTCTTCCGCACCACTCTCGAGACGGAGCTCCGCGCCGGCTTCAACGACTCGCTCGTCGATGCCCTCCCGGAGATCCTCGGCGGCGCGCTCAACGGCCTCGACACCGCGCTCCGCGACCAGACCATCCCACTCGAGACGGACATCTTCCCGTCGCTGACGATCAGCCTCGACGCGCGCCTGGCTCGCCTCGAGACCCAGCAGCGCCGCTGGCTGCGCGCGCCGCTGCGCTTCCAGATCGGCACGGACGCCGCCATCGTCCACGGCGAGTCCCGCGGCGCGGTCGACCTCGTCGCCGCGGCCGATCCGCTCTTCGACGGGATCCCCGTCCAGATGGGTGTACGTCTACTCGTCATCAACGGGCTGCTCCACACGCTCTGGAACAGCGGCCTCCTGGAGATCGACGCCACGAACCTGCTGCCAGACTCCATCGCCGGGGCGGTCGAAGAAGCGGTGATCAGCGGCAAGATGGCCCCCATCGTCCGGCCCTCGCGCGGCGCCGAGAGCAACGACCTTCAGATGGCCATCGGCCAGATGGAGCTGCGGCTACAGGTGCTCGAAGACATCACGACCTTCGGTGTGACCATCGAGGCCGGCGCCGACCTGAACGTGGCCGACGGCGCAGTCGCGCTCGAGCTCGCCGAGACCCCGCGCATCCGCACGTGGATCATCGAGTCGAACACGCCCACGCCCCTCATCGACGACGAAGCGCTGCAGGTTCTCTTGGAGGGCGACCTCTGGACTCAGATCCGCGACGCCGTCACTGGCGGCATCATGTTCGAGCTTCCCTCGCTCGATGTCGGCGACCTCTCGTCGCTCGCGCCGGAGCTCGCGGGCTTCGCGCTCAGCATCGACATGAACGACCGCCTCGACGTCCGCGAGGACAGCGCCGTGCTCGACCTGGCGATCGTCGGCTCGCTCCCGTAGCACTACCAGCGAGCGGCCAGATCGCCGCTCGCGATCGCACGACGGAGCGGAGTCGCCGAACGGAAGAGCTCGGCGTGCTCCGGCTCCTCGAAGCTCGTCGTGAGCTGGTCGAACCAACGCGTGGTTCGCTCCAGCGCCGGCGCTGGGGAACGACCCACCGACTCGAGCCCCCGAGCCTCGAGCCAGAAAGCCTCGAGTCGCGTGCCGTGGATGTCCTGGTAGCCGGTTCGCGGAGCGTCGGTGCTCGCCGCCTCCGAGGCCGCGTCGAGCACCGTCTCGAGGTCACCCTCCTCCTCCGCGAAGCGTGCGCGAGCGACGGCAAAGCGTCGACGGTCCAGCGGACGTTCCGTCAGCTCGGCCAAGAGTCCCATGAGCTGTAGGTCGGTGGCTGCGCGGCCGAGCTCGCCGCGTCGAAGCAGCGCTCGCATGCGGCCGGCGAGCGCCTCCGAGCGTTCGTTCGGATGCTGGTCGAGCACGGCATTCGCGCGGCCGTAGCACTCGAGCGCCCCCTCGTCGTCGCCGCCCAGCGCGAGCAGGTCTCCGCGCTGACTCCAGGCCAAGCCGACCACGACCGACATCCCGTGGGCGTCCGTTCGTAGCACTGGCGAGATTGCGGACTCGGCCTCGGCGGCGCGACCGCACCCCTTGAGCACCCGACCGAGCCGGAGCCGGGAGAGCAGCGATGGCCCCGTCGCGCCGACCTGCTCCTCCAGAGCCAGCCCCCGCTCCCAGAGCTCGATCGCACGCCCCGCGTGGCCGCGGTCGAGGGCGAGCGCTCCGAGCTCCACGAGGGCGAGCGCTTCGCGCTCGACGTCGCCACGGTCACGCGCGAGCCGGAGCGATTGCCAGAAGGCGCGCTCCGCGCCTCGCCGGTCGCCTCGCCGTTGGCGTGCGCGACCCATCACCCGCTGAGCGTCGCCGAGCAGCTCGGCATCGTCGGCGGTCCGTGCCGCGGAGACCGCACGGCGGGCCGACTCCCCTGCCTCCGCGCGGTCGAGCTCGGTCTCGGCGAGCGCCTGGCCGAGCAGCGATGCAGCCGGGCTCTCACCGAGCTCGTCCGCGAGCGCGGCCGCCTCCCGGTAGTGCCGCCACGCGACGTCGCCGTCGCCGGCCATCGCGGCGGCCTTTCCGAGCACCTCGAGCAGCCGCAGCCGGGTCAGTCCGGCGGCCCCCGGGAGGCGGCGCTTGCAGAGCTCGCGGGCGCGACCGACCTGGCCCTCGCGAACCGCGCGGTAGCCCTGACGCCAGGTGAGCTCGCCAACTGGAGCCCCGAGGGCCTCGGCCATCGAGAACGCCGCGCGCGCGTCGTCTCGGCGACCCAGGCGGAGCGCCAGGTCGTGCTCGCGGAGAAGCCTCATCGGGTCGGGAGGGGACTCGAAGCGGGCCAACGTTCGCGAGAGCCGGAGCGCCTCGTCGATCCGCCCGCGCCGCTGCGCGATCGCCGAGGCCAGCTGCACGAGCTCGGCAGCCGCCTCTTCGTCACCCGCGCGCTCGTGGAAGGCGGCCGCCCGAGCCAGCTCCTGCGGGTCGTCCTCGGCGTGACGCAGCACGAGCTTCGCTGCTCGCCGACACGCCGCGTCACGGCGGCGGCGAGGCAAGGCCACCAGGACCGCGTCGACGTAGGCCTCGTGGAGCACGTGGAGCGCACCGCGCCGGTAGCGCTCGACTCGCTCGACGATGCCGCGCTCGAGGAGCTCGGCGATGCCGGCGGAGATGTTCGCCGGCTTCCGTCCCGCCACTCGAGCCAGCTCGGCCACCGTCGCCGGTCGACCCCAGATCGCGAGGGCCAGCGCTGCGGTCCGCCCGGCTCGGCTCGAGAGCCGGACTCGTTCCTCGACCACCTCGTGGACCTCGCGCCAGATCAGGGGACCCTCGGCGACGAAGTGGCCATCGGCCCCGCGCACCAGCCGTCCCTCGTCGACGAGGAGCCGAACGCTCTCGCGCACGTGGAACGCCGAGCTGGCCGAGGCGAAGAGGCGCTCACCGAGCTCGGTGCCGTCGAGCACCCCTGGCCCGACCAACGCCTCCGCGACCGTCCGCAGCTCCGTGGGCCCGAGCGGCGGGAGCTCCAACGATCGGACGTGCTCGCCCATCGGCCACCGTGGGGTCACCCCACCGGGCCGGGTCGCGAGGACCACGGTGCCGCACATCCCCGCCGCGCGAGCCGTCTCGAAGACATCCGCCAAGCGCTCCTGCTCATCCCAGCCGACGCTGTGCAGATCTTCGATGGAGACGACCAGCCGCTGCCGCTGCGAGCGGGTTGCCAGCAGCTCGCCGAGGATGCGACGCCGCGCACGCGCGGCGCTGTCGAGATCGACGGGCTCCGGAAGGCTCTCACGGGCTCGCCGCAGCTCTGGCATTTCGTAGGCCAGCGCTCGCCGCTGGTCCTCGTCGAGCGCCTTGCGCTGGAAGGGATCGAGCACGGCGCGCGCGAGCGCGAGCAGCGTCGCCTGTCGATCTCGCAGACCGCGGATCTCGATGTGCCGCCCGCCGTCGACCTGGTGCCGACGGCGCAGCTCCGAGAGCACTCGTGACTTCCCGGATCCCGGTCCCCCCTCGACGAAGCAGATCTGTCCGTCGTTCGCTGCGACGGCAGCCTGCAACGCTGCGAGCACTCCCCCGCGGCCCGTCAGCGGCGCCTGAGCGACGTGACTCGAAAGGGTCGCTGGCGTGTCTCGCTCGAAGCGTTGACCCGTCGCCTCGCACAACGCGCGGAGCGCTCCCCACGCGGAACCGAATCGGTGGTCCGGCTCCTTGGCGAGCAGCCGCTGGACCCAACGCTCGAACGCTGGAGCCACGGCGGCGGAGAGCGAGGGTATCGGCGCGAGCAGATGCGCCATGAAGGTCTCGCGCGCGGTGGATCGATAGAACGGCGGCTCCCCGCTCAACAGCGTGTGGATGGAACAGCCGAGCGAGTAGAGGTCGCTGCGCCCGTCCGCAGCCATGCCGTGGATCACCTCTGGTGCCATGTAGTCGGGGCTGCCCTCGAACTCGGGCGACATCGCGCCGAGCGCCCGCGACACACCGAAGTCGAGGAGCACCAACGTGTCGGTCGGCTCGTCGACGAGCACGTTGAGCGGCTTCACGTCGCCGTGGACGAATCCCCGACCGTGCAGGTAGTCGAGCGCACGAAGGAGCTGAGCGATCCAACCGAGCCCACGCGGCGAGTCGATCGGGGTCTTGCAGCGGCTCAGCGGCTGCCCGCGTACGAGCGGTTGGCTCAACCAGGCGTAGTGCCCTTCGGTGACGCCGAAGTCCTCGACCCCTACCAGGTTCGGGTGACGAAGGCTCGAGAGGAGCTCGAACTCGCCCTCCAAGATCGAGCGCGCCCGAAACCCGAGAGCCCCGACGCGGTGGATCTTGAGCGCCATCTCGCGGTCCCTACGCCGGTCGTGCACCCGATAGACCTCGCCGTAGCCGCCGGTCCCGAGCAGCTGGACGATCTCGAAGCGACGCGCGACGACTTCGCCTTCTTCGAGTCGCTTCGGCGGGATGTGCGATGGGGAACGCTGCGGAAGAGTCGGCCGCTCGAGCGGGTCGACGACTTCGGCCGGCACGTCCTGCTCACCCCCCATGAACGATCGATTATGGGGTCACCCTGGGGGCCTGGCCACGATCTCCTGGAGCAGCTCGTCGATCCATCGGTCGACCGTCCGCGGAAAGGGCCACATCCAGCCATAGGCCGGGCTCGTGAACTGTCGGCGAACGTGCGTCCGCAGCTTCGTCGCGCAGGCCGCGTCCACACCATAGACTTCGGCCGTCGCGCGGAAGGTCTCCGCGTACGCCTCCCACTCGAGACGCGCTCGGCCGTACGCCAGACCGAGCGGGAAGATGGGCAGGAGATAGAGAAGGCTCATGCCGATTCGGCCGAATCGGCGAAACTGACGCAGGTGCACCGCCTCGTGGCGGAGGGTGACGTAGCGAGCCCGCGGGTCACGCTCGTGCCAGCCGCTCGGGAGATAGAAGGTCCGTCCGATGGTCGTGAAGTAGCGGTCCATGTACGAACGCTGACCGCCGAAGGTGACGATCCGGAGGAGTCGGTCGATGAGCCTCGAGAAGCCATCGTCTGCCTTCTCGACCACGCGAATGCCGAACTCCTCGCGCAGCTCCTCCAAATAGGCGTCGGGGTCCGGGTCGACCATCCACCACAGCGTCCGGCAACTGGGTCATCCCTTCAAGCGGCCCCCCGTTGCCGCTCACCGGGGAAACTGGTTGGATGCGCTCCATGACCCGTGTGTGTGTAGTGGCTCTCCTCGCGTTCGGCGTCGCCTGTGGGGACGACGGGACGACCGATCCCATGGACGATCTCGGCGCCGACCAAGGGATGATCGACTCCGGTCCGCCCGAGTGCTTGGCGATGGATCCGCCCACGGATCCGGGACCCGGCAACTGCGAGGCCGTGGTGATCGACGAGGAGGCCACCCTGCCCGTCGGCGACGACGAGGCTGGCGGCTACATCGTCCCGGGCGCCAAGCGTCTGACCCGCGCGGGCGAGGTGGCCGAGCTGCCGGGCTTCCCACTCGCGGTCTACCCGGTGCCTGGAACGGCCTACGCGCTCGTGACCGACGGTGGGGTGGCTGCCGAGCAACTGAGCGTGGTCGACCTCGCGACGATGACCGTCGTGGACCAGCGGGTCTTCCGCCGCTCGAGCTCGGAGGCGACCTACCTGGGCATCGACGGAACCAGCGATGGTTCGAAGGTCTTCGTCAGCGGTGGCGGCACCAACATGGTGTGGGTCTACGACTTCGACACCAGCACCGGGCAGCTCACCGACCAGCCCGCGCTCGAGCTCGCCGCGACCACGGACGAGGGCTACGTCGGCGACCTGCGGCTCCTGGCCGACGACCGCACCCTCGTGGCGACGCTCCTCTTCGGCGCCCAGGTGGTGTGGTGGGACACCCAGACCGACAGCGAGGTCGCGCGGCTGCCGCTCATCGAGGACAGCCGCCCCTTCGGCCTCGAGCTCTCGCCGGACGAGTCGATGGCGTACGTGTCGCTGTGGGACGAAGCGGTGGTCGTGCCGGTGGACATGGCCGCGCGCACGGCCGGTGACGCGATCATGGTCGGAAAGAACCCGGAGGGCCTGGTCCTCTCGCCCGACGGAACCACGCTCGTGGTCGCGGATTCGGACAGCGACTCACTGAGCGTGATCGATGTGGGCACCGAAACCCGAATCCAGCAGATCTTCATCGACGGAGAGACCGCGCTCCGTGGCGCCTCGCCCGCGGAGGTCGCCTTCGCGCCCGACGGACGCCTCTACGTGGTGAACGCCGGTGACAACGCCGTCGACGTCTTCGAAGCGGACACCTACGCCCGGGTCGGGCGCATCCCGACCATGTGGTACCCGACCGACGTCGTCGTCATCGACGACGGGACCAGCTCGATGGACGGCGCGGTGCTGATCGTGAACGGCAAGCACGAGGGCACCGGCGCGAACACCGACCCCGGCAGCGACGACATCCTCGACCTGGTCGGCGGCTCGCTCATCAAGCTCGAGGCCGGGACCTTCGATGACGACGACCTCGCCACGTGGGATGCGGAGATCGAGGACAACAACACCCGCGCCAGCGGCTTCCTGGACGTCGACTGTGGCGGCGCCGAATACGACTTCCCGATCCCGGAGCCGGGCATGGGTGCCTCGTCCGTGATCGAGCACGTCGTCCTCGTGGTCCGGGAGAACAAGACCTACGACGCCTACTTCGGCGACCTCACCGACGCCGATGGCGCGCCACACGGCAACGGCGACCCCTCGCTCGTGCTGATCCCGTCGGACGAGATGGATCAGATCATCCCGAACACGCGCGAGCTCGCGCGCACCTTCGCCATGGGCGACAACTACTACTCGCTCGCCGAGCAGTCGGTGCAGGGTCACATTCGGACCACCTGGGGGCGCAGCTCCGACTTCATCGAGCGCTCCTGGCTGACCACCTGGGGGCGCGGCTTCTACGGCATCCCGCCGCAGGGCACGGCGACGCCACTCGGGTACCCGGAAGAGGGCAGCGTCTTCGACTACTTCTCGACCCTCGACTTCATCGACGTCGACAACTTCGGCGAGATCGTCTCGGCCCGGAACCAGGCACCCGACGGTCGCTACCCGGGCCTCGTCTACAACATGGGCGTGCCCGACATCGAGAAGGCCGAGTGGATCCAGGAGCAGGTCCACAGCCGCTGTCGGCTCAAGGACTTCACCTACGTCCTCATGCCCAACGACCACACCTTCGGTCGACAGGCCGGGCGACCGACCCCGAAGGCGATGATGGCGGACAACGACTGGGGTGTGGGCCGGCTCGTCGATGCGATCAGCCACTCGACCTTCTGGGAGAGCACGGTCATCTTCGTGATCCAGGACGACCCGCAGGATGGCGGCGACCACGTGGACAACCACCGCTCGCCGCTCCTGGTGATCTCGCCCTGGGCGAAACGCGGCTACGTGTCTTCGGTGCACTACAACGAGTCGAGCATCTATCGGACCATTCAGCTGATCCTGGGCATCGAGAACCCGCTGAACGCCGAATGGGCCGCGGCCTCGCCGATGTACGACCTGTTCACGAGCACGCCGGACTTCACCCCCTACGACGAGATCGAGCGAGTCTGGCCGGAGGAGGAGAACCCCGGCGACGGCGCGATGGCCGCCGAGTCGGCGCAGTGGGACTTCTCCATGCCCGACGAGCAGCCGGGGCTGAGCCGTCTGCTGTGGCGCCACCTCCGCGGCACCGAGCCGCCCTGGTCGATTCGCGACGAGCTCCTCGAGATCCTCGAAGAAGAAGCCGAGGGCGATGACTGAAGCGCCCGAGCTCGTCTACAAGATCCTCCGCACGAGCGAGCGCGAGGTGCTCGAGCGCTTCGGTCGCTTCGCGGGTAGCGAAGACGACGATCGTGACGGCTTCGTTCACCTCTCCACCCGAGAGCAACTCGCCGGGACCCTGGCGAAGCATTTCGCGGGTGAGACCGACCTGTCGATCCTCGCCCTCGACGTCGCCGAGATGGGCGACGCCCTGCGCTGGGAGGAGTCCCGTGGCGGCGAGCTCTTCCCGCACCTCTACGGGGCGATCCTGAAGTCGATGCTCCGCGGCGAGCTCGACCGTAGCGAGCTCGACACGCCCTGATCGCTCGACCGAGTCGGCAGGAGCCGTCAGCATGCGGCGATGCGTACGGGGATCAGTTTCCGGATCGTTCCGCTCGACGAACCACGGCCCGAGAACCTGGCCGAGGTCTACGACGAGCTCTGGGACCTCGCGGTGGCGAACGTCCAGGCACTCGTGAAGGGGAAGGCCGCCCGGGACGTGGCCCGTGTCTACCTGCCAGACAGCCGGACCGACGGCTGGAGCGACGCCGAGGAAGTGACCTTTGCATTCTACGAGGGTGAGGGGTGCTCGCTCTCGTCCGCGCTCTGTCGCCACTGGCTGCGAGTCTCGCTCTCCGTCATGCGCGAGGGCCTGAACGAGGTCATCGCGCCACTGGGCTACGAGCTCGCGCCGCTGCCGGACGTGGAAGAGATCCGCGCCAGTGGAGACCGCTTCATGGCAGTGAAGGGCATCGCCTATCGCGTCGAAGACGAGAGCGGGGAGCTCCGCCTCTGGCGCGACGGCGAGACGCTGGTGGCCAGTGAGCTCTCGAAGGCGATCGTGCGCAAGGCGCGGACCGTGTTGGACGGACCGACCTGCCTCTGCGAGCTCTGCCGCAAGCTCGACGCCGGCAAGGGACCGACCGACCCCGTGGCACTCCGAGCCGCAGAGCCGGCGTCGACCGAGTTCACGAGCGTGTCGAAAGCGCTCCGGCACGTTCGGCACGCCCGCTCCCTCGCGCTCTACGAACGGCACCTGACCGAGCTCCCCGAGGAGATCGGTCGGCTCACCTGGCTCACGACCCTCTACGTCTGGGACAACCTGCTGAAGGAGCTCCCCGCCACCCTCGGTCAGCTCCGGCGGCTCGAGACGCTCCACGCGGGCGGCAACGCCTACCTCGCTCGGATCGCGCCGGAGCTCGGGGAGCTCGAGCGGCTGGAGCGCTTGGACCTGAGCGGCGCGTACTCGTTGAGGGAGCTCCCGAGCTCACTGCGTGGACTGCGTCGACTGAAGTCCCTCGACCTCGGGCGCACGGCGCTCACCGAAGTGCCCGACTGGTTCGCCGAGCTCGAGAGTCTCGAGGTGCTGAGCCTCTACGGCGTACCTCTACAGGCACCGCCCGAGGTGCTCGTGCGGCTTCCGAAGCTCCGGCAGCTCGACCTGCGCGATACGGCGCCCGCGCCCTTTCTCGACGGGGTGGACGCGGCCGCCATCGAGAAGTACCGCGGGGCCGAGGCGCTCCTGCGGAAGGCGGCCGCCGATGGGCTCGGGGACGCATGGCTCGAGTTTCCGTTCGACCGGATGCCCGCGCTCGAGTCGGTTCAGCTCAGGGGTGTCAGCGCGATGCCGCCAGCGCTGAGGCGCTGTCGGACACTGACGAGTCTGGACGTCTCGGACCACCCGAAGCGCTCACCGCTGCCACAGCTCCCGGAGTGGATCGGCGAGCTCGAGCGCCTGGAGCGACTGCAGTACGGAGCGAGTGACACCACGGAGTGGCCCGCCGGGCTCTTCGAGCTCGAGCGGCTCACGCACCTCACGTTGTCGAACGCACGGCTGGAGTCGATCCCGGCAGCGATCGGACAGATGCAACAACTGGTCGATCTCCGACTCAACGGCTCGCCACTCGCGGCCATCGCGGACGAGCTCGCGGGCTGCCGCGCCATCCAGTACCTCGGGCTCGCCGACCACCGGCTCGATGAGCTGCCACCAGCGCTCCGCGAGCTCCCGGCGCTGAAGATGCTCTGGGACTGAGCCGAGCCGTCATCCTCGATCGGCCGCTGGCCCGTCCTCGACGCAGCGCCCCCAGCACCACGGAGCCGCGGTCGCGCGCACGACCGTGTGGATGGGGTAGCGCTTCTCGTCGAAGAGCCCCATCCGCTCGGGCTCCTGCTCTTCCGGCGGAACGCGGTAGGTCCCGAAGACGAGATCGAAGAGGCTCAGGACGCCGCCGTAGTTCGAGTTGGCTTCCGCTTCGCGAGCCGAGTGGTGCCATCGGTGAACGCTGTTGGTCGCGAAGAGGTAGTTGAGCGGCCCGTGGCGGAGGTCGACGTCCGCGTGCTGGAAGGCCACCGCGACGCTCTTGACCACGCCGGCGAGCGCGATGGCCTCCGCGCTGAAGCCGAGCAGGAGGACCGGCGTTGCCGCGAACGCGATCTTGAGGGTGAGGTCCAGCGGATGGAGGCGGAAGTTGTTGAGCGCCACCATCCGATGGGGCGCGTGATGGACCGCGTGCATGCGCCACCACCACGGCCACTCGTGCCCGAAGCGGTGGGCCCAGTAATCACCGAACCCAGCGACGAGCAGGACGCCAGGAACTCCCAGCCAGACGGGTAGGCCGGCGAGCAGGCGCAGCGGGAGCACCGCCGCGAGCGCCACGACCGCCCCGACGAGCGTGGACCGCACGACCGAGTCCAGCACGCTCGTGAGCCCCACGTAGGCGAGGTCCGTGCGGGTCTCGGCGGGTTCGGCAGGCCGGCCGACCCGAGGCAACCATCGCTCCGCGAGTAGCACCACCGCCAGCGAAGCGACGGCGGCGAAGAGCGGGAGGAGCGGCGCCAGATCGGGCGGCGAGCTCGCGGCGCCCAGAACGACCGAGACCAAGACCACCGGGAAGAGCGATCGCTGAATGATGCGTACTTGTGTCTTCATGCAAATATCCTCGTAGACCTCGTCGGCGACCGATCCTCGATCGCGATCAACAGCAGGCGCGACCGTCTCGGAGCGCCTCGAGCTGCCGGACCAGCTCGCGGAAGTGCCCGATCAGCGACTCGTAGCGGAGCGCGTACCAGCGCTCCCGACCCCGCCGCTCGACCGTCAGGACCCCCGCCTGAACCAGCTCTCGCAGGTGTCGGCTGACCACGGAGAGATCGATGGGCATCGTATCCGCCATCATCGTGACGTTCGCCTCGCCCCCCAGCCGCATCAGCGACGCCAGCAGCTGAATGCGCGTCGGCTCGCCGAGCGCACGGAAGAGGGCCGGGTCGAAGGCGGCATCCAGAGAGATCTGACGCACGCCCCATCTATATTGCATACTTGCGCAAGTATCAAGTGGTCGTGTTTCGGCGACTACTCGCTCAGCGAGACTGGCAGCTCGGACATCGGTAGATGCGCCGGCTGGCGATGTGGTCTTTCTCGATGGTGTCGCCGCACACCCGACATGGCTGGCCCGCGCGCGCGAAGACGTAGTGGCGCATGCGGCGTCGCGCTTGGCCCTCGCGCTTCAGTCGCTCGGCCAGCCGGTCACGGACCGTGATGCCGGCGGTGCGGAACGAGCGTCGCGGCACCTCCAGGCTCTCGGCGGCGAGCGTTCGGATCGCCGTGGCGTCTAGCTCGCTCGGGCGCGCTCGCGGATGGACCGCGGCGAGGAAGAGCACCTCGCTGCGCAGGTAGTTCCCCATCCCCGCCAGGAAACCCTGGTCGAGGTAGAGCTGGCCGAGCTGACGGTTGCGAAAGCGAGGGTCCCGCAGGCGCGCTCGGACGAGCACCTCTTCGACGGCCGGGTCGAGCACGTCGGGACCGAGCCGGGCCAGATAGGGGATCGACTCGAGTTCGTCCCGGCGGACCACTTCGATGTCCGACGCGCTGTAGAGCAGGGCCGAGTGTTCGTGCGTGTGGAGCGCGAAGCGGAGCTGGCGGTTGGTGTCTGGCATCGAGCCCCGCCTTCGCACCATCCAGCGGCCATAGAGTTGACCGTGTGCGTAGACGGTGTGCCCCGACTCGAAGGTCACCAGCACGGCCTTGCCACGCGCGACGACCGACGCGACTCGCTGACCGCGCAGCACCGGTTCCCACGGCACCAGTCGCTCCAGGCCCATCTCGACCCGCAGGGCGATGGCACCTTCGACCGCCGCCGCGACCCTCGCCGCCGCTCGATGTACTTCCGGTCCTTCCGGCATCCGCGCGTCCTAGGGCGAGCGGCTGGCGCCGGCCAGCGGCTACCCGTCTTCGGCCACGGGCCGTTCGATCCGCATGACGGGTAGGTAGCGGCCGTCGTCGAGCTCGGTGAGCCAGGCGATCATCTTCTCCCGAACCGCGCAGCGAAGGTCCCACGCCGTCGAGGCATCCGCCGCGCTCATCGTGCAGCGCACCTGGATGGTGCGCTCGTTCGCGTCGGTGACGACCAGCCCGAAGGCGCGCTCGTCCCAGCGCTCGTCCTCTTTCAGGATGGCCTCGAGCTGCTCGCGCGCCTTGGCCACCGGCAGCCGGTAGTCGGCGTGAAAGAAGACCACGCCGATCAGCTCGGTCTCCTTCTTGGTCCAGTTCTGAAAGGGCTGATCGAGGAACTTGCTGATGGGCACCACCAGTCGCCGCTGATCCCAGATCTTCACCACCACGTAGGTCAGGTTGATCTCCTCGATCTGACCCCACTCACCCTCGACGATCACCGTGTCGCCGATGCGCGCCGGCTGGGTGATGGAGAGCTGGATCCCCATGAGCAGATTCCCGATGGTCTTCTGCGCGGCGAGACCGAGCACGATGCCGGCGACACCAGCGGAAGCGAGCAACGACACCCCGACGCTTCGCACGATCTCGAACTGCATCAGGATGAGCGCCAGCGCGAGCACCCAGACGGCGATCACCAAGACCCGCTGCAGGACCAGCACCTGAGTGCGCACCTTTCGCGCCTTCATGGCGTCGCCGGCTTCCTCCGCGTGACTCACCGCCCGCTCCTGCATCACCGCACCGACGAGACGGATCAGCCGCACGATCAACCACGCGAGCGCCACGGTCGCGACGATGCGAACGACGCGCCCGAGCATCTCACGGGGGTGTTCGCCGAGCTCCAGGATCTCCACGGCAGCGACGAAGAGAATCGTCCCGATGATCATTCGCACCGGCCCACGGACGACCTTGATCAGGCGGTCGTCCCAATCGTTCGTCGTGTTCTGAGCGATCGTGCTGGAGACCCGCACCGTGAGCGAACCGAGCAGCGAGCCGAGTAGCGCCGCGACGACCAGCAGGAGCACCAGCCCGAACCACTGCCACCACGCGACACCCCAGAAGCCCCCATCGGTCAGGGCATCGGGCAGATACTCGCGCGCCCACTCCGGCGGCGGCGGCACGTTGGCGGCGATGGCGAAGAACATGCGCCGTAGATAGGGCACGGGCCGGCCCGCGGCCAGGGTCAGTCCGGCGAAGGTGGGACGAAGGGCGACGAAGCGAGGCCTGACACACCGACCGAGCCGAAGCGCTCGCGTAGCTCCGCGAGGTCGGCGGGGCGCGGCTCGTCGAGCACGCCGATGGAAGCCGCGAGCATCCCGAGGAGCGCCTCGGCGCTCCATCCGCTGACTCGGTAGGCGTCGATCGCGATCGCCCCGTGGCGCTTGGCCAGCCGGGCGCCGTCTTCGCCGATCACCAGCGGCACGTGCAGCCACGCGGGCGGCTCCCAGCCGAGCGCTTCGTAGAGCGCGATCTGTCGCGGGGTCGAGCTCAGCAGGTCGTCGCCGCGCACGACCTCGGTGATGCCCATGTCGTGGTCGTCGACGACGACGGCGAGCTGGTAGGCGTGGAGGCCGTCGCGACGGCGCAGCACGAAGTCGTCCGCGTGCCCGCCTTCGACCTCACCATGGAGTCCGTCGGTGAACGAGGGAGCGTCGGTCATCCGGAAGCGGATCGCGGCGTCGCGATCGGGGTGGCTCGGACCGTCGCGGCAGGTCCCCGGATAGATCCCCGGATCGCCGTGCGGCGCGCTCGCCTCGTGCACCTCCTTGCGCGTGCAGGTGCAGGGGAAGGTCCGGTCGCCGAGCTCCGCGAGCACCGCGTCGTAGCGCTCGAGGCGCGTCGACTGGTGGTACGGACCCTCGTCCCAGTCGAGCCCGAGCCACTCGTGGTCGGCCAGGATGGACGCTTCGGATCCCTGACGGACCCGCGGAGTGTCGAGGTCCTCGATGCGCATCACGATCCCGCCATCGGCGGCGCGCGCCCGCAACCAGGTCACCAGCGCGGTTCGCGCGTGCCCCAGGTGCATCGCCCCCGTCGGAGAGGGGGCGTAGCGCGTCCGATACGATCGTGAGCTCATGGCTGGGGGACGGATCGCACGGATCCGGGGGCGATCGCGAGGTCGCGTGAGGGATTCGGGCTCCCGGGGCTGGAGAGTCGTGGCGACGTCCCGGCGACATGATAGACCCGCTCCGATGCGCTCCGCTCACCAGACCTGCTTCCCGACCGGCCGGCACTATCCGGGGATCGCGGATCGGATCGCCCAGGCCATCCGCAACGTCGCAGGGCTCTGCAGCGAGTGGGAGCCGAACCTGGCCTGGCAGGAGCTACCGCTGGTCATCGTCGACTTCGAGACCACGGGCACCAACCCGCAAGAGGACCGAATCCTCGAGGTCGGCCTGGTCGCCTTCCTCGAGGGAGAGGTCGTCTTCCGCGAAGGCCTGCTGGTGAACCCGGGCATCCCCGTCCCGGAAGAGTCTCGCGCCGTTCACGGCATTGGTGACGAAGAGCTCGCGGGTGCGCCTTCCTTCGCCGAAATCTTCCCGAAGCTCCTCGAGCTCCTCGAGGGTCGGCTGCCGGTCGCCTACAACGCGGACTTCGACCGCGGGTTCCTGCACGCCGAGCTGAAGCGGCTGGGCCGAACGCCCGCCAACCTCCCCCCCGCGCTTCGCGACGATGTCGTCTGGGTCGACCCGCTGGTGTGGGCCCGCGAGATCCTCAAGGACGAGAAGAGCCGCAAGCTCGGCGCGGTCGCGGAGCACTTCGGCATCCCGCTCGAGCAGGCTCACCGCGCCGCCGGCGACGCCGAGGCCACCGGCCACGTGCTGATGGCGCTCGCGGCGAACATGCCGGCGATGTACGGCGAGCTCATTCGTCTCCAGGGCCGCTACGGCGCCTTCCAGGAGGCCGAGCTGCGCCCCTGGCGCCGCATGTAGCAGTCGGTGCCCGAAAGGCTGCACTGACATGGCGGGTTGTCGGTTGGGCAGCGCACGGCATTGCGACCCAATCGCGTCCCCTTGTGGCACGGGTGACGACTCGCGCTACGCGCTCGTCATCAGTCGCTCTTCCGGGTCCATCGCGAAGCGGTCGTGGATCGCGAAGAGCGCCAGAAGCACCACCATGCCGGCCGTACCCGTCCATCCGTAGAAGGGTCGCGCCGCCGCGTACGCGAAGGGCCCGAGGTCCGAGGCCACCGCCGCGAGCGCCCACATGGTGCCCCGGAACGCCGCGACCGCGATGACCGAGCGACTGCGCACGCGGATGTAGACCATCGCCGGGGACGCGACCACGGCCCAGCCGATCACCAGCAGCGCGTTGACGATCCCCGGCTGGTCGAAGCTCCAGCCGAGGCCCGCGATCGGCGCGAGGAACGCAGCTTCGGCCAGCCCGATGAGGAAGCTCCGGCGCCAGAAGCCGCCCTGGACCTCCTTGAAGAGAAAGCCTCGCCAGCCGAGCTCGGTCGCCAGGGCCAAGAGCAGGTTGAACGTGACCCCGGCCGGCAGCGCCTGGATGACGTAGCCGAGCGGATCACTCGGCGGCATCTCCTCGAGGTGCGCGTCGAAGCCCGCCCGCTCAGCCGCCGGCAAGAGAGAGCGCTTGGCCGCGATGTAGCTCTCGGTGTCGAGCGCTAGGTCGAGCCCCATCAGCCACTGCACGCCGAGCGCGACCGCCAGCACCAGCATCGGCGCGACCCAGGCCGCGAGCCACCAGATGTTCGGGGTGCCCTTGAGCCCGAGCGGCTCGAGCACCGGCTGCTTCAGGATCGGTCCCTGCACGGCGAGCGTCGCGAGCAACACCGGCATCAGGTGGACCACCGTCACCGCGCGGAGGCTGGCCCCCGGCTCCGACCAGACGTGCGCGAAGACCACGGCGATCGCCGCGGCGCCGCCGAGAGCGATGCCGAGGAAGATCGCGAACATCTTCGGGCGCGTCATGCGCAGGGCCATCGCGGCAGGCGATATCACGGATGGCCCGTCGATCGAGCCGATCGGGGTGAATCGTCTTCGGGGTGATCTGAGACCAGGCAGCGTCTATCTTCCGCCGCATGGTGCGTGTGGTCACGAGGCCGTCGGCTGTGCTGCCGACGAAGTGCAGGCTCTCGTTCGCAGCTTCTCCCGTGCTGGCCGTGGCGCTGGCGCTCGGACTCGGCTGTGGCGGCGGAGGTGATGGCCCCACGGGCGGTCCGGCCGACGCCTTCCGCCCGGACCTCGGGCCGCCGGATCTGGGCACGCCGGATCTGGGCACGCCGGATCTGGGGCCGCCCCCTCCGGAGCCCGTGCGCTTCTTCGTTCTGGGCGACACCGGCGAAGGCAACGACGCGCAGTACGCCGTTGCCGGCGTCATGAAGGAGCTCTGCGACACCGAGGGCTGCGACTTCGCCGTGCTCCTCGGCGACAACATCTACGACGCCGGCGTCGACGGGGTCGACGACGAGCAGTGGCAGTCGAAGTTCGAGCAGCCCTACGCGGAGCTCGACATCCCCTTCTTCGCCGTGATGGGCAACCACGACTACGGCGGCAGCCTCCTCGGCATCGACACCGGCGGGCTCGGCAACGAGTGGGACAAGGGTCCGGTCGCGGTCCGCTACTCCGACGTCTCCGACAAGTGGGTGATGGACGACACCCACTACACGTTCACCTGGGACACCGTCGGCTTCATCATGCTCGACTCCAACTCCATCCTCTGGAACGAGGACGTCCACGGCGACCAGGCCGACTGGTACCCGAGCGCCCTCTCCGAGGTCGGCGAGGCCGAGTGGGTATTCGCCGCGATGCACCATCCCTATCGCTCGCAGGGTCGACACGGGAACGCGGGCCGCTACGAGTCGATCGAGGTCGGCGGCGAGGAGATCCCCCTACCCGTCCCCATCATGGACGGCCGTTTCCACCGCGACTTCATGGAAGACGTGGTCTGCGGCACCGTCGACATCGCCTTCGCCGGCCACGACCACAACCGCCAGTGGCTCGACGAAGCCGACCGCTGCGCCGGCACCGAGCTCATCGTCAGCGGCGCCGGGGCGAAGACCACCGACTTCGTCGACGCCCGCGGCAACGAGCTCTTCTGGGGTGACGACACGAAGGAAGGCGTTCTCTACGTCGTCGTCGAAGGCAACACGCTGACCGGCCAGTTCTACGACCTCGACGGCAACATGGAGTTCGAGCGGCAACTCGTGCACTAGGTTTCTCGGGAGGCGGTGCACCCGCCGAG
>CAYXAP010000024.1:61190-92184 GCA_964462035.1 uncultured Sandaracinus sp.
CGCCGAGCTCCGAGGTCCGACTCCGGTGCTGTGCACCGGCGCCCATGGTTCTCCCTAGCGGCCGAGGAGGCCGGACTCGAGGAAGCTCATCACGGCGTCGACGAGCTCGTCGGCGCTCGCGTCGACCGAGCCGCTGACGGCGTCGAGCAGCAGCCCCTCCATGCCACCGAGGGCGATGGAGAGCATCGGCCCGCGGTCGCCGGGTCGGACCAGGCCGAGGGACTGACCGGTCTGTAGCGTCTCGTCCATGAAGACCCGCAGGTGCCCGTAGAACTTGCTGAGCTTCTCGTCGAGGCCGGGGTCGACGCCCATCGCGGTGCTCAGCGAGATGGTCACCATCGCCGGGTCGTTGAGCGCGAGCTCGACCACTCGCTTGAGGTTCGCCCGGAGCTGCTCGCGCGGGGTCGGCGCGTCGGGCGAGAGGTCGATCGGGATGATCGACGTGGCGAGCGTCGCCATGAAGCTCTCCACCAGCGCCTCGAAGATGTCGAGCTTGTCGTCGTAGTAGTTGTAGAAGGTGCCGCGGGAGATCTCGATACGAGTGACGATGTCGTCGACGGTCGTCGCGACATAGCCCTTCTGGGCGAACACCTCTTTCGCGGCGGCGAGGATCTGTCGCCGCCGACGGTCGCGCCGGTCACTCATCCAACCGTGGACCGTATCAAAACCGGTCCGGAGAGTGGGACGCGTTCCACTTCCTGAGAATCACGCGCCGATGAGGGCTTCGACGGTCGCGGCCGGTGCCAGGTACCCGTAGTCGGTCGCGTTGGTCCCGTTGGGGGTGTAGCCCGGCCCGTGCCAGGTGCGGGTCTCGGAGCAGAGGTCGCCATGCTGCGGCTGGGCCACCGTCCGTACCTCCCAGTGCAGGTGGGTATTCGAGCCCCAGTCGTAGAGGGTGCCCAGCGGGGTCCCGGCCTCGACGGTCTGCCCGACCGTGACGCTCGCGGAGCTCAGGTGCCCGTACTGCGAGTAGATCGTGGGCCCGAGACCCGTCGCCGCCTGCTCGGCGCTGGTCAGGGTGTGCTCGACCACGACCACCCACCCCGGGTACCCGACGTTGGTCGCGTAGCGTACGGTGCCCTCCCCGATCGCGCCCACGGTGGTGCTCGTGGAGCCCGCCCAGTCTTCGCCGGCGTGCTTGAGCTGGCTCAGCGGCAGGCTCCCGAAGCAGCTGCTCGAGGTCGAGCCGCTGACCCCCGGGTTGTAGATGTCGAAACCGATCATCCAGCTCATCGGACCGAAGGGCTGGTTCCAGGTGCGGGACGGCGGGGCGTCCTCGACGCTCGAGTCGCAGGTCGCGAAGGTACCGCCGCCGTACCAACCGGCGGCCATCGTGTCGCCGGCGTTCGTCGGCGTCGCGCAACGCCAACAGGTGATGGGCGGCGCTGCCTCGGTGCCCTGATGATAGGCGCCCGTGGTCGCGCAGGTCCCGGTGGCGATGTTCGTCGCGCGCCCTTCGGCCGTGAGGTAGCACTGGTTCGCGCAGGGGTCGCCGCCCAGGTCCGGCGGCGGCATCGACAGGTCGGTGCCGGGAACGAAGGCGTCGGTCCCTGGCGGCACGAACGCGTCGGTCCCCGGCGGAACGAACGCGTCCACGCCCATCGACGCGTCCCGACGGCCGGTGGTTCCCGCGTCGTCGCCACAACCGAGCGCGAGGACGAGCAGCGCCGCCCACCCCCTCATCGGCGCCGCCAGAACGAGAGCAAGAGCAGGAACGGCAGGAACGCGCCGGAGCCGTCGCCGGTCGTGCGGCAACCGCAGCCGCCGCTCACCGTGCCTCCGGGTCGGGAACCGCCGTCGACACCCGCCGTCGATCCGTCCGCTCCGGTCGTGCCGCCGTCGCCCGGTGGGCCTCCATCCGCGGTCGGTCCTCCGTCCGGCGGGGTCACGTCGCCCACGTTGAGGTAGGCCGTGCCGTACACGGTGCTGGCCCCCGGATCGGCGGTGAAGGTCGCTCGGTAGGTCCCGGCGCTCGGAACGGCCACGTCGTAGAGCCAGTGGAAACCGGGATCGACGCGCACGTACTCGTTCGACGGCGTGCCGCCCGTACCGAGCGGGCCCTCCCAAGCGAGGCCGATGTTGGTGTAGCCGGTCGTCGCGAAGACATCGACGCGCACGGTATCGCCCGGATCGGGCTCGGCCGGGTCGAAGGTGATCGTCGCCGTGCCGCGGCTCTCGGGAACGCACACGCCCGAGTCGGCGCGGCAGATCTCCCCAGCGCCACAAGGGCATGGATTCGCCGCCGTGCAGGTCCCGTCGATGCAGAGCTGACTCGACGTGCACTCGCCATCGGTGCGGCAGCCCATGGTCGCCCCGCACTCCGGCGTGGTCCACGTGTGGGTCGCGCCACGGCGGTGGTCGGCTTCGAGGTTGGGCTTGTCACGGATGCTGTGGTCGCGACCGCTGCCATCGCCGAAGCGCTCCCAGCGGTAGGGCGTGAGCGCCCGAATCCGGTTGCCATTGGCCGCGTTCCACGTAGCGACCCGCTCGTACATCGCGGTGAAGAAGCCGCGGTCCTCGTCGACGTGGTTCACCGTCGCCACGTCCGTGTTGTGGGCGCTCTCCGTGATGAAGATCGGCTTCGTCGCGTGGCCGTTGTCGTCGACGACCTGGATGAAGTCCTCGAAGACTCGGTACTGGTCGAAGGACTCCGTGTAGCCGACCTCGCAGTTGCCCGGCGCGCGCACGTCGCTGTTCACCCGCTCCGAGCGCTGTGAGTCGCTGGGGTGGCGGGTGCCCGGGTGAATCGCGAAGCCGTCGAGGGCGACGCCGCGGTCGTTGATCCCGCGGATGATCCGCGCGAAGCCTTCGAGGAAGCACGGGCTCCAGGGCGAGGGCGCGGGCAAGAGCACGAGATCGTTGGCGTGACCGCTCACCCCGTGGACGCGATCGCGGACCCGCGCGTAGTTGTCGACGAAGGGCTCGATGTAGGGCTCGATGAACGCCGAGAGCGGGCTGAACCCACCGGAGATCGTGAAGTTGGGCTCGTTGCCGAGGATCCAGACGTGCACGTCCGGCGAGCGGCTGACCGTCTCCACGAAGCGGTCTGCATAGGTCGGGCGGGTGCCGGTGTCGGCGGGCGCCGACTGCGAGCCGTTCCAGTCCAAACGGACGATCAGGCTGATGCCCGTCGGCGGTGTCACCGCGTGCGAGCCGCCGTCGACGTAGAGCAGGTGCGTGAGCCAGCCCTTGTCGCAGGAGTCGGTCGCGCCCTCGAGGTGTGCGATCGACCCGCCGCTCAGGTCGTGCACACCGAAGAGGCGCGCGCTCTGACCGGCCGGGGGCTGCGCGTGGGCGGAGCCCCCGACGACGACCAGCGCCACGACGAGCGCCCAGTGTGTCCTCATCCCCATCACACCGGGCAGATCTAGCACACCCGGGGAGGCGTCAGCCGGCGAGCCCGATGTAGATTCGGGCGCCGAAGCCGATCGTCCAGATCTCGGTGATGGCCTTGTCGCCGTCGGAGCCGGGGATGAGGAAGTACGGCAGGCCGCCATGGGCGAAGACGTCGAGGACCATGGTGTCGGACAGGCCGATGGTCGCGCCCGCCTCGAAGGTCAACGGGATGATCGTGAACTCCGGATCCTCGAAGGGCAGGAAGAAGCCGGTGTCGAGTCCCGCGTAGAACATCTCCATGGCGAAGCGAGGTGAGAGGTTGAGGGTCATACCGAAATAGGGATCGGCGTCGCCCATCGCGTCCTCGGCGAAGCTCGTGAAGAACCCGAGCCCGGCGTCGAGCGCAAAGCTGTCGCCGAACCGAAAGCGTGCAGGGACCGCAACGTTGAGCCCGAAGTCACCTCCCTCGGCGGGCAGGATCAGTCCGAGCTCCGCGCCGACCTCGACCGAGTCGGACGAGAAGAAGCGGTATCGTCCATAGAACTGCGGCTGGTTGAAGCCTCGCGAGCCTTCCGGGCTCAGGAGACCGGAGAGGCCACGGATCGAGAGCGCGGCCGCGTAAGCGGGCAGAGTCGGCGCGATCGGCGAAGCGCCGAGTCCGACCTCGAAGTCGTCGATGATGCCGAAGCCGACGCCGGCTCCGAGGGCCGTCGCGGTGGTGTCCGAGCCGAAGCCGAAGTCGACGTGGATGATCTGGAAGCCGACGTCACCCCGCAGCGTCATGGCCGGCAAGGTCAGCGGCCGCTCCGAGAAGACCACCGGGTAGTTGGAGGGCGGCTCCTCCATCACGTACGCGTTCGGGTCCTCCTGTGTCGTCGGCTCGCCCTCGCCATACGACGGCGGCGGCGCTTGGCCTTCCTGCGCCCGGACGACCTGCCCGAACGCCAACACCAGACTCACGACCCCAATCGAAAGCAATCTCATAGGCACCCCTCTCCTGAGGGACACGCTATCGGGGAGATCGGGCCTCGTCCAAGAACCGGGTCAGCGACGCTTCTTCTTGCGGTCCTTCGGGACCTTCACTCGGCCTGGCTTCTTCGGCAGGTGGCGAAGGCCCATCCAGCTGAGCGCGCTGAGGTGGCTCGCGATGTCGTCGGCGCTGACGTTCGGGTGATCGATCCACCAACGCGCCACGTAGGTGATCATCCCGATCAGCGCCTGCGCATAGATCGGCGCGGCCTTCGGGTCGTAGCCCACGGCGGAGAAGCTCTGCGAGAAGACCTGCTCCACACGCGTCCCGACCGTGGCGAGCAGGCTCGCGAGCCGCCCGTCGGAGAGCGCGAAGGGGTCGTCGTGAGCGAGCACCGCGAAGCCGTCCGGCTCGTCACGCACGTAGGTCAGGAAGGCGACGATGGCCTGGTTGAAGCGCTCCCGAGGCGTGCCGGTGCCGATCGCCTCCGAGACGACCTGGACCACCCGCTCCATCTCGCGGTCGATGATCACCGCGTAGAGCCCCTCCTTACCGCCGAAGTGCTCGTAGACGACCGGTTTCGAGACCCCAGCGGCCGCCGCGATCTCCTCGACCGTGACGGATTGATAGCCCTTTTCGGCGAAGACCTTGCGGCCGACCTGGACCAGCTGGGCGCGGCGTTCGCCGCTGCTCATGCGCTTTCTGGATTTTCCCATTTGACAACAACCTACGCATGAGTAACTTACTTGGGCGTAAGTTACCAACCCGTAGGTTACTACTGAGTAGGTAACGGAGCTTATCCCCTCCCCCACCTGGAGTCGAATGATGCGCGTGCCGGGCGAAAACCCCTCCCCTACACACACGAGCTTGCGCTCGGCCGCGCATCGACTCCGCCTCGATCAACAGGCCAGCCACTGGCTGAAGAAGATCGATCCGCTGCTCACGCTCGGCGAGGTTCGAGCGCGGGTGGTGGGCATCCTGCCGGAGACGGCGGAGGTGACCTCCTTCGTCCTCCGGCCCAACGGACACTGGCGCGGGCACCGGGCCGGGCAGCACACGCTGCTCGAGGTCGAGATCGATGGCGTGCGACAGCAGCGCCCCTTCACCATCGCCTCCGCGCCGAACGCGGACACGCTCGTGCTCACCATCAAGCGCATCCCCGGCGGCAAGGTGACCACCTTCCTGCACGAGGAGCTCCGCGTCGGCCACGTGGTCGGCCTCTCGCAGGCCCGCGGCGACTTCGTGTTCCCGCCGACCCGGCCCGAACGGCCACTCTTCGTGACCGCGGGTAGTGGCATCACCCCGGCGCTGGCGATGCTCGGCGACCTCGCCAACGCGGGCGAGCTCGAGGGCGCCACGCTCGTGCACCACGCACGGACCCGCACCGACATCATCGCCCGCGACCGCCTGGTCCGCTGGGCCGACGCCGGCCTCGAGCTCCACCTCTGCACCGACGACCAGCCCGGGCCCCGCGGCTTCGATGCCGACCGATTCGCTGCCACCGTCCCGGACTTCCACGAGCGCGAGACCTACCTCTGCGGACCGCCGCCGGTGATGGAGAGCGCTCGCTCGCTCTGGGCCCTGCGCGACGCGCTGCCCCGACTCCACACCGAGCGCTTCGTCGCCGCACCCCAACCCGCCGGCGGGCGGGCGGCCAAGGTCACCCTGCGCCGCTCCGGTCGCACCGTGGAGCTCGACGGCCAAGGCTCGCTCCTCGAGCAGCTCGAACGCGCCGGCGAGCGCCCCGCCTACGGATGCCGAATGGGCATCTGCCAAACGTGCCGCTGCCCGAAGCTCGCAGGAACCACCCGCGACCGCGAAACGGGCGCCCTCTCCACCGAGCCCCAGCCGATTCGGCTCTGCGTCTCCGACGCACGCTCGGACATCGAGCTCGACCTCTGAGCTCTCCCTAGTCATTCCCACAGAAAGGAGGTCGCCATGGCGACCCCGACCCATCTCTCCCCCAGCGAGACCGAGGCCTTCGGCCGCGAGCTGGACGCGATCCGCGATCGCCACCTCGCCGACCTCGGTGAGCGAGACCGCGAGCACATCGATCGCATCATATCGCTCGCGATGACCAGCGAAGCCGCTGGCCGGCTGCTGCTCCACTTCGGCATCGACCCGATCAGCTTCGTGCTCGGGACCGGCGCACTGACCCTCTCCAAGATCCTCGAGAACATGGAGATCGGGCACAACGTGATGCACGGCCAGTACGACTGGACCCGGGACCCGAAGCTCGACTCCCACCGCTACGAGTGGGACTCGGTCTCACCCGCCGCGGGGTGGCGTCACAGCCACAACTTCGAGCACCACACCTTCACCAACGTACTCGGGAAGGACCGCGACATCGGCTACGAGATCCTCCGGATGAGCGACGACCAGCCCTGGAACCCGGGCTACCTGACCCAGCCGCTGCGAGCGCTCGGGCTCGCGCTCACCTTCCAGTGGGGCGTCGCGCTCCACGACCTGAAGGTCGAAGAGCTCCGGACCGGCGAGAGCACGCCGGCAGAGGTGCTCGAGCGCGCCAAGCTCTTCCTGCGAAAGGCCGGCTGGCAGGTCGCCAAGGACTACGCGCTCTACCCGGCGCTCTCGGGCCTCAACGCACCGCGGGTCCTGCTCGGCAACGTGCTCGCAAACATCGGGCGCAACGTCTGGGCGTTCGCGGTCATCTTCTGCGGCCACTTCCCGGAGGGTGCGGAGATCTTCCACGAGTCCGACCTCGACGGCGAGACGCGGGGTCATTGGTACCTCCGCCAGATCCTCGGTTCGGCGAACATCGAGGGTGGCCACTGGCTGCACGTGCTGACCGGCCACCTCAGCCATCAGATCGAGCACCACCTCTTCCCGACGGTGCCGGCCTGGCGCTACCCCGAGATGGCCCGTGAGGTCCGCGCGCTCTGCGAGCGCTACGACCTGCCCTACAACACGGGGTCCCTCGGCGGGCAGCTCAAGAGCGTGGCCGGGAAGATCCTCCGCCTCGCGCTACCGACCAGGCCCGCGCCCGCGCTCGAGGGTGAGGCGCACCCGGCTCTCGCGGCCTGAGCCATCCCGCACGACGCCGGCCCCGTGTGCACCCGACCCCGGTGTCAGTCTACTCGGGGTTCACCGGCTCGCAGAGCACGAGCTCGCCGAGCGTGGTGGTCGCCTCCGGGCGGTCGCCGTCGAGGACGAAGCAGCCGCTCACGCCGACCTCGTACACCGGGGTGTTCGGCCCGTCGACCTCGTCGAGGTGTACCAGCATGAACCCCGAGAACTGCGGCAAGTAGAAGCCTTCGTCGTCGTGGGAGATGAACTCCTGACCGCCGGTTCCCGTGATGGCGATCGGTAGCCACCCCTCGGAGAACGTGTCGAACTCCACGTTCGGGTCCTTCTTGCAGAACCCGTCGTCGAACCCGTTCGCCATGTAGTCGTCGATCCGGTCGGAGGGCACGTCGACGTCGTCGAAGAGCATCCCCACCGTCTCGAGGACGGACGGGTTGTCCTTGATCGCGTCCCAGTCGAAGACACGGACCTCGACCTCGTCGTCTGCCGTCTGCCCTTCCTCGAGTGGGAACGCCGAGCGAACGCCCACCCACGGTTTCAGCAGCTCGAGGACATCGTCTTTCGTCGCCTTGGACATGGCTCACCTCCGTTCGTGCGCTCGCACGCTAACGGTGGCGTCCCGCGACCGATCCTACAGTTGGTGTCCGTAAGCTCGGTTCACGGAGCGAGGGTCATTCCGCAGTCTCGGGGTAGTGACTCCGGTAGGCACCCCAGATGTGTGGCCAGTCGGGGTCCCGGTGGCGCGACGTCTTCGCCCACTCCGTGAGCGTGATGGGCAGCACGCTCTCGAACTGCCACCACATCGACGCCTCGGTCGTGCGCCGCGGCTGATCGGAGCGCTCGTCGTTCATCCGGTAGAAGCGCTCGACCACGTTCGTGCGCACGCCGTGCGCGGTCATCGGTGGCGTGAGGAAGGTGGTGCCGCTCGCGAAGGGCGGGTGGCCCGGGTCGCGGATGATGCCGTTGAGCTCCGTCACTGCGTTCCGGTGGAAGAAGGGCGGCCGAAAGGTGTGCTCGGTGACGTCCCAGCGGGGCGGGAAGAAGACGAAGTCGAGCCCGTGAGCGCCCTGCTCGTCGAGCGGGGAGCTCAGCACGGTGAACACGGACGGGTCGCCGTGATCGATGCGCAGGTTCCCGACGGGCGAGAAGTCCATCAAGTCGTAGACGTAGGGGGCGTAGTTGCCGTGCCACCCGGCGACGTCGTAGGGCGAGTGGTCCTGCGTTCCCTCGAAGAGCTCGCCCGCGTGCTTGAGCGTCACGCGATAGCCGGGCTCGAGCCGGTCTTCGTGGTAGGCGCTCGGCGCGCGGAAGTGACGCTCGTCGGTCAGCCCGTTCGCGCCGACCGGGCCGCGCTCGGGCAGCTCGAACGAGCGACCGAAGACCTCGCCGACCCAGCCCCGGGCGCGCTCGTCCCGCAACAGCACCGAGAACTTGAGCCCGCGCGGAATCGTCGCGATGTGGCCCGGGTCGACATCGAGCACACCGAGCTCGGTCATCAGCGTGATCCGGCCCTCCTGCGGCACGAGGAGCAGGTCTCCGTCCGCGTCGTAGAAGCATCGCTGCTCCATGCTGCGGTTCGCGGCGTAGAGATGGACCGCGAAGCCACGACGAAGGCGCGGATCGCCGGCGCCGCCGAAGGTCGCCATCGAATCGACGAAGTCCATCGGCTCGTCGGCGTAGGGCATCGGCGACCAGCCGCAGAGGTTCGGCTCGGCCGCGCCGTGCGGGTCCACGGCCACGAAGGTCGAGTGGGCCAACGGCTCGAGCGGGGTGTGCTGCGCCGAGGGACGAATCCGGTAGAGCCAGCCGCGCACGTTCTCCCTCCGCTTCGCCGTGAAGCCAGTGGCGTTCACCTGCTCGGCGAAGAGCCCGTAGCGCACCCGACGGGGCGTGTTCTGCCGCGCGGGGATCACGCCTTCGAGCGCCTCGCTCGCGTGGGCGTTGCCGAAGCCGGCGTGGCCGTCGCGGACGGATCGGCCCAGCAGGATCTCGCGCGCGCGGATGCGATGGATGGCCGCGATCTCGTGGGTGGTCCCTGGGGTCATGAGCAGGTCGACCGCGGCGCCGGCGTCCCGATAGGCCGCTGCGGTCGACTCGATGTCGGTTGGCGGCACCCACTTGTCGCCGGCGGCCGCGCCGAGCAGCACCGGCATCCCGTCGAAGTCGACGGACGGGGCCGGCTGATCGGCGAGCGGCCCAATCCGAGCGCCACTCATCGCGACGAGCCCGCCGAGCTTGCGGCCACTGCGCGCCACGTACTCCGAGGTCAGGCACGCCCCTTGGGAGAAGCCCGCGATGAAGACCTTCTCGGGCGCCATCACCTCGAGCACCCGGGCGACGATCGTCTCGACCGTGGCGAGCGCGACGGTCAGCTCTTCGCCATGCTCGGCGACCGAGGCCGAGTAGGTCTTGGAGTACCAGCGGTTGTCGGTGGCCTGGGGGGCGACGATCGCCACCCCGGGATCGTCACCGGTGATCTCGAGGACACGCTTGGTGAAGTCGAAGGCGTTCGAGCCGCGCCCGTGCACGGCGACCACCACCCGCTCGGCGTCGCCCAACGCCGGCCCGGTGCAGCGGACCATTCGCTCGAGGTCCCAGTCCTCGACACGAACGCGCACCGAGGGCCACCCGCCGTGGAAGGCGCGGACGAAGGTATCCACCGGCAGGTCGTCGCGACCCGCGAGCGCATCCATCAGCGACTCGCGCTCGACCCCGAGCTTTGCGAGTGCAGTCGGCGCGTCACAGCGCTTCAGGATCTCGAAGAGCCGGCCCGGCAGATCCTCGACGCCCGCCGCCGCGACGATCGCCGCGTAGAGCTCCGGCTCTTCGCGGGCGAGGTCGTGCAGGTTGTGCAGCAAGAGAATCGAATGGGCGCCGGCGTGGTCGAGGTCGAAGGTCCCGCCGAGGAAGTGGGCCATCCGGTGATGCCGGCCGAGAGTCCCCCGCTCGATGATCGCCCCGCAGCGTGCGGTGGCCCGAAACGCGGCCTCGCGCGCGCTCCGGCTGGTCGGCGCCTCCGCGAGCTGCTCGAGGGCGAAGACCGTCTCCTCGATCGCACGCAACGCGAGCTTCCGAATTGCCTCGTCGGGCGCTTCGGTGAGCGCGCTGATCGGGTGGGCGAGCGCGTTCATCAGGCTCTTGGCCGTGAGCGCTGCCGGCATTCGGTGGGTCAGCGACGTGTCGTAGATCACCACGTCCGGCCGAGCCTTCGGGTCTCGCCCGGTCTTCTTCTCCCCGCCCTCTCGAACGCCGTAGATGGTGGTCTGCTCCGACGCCGAGTAGGTCGTGGGGATGGCCACGAAGCGCGTGCTCGCGCCGGGCTCCTCCAATCGGAGCGCCTTGGCGAGCCCGGTGGCCGCGCCACCGCCGAGGGTGAGCAGCGTGTCCGCTTCACTCTCCCGGAGCACGGCGAGTGCCGCCTCCACCGTCTCCGCGGGCACGTGGACGCGGGCCTGGTCGAAGACGTGCAGCGCGCGGTCACCGACGGCGGCCTCCACGCGCTCGACGAAGCGCCGCGAAGGTGTGGTCAGCAGGAGCACGCGGCGTGACTCGAGGCGCTCGAGGGTCGCCGGAAGGGCGTCCTCGAGCGCATCGGTGAAGAGAGTCTGTGAGTCGTCGGTCATGGCGGTCTCGGAGTCGGTCGGGGTCAGACGATACCGCGGGGCGGGTAGCCCTCGGTCGCGCGGCGGACGAGCGTGAGCAGTCGGTCGAGCTGCGGGCGGATGTGCGGAGAGCTGCGAACGTCCGCGGCGTAGAGCACGCCGTCACGGCGCACCACGAAGGTCGCGGGCTCGACGAACATCTTCGGTTCCGTGTCGCGGAAGCGGCTGGAGACGAAGAGCCCCCAGCGGCGGGCGCTGTCCAGGTCGAGGTCGTAGCCGACCGGAATGGCGGAGAGCACCCACTCCCGCTTGGCCTGCGCGGCGAGGGCTTCGTCGTTCATGGACGCGAAGACCATCGACGCGCCGTACGCAGCGAAGTCGTCCTTCATCGCGGCGAGCTCACCGAGGTGCGTCTCGCACACCCCGCAGTGGTGTCCGCGGTAGAACTCGATCAGCAGGTAGTCCTGCTCGGCACGCGCCTCTTCGAGGTCGAAGCGCCCGCCGCCCACGAGTGGGAAGCGGAGCTCGGGCGTTGGCTCACCCGGCCGCGGCATCCGCCTTCTTCGCCTGCCACTCGTCGAGGATCCGTCGTGCGCCGTTCTTGCTCGGGTCCGTCGCCTCGTCGTGGTTGGGCTGCTTGGTCGTCAGCTCGACCACGTAGCCGTTCGGGTCACGGAAGTAGATCGAGTGGATGAAGTCGTGGTCCGCCACCCCGCGCGTCTCCATCCCGTCGGTGGCCTTCCCCTTCTCGAACATCGCCATCATGTGGTCGTGCTCCACCTCCAGGGCGATGTGGAGGTCGAAGTCATGCTGGTCCTCGAACTCGAAGGGTGTGGCCGGGTCCTCGAAGAACGCCAGGTAGCTGCCGTCGTCCATCTCGTAGAAGGTGTGCAGCACGTGCACCGGGCGGCCCGTCTTGGTGGCGTGGATGTCCAGCGAGCAGGCGAGCCGGAGCCCCAGGAAGTCCTCGTAGAACTTCCGGGTCTCCTCCGAGTCACGGCATCGGTAGGCGTTGTGGTGCAGGCCCTTGATTCCGCTGGTCACAGCGACGCGAACTCCTGCTCGGCGACCGCGGCCTTGTAGCCCATGAGCACCTCGTGAACCGAGTCCCAGTGCTCGAGCTTCTTCATGTTGGCCATCCAGCGCTGGACGTTGGGGTACGGCGAGAAGTCGACCTGAGCGACCTCCCCGACACTGACCATGCCCGAGCCGGAGTAGTCGGCGATCGTCATCGTGTCGCCACAGACGTAGGGGTTGTCGCCGATCAGGTGCTGGTCCAGGACGGCGAACATCGCCTTGGCCTTCTCCGCTCCCCACTCGATGGTCTTGGCGTGGGCCTCGTCGGTCTGCCGCTTGTGGTGCGGGAAGAGCTGCGGGTAGCAGAAGCCGTAGCCGAACTCGCGGAAGAAGTTGGTGTTGAACCAATCCATTCGCTCGTTGACCACGGCGCGCTTCTTCAGGTCCTGCGGGTAGAGGTCGTACAGCTCGAACTTGTCGGCGAGGTACTGCAGGATCGCCTGGCTCTCGGTCAACACGAGGTCCTCGTCCTGGAGCACGGGGACCAGCTTGGTCGGATTGAGACTGGCGAAGGGCTCCTGGTGGTGCTCGCCGGACAGGATGTCGACGACCTCCTCGTCGACGGGCAGCTGCTTCTCGGCGATGAGCAGGCGAATGGGTCGCGAGGTGGTCGAGACGGGGTGCATGTAGAGCTTCATTCGAGGTTCTCCTTCGGGTCGTTGTTCGTGGCGGCCTCGAAGGGCACGGCGTGCTCGCCGGCCATCCAGAGCGCCGTCATGGCGGGGTTCTGCTGCTCCTCGCGGATGTGTCCGACGAGGCCCGCGCAGCGCGCGATGAGCGCGAAACCGCGCATGATCTCTGCGGGCACGCCGCAGTCGCCGAGGCAGGCGGCGATGGCCCCCGTGGCGTTCACGGTCAGGTGCTTGCCGCGGGCGGCGTCGACCGCCTTGGAGAGCGTGGCCAACCCGGCGCAACGCTCGCCGGCGACGCCATGGGCCTCGGCCACGGCGAGCAGCGCAGGCGTGCGCGGGTCGTCCGGCTTGTGGATCGGGTGGCCGAAGCCCGGCAGCCGCGCGCCGCGTTCGGCGTGCTCACGAACGATGACCGCCGCCTCGGCGTCGGGGTCGTCGCTCGCCGCGATTCGGTCCAGGAGCAGCGCGGCCCCCTCCATCGTGCCGACGAAGAGGCTGCCGACGCTGGCGAGCCCCGCGGCGACCGCCCCCTGCATCGCCTCGGGGGCCGAGGTGTAGGTCAGTCGCGTGGCGATCGCCGTCGGCGTGAGCCCGTGCTCCATGATCGTGACCAGGCATGCATCGACGACCGCGACCTGCGCGGCGCTGGGTTCGCGGCCCAGGATCTGGAAGAGCATGAGCTCGGTGAAGCTCGCCTTCCCGATCAGCTCCTTGGTCAGGCTCTTGCCGCGAATGAACACGTCCTCGGCCGTGCTGCGACAGATCGCCGTGGTCGGCTTCTCGCTCATCGCCCCTCCTCCTGCAGCCGCTTCTCGAGCTCGTGACGCTGCACCTTCCCCGAAGCGCTCCGGGGAAACTCGTCTTCCGCGATGAAGCGGATGCCCTTCGGCTGCTTGTAGCCAGCCAACTGCGCCCGACAGGCGGCGTACAGCTCGTCCTCGCCGAGGCTCTCGTCGCGACGGGCGACGAACGCGATGGGCACCTCGCCCCAGCGCTCGTGCGGCCGGCGCACCACCGCGCACTCGGCGACCCGAGGCTCGGTCAGGATCACCCGCTCGATCTCCGCGGGGTACACGTTCTCGCCGCCGCTCTTGATCAGGTACTTCACCCGATCGACGAAATCGAGGGTGCCGTCGGGGCGCCGCCGGAAGACGTCGCCCATGTGGAACCAGCCCTCCGCGAAGCTCGCCGCGTTCGCTTCCGCGTCGTCCCAGTAGCCGCTGAAGAGCGTCGGCCCACGCATCCAGAGCTCCCCGGGCTCGCCGTCGGCGACGTCGTTCCCATCGGCGTCGACGAGTCGGATCTCGCAGAACACGCTCGGGGTCTTCGGGAGCGCCTCGGGCGCCTCACCGATGGGCACCACACCCGCCGACGCCGGCGGGTTGCCCGTCTCGGTCGCGCCGAAGGTGTTCGCGAAGGGCGCACCGAGCAGCCGCGTGATTCGCGCGAGGTCCGCCCGCGGAACCAGGTCCGGCATCACACCACAGAGCCGCACGCCCTTGGGCTCGATGGCTCGCTCCTCCAGCAGGTCCGCGAAGGCGCCGACCATGCCGGGCATCAGGATCAGCCAGCCGAGCGGTCGCTCGGCGACGATCCCCGCGATGTGCTCGGCGTCGAAGCCGTCGACGACGATCACCTCGCCGCCGCTCATGAGCGTGCCGAGCGAGTACTCCGCGCCGCCGAGGTGGAACATCGGCGCCCAGGCCACGAACGCGTCGCGCGGCTGCAGCCCGCACTCGGCGCGGGTCACGAGGTTTCGCGCGATCTCCGCGCGGTGACTGATCACCGCGCCCTTCGGCAGGCCCGTGGTTCCGCTCGTGTAGAGGACGAGGAGCGGCGACTCCGGGTCCACGGCTCGGGTCGCGGCGGGCTCCGACCCGGCGAGACACTCCGCGAGCTCGTCGCCGAAGACCCAGCAAGGCCCACTCCACACGCCGCGGACCTTCGCCTCGTGTCGCGGCGAGGTCAGCACGAGCTCGGGTGAGACGAGTCCGAGGCAGTGGTCGAGCTCGGGGTCCGCGAGCCGCCAGCTCGGGCAGGCCGCGATGGCACCGAGCCAGCCGACGGCCAGGAAGGTCTCGAGGAACTCGGCGCGATTCTCGCTGACGATCGCCACTCGGTCGCCAGCCGCCACGCCCGCGACCTCGAGCGCGCTCGCGAGCCGGCGCACGCGGCCGAGCACCTCGCCGTAGCTGGCGACCCGCTCTCCTTCGCGGATCGCCGGTGCGTCCGGGCGCTCCATCGCCCGGGCGACGAAGAGCGACGTCACCGTGCTCCCGGCGGCCCGTTGGATCGCATTCCCCGACTCACCCATCACGAAATGAGTGTCAGGGCAGGCGACTATGACGACAATCGAGTAAAATCGATGGCCATCATCGATTCAGTCGATAGTTGGCCCTCTGGCCGTCACTCCTCCGCCTTCTCGGCAGGCTTCTTTGCCTCCTTCTCGGCGGAAGGCTTCGGCTGCGCGAGCCCCCCTTCGGAGCTCCCGATGAGCTTGGCTTCGATGCGCTCCACCGAGAGGCGGAGCCCCCACAGGACGAAGAGCTGCAGGAGCGAGACGATCAGCAACGGAACGAGCGCGGCGAACATCACGTTCATGGTGGTTCCCCCTTTTCTGGGGGAGAGCGTCTCAGGCCCGAGGACCAAAGCGAAGGGCTTTGTCGGGGCGGGGGATCGGTGACCGGCGATGAGCACCTTCGAGCCCTTCTCCTTGGACCAGCTGACGATCTTCCTCGCCGTCGTCGACGAGCGCGGCTTCAGCGCCGCTGCGCGAACGCTTGGGCGGGTCCAGTCCGCCGTGAGTCACAGCGTGGCCACCCTCGAGCAGACCTTGGGGACGGAGCTCTTCGATCGCTCCCACCGCCCGCTCGAGCTGACCGAGGCTGGCCGCCGCCTCGCGGCCGAGGCTCGGATCGTGCTCACCCAGGCACGCGAGCTCCGGGCGGTCGCGAGCGCCATCGGCGGCGGCACCGAGGCCCGGCTCTCCATCACCGTGGACGCGCTCTATCCACGCGCCGAGCTCGCGCGTGCGCTGGCGGAGTTCCACGAGACCTTCCCGGCCGTGCTCCTCCGCGTCGAGACCGAGCTGCTCGACCAGGTGATCGAGCACATCGAGTCCGGCGAGGCGGAGCTGGCCATCGCCAACATGGGTGAGACCCAGAATGCCCCCGGCTTCGACGTCCGCCCGGTGGGGAGCGTCGAGCTGTGGGGGGTCTGCGCCAGCGCTCACCCCCTCGCCAGCGAGCCCGCCCCACAGCGGGCGGACCGCCTGCAGCACGCGGTGCAGGTCGTGCTCAGCGAGCGCACGGCGAGCAGCGGCGACCGCGGCGTGCTCGCCGCGAGAACCTGGCGGGTGACCGACCTGGCGACGAAGGCTGCCCTGATCGAAGCCGGGGTCGGCTGGGGCAACCTCCCCGTGGAGCTCGCCGAGCCCGCGATCGCCGCGGGCAGACTGCACCGACTGCTCCCGGCGCCTTGGCTCGACGGTCACTATCTGGTGCCACTCCACTCCATCGTGCGCTCCGACCGTCCGCTCGGTCCGGCGGGTACCTGGCTCCGCGATCGCCTCACGCTCTGAGCGCTGTGCATCGATGCACCGGACCCGCACGAAATCGCGTGGTTTCGAACGAGGTCGTCGGACGTACTCATCTCCAACGGCCCCGCGCCGTCCGAGGAACCATGAGCCGAGTCGAACAGAGCCGAATCATCCCCGCGTCCGCCAACGAAGTCTGGGCGGTGGTCTCGGACATCGGGGCGGTCCACGAATTCCACCCGCAGATCGTCTGCTCGCCCATCACCAACGGCCAGGCGCGAGGGGTCGGCGCCGAGCGGCGCTGCGAGCTGGTCGATGGTTCGGAGGTCTTCGAGCGCGTCACCGACTGGCACGAGGGGCGCTCCCTGACGATCGCGATCCTGGAGACGGCGGCGCCCATCGTCGACGGGCGGGCGAGCTTCTTCATCGAGCGAGCGCTCGGCGCGTCCTCACGGGTGACCTTCACGATGGAGTACATCCCCGACATGGGTCTGTTCAGCGGCCTGCTCGACGCCCTCGTCCTTCGACGGCGACTGGGGCGGCTGATGGGCGACGTGCTCGAAGGGCTGGAGCGGAAGGTCGCCGAGTCGGTGCCCCTCTTCGGGCTAGCCGGCTGATCCGGGCGGACGGAGCGAGTCGGCGAGTCCCGCCATCACCTCGGCAGCGTGGCTCATGAACGCGCGGACCCGCGCGACGTCACGCAGGTCGGGGTGGGCGAGCAGCCAGAGATCGGTGGTGAACTCCTCGGGCGCGAGCTCGAGCATCACGAGCTCCGGAAACCGTCGAGCGAAGACGTGCGGCATGAACTGCACGCCGAGCCCCCGCGAGAGCGCGAGCTCGAACGCACGGGTGCAGTCGACCTGCAACGCGATGGGCGCGTCGGGCACGTTCGCGGCCATCCAGCGATCGGTCATCCGGGCGCGCGCGTCCGGCGACCACTGGATCCACGGCAACTCGGCGAGCGGCAGCCCGCGTTCGGCGAGCGAGCGATGACCGTAGATGCCGTACTCGAGCTGGCCGACCCGTCGGCCGAAGAGGTGCTCCGCCGGCGAGTTGGTGAGACGGAGCGCGACGTCCGCTTGCCGTCGGGAGAGATCGGCGAAGCCCGTGCTGGTGGTGATGGCGAGGGCGACTTCGGGGTGCGCCTCCCCGAAGCCGAAGAAGACTTCGGGGAACCAATCGACGAACGAGTCCACGGTGGCGACTCGCAGCGGACCGCTGAGTCGTTCGTCACGGCCCCGGACGGCGCGGTCGACCTCGGTGACCTGGACCTCGATCGCGGAGGCCGCCTCGACCAGCCGACGCCCGGCGGGAGTCGGCACGAACCCATCGGGGGTCTGGTCGAACACGCGCGTCCCGATGTCTTCCTCGATCGCTCGGACCCGCCGAGACACGGTGGTGTGGGTGACGCCGAGCACCTGGGCCGCGGCGGTCATGGTCCCGGCGCGCGCGAGCGCCAACACATATCGGAGATCGTCCCAGCCCAAGGCTCCCCTCATGGATCCTACGTCGCACCGAGGGCCGGGGCGTAACGCCTCAGTCGCCGGAACGAGTCGGATGGTCGACCTGGCGGCAACCGTCCACGAGTGTCTCGCAGTGGTAGGGCGCCTCCGAGGGCGCGCAGGCGCCGGTGCAGGGCTCGTTGGGCTCGTAGACGCCGGGATCGCAACGAGCCTCCGGCGTGTCCGCGACGCAGACCTGGAAGCAGGTGCCCTCGTAGCAGGATTCGCGACGGACCAGCGAGAGCCCCGCGCTCTCGCCATCGAGGATGCGGTGGGTCTCGCCTTCGGGGCCGCGGATGGTCTGGACTCGGACGCAGCCACGCCAGCAACCGCAGGACGCGTGCGCGACGCAGCGGGGATCGCCCACCGGTACGCCATCGCCCCGCTCGACGACCACGTCCGCAACGGGACGAGTGGTGACCTCGAAGGTCTCGAGGTCCATCCGGTGCTCCACCAGCTCCGGTGCCATCTCTCCCTGGAGCGAAAAGAAGATCAGCGCGCCCTCCTCTCGACGAGCGGGCTCGACCACGGCCCACTCCTCGTCGGAGCCGAACTGGATCGACTCGCGGTCGGCCGGGGTCAGCGGTTCGGCGCCCTGCTTCTGGAGCAGCACCGCGAAGGCGCGCACCGCGAGCTCGTCCGGAGCGAGCTCGCCGAAGCGCCGCATCAGCTCCGCGCCTTCCACGAGCGCGCCCTCCCCGTCGACGGCCACGACCCGCGAGCTCGAGTGATCGGGCACGGCCCAGCTCACCCGGTAGAGCTCCAGCCCTTCCGCGGACCATCCGGTGAAGCGGATCACCTCGGCGTCGGCGGCGAGCGCCGCGACCACATCCGGGATGTCGTCGGACTCCGCGCCTTCCTGCGCACCACCGCAGCTTCCACAGCCACAGACCAGCGCGAGGGTCACCAGGGCTCGAAGGGTCATCACTCCCGCGTCGCCGGCAAGGGCATGCGGGTGATGGCTCCGGGCGGCGGCCAGCCCGGGTCCAGCGCATAGAGGAAGCCGTCGGGCGAGCGAGCGATGCGCACGGGCCCGTCGAAGGTGTGGAAGGTGCCGACGGCGCTCCCGTCGCCGTCGAGCTCGAGCACCCGCCCGTCGCCGAGGGCGACGAAGAGGTGACCGGTCAGCGCGTCACGCACCAGGCTGGTCACCTCGCCGTCCACCGTGGTGAGGCTCGCGCTGGCGTCCGTCGCGGTCGACGCCAACCAGAGCTCACCGCCTTCGAGCGCGACCACGAGCGAGCTGCGGTTGTAGACCGTGGTCGCCAGGACCCGCGCGTCGAAGCGGTGGAGCTCCTCGCTGGTCCCTTCGTCCAGGCTGGCGCGGACCAGGTCGCCGTTGGTCGTGACGTTGCCGACGAAGAGCGTCCGGTCGCGGCCCCAGGTCAGCCCATAGGGCCCCGTGTCGAGCGCAGCGTTCGACCAGGGGGCCGAGCCGGTGCTCGGTGTGGCCTCGACGACCATCGGCAGCGAGGTCGGCCCCGCGCGGTCGAGCCGCGCGACGCCCTGCGGGTCGTCCCCGACGCAGCCACAGCTGGCGCAGCAGATATAGGTGAGCGCGACCTCGCCCGGGTCGTCGCTCCCGCCGCCGAACTCGCCGCCGATCGGTCGGAGCACCGCGACCTCGCCCATGTTCAGGTTGGTCACGCCGTTCGACACCGTGAGCGTTCCATCCGGCTCGAGCTGCCGGAGGTAATCGGTGCCGCTGATCATCGTCACCGCGTAGGCGTTGCAGACCTCGTCGAACTCGAGGTCGATGGCCCCGCCGTCCCCACCGAGGAGGAAATCGGCCATGTTCATCCGCTCGAGGCTCGCGGGGCTGCAGCTCCCCGCCGGGCGCTCGTAGACGCAGCCGCGACCCCAGCAGAAGCTCTCGGTCGCGTCGCAAACCCGCCGACCGCACGCCGGGATCGCATCGCACTGGCCGTCCACCGAACACTCGGTCCCCGGGCCACAGGTGAGACCGTCGCCGCAGGGAGTCTCGGTGGCGGGCAGGAGACCCGTGGTTCCCTCGACAACGCAGCGACCGCCGCTGACGTCACAGACCTGCCCGCTCTCGCAGGGCACCGCCGCCGGGTCGGCGCACTCGTCGACGCAGCTCGTCGCGTCGCGGATCTGACCGGGGCCGCAGCTCTCCGGCGCGTCGGGCGTGAAGCCATCGGTCGTGCCCGAGTCCGTCGGTGCCATGCAGGTGCCATCGACGCAGAGCTCCGCTCCTTCGCAGTCCGCCGCGATCGCGCACTCCGGTCCGTCGTCGTCCCCACACGCGAGCAACAGCACGAGCCCCACCGTGATCCATCGAGTCATGCCCCGGTGTACCGCACTGCGCGGTGAATCGCTCGCGAGGTGGTCACGCGGCTGGCACCATGGGCCCATGAGTGAGCTTCGTTGGGTGGTCGTGGCGTCGTTTCTCTTCGCTTGTGGCGGGGGCTCCGTCGGGCCGAGCCGCGACGCGGGTCCGGGCCGAGACTTCGGGCGCGCGGACTTCGGGGCCGACAGCTGCGCGAGCGACAGCGACTGCAGCGGCGGCGAGACCTGCTCGGTGGTCGGGCGCTGCCTCGGCGCCGGCGAGTGCGGAGCCGACGCCGACTGCAGCGGTGGCGAGACGTGCGGGACCGGCTCCGGCCGGTGCCTCGCCGACGGTGCCTGCGTGGTGCCCGCCGACTGCCCCGAAGGCCAGACCTGCAACGCGGAGCTCATGTGCGAGATCGGCGGCGAGTGCGGTCAGACGGTCTTCGAGACCACCCGCCTCGCGCCGAACATGATGATCCTCCTCGACCGCTCCGGCTCGATGGGGGGGACCATCGGCGGCGCGACCCGCTGGGACATCGCCAAGGACGCGATCGAGACCGTCACCGAGACCTACGACGGCGACATCCGCTTCGGCCTCGCGACCTACAGCGCGTGCCTCTCCGGCGGGTGCTCGGCCGGCAGCATCGTCGTGCCCCTCGCGCCGATGAACGCGAGCGCCATCAACGGCTTCCTCGCCCCGCTGAACGGCTCCGGGAGTAGCGACGGGAGCCCGCCCAACTACCTCTGCGACTCCGGTGATCCCGAGACCAGCACCGGCCGCTCGCTCTTCGCGCTCACCGGCGATCCGCTGCAGGACGCGATGCGCGACAACGCCGTGCTGCTCGTGACCGACGGCGCCGAGACCGCCGCCTGCACCGACGGCGGAGCCGAGTCCGGCCCGAACGGCGCCGCGGCCCTCCTCGGCCAGGACGTCCCCGTCCGCACCTACGTCGTCGGCTTCTCGAGCGACGTCGACGCCGACGAGCTCAACGCCGTGGCCAGCGCCGGCGGCACCGGCACCTTCGTCCCGGCCAACGACGCCGCCGCCCTGACCGCCGCGCTCTCCGACATCGCCGGATCCGTCATCACCTGCGACTTCGCCCTCGACGGTGCCCCCGACGACGTCTCCATGCTCTTCGTCTACTTCAACGACGACCCGGCCGGCATCTCCGAGGACGGCACCAACGGCTGGACCTACGACGACATGACCATGCGCCTGACCTTCCACGGCAGCAGCTGCGACGCGATCACCAGCGGCTCGGTCACCGACATCGACGTCGTCTTCGGCTGCCCCGGCCCCGTCATCGACTGAGCACCAGCCCTCAGGCTTCGGTGGAGCCGATCCGTCCTTGTTCTCGCACAAAGCCATCAAGGGCACAGAGATCCACGAAGCAGAGAAGGATGTGCGATCCCACTGGCTGGCATTTCGCGCATGCGTCACGTCGACGTCAGCGCCGGTGAACGGAACGGCAACATCCACCCTCTGTGCTGCTTCGTGACCGTTGTGCCTTTGTGCGTGAACCAGAGCTCAATGGGTCACTTGGGCGCGGACTGGGTGATCCAGGCGTCGAAGCCGTCTTCGCTGGGCAGCGAGCCCGGGTCGGCCGCGAGCTCGACGAGAGCGTCTCGGAGGGTCTTGCGGGCGCGGTGGAGGCGGCCGCGGATCGTGCCTTCGGGGGCGCCGATGACCTCGGAGAGCTGGGGGCCGGTGAGGCCTTCCCAGTAGTGGAGCTCGACGCAGATCTGCTGGTCGACCGGGAGCCGGCGGAGCGCGGTGAGCAGGAGGCGACGCTGGTCGTCGGCGCGGAGCACGCTGCTCGGTGAGGGCGAGAGATCGGTGAGGCTCGAGACGCCGAAGTCGAGCTCGTCGCGGCGCGTCCGCTCGCGCCAGTAGTCGCGGAGCTTGTTGCGGGCGATCGCGTAGAGGTAGGTGCGCACGCTCGAGTGGCCCTCGAAGCGGGCGAGGCTCTCGACGGACGCGAGCATGGTGTTCTGCAGCAGATCCATCAGGTCGCCGTCGACGTCCTTGTGGGCGAAGAAGCGATAGAGCGCGTCGAAGTAGCGCTCGAAGAGCGCGTTGCCGGCGTCGGCGTCGCCGTCGCGCCAGGCATGGAGCAGTGCCTCGTCGGTGTCGCTCACTTCGCGGCGCTCCGTCGCGCGTGCCGCACCCACGCCAGTGTGCCGAAGGGAACCACGATCACGCTGATCTCGAGCACCCACTCGGGCCAGAGCACGATGGCGAGGGCACCGAGGACGTTGGTGGGCGTGAGCCAAGCGGCGCCACGGTCGCTCGTGAGGCCGATGATCCCGTACATCACCGCCGCGTACACGTGGGCGACGAAGAGCATCGTCGCGGTCGAGCCTCCGAGAAACCAGAAGCCCAGCGCGACCAACACGTGACCACCCGTGGTCGCGGCCGAGGCGAGCGTGGACTCGAGCGCGACCGCGTTGGCGGCGTACTTGTCGGGGATGACGGCGGCCGCGCCGGCGGTCGCGACGCATTCCAGGAGGTAGAAAGGGACGAGCAAGAGCGGCGTGACCGCGACCCCGAAGCGGTCCAGCGCCACGTAGATGGCGTAGCCGAGGGTCCACGTGAACCCGGAGAGGAGGAGCGAGCGCGCCTTGAAGTCCGCCTCCACGGCCGGGTCGCGGTCCCGCTCGAGCTCGGCGATCCGGCGCTGGGGCGCCTCGGCGCGCTCGCGGGCTTCGGCCACGCGAGCCTCGAGCGCGGCGTCTGGCGAACCGTCCAGCTCGTCGAGCATCGCGGCGGCTTCCATGTGGTCGTCGCGGGACAGCGCGTCCTCGAAGCGCGCGGACCAGAGCTCTCGCCGAACGGCGTCGACCTCGTCGCCCACGCTGACGGCGTCGAGCTCGCGGGCGGCGAGCGCGAGCAGCTCACGGCGGCGCTCGGGCTCGCGGGCCGCACGTGCCAGCGCGATCTGAGCGGCCTCGACGTGCTCGAGCGAGCGCAACTGCATGCGGAGCGCGTCGAGCAGCGCGGCCATGTCGTCGAAGCGCTCGGACGGATCCGCGGCGAGCCCGCGCCGAACGACCGCGTCGAGCCACGCGGGCACCGAGTCGGCGAGCGGTGGCGGGCCGTCGTCGATGGCCGACCGGAGCGAACCGAGGTCGGCGGCGTCGAAGGGGCGCACGCCGTGGAGCGCCTCGAAGAAGGTCACGCAGTAGGCGAACTGGTCGGTGCGCGCGTCGACCTGCCCGCCGTCCCACTGCTCGGGCGCCATGTAGGCCGGCGTCCCGACCACGCTGGTCGTGGTGCTCGCCGGATCGAGTCGCAGCTGCGGCGACGACTGCTCGAGCGGCGCCTCGCGGAGCTCGTGGGCGAACCCGAAGTCGGCGAGGCGCGAACGGTCGTGCGCGTCGAGCAACACGTTGGCCGGTTTCACGTCTCGGTGAACGAGGCCCTGGGCGTGCGCAGCCGCGAGCGCCTCGCCGACCGGGAGCAAACGCTCGACCACGTCGCGCCAGTCGCGCGCTTCGGCCAGCCAGTCCGCGAGCGTCTGTCCCTCGACGAGCTCGACGACGAGGAAGCCCAGGTCGCCCTCGAAGCCCACGTCGTACACGTCCACGAGCGCCGGGTGCGAGACGCGAGCGAGGGCGCGCCCCTCGCGGAGCATCCGTTGGCGCAGCAGCGAGTCGCGGGCGGCGTCGCCGTTCAGATCGGCGACGAGCTTCAGCGCGACCTGCCGGTCGAGCGTCTCGTCCACCGCGAGGTAGACCAGGCTCGTGCCACCCGTCGCGATCCGATCGACGACGCGATAGCGGCCCAGACGAAGCGGCTCGGGCTCACCGCCGAAGAGACGGGCGCGGAGCGTTCGACGGACACGCGCACGCTCCAGGTCCCCCGCCGACGCCATGGGGAGGGAGCGTAGCAGGTCGAAGGTGCGCCGGCGCCGGTCGGAACGCTCGTCCGCTGAGGCTCGAAAAGTTCGATTCGACCTCGAAAGAATCGAGGGGCCACCGATCGATTGTCCGAGTTCTCCGACGGACGGGTTCGATGGATCACCTCACCTCTCGGGCGAGCCGCCGCGCCGCTTCGCTCCTCGCGTTCCTCTTGTCCCTGACCTTGGTCGCTTGCGACTCCCCCTCGGACGACGACGGGGGCGGCGACTCCGGGACGCCGACCGACGGCGGCACCAACGACGGCGGGGGAGACCCGACCGATGGCGGCTCGGGCGACGACTCGGGCACGGGCACTGATGCGGCGCTCGCCGACGGCGGGGACGATCCGCGCGATGGCGGGGGCGCGTTCACGGGCGTGTGGCCCTCGGACCGCACGGTCGGAGCCAACGGTGGCTTCTCGGCGAGCGTCGACGACGGCGACCGCCTCTGGACCTGGGGCGCCAACGACGAGGGGCAGCTCGGCACCGACACGATCGCCATCGCGCCCCCGTTCGAAGGGCGCGCGTTCACGCCGGTGCGGCCGGTGGGGCTGGGTGCCGTCTCGGTCCAGGCCATCGCCTTCGGCCGCTCGCACGTCGTGATGCTCGACGATGGCGGCAACGTCTGGGTCTGGGGTGACAACGACAGCGGTCAGATCGGGAACGACGACGCGGGCAACGACGCGCGCGCTCCGGTGATGCTCGCGATGCCGACGACCGTCACCGCGATCGGCGCGGGGGAGCAGAGCTCGTTCGCGATCGACGCGGACGGCGACCTCTGGGCGTGGGGCGAGAACGGCCTCGGCCAGCTCGGCGACGGAACGACGACGGACCGCGCGGCGCCGGTGGCGATCGCGCCGCCCGCCGGCCGGGCGTTCGCTGCCGTGGATGGTACGAGCAACGTGACCGTCGCGATCACCGACGACGGTGACCTCTGGTCGTGGGGCGCGGGGAACCCGGATCCGGCCCGGCTGGGCTTCGCGCCGGGCGCGGTAGCGATCGCGGTCGGCGCCGGCCACACCCTCACCCTGGACGACGCAGGCGTGCTCCGCGCCTGGGGTGCGAACGGCGACGGCCAGCTCGGCGATGGCTCCACCACCGACGCGCCGACCCCGGTCGAGGTGGACCTCTCCGCCTTCTCGAGCCCGGTCGCCGCCATCCGCGCGGGCGGAGCCTCGAGCGCCGCGATCCTCGACGACGGAACCGTCGTGGCCTGGGGCGACAACGAGGATGGGCAGCTCGGCCTCGCCGGCGGCGACGTCTCGACCCCGACCGAGGTGAGCACGCCCGTGGCGGTCGCCGACCTCTCGATCGGAGACGCTCACTCGGTGGCGCGGGGCACCGACGGACGCTTCTTCGCCTGGGGCTCGAACGCCGACGGCAAGCTCGGGGACGGCACGGGCACCCCGCGCCCCGATCCGCTGCCGACACGGGGACCCTCGGGCGCGGTCCCGGCCTCCGTCCACGCCGCGAGCGCGCAGTTCAGCTTCGTGCGGATGGACGACGGCGAGCTCTGGCGCGCCGGTCAGGGGCGACGCGCCTCCGGGGGCGGCGCGACCGACGCCTCGCCGCTCTACGTCACGCGCGCCGCCGCGCTCGACATCGACATGGTGGCGACCGCCGAGTCCCACACGCTGATCCTCGACACTCTGGGGCGCGTCTGGGGCATGGGGGACAACGGCAACGGCGAGGTCGGCTCCGGCGACACCACCGGCGTGGACGACCTGGTGGAGGTCACCTTCCCGGGGCTCGAGGCGGCCCGGAGCATCGTCTGGATCGGCGCTCGAGAGGGCCTGTCGGGAGCGCTCGACGACGGCGGGCAGCTCTGGATGTGGGGCGACAACCGCTACGGACAGATCGGCGACGGCACGACCACGCAGCGCACCCTGCCCGTCCGCTCGATGGCCAACGTTCGCCAGGCGTCGATCGGCGACGACCACGTGCTCGCGGTCGACAACGGCGGCTTCGCCTGGAGCTGGGGACTGGCCAGCAGTGGGCGTGGGGGCGCGGGCTTCGCCGCTCGCTGCCCGGCCACTGCCTGTAACCCCACGCCGGTTCGGGTCTGCGATGTCGGCTCCGACTCCGCCACCTGCCAGGGGCTCAATCAGTGGCTCGGTGTGGTCGACGAGGTCTCGGCCGGCACGCAGACCTCCCTGATTCGAGTGGGCGACCGCGTGCTCTGCACGGGTCGCAACAACAAGGGCCAGTGCGGCGACGGCACGTGGCAGGGCTCGGGCGGGCGCACGGTCCCGCAGTACGTGGAGGAAGAGACGAGCATGGGGCCGCTCACCGGCATCGTCCGCGTCTGGTCCGGGCACCAGGCCATGTACGCGCTGCACTCCGACGGGCGACTCTTCGCATGGGGCGACAACGGGCACTCACAGCTCGGCGTCGAGCGCTCGATGGTTCCGAGCTCGTGCGCGACGAGCTCGCCCTGCCGCCTGCGCGCGGCCCCGATCGCCGCGCTCTCGGGGGTGACGGTGAGCGAGCTGTCGGTGGGAAACTCTCACGTCCTCCTGCGCGATGCGATCACCGGCACGGTGTGGTCGTGGGGCATCAACACCGAGGGCGAGCTCGGTCACTTCGCGCGCGACGAGCGCGGTCTCGTCGGGGAGCTGAGCTATGTGCCGAGAGCGATCACTTTCCTTCCGCGCTGAGGTGCGCACGGGGAACGACGGAGCGGGGCGGTCACGTCCTGCACAGCGAGGGGGACCGATGTTCGAGAAGAGCTGGGGAATCTTCAGCGCCGCGATCGTGCTGGCGCTGGGTGTGGGCTGTGGCGACGACGGCAGTGATCCGCCGCCCGACCCGCCGGTGCTGGAGACCTGCGAGGACGCGCTCGCCCCGATCGCGCACTCGGTGGATCCGGGCGCGGGTCCCAGCACGCTCGGCGACCTCGACACCGACGGCAACCGCATCCTGGACCGCGACGAGTGGGGACCGCTGCCGGGCTCGCCCGCGGACTTCGATCTGGACGGCACGCCCGACTACGAGGATCTCGACGACGACGCCGATGGCCTGCCCGACGTCTACGACGCGGAGCGACTCGTCCCCAGCGTCACCACGAACCTCTTCGACGAGGACGATCCGGGCCCGCACCTCTTCGGCGCGAGCACCGAACGCGACGACGGTCCGCCGCTCCATGGCGTGACGCGCGAAGGGGCCACGCTCACGCTCGAGGGCCGCGGGCTCGACTGCGCGGTGGCGGTGACCTTTCTCGGAGGAACGGCGCCGCTGGCGGTCGCGCCGCTCGAGTCGGGCGCCGAGCAGCTCCGGGTCGTGGTCCCGGTCGGGGCCCAGGGACCGGTGGCGATCCACCGCACCGGACGGCGCTCCGGCCTGCTGCCGCTCGACGTGATCGCGGAGGACGCGCCCTTCCTCTACAACCCGCCCGAGACGAGCGTTCGCGCCGGCGATCGGTTGCGACTCGAGGGCGAGTCCCTCGGCGAGGTGACCGAGGTGTCGATTGGCGGGCGAGTGGTCTCCGTCGCGTCGGCCTCGGCCGACGCGATCGAGATCGTCGTGCCCAGCACCGACCTCGTCGACACCGAAGAGGTACAGGCCATCGCGTCGAGCGCGCGCAGCAACATCGTGACCGTGAAGGTGGTCCGGGAGCTGACCGTGACCTACGTGGTCCCCGACGGCGCGGCGAGCGACCCGCGCTTCGACGCCCCGACGGTGATCCACGACCGGCTACAGGAGGCGAGCTTCAGCGGCGGGAGCGCGACCGTGGCGGTCGCCGCGGCGGGCATGGACCTACTCTCGCTGACCGACGGCCCCACCCCGCTGCTCGAGGCAGTCGTCCTACCCGCCGACAGCTCGGTGGAGCTGAGCGTGCGCTCGTCGGCGGTGAAGGCGAGCTTCGCGCTCGCCGACGTCCAGGCACGCGTCGCCCCCGAGTCACTCGGGGAGCTGCGCTCCCGAACGCGGGATCTCCCGGAGACGCTCGCGCTCGCCGACGCCATGGCGGAGAGCCTCGCCGGCGGAGCCGACCTGGCGGCCACGGGCGACTACCCGGACGAGCTCGCCGCCGCGATCGACGCGGCCGACGCGCTCGTCACCGCGGGCCTGGACGAGGGCTGGCTGCTTCCCTTCGACACCACCCTACCGATCGTGGACGCCCGCATCGAGCCGATGGACAGCGGCTTCGACGTGTCGCTCGTCCAATCGCCAGAGACAGGCGATTTCGCCATCCGCAACGGCACCGCGGTCTTCGCGAGCATCGAGTCGACCGACCTGGAGTACCGGCGCACGTCGATCCCGCACATCACCAACCCCTACCACCCCGCGGTCGCAGAACCGGGCGAGGAGACGGCCATCAGCGGACCATCGACGCCGAGCCACGTTCAGATCGTGCGGGACACCCACGTCGAGGTGCTCACGGCCGGCTCCGCGGGTCCCGGTCCCGAGTCCGCCCGAGCGATCGTGGCGCACCAGTACCTGGTCTTGCGCACCGTCGTCGAACAGATCCTGCTCCCCGTCATCGAGTTCGCGCTCGACAAGACCGTCGAGGCGTCGAAGCTCGTCGAGCTGCTGATCAAGTACGCCTACCGGACGGTGGTGAACATGGTGACCCAGTACCAGCGCAGTGACGTGGACGGGTCCCTGAACTCCCTCTTCGCGTTCCTGCTCGAGGAAGCCGGTCTCCTCCTGAGCGGCGAGTACGCGAACGCGACCTTCCTGGTCGAGGTGATGGAGCTCGTCTTCCGCAACGTCCCGGAGGCGATCGCCGACGTCGCCGGGCGACTGATCTCTCGCATCACGCCGGGGCTCGGCCAGGTGAAGGTCGCCATCGACATCATCGAGAACATCTCGAGCGGCATCTCCGTGGTCCGCACCATCGGCGACATGTACTCCAAGCCCGGTCGCATCGACTTCGACGTGACCTTCGGGTTGGCCATCACCGACCTGCTCCCCCCGGACGGAGTGGAGCGAAGCTGCAACGCGGCGCCGATCACCGTGGTCGGTGCCGGGTTCCACCCGCGGACCGTCGACGGCGTGCTCCGCTTCCCCGAGGTGGTCGTTCGCGATCTGAACCCCGACGGCATCGGCACGGTGCGCATCCTGGAGTCCGACTTCCAGCGGCCCGACACGCGGCACTACGTTCGGGGTGACGGCACCCAGATCATCCTGAACCTCGGCGACGAAGACGCCGGGAGCATGATCGGGCCACTGCAGGTCGAGGTGATGCACTTCGAGGGCAGCCGGGACGCGCCGATGCGGGTCACCGCGAACGCCCCCGAAGTGCTCCCGGTCATCGCCCCGATGGACCTCGAGTCGGTCGAGCCCTCCTCGGCCGACCCCGGCGACACCGTGCGGCTCGTGGGCTACGGCTTCGACGCCTCGCGGGTGATCGAGGTCGTGTTCCGTGACCCGATGACCGGGATGGTCGGCGCACGGGTCAGCTCCGTCAGCGTGGTGAGCGAGGAGGAGCTCGAGATCGTCGTCCCGGATCTCCCGGCGAGCACCACCGACTGGCGTGTGACCGTCGAACAGGGCGCGGGTGGTCTGTGCGCGGACACCAGCCAACCGCAGCCCTTCTCCGTGGGCGTCGAAGGCCTCTTCGAGATCATCGACCTCTCGCCCCACAACGACCCCGAGTACCGCTTCAACGACATCAACGCCTCCGGTCAGCTCGTTGGGCGAGTCACCGGGAGCGATCTCCCCATCATCGTCACGCCGATGGTGGGCCCCACGGGCCCGGTCTGGTACGTCGACGACGACGGCGACATGTTCAACGACCTGGCGGTGCAGCTGCCGGTCAACGGCACCGACACGAGCGCGACCGCGGACCGCATCAACGACGCCGGCGAGATCGCCGGTACCCGAGCGGGCGGCTTCGCGATGGTGTGGCCCTCGCCGACCTCCGCCCCCGAGGATCGGTGGGCGGTGATGTTCGAGTACATCCAGAACGTTCTCTTCCCCGAGTTCGGCATCTCGTGGGTGATGTCGCCCAAGCCGCAGGGAGCGCTGGCGATCGTGGGCAACGCCATCCTGACCGGCAACACCGGCAGGGCCACGGTGATCGATGGAACGCGCGGCTACTTCATGGGCGGCGACCCGACCTGCGAGGGTTGCATCGCGGGTCGCACCAACGTCGGCACGCTCGTCTTCGGCGCAAACGGCTCGGCGTCCGACATGAACGCGTCGACCGTCTGCGGCCAAGCACGGGACGAGAGTGGCGCCACCCGCGCCGCGGTCTGGGCTCCCGAGGGCACCCCGACGTTCCTCGGCCCCGAACCGGGGTTCTGCCGGGCCATCAACGCGAGCGGCACCACCGCCGGCTGGACGCTGGTCGGGAGCCCAGCGCGCCGACACGCGACGGTCTGGAACGGCACCACGGCCACCGACCTCGGCACGCTCGGAGGCGACACCTCCGAGGCCATCGACATCGACGACCAGGGCGCGGTCATCGGCATCGCCGACGACTCCTCCGGCGACTCGCGCCCCTTCCTCTACCTCCCCGAGCCCCGCTGGGGCATGGCCGCGGGCATGCACGATCTCGCGGACCTCGTGGACGAGCGGCTCATCACCGGCGAGCGAGCGATCCGCATCGACGGCAATGGCTACCTCGTGACCAACGGCGGCCGGCTCTTCCGCCCTCGCTGAGCCCGCGGCGTGTGGGGCCTCGCCAACCCTCTCCGCGTGGTTAGCGTGCGCTCCTCGTGGGGCGGGCGATGCGGGTTCTGATATCGATGGCGGTGTGGCTCGTGGCCGCGTCGGTCGCGAGCGCCCAGTCCTCGGAGTGCGAGTCGAGCCGGGCGCCCGCCTATCGCCCCTCCATCTGGCTCGGCCACCCAGCGACGGTCGGTGGTGATGCGTTCACCACCAACCTCCGCGTGAACATGTACCGGCGTGGAGCCAGCAACCCACTCCTCCGGGGCATCGCCGAGACCGACCTCTACCGTCTGACGGGCAGGCGCGGCCTGCTCGTCAGCGGCCTCGAGCAGCTCGCCGACGTCCCGGATGCGATGGAGCGAGCCGATCTCCTGATTCGCCTCGCCGCGGGGTACGAAGCGATGGGTCGTTCCATGTCGGCCCGAGAGACCTACCACCGGGTCATCGAGCGCCATCCCCAGTCGACCGAGGCGTCCATCGCGGCCATGC
>CAYXAP010000024.1:92284-116148 GCA_964462035.1 uncultured Sandaracinus sp.
CACCGGGTCATCGAGCGCCATCCCCAGTCGACCGAGGCGTCCATCGCGGCCATGCGCCTCGCGGTCGTGCTGATCGACAACGACGAGCTCGCCGCCGCGAGACCACTCCTCGAGCGGGCAAGACGCCAACCGAGCCTCCGCGCCGTCGCCAGCTACTTCCTGGCGTGGAGCGCGCCGGACGAAGCCCGAGCGCACGCTCTGCTCGACGAAGCCGCGGCGGCCGGCAGCGACGAGCTTCGCGCAGCGATCGAGCACGAGCGTTGCGCACTGGACGATGAGCCCTCGGAAGCCCAACCGGCTTCCCTCCCGGAGCCGGACTGGAATCGAGCGGTCGGACAGCTCGTGCCCGAGTCGGTCGCTGACCAGTGGAACGGGTGCTTCGCTGCAGGACGAGCGGAGGCCTGCCTTGTCTCCCAGGATGCACGGGTCAAGCGCGCGCACCGGGAGTGGATGGTCGCGCGTGGCTGCCAACTCGGGTCCGAGGCGAGCTGCCGAGCCACCCTCGAAGTCGGCGTGCGAGCTCGGGGACTGGACCGGAAGCTGCGCTGGCTCGCGCTGGTATGGCAGTCGCCGTCCGCCAACCCCCTCGACCGCCGGCTCGCGGGCGTCGCCCTCCGCCGCGCGGTTCGCGAGCGCCGTGCCGCGGTGGGACGGGTGTACCGCCGCGCCGAACGAGACCTCCCCGTCCCTCTCGACGAAGACGTCCGCCGGATTCGCGCGATCCGCGGGGGCCGGTCGTTTCGAGAGCCCGACACGGGAGCGCTCGTCCCATCCGTGCCCAGCAATCCCTACTCGCCGCTTGCACCCTAGGTAACCAATGGGTTACCAATGCAACATGAGCGGCGAAGGCACCGAAGCGAACCCGTGGACCCTGAGCACACCGAGCGGCAAGGGCGAATACCAGGCATGGCTCGAGCCCGAGGCGGACCCGCCGGTGGTGAAGGTCCAGGTCGGCAAGACCTGGCTGACCTATCGGCTGGAAGCGCTCGACGATCTGCTCGCGATGCTGAAGGAGCGCGGCGACTGGATGGTGCTCGGGAGCGCCGACGAGCAGAAGGACGCCAAGCCGGACACGGTCGAGGCGTGGGCCCGCTCGAAGAAGAACCCGGTCGGCGGCTGGTACGGGCTGCGCAAGGGCTACCGCGGTCGCTTCGCGAACTACGTCACGCCCATCCTCGCGATGCGCGGCGACGTCGAGTTCGAGAAACAGGGCCGCAGCATGGCGGTTCGCGCGAAGGGCTGAGCCGAGCTCAGGGTGGGGGGCCGAACCCGTCGAGCTGCTCCACGTAGACCTCGGCCCAGAACTCGTCGCGCGCGGTTTGGATGGCGGCCGCTGGATCGTCCTCAACCGAGTCCTCGATGCGAACGCTGTCGGCTTCCTGGACATGCTCGAACGGAGAACGGCAGAGCGCACCTCTGACGGGGTGCACGACGGTCACCGACCCACGCACCGACCCACGGGTGTAGCGACCGCCGACCAGCTCCGGCTCGACCGCCGACTCGATGTCGACGACCTGCACCCACGCCGGGTGACCGTGGTCACTGGGCTGATCGGCGGGAATGGGCACCACCTCGCCGGCCTCCGCTCGGCGCAGCATGTCCAGGCGCGAGAGCCGGCCGACTCGCATCATGTGAGCGGCGTCCGGCAGCGGGGAGCCGGCCGCGGCCGCGGCCAGACCCGCAGCATCGACCCGTTGCGCCGTCCCGTTCACGGTGACGTCGGTGCTCAGTCTCGGATGACAGCGCGGCAGGTCGTCGCCCGCCGACGCATGAGCCCTCGCCACCGCCCGAATGGAATCGACCCATCGGGCGACCTCCGCTTCGGCCTCGTCGAGCTCGTCACCTCGTCCCTCGTCACGCTGGGCTCGCGCCCCAGCCGCAATCGTCGAATCGACGGTACGGCCGGTGCCCCCGAGCGCCTCCGGTGCACCCTCGAACGAGTAGAGTCCCGGAGGCGCCTGGTCCACCGAGGTGCCCGTCGGTGCGTACGCGACCCGAACGAAAGCCAGGTGGCCCTCATCCGGCGAGCGGCACTCTCCGTCGAGCGTCATCGTCAACGTGTTGCCGAGCTCCGCGGCAGCCAGCTGCGTCTCGGCACGGCAACCCAGGGACTCGTATGGTCGGGTCTCACCAAGTCCATCCTCGGGTTGCTGAACGAGCTCGATGGCGACGGTGCCGTCCTGCTTCGTGGACTCGCTCGAATCCGAGGTGGTGAAGGGAACGAACGAGAATGTCTTCTCCCCCGTCGCCTCCCACCCCATCGCGGAAAACGCGCTGGGAGGCGGGTCGTCGTCACAAGCGACGAGCGGAAGCAGCAGGACGAGGAAGGCAGCAGAAAGGCGGCTCATGGCTGGAGCCTACCTCTGTCGGCGCCGACCCGCGCCGGGTGACGACGGGGAGCTCTTCGATGTCGGCCTCACCGCCGCCACCACCGTCGAGGTGTTGGCGCGATGGGAGTCACCAGCCGGCGAGCGTTGCGCCAAGGCTCGGCGACCTGGGAGTGTCAGGAGACCATGAAGCGCCTGCTCCCGACCCTCGCTCTGGCCCTCGCGTGTGGCGGAAGCCCGACGCAAGCGGTGGAGTCACCGCACGCCGCCGAGCCGAGCGACGCTCCGATGGAGGAGTCCCCGCCGCCCGTGGCGGAGCCGGTAGTGGACGCAGTGGTCCCGCCTCCTCCCGAACCATGGACGATCGAGGAACCGCTCGCGCTCGACGCGCCCACCTTCGCCCGAGCCCCGCAGGTCCCCGCGTCTACGGACGCGAGCCCCCTGCTGGAATTCCGGCCTCGGCTGCGTGCCTTCCGCAGCAGCGCTCAGCTGCGGCGGCTCGCGAATCGGCAGCGACGACGACGGGGGCGGATGGGTGGATCCGGGTCCTCGTCGGCGATGAGTAGTGAGCCCCTCGCGGGATTGGACGGCTTGGGCGGTGGGGCGCCGAGCGCGGCTGCCCCGAGCGCCCCGTCGGCCACGGGAGCGACCACGGGCGTCACCACGACGCAGATCGCCGGCATCGACGAAGGCGACATCGTCAAGGCCATGGGCGAGCACTTCCTGGTGCTTCGTCAGGGCGTGCTCTATGCGGTGCAGACCGGCGAGGAGCTCGCGGTGACCGATCGCATCTCGGTGATCCCCGACGACCAGGACGGCTGGATCGACGAGCTGCTGGTCCACGCGGGCACGCGCCGGGCGGTGGTGGTCGGCTTCGTCACCGACGATGTGGCCACCTACACCGTGCTTCACCTCTTCAACGTGGACGAGCAGGGCACCATCGAACGCGGCGACGCGATCTGGCTGCGGTCGGAGGACTACTTCGACGACGAGAACTACGCGACGCGCTTGGTCGGCAACGACCTCGTCCTCTACTCGATCCACACGCTCACCACCGAAGACACCTTCACCCCCGAGGACTTCGAGGGGCTGCCCGCGGACGAGATCGCCACCATGCGCGCGCAGAACCGTTGGGACGCCACGTTGCCCGCGCTCCGAAACGAGCGCGGTCGCTTCGAGCCGACCTGGGCACCGCGACGCATCTACGTGCGCAACGGGCACGTCGCGCGGACCCTCCAGGCGGTGACCCGCTGCGATCTCTCGCGGACGCCGGTTCCGTGTACGACCCACGGCGTGCTCGAGGACGGCTACGCGCGGCTCTTCGTCTCGGGCACGGCAGCGTACCTCTGGGTGGAGGCGATCGAGCTCGTACCAGCGCCGGGCCCCGACGCACCGGACTCGGCGTGGGAACGCTACGACGCTGCGCTGGAGGGCAGCGAGGGGACGTCGCTCGTCTACCGCTTCCCCCATCGGCGCTCACGGGTCGAAGTCACCACGGCCCGCGGCTCGCTCTCGTCGATGATGCACCTGGCCGAGCTCGACGGAAAGCTCCACGCGCTGGTCGGCTGGGACGCCTCGAACGATCCAGACGATCCGGTCGACGACGGGGACGCGGTCGAGAGCGACGCAGCGCTGCTCAGCTTCGACCTGCGGCGCTTCGGTCAGCCGATTCGCCGGAGCGAGGTCCGGCGCCTGCCGAGCGGAACGCCGGAGGCCGGCCGTTTCCTCGGGACGCGCGTCGTCTACGGCGCGGGCATGGAGACCTTCGTCCACGACGTGCGCAGCGACGAGAGCTGGGTGAGCGAGCTAGGTGCCGAGCCGGTGCGGGTCGATCCGCTCCTCGGAGGCATGCTCGTGACGGTCGCTGGTGACGGCGTCGAATACGTCACGGTCGAGCTCGGCGCCGAGCCGACCATTCGTGAACGGCGGCGACTCGTCGGCGCGAGCGGCAGCGAGACGCGTACCCACGGGTTCTTCTTCCTCCCGAGCTCCGCGGGCAACGGGACCTTCGGCGTGCCCATCGTCCACGGAGCCGGGCAGCGCTCCCGAGGAGAGGCCGCGATCGCGTTCTTCGACCTCGCCGACTTCACGACGACGTTGGCAGGCGCGCTACGCTCGGAGGGCCACGAGGTCGAGTGCACGGTGTCCTGTGTCGACTGGTACGGGAACGCCCGACCGCTCTTCTGGCAGGGGCAGATCTTCGCGCTGATGGGCTCCGAGCTCGTCGAGGGCAGCCGTGAGGGCAGCCAGATCGTGGAGCGCCAACGGGTCCTGCTGGAGCCACCGGGCGACTGATCGGCGCCCAGACTGGCACGAGGTGCCTTTCGGGAATTCAATTCACGAAAACGGGGTGCGCTGTACGATATTTGCGCTAAGTTCCGCCCAGAGTGCGCGCTGGCCTCGTTATAGCACCCCTTTTATGGGCGTTTTTCTTCGTTTCTGACCGAGCCTGGGCCCAGGACGAGCCCAGTCATCGTGTGTTGGTGGCGCTGCCGGCCGACGGATCGGGGTCGGTGGTGAACCGGGTCCGGGGTCAGGTCGCCGACCTCGACGCCGCCGTCTTCTCGGTGGTCGAAGCGCCCGCGGACGCAGCGAGCGCCTTCGCCCTCGCGAGCCAGGCGCGCGCGGACATCGTGGTCTGGTGGCGCTCCGTCGATGGTGCGTTCGACCTGGCGCTCGCCCACGTGCCCACCAGCCGGATGCTGGAGCGGAGCATCGACCGGAGCGGCGGCGACTCGGCGGCGTTCGAGGCCATCGCCATCGTGGTGCGCGGCGCCCTGCAGGACGTCGACGCCGGCGAGCCGATCGGCGAGGTGGTGCCCGAGGTGAGCGCGCCGGCCGAGCCGGAGACGGAGACGGAGCCCACGGCGCCAGCGTCCACCTCGCCGGCCGCAACGGAGCCGGTCGCAACGGAGCCGACCCCGAGCACGCCAGATCCGCTCGGGGTGCGCGTGACCCTGGGCTGGCTCGCGGCCTTCGACGGGCACACGCCGGGCGGGGCGCAGAGCCCCACGCTCTTTGCCGGTGCGGGACGCGACCGATGGTGGGTCGGGCTGAGCGCCGCGCTCTCGCTCCCGACCGAGCTCGACGACGCCTACGGCACGCTGAGCCTGCTCCGACTCCGTGCCGCCGCCAGCGCTCGCTGGCGCGCGTGGACCGGTCCGGTGGTCGGCGCCCACCTCGGCGCCGACCTCGGTGTGCTCGGCTGGCGCTGGGAGCTCGAGTCGGACGACCCCACCCTGGAGGCGCTCGGCCCCGGCATGGTGGCGCGGTTCTTCGCGGCTCCGGTGGTCGGCATCACGATCGCGCTCGGCGACTCTCCCCTCGAGATCGCGCTGGAAGCCGGAGTCGATCTCGTCGCGGGCGCGCCCCGCTTCACCTACGAGCGTCAGGGGACCCGCGAGACCCGCAACGGGCTCTGGGTCGCGCAGCCCTTCGTTCGCCTGACGCTGGGGTTCGCGCCGTGAGCCGTTGGTCCATGGCGCTGCTGCTCCTGGTCGCCTGCGCCGACGTGCCGGTCGGCCGTTTCGGCTCGGGCAGCGACGCCAGCGTCGACCTCGACGGATCCGTGAGCGCCCAGGACGGTGGGATGGCCCGCGACGGAGCAGCCGACGGTGCGACCGCCGACGGTGCGACCGTGGATGCCGGTCGCGACGCCGCCGCGATCGACGCGGACTGCGTGGTGGGCACCGCGGCCTACCCGACCGTCCAATCGGCCCTCGAGGACCCGAGCTGCCTGACCATCTACGTGCCGGCCGGCACCTGGTCCGAGCACCTCGCCGTGGACCGCACCGTGACCGTCTTCGGCGATGGCACGGACGCCACCATTCTCAGCGGTGGTGGCACCGGTCGCGCGTTGGCGATCGGCGCTGGCGGGGAGGTGACCCTGAAGGAGCTGAGCGTCCGCGATGGGCGCGCCGCCGTCGGCGCCGGGATCGACCTGAGCGGCACCCTCACCCTCGAACGAGCGAGCGTCGAAGCCAACGTGGCGAGTGGGGGCGACGCCGCCGGCGCCGGCATCGCCATCCATGGTGGCGAGCTGGTGCTCGCGGACGGAGCGCGAGTCAGCGGCAACCGCGCGGAAGGCACCACCCGCGCGGCCGGCGGCGGGCTCTTCGTGGAGGGCGCGGCCCTCGTGCGGATCGCCGGCGCCGCACGGATCGAGGGCAACTCGGCCACGGCCACGGCCGGCCCGACCCTGGGTGGCGGCGTCGCGGTCGACCGCGGCGCGATCCTCCGCAGCGAAGGCGGGGTCCTGACGGTCCGCGCCAACGCGGTGCGCGCGAACGCGAGCTCGGGCCTCGGCGCCGGAGGCGGCATCCACTGCGGCGAAGGCACGCTCGATCTGGAGGGCGCCATCGTCGACGCCAACACCGTCGATGCACCGGGCGATCGCGCGGACGCGCGTGGCGGGGGTCTGGCGCTCGACCGCTGCACGACCGCGCTCACCGACGTGACCATCGCGACCAACCGAGTGGACACCGACGCCATCGGCAGCGGCGGCGGCGTGGACGTCCGCGACAGCGCGTTCGCCATCGCCCGGAGCCGGCTGCGAGCCAACGTCCTGGCCCACGAGCACCTCGGCGACGCCGCCCGGATCGCCGAAGTGGGCGGCGGCGGCCTCAGCGTGCGCGGCGGAGACGGCACCGTGTTCACCAGCCAGCTCGACGGCAATCGCGTCGTAGCGTCCGGCGGACTGCTGACCGGACCGAGCGCTTGGGGTGGCGGGGTCGCGGTGAGTCACCCGGAGCTCGGCACCACACGGCTGGTCATCGAGGCCAGCACCGTCGGCCCGGCCAACGAGGTCCGCGCCGCGTCCACCGGCGCCGTGGCCACTCGGGCGTTGGGTGGGGGCGTCGGTCTCTTCGACCAGTCGGGAACCGACGACGCATCGGTCTTCGTCGTCAACGGGACGATCAGCGGCAACCTGGCCGCCGCGACCGGCACCGGTGGGGCGAGCTTCGGTGGGGGCGTCGGACTGCTTCGCTCCGACGCGAGCGCAGTCGCGCTCTCGCTGATCCACTCCACGGTCGCGCTCAACCAGGCCGCGAGCGGCGGCGGGCTCGGTGCGCGTAGCACCCCCACGGGGAGCCTGGTCACCCTGCAGAACAGCATCCTCGCGACCAATACCGGCGGCGATTGCTCGCTCCAAGGCACGACCTTCGATGCCGTCGGCACCGGGATCCTCGGCGACGCGACCGGCTGCCCCGGGGCCACCGCGGCGATGCTCGTCGGCGTCGATCCCGCGCTCTCTTCACTCGCCGACGCTGGCGGCCCGACCCCGACGTTGGCCATCGGCGTGGGGAGCCCGGCCCACGACGCAGGCCTCGCGAGCGGCTGCCTGCACGTCGACGGAAGCCCCCTCGGCACCGACCAGCGGCTCAACGTGCGGGCGGGCGCCTGCGATCTCGGGAGCTTCGAGGTCCGATGAGCGCCGAGGCTCGGAGAATCGGCGCGCGGGAGAAATTCTTTGACCCGAAGTCGCCGCCGGGACGCACGGACCGGGCGTGATGACGACGACTCCCCTCGACGCCTACCGACCGCTCACCTCCATCGGACGAGGCGGCATGAGCACCATCGAGCTGGCCGCCGACCCGCAGGGCCGCCCAGTGGTCCTCAAGCGACTCATCCCGGAGTCGGACATGCGTGACGCCGAAGCGATGTTTCGGCGCGAGGCGCACATCCTCGAGGGCCTGGACCACCCGGGCGTCGTCGGCATCCGAGGGTTCCACGACGCGCCGGAGGGCCCCGTGATGGCGCTCGACTACGTCCACGGCCACGACCTCCATCAGTGGCTGCGCTTTCGCCGCCGGAACGGCGAGCGAATCGGCGCGACCCTCGCCGCCTACGTCGTCTGCCAGGTGCTCGACACCCTCGCTCACGTGCACGACCACGAGCGTCCGGATGGCCGCTCGGCGCGCGTCGTCCACCGGGACATCAGCCCTTCGAACATCCTGCTCGACGTGGACGGCCGCGTCCTGCTGACGGACTTCGGCATCGCCTGCCTCGAAGCGACGCACGAGGTCTACCGAACCTCCGCGCACGTGGTGAAGGGCAAGCTCCCCTACCTGCCGCCCGAGCGGCTGCAGGGCGCTCCCGCCACGGCCGCCGGTGACGTCTACGCCTGCGCGCTGACGCTCCACCAGATGCTCGTCGGTCGCAACGAGCTGGTCGGCGAAGCCGCGGAGGTGACCATCTCCAACATCCAGCGCCGCCTGCCTTCGTCGGTCGAGGCGACCCGTGATGACGTCCCGGTGGGAGTCGACGCCGTGCTCCGGCGGGCGCTCGACAAGGACCCGGCCGCCCGCTTCACCGACGCGCGCTCACTGGCGACCGCGCTTCGCGTCGCCTTCGACATCGACGACGCCGCCTGCGGTGCTCAGCTCCGGCGCGAGGTGTCCTGGGACTTCCACGGACCCATGGCCGACGAGCTGCGCATCCCCTCGCTGGCCCAGCGGTCCGCGCTCCTGCGCGGCCCGCGCCCGCGGACCGACGTGCTCACGCTCGATGCCCCCTTTCACGAGCGTGGCCACCGCTCCGGACGCCGCTCGCTCCGAGTGACCTTCCGGCCGCCCCAGCGCGGGCGCCGCCCATCCTTCCAACCGACCGCACGCACCGCCTGACATGACCCACCGCGCCGGCACCTCGATCCCGAGTCCGCCGCCAGCCCACGCCGACCCACGCGTCGACGCGGCGCTGGCCGGCGACCGGGCCGCGGCTCAAGCCATCCTGGAAGAGCTGCTCCCCAAGATTCGCAACCTCGCTCGCTTCCTCCTCCGCTCGGATCACGACGTGGACGACGTCGCACAGGTGGCCTGCATCGAGATCCTCCGGGGTCTCGGTAGCTGGCGGGGCGAAGCGGCCCTCGAGGGGTGGGCGCTGCGCATCGCCGCTCGCGTGGCCCGCCGCCACGGCAAGCGCACCAGTCGCGATCACACCCGCCGCGAAGAGGCCGCGCCCGAGCTCCGCGCGGTCCGGGAGCCAGGCGAAGCCCCGGACGCCTACCTCCGCCGACGCGACCTCGCTCGGCTCCTCGACCAGCTACCGGACAAGCAGCGGGAGGTGCTCGTGCTGCACCACGTGATGGGCATGACGCTACCCGAGATCTCCACCGAGCTGGGGATCCCCTTCGAGACGGCACGAAGCCGTCTCCGCCATGGCATGAGCGCCCTCCGCGAACGTTTCGCCAAGAACGGAGGCTCCCGATGAGCGCCGACCACACCGCGCACGACGAGCTGCTCGAGCTGCTCTCCCTCGACGACACGGGGCCCGCCAAGCGCATGGGCTCGAACGCCTCGGCCGCGATCCTCGGCAGCGCGCTCGACGCCTGGGAAGCGATGCCGCTCCCCAGCGGCAGCCCGGACGTCTCCGGCCCGCAGCTCGCCGCTCCCGACCCGGTCAGCGGCAGCGCCGCCACGAGTGGCTCGTCGGTGGCGACCGGCGCGGCCATCGGCTCGGCGGTCACCGCGGCGCTGATGGCCGCCCTCTGGCTCACGGCGGGTGATCCGGAGCCCGCGGGGCAGCCGGCGGCCGCCATGGCGCCGGCGGAGTCGGAGTCGGCAGTCGGTGATCGGCTGTCGGACTCGGTAGCCGGTGACCGGCTGTCGGAGTCGGAGTCGGACTCGGCGTCGGACTCGGCGTCGGAGTCGGAGTCGGCGTCGGACTCGGCGTCGGCGTCGGAGTCGGCGTCGGAGTCGGAGTCGGCGTCCGACTCGTCGTCCGACTCGGGCGCAACCGTCGATCGGCCCCGCCCCGCCCGCGTCGACGTCGAAGACTTGATGGCCGAAGCCAACGCGCTCCGCGGTGAAGGCGCATGGGCCCGCGCGGAGGCGACCTACCTTCGCGCCTCCCGCGCGCGCCCGGGCTCGGGCACCGCCCACGTCGCCGACGTGGCCGCGGCGGGCATACGACTGGACCAGCGGCGCGACCCGCGGGGCGCGATTCGTCTCTACCGGCGCGCTCTGCGGACCGGCGGCCCGTTGGCCGTCGAGAGCCGCGAAGGGCTGGCTCGGGCCTTCCGCGCGCTCGGCCGAGCGGACGCGGAACGCGACGCGCTCGCCGACCTCCTCGCGCGACACAGCGGGTCCCGCGCCGCCCGCCACGCGCGCCAGCGGCTGCAGGAGCTCGAAGGTCGCTGACGTGAGCCACCAGCGCGCGGTCCGAACCACGACTCCGGGTGGTACCCTGGTCCGATGAAACGCTCGTACGTGGTCGCCTTCGGGCTGCTGCTCGCCGCCTGCGATTCCGGCTCCGGCGGAACCCCCGACGCAGCACCCACGGGGTGCACGACGGACGTCGAGTGCAGCGACGGGCTCTTCTGCAACGGCACGGAGCGCTGCGCGCCCTCGGCGAGTGGGGCGGACATGCGCGGCTGCGTCGCGAGCGCGGACCCGTGCATGGCCGGGCAGATCTGCGACGAGGGCTCGGCGAGCTGCCGGACCGTCTGTGCGGTCACCGAAGACGCCGACGGCGACGGCTCGCTGGCGATCGAGTGCGGCGGCGCCGACTGCGACGACTCGAGCGCCGAGCGCTACCCCGGAGCCACGGAGGTCTGCGACGACGACGGCGTCGACGAGGACTGCAATCCGCTCACCATCGGTGCGCAGGACGAAGACGGCGACGGGTTCATCGACGCCGCGTGCTGCAACGTGATCAGCGGCGCGACCACCACCTGCGGCACCGACTGCGACGACGCCGACTCCTCCGTGCGGCCCGGCGCGACGGAGTCCTGCGACGGAACCGACCAGGACTGCGACGGCGCCACCGACGAAGGGGTCAGCCGGCGCTTCTTCCCCGACACCGACATGGATGGCTGGGGCGACCGCGACGGAGCGCCCCAGCTCGGCTGCGGTGTCCCCGACGGATTCGTCGAGAACACGCTCGACTGCGACGACACCGACGCGACGGTCTCCCCCTCCGGGCTCGAGGTCTGCAACGGCCGGGACGACGACTGCGACGGCGCCACCGACGAGCCGGAGGCCGTGGCCGTGGCGTGCGCGTCCACCTACGGCTCCCCGCCGAACACCCCGTGGACCTGCGCCGACGGCATGTGCCAGACGGCATGCGCGAGCACCCACGGCGATTGCGATGGCGAGCCCTCGAACGGGTGCGAGAGCGAGCTCGCGACCGACGTCGCGAACTGCGGCGCGTGCGGCAACGACTGCGGCATCGGCGGCGTGTGCGACGACGGAGTGTGCGATCGGGTGGTCGACGTCGAAGCAGGCGTGGACTTCACCTGCGCCATCCGCTCGGGTCGACGGAACGTCGTCTGTTGGGGCAACAACGAGTACGGCCAGCTCGGGAACGGGACCTTCACCAGCAGCTCGACGCCACGGGAGGTCGTGGGGCTCGCCGGGGTGACCGGGTTGGCGGTCGCCGGCGGCCGCGGCCACCCGACGTCGGGCGAGGACGTGACCGGCTTCGCGTGCGCGTGGTCCGAGGGGCTCGTGTCGTGCTGGGGTGGTGGACGCTACGGCCAGATCGGCTCCGGGATGGCGCTCGGCACCGAGTCCGAACCGAGCACCGTGGCGGGCGTGCCACGCATCGACCTCGGCCGGGCCTCGGTCTTGGACGTCACCCTCGGAGGCTGGCACAGCTGCGTCAGTCAGGAGCCGCTCACGAGCGGCTCGCAGCGCGAGGTGATCGACTGCTGGGGTCGCAACACGAACGGCAGCATCGAACCCGGCGGCTCGGGCACCTACCTGCTCCCGCACGAGGTCTTCCTGCGCCTACGCAGCACCCGCCCCGTGATCGGCGCCGGCATGCGCCACACCTGCTTCTACTCGCGCAACGGCGAGGCTTCCGGCGGCGAGAGCTTGGTCTGCAACGGCGCGCTCTCCGGCACGTGGACCAACGCCGTCCGGTACGAGCAGCTCGACGGTGGCGACGACTTCGAGTGCGGGCTCATGGCCAACCAGACCGTGCGCTGCTGGGGGGTCAACGGCGTCTACGAGCTCGGCATGGGCGACACCACCCCTCGGGCGAACCCGACGGTCGTCCCAGGGCTCACGAACATCGTGCAAGTATCGGTGGGCGGAGAGGGCGCATGCGCGCTCCGCGACGACGGGCGGGTGCTCTGCTGGGGCCGGCAGCCCGGGGGAACCAGCGTCATCATCCGCCAGACGCCCACGCTGATCGACGGCGTGACCGACGTGGTGGACGTGTCCGTGGGGTCGAACCACACCTGCGCCGTCACCGCGATGGGCGAGGTCTACTGCTGGGGCAGTCAGCGAGAAGGCCAGTCGGGTACGCCCCCCTCGACCTCGCCGCTCGCGGTCCCGACCCTGGTGCCCAATCTCTAGCGGCCACTGAACTTTTCGCAGGCTGAGACGTAGAAAGGACCATGCGACGACTCGCGACGACGCTCGCCCTCGCCTTCACACTGACCTCGATCGCCGGGGCGGCCCGCGCCGACGACTGCATGGGGACCTCGGTCCGACACATCCGGGCGACCGGTGCGCCCGCGAGCGTCGAGGTGGCCTGGAACGACGCCCGAGACCGATGGGAGCTGAAGGACGGAGCGCGAGCACGAGCGCTCGCCGCGATCCCCGAGCACGCGCACCTCGAGGTCTTCGTCGCCAGCGACGGGAAGGTCGCGGTCGTCCGGACCTCCGCGGGGCACGACCTCGACGACCGGGTCCTGATCTACGACCGACGAGGTCGGCTCCAGGCGCGACACGGCCTGCGAGCGCTCTTCGGGACCGATCCCCTGTCGGTGGTCGAGCGCTCGATCTCGCACATGCAGTGGTATCGCGGCGGGCGCTTCACCGGATCCCACACCGTCGAGATCGCGCTGGCAAACGGGCAGAACGTGTCCGTCGACCTGGCTCCCTGAGCGTCCTGTATCCTTGGCGGCGTGACGGGGGAGGTGATCGCCGATCGCTTCGAGCTGGGCCGGAAGGTCGGCGAGGGCGGCATGGGAGTGGTCTTCGCGGCCACCGATCGGGTGACCGGCGACACCGTCGCGCTGAAGGTGCTGCGGACCGGCGGCGAGGCGCCCGACGTGTCCGAGGTGGCGCGCTTCGAGCGAGAGGCGTCCCTGCTCGCGCAGCTCGAGCATCCGGGCATCGTTCGCTACGTCGCGCATGGGGCGAGCGACGGGAAGATCTGGCTCGCGATGGAGTGGCTCGAGGGCCAGACCCTCGACGATCGGCTCAAGCGCCAGCCGCTGACGCTGACCGAGTCCGTCGAGGTGATCCGACAGGTCGCCGAGGCGCTCGCGGCCGCGCACGAGCGGGGTGTGGTTCACCGCGATCTGAAGCCGGCCAACCTCTTCCTGATGGACCAGGACCCGTCGAACGTTCGGGTGCTGGACTTCGGCGTCGCGCGAGCGCTCGGTGGCGCCGCGCTCACGAGCACCGGTGTCGCGATCGGCACGCCGCAGTACATGTCGCCGGAGCAGGCCCGCGCGGAGCAAGGGGTCGACGCGCGCACGGACGTCTACGCGCTCGGAGCGGTGCTCTACGAGTGCCTCACTGGCCACCGGCCCTTCGATGGCGAGTCGCCGGTCGCCGTGCTGGTGAAGATCCTGCTCGAGGACCCGCCCCCCGTGGTCACCCACGTGCCGGAGACACCGCCGAAGCTGGTCTCGCTCATCGACCGCATGCTCGCGAAGGATCCGGCGGAGCGACCGCTCGACGGAGCCGACCTGGCGAAGGCCATCGCCGACCTCGGGCCCGTGGAGCCGATCACGCAGGTGGCGCACCGGGCGCCGGCGCTCGGCGACCGTGAGCAGCGCCTGCTCTGCGTGGTGCTGGTGGCGGACGTGGGTTTGCACGGCGCGTCGGCGCCGACCGTGATGGGCGTGGACTCGCTCTCGACCGACCTCAACGGCGAGCTGAAGGAGCTCACCCACGCACACGGCGGAAAGGTCGAGTTCCTGGCCGACGGCTCGATGGTCGCCAGCCTGGGTGGCCGCGGCGTCGCGACCGACCACGCCGAGCGCGCGGCGCGGCTGGCGCTCGCGATCCGCGGGGTGCTGGCCGAGGCGCCGATCGCCGTGGTCGCCGGTCGCAGCGTGATGACCGAGCGGCTGCCCGCGGGCGACGTGATCGACCGCGGTGTCAAAGCGATCGAGGTCGCGCCCAACGCCATCGACGGCGTGCGGCCCGTGCGCGTGGACGACCTCGTGCACGACCTGCTCGGCGACGGCTTCGTCCGAAAGGGCCAACCCGGCCTGCGGCTGCTGCTTCGGGCGGAGGAGGCGGGCGCGACCATCCAGGAGGCGAGCTCGCTGCGGCTGCACCGCGCGACGCCGTGCGTCGGGCGACGGCGGGAGCTCGGGTCGCTGCGTGCGATCGTGGACGAGGTCGCCGAGGAGCCGGTCGCGCGGGCCGTGATCGTCAGCGCGCCCGCCGGTGGCGGAAAGACCCGCATCGTCCACGAGCTGCTCGGCCGACTCGACCCCGAAGACGCGACCGTCCTCTTTGGGCGCGCCGACCCGATGACCAGCTCGCCGCTCGCGGCGATCGCTCCCGCGGTGCTCGGCGCCGCGGGCACCAACGACGCCGAGCCGCTCGAGACCCGCCGCCGGAAGCTCGCTGCCCGAGTGGAATCGGTGGTGGAGGACGACGCCGACCGGGTCACGCGTTTCCTCGGCGAGCTGGTGCGCGCGCCCTTCCCTGCTGGTGAGCATCCAGCGCTCGACTCGGCGCGGCGCGACCCGCAGCTGATGGGCGACGCGATGCGCAACGCGCTGGCGGATTGGCTGCGGGGCGAGACCGCGCAACGCCCGGTGATCCTGGTGCTCGAAGACCTGCAATGGGCGGACGCGCCGAGCATCGACGCGATCGACACCTGCCTGCGCCGGCTCGAGGAAGAGCCGCTGATGGTCCTGGCCACGGGCCGACCGGAGCTCGAGAAGGCCTTCCCCAACCTCTGGGCCGACCGGGAGCCCATCGAGATCCTGCTCGCGCGGCTGACTCGGCGCGCGGCGACGAAGCTGGTGAAAGCGCTCTGGGCGGAAGCCGACGAGACGACCATCGATCGGATCGTGGAGCGCGCCGATGGCAACGCCTTCTTCCTGGAGGAGCTGGTCCGGGCCCTCCGGCGCGACGCCGACGCCGAGCTTCCCGAGAGCATCCTCGGCATGGTCGAAGCGCGCCTCGGCGAGCTCGACCCGGGCGCGCGTCGGGTGCTGCGGGCGGCGAGCGTCTTCGGGCCCCGCTTCTGGAGCGGCGGCGTGGAGCACCTGCTGGGCGCGCGCGGCGTGAGCGCAGAGCGCTGGCTCGAGCTCTTCGCCGAAGACGAGCTGATCAGCGAGGCCACGGCCCGGGCCTTCGCCGGCGAGCGGGAGTGGCGCTTCCGCCAGGTGCTGGTGCAGGACGCGGCCTACGCGACGCTGACCGACGAAGACCGCCAGCTCGGCCACAAGCTCGCCGCGGAGTGGCTCGAGAACCACGGCGAGAGCGACGCGGCCGTCTTGGCCGCGCACCTCGAGCGGGGCGGGGACCCGGTGGGCGCCGCCCCGCGCTACGCGGACGCCGCGGACCGAGCCCTCGAGGCGGGCGACTTCGCGCAGGTCCTCACCCTCGCCGAGCGCGCCCTCAGCGTGGCGAGCGAGCTCTCGCCGGCGCTGGTCGGGCGGCTGCGGCTGCACCAGGCCGAGGCCCATCGATGGCGGGCCGACTACCAGGCCGTGGGCGAGCTCGCCGACGTGGCGCTCACTCATCTCCCGGCGGGGGCCGCGGCGTGGTTCCAGGCGATCGGGAACCGCGTGCTCGCCAGCGGCGTGGCGCGCGACTTGGACACGGTCGGTCGCTGGGCCCAGCGTGCGCTCGAGACCGAAGGCACGAACGACGAGGCCGAGCGCCTGCGCTTGGTCGCGCTCTGCCGAGCCGCGCACCAGTATCTCGGCGCGGGCGATCTCGACGCCGCGGACCGGCTGATCGCCGCGGTGGTCGGGATCGCGGAGCGAGTGGGTGGCAGCGACCCCTGGACGACGGCGTGGGTCGAGACCACCCGCGCGGCCCGGAGCCTCCACGCGGGCGCGGTCGGCGACTACCTCGAGGGCACCGCCGCGGCGGTGCGCGCCTACGACCGCGCCGGCGACCTGCGGCACGCGTGCAACCAACGGGTGCGGCTCGGCTACGGCTTCGTCGAGGTCGGCGCGCTGGAGCGGGCGGAGACCGAGCTGCGCGAAGCGCTCGCCGCGGCGGAGACGCTCGGTGTGCCTCTGGTCGCGGGCTACGCCCTGCAGAACCTGGGCTGGGTGCGGGCGCTGCGCGGCGATCCAGACGAAGGCCGAGCGTTGGAGGACCGCGCGCGGCTCCTCGGCAGCGAGCTCTCGAACGCGGCGCTCGAGGGCGGCGCGCACTACTACCTCGCGCGCATCGCTCGGAGCACGGGCGACGCGACGCAGGCCATCGAGCACGCCGAAGCCGCGCTGCGCATCGTCGAGCCCATCCCGCCGCTGCGCACGCTGACGCTGGCGGTTCTCGCCCGTTCGCTGAAGCTGGCGGGCCGCGGCGACGACGCCTTGGTCCGAGCCCGCGAGGCGATCGAAGCGCTCGACACCCTGGCCTCCATGGAAGAGGGCCAGGCGCTGCTCTGGCTCGCCTATCTGGAGGCGCTCGACGAGGACGCCGACCGGGACGCGGCGCGCGCCCAGGGCAAGGAAGCGCTTGAGCGCCGGCTCGCCAAGCTGCCCGCGTCGCTCCGGGAGGGCTACCTCGCGCTCCCAGAGCATCGGGCGCTCGCCGAGCGCGTCGCCCTAGACGGGTGAGAGGCCGAGCGCGAGGCGACCGCTGAAGCGGTGCTGGCGCGCGCGCTGGAGCGGGTGGAACGCCGCAGCGCGCACGTCGCGGCGAAGCTGTTCGATCGGCGACCGGCGAAAGAACGCCGAGCCGCCGGCGAGCTCCATCGCCTTGTCGACGGTGCGGACGCAGGCATCGGCGAGCAGGGTCTTCGCCTGGAGGCTGCGGGCGGCGCGCGCCGTGTCGGGCTCGCCTTCGGCCCCGTTGGCGACGTGGCTGCGCCAGAGCGAGCGGACGAGGAAGAGCTCGTTGAGGAGCTCGCCCGCGAGCGCCTGCACGTCGCGGTCCTCGCGGCGACGTTCGGCGGACTCGAGCGCGAGCTCGACCGCCCGCTCGGCGACACCGACGTAGGCGCTCATGAAGATCGGCATCGCGAAGGTGGAGACCATCGCGAAAGCCGGGTGCCACTCGCCTGCGGGTCGATCGAGGCCGATGCTGCCCTCGGGAACGAAGACGCCCTCGAGGATCACGGTCTGCGAGCCGGTGCCACGCATGCCGTGCGCGTCCCAGTCGCCGGCGAGGCGTACGCCCTCCGCGTCGAAGCACACCGGAAAGTGGAGCACGCGCGTGCCGCGCTCCGGGTCCTCGTAGCGAGCGCTCGTGACCATGAGATCCGCGAAGGGCGAGCCGCTGGCGAAGTGCTTGCGGCCGGTGAGGCGGTAGCCACCCCCGACCCGCTCGAGGGTGCCGTTGGACTCGAGCCAGTCGCCGCCGCCGGTGCTGACCAGGGCGCTGCCATCGGCGACCTTCCGGAGCAACGTCTCACCGCCGAGGCCACGCTCGTACTTCGCGACGGCCACCGCCACGAGGTGCGTGTGCATCGAGAAGGCCAGCGACGTGGACGGGCAGTGGTGGGCGAGCTCGCGGATGAGATCGCAGGTGTCGGCGAAGCTGCCACCGAGGCCGCCGAGCTCCGTGGGCACCATCGCGGCGTAGAGGCCCGCGCGCTGGAGCGCTTCGGCACTCTCGTGAACGAAGGTCCCGTCCTCGTCGTGCTGCCGAGCCCGCTCGCGGATGCCGGGGAGGAGCGGGGCCGCGTAGTCCATGAGCTCGAGGGGGCGGGGGCGGGTCTGGCGAGCGGCGGTCATCGGTCGGTGCTTTCGGTGGTCGGAGGGATGGTCTCGGAAGGCGCGACGGCCACGAGGCTCGGCGCACCCACGGGATTCAGCGGGTGGATCGCGAAGGTGTGCTCGACCGGGTGGTGCGGCGCGTAGAGGCGCACCTCGAGGGTCGACTCGTCGACGCGGGTCCAGGCGGCGACGGCGGGTGCGGGGCCAGCCTTGGCGGAGACGTCGACCCGGAGCGCCGTCACGTCGACCGGGTCCTCGAGCTCGATGCGCGCTCGGTCCGGCGCGACGAAGCGCGCACCGAGCACATCGTGGACCGGCTCGCTCCCCGCGTCCGCGACCGGCACCGGCACCGGGGCGACCGGGGCGGCGGCCGGTCCGGCGCCCTGACAGGCGACGAGCAGGAGCAGTGGGAGGAGCGAGCGGAGCATGCCGAGACACGGAGCACGGCTCGTGCCAGCCCCGTTTTCAACGGAAGTGGCGGGGCTTTGCCCATGGAGCGCCCCCACGCGTTGCGCGGAGCACAACACGCGTGGATCCCCCCTCAACGGACGTTCTTTTCGGGGGAGTCCGCTTCCTCTAGGGTCGGGCGGTGCTGGTCACCTATCTGCCCTTCCTCGCCATCGCCGTCCTGCTCGTCGCCGCACGGGGGACCGCTCGGTCGCTCCAGAAGTGGCAGCGGGTCACCCGCGAGGAGAGCCGCGCGGAGACGAAGCGGCTGGGCTTCGATGGGGCCGACCCATCGAAGACGCTGACCGCCACCGTCGACGGAACCGAGGTGCGGCTCCGGACCGACCACTGGGGCCTCCGGAACAGCGACAGTCAGAGCCGAAATGTCGTCCACATGGTGTTCGCCATCGACGTCGCCGGGACGATCGACTGGTGGCTCGCACCGGACGCCAAGCGGGCGCGCTTCACCCGCGCGGTCGCCGAGCACCCGGTGGTGCTGCCCGGTCGCGGCGGCGTGGTGGGTCGGGCGAGCGCCGAGCCCGAGGGCTGGCAGCCGTGGGCCGACCCCGACCTGATGGAGCGTTGCGAAAAAGCGGGGCTCACGCTCGCGCGGCTCGAGGGCGGCACGCTCGAGGTCTACTTCCGCCAGGGCGGCGACGAGCGACTCGAACCGCCGGGCCGCATCCGTGAGGCGCTGCACTGCGCGCTGGCCATCGCCGACGAGTCCCATCGCAAGGCGCTCGACGGAGTGCCCGTGGCGCAGGAGGGCGAACCGATGGCGCCGATCGCTCCGGCATTCCTGGCAGGTGTGCTCGCCGCGTTCGTCGGCCCGGCGCTCGAGCTGCCCGCGCGGGTCGGAGTCGGCTACGAGTGGTGGCAGGCCGCGGTGGTCTGCGGCGCCGCGGGGGTGCTGGTGACGTTTCCCGTGGCGCTGGTCCTGCTCTCGCGGCGGCGCGGCGCAACGACCTTCTGATCGCTGTAAGATTGGGGCCCCACGCGCGTTGGGGTGCCATGACCAGCAAGACGCCGTCGACCGATCGCCTGCTCCGCCGCCTGATCCAGCGCGGCATCGTGAAGCTCGCCGGGGGCGCGACTCTGGTCGGGGGTCTGGCGGCGGCGCCCATCCTGCTCGCGTGCAGCTGCCCGAGCTGGACCGAGTGGCACGTCCGCACCGTGCCCGAGCAGCACCCCACGTCCGGCGAGCTCGACGAGGAGGCCTGCAAGGAGCTCTGCGGTGGCGGCGCGCTCTCGTGCCGCTACGGCCGGACGGTCCCCGAGGGCACCGATCCCCACGCTCACTTCCGCAGTGCGTCCGTGCCGGAGGGCTACCAGGAGGGCGAGCTGGCCCAGAGCGAGCCGGTGGTCATCTGCGAGGTGAAGGTCACCCAGCCCTGCAGCATCGGTCGCCGACCGGAAGGTCTCCGCGACGCGCGCATCGCCGGCCGCTCCGCGCTCGGCACGCATCTCGCGCAGGCAGCCCACCTGGAAGCCGCGGCGGTCGTCGCGTTCCTGGAGCTGGCGTTCGAGCTCGAGGCCCACGGCGCGCCCGAGTCCCTGGTCGCCGCCGCCCAGCGCGCCGCGCTCGACGAGGTCCGGCACGCGGACACGATGGGTCGGCTGGCCCGCATGCACGGGCACCAGCCGGTGGTGCCCACCGCGACCCTCGGCCAGCCGCGTTCGCTCGAGGCGGTGCTTCGCACCAACCGGGTCGAAGGCATGGTCGACGAGAGCTACGGCGCAGCCGTCGCGGCGGTTCAGGCCAAGCGGGCGGCCACGCCGCTCTTCCGCCAGGTGATGGGCACCATCGCCCGCGAGGAAGCGCGTCATTCCGAGCTCGCCCGCGCCGTCCACGGCTGGGGCGCGCCGAAGCTGACGCGGGCGGCGCGCGCTCGACTCGAGGACGAAGGTGGCAACGCTCGGCGGCGGCTCGCAGCCGAGCTGGATCACGAGTCGCTCACGCCCGAGCTGGGAATGCCGAGCGCCACGGTCGCCCAGGACCTGGTCCGCTCCCTGCCGAGGGGAGCGTGACGGTGGACCCCACGACCGATCGCTTTCTCCGCCGGCTGCTCCAGCGCGGGGTCGTTCGACTCGTCGGCGGTGTCACGCTCGTGGGAAGCGTGGTCACGTCACCGGTCTTGCTGGCGTGCAGCTGCCCGCAGCAGGTCGACATGGTGCGCCAGCCGGTGCCTCGCGAGGCGATGAGCCGGGAGCTGACCCCGGAGACCTGCCAGGAGCTCTGCGGAGGGGTCTCGCAGTCATGCGAATTCGAGGAGGGGTCCGACGGACCGGCGGTCGCGGGAGGCGAACGCCCGCTCGATGGCGAGGACGCTTCCGTGGAGAGCGAAGAGGCGCACGTGCTCTGCTACGTCTCGAGCGGCTGCAGCATCGGCCGACGCCCCGACGGGCTCCGGGCGGTCGAGCCTGCGGGCTCGTTCGCGACCCTGGGGGCGCACTTCGCAGAGATCGCCGAGCTCGAAGCGGCTTCGGTGGTCGCGTTCGTCGAGCTCGCGTTCGAGCTCGAGGCGCACGGAGCGCCCGCTCAGCTGATCCAGGCCGCGCAGCGAGCCGCGCTCGACGAGGTCGAGCACACCGCCGTGATGCACCGACTCGCCCACGCCTGTGGCTACACACCCACCTGGCCGACGGCGACCTTGGCGCCCCCGCGCGAGCTCGGCGCCGTCCTGCGGACGAACCGAATCGAGGGCATGGTGGGCGAGAGCTACGGCGCGGCGGTCGCAGGCACCCAGGCACGACGAGCCGCCAGTCCGCTCGTTCGACGAGTGATGCGAGGGATCGCCCGCGACGAGGGCCGCCACGCCAGGCTCGCCCGAGCGGTGCACGACTGGGGCGCGCCGAAGCTGGGCCGCTCGGTGCGTGCGCAGCTCGAGGACGAAGGCGGCGCAGCCCGCGAGCGGCTCGCGGCCGGGCTCGAGCGCGAGCCGCCGAGCCCCGAGCTGGGGATGCCGAGCGCCAGCGAGGCGCAGGCGATGGTCCTCGCGCTCGGCTGATTCGGCCGCTCGCGGAACATCCGTCGGGCCTTCGCGGTCTGGTCGGCGCGGCCGAGGAGGGACGCGGCCGCGCCGAGGAGACGAGTGGATGCGAGCGTTCTGGCGATGGGGGTGTCTGATCGTGGCCATCGGCTGTGGTGCGAGCGCGCCGCCGGCCACCGCGCCCGAGCCGCACGAAGCGGCTCCGGTGGAGCCCGAGCCCCTCGAGTACGAGAGCGAGCCCGTCACCCTCTCGCCGGAACCGGACCGATGGCCCGACCCGCCGAGGCAGGGCGCGAGCTGGCACCCGCCCGCGGACGCCGACCCGGTGCTCCTGGAAGCCGCGCGCCTGCTCTTCGACGAGCTCGGCGCGCCGGACCCGCGCGGATTGGAGCGGCGCTGGGCGGCGATCACCGTGCGCCACATCTGGGGCGACGCGCGTGAGGTGCAGGTCCAGGCGTGGGTGCTCCCGGAGGTGGTCGACGGACGTCGCTTCGTGATCGCGCCCGATGGGCTCCTCTACCTCGCCCACGCCGTGATGCCGGCGGACTTCGTGCCGGAGCCGACCGAGGAAGAGCGCCCCTTCCTCGCGGCTGCACCCGCGGTCACCGAGAACGAGGCGCTCGTCACGCTCGCCCTTCGCGTGCGGGCCGGCGAGTCGCTGCAGCTGCCCGAGCCGCCAGAGAGCGAGCGAGAGCGCCGATGGCGCGGGCCCCCGAGCGCGCAGCAGGCCGCGAACGACTGGGCATGGACCCAGGTGGAGCGCGCCATCACCGCGCACATGCACGGGGACGATCCGCTCTCGCTCCACGACCTCCAGGTCATCGAGCAGTTGCACGCCGAGCATCTGGGGGCGTTCGATGAGCGCAACGCGGGCTTCGACTCCGCCCTGCCGCTCGTCGCCGACCAAAACCGCCGCGCGCGGGAGCGAGCGCGCGACGGTGCCCCGCGGCTGCCGCGCCCCGACGACGCGCCGCGCGAGACCCGCGGCGACGTCGCCGTCCGCGTGATGGGTCTGGTGCGCGAGCTCGATCAGGTCCACGCGCGGCAGTGGGGCCAGCCCGGCGGGGTGAACCTGGCGAGCGACCCGGTCGTTCAGGAGCTCATCGCGATCGGCGACCCGGCCGTGGAGCCACTGCTCGACGTGCTCGAGTCCGACACCCGCATGACCCGCTCGGTGCACTTCTGGCGCGACTTCGCGCGCTCGCGGACCGTGCTCGGCGTGCACGAGGCGGCCTACGCCGCGCTGGCGACGATCCTGGAGCGCGACTTCTTCTCGGTCGCCTCCACCGGCGACAACCTGACCCTCCGCGGCATGGAGGGGCGGCGGGAGATGGTGCGCGTGATCCGCGAGTACTGGCGGCACTACGGCGCGCTCTCGCTCCACGAGCGCTGGTACGCGGCGCTCGCGGACGACCAGGCCGGGCTCGACGAGTGGTCGCGTGCGGCGGCGCAGATCGTGACCCCCTCGAACGTCTCCGTGCGCCGGAGCAGCATGATCGGCATGACCTGGACGACGGTGTCGCCCGAGGGCGACGTGGTGCCTCCGCACGGCGAGAGTCTGCGCTCCGGGCACGACCCATCGGTCGCCGCGCTCCTCTCGCGGCGCGTGATGAGCACGGTCGAAGCGGGGGAGCTCGACCCGAAGGGCTGCTCGCTCGCCCGGGCCGCCGCGATGTGGGATCGCCGGGCGACCCGCCGAGCCGTCGGTCGCGCGCGCGCCTCCTGCTTCCAGTCGAGCTGTCCCTGCCTCCCCGAGCTGGTCGACCTGAGCGCCGACGAGCGCGGCGTGCTCGGTCGCTACGCCCGCTGGCTCCAGAGCTACGAGCCCACGGGCCAGACGATCGGGTGGGCGCTGCAGGCCGTCGCGAGGCACGGCGACGACCGGCGGCTGAACGCCGCCGTCGACGCGCTCTTCCGGCAGCCGAAGTGGGTCGACGCCGCCGCCGAATCCTTCGACGTCCGCGACAGCCGCGCGCTCTTGCCGATCCCCGCCGCCCGCCGCGCCCTCGCCGACCGCCTGAACGACTGCGCCACCATCGGCGAGATCACCGCCGACGGCGACGGCCGCTTCAGCTACGAGTTCGATGGCGGCGGCGGCAGCGCCAGCAACGGCGAGGACCCAGACTCGGTCCCGGCAGGCACCGTGATGCCCTTCCGCCGCTGTGACCAGCTCGCGGACCGGATCGCGCTCGCCATCGGCGAGGAGTCGATCCGCTACCGCCTCGACTGGTCGGAAGCGAAGCGCGACGCGGAGCTGGCGGTGCTGAAGGAGTGGCT
>CAYXAP010000025.1:0-74727 GCA_964462035.1 uncultured Sandaracinus sp.
CTCAGCCCTTGGTCGGAAGCTGCGGCATCTCCGGCTCGTTCATCGAGCGGGTCTCGCCCATCACGGAGCGGCGCAGCGGCTCGTACTCGGGGAGGAAGCCCTTCTTGCGCTTGGCGCGGGTCGCCTCGTCGAGGGGCTCGAACTCCTTCGGCTTGGTCGAGAGGATGGCGTCCTCGTCGACCTCGTCGATGAGCGAGTCGGGCAGGTACTTCTCGGCGTAGCTCTGGTAGACGCCGCTGCGGACGAAGAGGTCGAGCAGGTCCGGGTCGAGGTGGTTGTCCCGCTTCATGAAGCTCAGGATCCGCATCGACTCCGACAGGGTCTTGCCCTTCTTGTAGGGGCGGTCCTGGGCGGTCAGCGCCTCGAAGACGTCGGCGATGGCCATGATGCGCGCGGGCACGGACATGTCACCGGCCGCGACGCCTCGCGGATAGCCCTTGGCGTCCATCTTCTCGTGATGGCCGCCGGCGTACTCCGGCACGCGGCGGAGGTTCCGTGGGAAGGGCAGCGCCTCGAGCATCTGGATCGTCTGGACCATGTGGCCATTGATGATCAGCCGCTCTTCCTCGGTCAGCGTGCCGCGGGAGATGCAGAGGTTCTCGATCTCGTCCTCGGCGAGGAGCCCGCGCTTGAGCGTGCCCTGTACGTACTGGCGCGAGCCGATGGCGCGGATGCGCTCTTTGGCCTCGTCGGAGAGGAACTCGCTGCCGATGTTCGCCTTCTCGATGAAGTCGAGGTCCGACTCGAGGGCCGCGACCTCACGCTGGTAGCGAGGCTTGGCCTCCGGATCGCCCTCGGCCTGGGCCTCGAGCATGCGGATCTTGGCGTCGCGCTTCAGCACCTCGAAGCGGGCGCGCACGATCTCGATGCGGTCGAAGATGGTCTCGAGCTTCGTCGCCTTGTCCATCACGTGGACCGGCGTGGTGACCTTGCCGCAGTCGTGGAGCCAGGCCGCGATCTTGAGCTCGTACCACTCCTCTTCGGTCAGGGTGAAGTCGGCGAAGGGCCCCTCGTCGGCGGCGACCGCTGCCTGCGCGAGCATCAGCGTGAGGATCGGGACCCGCTCGCAGTGCGCCCCGGTGTACGGCGACTTGGAGTCGATGGCCGCGGCGATCATCTGGATGAACGCCTCGAGCAGCTCCTTCTGACCCTCGAGCAGGAGCTGGTTGTCGAGCGCGACCGCCGCCTGGCTGGCGAGGGCCTCGACGATGCGCTGCTCCTCCTCTTCGAAGGGGACGACCTCGCCGGTGGTCTCGTCCTGGGCGTTGAGCAGCTGCAGCACCCCGATCACCCGGTCGTGGTGGTTGAGCATCGGAATGGTGAGGAAGGACTTCGAGCGGTAGCCCGCGCGCTCGTCGAACTTCTTGGTGCCGCTGAAGTCGAAGCCGGTCGCGTCGTAGGCGTCCGGGATGTTGAACGACTCCTTCCGGATGGCGGCACAGGTGGCGATGTTCGCTTCGTTCGGCTCGCCGGTGGTCGGGTCGACCATGGGGAGTGGCGGGAGCTCGATGGCTTTGCCCGTTGTCCCACCGAGCGCGATGCCGAGCGAGTCGGTCCGCATGATGGCGAAGCGCAGCTCGTCGTTCTCCGTCCGCAGGTAGAGGGTCCCGCCGTCGGCGTTGCAGAGGTCCTTCGCCTCGAGGAGGATCCGCTCGACGAGCCGGTCCTTGTCGTCTTCGGCGGAGAGCGCGATGCCCACTTCGTAGAGCAGCTCGAGCCGCTCCAAACGCCGTTCCAGTGTCTCACCCATGCACTGCCCCCTGAATCGCTCCGGATCGAGAGGCCCGACGTGTACCACGGGCACGGCCGGGCCGGGGCCCGGATTGGCGCCAGGGCCCCCGGAACCGGCCAATTGGCCGGTCGACTTTGACACTGGGTGCCCCTAACATCGCGGCTCCATGGCCGCTCCTCAGCACTACGATTTCATCGTCATCGGCTCCGGCTTCGGGGGCAGCGTCTCGGCGCTGCGCCTCTCCGAAAAGGGCTACTCCGTGTGTGTCCTCGAGAAGGGCAAGCGCTTCGAGCCCAAGGACTTCCCGAAGACCAACTGGGACCTGAAGAAGTGGCTGTGGATGCCCGCCGCGGGGCTCAAGGGCATCTTCCAGATGTCCTTCATGGAGCACGTGACCATCTTCCACGGCGTCGGCGTGGGCGGTGGCTCGCTGGTCTACGCGAACACGCTGCCGACCCCGAAGCTGGGGTTCTTCAAAGCCAAGAGCTGGGCGCATCTGGCGGACTGGAACGTGGAGCTGAAGCCCTTCTACGAGAAGGCGCGCTTCATGCTCGGCTCGGCCACCAACCCGGTGCGGACCAAGGGCGACGAGATCCTCGAGGAGATCGCCGAGGACATGGGCCGAAAGGAAGACTTCCACCCGACCGAGGTGGCGGTCTTCTTCGGCAAGCCGGGCGTGAAGGTCCCGGACCCCTACTTCGACGGCAAGGGTCCGGACCGCGTGGGGTGCACCCACTGCGGCGCGTGCATGACCGGCTGCCAGGTCGGCGCGAAGAACACCCTCGACCGGAACTATCTCTACCTGGCCGAGGGGCTGGGCTGCCGCATCGAGCCGGAGACCGAGGTCACGCACGTGACCCAGGAGTCGAACGGCACCTACCGCATCGACACCAAGGGCAGCTTCGGCCGCGGCGGCCGGCGCGTCTTCACGGCGGACAAGGTCGTCTTCAGCGGCGGTGTGATGGGCACCCTGCCCCTGCTGCTGAAGATGAAGGAGGACCCGAGCGGTCTCCCGAAGCTCTCGGATCGGCTCGGGCAGATGGTGCGGACCAACAGCGAGGCGCTCTTCGGGGTCATCTCGCCGGAGGAGGGCGCGGACTTCACCAAGGGCGTCGCGATCACCTCCATCCTGCACACCGACGAGCACAGCCACATCGAGCCGGTGCGCTACGGCAAGGGCAGCGGCTTCTTCCGGCTGATGACCCTGCCGCACGCGCCGGGGAGCACCATCGGGAGTCGGCTCGCGGGTGCGCTGCGCGGCTTCGTGCGGCACCCGGTGCGCTGGGCGAAAGCGATGACCGTGAAGGACTACGCCAAGGCGAGTCAGATCCTGCTCTACATGCGCACCCTCGAGGGGACGCTGACCATGAAGCTCGGCCGCAGCGCCTTCACCGGGTTCCGGAAGGGCCTGGTCACCGAGCTCGACGAGGGCACCGAGGCGCCGAAGGCGTTCATTCCGGAGGCGACCGAGCTCGCGCTCAGCTTCGCCAAGAAGGTGAAGGGCGTGGCCGCGACCATGTTCACCGAGACCCTGCTCGGGGTGCCTTCGACCGCCCACATCCTCGGCGGCTGCTGCATGGGCGCCGACGCCAGCGAGGGCGTCATCGACAAGGACCATCAGGTCTTCGGCTACGAGGGCATGTACGTCATCGACGGCTCGGCCATGAGCGCCAACCCCGGCGTGAACCCCAGCCTGACCATCACCGCCCTCGCGGAGCGCGCCATGGACCGCATCCCCCCCAAGGCCGCCCAGTCCACCGCCGCCTGACCGGGGACACTCCCCCCCTCCGGATGCCCCGCAAATACAGGGCGCTCCGAGCGAAGAATTCAAACACTGCATCCGCGCAGCAGTGAACAGCCCTCGCCAGTCGCGAAACGCTCCCGCCTCCGCTAGGTTGGCTCTCGTGCGTTTCCTTCGCTCCGTTCCCCTGGCTCTCCTCCTGCTCGCCCTCGGCTGCGGCGCGAAGACCGGGCTGCTGGTGCCGGATCTCGGTGAGGAAGCCGACATGGGCATGGACCCGGACATGCCTGACCTGCCGACGGTCGACGGCTGCATGGACGTGCCCTTCGAGCTCGCGCCGCGACCGGCCGAGGTCATCTTCACCATCGACCGCTCGACCTCCATGGCGCTCGGGCTCGACGGGCTACCGCCGGACGACCCTTCGCGCTCCCGCTGGCGCATCCTCGGCGAGGTGCTCGAGGCGAGCCTCCGGGGCGAGCCCCTCATCACCGCGGGGGGCAAGTTCTTCCCCGAGGTCGTGGACCCCGGCCCAATGCTCGGACCGGAAGACGTGTGCATCGTGACCACCGAGGTAGAGGTCGCGCCCGGCCCCGGCTCGGCGAACCGAATCGTGCGCGTCTTCAACGACACCGAGCCCTTCGGCGGCACGCCAACCGTCGACGCGCTCCAGGTCTCCGCGGACTTCCTCAGCGCGCGCACGGACCCCGATGTCCCGCAATTCATCGTGCTGGCGACCGACGGCGGCCCGAACTGCAACCCACCGCCCGGCCCCCTCGGCGCGTGTGACTGCGCCGGGCTCCCGATGAGCTGCCTGGATCCGACCTTCGGCCGCGTGAACTGTCTCGACGACGAGCGCGCGATCCGAGTCATCGGCGACATCGCCGACGATGGCATCCCCGTCTTCTTGGTCGGCTTCGACGACCCCACCCGCCCGGACCTCGCCGCCGTGCTCGACGACATGGCCGTGGCCGGTGGCCGCCCACGGCCGGTGGGCTCGAGTCGGCGCTTCTACGATGTTCGGGACCGCGCCGATCTCGAGGGGGCGCTGGAGGAGATCACGGCATCGGTCGGGCGTTGCCTCCTGGTGACGGACTTCGTCCCCACGCCGGGGCTACAGGTCCAGGTGCGAGTCGATGGCGTCCCCATTCCCGAGGACCCGGTCGACGGATGGCAATGGCGAGACGGTGTGGGCGGCGAGCTGGAGCTGCTCGGCGAGGCATGCCGACTGACGATGACCGACCCCGACGTGGTGGTCGACGGCATCCAGACCTGCTTCGCGGAGTAGCTCTACTCGAGGACGGAGTCGCGGGCGGCATCGATCGCCCGGAGGATTCCGCGCGCGTGAGTCAGGAAGCGCTCGCCGGCAGGCAGGAGCCGCATCCCGCGCGGCGTCCGTTCGAAGAGCGGGGTTCCGAGCTCGTCCTCGAGCGCGCGGATCTGCCGAGAGAGCGGCGGCTGGCTGATGTGCACCCGCTTCGCGGCGCGCCCCACGTGACCCTCCTCGGCGACGGCCACGAAGTACTCGATCTGCGAGAGGCTCACCGGCCCAGCATGCCATGAAACTCGGGGACAGGATCACCCCTCGGATCCCCCGCAAACGCGAGGCTTCCCCAGGGCTGATGCTGTCCCCGATACCCGTCCCCGATACCCAATGGGTATTGGATGGTGTGGGGAGGGTGGCGGAGGATGGGGGGATGGAGCTGCTCTCGAGGCGGGACGTGGAGGCGATGCGGCGGGTGGGGGCCGTGGCGGCTGCGACGTTGGAACGAGTCGGGCGCTCGTTACGGCCGGGGATGCGGGCGCGCGACATCGATGAGTTGGTTCGGCGCGACACGGCGGAGCGCGGCGCGCGGCCGGCGCAGCTGGGCTACCACGGGTTCCCGGCGACGGTGTGCGTGAGCATCGACGACGTGGCGTGCCACGGGATCCCGGACGACCAGGAGCTGCGGCCGCGCAGCCTCGTCAGCGTCGACGTGACCAGCGAGCTCGATGGCTGGCATGGCGACACGTGCCGGACCTTCGCCATCGGCGAGCCCTCCCCCGAGGCCGCGCACGTGCTCTCCGTGGCCCGCCGCTGCATGGAAGCCGGTATCGCGCAGGTGCGCCACGGCGCGCGCCTCGGTGACGTGGGCCACGCGGTCGAGACGCTCGCGAGGGCCGAAGGGTGCGATGTGGTCCGCATGGTCGGCGGCCACGGCATCGGGCGAAAGATGCACCAAGCGCCCCACGTCGATCACTTCGGCGCCCCCGGTCGCGGCGTTCGCCTCCGCGAGGGGATGGCGCTGACCGTGGAGCCCATCATCGTGCTCGGCTCGCCCGAGCTCACCGAGGACGACGACGGTTGGACGCTCCGGACCGCCGACGGCTCCCTCACCGCACAGTTCGAGCACACGCTGCTGGTGACCCGCCGCGGCGCGGAGATCCTCACCCGGGCATCGACCGCCGAAGTCGCTTGACGGCCACGCGGAGCTCCTCCGGCTCCAGCGCCGCGTAGCCGAGCCGCATCGCGCGTCGCGGACGGCCACGGAAGGTGAAGAGCCGCGCGGTCTGCACGATGACTCCGGCCGCCTCCGCCCGCCGTCCCCACTCGTCCACGTCGACGCCCGGCGCCCGCGCCCAGAGCGCCATGCCGCCACGCGGCACGGAGAAGCGGAGCCGGTCGCCGAACGCCTCGGTGAGCAACTCGGCCATCGCGTCGCGCCGACGTCGATAGCGCCGACGCATCCGCAGCGTGTGCCGATGCAGCTCCCCCTCTTCGATGAGCTCGCCAATCGCGCGCTCCACGGCGGGGTCCCCCATCCGGTCGATGAACCGGCGCACGCCGATGAGCGCCTCGTGCAGCGGCGGCGGCGCCACGACCCAACCGATGCGCAGCGCCGGCGCCAAGACCTTCGAGAGCGTGCCCACGTGGATCACCACGCCGTGGTCGTCCCTCGCTCCCAGCGGGAGCACCGGCCGGCCCTCGTAGTGGAACTCGTGGTCGTAGTCGTCCTCGATGACCGCGATGCGATGCTCGGCCGCGAGCCGCAGCAGACGCATTCGCCGCGCAGGGGAGAGCGTGGCGGTGGTCGGGTACTGATGGTGCGGCGTCAGATAGACGGCGCGCAGCGGCCCCTCCTCGAGCGCGGCCTCGAGTCGATCGACATCCATCCCCTGCTCGTCGACGCGAATGGGAATCAGCTCCGCGCCGCTCGACCCGAGCGCCCGCCACGCCGGCCGATAGCCGAGCGCTTCGACGGCCACTCGGTCGCCGGGCTCGAGCAGCGCCCGGGCCAGCAGATCGAAGGCCATCTGGCTGCCGCGGGTCACCAGGATCTCGTCGGGCTCGACCGCGAGCCCGCGCGCCGCGGCGAGCCGACCCGCGAGCGCCTGACGGAGGCTCGGTTCACCCGCCGGGTCCCCGTAGCTCAGGATGTCCTTCCGGCGAAGGGCACGACGGTAGGCCCGCGCCAACGCGGCGCGCGGCAGGTGCCGAAGATCGGGCACGCCACCCAGCAAGGGGAGCGCCCCCCGCGGGTACGGCGCCCAGTCGAGGTCCGTCGCGTCGACGTCGAACCCGGCCGAGCGAGAGCGCCTCGCTCGGGCCGTCACCCGCAGCTCCGGGAGCGTCCGCGCCACGAAGGTCCCCCGGGCCGCTTCGGTCTCCAGCCAGCCTTCGCGCTCGAGCTCCCGCCAGGCCGCGAGCACGGTGTTGCGATGAAGGCCCAGCTGCTCCGCCACCCGACGCGAGCCCGGGAGCCGATCGCCCGGCGCGAGTCGCCCGCGACGGATGTCGCGCGTCACCGCGTCGGCCAGCCGCAGAAAGAGCGGCCGGTCGCCCGCCGCGAGCTCGAAGGTCCACTGGTCCATCTGACTTTTGTATTCTGGACCTTTTTGACAGACCAGTCACTCGTCATGGTTCTGCCCATGAGCGACCCGCAGAGAAGCCGCACGACGCTCCGCCGCCACCCGGAGCGTGCCCGCCCCGACGAGCTATACGCCGTGCTCGACGACGCGATGATCGTCCACGTCGGCGTGGTGACCGCGCGTGGACCGCTGGTGCTGCCGATGGCCTTCGGTCGGATCGGCGACCGGCTCTACCTCCACGGCGCCGTCGCGAACGGCCTGCTGAAGGCGTCGTGCGACGGCGCCGACGTGTGCGTGGTCGCGACCCACCTCGACGGCCTCGTGCTCGCCAAGTCCACGTTTCGCCACTCGATGAACTACCGGAGCGCGGTCGTCTTCGGCCCGCTGCGCCTGGTCGACGACCCAGAAGAGATCGCGTCCGCGCTCGACGCGATCACCGACCACGCCCTACCGGGCCGCAGCACCGAGGCCCGCTCGCCGAACGACGCGGAGCGACGCGCCACGAAGGTCATGGCGATGGAGCTCGCCGAGGCGTCGGTGAAGGTGCGCAGCGGGGCACCGAGCGTGAGCGACGAAGACGCGCTCGTCCCCGCCTGGACCGGCGTGCTGCCGCTGACCCTTCGCACGGGAACACCGGAGACGGTCGACGCCCTACCCTCCGCTGCGCTTCGCGCGGCGATCCTCGCCCGGGCGCCCCGGCTCGGTGGGTCGGTCGACGTGGGCGCCTACACGGTCGACACCGATCCGACGCGCCTCGACCTCGACCGAGTGCTCGGCTGGATCCGCGACGAGTCGTACTGGGGTCAGAGCCTGACGGAAGAACGTCTGCTCCGGTCGCTCCACGGCGCGTTCCTCGTCGGTGTCTACGACGCGAGCGGCACGCAGGTCGCGATCGCCCGGGTAGTCACCGACGAGGTGACGCTCGCCTGGCTCGGCGACGTCTTCGTCGACGAGGGTCACCGCGGGCGCGGGCTGGGCCGCGCGATGTGCCGTTTCGTGGTGGACCACCCGCGCCTCATGGACGTACGCAAGTGGCTGCTCGGCACCGCCGACGCGCACCCGCTCTACCGCAGTCTCGGCTTCGAAGATGCGCCCCTTGGCCGGTACATGATCCGCCCCCGGGGTGACAATTCGCCGGCAGCGCAACGCATCGTCTCGCGGGCGTGACAATCCCTGGCGCTCACCGCATGCTCGGGCGGTGCGCATCGACGACATGCGGCTCTTCGCGGCGGTCGCCGAGCGGCTGAGCTTCACCGCCGCTGCCGAGCATCTCCAGATCCCCAAGCAGACCGTGTCTCGCCGCGTCGCGGCGCTCGAGAGCGAGCTCGGCGTGCGGCTGCTGCATCGGACCACGCGATCGATGCGGCTCACCGATGTCGGCAAGGCCTACGCGACGCGCTGCGCGCAGGTCGTCCGCATGGCCGACGAGGCCAACCAGGCGGTCACCGACCAGAGCGATCAGGTGCTGGGAACGCTCCGTGTCACGGCCGACCCGCTCTTCGGCGAGGCCTTCCTCGCCGACCTCGTGCACGACTACCGCGAGGCGCATCCCGGTGTGACCGTCGAGCTCATGCTGACTCAGCGCAAGGTCGACCTGGTCGAGGAGGGCTTCGACGTCGCCTTCCGCGTCGGCGCGATGGCCGACTCGTCGCTGGTGGCCACGGCGCTCGGTCCCGCCTCGATGTCCTACTGCGCGAGCCCGAGCTACCTCGAGGCGCGCGGTCGCCCGCTGCACCCGAGCGAGCTCGCGCAGCACGACTGCATCACGCTCCTGCCGGAGAGTAGCGCCAGCCGCTGGCTCTTCATGATCGACGACTCGATGAAGTGGTTCCCCATCGAGAGCAAGCTCCGCGTCAACCACCTGCCGACCGCACGCCGGCTCGCGGTGGCCGACGCCGGCATCGTGAACTTGCCGGCCTTCGCCGCGAAGCCGCTCATCGAAGCCGGCCTCCTCGAGCCCGTGCTCCAAGGGTTCCAAGCCCCCTTCGGCGACGTGCGCCTGGTCTACCTCGGCCGCGGCCTGCTCTCGCCACGGGTACGTCACTTCATCGACATGGCCGTCGAGCGCTTCCGCCGCGACAACCTTCTCCCGCCCCCGATGGAGTAGAGCGCCCCCTAGAGTCCGTCCGCGAGCATGCCGGACTCGACTGCGCTGGCTCGGTCCTCGAGCACCTCGAGGACCCACTGGGCGGTGGCACAGCGGATGGTCGCGTCGCCGGCGCCGATGGCGCGCTCGACCTGCGTGACGGTGGCGCTCGCGTCGATGAAGACGGCGTCGATCGACTGATCGACGCCGGCGTTGGTGATGCAGAGCTCGTCCTCGACGGGGAAGACGAGGAGCAGCCCTTCGTTCGCGCCGAGCGTCTTGCCGCGCAGCCCGTCCATCCGCTCGGCGGCGGTCTCGGCGCGCCGCACCGAGACCTCGAGCGCGACCGGCTCGCCGATGCGGACGACGTCCTCGCCGCAGCCCACCAGGAGCACCAGGCCGAGCGCCGACCAACGCATCAGAGCGAGCGAAGGAACGCGACGAGCGCCTCGCGAGCGCCGGCGTCGAGCGCCTCGTAAGCCTGCCGCGAGGCGAGCGCCTCGCCGGCGTGGGCGGCGATGGCCTCTTCGACGGTCTCCGCGCGGCCGTCGTGCATGTAGGGCGCACTGGTGGCGAGCCCCCAGAGCGGCGCGGTGCGGAACTCGCGGTAGCCCGCGTCACCGTCGGCGATGCCCACGAAGTCCTCTTCCGCGACGTCGTGGAGGAGGATGTCCGAGTAGAGCGGCACCGGCGCGCCGCTCGAGTCTTCGAGGACCATGTGACAGCTGGAGCAGCCGATGGTGTCGAAGGTCACCTCGCCGGCGTCCTCCATCGTCGGGTTCTCGCGAGTGCGCGGCGGTGGCGCCTGCATCGCGAGGAAGAAGCCGAGCGCCTCCATCGAGGCCAGGTCGATCTCCGGGTCGGCCCACTCGTCGTCGTCGCTGGTCGAGCCGAAGGTCAGCCCCTCCTGTTCGGGTAGGGTCACGCCCATCTCGTTGGTCAGACCATCGCGGACGAACTCCACGACCGAGGGTACGTTGGCCTTCCAGCCGAGGCGGCCGAGGCGACCGTCGCCGAGGACGTGGGCGCGACCGCTGATGCCGTCGCCGTCCATGTCGTCCGGGTCCGCGTTGGCGAGGATGATCGCCTCGGGGATGTCGTCGAGGACCCCCAGCCCCAAGGTCGTGGGCGTCTGGCGGAGCTCGGTGACGTTCGCGTCCGGGTCGAAGGCCGGTCGCACCGAGCCGAGCGCGTGGCGGTGGGCCATCGTCGTTCCAATCGCAGGGACCTCGAACACGCCGTCGACGACCGAACCGTGGCGAGACACGTCGACGTCCGAGGGACCGGCGCCGCCGATCACCGGGTCGAAGTGGCAGGCTCGACAGGAGTCGCCGTTGAACGAGGGCCCGAGGCCCTCGGAGATCGGGAAGTCGCGATCGAAGACCGCGCGGCCGAGCTGGTACTCCGCCATCTCCTCGGCGCTGAGCTCTCGGCGGGGCCCACCGTACTCGCCCGTAGGCGGGACGCTCGCGTCGGGCGGCAGGAGCCCGTCGGTGTGCTGGTCGGCGCCGCCGAGGGACTCGAGGAAGGCGATGAGCTGGCCCTGCTCGGCTTCGCTCATCGCGGCGTAGGCGTCCGCCGCGGCCTGCGCCTCACCGCCGTGCATCCGGATCGCGTCGTCGAGCGTGTCGGCGCGACCGTCGTGCAGGTAGGGGCCGACCGCGCTCACGCCCCAGAGCGGTTGGGTGCGAAACTCGGAGCCGGTCGCGTCGAGCATCAGGATGCCATCGGCGAGCTCGGGTCCCATGTCGTGGATGAGGAAATCCGAGTACGGGAAGATCAGCCCGCGCGGGCCCTTCAGGGACTCGACGTGACAGCCAGTGCAGTTCGCCTCGTCGAAGAGCAGGTGACCTGCCTCGGTCTCGGCCGTCGGCTCGTCGGGTTCCGGGGGCGCGAGGAGCATCGCCCAGCTGACGAGGTCGTAGAGGTCTTCGACGCTCAGCTCCGGGTCCGGGACTCCGTCGTCGTCGGTCGTCCGCACCCCGGGCGGGATGGTCGCCTGCGCGTCCGAGCGCCTTCCGATCAGTCCGTCGCCGCGGCTCGCGGGCCCCTCGACGATCTCCACTGGCACTGGCAACGCGGCCGCGAGCTCGGGCGGAAGCGGGTCGGTGGTGATGCCGAGGTGGTTGAAGAGCGGCCCGCGGAGGAAGCCTTCGATGCTGAGGGTCTGCGACTTGCGACCGAAGCGCGCGACGAAGCCGCGCTCGTAGTTCGGCCGGCCGCTGATGCCGTCTCCGTCGCGATCGTCCGGGTCGGCGTTGGCGAGGATCGCCTCGTCGGGGAGCTCGGCGATCAGGCCGACGCCGAAGAAGGGGATCGGGTTGCGCGTCGCGAAGTGGTTGGCGCCCTCGGGCGTGGGGACTCGGCTGCCGTCGACGTCGAACTGATCGAGCACGCCGTTGACCCCGAGCTCCACGCGCGAGCCGTCCGGGAAGGTCTGACCGACGAGGAGGAAATCCCGGTAGCGGGCGCCCGAGCCACCGAAGACGGGCTTCTCGTGGCAGGCCGCGCAGAACGTGACGTTGAAGGTCGGCCCGAGCCCCTCGGTCGGCGAGAAGCGACGCGTGGCGACTTCCTCGCCTCGGGCGAAGGTCTCGAGCTGCTCGGGCGTGGCGCTCGGGATGGGCTCACCCATCGGCGCGTAGATGTTCTCGGCCGGCTTCGGGTCACCGGGACATCCGGCCAAGAGCAACGCGACTCCGAGGGTGAGCCTACTCGCCAGCGGCCAGCTCACGTTCGTATGCGATTCCGACATATTCTCCAGACGAAGAAGCAAAGTTCCCGCCAACCGCCGTCAGCCGGCCGCTCGCGTCGCCGAACACGGCGTGGAACGCTTCGAAGGTGTCGGGTAGCGCCTCCTCGTACCCGAGGGTCTCGAAGTCGACGACGGCGATGGTGCCCTCGATCCCGACCACGTGAATCGTGTCGGGGTCACCCATCCAGATCCCGTTCAGACCGGGCAAGGGTGAGAGGCTCTCGGTGCGCCACTCCGTGCCATCCCAGACGCTGATGACACCGTTGGAGCGCCCGCCGACCACGGCCACCCGATCGGGCCCGGTGCCCCAGACGCTGATCAGATCGTCACTGGTACCCACGAGCTCCTCACGGAGCGTGCTGCCATCCCAGCGCAGCATCGTGCCGCGCTGACCGACGATGAAGACGTCGTTCGGCCCGCTCCCCCACACCTTGAACAGCGCGCGCACGCCGGGGCGGGTCAGCTCGGGGAGCGCCATCGTCGTCCACCCCGATCCGTCGTAGTGGAGCAGCGTGGCGGTCGCCTCCGGGAAGCCGCTTCCGCCCACCGCCCAGATGTCGTCGGGGGCCGCGCCCCAAACGCCCCAGAGGTCTTCGGTGGTGCTCGAGTCGACCTCGCTCCAGCCGCTGCCATCCCAGTGGATGATGGTGCCCCCATTCCCGACCACCCAGAGATCGTCGGGGCCGAAGCCGTACACCCAGTTGAGCAGAGGCACGTCCAGACCGGTCGCGACCGGTCCCCACTCGCCGCCGGCGTCGCTCATCACGACGCCCGCCTCGGGCTCGCCACCCACGGCATGGCGCACGTCCCCATCGGGGCTCCAGGTGCTCAGCAGCCAGCCGGTGTCGGTGGCGTCGTAGGCAGGGTCCCAGGTGGTGTCGACGCTCGGGGGACAAGCCACGAGCAGGGCCACGAGCGGAAGCAAGCGGGTCACGTGCGCCCATGGTGGCACGAATCGGACCAACCACCAGAGTCGCGCGAGACCGGAGACTCGCGTCCGATGCCACCTGCGAGGGGAGAATTCACAGTGTTCGACCGAATCCTGCATCGCCGGTATACGTCCGGCACGCGATGGTGGATTTCGTCACGGCACTGAGCCTGGCGCTCGTGGTGTACGCCGCGGGCCACTACGTCTGCGCGCTCATTTTCTTGGGTCACCGCCGGCGGACAGAGCCCGAGGCGCCCGAGCCGGAGGCAGTGACCGTGCTGGTGCCCGCCCGGGACGAGGGCGAAGGCGCGGTGCAGTGCCTGCGCTCGATCGTGGCTCAGGATCACGAAGGACCGGTCGTCGCGCGGCTGCTGATCTGCGACGAGGAGGACACCAGCCTCGGCCCGGTCCGTGAGGCCTTCGGCATGGGAGCGGGGCTCGTCGCCGAGCCTGCCCCGGACCGACGGGTGGAGATCGTGCTGGTCGGCGAGCACGGCAAGGCGGCGAAGATCCGAGCCGCGACCGAGCACACCGACACACCGTGGACCGCCATCCTGGACGCGGACCACGTGGCCCATCGCCAGTGGTTGCGTTCAGCGCTCGGCTGCATCGCCCGCGCCCGCCGCGAAGGCACGCCCACTCGGATGGTCCAGGGTCGCCGCTTCCCGCTCGCGGCGCGGGGGCTCTTCCGCTTCTGGGATTCGCTGCAGCAGCACGTCGGCTGCGAGCTGCTCAACGTCGCCTTCGGCCGACTCGGGCTCAGCGTCTTCTTCACGGGCACCACGGCGGTCATGGAGACCGAGCTGCTCCAGGAGCATCCGCTCCGGGACGTGCTGACCGAGGACATCGACTTCAGCTACGCGACCTTCTTCCAGGGCGAGGTGATCGTCGCCGACCCGACCTACGGCTCCGCGGAAGAAGTCTCGCCCGACCTCTACAGCTTTCTCGCCCGGCGGCGACGCTGGGCGAACGGACACACCGAAGCGTTCCTGCGCCACCTCCCCAAGCTCTGGAAGGCGCGGCTGCCGCTCCTCTCGAAGGTGCAGTTCCTCTTCCACGGGGTGCACTACTTGGTGATCGTCCCGGTCTTCGCGCTCCACCTGATGGTGGGGCTGCTCTTCGTGCAGGGGCTCCCGGCTCGTTCGATCGCCGCGAGTCTCGTCTCGGCGTTCTTCCTGGCGGTCCTCGTGGGGCGCTCACAGCGAACCAAGGGTTGGCTGCATCGCGGGCTCGAGGTCGCCGTGCTCTTCGCGTGGTTGGCTCCAGCGCTGCTCATCGCGTCGAACGTCGTGCTCGCGCTGGTGACCGGCGATCCGGAGCGTGCGTCGCTCCCGCTCGACCCGAGCGTCGCGTACATCGAGCCGCTCACCCTCGCAGCGTTCGCCGCCCCGCTGGTGCTCCTGCTCATCGGCCTCGTGCGCTTCCGCCAGCTCGGCCTCGGGACCGCGCTCGGGCTGGTGGTCACCTACCCGGTGGCCTTCTACCTCGACGGCGCCGGTGCGCTCCTCGGCTGTCTGGACGCGTTCATCGACCGGCAGCGTTGGCGCAAGGTCGCGCGCAGCCGGAGCGATGGACCGAACGGCATCGTCGAGCCGATCGGGCTGCGTGAGAGCTGGCGCCTCGGCGGGGGATTGGCGCTCCAACCGAGCGAAGAACCGCGGCGCTGGGGCGGAGCGGTGCTCGGCGCGCTCGCCACGGTGGCCTTCGCGGCCGGCATCTTCGGCTGGCCCGAGCGCGTGGTCGCCGCGAGCGAGCTCCGCTGCGAGCGCCACGAGGCCGACGACCTGCCGTGGATCGACGACGAAGCGACCGCGCACTGCGACGACGGGCCGCGCTTCGCGCTCCGGACCGGTTCGCCCACGCTGATCCGCGAGGACGCCATGACCGAGGTGGACGAGTCGTTCTGGGAGCGCGGCGACGCCACCTTCCCGTGCAACGAGTCGCACTTCCGGCCGGGCAACGTCGAGACCGGCGCCGACGGCGTGACCTTCGCGCTCCGCGAGGAGAGCCACGGCGACCGCCGCTTCACCTCGGGGTCGCTCTCGACCGGCGAGGACGGCGAGTTCCGGTTCGGTCGCTTCGAGGTGACCTTGAGAGCGAGCCCCGCCTCGGGCGTCGTGAGCGCGTTCTTCCTCTACCGCTTCGACCCCTGGCAGGAGATCGACTTCGAGTTCGTCGGCAAGGACACCACCAAGGCGCTCCTCAACGTCTATTACAACCCCGGTGACGATGGTGACCTCTACAACTACGGCCACTTCGGCACGCCCGTGGTGGTCGACCTCGGCTTCGACGCCGCTGCCGGCTTCCACACCTACGCCATCGAGTGGGACTCGGACGAGATCCGCTGGTTCGCCGACGACCGGCTGATCCACGTGCGTCGCTCCGGTGAGCCGACCCCGATCCCGCAGCTCCCCATGGTCTTCCACATGAACGCTTGGGCGACGTGCAGCGCCGATCTGGCGGGGCCGCTCGACGCGGACGCCATGCCGACCGCCGCATCGTTCCGCGACGTGCGAATCTCACGTTGGGACCCGGCGCCTCGCTCCGGGCTCGACGCACTCTTCGGGTTGGGCGATGCCGAGCCCGACGGCTGGACCAGGCAGTCGCACGGGAATTGATCGAGGCTCGAGCCGTATGCTCGACCATGCGTGTTTGGTCGCTCGTGCTGGCCCTGGCGTGCGGATCCCAGGGTGCGGACGAGCCGAGGAGCGACGAACACGCGGAGGCCGTCACGGGGACGAGCGACCAGCGATCCCGCCCGCCCGTAACCACGGCTCAGCCGAGCGGTGACCCAACGGTGTTCACCCGGGTCTCCTTCGACCTGCGTGGCATGCCCCACCGAGGTCCACGGGACGTGGACCCGGAGACGATCCGGTCGAGGACGGAGTACCTGATGGAGGAGATGAGAGACGCCGCGGGTCAGCCCGAGCCACGGCTCACCTACCAGCCCGGCGTGAGCGTCTTCCGAGCAGAGTTCTACGGTTCCGAGAGCGACGCCCTGGCGCAATGTCGTCGGGCCGTTCGACAGGTCGCGCCGCCGGCGGACACCTCGATACGCTCGTCGAGAGCTCAGCTGCGAGAGCCACGAGCCACCCGGTGCCAGCCCATCCGGTCCCCCTGAGCGAATCCGACAGAGGACCGCTCGGGGACCAGCGCGCCGCTCTCGTCAGAACTCGTCGTCCCAGCGGATGGGGCGACGGGCGTCCTCCCGCATCCGCTCGGCCTTCTCCTCCGGTGACATCTCCACCCACTCGCGAGCACGCTGCCGGATCTCTTCCGGCGTGAAGTCCGAGAGTGGTCGGAGCGGCTCGCGTTCCGGCTCCGACTCCGCGAACGTCATGGGGAGCACGGTGCTGCCGCTGGAGGGCTCACTCGGCGCCGGGAGCTCGAGGGTGAAGAGCGTCTCGGTGACGCACTCCACCAGGACCGGGTCCCGAAGCGTGCTGTCTTCGAGCACGGTGACCTCTTCGACCATGCCCCCGAGCTCGGGCTCGCCGACGACGTCGACGCGGACCCGGATCAGGCCGAGCGGCTTGTCGCGATGCTCGCGCTCGGCCGCGGCGATGGCGAGCTGATAGCACTCCGAGACGAGCGGCATGACGGCCGTGGTCGCGTCGAACATGAAGCCCGGGCGGTGATGCTCGTCGGACCCGAGCTCGGGCTCGGTCCAGTCGGCGAGTTCGTCGTCTTCCCCATCGGCGGCCAATCGCTCGTCCCGAGCGTCGAGGATCGCCCGTCGGAACCCCTCCGCGATCCGGCGACGCGCCTCGGCGTCGCTGGTTGTGCGCCCTCCGGTATCGGCCGCACCTTCATGGGCGGAGTCGGCGGCGGGTTCCGATGTGGGCGCCGTGGTCGCCCCGGGCGGCGAGCCGTCCTCGATGTCGTCGGCCTCGGCGCTCGACGCGTGCCATCGGCCGGTCGAGTGCCACCACATCGCGACCGCGAAGATGACCAAGAGGAACGCGCCACCGGCGATGCGTCGGATCATGATTCGTCCAATGTCGAAGGGTCCATCGTGTGCGGGTGTGGACCCTCGACGGCATTCCGAATTGGGATTTCGGCCGCAGCGCTATCGACGGGTCACGCGGAAGAGCGTGGCGTGCAAGTGCTCGCTGACCGATGTGATGGTGACGCCGGCGCTCTCCTCGAGCTCGGCCCGGAAGCGCGGCGACACGTCGAGGAGGAAGATCGGTCCGTCGTAGTCGGCGAGAACGTAGCTCTCGACCGTGGGGAGCAGCTGCACGCGAACGTCGTTCGAGAGCATGCCGCTCAGGGTGAGGATCGTTCCGGGGTGGTGCCGCTCGTGGTCGACCACGAGGAGCGCGTTCGGGTGCGGCTCGAGCGCGCGCACGATGTCGGGGAGCGGACGGCTGATTCCCTTGGTCCACGGCACCGTGGCTCGGGCGGCGCGGATGGCGCCGAACACGCCGACCATCAGCAGGGCTGCGAACGCGAACCATCGAACGCGCCGGTCGGCGCGTGACATCGAGTCGACCTCCGTCGGCACCATGGCTGCCGCGGCGAGTTGCAAGCCGAGCAGACTCGGGATGAGGTAGCGGGTGGAGAGCGAACGGATGCCGCCTCCGACGAGGTCGGGCACCAGGTAGAAGAAGAGCGGTGTGACGAAGAGGGCGACGACCAGCACGAGCGCATCCGGCCGTCGGCGCAACGAGACGAGACCTGCGACCACGACGGTGAGGACGAGGCATCCGACGACCGCGACGCCGGCGGTGATCTGGTCGGCGCCGAGCTCGACGAAGGGTCGGGTCAGGTTGAGACCGAACGTCTCGACTACCTCGCTTCGCGGGATCGCGATGTCGCGGGACCAGGCCATCGACGCCTGAAAGGCCTCCCAATGCTCGAGCAGGAGCAGCGCCCACGGAAGGAAGAGCACGGCCCCGAGAGTCCACGCACCGACGGCACGAACCACCGAGCGGCGCGCCGTGGCATCGGTCCGCACGCGAGGCAGGTCGCGCGCGCCGACGAAGAGCGCGTGCGAGACGGCGACCGTGAGCATGGCGAAAGAGGTGTAGAAGCCGAGCACCAGCAGGAGCGCATAGAGGAACCAGCTGCCGACACTGCCGAGACGCCGAGCTCGAAGCAGGGCGGCGGACGAGGCGAGCACGAACGCCGTCCAAAGCGCGTACTCGCGGGCCTCCTGGGCGTAGAAGACGTGGAAGGGAGAGACGGCGAAAAGGGCCACTGCCGCGAGCACGCGTGGCCAGAGCGCCGACTCCAACCGCCGAGAACCGTCCGCCGAGCGCCGAGCCCCGAACACCTCGCGCGCGCACCATCCCATGGCACCGAGCGCCAGGAGCGAACACAGCCACGAGAGCCAGCGCAGCTTCTTCGCTGCCCGGGTGACGTCCGGCGCCGTGACCACCGACCCGAACGCCCGGGCAGCCGCGTAGTAGAGCGGCGGGTGCTGCGGCTCGTCGCGCGCGAGTCCGACCGCCGTGTCCACCACGGTGCGTTCGGGGTCGAGCACCCGAGCCTCTCGCAGCTCCTCGATCGGCCGCACCTCCCCGTCGAAGAGCGGCAGCCAGTCGCTCGCACCGTGACCGGCCGCGAAGACCTGCGTGAAGACCTCGTCGTGCCAGACCAGCGCGCCCTCGAGCTCGTGCGCGCGCAACGCCGCCCCGAACGCGAAGCAAGCGACGAGCCCGAGCATGAAGGTCGACCGAGACACGGAGCCCGGCTCTACCACGAGCGCTCAGCGGATGTGCAACGCCCAGTCGCGTCCGTCCGGCGGCGTGAAGGTCGGACCGTCTCCGGCGTCGCTCGTGGCGCCGTTGCGGGGGTCGAAGAAGACGGCATCCACGGCCCCGGCGAGGCCGCTCACCATCACCGCGCCGCCCCCCTCGAGGTAGACGATCCGCTCGTCCGCGCGCCCGAAACACCAGCGCGCCGGCGTCACGGTCGCATCGCACGGCGTCATTCCGGCCAGGTCGATCGAGCGTTCACGCACGAGTCGACCGGGCAACGCGACGTAGCGCATGCCGAGGGTGGTGTTCATGTTCCGGAGCACGCTGGCCTGGAAGAGCTCGTTGTTGAACACGTCGAGGTGGGCGCCTGCGGTGATCGCGGCCCAGGCCTTGCGCCGAATCAGGTCGGCGTCCGGCTCGCCGGGGCAGCAGTCGTTGTCGCTGATGAGCGGCAGCTCCCAGGCGAATTGTTCGCTCACGAGCTCCGCGCGAAACGCATCGACGCTCTGCGCGCTCGTGGGTGCCGGGGTCCGGTGGCCGGCGACGGTGCGGTGTTCCGGCAGGTCCACCGGCATCACCAGATGGCGTGGATGGCCCTGGGCGTCTTCCTCAGCGTGGATCGCCGCGGCGAGCATCGCGTGGAAGGGGTGCGTCGCCGAAGCGACCGGATCCTCGTAGGGGATCGGCCGCGGCTCGTTGCAGGTCTCCCAGATGATGTTCTCGCGGTCACCGACCCGCCGAACCACCTCGCGCGCGAACTGCCGGTTCCGTGCGAAGACCTCGCCGCTGGTGTCGAACCAGGCGGCCTCCGAGTCGAACGAGACCCCGTTGATGTTGTTGGCCGCGGCGAAGTAGTCGTAGTCTTGAAAGTCGAAGCTCCGGCCGAAGCCGGCGTGCCAGCAATCGAGGGTCATCACCTGCACCACGATCCCGCGCGCGCCGGCGTAGTCGATCGCATGCTCGATCTCGGTGAAGTAGGCCTCGTTCCACGTGTCGAGATCGACGCGCGGCTCACCGTCGATCGCAGTCCCCGGTCCGGTCCGCGCGTAGGGGGTGAGCACGTGGCGGTCCCATTGCTGCTCGATCGGACCGGAGCCCTTGGGCAGCGCGCCCCAGTTGATCCAGACGCGAAAGAGATCGATGCCCTCCGAAGCGAGCCGTTCGATCAGCTCCTCGTTGTAGACGCGCCACTCGTTGGCATAGCTGCTGCCGGTCATGTTGAGCGCGGCGCCCGGGTAGTAACCGGTCGGGTACCAGGGCTGCCCCGAGCGAACGAAGCGGCGCCCATCGCGCGGGTCGATCTGGGGCACTGCGCTCGCGGCCGGGCCCATGTCACCGCCGTCGGTCACGATCCCCGCGTCGGCGACGCCGCCGTCCGGCGCATCCGGAGGCGCGGTCCACTCGCCAATCAGCGATCCCTCGCATCCGCCCTCCGTGGCGCGACACTGCGCGACGATCGAGCGCCCATCGCCGATGAGTCCGCTGAACCAGAAGCGCGCGCTCTCGGCCTCCACCGCGACGCCGTTCAGCAGGTTGGTCTCGGCCGCCTCGAGGAGCGCCCCCGGTTGCTCGCCCTCCGCGAAGTCGAGCGGCAACTCTCCGATCACTCCCTGGGCGCTGTCGAAGCCCGGGTCCCCTTCCCAGCCGACCGCACCCACGAAGAGCAGCGTCTCGCCGCGGAGCGCCACGTCGAGCACGGCGTCGACGCCATCGCTCGGGTCGAAGCGCGTCGCCGCTTCCACCGCCCCGCTCGCGAGGTCGTAGCGAACCACGAAGCCCTGCCCCACTCCCACGCCTTCGACCATGAATCCGCTCAGCCACGCGGTGCCACCGCGAACACGCAACGCGGAGATGCGCGCGGCCGTGGTGCCGGCGTCCCAGCCATCGCTCGCGATGGGTGCGCAGCCGCAGTCGCGACACTCGCTCAACGTGAGCACGCGGACCTCGGTTCCGTCGACCAGGCCGACCCGGACGTGGTCTCCCTCGGCCGTCACCGCTCGGGCGCTGTCGCCCTCGAGCGCGATCGGACAGGCGGCGCCATCGGTACCCACTCGGACCACCGCCGCGGTCGTTGCTCCCCCCACCACCACTTCTGCCGCGGCCCAGAGCGATCCGTCGGCCGCGAGCGCCACGTCGAAGAGGGTCTCGCTGGCGTCCGCGTCACCGAGCGCGCTCGCGTACGCGAGCGCGTCGTCACCGTCGATCCGCGCGAGCAGCCCATCGCCCTGCGACGCACCCACCGCGTAGACCGAGTCGCCGACCGCCGCAGCCCCCGAGAGCGTCGCTGCGCTCGCGCCATCGGGAGCCAGCGTGGTCTCCCCCCGGAGCTCGCCGGCGCAAGCGTCGATGGCTCCGACGTATCCGAGCTCGTCCTTCCGACCGATGGCGTAGAGCGTGTTCCGGTTCGGGCTGGCCGCGAGCCCCTCGATGGCGCCATCGAGCTCGAGTCGCCACTGCGAGCCGCAGCGCTCGTCCGGTGCCTCGGCGTCGTCGCCACAGCCGATCGCGATCACCGCGACCAGCGCCGCCGAAGCCCTCAACGACATGCAGTGTACCGGAGGTTTCGGTAGGTCCACCCGACCGAGGGGATGTGGCAGCAGGTGTCGCCCTCGCCACCGCCCGGCGCGTAGCACTCGAGGAAGAGCTCGAGGCTGGTCACCAGGAAGAAGTCGCCAGCGGCGGTCGAGCGGATCTCCATGTCCGGGTCCATCGTCCCCGTCCGCATCACCGACCCGATCTCGACGTCGACGCTTCGGTCCGTCGCGTCCATGTGCATCCGGATCGGCGTGCTCACGCCCAGCTCGAGCGGGCTGTTGGGTCGCGAGCCGAGCACCGAGTACTCCTCGGCGCCAGAGCAGCCGCTCGAGACGATGGTCTCGCTGTAGTAGGTGTTGACCCAGAGGTCGTCGTTGTCCGGCCCACGCGCCGTCATGCTGATCAGGTTTCCGCCTTTGCAGAAGCGGCTGCCGCGCCGGACGTCGAGCAGCACCTGGAAGGGCGACATCCATCGGCTCGACGCTGGGTTCCAGCAGTCGGGCTGCCACTGGCCGGGCTCGACCTCGAGCTCCACGGTCAGCGTCCGATAGGTCACGCCGACCTCGAGCGGCAGCCGCACCTGACGGGAGGGGTCGGCCGCCGATGCGGTGAACTCGGACCAGGGCGCGGTCCCGCTGATGCACTCGGGGTCGCCCGGACCCATGTCCACGGGCGGCGTGAAAGCGTCCGTTCCCGGGCCGCCGTCCCGCGAATCGTCTCCGCCGTCCAGGGCGGCGGCATCGGCACGCCAGGTCGGCGGCGGAATCCCAGGCCCAGCATCCGGCTCCGCTCCGTCGCCGCTCGCCGAGGGCGAGCAAGCGGCGAGCATCAGCAGGATCGAGAGGGACGGACGGTGCACGGCGACTCCAGTCCGAGCAGCGTACCCGCCGAGGCGCAAGCCGCGCTTACAGCAGGGCCCTTACAGCACCCGCCGCGAATGCGCTGAACGATGATCGACGGCCTACTCGGCGCTGCTGGGGTGCGCGCCCGGCGACGTTCGCTCGGCCCGACGGTAGCCGTCGGCGTGTAGGATCCAGGTGCCCGGTCGGGGCACGGGCAGGTCATCGAGCCGCGACTTGATCGGCCGGTAACCGTCGGTGAGCGGGATCGCCTCGAGGTCCACCTGGCGCACGGCGAAGGGCCACGCAGCCCTCGGCAGGTCGGCCAGTGCTTCTTCGAGCGCTGCCGGATCGAGGGTCCGGTCGCCGACCATCGCGACGTAGGCCACGGGCTGGTGCTCGTCCTCGCCCTCCATGCGACCCATGAAGGTCACCGGGAGCGCGACGCCATCGATGGCGTCGAGGGCGTCCTCGATCTGCCGCACCGAAGTCAGCACGCCATCCGCCAGGAAGACCTCCGAGAGGCGACCGACGAAGCTGTGGTCGCCGTCGGCGTCGCGCCGGAGCACGTCGCGACTGAGGAAGTAGCGTGCCCCGTCACCGAAGGGATCGTCGAGGAGTCGGTCGCGATCGTCGAAGGGCATCGACTCGTCGAGGCGAGCCACGAGCACGCCCGCTTCACCGAGCCCCGCCGGGACCAGGTGACCGTCGACGTCACGCTCGGGCTCCCCGTGCTCGAAGTCCCAGCGGACGAGCGCCATCTCCGCGCTGCCAGGCAGTGGCCGACCGACGGAGCCGACCTTCTCACCGGAGGCGTTGGCCATGATCGCGTTGACCTCGGTCGACGCGTAGAACTCGAGCACGCCCACCTCGAAGCGCGAGCGCAGCTCTCGCCAGACCCGTGGGCGCATGCCGCTGCCCGCGAAGAGACGGACCGGATTGGTCGCGTCGCGCGGCGAGAAAGGCGCGAGGACCAGCGAGCGGCCCATCTCGCCGGCGTAGAAGATCACGGTCGCGCCGTAGCGGCGGACCTCTGCCCAGAAGGGATCCATCGCGTCGTCGAGGTGCGCGGGAAAGCCACCGGCGCCGGTCCCCACGTTCTCGGCCAGCGCCAGGCGAGCGCCGCCCACGAGGGCACCGCCCACCGTGACGAGGATGCCCGCGGCGTGGTGGAGTGGCAGCGCGGCGTAGACGGTGTCGTCCGGTGAGAGCGTGCACGCCGCTGCCGCGCCGAGCGCCGAGAACGCCCAGCGGCCGTTCGTCACCTGTGCGGTGCGGAGGTCGCCCTCGGTGCCGCGAGCCGGGGTGAAGAGGACCATGGCCAGGTCACGGGCCACGCCGGCGTTCAGCTGGAGGTCGGCGGGGAGGTCGACTCCATCGGGGTCGATCGCCTCCATGTCGACGACTCCGTCGATGGAGAGCTGGCGCTCCGGACCTCCACCGAGCACGAGCACCTTCATCTTCGCCACGGTGCGCGCCGCGGCGGCGCGCTCGGGGTCGGTGATCAGCGCGGTGGCCTCGCCCATCTGGAGCGCTCGCCGGAGCTCGCGGACGGAAGCGTCGGGGCGGATCAGCAGCGCCACCGCGCCGAGCCGATTGAGCGCCGCGACGGCCGAGAGATAGGAAGGCCGCTGGCCCATCACCAGGGCGATGCGGTCGCCCGGGCGGACGCCCTCGGACCAGAGCCCGCGGACGATCGCATCCACGCGACCGTCGGCCTCGGCGTAGGTGAACGCCCGGCCGTGGTGGAGAAAGAAGGTCTGGTCCGGATCGCTCTTCGCGCGGTCGCCCAGCGCCTTGGCCAGGCTCACCCGAGAGCTGGGCCGGAGCTGCTCGAGCTCGCGCAGCCGCGGCACCTGGTAGCGCAGATCCTGGAGCGCATCGCCGGCGTCCTCGAAGACGTTGCCGAGCCGGTTCCAGAGCTGGCTCAACGTGCCACCGAAGGCATCCGCGACCAGCTCGAGGTCGAAGTCGAAGTCCTCGAAGGCCACGTCCTCGGGCTCGAGGCGCTCCGGCGGTGGCTCGTCGCGGAGGAGCTGGGGCTTGGGCCCATGTTGCTCACGCCACCGAATCCACTCGATGACCGTCGGCCAGGTCTGGCTGAGCGCCTTGCTACCGACCACGAGGCCGAAGTGGCCCGCCTGCAACGAGACCTCGAAGAGCTCGGCGTCGACACCCGCGCGCTGGACCGCACGCACGGACGAGGGCTTGGCGATGTCGTCGCGCTCGCCGACGAAGTAGAGCACCGGGCATTGGATGTCGGCGAGGGTCACCGTGCGGCCCTCGATCACGAAGCCACCGGAGAGCATCCGGTTGTGCACGATGAACTCGTCGATGAAGGTGCGCAGCGCCGGTCCGGGCCACGCGACGAAGCCTTCGCCGCCCAGGAAGCGACGACGGCTCTCGCGCTTCTCGAGCGCCTGGCGGTCGTGGAGCTTGGTCACGAAGTCGACGAGCTGGCCCGCCTCCTTGCGCACGCTCATCAGCTTGAACCCGGTCGAGGTCAGGAAGCCAGGCAGACCCTCGAGCTCGGCGAGCGGACGGTCGAGTACCTTCTGCAGCCCCTCGACCATCTGTGCGGCGACACCGTCGACGACACCGGGCACGTTGCGGTGGATGTCCACCGGGCTGCCGAAGGTGATCACCGAGGCGAGGCCCTCGCTCCGGAGGTAGGCGGCGGCCTGGTAGCAGAACATGCCGCCCTGGGAGTAGCCCGCGAGGTGCACGTCCTCGCCGGTGATCTCCCGGACGCGCCGGACGGCGTCGATGACCGCACCGACGTGGTCGTCGAGGGTGCGGTCCATGCCGCCTTCGACCTGCTCGGGCTTTCCGAAGTCGCACAGCCAGACGTCGATGCCCGAGCGCAGGAGCGCACCGACCGCGCTGATGTCCTCCGCGATGTCGTAGACCTCCGAGGTCACCATCAGCGGCGGCACCAGCAGGATGGGCCGGTCCGCGGCCGCCTGGAGCCGCTGCCCCTTGTAGCGACGGAGGCGGTAGTTCTTGTCCTGGTGTCGGATGTCGAAGGGCGCACGGTAGGGTTCGGTCAGCCGACCCATCCGGGCGATCTCCAGCGCGTTCTGGGCCCCCGAGACCACCCGCTTGAGCGCTCTCTGCCAGCCGGCTCCCCGAGACCGCTTTCGACGCTTTCCGCCGCTGTCGCTCATTGGACGACCCTAATGCGGATCGCGTGCCGAAGAAAGCACGCCGCTACTCGACCCCCGTAGCGAGGACGGGGCCATCGCGGTCTTCGGGGTCCAGCACGCCGTCGCCGTTCAGGTCCCGGACCACGCGGAGCGCCGGAGCGAAGCTGGCGGCGATGGCGGCGGCGCGCTCGGGGTCGGCGGTCTCGTCGATGCGGACCACACCCCCTTCCCTGGGCGCGGCGCCGAGCGAGGCCTCCACGAAGAGGCGCTCGATGTCGAGGATGAGGTGAATGCCTTCGCCCTCCGCGAGGGTGAAGGGCTCGGTCGCGACGAGCCGCGCCTCGATGGGCGAGGCGAGCTCGACGTCGAGGGTCGCCCCGTCGATGAGCCGGCCGGTGACGGCGAGCGTGGGATCGCCGGCGAGCTCGACCCCGACCTCGCACCAGGTGCCTTCGTGGAGCGTCAGCATCAGCGGCTCGCCGCCAGCGCGGATCAGGTCGAGCACACGCGGCCCCTCCGCGATCGGCCGGGTCGTGTCGCAGCCCGTGTCCCCGACGTCCGCTCCCACCAAGGTGATGCGATCGAGCGCGAGCGCGCCGCTCTCGAGGATCGGCTCGGGGGCGATCCCCATCGGGGACTCGGTGCCGAACGCACCGTCGTCCTCGTACGGGTTGCCGGTCTCGGTACCGACGCACGCGAGCATGGCGCACGCAGCGAGGATCGGGAGTCGCTGAAAGGAGCTCACGAATCGGTCTCCACTCGGGTCAGGGGGAAGAGCTGCATGTTGAGCTGCACGACGACCTCCGGGTCGGTCTCCTCGGCGCTGAGCTCGAGGAGCTCGCGCCGGAACGCCTGGAGCCGACGCTTGAGCTCGGCCAGTCCGTCCGGCGCCAGGCAGAGGGTGAGAGCCGAGATGTCCCGCTCGGCCGAGGGGACGTCCTCGATGGAAGCGGCGCCGCGCTGAATCATCATCCGATGGTAGTTCGCGATGTGGAGGGCGTGCATCTCGGGGCCCGTCGAGACGATCGGCTCGCCCTGGCTGATGCGGCCATCCTCCGCGCGAACGAGCAGCCCGAGCTCGAGCAGCGTGTCGAGCGCGCGAGCCGCTTCGGCGCGAGCGATCGGCGGACGGAGCCGACTCGCGATCCACTCGGCGTCGGCTTCGAAATCGGCGCGAGCCGCGAGCTCGCGAATGGCGGGCAGGTACCAGGTGGAGTGGTACTCGGCGTGCGCCATCTCCAGTCGATGGGCAGAGCGATAGCGCCGGAAGCCGGTGAGCCGACGGTACGCCGCGTTCTTCTCGTCGGCGCTCTTGGCCTGGTTGAAGGCCACCAGATCCTGGAAGTACGCCGCCGCCGTCCCGTCCAAACCGCAGGCGTTGGCGAAACGCGCCGCCATCTCGGAGGAGAGGTTCCGATCCCCGTCGATCACCAGCTTCAGGTAGTTCGGGGAACGAAGGCCGGCGCGCCGCGAGAACGCCCGATAGGAGAAGCGGCCCGACGACTTCTTGGCCTCGTAGTAGTCGCGCAGGAAGGCGCGATAGTCGAGGAACTCGAAGACGTCGGGGCCGGCGGCCATCGGACCCTCACGATGGCGTGACGGGGCATTCGGGGCAAGGGCGTTTTGTATACTGAGTGTATACGGTTTGTGGTTGCAGAGCCCCACGGAGACGTCAGCATGACCTTCATGAATCAAGCGGCATCGACCCGTATAAACAGGGCATTTCGGACCACGACATCCATTTCCGCGATCCGAGCACTCTGTATTCTGTCGCTGACGTTCGCCGCGTGTGACTGCGATGGCGGAGACCCGCTCCCGGACGGTGGCCCCGGCACCGATCTCGCGGTCCCGGACGACGCGATGGTGGACGCAGGACTCGACGGTTCCGTCGAGGACGACGCGGACATGGACGGCGGGTCTCCCGAAGCGCTCCAGGTGGAACGCTGGGGGGCGCGCATGTGGGGGCCGGCGATCGCCGTGACGCTGGGCGCCGACTCGGCCTGGATCGGCACTCGCGCGGTGCTGGACGAGACCACCAGTGAGGTCCACGGCCAGCTGCTGCGCGTGAACCGGGGCACCGGTGTCGTGGAGGTCTTCGACGACGAGCTGCCAGACGCCGTGCTGCCCGGCGGCGGCAGCGGTCCGACGAGCACCGGACGGGTCATCGAGCAGAGCGAGCGAACGTTGGCGCTGGCGCCGGACGGCATCGTGGTGCTGGACACGACGGGGAGCCGAATCGTGGCGCTGTCCGTCGGTGGCTCCAACGCCAGCCCGACGGAGATGGTGGATGGCGGCGACACCCTCTGGGTCGCGAGCGACGCGGGTCTCCTCGACGTGGACCCGAGCTCGCTCGCGGTGCGCGCTTCCACCGACGTGGCGACCCTCGGTGGGCAGCCGACGGCGCTGGCCGTGGACGAGGCAACGGGCGACGTGTACGCGACACTGGTCGCCGATGGCGGGCCCGGGTCCATCGTGCGCGTCCGTGACGGCGCAGTCGCGGCCACCCTGACGCCCGGCGGCGCCGTGCCCGAAGGCGCGCCGAAGGACGTGGTCTTCTCGCCGAGCCGAGGGGTGGCCTACGTCGCGATCGCCAGCTGGAACCAGGCGCTCGGTGGGGTCATCAGCTGGGACGGCGACGACGGCATGGAGTGGATCGCCTCCGAGGGCGAGCTCACCGAGGCGCTGACCCGAGACCCCGGCGCCTTCGGCGCCTCGGTGCTCGCGCTCGCCGACGACGAGGGCCTCCTGCTCGTGGGGGGGCAGATCCAGTCGAGCCTCGGCGGGCTCCGCGGCGGCGGGCTGGCGGTGATCGATCTCGCGCAGCTGCCCACCCTGGCCATCGGCGGGACCACCAGCGCGCGGTCCGGCCTCGGCGGCGACCACATCGGCGACCTCGAGTACGACGAGGACACCCACCGGATCTGGGTCTCCTCGTGGTTCGCCTGCAACGAGTCCCGCCTCGGCTTCGCCGGCGTCGACACGCTGACGTGGGTCGATGGCGAGCCGCGCTTCACCAAGCCGGTCGTCGGAGGCGTGCGCGCGCTCGAGACGGTCGATGGGGAGGTCTGGCTCGGTCTGCGCGACGACATCCCCGGCCTCCGCTGCTTCGGCTTCAACAGCCAGCAGGGGCTCGTCGCGATTCGCTCCAACCAGGGCGGCGAGGCGGTCGAGCTGCCGCCGGTCACCGACTTCGGCTACTGGCACCCGAACCGCATCGGCCCGAGCGAAATCCTCCCGGGCGAAGGCGGAACCATGGTGCTCCAGGTTCGCCGGGACTCGCTCTACATCACCGATGGGAGTCGCGCGTTCTTGCAGAACCCGACCTCCCTCGGGCCCTCGCTCTGGCTCCACGACGTCGCGTGGGAGGGCACCGATGCCTTCTGGCTCGGCGGTCGCGCGTCCCACTCCGCAGGCGACGGACCGGAGCTGGCCGACGTCGGTCCCCGGGGGGCCGCGCGGGTCTCGCTCTCGGGCGGGACCATCGACGAGGTCACGCACTACGTCCGCGCGACCCGGGACCCCGCGGGACCGGACACGGTCACCGGTCTGCCTTCGAGCGACGTCCGCGCGATCGTCCCCGACGGCGACGTCGTCTGGCTGATCAGCGGCATCGAGCGCATCTATGGCGGCAGCGTCGACCGCAACGACGGCGAGCCCTTCGTGCTTGGCGGCGAGCAGCGACGCGGTGGCCTCACCGAGGTCGCGGCGGACGGCTCGATCACCGTGGTCGCCGACGCGACGGAGATCCCCGACGGTCGCGCGGCCGCGCTCGACCCCGAAGGCGTGCTGCACATCCTCGACGCGCGAAACGGTCTCCTGCGTTGGACCGGCTCCGCGATCGAGTCGGTCGAGCTCCCGGTCGAGGTGCCGGCCGGCGCCATCCCGCAAACGCTCGTCTTCGGCAGCGAGGGCACGATGGTCCTCGGATACGACACCGGCGCGCTCGTGCAGATCGGTGACGCCGCCGAGTGGCTCGACGGCTTCGGCTACGTGTGGACGGCGATGGAACGCGGCGCCGGCGTCGTGCTCCTCGGCACCGACGAGGGGCTCGTTCGTGTCCGCGCTCCGGGCGTCGGTCCGATCGCCGAGCCCGCACCAGCGACCGGCGCGCGACCGCCGGTCCTGGTCATCCGCGATGGCGGCATGATGATGGGCGACCCCGACATGGGCGTGCCCGACATGGGCGGTCCGAGCTGCAAGGTCGAAGCCGATCCGTGCAGCCCCGGCGAGTGCTGCGCAGGGCTGGTCTGCGGCGGCAGCGGCATCGTGACCGCCTGCGTCCCCGAGTGAGCGGGTGGTCGGTGACGTGGTGACCCCCGGCCGATCGTCGTAGAGGAGCTTCCCGCGCAGGCTCTCCGCTGCCTCCGCCGAGGCCTGCGGGAGAGCCGCGATCCGGCCGGTCCCCGCTGGCGGGCCACTGCCCGCATCCGCCCGTCCACCGCCCCCTGAGGGCGACCCACCGAATCGCGGTTGAAGGGCGTTCGGGGGCCTTCTAGGGTCCGCCCCCGGAGAGCCCCATGGAACGATCCCTTCAGACCACCGAGCCCACCCGCACCATCCCCGCCATCGACCCCGCGACCCAGGAGCCCCTGGGCGAGGCGCCGATCATGGACGCCGCCGAGGTCCGCGCCGCCGTCGAGCGAGCGCGCGCCGCGCAGGTCGCCTGGGGCAAGACCAGCTTCCGCCAGCGCCGGGCCGTGATGCGGACGCTGATGAACCGCATCCTCGAGGAGCACGAGGCGATCTGCCGCGCCGCCGTTCGCGACTCGGGCAAGACGATGGTCGACGCCGCGCTCGGCGAGGTCTTCCCGGTGCTCGAGAAGATCCGCTACGTGCTCGCGCACGGCGAGAAGGACCTGAAGCCCGAGAAGCGCCGCAGCGGCATCCTCGCGCAGAAGGGCGCCCGCGTGGAGTTCCACCCGCTCGGCGTGGTGGGCGTGATCTGCCCCTGGAACTTCCCCTTCCACAACCTGCTCTGCCCGACGGTGCCGGCGCTCTTCGCGGGCAATGGCGTCGTCGCCAAGGTCTCCGAACACACCTCGTGGTCGGCGGAGCCCTACCTGCGGATCCTCCGCGAGGCCCTGACCGCCCACGGCCACTCACCGGAGCTGGTGCAGGTCGTCACCGGCTACGGCGCGACCGGCTCGGCGCTGGTGACCAGCGGCGCCGACAAGATCTTCTTCACCGGCTCGCCGCAGAACGGCCGCAAGGTGATGGAGGCCGCGAGCCAGGGCCCGACCGACGTCGTGCTCGAGCTCGGCGGCAAGGACCCGATGATCGTCTGCGACGACGCCGACCTCGACCACGCGGTCGAGCAGGCGATGCTCGGCGTGTTCACCGCCTGCGGGCAGATGTGCGTCGGCGTCGAACGCATCTATGTCTTCGACTCGGTCTACGACGAGTTCGTCCGGCGCGTGAGCGCCGGCGCGAAGAAGCTCCGGCAGGGCACGCCGCTCGGCGGCCAGACCGTCGACTGCGGCGCGATGACCATGCCGCGACAGCTCGACATCATCGAGGACCTGCTGACCGATGCGAAGGCCAAGGGCGCCCGAGTGCTGGTCGGCGGCGAGCGCGCGACCGAGCTCGGCCCTCAGTTCTTCCAGCCGACCGTGCTCGTCGATGTCGACCACTCGATGCGCATCGTCCACGAAGAGCAGTTCGGCCCGGTCATGTCGATCCTCCGCGTGAAGGACGAGGCCGAAGCCATCGCCAAGGCCAACGACAGCGCCTACGGCCTCGGGTCGAGCGTGTTCACGAAGGACACGAAGCGCGCCGACCGGATGGCGGCCCAGCTCCGCACCGGAATGACGGTCATCAACGACTACGGCATCGCCTACATGATCCAGTCGCTGCCCTTCGGCGGAGTGGGCATCAGTGGCATCGGCCGCATCAACGGCCGCGAAGGGCTGCGCTCCTGCACCAACACCAAGGCCGTGGTCACCGACCGCTTCCCGATCGGCAAGGGCGTGAGCGTCTATCCGATCCAGCCGAGCACCTATGGGCTGGTCCGCGCCGTGTGCGGACTCGTGTACGGCGAAGGGGTCCGCGGCCGGGCCCGGCATGCGGTCGACGCAGCTCGACTCTTCGCCAGTGAAGTTCGTTCGCGAAAGTCCAGCTGACCGCTGCCCTAAGAAAACGCGGGGCATCGAGCCCCCTGCGAAAAAAATCACGGCTGGAGTGATCACTTTTCGTACGCCGCGCCTACTAGGCGCACGTGAAGTACCGCAGTTTGGTCCTTGGCGTATCCCTCCCCATCCTGCTCGGCCTCGGCTGCAACCCCGGTGAGCTGAGCCGGACCGGTCCGGTCTACACCCTCCCCGACGGCTCCGTGGACCCCACGGATCCCACCGACCCGACCGACCCCACCGATCCCACGGACCCGACCGATCCGACGGATCCCACCGACCCGACCGACCCCACGGATCCCACCGATCCGACGGACCCGGTCGACCCGGGGGACATCTATCCGTACGTGACGGCCGGGACCCGATGCTCGGGCGGGGCCATCCGCGAGTTCCTCGTGCTCTCCACGGAGCCGGCGAGCTGCGCCACCCACGCCGAGGCGTTCCAGGCCGACGACCCCGCACGCTTCGTGCGCATCTCCCTCCCCGGGTCGGCGAGCTTCACCACCACCCAGACGCTCTGCGTCGATGGCGCGTGTGCGCCGTCGGAGTTGAGCGTCGCCTTCGACGGCACGCGGGGGTCCTGGCAGGGGACCGTCGCCGGGGTCGCGCGCGATCAGTCGTTCACCGCGACGCGCTGCGACTTCGATGCCCACCTGCCCCCGACCGCCGGCGACTCGCCAGTGGGCGACTTGACCATTCGCGAGGTCGCCATCTACCAGGGCGTGAAGATCCCGATCGTGCAGGGCGGCTCGCAGGTGAGCCCGAGCGCGCCGATCGTCGCCGGCCGCGAAGCGCTCGTGCGGGTCTTCGTCGAGCCCGGCTCCGGCTGGGATGGACGCGAGACCGTCGCGCGCCTCGACCTCGGCAGCGGTGAGCCGATCGAGGCCCGCGCGACCATCGATGGCGGCTCGAGCGAGGGAGATGGCTCGTCGACCTTCAACCTCTTCGTGCCGGGCGATCGCATCACCGAAGACGTCCGCTTCGCCATCGGCATCTACGACCTCGACCCCGAGTGCAGCGGCGGAACCGGCAGCGGTGGCGCCCGCTTCCCCTCGAGCGGCACCGCCACCCTCCCCGCCCGCTCGATGGGCGGCACCTTCGACGTCGTCATCGTGCCCGTCGCCTACGACGCGGACGGCTCCGGCCGGATGCCGGACACCAGCCCGGCGACGATGGAGGCCTGGCGCGACTACATGTACTCGCTCTTCCCGGTGGCCGATCTGAACCTCAGCGTCCGCTCGCGGCCGTTGCGCTGGAGCTCGACCATTGGCGCCAACGGCAGCGGTTGGTCCAGCCTGCTGAACCAGTGCATGGCCGAACGGAACAACGACGGCGTGGCCCCGGACACTTACTACTACTGCATCTTCGCGCCCTCCGACTCGTTCCGGACCTTCTGCTCCCGTGGCTGCGTGAGCGGACTCGGCCCGGTGCCGAGTGCGCGCGACTCCTACTCGCGCGCGTCGATCGGCCTCGGCTACGCGAGCTCCAACGGCACCTTCGCCCACGAGGTCGGCCACTCGCTCGGCCGCCCGCACGCCCCTTGTGGCGGAGCGTCCGGCGCAGAGGCGGGCTTCCCTTACAGCGGCGGTGGCATCGGCGCCTGGGGCTACGATGTGCTCTCCCGTGAGCTGAAGGATCCCAGCCGGCACTCGGACATCATGGGCTACTGCGACTCGCAGTGGATCAGCGACTACAACTACGAGAACATCTTCGAGCGCATCGCCACGGTGAAGGGCGCCTTCGCCATCAGCGCGGCGCCGCAGCCCTTCGCCACGATCGTGGTCGAGCCCGACGGGTCGCTCGTGCCCGGCGATGTGGTCGAGATGCCCTTCGCGCCCGATGGCGACGGCGTCACCGGCACCTGGAGCAACGGCGCGACCACCGAAGGTGTCTTCATGCCCGTCGACCACATCGACGGCGGCATCCTCTACCTGCCCCTGCCCGAAGGCTCGGTGGACTCCGTCACCATCCCCGGCTTCGGCACCGTCCGCTACTGAGCCGCATCTAGCCCTTGGCCGGCGCCTCGCTCACCACGAAGTGAGCGAGGTCGCGAACGTGGGCGAGCAGGGCCTCGTCCACCTCTTCGTCGCTCGCGTGCGGCTCGCCGATGAGCTCGCGGACGTCTTTCGGGCTCGCCGTGGCCAGCCGAGCCACGTGCGCCACGCCGGAGTGGAAGCGCAGCCGAATCCGCTGGATGTCGAGCCCGGTCCGCTCGGCGATCGGCTTGGTCCAACCGGCGATCAGGGCCTCCTGCACACCCGGCATCATCGGCGCCGCGATGCCCCCGCCCTCCGCGATCCGCTTGAGGTTGTAGCGGAGCAGCGCCTGCCACTTGCGACAGAGCCGCAGCCCCACCTCACCCGCGTCCGCCAAGACCTCGGCGATCGGGCGCTCGTCGCTCGCCAGGCGCGGGCGCCACTCGCCCTCGACCCGCGCCAGCTCCGTGAAGAAGAGCTGCAGGCTCGCCTCCATCATGCCGTCGACGCCGTCGAAGTGATGGTTGATGAGGCTCACGCTCACGCCGGCACGCCGCGCCACCTCGCGCCCGCTGAGCTGGGCGGGGCCCCGCTCGCGGAGCACCTCGATCGCGGCCTGGATGATCTTCTCGCGGCTGTCGCTGCCTTCGGCCATCGCCGGGAGTCTAAACCCACCGGGCGCCCGCCGCTCGGGGATCAGGGCAGACCGCTGACCAGGTGAAAGCCGACCCGAGGCATCGTGTCGGTCTGACCGAGCTGGCCCACGTCGTTGCCACCCCAGCAGTAGACCCGGTTGTCGGAGAGAACCGCGCAGGTGTGACGTCGACCGCAAGCGACCGCCACGGCAGGGAAAGGCAGCATCGTCAGCTCGACGGGCGTGAGCGCGGGCGCGCCCATGGTGTCGACGAGGAGCTCCCCGTTCTCGTTTCGACCCCAGCACCAGACGGCGCCGCTGGCATCGACCGCGCAGGTGTGTTGCTCGCCGGCGTCGATGTCGACGATTCCGGACAGCCCGCCGACGGTATTGAAGACCGTTCGGTCGGTCGGCAACGTCATGCCCACGCCGATCGCGATGTCCAGCCCGGCGCACGCCACCGTCTGATCAGCCTCGAGCAGGCACGCGTGGCTTTCACCGATGGCCACCTTCCGCACGTTCGGAGGCCCGTCGACTCCGGGCGCCTCCTCGGTGAAGGCGGAGTTGACGACCGAAGTGGTGATGCCGACACCCAGGCGTGAGAACGCACCGCCGGAGTCGCTGCCTCCGTTCACACCCCACGCGCGGAGCTGACCGCTGTTGCTGCGAGCGAAGTGAGCATTCCACGCCCCCCAGCCGACCGCCTGGTTCCCCAACGACTCGAAGCAATTGGCCAGCGTGCACGTGCCGGGCGACTCGGTGCCGGATCCGAAGCATCGGTGCGTGCCATCGGTGGCGGTGAGGCAGGTCGACTCCATCGAGCAGTCGATTGCCTTCGCCGTGTTCCGCGCGAAATTCGGGAAGAACGGGCTCGGATGGAGCGACCGGGTGTCCGAGCCGCCGTCGATGAACTGGTGACCACCGACTTCGGTGCCCCAGGTGCGATAGGTTCCATCGGCCCGGAGTGCGCAGGTGTGACTGTGACCGGTGTCGATGTCGATGAGCTGGTCCAGTGGGGACGCATCCTGGTTCCGCACCTGACGGGCCCCGAGCACCGCGCTGGTGCTGCCGACGCCCAGCTGCCCTTGTGAGTTCGCCCCCCAGCACCACATCGTCCGGTTGCCCAAGCGCACGCAGGTGTGGTTGTCGTCGGAGCGAATCTGGAGCGGCGTCGACTGGCAGATGCCGGCCAAGCAGGTGTCGCCGGCCCTGCAGGCCCGCCCGCAAGCGCCGCAGTTGAGCGGGTCGTCACTGAGGTCGGCCTCGCAACCATCGCCCTCGAAGCCGTTGCAGTCGCCGTTCTGACCGATGCAGCTGACGATCTCGCACGTGCCACTGCGGCAAGCGAAGACCGTCGCCGAGGGGTCACCGCAGTTGTTCGCCGCAGCCGGATCGTTGTCGACGACACCGTCGCAGTCGTCGTCGAAGTCGTTGCAGAGCTCCGGCTGGGGCACGCCCGGCACGCAGGCCACGGGCACCCCTTCCTGACAGAGCGCGACCGTGCGCGAGCAGGTTCCCTCACCGCAGCTCACGGTGCGGAAGCCCTCGTCGACGCGTCCGTCACAGTCGTCGTCGACCCCATTGCAGGCCTCGGTCGCGGCGTTGTTGACGTCCGGGTTCGAGTCGTCGCAGTCGCCACCGATCGTCAGGAGATCCGCCGGCACGTCGAGGCAGAGATCGATCTGCGCGCTGTCGTCGCCGAAGCCGTCGAAGTCGAGGTCCGGGAAGTAGGGGGTCAGCTCCGCGTTCTCGTCGAGCGCGCCGTCGCAGTCGTCGTCGCGGGCGTCGCAGTCGTCGATTTGCCCGGGCCCGCGGGTCGGGTCCGTGTCGTCGCAGTCGCCCACCCGGAGCACGTGGCCCGGCGGCGGCTCGCAGGACGAGATCGGCGTGTCGTCGATGTCACCGAAGCCGTCCCGGTCGAAGTCCAGGTACCAGAGGGTCGCGTCGGTGCCATCATCGCTGAGGCCGTCGCAGTTGTTGTCGCGTCCGTCGCAGATCTCGAGCGCCCCGACGAAGGTCGACGGGTCCTGGTCGTCGCAGTCGGTCCCGAAGGGTCCACAGGCGATGTCCGCCGCGCCATCGCCGTCGTCGTCCTCCAAGTTGCCCTCGCCGATCACGAAGTCGGCGACACCGTTGCAGTCGTTGTCGCGGCCGTCGCAGGCCTCGTCCGCCGCGGGGTTGATCCCGGCGCGGCCATCGTCGCAGTCGTTCGAGAGGAGCGAGAAGCCCGGCACCGGATCACACGAGAGTACGGTGCCGGTCTCGGCGCTGCCGAACCCATCGCCGTCCGCGTCGCCGTACCAGAGCACGGCTGTCGTGGTGTCGTCGACGAGGTCGTTGCAGTCGTTGTCGATGCCATCACAGACCTCGACCTGGGCGCCGTGCCGTCGGGGGTCGGCGTCGTCACAGTCGTCGTCCACCAGCACGAAGCCCGCCTCGCCCAGACAGGCGCTCATCGGCGTGTCGGGATCGCCGTGGAGGTCGCCGTCCGCGTCGGCGAACCCATCCACCCGGACGCCTTCGTCGACGGTCGAATCGCAGTCGTCGTCGACCAGGTTGCACTGCTCGGCCGCCATCGGGCTCACGTCGGGCCGGCCGTCGTTGCAGTCGTCGCCGCAGTTCTCGCCGTTGCAGCAGCGTAGGTCGACGAACCCATCGTTGTCCGCGTCACGGTTGCCGAACGTGGTGTCGTCGCAGTCCTCGTCGTGACCGGCGAGGTCACAGAGCTCGACGTTGCCCGGATAGCGATCGGGGTCGGTGTCGTCGCAATCGTCGCCGCCGCACTCGGGAGCCAGCGAGCCGTCCCCGTCGGCGTCGGGGGAGACCTCGCACTCGGTCGAGCAACGCATCTCGCCCTCGCTGCAGGTCTGACCCGCCATGCAGGGCGGTAGCCCGGGCGCACAGCCCCGCCCATCGACCCCGGCGATTCCCGGCATGCAGACCTCGGCGCCGTTGCAGAAGATCCCGTCGTTGCAGTCCTCGTCCCCCGCACATCGAGGGGCGCTCGCGTCGGGTGTGCCGCCACCGTCGTCACCACATCCGAGACCGACGACCAGCATCCCGACCGCCAAGATTCGACTCGCCCCTTGCATCGTTCCCCCTCGAATTATCCGTCGCCAACATATCTCAGAACCCGACCTCCTGAGAAGCCCCGCTTCGCGCTGGCTCCCGGCCTGACCCCAATCGTGGCAAGGTCCATCGAATGCGTTTGGCGCTGGCAGCGTGCGTTCTACTGGCCGGGTGCCGCTTCCACGCGCTCGACTCCGAGGTCGCCGAGCTCAACGCGTTGGGGCGAATCAGCGGCCAGGTTCGGGTCGACCACGGCCACGGTCACCCGATCACCGTCGCCCTCCTGGCGCTCCCCCTTCGTCCCTGGGACCCCGTCCGACTGCTCGACACCGCCGTTCTCGAGCGACCCGGTCCGTTCCGATTCGTGGTTCAGCAGGGTCGCTATCGGGTCGTGGCGTTCGAGGACGTGAACCGCGACGACCGCGTCTCCGATGGTGAACGCTCCGTCGCGACCGACATGCTCCAGATCGGCCGCCGCGAGTTCCGCGACGATCTGGAGCTCCACATCTCCCGCGTGACTCCAGCGCCGGTCCTCAGCGAGCGCATCGTCGACGACCGCCGCTTCGTCGTGGGCGCTCTGGGCGAGCTGGACGAGCAACGCTTCAGCCCCCGTACCGGCGAGGAGAGCGCGTGGCGACCGCTCGACATGATCGAACGGCACCAGCCCGGCCTCTATCACCTGGAGCGCTACGACCCGACCCGCATCCCGGTCATCTTCGTTCACGGGCTCGGCGGCTATGGCCAGCAGTTCGAGACCCTGATCGATGCCCTCGATCGCGAGCGCTTCCAGCCGTGGGTCTTCATCTATCCCTCGGGCTTGCGGCTCGAGCGATCGGCCGAGCTCCTGCACGCCGTGCTCCGCCAGACCCACGTCGATCTTCGGACCAACCACCTCTGTGTCGTCTCCCACTCGGTCGGCGGAGTGGTCACTCGGCGCGCGATGACGCTTCACCTGGAGGACTACGACGAGTCGCTCGTCCGCGGGCTGACCACCGTGGCCGCACCCTTCGGTGGGCTCACCTCTGCCGCTTCGGGTGTGCGGATGGCTCCGGAGGTCGTCCCAGCCTGGTACGACCTCGTTCCGGACGAGGGCTTCATCCGCTCGCTCTTCGGCACTCCGCTTCCGCCACGGATGCCCAACACCTTGCTATTCAGCTTCCGGGAAGGCGCCGTCGGCGATGGTGTCGTCCCAGTGCACAGCCAGCTTCGGGCCGAAGCTCAGGGCGAGGCCAGCCTCATCCGCGGCGTGGAGGCGAGTCACATCGAGGTGCTCGACGACCCCGTCACGCAGCGCTTCGTTCAGCGCTCGCTGGCGCGATGCGCCGAGAACCGACCGCCGGGTGCGCCGGTCGTCCCCGTCGTCGAGCACGACGAAGCCGTGGTCGGCAGCACGAACTGAGCTCATCATTCCTCAGGCGTCTGACGAGCCCGGAACGAGCGGTGGCATCTCGATCTCGGCGCGATCGATCACCCGTCGCACGTAGCCCATCAGCGCCTCGCTACCGCGCACCCTCGCGCGGGCCGGCGTGGGCGACCGGCCCCACGCCGTGTGGAGGAGCTGACCGACGACGGCGCAGTCGACGGTGCGGAGGTGCTCACCGAGCAGGTAGGGCCCCTCACCGAGCGCCTCCTCGATCACGTCCATCGCCGCGATCGCCATCGCGTAGCAGCCTTCGTCGGCGCAGCCGTGCTTCGCGCACTTCTTCACCTGCGACCGACGGATGAGCGGCACCAGCATCCAGGCCAGCGCCCACGGCACCATCGCGCGAATGGCGGGGCGCTGGTGCGTCCAACCCCCCGGGTCCACGAAACGGCTGTAGAGACACGGGAAGTAGAGGTCGTGCTCGGCGAGCTCACGAAGGCGCCGCGCCTGCTCGCGCTCTGCGTCCGTCAGGCCTTGGTCGAGCGCCGGTCTCCGCGCCTCGAGTCGGCCGATGATGGACTCCGAGTCCGCGAGCGTGCTCCCCTCGATGCCGTCGAGGAAGGGGACGAGGCCGTTGGGCGACTTGCGCGGGTCGCCGGGCCTGGTCTCGAACTCGTGCCCGGTGATCCGGAGATAGAGCTCCACCTTCGTGCAGAAGGGGCTGACGCTCACCGGCAGCTCGAGCGCCGGCGGCAGCTGGTAGAGGGTCAACGCGCTCATGGTCGGAGCCTACGACGGCAGCGCATCGGGTGACGGAACGAAACGAGGCGGACCCGAAGGCCCGCCTCGCTTCGACTGTCGGCGCCGAAGCGCCGAACCTCACCAGCGATCGTCGCGGTCGCGATCGCGACCACCACGGCCACCGCGGCCGCCGCCGCCGCCGCCGTAGCCGCCGCCACCACCGCCGCCACCGCGACGCGGGCTGCGCTCACGCGCTTCGTTCACGTTGACGGAGCGGCCGTCGATGTCCGCACCGTTCATCTCCTCCATGGCCCGATCAGCATCGGCATCTTCCGCGAAGGTGACGAACCCGAAACCGCGGCTGCGGCCCGTGTCACGCTCGGTGATCACCTTGGCATCGGTCACCTCACCAAACCGCTCGAAAGCGGCTCGGAGACCCTGGTCATCGGTTGCCCACGCAAGGCTGCCCACGAAAAGCTTCTTCGACATACTCTCTCTCTAACTCTTCCACTCCGTCCCGAGCGTGATCGGACCAGCGGCTCCGACAGAAGGTTTGAGCTGCTTGCACGATCGCAGCCGACATGACTGCGTGGCTCGTAAACGCCAGGATTCCCTGGTCCCTCCACGAGACCCCCTGCACGGGACGTTCTGGCTTTTTGCGGCAAATATCCGTCTGTCGCAAGGTGAAACGGCCTCGCGTCAGACCACCAAGAGGATGGCCCCCAGAGACGTCGCAGCGACCACGACCCAGAGCAGCACCCCCTGCAGAAAGGGCCTGAGTCCCACGGCGCGGAGGGCCGGCCGGCTCAAGGAGGCTCCGACCAGGAAGAGGGAGACCACCATCAGCCGGCGAGCGACCTCACCGATGGCCGCCCCCGCCGGGCGCAAGGTCGGGACCAGGGTCACGAGGACGGCCAGGCCAACGAACCCAGCGATGAACCAGGGCCGGGCCGCCTGCGGGGCGTCCTCGTTCACGGGGGTCGTCCGGCGAGCGCGCCAGGCCAGGACCACCGTGAGGGGAACGATCCAGAGTGCCCGGGAGAGCTTCACGGTGGTCGCGATCTCGAGCGCTCGCTCGCCGTGGGTCATGGCGGCGCCGACCACCGAGCTGGTGTCGTGGATGGCGATGGCCGACCAGAGGCCGAACTGCTCGGCGTTCATCTGCAGGGCCTGGCCCACGGCGGGAAAGACCAGCAGCGCCACGGCGTTCAGGACGAAGACGGTGCCGAGGGCGGCCGTCACCTGGTGACCTCGGGCCCGAACCGTCGGCGCCACGGCGGCGATGGCGGAGCCGCCGCAGATGGCGGTACCGGCCGAGACCAGCAGTCCGGTGACCGCGTCCACGCGGAAGACCTTCGCCAGCAACAGTCCGAGCGCGAGGCAGCCCGCGATGCTGGCCACCGCGAGCGACGCACCGAGCGCGCCGACGTCGAGCACCTCGCGCAGATCGAGGCTCGCGCCGAGGCCCACCACCGAGAGAGCCAGCAAGCCCTTGGCCGCGTTGCGGACCCTGGCCTCGTGACCGGTGAGCCCGAGGAGCGCGAGCGCCGCGCCGAGCCCGAGCGCGGCCGCCGAGCCCATCGACGGGTGCACGCAGACCAGCGCCCCGACCGGCACCACGAGGGCGCCGGCACGAACGCGGGGCAGTGGCAGGGTCGCTTCGCTCACGACCAGGAGACTGAGGGATCGCCATCGGTGGGTCGAATCGCAAATTCGAATGTGTCATAATCTCTTCTTATGTCTCTCAGCGGCTTCGATTCCCGCCAGCTCGCCCTCTTCCGCACGGTCGTGGAGGCGGGGAGCCTGACCGCCGCCGCGCGCCGGGTGCACGTCTCCCAGCCGGCCGTGACCGCCGCCATCCAGAAGCTCGAGGGTGCGCTGGGCGTCACGCTCCTCGAACGGAGCGCGCGTGGGGTCACCCCGACCGACGCCGGCCGAAAGCTCCTCGGTCACGCGCGCGCCATCGACGCGCTCATGAGCGAGGCGATGGCCGACGTGACCGAGCGCCACGAGCCGCTCGGCCCGCTGACCATCGGGGCGTCGACGACCATCGCGGCGGGGCTCCTCCCGACGCTCATCGCTCGCTTCCGCGAGGTCGAGGGCGACGTCGGCGTGCGACTGGTGGTCGGCAACACTCGCGAGATCCTGGATCAGGTGCGGAGCCGAGAGCTCCCGCTCGGGCTCGTCGAGGGTCCTTCCCGCGCGCCGCGGGTTCGGCTCGAGCGCTTCGGGGACGACACGCTCCTGCCGGTGGTGGCCGCGAGCCGAGAGCGGCGGGTGGAGCTCGAGTCGACCCCGGTGCTCTGGCGCGAGGTCGGGTCGGGGACGCGCGCGGTCGTGGAGAAGGCGCTCCGGAAGCGCGGCCGCCGACCGCTACCGATGGATCTGGAGCTCGGCAGCACGGCGGCGATCCGCCGCGCGGTGGCGCTGGGCCTGGGGCTCGGCTTCCTCTCCCGCTGGTCGATCGACGACGCGCTCGACGCGGGTCGGGTCCGGGTCGCTCCGCTCCCCGACCTCGCCATCGAGCGCCGCTTCTCCTGGGCCAGCGCGAGCGGTGAGCTCACGGGCACGGCCGCTCGCTTTCGCTCGTTCGCGCAGCGCGAGCGGCCAGCGCTCGGTCACTAGCGCTCGGGCGCTAGCGCTCGAAGCAGAGCACCGGGCCCGGCGCGCAGGCGCCGCTCGCGTAGCGAGTCCAGTCGTCGCCGATGGCGCGGGGGTGGCCACCGGAGCGGTTCCCCGTGCCGGTCCAGCCATCGCAGTCGTAGCCTTCGATCCAGGAACCATCGCCGTAGGTGCCCGTCAGCGTGATGCCCCGCCGGTGCGGCTCGCCCAGCTCGTCGTAGAGCACCGGCGCCGCGACACCGTCGGCGTCCGTCAGGTCGTCGACGTCGTCAGCGACCAGGTAGCCGTCCGCGCGGACCCAGGGGCCGCTCTCGGGGAGCGTCGCGCCCCCGCAGCCACCGTCACGGGTGCCCCGGAGGCCGAGGAGATGACAGTAAGCGTCGGCGCTCGCATCGCTCATCCACGCGATGAAGTCGCCCTCGAGGCCGGCGGCGGCTGCCGCCGCGTTGCAGGCGTCGTCCGCGGCAGCGAGCGAGCCGAGGTCGCCGGGCACGGAGTCGCTCGTCAGGAAGACCTGCTTGCCCTCACGCAGGTGCACGTCGCCCGCTTCGAAGAATGGCGCGCCACTCTCGGTCGCGGTCTGGCCGCAGAAGAGGTGGAGCGTCCAATCGTCGCGAAAGTCCGTGGTGTCGCAGGGGATGGCGTGGCCCGAGCGGGGCGGGAGCGTCGCGACGCTGCTGGCGGCGAGTCCTCGCACGTCGCGGTCGACCTCGCCGGTCCAGCCGGCGCAGTCGGACGTGCCCGAGGTCGTCCCGTCACCGTTGGCCGCGTACCAGGCGAAGACGCCCGCACCGACCGGTTCACCATCGGCGAAGCGGCTCAGCGAGAGCCGCCACTCGTCGGCCAGCAGTCCGTCCACGCCGTAGAGCACCGGCGTGCCCGAGCCGTCGAGGATGGCGCCGCGGTCGGAGGGCAGCTCGTCGAGGCCACAGCTCGTCTCGACCTGGCCTTCTTCACCGAGCATTCGACACGCCGGGTCGGAAGGCCCGCCGAGGAACGCGCGAAAGGTCCCCCGGTAGCCGGCGGCCTCGGCCTCCGACTGACAGATGGCGTCGGCCGCGGCGAGCGCGACCTCGCCTCCCGCCTGACTCCAAGCGCTGAGGTTCGCCGGACCGTGCTCGCGCGTGACGAAGGCGACCCGCGCGCCTTCACCGAAGACCTCGGCGGAGGCCTCCTGCGCATCGAAGCGAGCCACGACCGTGTAGAGCAGCGGCAGGTGGTGCCGGTCGAGCGCCGCTTGGAAGCGCCGCTCGTCGAGCCGCTCGACGTCCACGACCGCCGGGACGAAGGTGTGCTCGGCCTCGAGGGCCACGGAGAGCGCCGCCCCCTCGGGGAGCGCTTCCACGAGGGTGAGCTCGAGTCGACCGTACGCGGTGAAGGCGAGCGCTTCGATCCCGAGCGTCGGTGGGGTCGCGGCGTCGGGCGCGGGCGCCGACCCGTCCGCGGCGTCCGGCACCGATCCGTCCATCGCCATCGGGGCGGGACCTGCGTCGGGATCCATCGGCGTCCCCCCGTCGTCGCCACAACCGGCGAGCAGGTGTGCGGCGAGCGCGACCAGCAGCGGCAGCACCAGGGGCACGGACTCCCGTTGCGTGGGACGCAACACTCGTTGCGCCACCGGCGACGTTCCATCGACTGCGCTCTTCTCTTCGACCGGGCTCATGCGGACCTCCATGCCTTCGTTCTGACGCCCGCCCGTGGGCAGCAGCGTGTGAACGAGCGTGGAATGCAGTCCGCGAGCCAGCGGCGGTCAGTCGTCGCCGATGAACGACGCGATGGCGCCGAAGAGCGCCTCGAAGCGCTCGAAGGTGAACTCGGAGCCCGTTCGGAGCCAGTCCACGTGGCGAGGGTGGTCGAGCGGACCGTGGAAGTGACCCATCACGTCCATGTGGTCCGCCATGCCGGCGAAGACCACCGTCCCCCAGAGCTGGGAGAGCGAAGGCACCATCCCGTCGTTGTCGCTCCGCGAGGGCACCCGACCGAGGTGCGCCTTCAGAGCCGCCGCCTGCTCGAGGGTCGGTGCGAGATCGACGGTCGACGGCACCTGCGAGGTCAACAGGTGGAGCCCTCGGTAGAGGCCGTACTGCGCCTGCCAGCCCGGCCTCGCGCCGAGGCGCCGCTGGATACGGAAGCTGGGCTTGGGCGCCACGGACACCACGGACCCGCAGCGCACGTGATCGACCGGCGTCGCGAGCGCGTTCACGAGCTCCATCGACTCCGGCGTGAGCTGCACCAGCAGGGTCTGGTCCTTGTGCGCCTCGGCGAAGAACTGCTCGAGCTCCTGCTTCCGCTCGGCGTCGAAGTCACGCAGCACCAGCTGGTAGACCTGATCGAGCACGCCACCGGAGGCGAAGCGCAGGGCGCCGGTGCTGGCGACCGCGCCGCCGAGGAGGAGCAGCGCCGGCATGGGGATCGACCCCAGCCGAATCAGGTGCACGGTGCTCACGCTCAAGAGCTGGAGCAGTCGCTGCCCGAGCACGCTGGTGAAGAAGGCGGCGATCGGCGTGCCGCGATGGGGGGACGCGATGGAGACCGCCGAGCGGATGTCGCCCAGGATCGCGTCACGCCCCGGGACGTCGAGCCCCTGAGTGACGACGAAGCGACAGTCGAGCCCACCGGTCGAGTGGCCGATCAGGTGGATCGCGTCGCCGGGCTGCACCCGCTCGCGGATGCGACCCACGAGGTGGGCCGCCCGCTGCCGCACCGAGCTGGTGGGCATGGTGTCGAGCGGGTGGACCTGCGCGACGATGCCGCGCCGGGCCAGCTCGCCCTCGAGCGTCTCCTTCGCGTGACTGAAGTAGGAGAAGTCGCCGAGGTTGGTGAAGCCGAAGAACCCCGGAACCAGAAAGACGTGCGTCTGGCTCACGGGGTGCTTCTCGCTGTCGGGGTGCTCACTCCACGAGCATACAGGTCGGGAACTCCCCGCCGCTGCACGCCACCGCGGGGGCGTTGCAGCAGGGCTCCCCATCCGGGCTACACAGCTCGCCGAGCTGCGGGCCGGTGCAGGGCGCGCAGAGATCGGCATCGCTGGTGCAGACCTGACCGCCGGCGCCGTCGTCGACGCAGCCGCAGCCGCAGCAGTCGGTGTCGGTGGTGCACGCCTGGCCGTCCGGGATGCACATCTCGCCGCAGCGGAGCACACCATCGGTCGGGTCCGGGGTGCAGATGCCGCTGCAGCAGACGTCGCCGAAGGCGCACTCGTCGCCGTCGGAGAGACAGCAGCGCTGCATGCCGTCGACGGCCTCCTGGCACATGATGTCCGGGTAGGCGTCGACGCAGCACTCCTCGGTGGTCACGCAGACGAATCCGGGCAGCGTGCACGTGCCGTCACCGCCGAGGCAGCGGCGGAAGCCAGCGCCCGTCGGTTCGCAGCCGGTGTCACCGCCGCCGTTCGGGCAGCAGTTCGCGGTGGCGCCACCGCCGCCGCAGACCTCGCCGACCGGCTGGCAGGAGCCGGTGTTCGCGCAGCGCATGATCGGTCGACCGTCGGCGGTCGTGCCCGACTCGGCGCAGGAGCCCGAGCAGCATTCGGCGTCGCTCGAGCAGAGATCGTCTTGGACGCGGCAGCCGCCGAGGAACTGGCAGCGGGGGCCATCCCCGGTGTCGAGGCAGACCGTGGAGCAGCACGAGCCGTTGAAGCCGTCGCCGCTGCAGGGCTCGCCGGCGCTGGCGCAGGAACCGATGTTCGCGCAGAGGCCGTCGCCGTCGCCGTCCGGGTCGTCGCAGAGGTTGTTGCAGCACTGCGCGTCGCTCGAGCACGCCATACCGGTGCCGACGCACGCGGGCGGCGGCGCGCAAGCGCAGCTGCCGCCACCGGCGCAGGCGGTGCCCGCTTCGTTGGCGCAGTTGCCCGAGCAGCAGTCGCTCGCGGCGGAGCAGGCGGTGCCGGTGCCGCTGCAACCGGGCGGCGGCTCGCAGGTGCCCATGTCGCAGTTGCCCGCGCAGCAGTCGCCATCGCCGGTGCAGTCGTCGCCGATGTTCCCGCACATGACCGGAGTGGTGCAGACGTCACCCTCGCAGGTGCCGGAACAGCAATCGGCGCCGGCGGTGCATGCGACCCCATCGGCCGCGCAGCTGCCTTCGGAGCAGGTGCCGCCCTCGCAGGGGCCTTCGCAGCAGTCGTCTGCGGTGTCGCAGCTGCCGCCCATGCCCATGCACACGGGACCCATGTCGACCTCGGGGACGTCGCCGTCCTCGGTCACGTCGTCCATGACGTCGTCATCACCACAGTCACATCCGGCGAACGCCAAGAACGCGACCAAAACCCAGTACCCCTTACGCATGGACACATTCTGCCAGCCTCGTCGGAAATTCGGAATGAAGGAGACGGGAAAAACTCCGTATGAGCGCTGGAATCCAGCAGTGGTGCAATTCATGCTCGGCGGACCGTGAACCCGCTCATCGACGATCGACTCACCGAGCTCCTCTTTCGCTCCCTGCGCTTGGGGGCCCTCGCCGAGCTGCCAGCCTTCGCCGACCACGACCCGGAGACCTTCCAGCTCTATGTGGACGCATGTCGCCGGGTCGGACGCGAAGTCCTCTGGCCGAGCTACGCCTCCACCGACGCCGAGCCGCCGACGCTCGAGGACGGCCGCGTCAAGCTCCACCCCCAGACGCTCCGCGGCTTCGAGCGGGTGCGTGAGCTCGGCGTGATCGCCGCGACCCGCCCCGAGGAGGTCGGTGGCCAACAGCTGCCGCTCGCGGTGGCGACCCTCGCCCACGCCTACCTCATGGCGGGGAACCTCTCGACCACCGGCCTGGCCTGGCTGACCACCGGCGCCGGTCACCTGATCGAGGCATTCGGCGACGACGCGCTCAAGGCCAGCTTCCTCACGCCGATGATGAGCGGCCGCTGGACCGGGACGATGGCGCTCACCGAGCCACACGCCGGGTCCAGCCTCGGCGACCTGACCACGAGCGCCACCGACGCCGGCGACGGCACCTATCGCATCCGGGGCGCGAAGATCTTCATCAGCGGCGGTGACCACGACGCCGCGGAGAACGTGGTGCACCTCGTCCTCGCGCGCATCGAGGGCGCGCCCGATGGAGTGAAGGGCATCTCGCTCTTCGCGGTCCCGCAGCGCCGACCGGCCGAGCTCGGCCCGAACGCGGCCGACGGACCGCTCGAGCCGAACGACGTGCACGTGGCCGGGCTCATCCACAAGATCGGCTGGCGCGCGCTGCCGAGCCTCGCGCTGAGCTTCGGCGACGAGGACGACTGCCGCGGCTGGCTGATCGGCGCGCCCCACCGCGGGCTGCCGCAGATGTTCCAGATGATGAACGAGGCCCGCATCGGCGTGGGCGTCACCGCCGCGGCGACGGCGTCGGTCGCCTATCACGAGGCCCTCGCCTACGCGCGCGAGCGCACCCAGGGGCGCGCGCTCGGGCAGAAGAGCTCGAGCGCCCCGGTCGCGATCGTCGAGCACCCGGACGTGCGGCGGATGCTGCTGCGGATGAAGGCGATCGTCGACGGCTCGCTCGCGCTCTCCGTGGCGACCGCGCGCTTCGCGGATCTCGCCGCCCACGGCCCAGAGGGCGAGCGCGATCGAGCGCACGCGATCCTGGACCTGCTCACTCCCATCACCAAGAGCTTCCCGGCCGAGTTCGGCTACGAGGTCAACGTGCTCGCCGTGCAGATCCACGGCGGCTACGGCTACTCCAGCGAGTACGTGCCCGAGGCGCTGCTCCGCGACCAGAAGCTGAACTCCATCCACGAGGGCACGACCCAGATCCAGGCCCTCGACCTGCTCGGGCGGAAGGTCGTCGCCGGCGGCGGCGCCGCGCTCCGGGCCCTGAACGAGACCATCGGCGGTGCCATCGCCGAGGCACGCGAGGCAGGCGTCGACGAGGCGATCGTCGCGCCCCTCGAGGCGGCGCTCGTGGAGGTCGGCACGCTCACGATGGAGCTCGGGATGAAGGGCGCGAGCGGCGACCTCGACGGCATGCTCGGCCATGGCGTGGACTACCTGACGCTCTTCTCGATCGTGGTCGTGGCCTGGCAGCACGTCTGTCTGGCGACCGCCGCGATGGCGGAGGACTCGGCGTTCCATCGCGGGCTCGTGCAGAGCGCGCGCTACTGGGCGGCAACGGAGCTACCGCGCGTAGCGCTCCTTGCCGAGCGGTGCCGGGCAGACCGGTCGTACCTCGAGCTGGATCCCGACTGGTTGTAGCGGAGTCGATCGTCGGAGCCGGACCCGTTCAGGGACAATCCGGGTTCGCCATGCCCGGGCTACCGAAGTCCGTCTCACCACCGCTGCTGTTGTACGCGCTCTGACCGAGACACCAGTTGGCGACGTCGTCGTTGGAGACCGTATCGAGCGCGTCGGGGTCGAGCGCGAGCGAGATGCCCTTGTTGATGCCGAACGACGTAAAATCGACGAGGTCCACGATCGACGCACCGCAGGAGAGGCGCGCGATGTCGCCTTCGTTGGCGAACTTCACGGTCATCCCGTAGTCGTAGTCGGGGTCGAAGCCGCCGATGGCCGCGTTGGCAAAGCGCGCGAGCGTGAAATACGCGCCGGGCGGGACCAGCGTCTCGCCAGAGATCGGGTGGCTGTTGCCGCTGTCTGCCACGATGCAGCCCTCGAGGTCGTAGGTGACCGTGGTGCTCGGGTTGTGGATCTCGAACCACTCGCCGAAGTCGTCGCTGACGACGTCGGTGTCCGGCATGATCTCGGTGATCACCAGGTCGCCGACGCCCGGTGTGCAGGGGTCGCAGGGACCGAGGTCCGGTGGCATGTCCGGCGGGCCGAGATCCACCGGTCCCAGATCCACCGGTGGGCCGAGGTCTTCCCGCGGATCGCTCGCGTCGCTCCCCGGTCCTGCGTCGACCACGCCGAGATCGCCGACCGATCCGTCCCCCGTACCGTCATCGGCGAACTGGGCCTCGGTGCAGGCGCCGAGGAGCGCCAAGGCTCCGATCAGAACGTACCGGCGCATGCCATCCCCATCCCGGCCGGCGCGCAACGCATCGCCCGGCTCTCGTCGTCGTCGTCGCTCATCGTCAGGAGCCCGACCGCGAGCAAGGCCAGCGCGGCTGCGGAGAGACCGAGCGCCACGCCCATGGTCGCGTTGCGTTCGGTGGTCAGCCGGTCGCCGTTCAGGCAGTCCGCCCGCGCATCGCAGGCGTCGAGCTCCGCGTTACGGTCACGCCACCAGAAGCCCGTCCCGATCGCGCCCGCCCCCGCCACCGCAGCGCCGATGAAGAGGGCGATGCTCGTTCCGCCGAGTCCCCCTTCGTTCGCAACCGCACCCTCTTCGGGCTCGACCGGCTCGACCGCTTCCTCGATCGGCTCGGCCACGGGCACCGTGAAGTCCAGCTCCGCGCGCTCACCGCCGACCACTCGCACGCGCCGTGACTCGTTCGAGCAGCCTTCGCAGCGGACCTGGATCTCGTGCACCCCGAGGTCCACCAGCAACACACCCTGGGCATCGAGCACCCCGGCCACACCATCGACGCGTGCCCCTGCGGCCGCGCCTTCGGGAAGGAGCGTGTAGCGCGCGACGAACGCGCTGCTGCGCTCGATGAGGTCTCGTGCACCGGCCGCCTGTTCCTCGGTGAGAGGCCGCCGGCTCTCCGCGAGCGCGGCTTCCATCGCGACGATGGTCGCCGCGTACTGGCGGAGCTCGAAGTTGCTCATCCCGATCCCCCGCAGCGTCCGCGCGTTCGGCGAGCGCTCGTGGGCGCGGCGGAAGAGCGCGCGAGCTTCGGCGAAGCGACCCGCCGCGTGCTCCTGCACCGCCTGATGCACCAGCTCCTGGTACTCCTCGTCTTCCTGCGCTCGGGCGAAAGACGAAAGGCCGAGGACGGCGACGAAGAGCGCCGCGAGCGCGGCACGAAGGGGATACGGCCAAGGCATGCGTTCAGAACTCGTCGACGCTGAGCGTACCAGCTCGGTGCCGCGTACTCATCGCCGTCATCGCGCTGGTCATGTCCGCTTCGGCAGCCATGGTATCCGCGCGGTCGCTCCTCGCGCGTCGGCGGGTCCGACGACGCGGCGGGGGCTCCACCGCGGGCGGGTCGGCCGTGGCCTCGGGCTCGACCGGCTCGACCGGCTCGACGGCGAGCTCCTCGGGCTCGACGACCTCGGGCTCCGCGGCAAGGGATTCGGCTTCGTCCGGGACCTCGTCGACCGACTCGGCGGAGCCGAGTGACTCGGCGGGCCCACTCTCCGCCGCGGGCGGAGCCTCGTCCCCGCTCAGCGCGACACCGACGCCCACCCCGACGGCGAGCAGCGCGATGCCGACCAGTGCCCCGATCGCGACGACCCTCCGACGACCCGCCGGCGTGTCGACCCGGAACGAATCCTCGTTCGGCCGGGGCGGAACCACCGCGGGGATGGCCTCCTCGGCGACGGTGTCCGCGAGTGGCACCGGCGGATCGGACGCGTCCTCGCGTCCGGTGGCCCGGAGCCCGCTCTCGAAGGCCGAGGCGGCCACCGTCGGGACCGACTCGCGCACCTTCACGACCGCCGCGCCATCCGCGGTGGAAGTGAACTTCTTGCTCCCCTTCCGGCTCGGCCCGACGCGGATGGACCACGAAGGAGCTTCGGGGCGAAAAAGCGTCCCGACCCCGAAGGGCTCGAGCGCCGTCGCGAGAGACTCGACATCGGTGAATCGATCGTCGCGGTCGCGCGCCATCGCCTTCTCGATCACCGCCACCAGCTCTCGATCGATGTCTGGTCGCAGCACTCGCAGGTCGGGCGGAATGGCCGTCGCGATCTGCACCACGAGCGCCGTGTACGTGCCTGCCATGAAAGGCGGACGGCCGGCGAGCATCTCGTAGAGCATCACGCCGAGCGCGTAGACGTCGATCCGTGAATCGATCTCCTGGGCACCGGCGATCTGCTCGGGAGACATGTAGGTCGGGGTCCCCACGACCACTCCGGTCCGGGTGGCGCGGAGCTCGTCCTGCGCGGCGTCCCCCACGAGCTTCGAGATCCCGAAGTCGAGCACCTTGGGTTCACGGAGCGAGCCGTCGGGCGCGCGGCAGACGAAGACGTTCTCCGGCTTGAGGTCACGATGGACGACGCCGGACGCATGAGCGGCGGCGACCCCGCGCATCACGGGGACCATGAGCCCCACCATCTCTTCGGGCTCGAGCGGCCCACGCATCAGGATGTCGGAGAGCGGCTCGCCCTGGAGCAGCTCCATGACCAGGAAGACCGCGTTGTCGTGGGTGCCGACGTCGAAGATGGTGACGACGTTCGGGTGGTCGATCCGCCCGGCCGCGCGCGCCTCTCGGCGGAAGCGATCGACGAGCGTGAAGTCGGTCTCCCGTTCAGCGATCAACCACTTGATCGCAACGGTCTTGCCGGTGGTGAGGTTCCGGGCGGCATAGACCGCGCCCATGCTGCCCTCTCCGAGCAGCCTCTCGACCTCGTACTTGCCGGCCAGGCAGGTCCCCAGCTCCGGCCGGCGCCGGTGCTTCTCTGCTTCCATTCCCTCCCCAGCGACAACGAACGCTGGGCTCTCAGCGCGAGGCTAACATACGAGGATCCTCATATGCTCGACCTCCGGCGGAAAATTCGGTTCAGGGAGTGATCACGACCTTCCCCTTCACGCGCCTCTCATCCATGTCGCGCAGGGCTTGGGGCACCTCTTCGAGGCCGTAGCGCTTCGAGATGTGAGGCTTCAGCTTCCCTTCCGCGTGGAGCGCGAGGAGCCGCTGGAGGTTCGCCGCGTGCTCGCCCGGGTTCCGCATCGCCCACGCGCCCCAGGCGACGCCGACGATGCTGCACTCCTTGAGGAGCGCGAGGTTCCATCGCACGGCGGGGATGGACCCCGCCGCGAACCCGATCACGAGGTGGCGCCCGCCCGGGCGCAGCGCCCGCAGAGCCGGTTCGGCGAAGTCGCCGCCGACCGGGTCGTACACGACGTCCACGCCACCGAGCGCCTTCGCGGCCTTCTTCAGATCGTCACGGTCGTAGCGAATCCCGTGCGTCGCGCCATGCGCTTTGCAGAGCTCGAGCTTCTCGTCCGTGGAGGCCGCCGCCACCACTTCGGCTCCGAGCGCTACGCCGATCTCCACCGCCGCCAGCCCCACGCCACCGGCGGCGCCGAGGACGAGGAGTCGCTCGCCCTCCGCCAGGGCCCCGCGGTCCACGAGGCCATGCCACGAAGTGCCGTACGTGAACGCGAACGCCGAGGCCGTCTCGAGCTCCATCGTCTCGGGCACCTTCACGAGCTGCCGCGCGCTGACCGCGAGGTGGGTCGCGAAGCCACCGAAGGGGAGGATCGCCATCACTCGGTCGCCCTCGGAGAAGCCTTCGACGCCCTCACCGACGGCGCTGACCGTGCCGGCGATCTCCCCACCGGGCGCGAAGGGCGGCGGGGGCTTGAGCTGGTACATCCCCCGGGTGAGCAGCAGGTCGGGGAAGTTCACCCCGGCCGCCGCCACCTTCACCACCACCTGCCCCTTCTTGGGCTCGGGGTCGTCCAACTCGCGGACCTCGATCGCATCGGGTCCGCTCAACTCGGTCACCATGGCTGCGCGCATGGCGAGACTCTACCGGAGTCGGGGTCAGTCGACCGTGATCGACTTGGACACGTTCTTTGGAGCGTCCGGATCCACGCCGTGCCCGCGCACGCCGAGGTCCTCGAGGTAGGCGCGCTTCTTCACGCTCATCTTCAGGGCGAGCACCTGCAGCGCGACCGTGGCCGAGAAGACCGCCTGGAGCGTGTCGCCGGTCTCGGGCAGCGCGACGTAGACCGCACGGTAGCCCTCGGCCCCCATCGGCGCGCGCTCCGCCGCCTCTCGCAGCCGCGCCGACTCTTCGGCGATCACGAAGGTCTGGGCGCCGCGGATCTTGTGGGTGTGAAGCTGCGAGATGGTGAGGTCGACGTCGCGATCCGCCGGGCCGGTCACGTAGACCAGCGGGTAGTCCGCGTAGAGCGCACCGAAGTGGTCGGAGAGGCCGCGACGCGGGTCGGACTTCGACTCGGCGACCGCGTTCAGCAGCGCCTGTACCTGCGCCGCACCGAACACCGTGTTCGTGCCGAGGATGGTGTTGGGACCGTGCTTGAACTCGGACCCCTCGAAGCCCTCGGTGTGGTTGAGCACCACCTCACGGACCTTGAGCGCGCCCTCCTTGGCGATGGGCAACATCCGCGTCGCGAGGATGTGGATGCTCGGCGTGAGGTGGAGCAGATCGGCCGCCTCCTCCACCCGAGCGGCGGTGTCGGCGAGCGTGCGCTCCACGAGCGCCGCGAGATCGGGCTTGGCCGGCAGGTCGAGGCCGCGGCGCTTCCCGAGACGGTGGGCGAGCTCGTAGAACACGCCGAGCTGGGCCATGAACGACTTGGTCGCCGGCACGGCGATCTCCGGTCCGCAGCGAAGGGGCAGCACCAGGTCGGCCTTCTCCTGACCGAGCGTCGACCGGACGTTGTTGACGATCGCAGCGACGCCAACGCCGGCCGCGCGAGCGCCATCCACCACGTCGATCAGATCCTTGGTCTCACCGCTCTGGCTGACCGCGATGAACAGGTCTTCCGGCTTGAAGAGCGCCGCATGACGGGCGCGGACCTCGCCCGGGAGGGACGGCGTGATCGGCAGCTTCGCCAGCTCGCTGAAGAAGAGCGCTCCGGCGCCGGCGGCGTGGAACGACGTACCGCAACACACCACGTGCACCTGGCCGCCGCGGCCCACCGCCTGCGCGATGCGATCGCAGAGCTGGTTGGCCAACGCGCCGTACTCGGGGTCGTCGTCGAAGGCCGCACGGAGATCGCGGAGCGTCTGCGGCTGCGCGTGGATCTCCTGCTCCATGAAGCTCTCGAAGGGCTCCTGGAGCGAGGTGTCCTCGATCCGCAGCTCGCTCTCCACGGTCGCTCGCTCGAGCGGAGCATCCGGGCTCTCGACGGCGAAGACCTGCTGGGCCTCGGCGCCGAGCTGGACCATCTCGCCCGCGTTGAGCGGCAGCAGCGTGCGGGTCTGCGTGAGCACCGCGCCCAGATCGGAGCTGGCCAGGGCGAAGGGCCCCTTCTCGTCCGCGCCGATGCCGACGTAGAGGCTCGACCCCCGCTTGATGACGACCACCGTCCGGCTGACCGGATCGACCGTGACCGACGCGAACGAGCCCTCGAGCTTGGCGCACGCACGGCTGGCCGCGATGCGCAGCGCCCGGGCGCGGTCGGAGCCGTCTTCGGCGAGCGCCTCGGCGAAGAAGTGCTCGACCGTGTGGACCACGACCTCACCGTCGTTGTCCGACTTCAGCGTGTGCCCCTCGGAGCGCAACCAGCTCTGCATCGAGTCGGTGTTGGTGACGTTCCCGTTGTGCGCGCCGTAGATGTGCACGTGACAGCGCACCTCGTGTGGTTGTGCGTTCAGGTCGTCGACGGCCCCGAAGGTCGCCCAGCGGACCTGGCCACAGAAGACCTGGCCGGCCATCTGGTCGATGCCGAGCTCCGGCACGATCTCGGAGGGAGCGCCGACCGACTTTCGGAGATCGACCTCCTCGGACGTCGACGACTGCGTCGCCGCACCCGTCGAGTCGTAGCCGCGATACTGAAGGGCTCGAAGCAGGACGCCGCCGGTCGCACCGAGGTCGTCGCGGTCCGCCGAATACACCAGGCCGATGACTCCGCACATGGCGCTGCCCCTACCACGAGGGGGCAGGACCGTCGCCCGAGAAGCGGCCAGCCCGTGCGTCGCCGCACTCGCCGGTCGACTCGGAACCCGCGTTTTCGAGGGAAAGCGAGTTCTCGGACCGAGACGTGAGCATGCTCAATGCGGGGGCGCCGAGTTCGGTCCATGTTCCATCGCAGAAGCTAGAAGTTCAGCTTCTAACTTTGTGGACGGCCGGGCTTCGGTGGCACCATCCCACACACCACACACACCCCCATCGGGGTCCGGCCTCCACGATTAACTCACTCGCGGATCTCCGCGCTGGCCCAAAACGCATCGGACCGGCAGCCCCCATGGGTTGCCGGTCCGATTCGTTTGGGGACGCCGAAGCGCGAGCTCAGTCGTCGTCGTCGTCGCCGCCGGACGAGCTGCTCATGGTGCTCTTCTTCACCACGAGCACCTCGCTCGGGTGGGACACCGTCATCACACGCTCGACCGAGATCATCAGCTCGAAGTCGGCGTGGGGCGCCGTCGCGGTCATCCGGCCGACCCGCTCGTCCGGGTCGTAGTCCAGCTCGCCGACCATGTGAGGCGTGCCGCCCTTGGGCTTGATCCAGACGGCATAGTGCTGGCCGCCCTGCGAGATGCGGTCGGGCGGCGGAAGGTGCTCGAGCTCGACGGTGACCATGTGGTTCCCGCCGGTGTCCTCGACGATCATCATGCCGTCGGTGCCCGCCGAGCGAGCGGTGCCGGTGAGCACGAATTCGGAGGGGCCACCGCAGGCCAAGAGCCCGAGTGCGAGAAGCGCGAATGTCAGGGTGCGTGCCATGAAGTCTCCTTGGACGGGGAGCATAGCGGCGGAGCCGGCGAAGGGAAACGAAGAGTTGGTGAAGCGGCGGCCAGCGAACGTTGCAGCTCAGAACGCCTCGCCGATCGAGATGTGAAATGCGCCGGGCCATCGGGTCAGGCCGAAGAAATTCACGTCGGTGTCGTCGGACGTGACACGTCCGACGCGCTCGCCTCCGCCCAAGGTCTCGAGCTTCGGGATGCGGAAGCCCAGATCGAGACGAATCGCCCCGATCGGCGTGAAATAGCGAAGGCCGAAACCGACGGAGACCTGCGGGTGCTTGAAGTCCAGCCTCGGGCGGCGGTTCACGTCACCGGCGTCCCCGAAGAGCACCAGGCCGAGATCGGACGTCACGGGAAGGCGGAGCTCGAGCTGCGCGAGCCATCGGCGGATGCCGCCCTGCCGCCCACTGCCGAGGCGGTTGGCCAGGTAGCCGCGGTTGCCGGCCGCGCCGCCGCCATAGAAGCGCTCCGTGCGCGGGCCGATGTCCGCGCTGAGGTCGTCGATGTTCGGATCGTTGACGGAGGTGATGAACATCGCCCCGACCAGGAAGCGGGCGGCGATCGTGATCCGGAAGGGCAACGGGATGTAGGCGCGAACGTCCGGCTGGATTCGGACGTAGTCCCAGCTGCTCGCGCGACCCCACAGATAGCCGGCCTCCTGCAGGTTGAGCTGGAAGTAGAAGCCCCCATGGGGACGGGTGGAGTCGTCCCGGAGGTCCAGCCAGAAGACCTGCTCCAGCCGCATCAGGAAGTAGGACTTCGGCAGGTCGGGCAGCTCGGGACGTGTCACCTGACTGGCGATCCGTTGGTTGATCTCACCGGAGGGGACGCGATACCAGGTGAACGTCGGCAGACCGAGGCTGACGAAGATCTTCTGCTGCCAGAAGTAACGCTCGACGTAGAGACCGAGGTCGATCTGGTGGCGGAAGAAGACGTCGCGCTGGTCGAGGCCGAGGTCGTAGCGGAAGTCGAGGCGGAGATTCGTCCGGGCCTCGATGAACGCCGGCTGCCGCAGCGTCACGTCGGTGGAGAGACCGGGGCGGGGGTTCTCCGGGCCCGGGAACTCCTGTGGGAAGATCAGCTTGGGCTCGATCTTCGTGGTCAGGCGCCGGAGCCCGCCGAGGAAGTTGCGGTTCTCGTAGCGTGCCACGAGGTGCACGTCCCAGCGCGAGATGGAGACCTGACTGTAGTCGTTGCGCTGGATGATGCCGCTCGTGAGCCCACCACCGAGGCCGAAGCGGTGCTTGCGCGCCGCCGACACGGTGACCTTCACGGGGATCACGTTCCCTTCTTCCGGGATCAGCGGCTCCACCGTCACGGCCGAGAAGGCGCCCAGGTTGTAGATGGCTCGCTGCGCGTCGCGAACGGCCTGCTGGGAGTAGCGCTCACCGGCGAAGATCTGCGCAGCAGCCGCGATGGTGTCGGCTGGAAGCTCGCCGGCTTCCTCGACCTCGACCTCGCCGAAGACGCACACCGGCCCGGTCGAGATCTGGATGGCGATCTCCGCCTTCCGCGCGTCCCGATCGATGCGGACCAGGCCCTTGATCTGCGCGCGCGCATAGCCGCCTTCGGCGAGGGCCTGTCGTAGTGCCGACTTGGTCTGGTCGTAGACGGCCTCGTCCCAGCGCTCGCCCTCCTTCAGAGTGACCGCTTCCCGAAGCGTCTCCTGGAGCTCGCCGCCGATCTCGTCGAGACCGTAGATCTCGAGCGAGTCGATGGTGGTGGGGAGCCCCTCCTCGACGACGAAGGTGACGCTCACCTCGCACCCCTCGTCGTCGTCGATGCGCTCGCAACCGGGCTCCGGATCCTCCGGATCGAGCAGATCGGTCTCCTGCGCGCTCTCGGGGGTCACGCGCGTCTCCGTCACCCGAGCGTGATGATGGCCACGCGCGGCGTACCAGCGCTCGATACGCTCCGCGTCCTGTTCGAGCAGGACTCGGTCGTAGTAGGGCCACTCCGTCCAAGGCCAGGACCAGAGCTCGATCTTCGGCCGGTCCCCTTCGAAGGGCGGCTCGCCGCACGTCCCCGAGTCCAGCACGTCGAGATCGAACTCGACCTCGTCCCGCTCGCGTGTGGCCAGGCACACGAGCACCGAGTCCGGGTCGAAGACCTCGGCGCCCTCGATCGCCACGCTCTCCACGCCATAGCGATTCGGTGGGACCTTCTGACAAGCCACGCAGAGGGTGAGGAGGATGAAGAGCCAGCGACCGGTCACGGCTCCCACATCAGGTCGGTCGACCAGTTGGTCGGGACGTCGTAGGTGCCGGACCACACGAGGCTCCGGGGCAGCACGAACTCGATGCGCGCGCCGCCAGTGACGGACCCTCCGCCACCATCGCTGTTGGCTCCACCGCCCACGTAGCCCTCCACATACGCGCCGAGAATCACGTCGTCGAGCGCGTCGGGAATGAGTTGATCGGCCTGGAAGCCAACCCGTAGCGTGGCCTTCCCCCCCTCCGATTCGATGCCGAAGACGGGGATGTATTCGCCGAGCTCCTGACGGGTGACGGAGCTGAGCACACCGGCGAAGAGACCGGTGAGGAAGGACGCCGCCTGCTGAGTGGCGGTCTCGGACGAAGCCCCCGGCCGCCCGCGAACCAGGAGCTGGATGGCCTCCGAGTTGCTGATGCTCGCGTCGCGGGAAGACGAGAAGTCGAGCTCGGGTCGGAGCAGTCGGCCCGTGATCTTCGCGGTGATGAGCTCGCCCGAGCCGAGGTCGTGGACCGCTTCGATGTCGACGGAAGGGTCGACCGAGTTGCCGCCGGTGAAGCGGACCTCACCACGCTTGAACTCGAACTCCTTGCCCATGATCGAGATGAAGCCGCGTCGGATCTGCACCGGACCGCTCATCCGTACGTCCTCGCCATCGAGCACCACCGTCAGCCGGGGATGGACCTGAACCGAGAAGTCGTCGCGGCGAACCCAGAAGGGCACGGACGTGAGCTGGATCTCGGTGCGGTCCGCGATCTCACTCTCGCCCGCCTCGGCCTCTTCGGTCTCGACCTCGACCACTTCGTCGGGATCGAAGCCCGGTTGGTCCTCGTAGATGACGTCCGAGTGCTGCGCGAGCGGCTGGAGCGTGCGACCGAGGTCCATCGGCAGCCGAACGTCGGTCCGTCGCATGCGGACTCGGACGCGGTTCACCTCGGGGCCGAAGTCCGCCTCGATCTCGGTGTTGGTGTCGAGGTACGCGTAGACCACGCCCTCGACCCGGAGCGGGAAGTCGTCGCTGTGGACCTGGAGGCGGGCGGACCCCGGGAGCCAGCCCTCGAGCTCGATGTCGCCATCCACCCGCACGTCGCCATCGCGGTCCGCGAAACGCAGCCCGTCGATGGTCACGGTCTGGTCGTGGAGGGCCAAGCCCCCATTCAGGTCCTCGATGCGCAGATAGGGCTGGCGAAGCACGAAGCCGACCTGACCCATGTGAAGCTGCCCCTCGACGTCGACCTCGGTGCCGACGCCGCTCACCTGCACGTCGCCGTCGATCGTGCCGTGCGGCTCCGAGAGGATCGGCACCGCAGCCAGCAACGGCTGGACCGGCGCTTCGTCGAAGCGCACGTGCCCTCGCCAGCGCCCATCCTCGGGGATCGCCGGGACCAGGATGTCGCCGCCCCACCGAACCGGCGACCGACCGTCGAACTGCATCGCCACCCGATCGTCCGCGCTCAGGTCTCCACTGAACTCCGCCTGCGTGGCGTCGAGCGTCCCCTCGATGCGCAGGTCCAGCGGCTCGCTCCCGCCCACCGACAAGGCCGCGACCGAGCCGTGGACGTCGACCCGCGGCTCGGCGTCGAAGAGGTCGACCCCATCGACGTCGAGGTCCAGGGTCCCGCTCGCCGTCTCGCACACGATGGGGACGTCGTGGAGTGGGAGCCCGCGAGCTTCGATCGCGAGCTCGACCTCCGGGATGCGCTCCGGCGGGGTCTCGACCCACTCGTGGACCGGCGTCTCCACGAAAGCCTCCACGACGAGATTCTCGACCCCGCCCGCCTCGCCCACGACACGGACCTCGGTCTCGCCGTTCTCGAAGATCACGACGGTCCGCGCGCGCGGGGACCCCTGGCCGCAGCCGTCGGCCGTGGGATCGGTGTAGCGAGCCAGCACCTGGACCTGTCCGGTCATCGCCCGCAACGCCGACTCCAGCGGATCCGGACCGCGGGCGGCGCTCTCACCGCCGGCGAAACGGCCCTGCGCGGAGACCGCGATCGGCACGTCCACCTGCGCGGGTGCTGGCAACGTCTGGACCGACTGCTCGGGCATCGAGAGCTCCACCGACCAAGGGGAGGCCAAGAAGCCGAGCGGTTGGTTCGAGAGGAGCCCGCGGAAGGTGAGATCGGAGGCCTGACTCACCACGCTCGCGATGGGCGCGTTGGTGGTCCGGCGCAGGTCGACCTCGAGCCTGAGGTCGGACCCGGCGAGGCGCCCGTCGACCTTCACGTTCACCGGGTCGACGTCGGGCACGTCGAGCTCCCGGACGGAGATCAACGCGACCAGATCCGGTTCGTCGAGCGTCCCCCGGAAGGTGAGCTGGGTGTCGATCCGACCTTCGATGGCGGGCACTCCCTCCACGAGCTCCGGCACCAGCCCCAGCCGAAGGTCGGCCGTGGTGACCGTCGCGTCCCAGGTCGCTTCGGGCAACGAGCGCAACGGTCGCCGGTCCGGGAGCTCCGCGCGAGCCTCCACCTGCGCCTGACCGTTGCCCTCCGAGTCCATGGAGAGCGTGAAGACCAAGAGCCGACCGCCCTCCCCGTCCGGTTGCAGGTCGATGTCCCACGCCGCCCGTTGGAAGTGCACGCCGTCGAGCTCGAGATCCTCGACCCGCCCCGCGGTGTCGAGCACCGGGCGATCCATGGACCCGGTGAACTCGATCTCCGCCGAGGCGATGCCGCTGAGACCCAAGTCCCCCAGTCCGAAGCGCTTGGCGATGGTCTCCAGGTCCACCCGGTCCAGCTCGATGCGCGCATCGGATCCACGCCCGTTCAGGTCGAGGAAACCCTCGGCGGTGACCCCCATGTCGCCGGTCTGGAGCTGCATCCCCGCGAGCCGGACTCCGCGGGATGGATCGATTCGCGCCCGATTCAGTTCGATGGTGACGGGCTCCGGGAGCGGACCTCGCACCCGCGTGCGCCCATCGACGGTGACGGCGCCGCCCTGATCCACGGCCGCCACGAGGTTCAGGTCGGCATCGAGCTCCATGTCGGGAACCGAGCCACGGACGCCGCCATCGATCGCGTAGCGCCCACCCGGCCCGCCGCCAGCGATCGTCAACTCCGCGTGCTCGACGAAGGTGTCGTCGGCGCGCAGGTCCTCGGCACGCAGGCGTAGGTCCGCGCGGGGCGCGGGTAGGTCGCCCCGGGCGGTGCCGTTCACGTCGAGCGAGCGCGCCGTCAGCCACGGGAGCCGCAGGTTGCGGCCGGCCACCCGGCCCCGCGCGTCGACGAACATCGGATCGCCCTCGCCCGCGCCGGGCCGGAGCCGCACCCGGGCGTCGACGGTGAGCCCGCCGCCGACGGGCCCGTCGAGGACCTCTCGCAGGTTCGGGTCGGTGCCGAGGTTCGGTAGCTCGGCGTCGACCACCAGATCCATGGCGCCGTCGAATCCGATGCGCCCGGTGACGTCGAGGTGGCCACTGTCGCCCTCGAGGTGCGGCACGTCGAGCTCCAGGATTTCGAGATCGTCGTCGCCGAGCGAGGCCGCGGCGTGGAGCTGCGGCGCGCGATAGGTCTCGCCGTCGAGCGAGAAGGCGACCGCTTCGCCGTCCACGACCACCCGGCGCCGACCGTCGTCGCCCGGCGGGTGCAGCTGCGCATCGATCGCGCCTTCGAAGCGCGACCCTTCCATGGGCGTGAGGACCGCGCCGAGATCGACGCCGCTGCTCTCGACGCGTGCGTCGATGCGCTCGAAGTCTTCGGAGAGGGTGGCGGTCGCGACCAGCGGTCCACCCGCCGTGTCGAGCTCGACCCGTGCATCGATCGCGTCGGCCAGGCTCCCGTCGACGGTGACTCGTCCGTCGACCGGTGCAGCCAAGAGCTCGGCCACCTCCGGCAACCCGGCGGCCTCGAGGGTGGCGGGGGACCCGCGGAAAGCGAGCTCCCCTCGGTACTGGTCCGGGTAGGACTCGCCCCAGATGGCCGTCACCGGACCCTCCACGAAGTCCCCGTCCACTCCTTCGACCCGAAGATCGACGTTCGACTCGGCGCCGGGCTCGAGCAGCCGCACCTCTCCGTCGAAACGCTCGATGGACGCCACCACCTGCTCGTCGGCCCGTCGGACGAGCTGGCCGTCGAGGTCCCGCACGGTCACGTCGATTCGGTCGTCGATGATGGCCTCCGCATCGAGCCGGAGGCCGCGGACGTCGAGCTCCGGGGTGAGCTGATCCACTCGGCCTGCTTCGAGCAGGATGTCCCGCACCACGATGTGAGGGAGATCGAGCGGTCCACTGCTCGGCTCCTCAGGTGAAGGCTCCACGGGCATGAAGGCGTTCGCGATGCGGAGCTCGCCGGCATCGTCGGCGCTCAGGTCGACGAAGGGGCCACGGACGTGGACCCGGTCGACCACCAGCCGACCGAGGAAGAGATCGAGTCGGGAGACGTCCACCGAGGCCTCGTCGACCGAGAGCACGACCACGCCCTCGGCATCGCGGACGACGAAGTCCTGGACCTCGACGTGGTCCAGACCGACGTGCTCGACGGTCATCGAGAAGTCGCCGGCCAAGGTCTCGTTCAGCAGTGGCGCGACCTCACCCGCGATGGCCTCGCGGGCCATCGAGGTGTCGAGGTGAACCAGGGTGCTGGCCAGCAGGGTCACCAGGGAGGCGAGGAGCCAGAAGAGGACCCAGCCCACCCGCCGGAGGAGGCGCCGCCCGAGACTCGGGGCGGGCCGGCGCTGTTCACCTCCTCCCGGCCCCGCGTCGTCCATCTCGATATCTCTAGCGGTACCACCCAGAAAGGGAAGGGATGGCGCAGTTTTTCACCCTTTTGGGGTCGAGGGCGAAAACACGAGCGATCTCACGTATAAGAGGGGCACATGGATATCCGTTTCGCCGCAGGTCACGCGTGGATCTACGGATCCGCGGGGTTGTACCGATGCGCTCGCCCCGGAGAAGAGAGCGTGCCCATCTTGGGGCGCGAGGTCCTCCAGCTGGGCGGAGAGGCGCGCCCCTGGCTGCTCGGGGTCAAACCCAGCGGAACCGGGGGTTACCTACTCGACGGACAGGGTCGGCTGCTGAGCTTCATGGTCGGCAAGAAAGGCCCCGCTCGCTACGAAGTGGTCGATCGCCGGACCTATGCGCTCGAGATCCTCGACGAGAAGCACTGGGCGCTGGCCACTCGCGAGTCGCGCAACGTCGTGGTCCGCACCGGTCTGCCCGGCGCCGAGAATGCCCGTTTGAAGAGCCCTCGGACGGTGGACAAGACCCCATGGCCCGACGGGCTGCTCTGGGACGACCCGGACGCGATCCCCTACACCCGGCGCAAGCGCTTCAGCGAAACCCCTGATCGACTGCGGATGCACGCCCGGGGCTCGGCGCTGGCTCTGGCGGACTCGGACGCCGGCGTGCTGGCCCGTTGGTCCGAAGGGAACACGCACTGGGAGCTGGTCACGCGGGTGCCGATCCAGAAGGGCGGCACGCTGGAAGCCTGGCCGCTCGGCGAGGGGCTCACGGCTCACCTCGCTCTGAACGACGGCGCCGTCCTGCTCCACCTGGACGCGGCCGGCGAGGTGCTCGCGCACCTCGAGGTCGACGCGATCCACGCGGCGGTCGCGGATGACACCCACGTCTATCTCCTGGCGGGCGACGAGCTCCGGCGGTGGACGCCAGGGGGCACGCTCGAGACGCTCCTGAAGGACGACTCGCTGCGTGCCCGCGGCGACGCGCCACGGCTTCGGCTCGGGGCCGAGGGGCGGCTGCTCTACGGCGCCGACGACGAAGCGGTCTGGCTACACGCCGACGGCAGCGACTGGCAGGCGACGCCGATCGAGTCACCGGACGAGCCCCCCGAGGTGAAGGCGAAGCTCGCCAAGCCGAAGAAGCGCCGTCTCAAGGGCGAGCCGCGGCTGCAGCTCGATGGGTCCGTCGACCCGCAGAGCTGGGAGGGCGACGTCGGCGAGCTCGCGCTCGAGGTGGCGGTCGTGAACATGGGTGGCCCCGCCGAGGGGCTCACCATCGAGGTCGGAGGCCCGGCCCGCGGAAGCCTCTTCGAGACGGCGCGGGTCAAGGTGCAAGGCGCCGGCTGGAAGGAGCCCAAGACGCTCGAGCTGAAGGGTGGGCAGGCCTCGCTCGAGGCAAAGATCCCCGCAGGGGTGGAGATCCCGGATCCGCCGAAGTCGATCGCACGGAAGAAGTCCGACGCGAAGCAGTGGCGGTGGGATCAGATCCCCGACGACGCGCGGCTGCGGGTAACGCTCGAGGGCGAGGCGAAGAAGCGTGGCCAGGCGCTGCTGACGCTGCGCATCGGCCTCGCCGGTCACGGCCGGTCGGGGTCGGTGCTCCGTGGCCAGAGCCTCACCATCGGACCGCCGAAGCCGAAGCCCGAAGCCGAGCCCGAGGGCTAGCGCTAGGGAGCGGTCGCCTGCTGGACCGAGCGCAGGTGGTCGTCGAGCACCGAGACCACCTCGCGCGGAAGCACGCGCGCGATCAGATCGGTGCCGCCGTCGATGCTGCGGAAGTCGACACCCTCGATGTGCTCGCGGAGCTCCTGCGCCGCGCGGTGCAGGAGGTAGACGTCGTCGAGCATGCCCACGAGCAGGCGATCGTCGCGCGACGGCACCAGGTCGTCCTCGAGCAGCAGGTAGCGCACCACGTGCGAGAAGGTGGCGCGCGCGTGAGGTGGGACGCCCTCCGAGTAGAGCGCGCCATCGATCGCCCGCAGGAGCCCCGGAAGGGCCTGCAGCGCCTGACGGAGGTGCTCGGCGGTCTCGGGCTCGAGCGCTCGCTCCGCGACGTAGGCCTCGAGCTCGCCATCCGACTCGGCGATCGCTTCGCGCAGCCCCCGCTCGAGCAGACCGTTCAGTGCCATGGGCGGAGGATAGACGAGCCACCCCCTCCGCGTCAGCGATCGCCGACGCAGCTCGCCGAAGGTGTAGGCTCCGCCGGTGCGGTTCTCGGTCCAACGCTGGATTCCCTGCGTCCCCGAGCTGGCGTTCGTGCTGGCGACGCACCCGAGCGCGATGAACCGCTGGTCCGAGGCGCGCATCGAGCCCGTCGACCCCGGTGAGGGCGGCCACGTCGCGAGCGTCGGTGCGACGCGCTTCGTCCACTTGCCGGACGGCCCATTGAGCCGGGACACGCGGCTGGAAGAGGTCGTGGTCGAGAGCCGACCACCGCAGCGCTTCGTCTACCGGGTGGTCGGCGGGGCCCCGCTCTCCTGGCACGAAGGTGTACAGGAGCTCTCCCCGCGCGTGGACCCTCGGGGAAGCGGAACGCCCGGCACGTGGTTGATCTGGCACGTGGATGCAGAGCTCGACGTGCCCGTCCCCGGCGCCGACACCCTCGTCCGGCGCCAGCTCGAGGCGGGTCTCCGGCGAAGCCTGGAGGCCATGGTCACCGCCGCCCACCAAGGGGTCGCGCCCGAGCCTCTGGCGCGTTGGACTCGACCACCGGAGGACGACGAGCACGTGCTCCGGCGGGAGGCCGAGGCCGCCGAAGCGGAGCTCCGCGAGGCTCACCGGCGGCGGCGGGGTGATCCACGAGCGGTCCTGGCCGGCTTCTTCGCCGAGCTGAGCGCCGAGTGGATGGCATTGGCGCGGGAGGACGTGATGCACCCGGGCTGGGTGCTCCGACTCCTCCCGCTCAGCGCGCGCTACTACCTCGACGCGCTCCGGGGCGACGACGATGGCTCCTGCGAAGGGCACTGGCGTGAGGCCTTCCGCGCGGCGGAGCAGGCGATGCGGACTCGCCCCTATCTCGAGGCCGTGCGCGATACGCTCCGGAGCAGCTTGCGCGCCCACCTCGAGGAAGATCTGCCGCGGGTCTTGGCCACCACGTACGCGGATCACTATGCCGGGCGGCACGGATTCGCGCGCTTCCGCGCCGACCACCTGATCCTCGGCCGGACCTTCGCGTCCGCGGCCGAGCGCTTCTTCGCGGGGTTCCCCAGCGACGCCTGGCCTTGGCGACAGCGGCTCGTTCGACGCACGGTGCCGGCGGCGCTGCGAGCGCGCCCACTCGGCCGCCAGGAGCGCTGGCTCCACCGCAGTCGAGGACGCGCGTTCGACCGGGGCGAACGCCTCTCGCGCCTCCTCGTGGGGGCCGTTCGGGCATGAGCGGCCGATCGATGGTAGGTCGGCCGGGAGGTTGCGGCCCTCTCGGGCGTACTATGCTCGCCGCGAGGCCCACGAAACGATGAGCGACTACGGATACGGAGGCCCGGCCCCCACGGGTGCGGGCGGCTATGGCGGCCAAGGCGGTCAGGACGGTGGCGGCCAGGGCGGCGGAGGCCAGGGTGGCGGTGGATACGGCGGCGGCCCGCCCGCCGGCGGTGGATACGGCGGTCCGCCCGGTGGCGGCTATGGCGGACCTCCGCAGCCCGTGCGTCAGGTCACCATCGGAGACCTGCTGGGCGGCGCGATGCAGGCCATCACGAGCAACTTCGCGACCTTCGTGGTCGCCTCGCTCGTCTTCGCCATCCCCAGCAACCTCGTCAGCGCGATCGGCAGCAAGCGTTTCACCGACAGCATGCTCGGGATCCTCCCGATGGCGAACGAGGGCGTCACCAGCCCCGACGAGCTCTTCGGCTCGATCGACTTCACCGGCCTCCTGATCTTCTGCATCGCCGCGCCGCTGGTCAGCCTGATCTGCAACAACCTCTGTCAGGGCACCCTCACCTACGCATCGGTCGAGTCGGTCGCCGGCAACCGCGTCTCCCCGGGCGACGCGCTCGCGAAGGGCTTCCGCGCGGCGCCCTCCATCCTCGTCATCGCGATCTTGCTGACCATCTTCTACTTCCTCGCGTGCCTGCCCGGCACCGTGGGCTGGGTCCTGCTCACCGCCGGCCTCGGCGCGGCCGGTGGCAGCGACCCGGTCGGTCCGCTCTTCGCGGTTTGCTGTGGCTGTCCGGCGATGGTGCTCATGGTCCTCGCGCCCATCGTCTGGATCATGATCCTCTTCTTCCTCGCCATCCCGGCCGCGGTCGCCGAGCAATGCGGACCCATCGAGGCGATGCAGCGGAGCCTGCGGCTCACCAAGGGTCATCGCTGGAAGATCCTCGCGGGCCTCCTCGTCATCCTCGTGATCTTCATCGTCGTCATCGTGCTCGGGATGATCGTGACGGCGCCCTTCGGCAGCGGACAGATCGATCCCTCGACTGGGCAGATCCAGGGCATGAGCACCGGCGCGCTGATCTTCGGGACCATCGTCGGCATCGGCCAGACGATGGTCCTCCTCTCCATGCTCTCCTCCTTCGCGGGCGTGACCTACGCCAAGATTCGAGGGGTGGACGAAGGAGTCGACGCGGCGTCGATCGCCAGCGTCTTCTCGTGAGGCCTCGTTGAGCGCTGCCCTCCGCGGAGCCTGCTCGCTCGTCGTGCTCGGGCTCCTGTGCGCCACCGCCGGAGCGCAGCCGGCGGCGCCGCCCATGGATCCGCGGGACGCCGCGCAGCAGGTGCACTCCGACAACGGCTACCCGGACTCCGTTCGGGTCAGCAACGGCAGCGGTGGGCTCTCGAGCTTCCCCCCGGGCCTCGGCGGCAGTGGTGGCAGCGGCGACCGGCGCTCGCTCCAGCGCTCGGGGCGCACGGATCTCGACGACTACGACAGCCCCGACCGGCGGCGCCCGGGCGTCGAGAACGACGACGGCTCGGGCTGGAGCCTCCCCAACCTCAGCGGCATCGGGGGCTTCGGGCAGCTCATCTCGTGGGGCCTGCTCATCATCGGCGGCGCGCTGCTGCTCGCCCTGCTCGGCTACCTGGTCTACACGCTCTGGCCCCGTGGCGCGGGCAGCGCCCCCGACGACGAGGCCGGCGCGGCGGACGCACTGCTCGTGACCAAGGACGGGCTCCCCTTCCAGGCCGGCGACCCCGACGCGCTCGCGAGAGAGGGCCGGTACGCGGAAGCGATCTTGGCGCTGCTCGTCCAATCGCTACGCTCGGTCGGCTGGCGGCCGAGCATCGAGGGGAGCCTCACCGCCCGCGAGGTCCTCTGGTCGATCGTCCACGGCGACCCGCGCCGGACGCCGCTCTCGAAGGTCGTCGAGGGTGCGGAGCGGGTGCGTTTCGCGGGCGAGCCGGCGACCCGTGAAGCCTATGAGGCGCTCGTTCCCCACCGCGACGCCGTGCTGGCCGCCGGTCGGCAGGAGGCTGCGTGAGTCGGCCGAAGAACCAGCCGCTGATCGGCAAGTGGGGCCGCCGCGCGATCCTCACCCTGGCGTTCCTCTCCGTCGGTTCCGTCGTGGGGACGATGCTCTACGGCAGCCGGCTGATCCCGCTCACGCCGACCCAGAGCGACAGTTTCGGCTACGGACCGCTCGGCCATCACGCGTTCAGCGAGACGATGAAGCGGCTCGGGCTGCACGTGGTGCAGAGCCGAGGAGACCGCTTCGAGGGCCCCGCCTCGCCCATGCTCTTCATCGAGCCGGGAACGAATGCGCGCGTGGAGGGCAAGGAGCGGACGCTGGCCGACGCCCTCGACGCGCGCGCCAACGAAGCGAGGCCGACGATCGTGGTGTTGCCGAAGTGGAACCTCTTCGCCGGCGCCGCCGAGCCCTTCGTCACCTCGACCTTCGGACCGGTGAAGGAGACGCTGGAGGCGATCTTCGGCCGAGACGGTGCGATCACCACCACGAGCGTGAAGCTCGTGGAGAACACCGACGCGCTCGAGATGAGCGAGCTCTATGGCGTCCTCGGGACCTACATGGTCCAGGTCCCGAACCTGCAGGTGATCACCAACGTGCCGCCGCTGGCGACCGTGCTGCTCGAGTCGCCGCACGGCGCGGTGGTGGTCGCCGCGGCCGACGGCACGGTGGTCGTGAGCGACCCGGACCTCATCCACAACTACAACTTCCACCGCGCCGATCACTCGGCGCTCTGGTGGACGCTCATCGCCGACTATCAATCGGACACGATCGTCATCGACGAGGTCTTCCACGGCCACGGCAAGACCCACTCGCTGAGCCGCGCGCTCGGCGAGTTCCCCGCCGTGCTCCTCGTCTCGCACCTGCTGCTGCTCTTGCTGCTCTTGGTCATCCTGGGCAGCAAGCGCTTCGGTCCGGCCCTCCCGCCCTTCGCGCACGGGCACGGCCCGCGCGAGGCGATCGAGGTGGCCGCGCACGTCTTGGCCGACGGACAGCCGATCGGCCCGCTGGTCGAGGAGTACGTCGCGCAGGTGCTCTTCGATCTCCACGAGCGCCTCGGTCTTCCCCAGAAGGGCACGCTGGAGGCGCGAGCGGCGGCGATCGACGAGGTCGCCGAACACCGCCGCCAAGCACCGGAGGCCATGAAGCTGCTGCAGGCGGCGCGGACGACCGGGCCCAAGTCCAATAGCGAAGGCTGGCGCATCGCGCGCGCGGCCCACACCTACCGCCAGCGGCTCCTCGGCCGCCTCGGCAAGAGCGAGCGCAGCGCGCCCGCCCCCAAAGACCCACCGAAAGAAGAGAGAGCCGCATGAGCATGGAGCCGCAGCGCGTCGCCGAGACCCTGGGCAAGCTGAGCCAGACGATCGGCGCGGTCGTGATGGGCTCGGAGGTCAACCTCCGCCACGCCTTCGTCGCCTTCATGGTGCGCGGACACGTCCTGATGGAGGGCGTCCCCGGCACCGGCAAGACCTTCCTCGCCCGCTGCTTCGCCCGCTGCCTCGGCCTCGACATGCGGCGCGTGCAGTGCACGCCCGACCTGATGCCCGGCGACGTGATCGGCGCGAACGTCTTCGACTTCCGGACCCAGAGCTTCACGCTCACCAAGGGACCGGTCTTCACCGAGTTCCTGCTGACCGACGAGATCAACCGAACTCCGCCGAAGACCCAGTCGGCGCTCCTCGAGGCGATGCAGGAGCGCTCGGTCACGATCGACGGCGACACGCACCAGCTCAGCTCGCGCTTCATGGTCGTGGCGACCCAGAACCCGGTCGAGCACGAGGGCACCTACCCGCTCCCCGAGGCGCAGCTCGACCGCTTCCTCTTCAAGCTCGAGGTCGGCTACCCGGACGAGAACCAGGAGACCAACGCGGTCATCGCCCACTGCGCGAGCTCGGGCACGCCAGACCTCGAGGAGCTCGGCCTGCGCCCGATGCTCTCCGGCGCCGAGGTCGACGCGCTCCGCGAGGTGCCGAAGAGCATCCACCTGGACCCGATGATCGCGCGGTATTGCGTGCACCTCGCCCGCGCGACCCGCGAGCACCCGGCCCTCGCGGTCGGCCTCTCGCCGCGCGCCGCGACCATGCTCGCCGCCGCCGCCCGGGCCCACGCCGCCTGCGACGCCCGCAACTACGTGGTCCCCGACGATGTGAAGGCGCTCTTCCTCCCGGTGGCCCGTCACCGCGTGATCATCACCCCGGCCGCCGAGATGGAAGACCTCCGCGCCGAATCCATCTGCGAACAGATCGCAGCTCAGGTTCCGGCCCCCCGCTGAGCGAGGCTCAGCGACCCCTGCCACTGCTCGCGCCCGAAATCATCCGCACCCACTGACTCCCGATGGTCCCCGCCCCCCGACTGATGATCCTCGCCGTCCTCGGCCTCGCGCTCGCCGCGTTGCCGGTCGTGTACGTGCCCGAGCTCTGGGTCGGAGTCGTCGGCCTGTGGGCGGTGCTCGGCGTCGGCGCGCTGGTCGACGTCATCGTGCTCCTGGTCGCGCGCCCGAAGGTGGTCGCCGACGCGCCCGGCCACGTCGGCGTGGGCTCCGACGTCCGCATCGCGCTCGAGCTGACCACCCGCGCCTTCCCGCGGCTTCACGCCGTGCTCCGCGCGGAGACCGAGGCGCCGCTCCGCGCCAGCCGCGACGCACGCGTCCGCACCCGCAAGGGCACGGTCCGCGTCGAGGCTCCCTTCGAGGCGCCCCGCCGCGGTGGCGCCGAGCTCAGCGGTGTCTGGACCCAGATCGACGGCCCCTTGCGCTTCTTCCGCCGCATCGACCGCCACGCGATCGACGCGCCCATCGCGATCGTCCCGAACGTCGAGCGCGTGCGGCAGCTCGCCCTGGCCCACTTCGGCCACCAACCGCACGGCGGCGTCCACGTCACGCGCAAGCGCGGCGACGGCGGTGAGCTGGACAGCCTCGAGCAGTACGAGCCCGGGATGGACCTGCGCAAGGTCGACTGGAAGTCGTCGGCGCGCCACCAACACCTGCAGGTGCGCCGCTTTCGCATCGAGCAGAACCAGCGGCTGATCCTCTGCACCGACACCGGTCGGCTCATGGCCGACGCCATCGACGGCCTCGAGCGCCTGGACCACGCCATCCACGCGATGCTCCTGCTCTCGCGGGTCGCGCTCAAGAACGGCGACCTGGTCGGCGTGCACGCCTACGGCGAGTCCCCACGGGCCTGGGTCCCGCCCGGCGGCGGCATGCGGCAGATGGCGCGCATCAAGCACGGCCTGGCCACGCTGGACGCGCGACCGGAGGAGACCAACCACGTGCTCGGCGTGCACCGCCTGGTCGCGCAGCTCAAGCGGCGGAGCCTCATCGTGGTCTTCACCGAGTTCGGTGACGCGACCACCGCCGAGCTGATGGTCGAGCACCTCGGTCACCTGGCGCGCAAGCACCTGGTGATCTTCGTCGCTCTCGACGATCCGGCGATCGAGGAGCCGCTCGAGACCCTGCCCCGCGAACCGGCGGATCTGGCCGCCGCCGCCGTCGCCGGCGGCATGCGGCAGGACCGCCAGCGCGTGCTGCGGCGCCTCTCGCGAATGGGCGTCGACGTGATCAGCGGCCCGCCCGGTCCGGCTGCGCTGCAGCTGCTCGCCCGCTACGTCCACGTGAAGCGACGGGGGCTCATCGGATGAAGGGCGCCCGCAGAGAGCTGCGCTCGGTCACGTTCCGCAAGGAGCGCGAGGCCCAGTGGCAGGAGCTGGACGCGCTCGTCGAGCGCGCGCTCAAGCGGGGCCTCGGCACGCTCAACGAAGCGGAGCTCCGCCGGCTCCCCGTGCTCTATCGCGCGGCCCTCGCGAGCCTCTCGGTCGCCCGCCGCACGGCGATGGACCGAGCGCTCGTCGACTACCTGGAGAGCCTCGCCGCGCGGGCCTTCCTCGCGGTCTATGGCTCGCGCAAGGGCACGCGTGGCGCGATCCGCCGCGCGCTCTTCGTGGAGTTCCCGCGCCGGGTCCGGGCGATGGCCCCGGAGATGGCGCTCTCGACGGCGGTGACCGCGCTGGGCGCGGTGGTCGCCTGGGCGCTGATGGGCGTGGACGTCGGCTGGTACGACGCGTTCGTGGCGCCCGAGCTGGCCGGCGGTCGCGACCCGCACGCCTCCACCGAGATGCTCCGCGGCGCGCTCTACGGCGAGGGCGGCCAGATGGAGAGCGGCATGCTCTCGGTCTTCGCCAGCTCCCTCTTCGTCCACAACGCGGGCATCGGCATGATGTGCTTCGCGCTCGGCTTCGCGATCGGCATCCCGACGCTGCTCCTGCTCTTCACCAACGGACTGATGCTCGGCGCGTTCCTCCGGCTCTACGCCGAGCGCGGGCTGCTCTACGAGCTATGCGGCTGGTTGCTGCCCCACGGCATCCCGGAGATCGGCGCGATCATCCTCTGCGGCGCCGCCGGACTGCACATGGGCCGCTCGATGCTGGTGCCCGGACGGCGGACGGTCCCCCAATCGATCGGCGACGCCGGTCGGCGCGCCTCGATGGTCGTGCTCGGCTCGGTGGTGCTCTTCGCCATCGCCGGGCTCATCGAAGGCCTCTTCCGGCAGCTCGTGACGGACGACACCATTCGCTACGGCTTCGCGGCCTTCAACGCGATCTGGTTCTTCGGCTGGCTGCTACTGGCCGGCCGAGAGCCGCGACCGAAGCGACCGGCGCCAGTGGCCGAGCCCCGGAGGAGTGGAGCATGAGCGCCGCCGCCGAAGCCGAAGCGCTGCCGAAGGGCGTGCTCGAGGTCGTCGGACCCGAAGGCGTACCGCTCCGCTTCGAGGCGGCGTCCGTCGCCGAGCGATTCGTCGCATACCTCTTCGACCTCTTCCTGGTCGCGCTGACGGGGATCGTCCTCTACATCGGCGGCTTCGTGGTGACGGTCGCCACGAGCCTCGGCGAGCCGCTCGCGCTGGTGATCGCCCTCGCCTGGCTGGTGTGGAAGTTCTACTTCATCGGCTTCGAGATGTGGTGGCAGGGCGCCACGCCCGGCAAACGGCTCCTCGGCCTGAAGGTCGTCTCGGAAGACGGCGCTGGCCTCACCCTCGACGGGATCGTCGCGCGAAACCTGATGCGCGACCTCGAGGTCTTCCTGCCGCTGACCATCCTGCTCGCGCCCGACCAGGTCTTCGGCGACGCGCCGTGGTGGATGCTCCTTCCGACCGGCGGCTGGATCGTCGCCATGCTCGCCCTGCCCTTCTTCAGCCGCGAGCGCACCCGCGCGGGCGACCTCGTCGGCGGCACCCGTGTCGTGCGCGTGCCCAAGACCGTGCTCCGGCGCGACGAGGCCGTCCGCCATTCGCTCGCTCCGGACGCGCCCATCGTGGACGCCTGGACCTTCACCACCGACCAGCTCGGCATCTACGGCGAGCACGAGCTCGAGACCCTCGCCGCCCTGCTCCGCGACGCCGAGTCCGGCAAGGCCCGCCCCGAGGACCTGCGCTTCGTCGCCCACACCATCGCCCGCAAGGTCGGCTTCCGCGGCTCCGCCCCCGAGGAAGACCCGCGCCGCTTCCTCCGCGCCTTCTACGAGCAGCAGCGCGCCCACCTCGAGCGCAAGCTCCTCTTCGGCCAGCGCAAGGCTTCCAAGCTCGACGAGTAGCCCTCGGTCTCCGCTGGGCCTCCGCCTCGCGCCGCTTCACGCGACCGCTACCGCGCGAGAGCGTCTCCATGCACGCGCCCGGCAGGAGCCCAGCCTCTACTTCTCCGCTCTCACTCCGCGCCGAGGGGACGCCAACATCCTGCTCTGGCGAGCAGCGGGCGTTCACTCCGAGTCGGCGGCTTCGGCGGCCTTCTTCTTCTCTTCGTCGATCGCGGCCTGCTCTTCGGGGGTCCAGGCGGTCTTGGCGAGCTCGCCCTCTTCCATGCCGAGCCAGATCCGCAGCTGCTTGATCATGAACTCGGTGCCCTCCCGGCTCGAGAGATCGACCCGGTAGGTGTTGATGTAACGGACGCTCTCCTGGAGCCACTGGTCCCAGGCCTTCTTGGAGACCTTCTCCTGCAGCTCCTTCCCGAACTCCGTCGGGAAGGGGGCGGTCGCCATGGCAGGGAGCTCCTCTCCCAGCTTGATGCAGTGGACCTTGCGCTCGGGATCTTCGGCGGGCATGGCGCTCTCATAAGCGCTACGGCGCCCGCTGTCACGTGCCCTGAGCCGAGGTCACATGGTGGGGAGGCGGTCGGAGAAGTCGATGCCGACGTCGTAGTTGCGGGTGCCATGCCGGCCGCGGGCCCAGGCCTCGACCTCGATGAGCCAGCCATCGCGGTCGAGCGTTTCGCTGTCCCGTGTGATCACACGGATCCGATGGGAAGCACTTCCGGGCATGGTGGCGAAGATCTCGGGGGTGATCGTGAAGGACCCGTCGGCCACCGGCGCGTCGCAGGTGATGCTCACGGAGCCGCCGTCGCCGACCACCGACGTGAGCCCGATCCGGACCGTCTGATCTTCGGTCGGGGTCTCGGGCGCGGTCCAGGTGACGTCGGTCGCCATCGTGGAGTCGAGCGTGAGCGGGCCCCCGAGATCGGACAACGCGGGGGCGGTCACGGCGAGCTGGTCCACCCCGGCGAGGCCCGTGGTCCGGAACGAGGGCACCTCGTCGCCAGCCCCGATGCCGACCAGAGTGTCCCCCTGAGCGAAGAGGGGCATGGCTCCGGTCTCCGGGGCGTAGAGCCCGGTGTCCTCGGCCGGTTCGAGCGCGATCTCGACCGAGCCGCCGCTCAGCTGGACCGACCCGGCGTGCGGGAAGGGGTCCGGCTCGGGCATGCCCATGTCCTCGGGCATGCCCGCGTCTTCCGGTGGCGGCGGGGGCGGCTCGCACGTGACGACGCTGCAGCCGCTCACCTCGGCGGTGGTGCAGAGCGAGCTGCCACCGGCGGCCGCGAAGCTCGCGGAGACGGTGTAGCTCCCCGGTTCGGTCAGCGGGTCCGTCCCAGCGGGCACGCTGAGCGCGCTGACGACGCCCGTGCCCAGTGAGCCGGGCTCCGGGCCCATGTCGGTCGGTCCGGCGTCGTCCTCGCCGCCGTCGTCCGTGTCCTCCGGTCCGTCGCCCACGTCGGCGTCGCGCTCGCCGCCCAGTGGGACACAGGACTCCTCCACGCAGATCTGGAAGCCCTCGCAGTCGGTGTCGATGACGCAGGCCGGACCGTCGTCACAGGCGAAGAGCAAGAGGAGGGTGGCCGAAGCGAGCCGTCGAAGCATGGGCCC
>CAYXAP010000025.1:74827-115232 GCA_964462035.1 uncultured Sandaracinus sp.
CACAGGCGAAGAGCAAGAGGAGGGTGGCCGAAGCGAGCCGTCGAAGCATGGGCCCATGGTACCCGATCCCGAGCATCCCCCAAATGACCACGTTGCAGTCCGCACCGCCCTTTCGGCCCGATGAGTCCTCGCCTCGCGCAGAGCCGCAGAGCCGCAGAGGACACCGAGGATGAACTGCCCAGCCGCTCCAGGCCGCGTAACCCGCTCTGCGCGAGGCGAGGCTGAACTGCCGACAACGGGAAACGTCAGGGGACAGAGGCGACGGAAATGAAAACGCCCGCCCCGGAGACCGGAGCGGGCGTCGTCAGTGGGGGACCAGGCTCAGTTGGCGAGGCTGGCGGCGGTCACGTTCGGCAGCTCGGTGAAGCCGAGCGTGTAGCGGCTGTTCTCGCCCTGGTTGTAGGAGCCGATGTGCACCTTGTAGGTGCCGGCGGGGAACGCGCCGGTGACGATCGGGTTGTGGCCCTCGGCGTCGTCGTTGCACATGTAGGTGCCGTCCGGCTTCTGGATCACCAGCGTGGTGTCGTCGGTGCTGTGGACGAGGACGCGCAGGTTCGAGAAGGCGTTCGAGGCGATGAAGAGGTGGTCCGGGGTGCCGGAGACCCAACCGGTGCAGGACGGGTTGAGGGTGCTGGCCTGGACCGAGCCGCCCGAGGTGCCGGTGACCTTGTGCGGGTCGGGCATGAAGCCGCTCGCGAGGGTCACGTCCTCGAAGTTCGAGGGGCCGCCGCCGGCCGCGGCCGCGGCGCCGCCGCCCCCGAGGGAGGCCGCGTTGACGCTGGGAAGCTCGGTGAAGCCGATGGTGTAGGCGGTGTTCTGGCCCTGCTCGTAGGAGCCGACCCAGATCTTGTAGGTGCCCGGCGTGAACGAGCTGCTCACGATCGGGTTGCGGCCCTCGGCGTCGTCGTTGCACACGTAGGAGCCGTCCGGCTTCTGGACCACGAGGGTCGTGTCCCCCGCGCCACCGTTGACGAGGATGCGGAGGTTCGAGAACGCGGTCGTCGCCACGAAGAGGTGGTCCGGCTGGGAGGCGACCCAACCACGGCAGGCCTGGTTCAGGTTCTGCGCGTTGACCGCGCCGCCAGAGGTCCCCCGGGCGGTGTGCGGGTCGGGGGTGAAGTTGGTCGCGAGGGTGACGGTGCCGAAGTTGCTGCCGCCGGCGGGAGCCGTCGGAGTCGTCGGAGTCGTCGGCGCGACCGGCTGCGGCGTGACGGGCGGAGCGGTGGTCGGGGCGTTGCCGCCATCGTCGCCACAACCGATGGCGAGGGCCGACAACGCGGCGACGAAAGTGATGAGCTTGCGCAAAGGAGTTCCTCCAGATGGTGCGAGTGCAGCCGAGGCAGGGTCCCTCCCATGTCTCCCGGCCGGCGGATAGTCGCGGAGGGGCTCTTCGGGATCAACCCTCCACAACAGTGAATAGCGTTCTCAGCATCCGATACGTGAGCCCCCACACGATTCTTCCCTCCACGTCATAGGCCGGCATCCGGTAGGTCTGGGTGCCTTCCTTCCAGGGCCGGACGGTGTCGATGTCCCCCGCGATCATCGGGGCGATCGGAGCCCAGAGGGTCGCCGCGACCTCGTAGTTCGGGGTGAGACGGGGCGGGTCGCCCGGCCACACGAAGACCTGCGGCCGAATGACCAGGTCGAGTACCCGCCCACGGGCCACCGCCTGCAGATCGTCGACGTGCCCCAGATGCTCCGCGCCGGACAGATCGAGACCGAGCTCCTCACGGGTCTCTCGCATGGCGGTGTCGAGCAGGTGCGCGTCACCGGGATCGCGACGGCCACCCGGGAAGGCCATGTGGCCCGACCACGGGTCGTCCGGATGCTCGGCGCGCTGGATGAGTAGGACCTCCGCACCGACGGGCCCTTCGCGCAGAACCGCAGCGACCGATGCCTGGGTCCGGGCACGCTCCGCGAGCTGCTCCGGCTGGTGAGCGGCGAGGCGTGCGCGAACCCGGTCGACGTCCATTCGCTTCGAGGTACGGCCAAGTCGTGTCCACGGCAAGGGGCGTTGTGGTATCGAAATGCCCATGAAACATGCACTGGTCACCGGCGGCTGCGGCTTCCTCGGGAGCGCCATCGTGAAGCGACTGCTCGACCGCGGCGTCGAGGTTCGCGTCCTCGCGCTCCCCGGTGAGCCGACCACCAACGTCGAGGGCCTCGAGGTGGACATCGTCCGCGGCGACGTGACGCGCATCGAGGACTGCAAGGCGGCGGTGAAGGGCATGGACACCGTCTTCCACGCGGCGGCCATCTACCTGGCGTGGGCGCCCGACCCCTCGAAGATGTACGAGGTCAACAACCGGGGCACCTTCAACATGCTGGAAGCCTCGCGGCGGGAGGGCGTCGAGACCACGATCTACACCGCGAGCATCGTCTCGCTGGGGCGGCCGCCGGTCGGCGGGGTGGCCAACGAGGAGACCCGCTACGACGTGTGGGACCTCGACTTCCCCTACAGCCGGGCGAAGTTCCACAGCCGAATGATCGCCGAGGACTTCGCCGCCTGGGGGATGGACGTGCGGGTCGTCTGTCCCGGGATCGTCTTCGGACCGGGCGACGTGGCCCCGACCCCGAGCGGAAAGCTGATCATCGAGACCATGAAGGGCGGACCGCCCATCTGGGTCGACGGCGGCGCGAGCTACGTGGACGTGCGCGACGCGGCCGAGGTGCACGTGCTCGCCGCCGAGAAGGGTCTGCCCGGCGAGCGCTACGTGGCAACGGGGACGAACCTCTCGAACATCGAGCTGCTCGAGGCGATCGGGCGCGTCGCCGGAGTCGAGCGGCGGCTCTACAAGGTGCCGACCGCGGTCGCGCGCGCGATGGTGAAAGCGATGAACGCGCAAGCCGCACGGACCGGCGAGGAACCGCCGCTGAGCACCGAGTTCTTCGAGTACAGCCTGGTGCCGAGCTACTTCGACCCGAGCAAGTCGATCCGCGAGCTCGGCGCGACCTACCGGCCGATCGACGACACGATCGCCGACGCGATCCGCTGGTTCCGCGAGCGCGGCTTGGTGGACTGAGCGGGCCGCGGGGCCCTCCTCGCGGGTCCCATCGCAACGGCGCGGACCCACGGCGTCGGGCACGGGAGCCGCGACTTCGGCGCGGCTAGAGGCCGCCCTGGTAGCGCGCGAGGATGATGTCCAGCAGCGGGCCGATCCCTTCGGCCTGGTCGACGCCGACGGCGTCGATGCCGCTCGCTCGGCAGACCTCGAGGAAGCCGTCGGCGTAGCCACGCTCCGCTCCCCAGACCACTGTCTGGACCGAGTCGGGCAGGCGGCGGAGCGCCCCAACGAGGTTCGCCTTGTCGAAGTCGGGCGGGTCGGTCGCGTCGACGATGACGAAGAGCGGCGCGTGCGAGAAGATCGCCTTGTTGAGGGTGTTCTCGTCCAGGGCCGTGTGGGCCTTCACCCGCGCCGCGCCGAGGCAGGCATAGAGCTGGTCGGCGAAGAGCCGCTGGCCGCTCACGACGATGGTCGAGACCGGCTCCCGCCAGACCGTGGGCATCACCATCGTGATCGACGGCTCCGGATCCATGTCCACGTCGATCGGGATGTCCGTGCCGGTCCGATCGCCCTTGAGCAGCACCTGCTCGAGCCGGTCGAGGAGCGCCCGCGCCACCTCCGGTCCGCCCCGCGCTCCGATCACCTCGGCGAGGGTCGTGTGGCACATCTGAAGGACTTCGTCGCGCGACTTGGGCACCGTCCCATGCTCTCGCAACGCTTGAAACATGAGCATCGTGGCCACCTCGGGAGCGAACGCTCCTTCGAGGACCTCGCGGACCATGTGGACCTCATCCCGAACGGTGGCTGCTTGTTCCATGGGCTCTCTGGCCAGGCCGCGATCGCGGCTGCTGTCTCTCATGGTGCCAAATGTCGTGTCGAAACACACGCTTTTGCGTTCCGATGTCGTTCGGGGCCCGGGGGCCGGTGGAACCACCGGGGCGCTCGTATTAGGGTCCCGCCGCCGTGATCCCCAGATACACCCCCGAGGACTTCGCGACGCTCTGGTCCGACCAGCGTCGTCTCCAAGCTTGGCTCGACGTGGAGCTCGCCGCCTGCGAGGCCATGGAAACGGCCGGGATCGTCCCCGAAGGCACCGCGGCCAAGGTCCGCCCCTTCCGCGACCAACTGGACGCGGAGAAGGTCGGCGAGATCGAGCGGGTCACCCGCCACGACGTCATCGCCTTCCTCACACACGTGGAGCAGCTCGCCGGCGAGCCCGCCCGCTGGCTCCACCGAGGCATGACCAGCTCGGACGTGCTGGACACCTCGACCGCGCTCCTGATGGTCGAGGCCGCCGACAAGCTCCTCGAGCGGATGGATGGTCTCCTCGAGGCCTTCCGCGGTCGCGTCGAGGAGCACCGCAAGACCCCGGCCATCGGCCGGAGCCACGGCATCCACGCCGAGCCGAACACCTTCGGCTCCATCCTCGCCGGCCACTACGCCGAGCTCGTCCGCGGCAAGAAGCGGCTGCTCGCGGCCAAGGAAGAGATCGCCGTCGGCAAGATCGCCGGCGCGGTCGGCACCTACGCGCACCTGACCCCGGCCATCGAGAAGGAGGCGCTCGACAAGCTCGGCCTCCGTGGTGAGACCGTGGCCACCCAGATCGTCGCGCGCGACCGTCACGCCGCCTTCCTCGCGGCGCTCGGCGTGGTCGCTACTGGCATCGAGCGCTTCGCGACGAACGTGCGCCACTGGCAGCGCACCGAGGTCGGCGAGGCCGAGGAGCACTTCAAGAAGGGCCAGAAGGGCTCGTCGGCGATGCCGCACAAGCGCAACCCGGTGCTCACCGAGAACCTCTGCGGGCTCGCGCGCATCGTCCGCGCCGCGGTGGTGCCCGGTCTCGAGAACGTGGCGCTCTGGCACGAGCGCGACATCAGCCACTCCTCGGTCGAGCGGATGATCCTGCCCGACGCGACCGCGACGCTCGCGTTCATGATCGACCGCTGCAAGCGGGTCATCGCCGACCTCGTGGTCTATCCGGAGCGGCTGAAGCAGAACCTCGACATGACCGGCGGCCTCTGGGCGAGCGAGGGCATCCTCCTCGCGCTCGTCGACTCCGGCATGGGCCGGCAGGACGCCTACGTGCTCGTGCAGCGCAACGCGATGAAGGCCTTCCACGGCGAGGGCACCTTCGAGGACAACCTGCTCGGCGACACCGACATCACCTCGCGACTCGGCGAGGAGACGATCCTGGCGCAGCTCGACCTGAGCCACGCGCTGAAGCACATCGACACCATCATCGACCGGGCGCTCGCCGAGGGAGCCGACGCATGACTGACGCAGCCGTACTTCGTGAGGGCCTGACCCGTACGCTGGACGCGACCGACTTCCCCGAGCTCGGAGAGAAGTACGAGGGCAAGGTCCGCGACAACTACACGAAGGACGGCAAGCGGACGATCATCGTCAGCGACCGCATCAGCGCCTTCGACCGCGTGCTCGGTCTGCTGCCCTACAAGGGGCAGGTGCTCAACACCATCGCCGCGTGGTGGTTCGAGCAGACCAAGGACATCGCGCCGAACCACCTGCTCGACGTGCCGGACCCGAACGTGATGGTCTGCGAGGAGTGCACGCCGCTCCCGGTCGAGCTCGTGATGCGCGGCTACATCACCGGCGTCACCTCGACCAGCATCTGGACCCACTACGAGCGCGGCGAGCGCGAGTTCTGCGGCCACACGCTCCCGGACGGGCTGAAGAAGCACCAGAAGCTCGAGACGCCGCTCCTCACCCCGAGCACCAAGGCGCCGAAGGGCGACCACGACGTGAGCGTCTCGCGCGACGAGATCCTCGCGATGGGTCAGATGAGCGCCGAGGACTTCGACCAGGCCGCCGAGTACGCCAAGGCGCTCTTCGCCTTCGGTCAGGAGCACTGCGCCAAGCAGGGGCTCATCCTCGTCGACACCAAGTACGAGCTCGGCAAGACCAAGGACGGTCGCATCGTGCTCATCGACGAGATCCACACGCCGGACTCGAGCCGTTACTGGTACGCCGAGAGCTACGCCGAGCGCTTCGCCGCGGGCGAAGAGCCGGAGAGCTTCAGCAAGGAGTACGTCCGGGAGTGGCTCAAGAGCGTCGGCTACGGCGGTGACGGGCCCAGCCCCGAGATCCCCGACGACATCCGGGTCGAAGCGACCCGTCGTTACATCGAGGCCATCGACGTGATCCGCGGCGAGACCTTCGAACCGAACACCGAGGACCCGCTCCCGCGCCTGCGCCGGAACCTGGGCCTCGCAGACTGACTGAAGAAGGAGCAAGCGTCGTGAAGGCAAAGGTGTACGTCACCCTCAAGACCGAGGTCCTCGACCCCCAGGGCGACGCCGTCCGCCGAGCGCTCCATGCCCTCGGCCACGACGACGTGAAGAAGGTCCGCGTCGGCAAGCTCGTCGAGATCGACCTCGATGAAGGCGACCGCGCGAAGGCCGAGAACGAGCTGCAGGAGATGTGCGCCAAGCTCCTCGCCAATCCGGTCATCGAAGACTTCCGCTTCGAGCTGGAGTAGCGTTCAACGCGCGAGCGCGCGGACGAGCTTCTTCTTCCGGCGTGCCTCGCAGTAGAGCGTGACCTGCGGCTTGGCCCTCGGTGAGGGGAAGTCGACGCGGGTCACGAAGACCGGGTGCCCGTCGATTCGCCCGGAGCTCATCGTGGCCCGGTCTCGATAGACCGCCTGCTTCGCGCGGTGAGGCCCCGTGCGGAGGCCCAGCTCCGCCAGTCGTTCGGGCGTCGGGGGAGTCTTGAGGGTCGTCGACGCGAACGACGCGGGCGGGCCGAAGTCGCCAACCCGCTCCGGCTGGACCTGCTCCAGGAAGTCCATGTAGCGGTCGAGGTCGGTGGCGTAGGTGAGGCCCTCGATGAAGAAGATGCCCGGAGCCACGGCGCGCACCTCCGGGCAGAGGGCGGGGAACGCCGACGGACCGGTCTCGGCGAGTTGGGTCTCTTTCAGGACGTGAGGGGTGAGCAGGATCCGCAGGCCCCAGCGGGCCAGCATGTGGGTCGTGTTGTGGTCGCCGATGCACGGGCACGGGGACTCGCTGACCACCTGCACCACGACCGGATCGTCGGCGCCCGTGGCCTCGTCGCTGAGGAAGAGCGTGCCCCAGGGCGACCGGTCCGCGCCCGCGGGGGCCGGCAGGAGTCGCGCATTGCTGGGCAGCTTCGCGAGCGCCTCCTTCACATCGCCCACGCCCACCAACCAGCCGTCGGAGAGCCGAAGCTTCCCTCCGAGCCACGTGTCGATGGTCGCCCTCAGCTCGCGGCGGCTGGCGGCCTTGCTCGGCGGCACGAGCTCGGCGAGCCGCGAATCGGTCGCCAGCACCCGGGCCAGCGCGTCGACTCGCGCCGGCAGTCCACGCGGCACCCGGACGCGTGCCTTCGACCCTCCGGGGAGCGAGGCGGCGAGCTCGGCGAATCGATCGACGTCGGCCTCGAACGCGCGCTTCCGAGCTCGCTTGCTCGGCGCGAGGTTCGCAAAGGGGGTGGAAGCCTGGCCCGAGCCCGGCGCGTGCCAGGGCCCGCTCACGCGCAGGCCGTGCAGTCGTCGATGCAGTGCGTGCCGGTCGGCGGCGTACACGAGGAGGAAGTGCGTGCCCAGAACGGCGATCACCCGCTGCTTGCCGAGCCGCCCGAGCCAGGTGGGCCGCCCGCCATCCGGTGTCTCGAAGGTGCGATCGACCTTCGCCTTGGCGCGCACGGAAGGCTCGGCGTCGAGCGGAAAGAGCACGCTGGTGCCCGCCCCTCGAACGGAGAGCTCGTCGAGGGAGGTGGCCAAGAGCCACTCGTAGAGCGCATCGAAGTCCGGGGCCGCGATCTCGATCTGGGTCGGACGCACGCTGACCGGCAGCCCCTCGTGATCGCGATGGTCGGGCGCCAGGTTGGGAAAGGGGACCGCGCCCTCGATGGTCACGCCCTTCGGGAGGTCGATGATCCCGAGCCGTGATCCGCGGCCCAGCAGGTGCTGGACGATTCGCTCCGCCACGTAGCGGAGGTAGGACCCCTTCTCCGCGACGATGCGGCCGCGGCCTTCCCACAATACCGCGCGCAGGCGGGGCTCCTTGGCGCGGGTGGACTCGTCCGCGATGAGGAAGCCGACCCCAGCGTTGTCCATGTGCACCACTCGGAACGGTGATGGCAGGTCATCGAGCCGGAGCCGGAACGTCCGGTCGGATGCGGCATCGGCGAGCCACTCCTTCGCTCGTTCCCGTCCGACCGAGCGCTCGGGCGCGACCAGGTCGAGGGCCTCGAACGCGGGCGACCAACCGAGCGACTCCCAGAAGGTGCGCACGATTGGTCCGGTGTCTTCCTCGAGAGCTACGGAGCGGAAGTCCGTCACGCCTCGCGCCTCGAGACGCGCGCGCAACGTCGCCGCCTCGCGAGCGACTTCCTCCACCCTCGGTGACCGAGCCATGGCCCATCATACGCACCGGCCGAGAGAGCGGGGCCTGCTCATTCGACCTCGCGGTAGATGCCGTCGGTGGTGGGTCCGCCCTCGAGCCGCAGCTCGTCCACGTAGAGCGTCGACCCTTCGAGCCTCCCGACGACCGTGGCGATGCGCGCAGGCACCGCAGGCGCACAGACGGCTTCGACGTCGTTGCCGTGGCAGCCGAAGGTGACCCCGTTCGTGCACTCGGAGTCGAAACAGGGCAGCGGCGCGGCGCCCCTGGCGACCACCGTCCAGTCGGCGGCCTCGCTCGGCGCGAGCTGGATGAACGCCGACTCCGCCGCGTAGTAGTAGCCGCCCCAGAGGTTGTTGCAGGGGCCGTCGTGCTCGCAGGCGACGAGCGTCTGCGCGCCGGCGCCGTCCGGCGAGCCCACCACCTCCAAGAGCTCGCCTTCGTACATCGCGGGGTTCGCGAGGAGCTCGTCGGCGGTGACGGTGGTGACGGCGTCGCCGCAGCCGAGCGCAAAGAGCAACGTGAGGAGGGAGGCTGTGCCAAAGCGAGTCGATGCGTTCATGCTCCAGGTCCCTCGCAATGGGCGTGCCACTTCACCCTGGCTGCGAAGGCGATTCTCGGTGAGCGGCGCTCACCGAGAACGCGCCGTCAGCCACGCGCATCGTGCACGTGCGCGACGGACCGCTCCTCGGCGTCCTGCCCGCGCTTCGAACGGCCGTAGAGGCCAATGGTCACGTCGGCCGCGCCATCGTCGACCTCCCCCGGGAGCACCAGCGTGAGCAGATCCGGGTGGTGACTCGTGACCGCCCAACCACGCTCGTCTGGGAGCGAGATCACCCCGAAGTCCCCGGCCGGGCCTCCAGCCGCGACCGGTCCAGCGTCGGCGATCAGCGCGAGCGCGTCCGCGGCGAGATCGGCATCGGCCGCGGCGTCGACGAACACGACGACGCTGCCGTGCTCGAAGACGACGAACGACTTCCCGGCGCCGGCGAGCACCGACGCCATCAGCTCGGCGTAGCCGCTCACGACGGAGCTCCGAGCGCGCCGCCGAGGGCGGCCCGGGCTTCCATGAGCGCGAAGCCGAGCAGGTTGGTGCCGCGCCACTTCAGCGGGTTCCGCGCGTCCTCGTTCGACGCGCCCATGCCGATGCCCCAGATGCGGTCACGAGGGCTCGCCTCGACGAGCACGTCGCGACCGGTCTTCAGCAGGTACTGCTTCAATGCCGGGTTCTGACCGAACTTCTCCACGTTGCCCTCGGTCACGAGCGCAGCGCGAGCCTCGGCCCACGCCGCGTCGTCGTAGCCGCGCACCTTTCGACCGAGCGCCTTGGCCTTGCCGGGGTCCTCGGCCTCGAGGATCGCGGCGAGCATCTCGTCGTCGCCGAAGAGACGCGCCTTGCCCGCCATCATCCAGTGCTCCGCGGTCGGATAGACCACGCCGCTGACGACGAAGCTCGCCGGGAACCACTGGCTCAGGCAGCTCGCGTCGGGCGACCCCTTTCGCTTCTGGGTGTGGCCCCAGAAGAGCAGGTACTCGAAGCGGTGCCCCTCGTTCACCCAGCCGCAGAGTGTGTCGACGTTCAACATGGCGGCGCATCCTGGGTCGTGATCGACGGAGCGCAACCCGCGTCCGGGTGGTGGCCGCTCTGCTCAGAAGCTGAACATCTCGTGGAGCTCGCCGGTCGACCGCGGGTCGGCATCGAGCATGACGATGGTCGGGTCGCTGCCTTCGTTGCAAGAGATCGCGTCCGTGGGAATCGTCGGGGAACCGTTGAAGGTCGTGTTCCACACTCGGAGCTCGACCGTGTCGCAGTTCCGGAACCAGAGCACGCTGCCTTCACCCAGTCCGCCCGTATTCTCCAGGCTCGAGTCCACCAGATAGTGCGGACCCGCGCGCCAGTATCGAATCCCGCGGTGCCCCCTGCCCTCGATGACGAGATCGACGAACTGTGAGATGTCCGCCTTGTTGTCGATGGCCCCGTCGGCGTTCCAGTCCCGAATCGTCAGGTCGTGGGCGTAGATCGCCGAGGCGCCATCGAGAACCATCCCGTCGTAGTTGGTCGCGTCGTAGCTGACCCACTCCGGCCAGCCCGGATCGATCGTCACGCCAGCGAGGAAGAGGGTGGCTCCCTCGGCTCGACTGGTCTGTACACCGCCGCCAAAGGCGTCGGAGCTCTCCAGGTCATGGATGTCGACGTCCACGAAGCCGATCTCTCGCAGATCGGGCGCCTCTTCTTCGACCACGTCGAAGGCATACTTCGCACAGCAGGCATCAGCCCCGTCCACCAGAGACGGTGTCTCGACCCGGGTCCGGCTGGAGAGCGTGCCACTCACCGTCGGGGCGTCGGCGAAGTGCATCCGGATCCACGCCGACGGTCCCAGCCGAGCGCCGGCATCGGAGCCAGGCACGGACCCGTCCGACTCGGCTACCCCGCCATCGTTGGAACCGGCATCACCGAAACCGGCATCCGCTCCATCCGCATGCCCACCATCCGGAGGGTCGGTGGAGTCGCTCCCTTCCCCGTGGTCGCTGCAGCCGAGTGACAGGAAGAGAACGAACGCGAGGTTGCGCATGGGTGCATCGAACCACGGACCCGCTCATTCGACGTTACGAGCCTGTCGCGAGGACCGTGGGCCGCCCCCCTTCCGTCGACGCGCGCGCCAGCCAAGCACCAGGAGCACCAACGGGACCCAAGGGCCGCCTGCGAGACCGGCGGCGGAGCAACCGGCCTCGTGGCTCGGCACCTCGCCTGCCGGAGCTCCACCATCGGGCCCGAACATCGGTTCGCCGTCGTCGTCGCCGTCGGGCGTGGGGTCGCAGGCATCGCCGACACCATCCGAGTCGCGGTCGCTCTGCTCCGGGTCGGCCAGGTCGGGGCACAGGTCCATGTCGTCGAAGACCCCGTCACCGTCGCGGTCCAGGTCACAGCGGTCCCCGATGCCGTCGCCGTCCGAGTCTCGCTGTTCCGGGTCCGCGACCTCGGGGCATCGGTCCTCGCTCGCGGGGATGCCATCACCGTCCTCGTCGGAGGTGTCCATCCAGTCGTCATCGCAGAGGTTGCCGCGTCCGTCGCCGTCGTCGTCGGCCTGGTCGGGGTTCGGCTCGCGTCGGCAGTTGTCGTCCATGTCGAGGATTCCGTCCCCGTCGTCGTCGTCTTCGCAGGCATTCCCGCGACCATCGCCGTCACGATCCCATTGGCCCGGGTTGGGCACCGAGGGGCAGTTGTCCCTCTCGTTGGGAACCCCATCACCGTCCTTGTCCGGGTCGCAGAGGTTGCCGATGCCGTCCTCGTCGCTGTCGCTCTGGCCGCGATTGACCACCTCCGCGCAGTTGTCGCAGCGGTTCCCGATGCCGTCGCCGTCACCGTCGGCCTGGCCAGCGTTTCGTTCGTTCCGGCAGTTGTCGCAGACGTTGCCCACCCCATCTCCATCAGTGTCGCGCTGCCCAGCGTTCGCCTGCCCGCGGCAGTTGTCGCAGGCATCACCGACCCCGTCCCCGTCGCGGTCGCGCTGACCCGAGTTGGGCGTGCTTCGGCAGTTGTCGCGGGCGTCGGGGACCCCGTCGTCGTCGCGATCGCAGGCACCGTGCCGGAACCCGTTCGCCGGTGAGCGCCCCAGTCGCGCTGCGGTGGCGGGGCCGTACACACCATCCTCGCTGATCCGGTCGCCGGGGTGATTCGCGTTCCACAGGCGCTGGAAGGCACGGATCGCGTCGGAGCGCCGATCACTGCCCGGGCAGTCGAAGTGCACCGGGTCCGTCGAGCCCAACCACCGACAGCCTGCGCTCTCGAGCGCCGAACGAGCGGACGACCAGTTGCTGATGTCCACTGCCCGGCCCGACTGATGGTTGGAGCTTCCCGGGCGCGCCGCCAAGCCGCATCCGCCGGAGTGGTAGAGCACGTACTGGTCGGCCACCGTTCGGAATGCGCTGTTCACCGTCAGCGGCACCCGGCGCGCCGCCCGATGCAAGGCATCGCGAGTGCGCGCCTGACCGTAGGGATGCACCCGCGAGGAGCTCAGGCGAATGCGTTCATGCGGCACGAAGCGCACGAACCCGCCGGGTCGCATGCACATCTGCGCCTCGGCCAGCTGCCGCGACAGGCCTTCGACCCCCATGGTGCTGCACGCCCCACGGTTGGCGATGTCCCGGACGGTCTGAGCATTGGCGAGCGATGGCGCCGAGGCGAGGATCGAGAGAACGACGAACGTGCGCATCACGTCATCGAAGCAGCTCGCGCCGACCCCGACCTTACGGCGCTGGCGCGATGCTCTCAGAGCGCCTCAGAGCGGATAGGGGCGACACCAGTTGTGCCGCGAGGGGCCCGTTCGTCGGCACTCGAGGCCGGTGCCGCAGTCGCTGTCTTCTCGGCAGCCGCAGCGCAGGCGATCGAAGCGCCGCTCGCAGACCATGTCGCCGCGACAGCCGGGCCCCTGATGGCACCCGCAGAGCCACGTGGGCTCCGGCTGAGCGGGGTCGATCAGGTAGGCCAGACAAGAGCGCAGCGTTCCGTCGGACCGCTCGGGGCAGCGTACGGCGCAGCCGCCGCAGCGCTCGCTGACGTCGATACGCACGCACGCACCGCCGCAACACATCAGGTTGTCCGCGCCACGGCAGCGCTGTCCTTCGCAGCGGCTCTCGGCGCAGCAGTCCGGGTCGTCGCAATCGGCGAAGCCGTCGCAGTCGTCGTCGACCCCGTTCGTGCAGACCTCTCCAGTGCCTTCGCACGCGGAGCAGCTCAGCGTGTCCCGGTTGCAGCGCAGGCCGGTCGCAGAGTCACAGACCTCGCCGAAGCAGTCCTCGTCCTCGCAGTCGATGGCGTCGTCGCAGTCGTCGTTGAGGCCGTTGTCGCAGATCTCGACCTGGCGACACTGGCACTCGCCGGCCTGGCACGCGAAGCCCGCGCGCTCGCACGGGATGTTGTCGCAGACCTCGTCGGCGCAATCGATGGCGCCGTTGCAGTCGTCGTCGATTCCGTCGGCGCAGCGGGTCTCGATCGCGGCTGTCGGCACGCACGAGGGCGGCGGGCAGCTTGCTGCCACGCCCAGCGGCACGAGCTCGGCGGTCGCCGGCTGGCAGGTCGCGGCCTCTCCGGTGCAGGTCGTGCAGGCGCCAGGCGCACAGGCGCCTGATTCACCGCAGCTCTCGCCGAGGCAATCGTCCTGGAGGCAGAGCAGGGCCGCCAGCCGTTGCCCTTCCACGTAGGTGCCCTCGACACGGCCGACCCCCACCAGGTCGCCGAGGGTGTCCCTCGCGATGACCTCGACCAGGAACGTCCGGGTGGCGTCGCCGCCCCGTGGATGGAGCGGCAACGTCAGCGGGCCGCTCGGCATCGGGACGGTCTCCGCCAACACCACCGTGTCGCGCTCGTGGTTCCAGACCTGGATCTCCAGCAGGTCCGTCGACTCTCGTGCTCGAGGCTGAAGATCGATGGTGAGGACGACCTCGGTGAAGGGTTCGTCACCGCAGCCGGCCGCGAACCACGCCCACACCAACATCGGACCCAAGGTCCATCGCAAGGCTCGCGCCACCGGCGATCGATATAGCACGAGAGCTCAACGCGTCGGCGGGACCGCGGCACGCGTGGGCTCGCTGAACGTGGTGTCCTCCACGCGATAGACCAGCCGCCGGCCATCCTTCGCGGCGTCGCACAATCCTTCGTCGGCCAGCTGACCGAGCAACGTCTGCATCGTGCGGAGGGCGACCCCGAGCTCCTTCGCCAGCTCTCGCGCGCCATGACCCGGGTGGGTCGCGATCGTGCGAAGCACCAGCTGCTCCAGGGGCGTCTCGTCCGGCGGCCCCTCGACGACGCAGGGGTGCTGGACCGTGAGCGCGACCCCCCCTTCGCTACGGTCGAGCGTTCCATGTTCGCCGATCAGCTCGCGGACCCGGTGGAGCAACACGTCGAGGCTGCCCTGATGGGTCACCGCCTTGAACGCGAAGCCGTAGACCCGTTCGAAGAAGGCTTCCCGAGCGAGCCCCGCTTCCCCTGCGAGGGCCAGGACCGCGAGGGCCTCGCTGGTCCGCCGCTGCTTCGCGGTCGCGCGTAGCCGCGGGAGATCGAGGCGCGCGAGACCGAGGGCGAGGAGCCGCTTCGCCGGCCGGCCGGGAACCAAGCGAATCCAAGGCGCCCCCACCGACGTTTCGTCGCCCCCCACCAAAAGCAGCCCGCGGTGGCGCTCGGGCAGCGGCCCGCCATGGCGCCAACGCTCGACGACGTCGGGTGCCGGCGCGTCCGGATCGAGGAGCGCGTCCACCTCCGACGCGATCCGCTCGAGCGGCCGGTAGCTGGGGCGCTCGGGCGTCGTTCCAGCGAGCCAGTGCGCCAGCGTCGCGCCGATCGGAGCCCGCCGGTCCGTGCCGACCGCGACGGCCGCTGCGCCATCGCCGCAGAGCCAGAGCTCCGCCGCGGCCCACGTCCGCCACGGGTCCGGTGCGATGGCCGCGAGTGCCGTGAGGATCCGTGCGGCGTGGTGGGGGCGACCCTCCCAACGCCGCACCCGAGCCAGGGCGAGCCCGGCGAGGTATTCGCTCTGCGGAAGCGACTCGGTGCGTCCCATCCGCGACGCGCGCCGCGCGACCTCCCGCGCCTCCACGGGGCGGTCGGCTTCGAGGAGCGCGAGCGCGAGCAACGCCTGCGCCTCCACCCGTACTGCCGAAGCCCCCTCCTCGACCGCACGCTCCGAGGCATCGGCAGCCCATTGGAGCGCTGCGGGAACGTCGCCGTCGGCGTACGCGCGAAACGCACGCAACAGCGCGACGATGGTCGGCTCGCTCCCCTGGCGTTCGGCGAAGTCGACCCAGCCAGCGAGGAGCCGTCGGTCATGAGCGGCGAGCGCCCCGCGAGAGAGGATCCAGGCACCGCGCGCCAGCGCTCGCGGATCTCCGTCGGCCGGTGGCGCCCCGGGAGCCGCCGCGATCCCGCCGGCCCAGCGAGCACACCCGAGCGTCCAGCCCCAGGCGGGGTCCGTGGCAACGCGATCCTCGATGGCCCCCGCGTCGATGTCGCGCCAGAGCGCCTCCACCTCACCGCCGAGGGCCTGCGACGACGCCGGACACATGGGCGGACGCTATCACGCACGTGGTAAGTTGGGCCGATGTCCCGAACTCGCCATCACCACGTGCGCGAGCTCGCCCGTGGGGGGATGGGGCGAGTCGACGTGGTCGCCAGCCTGGTGGACGGGACCCTCGAGCTCCACGCGATCAAGCGGCTCTTGCCCGCGTTGCGCGAGGACGACAAGGCCCGCCGGATGTTCCTCGACGAGGCGGCCGTGGCCACGCAGCTCGACCACCCGAACGTGGTCCGAGCGCTGGAAGTGGGAGAAGACGAAGACGGCCCGCTCCTCCTGATGGAGCTGGTCCATGGGGTCTCGCTCGGAACGCTGCTGGCCAAGAGCCGAGGCGACCTGATGCCGATCGAGGTGGCGCTGGAGATCGTCCGCCAGGCGGCGGCGGGGCTGGCGGCCGCCCACCGCGCCGACCTGGTGCACCGGGACGTCTCGCCCGCGAACCTGCTCCTGGGCTTCGATGGCGTGGTGCGGGTGGCCGACTTCGGCATCGCCAAGGGACCGGAGTCGTCGACCCACACCACCACCAACGTGCTGAAGGGGAAGCTGGGCTACCTCGCGCCGGAGCAGCTGAAGTTCGAGCCGGCCGACACCCGGACCGACGTCTACTCCCTCGGCGTGTGCCTCTTCGAGGCGCTGGTCGGACAACGGATGCATCACGGTGACTCGGCCGCGATCGCCCGCGCCATCACCGACGAGCCACCGCCGGACGTCGGCGAGCACCGCCGAGACGTTCCGCCCGAGGTCGCCGCCCTACTCTTCGACCTGCTGGCCAAGGAGCGGAGCGCCCGACCCGCCGATGCGGTCGCGCTGGTCGACCGGCTGGAAAAGCTGCCGCCCAGCGCCCCGGAAGATCTCGCCGCGTACCTGAGCGAGACGCTCGCCGAGGAAGAAGCGCGACAGGCCCGCTGGCGCGACGACGCCGCTCGGATCGTCCGGTCCGCCCTGCCCATGACGCCCGAACGCACCCCGATGCGCTTGGCGCCATGGGTCGTCGTTCTCACGCTCCTGGGGGTCGGCCTCGCGTTCGCCTTCTGGCGTGCCCCGTCGACCACTCCCGTCGCACCGGCGCCCATCATCGCGCCTCCCTTGGCGGAGCCGACGCCGGTCCGAGAGGCGCCCACCCCGCCCGACGGTCCCGAGCCGGTGGCCGAGGAGCCGCAGGAGGCCGAGCCCGGATCGATCCGCCGACGGACCCGCCGACGCCCGCGGCGCTCGGAGCGCAGGCAGCCGGCACCGATGGCCGAGGCAGCCATGGACGTCCAGACGTGGAGCTGGGACGAGTGAGGGCGGTGTTCGCGATCGCGCTCCTCCTGCTGGCGTCATCGGTGGCCCGAGCGGACGACGCGCGCGACCTCTTCGACGAGGGGACCCGCGCGATCCACGCAGACAACTACGGCCGCGCGATCGAGCTGCTCGAGCAATCGCTGGCGCTACGGAGTCGACCGGCGACCGCCTACAACCTGGTGCTCGCGCTCGAGCTGGCGAAGCGCCCACTCCAGGCGGAGTCGGTCTGCGCGGAGCTGTTGGCCGGCCGCCACGGCGAGCTGGACGGCGCCAAACGTGAAGAGGTCTCCGCTCGGTGCGCGACCCTCGACGCACAGGTGCCGCGGCTCGTCGTCGAGCCACGGCTGCTGGGCGCGATGCCGGGCCCGGTGCGAGTCGAGGTCGACGGTCGGTTGGTAGCGACCCTCGAGGGCGCGGAGCCGACCGAGGTGCGGGTCGAGCCCGGGGAGCACGTGGTGCGCTTGAGCGCGCCAGGAGCCATGGGCGAGTCGGCGACGGTCGAGCTCGAGGTCCAGGACCGGCGAAGGGTCACGCTCACCCTCCGCGGGGTCGACTCGGGTTCCGCCGACCGACGGCCCCTCCGTCTGGGGCTCGGCATCGCTGGCGGCCTCGTCGGCGCCGCGATCCTCAGCGGGGTCCTCGGAGCGCTCCTCCGCCCCGGCCCCGGCCCCAGCGCCGGGGATCTGGGCCCCGCCGGCACCTGAGCGCCATCGCGCCGACGCGGTAAGGATCGGTCCTCGCGGCCCGGCCCACCCTGAAGGGCATGTTGGTGCGTCGTCTCTCGTGGGTGCTCTCTCTGGTGGTCGTCGTGGGCTGTTTCGGCCCCCAGCCCGAACCCGATCTCGCGTCCGAGCGGGTCGCGTCGGCGTCGAGCGAGCTCAGCGCGGCACAGCGGCGACGGCGGGCCGGCGAGATCCGCGACGCGGCGCTCGTCGATGGGCTGACCCAGGGCTGGCTCCTCGCCGGCATCGCCGACGCCGAGACCCAGATGAGCCACTGCTGGCGAGAGCTGACCTGGGCCTGCCAGGGACCGAACAGCGCCGACTGCGGCGGCGGTCCGGTGGTGGCCGGCGCCGGCGATGGGCCCTGCTCGCTACGCCAGGGCGGCCTGGGGATGTTCCAGTTCGACGCTGGCACCTTCTCGGACACGCTGCGCCGCGAAGGGACCCGCATCCTCTCGATCCGCGGCAACACCCGCGCCGCCGTGGACTTCGTGACGGCGATGGTGGTGCGGTCGACCTACATCTCCGGCGTCTCGAACCGCTCCGAGGCCATCGCGTGGATGAACGGCGTACGGATCGGCAACGGCCGCTTCGAGCAGTGGATCCGGACGGTGACCCACTACTACAACGGCTGCCTTCCCAGCTACTCGTGCTGGTCGCAGCGCTACTCCCACTACGCCAGCAACGCGCGCAACGTGTACCGCGAGATGGGCGCCGACTTCTGGAAGCCCGACCGCGACGGCGACGGCGTGCCCGATGGCCGCGACAACTGCCCACGGGTCGCCAACGGCGGCCAAGCGGACCGCGACGGCGACGGCGTCGGCAACGCCTGCGACAACTGCCCCGGCCGCGAGAACGCCGGCCAGCGCGACCGCGACGGCGATGGGGTGGGCAACGTCTGCGACAACTGCCCGAGCGACGCGAACGCCGGCCAGAGCGACAACGACGGCGATGGGGTGGGCAACGTCTGCGACAACTGCCGCAACGTGGCCAACCGGGGGCAGGCCGATCTCGACGAAGACGGCCGCGGCAACCTCTGCGACGGCGACAAGGACGGCGACGGGGTGCCCAACGAGATGGACAACTGCGCCGGGGTGCCCAACGCCGGCCAGCTCGACCGCGACATGGACGGCCGCGGTGACCGCTGCGACGGCGACGACGACGGCGACGGAGTACGCGACGACGACGACAACTGCCGGCGCCGACCGAACGCGGACCAGGCGGACTTCGACGGCGATGGGATCGGCGATGCGTGCGACGACTCGGACGGCGACGGGCTGACCGACCTGGAGGAGCGCACCGACACGGACATGGATGGGATCATCGACGCCGAGGACGTGTGCCCGGAGGACCCCGATCCGGAGCAGGAAGACCTCGACGGCGACGGGCTCGGTGACCTCTGCGACCTGGACCAGGACGGTGATGGCGTGTTCGACGCCGACGATCTCTGCCCGGCCGTGGCCGACCCGGAGCAGGGCGACCGCGACGAGGACGGGGTGGGCGACGCCTGCGACCCGGAGCCGGACACGCCGCTGGCCGACACCCCCGACTTCGACGTACCCGTCACCGATCCGCCGGCGGGTCCGCCCACGGGCGCCGACCCGACCGAGCCCACCACGATCAGCACCGGCTGCTCGGCCGGCGGCTCGGCGAGCGGTGGCGCGTTCGCGTTCGCGGTCCTCGTGCTCCTCGTGCTTCGCCGGCGGCGCTCGGCTGCCGCGGCGCTGATGCTCGCGGGGTGCGTGGGCCAACCCTACGACCCGGGCGCCGACCCCGACCCCTACGACGACGAGGTCGGCGCGGCGGCGGCGGCGATCGCCCGACCGGGCCCCTGGACGTTGCCGGCTGCGGTCCGTCGCGCCGGCGAGGCGCAGTTCGTCGCCTACGACGGCGGCCCGCGCTGGGATCCGAGCCGATGCGCCGGCGGCATTCGCCCCGGGACCCGTGCGGTAGCCGAGTTCCTCCGCCGAAAGTTCCCGCGACAGACCAGTAGCTATGGCGGCTACTCGTGCCGACAGAACACGGCCAGCCCCCACCTGATGTCGATCCACGGAACGGGTCGGGCCATCGACCTCTTCATCCCGCTCGATGGGGGACAGGCGGACAACGACAAGGGCGACGCAGTGGCCAACTGGCTGGTGCGCAACGCCGAGCGGGTCGGCATGCAGTACCTGGTGTGGGAGCGGACGTCGTGGAGTGGCTCCCGCTCTGGCCGCAAAGACGCTGCCTACGGCGGCCCCCACCCGCACCACGACCACCTGCACATCGAGCTCACGATCCAAGCGGCGCGTCGACAGACTCTCTTCTTCACCGACCGCGACGGTGACGGAATCCGCAACGATCGCGACAACTGCCCCGGGGACGCGAACGCAGGCCAGGCGGATCGCGACGACGACGGCCGAGGGAACGTCTGCGACAACTGCCCGCGCCACGCCAACTCGGGTCAGCGCGACCGCGATGGAGACGGGGTGGGGGACCGCTGTGACAACTGCCGCGACGAGGCGAACGCGGGTCAGGCGGACTCCGACGGCGACGGCATCGGCGACCGGTGCGACAACTGCCGCAACGTGCCCAACCGTGGGCAGGCCGACATGGACGGCGACGGCCGCGGCAACCTCTGCGACGGCGATAAGGACGGCGATGGGGTCCGCAACGAGGTCGACAACTGCCCCGGCGTGCCCAACGCGGGCCAGGCCGACCGCGACGGCGACGGCCGCGGCAACCGCTGCGACGGTGACGACGACGGCGACGGCGTTCGTGACGAGAACGACAACTGCCCCGGTCGCGCCAACCCAGACCAGGCCGACTGGGACGGTGACGGGCGCGGCGACGTGTGCGACGACTCGGACGACGACGGCACCGCCGACGCCCGTGACCTCTGCCCGATGATTCCGGACGAGAGCCCCGGCGACCTCGACGAGGACGGCATCGGCGACGACTGCGACGACGACCGGGACGGCGACGGCGTCGCGGACGCGATGGACGGCTGCCCGGACGAGCCCGACCCGGACCAGAGCGACCTCGACGCGGACGGGCTCGGCGACGTGTGCGACGACGACCGCGATGGCGATGGGATCGTGGACGACGTCGACGTGTGCCCAAACGTGTCCGACCCGGACCAGCTCGACCGCGACCTCGACGGGCTCGGCGACGCCTGCGACCCGGAGCCGGACTCCCTCCCGGACGAAGACCTCGACGCCATGGAAGACGACGACTGGGATCCGACCATGGACGGCCTCCCCGCCGATGACACGGGGCTCGAGAGCGGCTGCGCGGCCGGCGGTACGCCGAACGGTGGCTTCACGCTCTTCGCGCTCACGCTCCTCGCAGTCGGTCGCCGACGCAAGCGCTGAGCCGGTTCGGGGCTCGGTGCCCGCGGGTGTGGGTCAGCCGACGGGGCGACGGCGGCGCAGGACCAGGCCCACGGTCGCCATCGCGACCAGGAGCGGCAACGGCGATCGGCCAGGCGCCGACTGACAACCGCCGCCGCTCCCACAGAGCTCCAGGCAGCGCGAGGCGCCGAAGGGCTCGCGCGCGCAGATGCCGGACCCGCACTCGGCGTCCGTCTCACAAAGAGGGCCGAGCTCTCCCGCCGGCAGCGGGGCGAGCACGCACCTCGAGCGGCCCCCCTCCTCTTCGCACTGCGTACCGAAAGGGCACTCCTCGTCGTCCTCGCACCGAACGCTGCAGAGCGTCTCCAGCCGAGGGTCGGGGGCCTCGATGGGCTCGGCGGCGGCAGCCGCCACCCAGTCGTCGATGAGCGCCTGCTCGGCCGCCACGTCCGCGTTGGTGCCGCTCTCCTCGCAGGCCGCGTCTCCGTGCGACGTGATCCCCACCAAGCGGGCCGGCTCCTCGCCGACCGAGAGCAGCGGACCACCGCTGTCCCCGCGGCAGCTCAGCGCCGGCGCGGGGACCACGTCGAAGTCCCACTCGCCGACCGCGCTCACCGACGCCTCACCTGCCCGAAGGCGGCCATCGGCGATGCCCTCGCCTTCGCCGCCGAAGCCCACGATTCGCACCAGCCGGCCCAGAGCCGCCTCGGTGAGCGGGGCCTCGGAGCGAGCGATGGGCGCGACCGGCGCTTCTCGCCCCAGGCGCATCCACGCCAGATCTCGGGCGAGCGTCTCCGGGTCGAAGGCGGGATGCACGCCGACTTCGGCGACGTCCACGAGCTGCACCTCACCCGAGAGGTCCGGACCGAAGACGACTGCGTGCGGCCCGGGATCCGCCGGCGGCGCCACGCAGTGCGCAGCCGTCAGCACCAATCGCGGCGCGACCAGGACGCCCGTGCACTGCGACACCAGCGGCTCGCTGACCGTTGGCGGCCAGAGCACGATGGCCACCACCCCGGGTACATCGGCCAGCTCCCCGTCGCGGATGGCCTGCTCCGAGGACGCGACCGGCGCCGCGCAACCGAAGCTCCCCGCGATCCAGAGCAGGCCCATGGTCGCGACCATCCGCCGCCGGTCTGGTGCGGCGCGCTCAGAGCGAGGTGAGGTGGAAGCGCGCATTCCGGTTCACCACCAGCAGGGTCGTCGGCTTCGGTCCATCACCGAGATCCAGGTTCGCATGGACGATGACCGCGCTGTCGTCCCGACCATCCGGCTCGACCGAGGGGATGTCGATCAGCTTCATCCCCATGTGGTGCAGCTCCTCGAGCGCGACATCGCAACCGCGCTGGTGGATCCGCTCCGCCAGGCCGCCAGCGACGACCGCCAGCATCCCCTCGCAGTCATCCGCTTCGACCGCCTCGAAGAAGCCGGTCACGGCCTCGCGTGCCGTGGCTGCTCCCGCTCCGAGCGGCGGGGCGGGCTCCTCCGGGGCGTCCGCGGCTTCGGGAGTCTGAACGACCGAGTCCTGCTCGCACCCGCCGAGGGCTGCCAGAGCGAGGGCCAGCGCCCATCGGCTCACTGCACTTCCCCTTCGATCTCCTGGTCGAACTCCTCGAGCTCTTCGGTCCGCTGAGCCCGTACCCGGTTCAGCCGAACGATCCGGACCTCGGCGGCGTGCCGTTCGTCGGGGTCGTCGCTCTCGGCCAGCACCGCCTGCGCTCGCTCGATGGCGCCGTCGATCATCTCGAGGGCTCGGACCATCCGTGGCCGCTGCTCCTCCCGAGTGAGCTCGTCGTTGGGCCCCTCCTCGAGGTCGACGACCGGCGCGTTGTCCGGCGAGCGCGGCAGGCTCGGGTCGTAGACCATCGGGTCGGGGTCTTCGTCTTCCGGCTCGCCTTCGTGGTCGTGGTCGTGGTCGGGCTCGACCTCGGGCGCGACCGCTTCGACCTCATCGGTGGGTGAGCTCGTGAGCTCCGGGAGCTCCGGGAAGGTCGGAGGTGCGGCCGACGAATCGGCGTGGAGTGGCGGCTCGGACTCCTCGGCGGGCCAGAGCTGCCAAACCACGACGCCGCCGACCAGAGCGGCGGCGGCGATCATGAGCCCGGTGCGAAGCGGACCTCCAGTCATGGGCAGCAGTCTATCAGCAGGAGGTGCAGTTCACGCTCGACACTGCGTCATCGCTCGCCGAGGCCAGCTGGTCGTTGCAGTAGGCGCTGGAGATCGCGTGGTTGCTTCGGACGCAGAGGTCGTGGTGGCCACAGTCCTTGGTGTAGCGGCGCGAGCTGCCGCAGCCACCGCCGCAGCGAGCGAAGCAGTTCCCGTAGCCGTACTCGAAGGTGCTGAAGTGGTCCGGGTCACTCGAGCGGCAGTAGGACCCACCGGAGCCGGTCTTCTTCCACTTGGTGCCGCTCGCACAGCTGTAGGCGGAGAAGTGGCGAACGTAGCCGTAGGCGGTCGTCCGATCCGTCCACCAGCCGCCGTGGTTGCAGTCGAAGCTGAACTTCACGTAGCTCCGGCAGGAGCCGCAGAGCCCCTGCACGGCACGGCTCTCTTCGTAGAGGTGCTGGCGCAGCAGAGGCATCGCCTCGTTGTACTCGGCCCAGTGGCCGATGACCTGCCGCAGGACGTCGACGTGGACCTCGACCTCCTCGCCGAGGGAGTCGAAGGCGTGGACCAGCGTCTCGATCGCTTCGCGGTCCTCCGGGGTCACCAGGGTGTTGCTGGCGTCATCGGCGGTGTAACCGTCGAACTCCATCACGCCCAGGCTGCGGTCGAGGAGCAGCGTCAGCCGGAGGCCGTGCAGCTGGAGGAACACGTCGAAGCTGTTCTCGCCGATCTGTTCCAGACCGAATTCGTAGGTCTGCCCATCGAGCTCGAGCTGCCCCCGGGTCTGGAGCACGCCGACGTCGAGCTCGAACGTGTCGGGTGTCTCCGGTGCCACGTACTCGTTCAGGTCCTCGATCGACTCGTCAGCCATGGGCGCTGCACACCCCATCGAAACCAAGACCAACACCAACACCGAACGCGCCATCAGCAGACCTCCGTCGCGTTGGACAGAGCAGAATGCGTGCCACAGCAAGGATCGGGGCTTTTGGCTCGGCGGGAGCGTCGTGGCCCAACTCTTGGACGAATGGGCGTCTACAAACGGGACAGACGTCTATTTCGTGGACCATCCGACTGGGCTGAAGTCACGCCGCCAGGCCGCGGTCAGGGCCTCAGCAAGAGGTGCAGTTCACGCTCGAGACTGCGTCATCGCTCGCCGAGGCCAGCTGGTCGTTGCAGTAGGCGCTGGAGATCGCGTGATTGCTCCGCACACACAGGTCGTGGTGGCCGCAGTCCATGGTGTACCGGCGCGCGCTGCCACAGCCACCCCCGCAGCGGGCGAAGCAGTTGCCGAAGCCGTACTCATGGGAGCTGAAGTGGTCCGGGTCGTTCGAGAGGCAGTTCGCGCTACCGCCGCTGCTCGTCTTCCACTTGGTGCCGCTGGCGCAACTGTAGGCAGAGTAGTGGGCGACGAAGCCGTAGGCGGTCGTCTTGTCCGCCCACCAGCCCGCGTGGTTGCAGTCGAAGCTGAACTTCACGTAGCTCTTGCAGGAGCCGCAGAGGCCGGTCACGCCGCGGCTCTCCTCGTAGAGGTGCTGTCGCAGGAGGGGCATGGCCTCGTTGTACTCGGCCCAGATCCCGATGACCGAGCGCAGGATGTCCACGTGGGTGTGGACCTCTTCACCGAGCGAGTCGAAGGCGTGGACCAGCGTCTCGATCGCTTCGCGATCCTCCGGGGTCACGAGCGTGTTGCTCGCGTCATCGGCGGCGTAGCCATCGAACTCCATGACCCCGAGGGGCCGGTCGAGCAGCAGCGTGAGGCGAAGGCCATGCAGCTGGAGGAACACGTCGAAGCTGTCCTCATCGATCTGACTCAGCCCGAAGTCGTAGGTCTCGCCCTCCAGCTCGAGCGCACCGGAGGTCTGGAGCTCGCCGACTTCGAGCTCGAAGGTGTCGGGGGTCGGGGGAGCGACGTAGTCGGTCAGCCCTCCCGTTGCATCCGCCATGGGTGCGGCACACCCCATCGATACCGAGAGCACGACCAGAATCGAACGACCCATCGCAGACCTCCGTTTGCGATGGGTAGAGCAGCATCCGTGCCACGACCGCGCCGTGACCAAAATCGGAGTTTCGTAAAAGGCGACCCGAAGCTGCCCAAGCCTTGGACGAAAGGGCGTCCAAGAACGGGACCGGTCGTCCAGTTCGTGGACCGATCGGCGTTCTCGGAGGCCTCCCTCAACGCGCCGACGCGGTAAGGATGAGAGGGGGCGTCGCTTGCTCTCCTGTGGGCATGCGATGTCCCCCCATCTCCCTCGCGATCGCTCTGGTGGCCTGCACGGCCACCCCGAGCGCGCCCGACCACGACACCAGCGAGTCGCTCTCGGAGCCCACGCTCGAGGCCGACCGGATCGAGCTCGACCAGCGAGGCGACGCCGTGCTCCGGGGGCGGGTGCTTCCCGTGCTCGAGCACACCGATTCGGGGCGCATCCTGAGCCTCGAGTCGACCCTCTCGGGCTCCCTGGGCGATGCGCTCGAGGGACTGCTGGTGCAGGACGCCCGCTTCCTCGGCTTCGGAGCGGTGGTGATCGACGAGAACCACGCGCTCGTGGTGTACGACGAGGTCGGCCACGGGCGGGTCCTCGACCACGAAGCCTACGGTCCGCTCTCGGTGGCCGAGGGCGTGGTCGCGTACACGCGCGGGTCGCCGCCCGATCTGGAGCTCGCGCGCGCCTACCCGAGCCGGGGCGTCGTCGAGACCCTGACCGTTGGGATGGCGCCGGTCTGGTCACCGGCGCTCTCGGACGACGGTCGCGAGGTCGTCTTCGTCTCCGGCGTCGCCGGTCTGCCGCGACTCCACCGGCGAACCGCGAGCGGCGCGCTGGCGGCGCTGCCGGTGTCGGCGCGAGTGCCCTCGGCACCCACCGCACCGATCTGGCGCGGGACGGAGCTGATCTTCGAGGACGAACGGGGGGTCGTGGCGCTCGACCTGCCGACGGGCGACGTGCTCGACGAGCTCGAGGGCGCCCACGCGCCCGCGGTGGACCGCTACGGTTCGCTCACCACTCTGGTGGATGGCGCCCGCGTGGCCTTCGGGGGTGCGCGATGAACCGCCTCGCTCTCACCCTGATGGTGCTCGGACTCGCGGCTCCGGCGATGGCCCAGTCCACCAAGCACCGCCGCCCGTTCGGCGGCGACTTCGGGATCAGCGCCTACTACGACGCCGACGGTCGACGGGGCGGTGGCTCGCGAGACCACAGCTGCGGGAGCCGCAGCTACGACGGTCACTCTGGAACCGACTACCGACTCCCCACGGGCACGGAGGTGCTGGCATCGGCTTCGGGGCGGGTCACGCGCACCAACGACGGGTGTCCGAGCACCGGCGGCCTGGGCAGCACCTGCGGGGGCTACCTGGGGAACTGGGTCGAGGTCCAGCACGCCGACGGCTCCCAGACCATGTACGCCCACCTGCGGCAGGGCTCGGTGCGGGTGCGCGCCGGCCAGACGGTGCGCTGCGGTCAGGTGCTCGCCCAATCGGCGTCGAGCGGCAACAGCAGCGGTCCGCACCTCCACCATGGCTGGCGACCCGCGTCGAGTCGCAGCTCGTGGAGCATCTCCGGAACACGCGAGATGTACCGGGGGTCCTGCGGCCGCTCGAGCTCGCTCTGGACGAATCAACGGAGCTTCGGCCAGGCCCCCGGCACCGGTTGCCAATCGGCCGACCGCGACGGGGACGGAGTCCCGGACGCACGCGACAACTGCCCCGGCATCTCGAACGCGCCACAGAACGACCGGGATGGCGACGGGGTCGGCAACATCTGCGACAACTGCCCCGGCGAGTCGAACCCGCACCAGGCCGACCGGGACGGCGATGGGGTCGGGAACGCCTGCGACAACTGCCGGTCCGACCGGAACGCCGGCCAGGCCGACCGGGACGGCGATGGCGACGGGAACGTCTGTGACAACTGCCCGGGAGTGCCGAACTCCGGCCAACGCGACCGAGACGGCGATGGCATCGGCAACGCGTGCGACAACTGCCCGAACGATCCGAACGGCGGCCAGGCCGACGACGACGGCGACGGCGTGGGCAACGTCTGCGACAACTGTCGCGGCGTGCCGAACGGCGGGCAGCGAGACACCGACATGGACGGGCGCGGTGACGCCTGCGACCAGGACGACGACGACGACGGCGTGCCGGACGAGATGGACAACTGTCGATTGGTCCCGAACGCAGGGCAGCGGGACACCGACATGGATGGCCGCGGCGACGCCTGCCAGGGAGACGATGATGGTGACGGGGTGCCGGACGACGAGGACAACTGCCGCCGCGAGCCGAACCCCGATCAGGCGGACATGGACGCCGACGGGCTCGGCGACGCCTGCGACGACTCGGACGGCGACGGGATCCCCGACCTGATCGACGACGGCGACCTGGACGACGACGGGGTCCTCGACGAGATGGACGTCTGTCCGGACGTGGCCGATCCGGACCAGACCGACTCCGACGGCGACGGGATCGGCGACGCCTGCGAGGACGACGCCGACGGCGACGGCGTTCCCGACGAGTCGGACGTGTGTCCCGGAGTGCCCGACGAGCTGCAGCTGGACCTCGACGCCGATGGGATCGGAGACGAGTGCGACGACGATCGAGATGGTGATGGGGTCGCCGACGACGACGACGTGTGTCCGGAGGTCGCCGACGATCAGATCGACACGGACGGCGACGGGATCGGCGACGCGTGCGAGGAGCCCGATGGGGGCCGTGACGGCGACGGCGAGCCGTCGCTGGATGGCGGGTGCTCCGCTGGCGGTGGGGGTGCCGCTGGAGCGTGGTTCTTGCTCCTGCTCTTCGGCTTCCTCCGCGGACGCTGGAGCCACTCGCCAGGTCTCGCGACGCTCGCGCTCTGCCTCGTGATGGCGTGCGGAGTGGGTGAGCTCGATGAAGGCGATGGCTCGCTGCCGGTCGATGCGGCCTTCGAGCTCGATGCGGCAGAAGCAGATGGTGGAACGCTCTGGGCGCATGACGCCGCCATGCCGCAGGCCGACGCGTACGTCGAAGCCGACGGGTGGGTCCCGCCCGAGCCCCCGACGGTCGATGCGTTCAGGCCCCCGGCACCACCCTCGCCCACCGGACCGACGGTCATCGAACAGACCCGACGGGTCTTGCACTGGAACATCGCCGGCGGGAAGGAGAACGACTGCCAGACCCCCGGTATCACCCGCGCCGTCGTGCGCTACGTCCGTGAACGCAACGTCGACTTCGTCGGCCTCAACGAGGTCTGCCCCGCGCAATACGCGAGCATTCGAGACGCCCTACGGGCCCACTGGGGCATGGGTCGCGCGCGTTTCTCGGCGTTCGTGGGCGACGGAACGGGACGAGTCGTGGGCAACGCGATCTACAGCCGCTTCGCGATCCGTCCCGCGACTCGGCAGACCGTGGGCTCTGATCGCTACGGCGATCGGAACTTGCTCTGTGCCCGGCTCGAGCGCTGGCGGCACCTCCGCTTCTGCAGCGTTCACGTCTCGCCCGGGGACACCCTCGCCCGCCGCCAGCTCGAGCGCGTGCTCGACCAAATCGAGCAGTGGTGGGCCGAGGAGCGCGACACCGTGATCCTCAGTGGCGACCTGAACCTTCGACCGAACGACTCCGGTCTGAACGCGGTCTACTCCTCGAGCGCGAATCACCCGCGGAACAACCCCAACAACCGCGGGCGGTACCGGGAGGTCGACGATGCCGACCCGGACCACTGCCCGGGACACGGCGAGACCACGACTCCGAACCGGACGGCCGGTCCCTGCGGCACCGGTGTGAAGATCGACTTCATCTTCGCGCGCGAGAACCGGATCGTGGACGACCGCTACTTCGGGAACAGCCTCGACATCCCGGGGGACTGCTCGGGCCCTTGTTCGGACCACCGCGCGCTCGTCGGACAGTATCGCCTTCGCGTCCGAGTGGACTAGCTACACCAGCCGCTCACGCCTTGCTCAAGACCTGACGGATCATGCGAAGGAGCTGTTGTGGCGTGTACGGCTTGCCCAAGAACTCCACACCATCCTCCAAGACACCCTCGTGGACGATCGCGTTGGCGGTGTAGCCCGAGACGTAGAGCACCGGGAGGTCCGGCTGGTCCACCCGAAGACGTTCGATGAGGTCCCGCCCACCCATCTCCGGCATCACGACGTCGGTCACCACGAGATCGATCGAGGTCGGCTCGGCCGCCAAGGTCGCCAGCGCGTCTTGGCCGTTCTCGGCTGCGATCACTCGGTAGCCGGCCGCGCCGAGGACCCGGACCCCGAGCTTTCGCAGGAGGTCGTCGTCTTCCACCAAGAGGACGGTCTCGTTGCCCCGCGGAGGGAGCGACGAGTGCTCCTTCGCCACCGGTTCGGTCGGCGCCCCCCCGTGCCGGGGCAGGTAGACCTTGATGGTCGTGCCGTGCCCGACCTCCGAGTAGACGTAGATGTTGCCCCCAGACTGGCGGACGATCCCGTAGCACATCGACAGACCGAGACCGGACCCCTTCCCCGCCTCCTTGGTCGTGAAGAAGGGTTCGAAGACCTGGGAGAGAACGTCGCTGGACATGCCGCACCCATCGTCGGTCACCGTGACGAGAGCGTAGTCCCCCGGTTCCACCTCCAGGTGAGTGTCCGAATACTCCTCGTCGAGTGAGACGGACTCGACCTCGATGAGGATCCGACCCGATTCCTCGATCGCGTCGCGGGCGTTCACCACGAGGTTCACCAGCACCTGCGAGAGCTGAGAGGAGTCCGCGACGGCGATCACGTCCTCGGCGGGCAACTCGACTTGCAGATCGATACTCGAAGGCAGCAGGCGACGGAGCAACCGGTCCAGATCGGTCACCATCTCGCAGAGCGACACCGGCTGGAGACGGACCACCTTCTGTCGCGAGAACGCGAGCAGCTGCTGCGTGAGGTCCGAGCCGCGCTGCGCGGCTTCTTCGATCAGGTGGAGGTCCTCGCTGACCGGATGGCCCTTGGGCAGCTGCGAGCGGGCGAGCGACGTCGAAGCCACCACGATGGAGAGGATGTTGTTGAAGTCGTGGGCGACGCCGCCCGAGAGGCGCCCGATCGCCTGCATCTTCTGAGCCTGGGCGAGCTGTCGCTCGAGCAGCCGCTCTCGGGTCACGTCACGCCAGACGACTCGCACCCGTGGGACCGGGCCTTCCACGAACGAGAGCTGGGTATGGACGACGATGCCGCCGGGGTCACCCTGTAGTGCGAGCTCCGGCACCACCGCGGCCGAACCATCGACCGCGGCGTCGAAGACTCGTGCCGCGGCCTCTCGATCCGAGGCGACGAAGAGCGACACCACGTCGGTGCCGATGAGCTCGTCGATTGGCCGCGCCAGAGTGTTGGCCAGGGTCTGGTTGCACTTCAAGATGGTCAGCGTCGCCGCGTCGACCGAGCAGAAGAGCGCAGGGGACCGATCGTACGAGTCGCGCTCGTCCTGGAGCAGGCTCTCGGCGCGCCGGCGCTGCTCCCGCTCGTGCTCGAGGTCCTCGGCCAGCATGTTGAGCCCGACGATCAGCGCGTTGACCTCTTCGTGCTCCGCGCCATCCACGAGCTCCCCGCGCGCCCCCGGCTCGCCAGTGGCGATCCGCGTCAGCAACTCGAGCGCAGCGGCAATCGAAGGATCGCTCACTCGGTGTCACTCCGCTGGAGCCATCGCTCGGCGGCCTCACGGCTCTCGAAGAGCCGCGTCGGATACTGCGGCTTCGTCACTCGGAGGAAGAAGTTCCCGATCATCGCGCTCACGGGGCCGCCCACCACGATCGCGAGTCGAGCCGTGACCGATGCGACCGCAGGGCCGGACACCAGCTCGCGCGCCTCCCGATCCATGGACCGTAGATTGGAGACGTCGACCAGGGTCGGGAGCTTTCGCCCGGCAGCGACGGACCGATGCTCCGCGACCGCCATCAGAGCCGAAGCCGCATCGAAGGTGTCACCGGGCGGAAAGGTGATGCGGAGGATCCCGTCCTCGCCCAGATCATATGAAGGAACGCCCAATTCTGCCCCCCGGCGTCACCCTACCATCCACCCGAGCGTCAGGGGCGCGTCAGGTTCGTCACTCCAGGCGGCGCTTCAGGCGCGGGCGGGGGTGGTCTTCGTACCGCCCGCGTAGAAGGCGTCGATCTCCGCGGCGTACTTCTCGACGATCTGCGGCCGGCGGAGCTTCATGCTCGCCGTGAGCTCGCCACCGTCGACGGAGAACTCCTCCGGGAGGACATGGATCTTCTTGATGGTCTGGTACCGAGCGACCTTCGCGTTGCAGCGGGTCTCGATCTCGCGTTCGAAGAAGCTCTTCACCTTCGGGTCGGCGGCCATCTCGGCCATCGGCGCCTGCCGGGTGCCGGCCGCCTCGGCGAGGGCACCGAGGTTCTCCGGGTCCAACGTGATGAGCGCGCTCAGGAAGGGCTGACGGTCACCGACCACCACGACCTGACCGACGCCAGGGACCGGGGCGACGTAGTGCTCGAGCTCCACCGGCGCGACGTTCTTTCCGCCGGCGGTGATGATGAGCTCCTTGATGCGCCCGGTGATCTTGAGGTTGCCCTCGTCGTCGAACGCCCCCTGATCGCCGGTCTTGAGCCAGCCGTCCTCGGTGTAGAGCTCGGCGGTCTTGTCGGGCATCTTGAAGTAGCCCTTGACCATGTTGCGGCCCTTGAGCTGGATCTCCTGCTCGTCACCGATGCGGATCTCCACGCCGGCGAGCGGCTTGCCCACGGTGCCGAAGCGCGGCTTGAGCGGGTCGCTGATCGTCGCCACGCCGCTGGTCTCCGTCAGTCCGTAAGCGTCGTTGACGGAGATGCCGAGGCTGGCGAAGAACTCCTGGGTTCGCGGCGCCATGGGCGCCGAGCCGGTCAGCGCGAAGGTGAGTCGGTCGAGACCGAGCGCGGTCTTCACCTTGTCGACCACGAGCTTCCGGGCGACGCGCCGCTTGATCGGCATGTGCCGTTCGGCGCGCACCCCACGCTCGACCTGCTCCTGGAAACACTCGAACTCGGTGTCGCGCGCCCACTGCGCCAGCCTGGCCTTGAAGCCGGTCGCGTCAGCGAGACGCGCCCGAAGGGCGGCCTCGAACTTCTCCCAGACGCGCGGCACGCCGAGGAAGACGGTGGGACGGACCTCGGTGAGGAAGTCCTTCACCATCGCGATCTCCGGGCAGAAGTAGACCTGCCCGCCGACCGCGAGCGTCGCGATGTTGGTGAGGATCTGCTCGGCCTGGTGGCTCAGCGGCAGATAGCTCACGTGGTGGTACTCGGCGCGCCCATCGCCGAACTCGGGCGCGAGCTTCAGCACCGAGCGGCCGATGAGGATCTGGCCACCGTGGTCGATCTCGACGCCCTTCGGCACGCCCGTGGTGCCGGAGGTGTAGATCATGAGGCAGGTCTCGTCGTCGGTCAGCGCCGCGAAGCGCTCGTCCACCTCGGAGTCCTTCTGCTGGTTCCCCAGGTGGATGAAGTCCGCGAGGCTCATCACTCGCTCGTCCGCGTGCTCGACGGGGACGAAGGTGATGATCTTGGTCGCCTTGCGGCAGAGCTCCTGCGCCTCGCACTCGAGGAGCTTGAGCAGCTGCTCTTCCCCGTCGCAGAACCAGAAGCGCGACTCGGAGTTGTCGATGATGTACGCGGTCTGCTCGTGTGTGCAGGTGCCATAGATCGGTGCGGGTACGCCGCGCGCGATCTGGGCACCGGACTGGATCTGTACCCACTCCGGCTGGTTGGCGCCGACGAGCACGACCTTCTCGCCCACCTCGTGACCGAGGTGGATGAGCGCCTTGGCCACCGCCCGAGCCCGATGCAGGTACTCGGACCAGCTCAGGCGCACCCACCGGCCGTCGCGTTTGCCGTGCAGCGCGGGCTGCGCGGGGCGCTCTTCCGCCCAACGGGCGAGCTGGTGGACCAGGGTGTGGGGCTCGGTGCGCATCGGGGCCATCGCCGGCCTTATAGCTCGCAGAACCGAAAAGTGCTGCCGGCGGGCCGTCGACTGCCCTAACCTCCCCCCGAAGTGCGCTATCTCTACGCGGACTCGACGCCATTCCCCTTGGCCTTCGACTTCCTGGCGGGGCTGGAGCGGTTGCTCCTGCACGGCGGCCGCATCGCGGCACTCCAGGCGGAGATCGAGCAGCTCGACACCGAGCGCGAGATGGACGCGGCGATCACGGCGCGCGCCCTGGAAGGCGTGGACCGATGGGTGGAGGAGGCCAAGACCGCGCTCCAGACCGCCGACATCGCCTCCGAGGATGCCGGACCGCTCGCGGAGAGCCTCTCCGAGCGGCTTCAGAAGCTCATCGACCAGCTCGCCGGGGAGACCGAGGCCGCCGAGCAAGCGCGGCTCCGGCGGGAGAATGGCTCGGCCCACGACCAGGCAGTGGCCCACCGGCGGGTCATGCGCGACGAGCTGCAGACGCTCTTCCTGCAAACGGAGCTCGGCGCCCAGCCGAGTCAGACCGTGATTCGCCTTCGCGAATCGGACTACGGGTTCACCGTCACTCGTGCCTTTCCCGGGGACGTGAAGGTGGACTACCTCATCGCCGAGGACGGCGTGCCCGACTGGGACGCCAAGCGCACCGTCGCGTCCGTGGCCGGCGCGATGGAGGTACAGGTCGGGATGAAGAAGAAGTTCCTTCGGCGCGACATGACCCGTGAGCTCGTGCGCATCGGCGATCTGGTGGTGACCGAGGCCCGGCTACTGCCGAACCGTGCAGAGGTCCGGCTCGAGAAGAAGCCGGGGAGCAAGAAGCCCCCGCTGCTGCTCGAGCTCTCCCGCGATGGCGAAGCGGTGGACGTGACCATCGAGCGCGAGAGCGACGACGGCATGACCATGTTCCCGGCGGTGCCTTCGGACGCCGAGAAGCTCGAGGGGCTCTGGGAGTCCCTCGAGGAGACCGCGCAACGCGCCTTCGCTGCTCGCGCCAGCGTCGCGGCCGTTCGCGTCGATGGCCACGACGTGCTCGCCGAGGGGAACGCGCTCCAGGCGATCGACGAGATCGCGCGCGCCTTCGCACCGGTGGTACGCGAGCTCGCGAAGCGGACGCCCAACGAGCACGAGCTCACGCTCAAGGTCGAGGGCGACGACGGCAAGCGCGAAGAGCGCTACATTCGCCGCCGCGATCTGCATGCCCTGCTCGAAGAAGCGGGCAACGCAGCCGTCGAACGGCTGGGCTACCTGACCGCGCTCTGAATCCCGCGAACGGCGTCTCGGCGACCCTCCAAGGGGTCTGGCGCGCCTCCTCCGTTGACCGAGCCGCGCGTCGGTGGTCGGTCACTCGCATCGACTCGTCGCGCGAACGGACGGTGGACCCCGATGCAGCGGTGCGGGTCAGCACGTTCACCGAGGCGGCTCAGGCGTCGAGGACGTGTTTCAAAGAGTGATGCGGCTCGGCCCGGCCTCGAGCTCTCCCCACTGTCGGCACGCGAGCTCACGCTCGTGGCTGAGGGTGCAGAGCGAGGAGCCGACCCGGAACGCGCGCGCGAGGTTCGGCACCGCGATGTCGATCGGGGCGCCCTCCTCTTCCTGATGGACACAGCGGACCTCGGCGTCCCCAGAGCTGGTTGCCCAGCGTGAGATGATCGGTGTCCGGCGGCAGCGCGAGCTCGGGGCGGGCCATGCCGCACCATACGTCGACCCCGAAGCGATCTGCCTCGCGCAGCCCGCCGGGAGGTCGAGGGGTTGGTGCTCCACGCGGGCCGTGCTCCGAGGCCGTTGGGCCGGACACGGCACGGTCACTTGACGACCTCTCAATAGCGAACTACTCATTCACTATTGAGAGACGCCGATGGCCCAACAGCTCAAGGAAGAGGTTCGCGACCGGATGACCGAGGCCGCCGAGATCGTGTTCGCGGACGCGGGCTATGCCGGCGCGACGATGGCCGCGATCGCCCGGGAGGCGGGCATCTCCACCGGCAACCTCTACCGCTACTTCGGCAGCAAAGACGAGCTCTTCTACGCGGTCTTCACGGACGCCTTCGCAGCGGAGCTGCTCGGGCTGCTCCAGCGTCGGGTCGCGTCGTTGGTTCGCGCCAGCGACCTCGCCGAGCTCGACGCGGATGCCGCCGCCGATGGCGAGGCACTGCTCTCCTTCTGGGTGATGCACCGAGCGAAGGTGATCGTGCTCCTCGATGGCGCGGCGGGTTCTCGCTACGAAGGCTTCGCGGCATCCTTCGTGGACGCGCTGATGGAGCCCACCAGCGCACACCTGCGCGAACGTGCCAAGAGCGAGCGGCTCCCCGCGATGGTCCGCTTCACCTTGGAGACGATCTTCGCGAACACGGTGCGGACGATCGTCGCGATTCTTCGCCGCTACCGGACCGAACGCCACATCCGGGAGGCCTTTCAGGCCTTCTGGAGTTACCAGCTCGCGGGCCTGGCGGGCCTGCAGGAATGGGTGACCGAATGACCGATCTCTGGAGACTGGATGCCACCGCGCAGGCCGCGTTGGTTCGTGAGGGTGAGCTCGACGCAATCGAGCTCGTAGACGCGGCGATCGCGCGCATCGAAGCGCTCGAGCCCGAGCTGCACACGCTCGCCAGCCACGACTTCGAAGCAGCCCGCGAGGGCGCACGCAGGGCCAGCGGCCCGCTCGGGGGCGTGCCCTTCCTGGCGAAGGATCTGCTCGGCTATCCCGGGCTCCCGCATCGGCTCGGATCGCGGCTCTTCGCCCAGCAGGTGGCGACCGAGCACAGCCCCTACAGCGCAGCGCTGGAGGCAGCCGGGCTCGTCGTGCTCGGCAAGACCACGACCTCGGAGCTCGGCTTGATGGGCAGCACCGAGACGCTCCTCGAGGGCGCGACTCACAACCCCTGGGACCGTTCGCTCTCCGCGGCCGGTTCGTCGGGCGGCTCTGCCGCTGCGGTGGCCGCACGGCTGGTCCCCATGGCGCACGCGAGCGACGGTGGCGGCTCGATTCGGATCCCGGCGGCCATCAACGGCGTCTTCGGCTTCAAGCCGAGTGGCGGACGCATGCGCAGCAGCGGTCCGGGCGACATGAACGGGCTGGTCATCGACCATTGCGTGAGCGTGTCGGTCCGTGACAGCGCGTTGCTCCTCTCGCTGACCGAGCGCAACGACGGATCGCTTCCCGCGCTGGGCTTCGTCGATGGGCCCGTGCCGCGCCGGCTTCGCATCGGCGCGTACCACCAGACCCTCATGGGTGCCGAGCCCACCGCCGCCAATCGCGAGGTCTTCGAGAAGACGGTGGCCCTCTGCGAGTCGCTCGGCCACCAGGTGATCCCGACCGAGCCGCCGCCCATCGCCGGCCCCGAGGTGAGCCGTGCGTTCTTCACGATGGCCGGGTTTCAGCTCACGCAGCTCTCCGGGATGGTCGCGCCCATGCTCGGCCGGCCGCCCGGTCCCGATGAGCTCGAGCCACTCACCCTGGCGCTCATGAGCTGGTTCGCGGAGCAGCCCGCGGACGCGTTCGAGAACGCGATGGCCACGCTCACGACGGCGGCTGCAGCGATGCAGCGCTACCTGGCCGAGGTCGACGTGACGCTCTGCCCGACGGTTCCGGTCGATCCCTACCCGCTCGGCACCCTCACGCCGACCATGAGTCGCGAGGCCTTCCTCGAGCGGACCGAACTGCTCGCGGGCTACACCCCCATCCACAACTTCGCGAAGGCGCCCGCCATGAGCGTGCCCCTCTTCCAGAGCTCGGCCGGCCTGCCGGTGGGCAGCCACTTCGCCGCGAGCCCGGGCAACGAGGCCGTGCTGCTCTCCCTCGCCTACGAGCTCGAGGCGGCCGCACCCTGGGCGGACCGACTCCCGGCCCTCATCGCCGGCTGAAGCTCCAGTGCTTCTCGACCTCGCTGCGGTCGCGGACCGTGGCGAGGGCGTCGTCGAGCGCGGTCATCGCGTCCACCTCGTCGGCGGAGCTCTCGAAGGCGACGTTCACGTACAGGTCCCAGGCCTTCGCCGCCTCGATGCCCGCAGGCACGCCGACGCGCAGCTCCCAGCCTTTCGTCCGCACGTGCGGCAGCAGCTTGGCGTGGATGTCTTCGGCCAATCGATCGCGGGTCGGCGCGTCGGAGTGCGCGTCGCGAAGCTTGAAGAGGTGCACGCGATCGATCATTCCTCGGTCTACCATGGGTTGGCTGAGCGCTTGGCTGGGAAGGGAGACGGGCAGCGACCCGTCGCTGCACCGCCTCCTCCGGAAGCACGGCGCCGACCGGAGCGTCTGCCGCTTCGCGGAGTCCTTCGGTCAGGACGTCGCACGCTTCTGGGGCGCCCTCCCCCGCGCGACCTGGGCGCTTCAAACGGCGGCCTGCCTCGGGGTGAACCGGTCGCTCGTCGCGCGCGCGATGGCCGAGCTGGCCGAGCACGCGAGAACCCGGCGCAGCCGCGAGCCCGGTGAGGGCCCAGTCGAGCCGGCAGGTCTGTTGCGCGAGCCAGCGTTCACCCGGCCGGGTGTCAGCGAGACGCTGCTCGAGCAGACCGAGACGCTCGGGCGCGTCTTCGCGACCCGCGGGTTCCCGGTCGAGCGCTTCGTGACCGAGAGCGCCTCGCTCTTGCTGGCGATCCTGGACGCCGACCCCAGCGTCCACGCGGTTCAGGCGAGGGTCGAAGAGGCCCAGCGTTGGGGGCGGGTCGACGACGTCCTGGCGGGGCTGCGGGAGCTCGACGCCATCCGAGCCGAACGGCACGAAGCGATGGCGCAGGTGGTCCGCCGCCACATCGGGGCCCAGGAGATCGCCGCCGCGTTTCGGGGCGAGAGCGCTCACCCCTACCGCTGAGTCGCCTCTCGGCTCACTTGCGCGGCGGGTGGGTCAGACTCGTCGTCGCGGCCGCCGCGATTCGCTGACGGAGCTCGTCGTCGGCGACACCGGCCAGCGCCCGGCCGAGGTCGGCGGGCAGCTCGGTGATGGCGACCTCCGGGGGCTCCCGCTTCTTCCGCCGCCGCAGGTTCGTGATCTCGGGCAGGGGGCCGACGCGGAAGCGCAGCGTGGTGACACCGGCGTCGGGAGCGAAGGCGCGAATCCGGGCGAGGAAGTCGGTGCTCTGGAACGAGAGCTCCTGCGCCCAGGTGCTCGTCTCGCAATGGACCACCAACGTGCCGTGACGGAGGGCCACCGGACGCGCTCGGCGGACGATGCGCTCGGGGAGCGCTCGGACCCACCAGCCGAAGACCCGCGCCATCTGCATCTGGTCCGGTGCCGGGTGCACCTTCTGCAAGATGTTGCCGAGGGGTTGCAGCTTACCCTTCCGGCGTCTGGGCCCTTTGCGGGGTACCATCGTCTCTTCGGTCTATCATGCCTACACGAATCCGCCCGTTCCTCTTGCTCGCTCTCGTTCTCGGGCTCGCCTGCGGCGACGACGACGGCGACACGGCGACGGACGCCGCGGTCGACATGCCGGAACCACCGGTGGATATGGGCCCGCCGCCCGATCCGCGACCCGCGGTCCCGCCCTACGTCGACTACGTGGACCCGCTGATCGGTAGCGGCGGCCTGGGCTTCGGGGTCGGCTCTTCGTCGGTCGCGCCGCAGACCCCCTTCGGGATGGCGCGCCCCGGACCGGACACGGCGGGCGAGAGCGGCGCGCTCAGCTTCGCCCACTGCAGCGGCTACTACTACACGACCGACACCTACATCTGGGGCTTCAGCCAGATCCGTCCCCACGGCATGGGCGTGCCCGACTACGGCAATGTCGCGCTGATGCCCACCGACGGGATGACCGCCGAGAAGACCGACCAGGCCGGCTACCGGATGGGCTTCTCGCACGACAACGAGACCGTCCAGGTCGGCTACTACTCGATCTCCCTCGACGACGGCATCCGCGCCGAGCTCACCGCGAGCGACCGAGTCGCGCACCACCGCTACACCTTCCCGGACTCGGTGAGCGACCCGACCGTCATCGTCGACGTGGGTCACGTCCTGGCGACTCCGAACGTCGACGTCGCCGAAGGTGACGTCACCATCGACCCCGACGCCCAGGAGGTCCGGGGCATGGGCCGGATCGACGGCGCCTACTCGAACCGCTTTGGAGGCGTCGGCGTCTACTTCGTCGCCCGCTTCGACCAGCCCTTCGCCAGCCACGGCACCTTCCTGGACGGCGCGCTCACTGCGGACGGGACCAGCGTCGAGGGCATCACCGCCGGCGCCTATCTCGGCTTCGACGCCGAAACGGTGAACGTGCGAGTCGGCATCAGTTTCGTGGACGAGGAGCACGCGGCGATGAACCTCGACGCCGAAGACGGCACCTTCGAGGCCACCCGCGAGGCGACGGTGGCCCAGTGGGAAGAGCTCCTCTCGCGCATCGAGGTCACCGGGCGCTACGAGGACGACTTCACCCTCTTCTACACCGCGCTCTACCACGTGCTGCTGATGCCGACGTTGGCCAGCGACGTCGACGACGCCTACCGAGGCATCGACGGCGAGGTCCACGCCACCGACGACGAGGGCGAAGCCTTCCGCTACAGCACGGACTTCTCGCTCTGGGACACCTTCCGGACGCAGACCCCGGCGCTCGCGCTCTTCTACCCGGAGCTGCTCGACGACCAGCTGAAGTCGCTCGTGCGGATGGCGCGCGACGGTGGCTACATGCCGCGCTGGCCGCTCGGGCACGGCTACACCGGCGGCATGGTCGGCGACAGCGCCGACCTGGTCTTCGCCGACGCGCTCGTGAAGGGCGGTCTGCCGATGCCGGCCGACGAGGCCTACGCCGCCCTTCGGCCCACGGCGTTCGGGCCGACCGCGCCGGGCTCGGCCTACGGCGGCCGCCGTGGGATCACCAACTACATGGAGCTCGGCTGGGTGCCGATGGACACCAGTGGCTCGGCTGCATCGGCAACCCTGGAGTTCGCCTACGACGACTGGGGCCTGGCCTTCTTGGCCGACGCCGCGGGAGAGAGCGCCGACGCCGAAGTGCTCCGCGAGCGCGCCGGCAACTGGCGCAACCTCTGGGACCCGGCGACCGAGTTCCTCATCGGCCGCAACGCCGACGGCTCCTTCCCCGCGGAGCTCGACGAGCTCACCTGGGAAGACTTCTACGCCGAGGGCAACGCTCGCCAGTACCTCTGGTACGTGCCGCACCAGCTCGACGAGCTGGTCGAGCAGATGGGCGGCTGGACCGCGGCGAAGGAGCGGCTCGACGCATTCATGACCGGCGCGACCCGCCGCACGAGCACGCTCTACCCGCCGAACGACTACTGGCACGGCAACGAACCCGACATCCACGCGCCGTGGATCTACTCCTACATGGACGAGCCCTCGGAGACCGCGCGCTGGACCCGCTGGGTCACGCGCACCCTCTACGGCACCGGCCCCGACGGACTCCCCGGCAACGACGACTCCGGCACCCTGAGCGCGTGGCTGGTCTTCTCGATGCTCGGCATCTACCCGATCACCGGCTGGGACCACTACCTGCTCTCGGCGCCCTTCTTCACGGAAGCCACGATCCACCTCCCGGACGGCGACCTCCACATCGAAGCGCCCGAGAGCTCCGACTGGGCACTCACCGTCGACGGGCTCCGATGGAACGGCGAGCCGCTCGAGCGCGCGCGCATCCCCCACGCCGACCTCGCGGCCGGCGGCACCTTCTCCGCCGACCTGCGCT
>CAYXAP010000026.1:0-78475 GCA_964462035.1 uncultured Sandaracinus sp.
GAAGGGCATCGCCCCCAACGCGCTCGCGGACCAGCTGCGAAGGCTGTGTCGCTAGCGACGGGTGGCGCTGCCGATGTCGAAGGCGCCTGGATGGAGCTCGGTGTCGAAGCCGAGCTCGTCCAGCCACGTCTCGTAGCGACTCCAGTCCCGAAGCCGACTGACACATCCGTCCACGCCGATCAGGAAGTAGCTCCAGAAGGTCTGCAGAGCGAGTCGGCTCGGTGTGCGGAACTCCTCGCAGACGATGATGCGGTCGGTTCGCGAAGCGGCCTTCCCGAGCAACGTCCGCGCCACCTCGTCGGGCCAGTCGTGGAGGATGCGCACGAAGGCAATGGCGTCGTAGCCCTCCGGCAGCTCACCACCGATGGCGTCCCCCGCTCGAAAGCCGAGCCGGTCCGAGGCCGGCGAAGGCTCGAAGACTTCGGCCGCCAGCGGCTCCAACTCTGGAAGCTCGAAGACATCGATCGAGAGCTCCCCGTGGCTCTCTGCGAGGGCGCGGGCGAGCGTGCCGTTGCCCCCGCCGACATCGAGCATCCGAGTCTCGCCCTCGAAGAGCGCCGCTCGCCGAAAGCTCTCTGCGATCGGGGGAACTCCGGCCGCCATGCTCGCCGCGAAGCGCGCCGCTTGTTCGGGTGTCGGAGGCCAGGCAAAGTCCTCCTGTGGGATCCCAGGCTCGCCTCGGAGCACCTGGTCCAGCCGCCCTCGGAGGGCGCCCCACGGTTGCCGATGCCGGTCCCGTTCGATGGAGTCTTCCCCGAACACCGACTGGGCCGCCGCCGCCAAGGGCTCACGAGCGCGATAGCGCGTCTCCAGCATGGTCGGTCCGGCAGAGCGCAGAACGAATCCGAGCCCTTCGAGGCAGTCGAGCGCCTTGTAGAGTCGGCCGGGGACCATCCCCAGGGAGTCGGCGAGCTCCGCCAAAGGCACGCCCTCCCGAGGAGCCGCGTCGATCGCCGCCAGCAACCCGGTCCGCCAGGCCACCTCGAGCAGCTCGTTCAGCTTGTCTGCATGGAAGAGCAGACTCATCCGCCCTCGCGCGTCGATGGTCATGCCACCGCCTCCAGCTCGGCGACGAGATGGTCGATGTCGTCGGGACCGTTGTAGAGGTGCGGGGCCACGCGCAACCCGACCGTTCCATCGGGGAGGCTCCGTGCGCTGACCACCACGCCGCGCCGCAGCAGCTCCGCGCGGACGGCCGGAGCGTCGGGCACGGCGAGGCACACGGTCCCAGCACGCGCGGCCGAGTCGGTCGGTCCGATGACCGGCCAACGAGAGCGTTCCACCAACCGCTCCGTCAACGCGAGCGAGTGCTTCCGGATGCTGGCGAGCCCGACGGACTCCAGCTCGTCCAACCCCGCCGCCGACAACATGCATGGGAGCGGGCTCGGAGCGCCGGCGGCCAGGCAGCGGGCGTCCTTCGCGAGCGTCGACTGGGGCGCGAAGGTGAACGGGTCATCGCCCGCGAACCAACCTGCGCCCACGGGAGTGAGGGTCGCGCGGGTGTCGGAGGCCAGCCACGCATAGCCCAGGTCCCATCCGCCAAGCATCCACTTGTGGCCACCGCCGATCACGAAGTCGACACCCAGCGTGTCGAGGTCGACGGGCACGCAACCGACGCTCTGATAGACGTCGAGTCCGATGACGGCCCCCTTCGCTCTCGCCTCGCGAGCGAGCGCCGGAACGTCACCGAGCAGCGCACCGGTGACCGAGGTCGCGTGCGACACGTAGACCAGCCACGTTCGCTCGTCGATGGCCTCGGCCAACCGCTCCGAGCGCACGACCCCCGAGCTCGAAGGGACCACCGTCAACTCCACGTCCGGAAGGCTCCCGAGCACCATGGCCGCGGTGGGAAAATCGAGATCGGAGATCACGACGCGCCGCCGCCCGTGTCGCGGGAGCGCAAGGCCGATCCTGCTCAGGAGCGCGGAGCCGTTCTGGTCGACCCACACGCTGCCGCGAGTGCCGCCGATGAACCGACTCAGCCGCGTTCGGAACTGCTCGAGCTCGTCGTAGAGCTCGCCGAAAGCGTCGTCCTCGAAGTGCGCCATCGCCCGCTGCCACCGCTCGTACACGGCCGTGACCGTCACGGGAGGAAGTCCGTACGAACAGGAGTTCAGGTAGTTGCGGTCGGCGACGCCTGGAAAGCGTTCTTTCAACCCGTGCTCCGCGGACAGCCAGGCGCCTTTCCTCCCGTTCGCTCCCACGACTGGGTGAGACCGACTCTGAGGTCCCACAGCTCTGGGAAGAGTGGTCGCTTCATGCGGACTTCGAGCGCCTTGGTCGGGTAGCCGTCGAGGGCCGACACCTTCCGGTGAACTCCGATCGTCCGACGGACGAGCTGAAAGTGGGCAACGAGCCACCGCTGAAACGAAACGTCGAAGTCCACGAGCGACTCCGACAACGTGAGCAGATGCGCCGGACTTTCGTCGCGGTAGACGTCCACCAGCTTCACCGACGCCCGATCGAAGGCAGCCTTCCACGACTCGTCGATGGCGGCCGCGGCTCGTCGAAGGGCCGCGAACCCCGGCGATTGCAGGCCGCTGCCGTCGCCGAGACTCCGCCGAATCACCTGAAAAGCCGCGGGGGTGAGCGTGGAGAGCACCTCCATCGCCTCACCGAGGGAGCGTAGGATTCGCTGACAACGCTCGAGCACCCGCTGCGACTGCCCCCATTGATCGTGGTCGACTCGATCGACGAGCGCGACACATTCCTGAGCCAAGAGTCGGAGCCACAGCTCCTGCACCTGGTGCACGACCTGAAACGCCAACTCGTCCGGATGTACTCGTTCGGATTCCGGATATTGCAACGAGAGCAACTCGGCCGTCCGAAGGTAGACTTCATAGTCATGCTTTCCATGACCGACTTCGGAGGACAGCTCCGTGACCATCAGAGGTTTCTCGATGGCCTCCTGCAACTCTTGGGCACGCGGCGAGCGGGTCGAAGCTGGTTTCCTCTCGTGCGCCATTCGCGACTGACTATACCCTAGCGAGGGGTCACTTTCACACGTCTCGATGATTTTTTCGTACGCTCACTGCCACACCGGTCGACGCATTCGTCCGGAAGCGGAGCCGTCATCGAGAACGCCTCATCGCCGAAGGCAGTCGTCGATGGCACCCCCGCGCAGATCGACCGGCCGCCCCGGGTCGGTGGGCGGCGGGGCCAGCCCACGCTGCCCCTCGGGCGGGTTCTCGCGAACCTCGTAGATGCACTCACGCGCGCGTTCGGGACAGTCGGCGATGGTCAGGCCATCGCGCTGAGCGGTCTCACAGGCTCGGTGCATCTGCCACGAAAGCTCTTCGTGCTGGTCCATCATGATGGACCAGCCGCCGTAGAGGCCGCCCACGGTGCCGAGCACCGTCCCCGCGACCAAGAGCGAGCCGATGATGCGATGCGCCCACGCATCGCGATGCTTGAACGTGATGGCGAGCCCCATGAAGACCACGGCCGCGCAGCCGTTGCTGAAGACCACCGCCCCCACGGCGTCACCGGTCGAGTATGGCGCCCCGCTCAACAGGACGTCGATGGAGAGCACGGCGATCATCGCCACGACCGCCGCACAGACCGGCGTCGCGACGAGCAACATCAGAATCGCCTTCGCCATGCGGAGGGGATAGCAGACCCGGGTCTCGAGATCAGGGCTCGAGGACCGGCTCGGGCAGCAGGTCGTCGAGCCCGCCCGAGCGGCTGATGCCGAGCTCGGTGACGACCATGCGGTAGAAGCGCAGGTCCCGTCGGCTCATGCTGTCGGCCGGCAGGGCGTTGTCTGCGAAGAGCTCCTGGTAGGCCGCCAGCGCGCTTCCCTGGCCTGCCCTTCGAGTCGCGTCCGGGAGCATGTAGCGCCAAGCCCCCGGGCGCTCGTAGGCCACGCCGTGCTCCTCGCCGAAGACCCGCTCCACGAAGGCCGGCGTCACCGCGCCGAGGGTGCCGTCCTCTTCGAGGATCGACACCTCGACGTCGAGGCCGGGCAGTCGGTCGTCCAGCGGACCGCCGAGCGCCTGCTGCCGCTCGCGCCAGCGCTGGCGCGCCGCGAGTGTCGCGGTCTCGAGGGCCTTCGCGATGGAGCTCCCGCGCGCCGAACGCCAGAGCCGAGCGGTCCCGAAGTCACGCAGGAGGACCATGACCTCCACGTTCCGGATGCGCCTGAGAGGCTCGGGATAGATGGAGATGGGAGGCGGCGGAGTGCCGTCGAGGATTCGGCGAGCGATGCGCGCCGTCGCCGCGGCCGACTCCCCGAGCTCGGCACGTGCGCTCGGCGCGTAGACCGCCCCCGTCGGAGAGAGGTAGACGCCGCGCATCCCCTCCACGTGGTCGAAGCTCGCCAGGCGCGCTCGGATCGGCGCGCCCTCCTCGGCCGGCTCACCGCTCTCGATGAGGATGGCGTCGATGCTCGCGTTCTGCATCGCCTCGGCGAGCGCTGCCCCGTCGGTGCCATCGAGCGCCTCGACGAGCGGATCCGCAGCCACGAACTCCGTTCCCTCTGCCTCGACACCACCAAAGGCGTTGGTCGGAGAGACCACGGCCACCCGCCCGCGCCGCTCGAGCTCCCGCGTGAGCGCCTGCTCCACCGGGGGCGTCGTCCCGAACGCCCAATAGAGCGCTCCCGCGCTCAGCAAGAGCGCGAGGCCGATCAGGACGATGACGAGCCAACGCACGGGAGGGCTCTAATCCAACGGAAGCGGGAGGCAATGCAAGGCCTTCGTCAGGCGACCGGCGCCAGCGACCAAACGAAGCGATGTCGTGAGAAAACGCGGTTGTTCCGCCCGTCTCGGCGACTAGGCTCGCTCCACTCGATCCTCCCGAACCTGCCGAGGTGGCAAGGCCCGTGGGGGACGACCGGAGCGGCACGTGAAGATCGGCATCCCCACGGAGATCAAGGAGCGGGAGCACCGCATCGGCATCAACCCCGGCGGTGTGGTCGAGCTGACGGCCGCCGGCCACGAGGTCGTCATCCAGAAGGACGCCGGTGTCGGGTCGGGCTTCTCGAACGAGGAGCTGCAGAAGGCTGGGGCGACCATCGTCCCGACCGCGGCCGACGCCTGGGCCGCCGACATGGTGATGAAGGTGAAGGAGCCGCTGGCCAGCGAGGTCCAGTACTTCCGCCCGGGGCTCATCCTCTACACCTACCTCCACCTGGCGCCGCTCCCCGAGCTGACCAAGCACCTGATGGAGACCAAGGTCCGCGCGATCGCCTACGAGACCATCGAAGGTCCGGATGGCTCGCTCCCCCTGCTCCGACCGATGAGCGAGGTTGCCGGTCGCATGGCCGTGCAGGTGGGGGCTGCGTCGCTCGAGAAGGAGCGCGGCGGCAAGGGTATCCTCCTGGGCGGCGTCCCCGGCACCCGTCGCGGCCGCGTCGCGATCCTCGGTGGCGGCATCGTCGGCGCCAACGCCGCGACCATCGCGGTCGGCATGGGCGCCCACGTGACCGTGCTCGACATCAACCACGCGCGCATGGCGTACCTCGAGGACGTCTTCCGCGGCTCGATCGAGACCCTCTACTCGAACAAGCGGAACATCCAGCAGGCGATCGAGTGGGCCGACCTGGTGATCGGCGCCGTGCTCGTTCCGGGTGCCCGCGCCCCGAAGCTCATCGACAAGTCGATGCTCGCCGACATGTCGGACGGCTCGGCCATCGTCGACGTCGCCGTCGACCAGGGCGGCTGCATCGAGACCTGCCGGCCCACCACCCACGACGACCCGACCTTCGTGCTCGACGGCGTGGTCCACTACTGCGTCCCGAACATGCCGGGTGCGGTCGCGCAGACCAGCACCTTCGCGCTCACGAACGTGACCCTCGGCTACGCCAAGCAGATCGCCAACGACGGCGTCGAGGCGGCCGTGAAGGCCGACCCCTACCTCGCCAAGGGCGTGAACTGCTGGGACGGCGCGTGCACCTACCAGGCCGTCGCCGAGGGCGTCGGCACCGAGTACACGCCGCTCGAGACGCTCGTCTGAGCGTGGGTTCCCGAACCGCTCAGTAGCGGGCGCCGATGGAGGCGGTGACGTCCCACTGGGAGTCCACTCCATCGGGCACGTCCGCGTCCGCGCTGCTGGGGTTCCGCAGATCGATGTGGAACGTCAGCCCGAGGTTCAGGTAGCGGTAGCGACCGTTGAGCCCGACCGCGAGCCGCGAGCGAAACGCTCGAAGCTCGTTGAACGAGCGGTTGTTCTCGAGGTCGCTGGCGTCGCCGGTGCAACCGAAGGGCGGCCGCTGCGTCGGCGTCGGCGACTCCGGTCGGTCCGTCGCCGGCATGCACGCGGCGTAGGCGTCGACGTCCGGCGTGAGGTCGATGACCTCGCTATCGGCCATCACCCAGAAGAACTGCGCGCCGACGATGGGCGTGAGCTCGAAGACCGAGCCGAGCACGATCTTCTTGCTGACGATCAGGTCGAAGCTCGGCACCGTCATCTGTAGCTGACCCGAGCCCGCGAGCGTCCGGACGGTCCCACGCAGCGCGATGTCCGGCAGGAGGGCCTTCCAGCCTTCCCGGAACCCCTCGAGGATGGCGATCTTCAGGTCCGCACCGAAGACCCACATCGAGGTGTCATAGAAGCGGCCGCCTTCGACGCCGAGCTCGATCCCGAAGGGCAGCCCCTTGCGGAGGTGCAGCCGGGAGCTGGCCAGCGAGCCGTTCACGAAGCGGTTCTCGCCGCCGGTTCCGTCGCCGCGCGTCCCGAGCCGCCAATACTGGGCGTCGTCATCGATCGAGGCGATCGACGTCTCGAAGCCCAGATAGAAGCCCTTGGTCCCGGTCGTGGCCGCCCCCGTCGTGATGGGCGCAGCCACCGCGAAGCCCAGCTGCGAGCTGAAGCGGTGGAAGTTCTCGTTGTCCGGGGTGTAGATGCCCGGCGAGGTCTCGGTTCGGAACCGATGGATCTCCGGGTTCATCTCCTGCGCCTCGGCCGACGAACCGAACGCGACCCCGCCCACCGAGGCGATCAGCGCACCCATCCGCAGCCAGGGAGACATCCGGTGCAAGCTATCGGCGCCCGCCACACCCGGTCAAGAACCGGGGCCGTCCGCACGATAGGGTCGCAACCGACGCCGGAGGGTGTGGGGGGTGATGGGTGCCTCCGACGTCGGCGCGTCGCCGACCGGCTCGCGACGTCGAGTCCGGGATGGGAGGACTCCCGAGCGAGACTGCCGACCCCCGAACCATGAAGCCTCTGACCCCCGCCGTCTCCGTTCTGGCGCCGATTGGCTCGCCCACGGCGCGAGAAGGGGCATGGTCAGTCACAGAGGTTGTGACAGACCTGCTGGGACGCGACGCCGATGAGGTGCTCGCCTCGGCGCGAACGCCCGACCGCGAAGAGCACGACGAGCGGACACGCGGTGCCGCCGTCCTCGTGGAGCAGGACGAACCAGAGCGGTCCCGTCGTGAGGCCCTCGAGCGCCCCGAGGACCTCGAGTGTCTCCATCGCGTCTTCCCGGGCTCGAGGGTCGGCGGCGAGCTCCTCGTCGTGTTCCTCGTCGGTTCCCGGCCGGTAGAAGAGATGTTGGCCCTCGACGTCCGTGTGGACCTCGTCGTTCAGGGAGTAGCCGACATAGCCGGGGTACGGGATCGCGGTCTGGTCGAGGTCCAGGATGTAGTCGCTGCGGAAGTTCCGTGCCCGGAGCGCTCGGAGCACGCCGGCCCCCGTGAGTGGACCGGCGCCCGGGTCGGCCGCCAGGAAGGGCTCGACGTCGTAGGTGCCTGCGCCGCGGTAGCACTGCCCGAGCGGCAGCTCGGCGAGCGCCCGCAGGTCCGCGCTCGCCTCCTGCCAGAGTGCGTCGTCGGCAGCGTCCGACTCGAAGCAGACGACCCCCTCGCGATGGCCGATGCGCTCGGTGAACGGGCTCTGTCGGAAGCCCGTCTCCGGATCCCAGTGGAGAAACCCCTCGGAGAACCGGGGCTTCGCCACCGGCGTGGACTTCGCAGCGGTGGGCGGCGGAGCCTCGGTCGCGCTCGCCTTTCCAGCCCCCCGTTCCCGATAGGCCCCGCCCGGTTCCTCGGTCGCCAGGAACTTCTGCATCGCCGCCAGCACGTCCTCCTGGTCCTCGGTCTCCACGTGCAGCGTCCAGCGCGAGCGGAGCTTGCCCCGCGCGCCGAGCGACACCCGCGGTCTGCCCAACAGACTCCGCCCTCGCACCGGTTCCCCCTGCGCCACGGCGTGGTGCACCCCCCACCGCCGCGCGACCGAGTTCTCCGTTCCCTCCTTCAGGATGACGAACGGCGGCTGCTTCATCGCGACCAGCCCCCGTGTGACGGGGAAGAGAACCACGGCACGATCGGTGATCAGCAGATCGCCGGCGAACCAGGTCATGGAAGCCGAGAGCGGCGCCCGACTCCCGACCGCTGCCCGAACGCCGCGGAGCTCGAGCAGGACTCGGGCGTCGCTCAGCTCCTCCCGCACCGCTCGATGGCGACGGTCGAGAGCGACGTGAATGGCCCCGTTGCTCGCCACGAGGAAAGCCAGACCGCCGGCGACCAGGGAGACGAGCTCGATCACCATCCGAGACGCTTCTCCTGGTCCACGGCGCGGAGCCTAGCACTCGCTCAGGGCACCCGAGCAACGGGACGGCCCGGGGCATCGCGTGTGCGTCCAGCCACACGCCGGTGCGTGGCGAGACCCACGGTGTGTGCTCGATGACGTGCAAAACACGGGCGTTCCCGCGTTGGCACGGGGGATGAAACGGGCGGGGGCGAGGACCGCCGATGAACCGAACCCGACTCGCCTTCGCCGCCACGCTCGCCCTCGCGATGCTGGCTCCCGCCCACTCCGACGCCGACGCCGACGGCGCCACGACGCCCAGCGCGGGCGCGCTTCGAGCCCTGAGCCCGGACCGGACGCCGCTCGGTCAGTGCCCGCTCGAGCACACCGACGTGACCATGGACGTGAGCGGGTCGACCGTCCACGCACGCGTCAGCCAACGCTTCAGCAACCCCTTCGACGAGCCCATCGAGGCGGTCTACGTCTTCCCGCTCCCCGAGAACGCCGCGGTCAACGCGATGCAGATGCGCATCGGCGACCGGGTCGTGCAGTCCCAGATCATGCGCCGCGAGGCGGCGCGCGAGACCTACGAGGCCGCTCGCAATCAGGGCCAGACGGCCAGCCTCCTCGAGCAGGAGCGACCGAACATCTTCACGACCTCGGTCGCCAACATCCGACCGGGCCACCCGATCGAGGTCACCCTCGAGTACGTGGCGACGGTGCCCTACGAGAGCGGCACCTACGAGCTCGCCTTCCCGATGACCGTTGGCCCCCGCTTCATCCCTGGGCAGCCCACCGGCCAGAGCGGCACCGGCTACGAGCCCGACACCGACCGCGTCCCCGACGCCTCGCGCATCACGCCGCCGGTCGCGCCGACCGGTCGGAGCGGTCACGACATCGCGCTCCGCGTGAACCTCGACGCCGGCATCGCGATGGCCATGCCGAGCTCGCCGAGTCACGACCTGAGCACGCGCCGCCTCGACGCCAACCGCGTGCGGGTCGACCTCGCGAGCCATGACTCGATCCCCAACAAGGACTTCGTGCTCCGCTGGGAGGTCGCGCCCGAGCGGGTCTCGAGCGGCGTGCTCGCCCACCGACCGGACGCGAGCGAGCCCGGCTACCTGAGCCTCGTGCTCCACCCGAACCCCGCGCCCCCGACGGACGAGATCACCCCGAAGGAGATCGTCTTCGTCCTCGACACCTCGGGCTCGATGAGCGGCCAGCCCATGGAGCTCAGCAAGCGACTGATGCGCAACCTCATCAGCGACCTGCACCCGCGCGACACCTTCGGCGTGCTCCGGTACGACAGCAGCACCAGCGCGCTCAGCCCGACGCCGCTCGCGAACACCCCCGCCAATCGTCAGCGGGCGCTGCAATTCGTCGAGGGCCTCAGCGGCTCGGGCGGCACCGACGCGCTGGCCGGCGTCCGCGCCGCCTTCGACTACCCGCGCGACACCGATCGGCTGCGCATCGTGGTCTTCCTCAGTGACGGCTACATCGGCAATGACCGCGAGATCCTCGCCGAGGTGCAACGGCGCATCGGCGACGCCCGCCTCTTCGGCTTCGGCGTCGGCTCGAGCGTGAACCGCTACCTCCTCGAGGAGATGGGGCGCGTCGGCCGGGGCACCACCGCCATCGTCACGCTCGACCAGGATCCGGTCGCGCAGGTCGACGATTTCTACCACCGCCTGCAGAGCCCCTACCTCACCGACATCCGGGTCGACTGGGGCAACCTCCGCGTCCGCAGCACCTTCCCCGATCCCATCCCCGACCTCTTCGCCGGTCAGCCGCTCACCCTGCACGGCCGCTACCGCCGCGCGGGTACCGGGACCATCACGGTCCGCGGTCGGCTCGCCGGTCGCCCCTTCCGTCAGACCCTCGAGGTCACCCTCCCCGACGAGGAACCGGACCACGCCGCCATCGCCTCGCTCTGGGCGCGCGCCCGCGTCGCCGAGCTCGAGCGCCAGATGCACGACGGGCCCAACGAACGCCTCGAAGAAGAGCTGACTCAGGTCGCGCTCGACCACTCGCTCGTCACGCGGAAGACCTCCTTCGTCGCCGTGGAGCGTCGCGTGGTGACCGACCCCGAAGGCGGCCCGCCCCGCCTCGTCGCCGTGCCCGCCGAGCTCCCCGACGGCGTCTCCGCCGACGGTGTCTTCGGCAGCAACCTCTCGCTCGCCCGCTTCCAGCCCGGTGACCCCGAGCTGCGCGTGGAAGCCCCCGCGGACGCGCTCAGCGTGACCGCCGACTTCCCCTTCGGCGACACCAAGGAGCTCCACTTCGAGCCGCGCCTCGGCAAGTGGACCACCCGCTTCCTGGTGCCGCGCGAGACGGCGGAGGGCAACTACCACATCCAGATCGTCATCACCCTCGCGGACGGGACCCAGGAGCGCCTCAGCCAGGCATACACGGTCGACAGCTCCGCCCCCGACGTCGACGTCGAGCTGGTGGGCGATCCCTCGAGCGGCACCGTGCTCGTGGTCGCCAAGCAGCGCTTCACCGAGGCCGACCACGCCCTGCACGGCAACCGCCGCGTCGACATCCTCAGCGACGTCGCCCGGCTCCGCGTGACCCTGCCGAGCGGTGAGCGGCTGCAGCTCCGCATGGTCGAGCCCGGCCACTGGGAGGCCGAGCTCGCGGTCGAGGACGACGCCGACGCGGTGGAGCTGCGCGTGACGGCCTACGACGTGGCCGGCAACCGCGGCACCCGCACCCATCGCTTCGACGTCACGACCCTCGAGGGACAGAGCCAGTGAGCCTGCTGCTCATCGCCGCCCAGGTGCTCGCCGTGCTCACCGGCACGGCGGACACCAAGGCTCTGCATGCCGACGAAGACGGGACCGTATGGGCAGGCACCACCGGTGGCCTGGTTCGCGCCGACGGCGAGTCGCGCCTCGTGTTCACGCCCGCGGACGGGCTCCCGGACGGAACGGTCCGCGCGCTCCTGCGCAAGGGCGACACGCTCTGGGTCGGCACCGACCGCGGCGTCGCCGAGTGCACCACGGACGGCGACACGCTCCGAGTCGACTCCGTCCACGGCGGCCGACTTCGCGTCGAAGCGTTGGCCATCCACGACGGGCGGCTCTGGGTCGGCGCCACGACGGGCCTCTTCGTTCGCGAGGGCGACGCGCTTCGACAGCTGCCACGCTTCGAGCGCGTCAGCGCCATCGCGAGCGCCGGCGATTCGCTCTACGTGGCCAGCCCGGGCCACGGCGTCTACCAGCTGCGCGGCGAGCGACGGAGACGGCTCCGTGGGGACCGACTCGCGTGGGGTCTGGCGATGGACGGCGACCAGCTCTGGGTGGCCACGAGCCGCGGGCTCGAGACCTATCGTGGTCGCCGCCGCTTGCCCTCGCCGGCCGTGCGCGCGTCGCGTCGCATCGCGGGTCGAGACCTTCGCGCGGTGCGCATCCACGAAGGCGCGCCCGTGGTCGGGAGCTTCGGCGGGGGCGCCTGGCGCTTCGATGGTCGCCGTTTCGTGGCGGCCAGCGGCGTCCCCACGGACGCCCGTGTGCAGACCCTTGCCATCGGACCGAGCGGCTGGCTCGCGGGCACGCCCGAGGGAGTCCGGGGCCGGCGCGCACCCGCGAACGAAGCCACCCTCCCCGACAACGACCTGAGCGCGCTCGCTCGCACCGCCGAGGGCCTCTGGATCGGCACCTTCGACCATGGCCTGGTGCTCCGGGGCGACGACGGCTCGTTCCAGACCTTCGACGAAGCTGGGGGTCTTCTCGACGACCGAGTGAACCGACTCGCCGTCGACGCCGAAGGGGATCTCTGGGTGGCGACGGACCGAGGCGTCGTCGAGCGGCAGGGCGACGGCTTCGAGCTGCGCGGTCTCCTCGACCGTCACGTCTTCGCGCTCGGCTTCGTCGACGGCGCGATCCACGCGGGCGCTGGGGCGGAGGTCTTCGCTTTCGTGGACGGCGCGTTCCGGAGGGTGGACCAACCCGGCCAGCGCCCCCAGGACTTCGCCGAGCGCGGCGCGGGCGGCGTGCTGGTCGCGAGCGCCGAGGGGTTGGCGCGACGCACCGAGGGACGGTGGGCGCTGACCACCTCCGACGACGGGCTGAGCGACGACTGGGTCACCGCGGTCGCGGTGGCCTCGGACGCCGCCTATGTCGGCACCTATGCCAGTGGCGTCGCGCGGATGACCGAAGAGCGCGTCGAAATCCTTCGTGAAGACCTGTGGGTCAACGCCGGTGCCCTCGCCTGGCTCCCGGATCCGAGCGGTGACCACCGCCTCGCGGTCGGCACCCTCGACGACGGACTCTGGCTGCACGACGCCTCGAGCGGCGATTGGGCCCGCCTCGGCACCGCCGAGGGGCTGCCCGACGACGACGTCACCGCGGTGCTGAGCAACGACGACGGAACGCTCTGGGTCGCGACCCGCGGTGGCCTCGCGCGCGTCGCTCTTCGCTAGCGAGCAGACGCGCGAGCGCATGCCGCGCTATGCTCGCGCGCTTGGACGAGAAGCCGGAGCGACGACCGATCGGAGCCGCGCTGGCTCCATGGGGGACCACGCTGGTCGCGCTCGGCCTGGGCGCCGCGTTCGCGATGGATCGGGCGGCTCGCATCGACCGCGACCAGTGGCTCTGGGTGCTGGTCGGTTCGAGCCTCGCGGCCGGGCTCGGGTGCACCGGGCTGCTCCTCGTCACGCGATGGACGGTCCAGCGACGGCTCCTGCTCGCGATCCTGCCCGCCACCCTCCCCGCGCTCACTGGGATCGCGGTCATGCGCCCGCTGGTGAGGCGGATTCCCTTCGAGTTCTCGAGCGTCTCCAGCCACGCGACGATGGCGGTGGTGGGGTTCTCGGAGGCGGTGACGACGACCGCCCTCGGACTCCTCCTCTCGGCGGGCTTCTTCCTGGGGATCGCCACCGCCGCGGCCGCCATCGCTCACGAGATCCGCGCCTACGCCGCTGCGCTCGTCGCCACCGCGTTCGGGTGGGTCGCCGCCACGTCGGCGGTCTGGCACTCGGTGGTCGCGGGGACCCTGCATGAGCTGGGCACCACCGACGCCGCGCTGCGGGTCGGCGTCGTGACGCGAGCGGCCCCGACGGTGGAGGCCCTCCACATGGCCGGTCTCCTCGGGGGCGTGGCCCTTCTCGGGGCCGCGGCGGCCCTCGTCCTCCGCTCGGACTCCGACCGACGCTGGATCGGAGCGGTGCTGATGTCTGCGGTGGGCGTGGCGGCCTTCGTCGCCGTGCTTCCCGTGGCCCGCGACTCGGCGCTCGAGGACGTGCGCGGGTTGCTCCACCGACCCTGGAACGAGCCCGACTTCGAGCCGATCGAGCTCCCCGGCTACTCCTCCGAGGAGGCTCCGCTCGGTGTGCTCGGTCCGGGTGGCCTTCGCGGCCCGGGGGACACCCGGGCAGAAGCCGCGGCCGCGGCCCTCGCCAGCGCAGTGGAGGTGCGCGAGCGAGCGCGGAACCCCGACGCCGAGCTGCCGGGAGAAGAACCGGTGTCGGAGGAGCCAGCGCCGGAGGACGGGGATGAGTGCGAAGAGCCCGCGCCCCAGCCCACGGGCGTCATGGGAGTCCTCTTCGGGACGATCACGCCATGCGGCGAGAGCCGGTGGGAGATCGTCACGCTGGCCCTCGACGCACGGACCGACGTCGCGGAGCTGCGGTCGGCGATCGATCGACTGGCGGGCGCGGGACTGCAGACGCTCGAGCTCGTCGGGCCCGTGGAGCGCCCGCCGGAAGAGGCGCGGTCCATCCCCCTCGCCGCGGCCTTCTTCGACGCCCGCAGTTGGTCGGCCATCGTCCATCTGCGTCAGGCGTGCGAGCCGGAGGAGGGCTTGCCCTTCTTCACCGGCGAGGTGGGCGCGGAGCCGTTGGAGAGCCTGGTGCTCCGCGGCGAGCCCGAGAGCCTCGAGGAGGCCGGCCGAGCCTGGCAATCCGTTCGACGGGAGCGCCCCGTGACCTTCCTCGCGCTCACCGACGACGCCACGCCGCGCTCGCTGGCCCTCACGAGCATGTCGATTTCGGACCTCGTCGGGGGGGACACCTACCTCTTCCCTTCACCGGAGGTCGCGCCGGACCCACCCGCGCCGGCCGGCGGTGACGAGCCTCCGACCCCCTGAGCGCCGATCCTGGGAGCGCCGCAGGACGCGACGCGACCGTCCCCTCGCGCGCATCGACCCTCGAGGGTTCAGCTCTTCCCCGAGCGGGCAGCTCGAAGACGGGCCTTCATGGACTTCAGCGGAGGCAGGTCCGCGGCGGTCGCGTAGCCCCGAGCCTGCGGCCCGGAGAGGAACCGAACATCCACGCCCGAGTCCAACTCGATCAGGACGTGGCCGGTGCTCCGCTCCCACTGGATGGGCACGTCGGTCACCAAAGCGCGGCCCTCGGCGCCGTAAGTCACGGCGGAGCCGATCGCCCAGAGCAGGTGCCACGGGTGAACCGAAGACGTGTCGCTTCGCCGTTCGAAGGTGGGGGTCGGCGACTGCGTGACCCCGAAGATCGCCGATGGCGGGCCACAGTCTTCCGCATCGTTCGGCACCACCTCGAGCGAGCCGATCGTGTCTCGACTCGGCCGCGCGCCGAGCCAGGCTTCGACGGCCTCGGCGTCTGGGAACGTGAGCGCACACCGGAACGCCGGCAGCGTGACCGTCGTCTTCGCCTGCTCGGCTGTCGGGCTCGAAGACTTCGCTGGGTTCCACGTCGCCGTCTTGGACGCCCCGATCCGATCGACGAGCGCAGCCGCCGCAGAACCCGCCACGCTCGAGGATGCGCCACGGGCGCCGTCCACCACTTCCGTGATCGCGTCGGCCATCGTGCCGGGCAGCTGGTACTCGTGCCGAAGCCACATGAGCTGGCGCAGGTACTGCATCGCGCCGCTGAACGACGAGGGCTCGAACCAAGACTCCTCGACGAAGAACCGAAGATCGGACTTCACCTTTCGCAACGTCCGTGCCGGCCGCTTCCGAGGCCCCTGCGCGATCCCCGTGCGAAACGCCTCGGAGAAGTCCTCTGGGCCGACGTCGAAGGCATGTTCGAACGCGTTCGACACATTCCGAGTCTTGCCCCACCAGAGCGCTTCGCTGGCGCCGTCGAGCCGGTCGATGGGGTCGCCGGCCAGCGGCAGCTGGTAGGCCGCCTCCAGCAGCACGATGGCAGCGATCAGCTCGGCATCGCCCTTCTCCTGCTTCGCCAGCCGGGTCGCGATCCACTCGGCACCCTCCGCGTGGAACGCTCGAAACGTCTCGAACGCGGCCGCCTCGTCCCCCGAACCATAGGTCCGCCGATGCGGCCAACACGGCATCTCGCTCATGCGGGGGAGACTGCCCGCCCACGCCGGGCCGGGCAAGAGCTCAGGGGTTGGATCGGAAGTGCAGCTGGACGAGCTCGATGCGACCGTGCCGTCCACGGCCGCGACCGGTGTCGATGGTGAAGCCCACCGGTCCGCGCAGCAGCTCCTGGACGAAGGTTCGGTCGGTCCCGAAGGTGTCGAGACCGGCGCCGGCGCTCGGCGGATCGAAGGTCGCCGTGAAGTGCGTGCCCACCCAGCGCCGCTCGTCGCGAATCGACAGGCTTCGGTAGCCGATGTGCCCGAAGAAGGTGATCGCAGAGTAGTCGAAGTGGTCGGGGCCGTCGGTCCAGATCTCGCCGTCGTCCATCACCGCGCGGAGCTCGTAGTGCACCCAGTCGACGTCGGCGTCGGTCATGTAGCGGCGAAGGTCGGCGACCCGAAAGAGGTCGGGCTCCACCACCCAGAACTCCATCTCCACGATGCCTTGCGAGCGCCCCACCGCATGCCCGCGGACCTGGAGTGGGCGCGGCCAGCTCGAGCGGTAGCTGATGGTGAGCTCGCCATAGAGCCCACCCTGCCCCACCGAGGGCGCAGGAAACCCTCGGACCGGCAGACCGGTGACCACGGGCGCCCGACCATCGTGCAGGGTCACGTTCACGGTCCATGGAGTCCGCACTCGCCGCAGACCGTCATCCGAGAGGGCGAGGAGCGGTCCCCGGTAGCGCACGGTGGCCGTCCGTCCGGCGAGCCGGTCGGTCAGCGCGTCGATGGTGGTCATTCCCGGGCTCACGATGTGCGCGTTGAAGTCGTAGAAGCCCGAGAGGTGGATCGCGCCGTCCTCGAGGCGGCGACCTTCGGTGGCCGTCCCCACGAAGCGGAAGCTGCCGTTCTGCAGAAACGCCACGAGCCGCGTTCCGCGCGGGAAGCTCGCGTGTCCATCGCCGGGCGTCACCCGGATGACGCCACTCAGGTTGCCGCGCAGCGCGCGCTCGACGCGCAGGCGGTAGTGGGTCGCCTCGTGGGCAGGCACTCCTCCGACGGGTCCGAGGAAGGTCGCGATGACCACATCGGTCGAAGCGGCGATGACATCGTCATACGACGTGAGCATGGGCTCGGCCCGCGCCGACGAGGGCCACGCCCCGAACAGTGCGAGGACCAGGCATGGGATCAGCTGTCGAAGGGATGAGGCCACACCCCTCGTACGCTCCAGCCCGGCGATCGATCCCATCGACAGGGGCTTTCGCTCGACGCAGGTGGCTCGCGCGGGCTAGGTCTCGCCCATGCCCCGCGGGAAGAAGCTGCGCGCCAAGCCCCTCGAGACGCCGCTCCGGGTGGTGCTCGTCGAACCGGAGATCCCGCCGAACACCGGCTCGGTCGCCCGGACCTGCGCAGCCACGGGCAGCGCGCTCCACCTCGTGGGCAAGCTCGGCTTCCGCATCGACGAGCAGGCGGTACGCCGGGCGGGGCTCGACTACTGGCCGCTGGTCGACCTGCACCGGCACGACACCCTCGACGAGCTCGCGACCGAGCAGCCGAGCGCCCGCTGGCATCTGCTCGCGAGCGGCGCCCGGAGGAGCATCTTCGACGCCGACATCCAGCCGGGAGACGCGCTCATCTTCGGGAAGGAATCCGTCGGCCTCGATCCCGCCCTGCTCGACGCCCACCCCGACCGAGTCTTCGGGATCCCGACCATGGGGCCCGTGCGCAGCCTGAACCTCTCCAACGCCGTCGCCATCACGGTCTACGGCGCCCTGGCCAAGCTCGGCGCCCTGGACGAGACCTTCCTCGCCGACGACGCCGTCGGCCACTGACGCTCAAACGCCGACGAGGTTCATGGACGCGCCGACCTTCTGGGCCATGGCGCGTGCGACCAAGCGTTGGGCGAGCGCCACGTCCTGGAGCGCGAGGCCGGTCGAGTCGAAGACCGTGAGCTGCTGACGGTCGGCTTTCAGCTGACCTGTGACCACCTGCCCGAGCGTTCCAGCCAGCGACTCCTCGCCGTAGGAGCCGTCGTGGAGGGGCACGTTGATCTCGCCGCTGTGGGTGGCCTGCTCACGCTCGTCGATGAAGACCTGCGCGTCGTTCAGGATCGCGACCTCGAGCTCCTGCTTGCCCTCGGCGTCGGCCCCCATGGCGTTGATGTGTGCGTGATCTGCGAGCCACTCGCGCTTCACCACGGGCTCGCGCGCCGGGGTCGTGGTCACCACGATGTCGGCACCGCTGGCCTCTTCGACGCTCACGGCCCGGCCACCGTGCTGGTCGGCCATCGCCTTCGCGCGCGCGTCCGCGAGATCGGAGAAGAGGGGCTCGAAACCGGCGCCGAAGACCGCCCGGTGAGCGCTGAGCGCATAGAAGGACTGGACCCCCGATCCGACGAAGCCGACGGTCTTCGGGTCCTCGATCGCGAGCTCGCGCGAGGCCAACCCGGCCGCCGCTCCGGTGCGAAGCGCCGTCAGGAGGGTCGCGTCGAGGATCGCCAACGGAAACGCCGTCGCGGGGTCGCTGAGGATGTAGACGCCCATCACCGAGGGGAGGCCGTAGCGCTTCGGGTTCTCGGGGTGACTGTTGACCCACTTCACCCCCGCCGCGCCGCCCATGGCGGCCGGCATCGCGCGAAAGTCGCCCTGGTGCTCGGGCAGATCCAGGTAGACCTTCGGGGGCATCTTCGCGTTGCCGCTGGCCTGGGCGGCGAAGGCCTCGGCGACGGCGTCGACGGCGTCCCCCATGTCCGCGATCTCTTCGATCTGGGCCCGGGTGAGGATCCAAGTGCGGCGTGCAGTCATGGCCAGCGGATAACACGGGTGGCCCCGCGAAGGCGATGGGGAGGGTCTCGGAGGGGGTTCGACCGTGTACGGACGGCCGGAGGGGCGTGAACGCTCGTTTACGCGGCGAGACCAGATCGCGACGCTTTGACCACCTCGGCCCGACGTGTTTCGGTCAATTTGCCGAAATTCTGGCTGTTTTCCCCGGAATTCGGCCCTCGAGCGCCGCCCCTGGACTTCTGGCACGATGATCGCAAGGCAAATGAAGCGAGCCCTCCGGCCGTCCATGTCGGAGCCCGACTCAGGAGTCACTTTCGATGCGAACCCGCGCCCTACTCTTCGCCCCCCTACTCAGCGTCATTCTCAGCGGTTGTCCCGTCTGGGGAGACGACGGCCCCGACGACGTCATGCCGTGCGTCGGCATCGGCTGCGCCTGCTTCGACGATTCGGACTGCCTCAGCAGCGAAGTCTGCGGGCCGGACGACTTCTGCATCCCCGACGACACCCCGTGTGCCGCGGACAGCGACTGCCGTAGCGGAGAGATCTGCGAAGCGGGCGCCTGCGTGCCCGAAGACGCCTGCGTTCGAGACACCGACTGCGGGTCGAGCGAGATCTGCGAAGGTGGCGCCTGCGTGCCGGTCGACGAGTGTCGACGCGACAGCGAGTGTGCCGCGGGCGAGCTCTGCGAAGCAGGCGCCTGCGTGCCCGAAGCGGGCTGCGTCCGAGACAGCGACTGCGCCTCCACCGAGATCTGTGAGGGCGGGCTCTGCGTGCCGGAGTCGGGCTGCTTGCGCGACACCGACTGCGCGACCGGCGAGCTCTGCGAAGCCGGCGCCTGCGTCCCCGAGGCGGACTGCCGCCGCGACAGCGACTGCGGGACCGGCGAGCTCTGCGAGGCTGGGGTCTGCGTGCCGGACACCACCATCGAGAACTGCCGCACCCATGGCGACTGCGAGGTCGGCGAGTACTGCGACGGAGCGACCGACCTCTGCACTCCGAGCGGCACCTGCGCGGACGACTCCGAGTGCGCCACGGATTTCTACTGCGACTTCCGCGGCACCTGCGTCCCGGAGGCCCCCAACAGCTGCCGCACCACCGCGGACTGCACTGGTGACGAGCGCTGCATCGAGGGCTTCTGCCGGGCGCCGACCGACACCTGCCAGTTCGAGTACGAGTGTGGCCCTGGCGCCGCCTGCGTGAACGCCGGCTGCACCGAGATCTGCACCGGCGACGCGGACTGCCCCTCCGGCACCGCCTGCATCGGCAACTTCTGCCGGCCCACCACCGAGTGCACCTCGACCAGCGACTGCGGGTCCGGCGAGCACTGCGTCGACGCCCGCTGCCTCCCCGACTGTGAGGGTGGCGGTACCTGCAGCGGCGACGACTACTGCGGCGACGACGACTTCTGCCGCCCCGACTGGCGACGGGACCCGTTCTGCTCGGACGACGACGACTGCGCGGTCGGCAGCGTCTGCGTGGACGGCGCCTGCCGCACCCCGTGCCCGACCGGCACCGACGACGAGTGCCGGATGGCCGACGCCCTCCTGCCCGTCTGCGACACCGACAACCTCTGCTACTCGACCACGGAGACCGCTCCGGAGTGCGAGACCGAGGACATGTGCGGCGCCGGCGAAAGCTGCGTGAACGCCATCTGCCGCTGACGCGCTAGCCACCCCGACCGAGCCCTCGGCCGCATCCCGCGGTCGGGGGCTTCGTCGTTCCAGGCTTCAGTCTCGCCCACTGTTCCCTGAACCAGATCGCACAAAGCCACCAAGAACACGAAGTTGCACGAAGAACGAAATGGGATTGGGGACCGTATGCGGAACGGCCTCCGTCGATCGCCGGGGTATCGCGAAGCGTCCGGGTGGACGACTCGCTGTCCGGCTGCATCGACCCACATCCAAGCCCTTTGTGGATCTTCGTGTTCCTTGGTGCCTTTGTGCGATCTCGTTCCAGGGCACAGCGGATCGAACGAAGGCTGGCGCGGGACGAGGGCTCAGCGGTCGGAGTCGACCGCCGCGAGCGTGCGATCCATGTCGTGCTCCGCGTGGAAGCCGAGGACCTCTTCGGCGCGACTGCCGTCGACCATGCAGAGGTAGCGGATGAAGTCGATCTCCGGCGCAGGGAACGACGTGAGCCGAAGCTTCCAGAGCCGCTCGAGGCCGGCCTTCGCCGCGAAGGCCGGGACCGCGCGGGGGCGGCGACCGAGCCGCGAGAGGACCTTCGAGAGCGGCATCTCGCCGGGGCCGCGGAGGTTGAAGATGCCGCGGACGCCGGGCTTCAGCGCCAGCGAGATGGCCTCCACCACGTCGCGTTCGTGAATGACCTGCACCATCGGGTCGAAGCCGAGGATGGTGATCGGGCGCTCGAGGCGGAGGTAGTTGCTGGGCGCGTTCTTCACGCCACCGAGGATGTGGCAGGGCCGGAGGATGACCGTCTCGGTCTGCGGGTGCTTCCAGAAGAAGCTCTGAGCGAGCATGTCGAGCTCGACCAGATCGCGCATGCCGCCGAAGCCTTGGGAGCCGAGGAGCGGCGCGTCCTCGGTGAGGAACTGGGGGTTGTCCGGCTGCGGGCCGTAGACGTTCGCGCTCGAGAGCACGACGAGCTTCGGGACGTCGAAGTCTTCGAGATACTCGAGCAGCTTCTGGAACGCCGCGACGTTCCACCGATGGCGGTCGTGATCGCTCGCGCGCGGGTCGTGCATCACGCCGAGGTGGACGACCGCTCGGATCGGCTCGGCGCGGAAGACGTCGCGCGTCTTCTTCCGCCGGACGTCGATCGCGTGGTGGGTGATGTCCTTCGGTCGGTCGGGGAACGCGCGGCGGTCGACGCCGACGACTCGGGTCTCTCGATGCAGCCGACGGGCGAGCAGATGGCCGAGGCGGCCACAGATGCCGGTGACGAGGACGGCGCCCTCCTGGCTCGGCGGCTCGGATGACTCGGACGGGCGGTCCCCGGCCGCCGTCAGCCCGGCGACGGAAGGACTGCCGCGCCGCGCCTTCGGGCGGTCGGCGTCGAAGGTCGTCTCGGGAGCGCTCTCGCTCTCGTCGGCATAGCGAGCGGCGGGCCGCTCACTCTCGGAGCCGGGATCCCCCTCCCCGGCCATGGCTCACTCGCTTCCCGCCTCGGGGTCCGCGGGCGGCGGCGGGTCGACGGGCTCGCTGGGCTCTTCCTCGGTCCCGCTGGCGCCACCGACCGGCTGACCATCGCGGGTCTCGACCTCCACCTCCTGATGGGTGATCTCGATCGTCGTCTCGAAGATGGCGCCACCGGCGATGGTGAAGAGGTTCCGGCCACCGAAGGGCACGTCGAGGCGCGGGTCCATGTACTCCCACGTCATCGTGTAGGCGCCCGGCGCGGGACCGGCCTCGATCCCCGTGACCCGCATCGCGAGCCAGGGCGTGTTCGCGAACGCCTCGCGGAACCAGTCGTAGATCGCGCGTTGCCCGTCGAAGCGCATCGGCTGGTCGGTGGGCGTGCGCGTGAAGGGGTCGATGAGCGAGCCATCGGCCGCGAAGAGCTGCGTGATGTGGCCAGCGTCCTTGCGGTTGAAGTGCGCGGCGTAGCGGCGGATCAGCTCGTCGCCGGTGAACTCGTTCCGCTGCGCCGGCGCGTAGACCATCTTGACCTCGAGGCCGTTGCACCAGTTGGAGCGCTGGACGTAGACCTCGAGGAAGTCCCCGCGTCGACGCACGTCCCCCGGACGGTCGGGCTCGGGGTCGGTCGGGCACTCCCCTTCGTGGATGCGCGCCTCTTCGCTCATCGCCCACGCTTGGTCGTGCTCGGGGCCCGGCTTCGCGCGCTGGACGACCGTCTCCTCGCAGCTCTCGCCGAGGGTGTGGTCGTAGACCAGCAGCAGCCCCTCGTCGTCCGCGTAGATGTCGATGGTGCGCTCGAACCCTTCTTCGATGTAGCGGGGCTCACCTTCCGTGCAGGTCGCTTCGACGAAGGTCCAGTGGCTGCCACCCAGATCCGGGCCCGCGGGGAGCGTCCCTTCCAGGTGACTGCGGTTGGAGCCCCCGACGTCCAGGTCGTCGGATTCGTCCGGGAGGGTTCGCTGGTTGTCCGACGGCCCGCACGCGAGAGCGACGGGCACGGCCAGAGCGAGGAGAGCGAAGGCGCGCACCATGCCCCCGTTGGAGCGCATCGGGCCGTTCCCGTCAAGGCGCGAGCCCACGCGTGAGGGTCGCTCAGCCCTCGCCGAGCTAGCCGAAGATCGACTCACGCTCGCTCAACCCGCGAGCCACCAAGGACTCGATGCTGGTCTTCACCACCGACACCTTGTCCTGAATCACCGAGTCGTCGTCGTCTGCGTCGCCGTCGAAGCGTAGCGCCTCACCGAAATAGATGTGGTAGCGGGTGGGCAGAGGTGCGACGACGCCCAGCAGTAGCTGGGGGATGATCGGGAACGACGGGATCTTGAGCGCCTTCGCCAGCGGCTGGATGTCGGCGATCGAGGGGTACTGCTCCTCGGCCCCCACGACGGCCACCGGCACGATCGGGGTTCGGGTCTCCAGGGCCAGGCGCATGAAGCCCAGGCCGAACTCGACCAGCCGGTAGCGCTGGTCGAAGGGCTTGGAGATTCCGCGCGAGCCCTCGGGGAAGACCAGGAGCGCCTCGTCGTTGCGGAGGAGACGCCGCGCGTTGTCCGGAGTGCCGACGACCTGTCCCAGACGCGGGAAGAGCGTGGAGACGAAGGGGAGCTCGGCGGTCCACTTCTCCACCATGCTGCGAGGGAAACGTGGGGGGTCGCGGTCCAGCATCAACGAGGCGCCGATCATCGCCCCGTCGATCGGCAGCTGGCCCGAGTGGTTGGCGACGACCAAGACACGACCGTCCGGGACCTCGTCCACGCCGAAGACCTTCGTGCGGAAGTAGCGCCGGTGGAGCAGCGCAGTGGCGGCCAGCGCGTAGCGGCCCGCGACGGGATCGAAACCGAAGGGATCGTGACCCACCTCGTTGGTGTGCGTCTGGATCTTCTGGATCCGTCCGCTGATGTCGTCGCCGACGGCCTCTTCGACGAAGCGGACCAGGCGGTCCCCGAACGGGCTTCGCGTTGCGGGCGCCGGTCGCCCCGACGCCGTGTCGAAGGGCGCGCCGGAGAGCGGGATCGGTCGCTCGGAGTCGTTCGTCACGGTTCGATCATAGCCCACGGAGGGCGGCTGTTGGGCTGCGGCGGGCTTTGTCGAAAAGTTGCCCCCATCGCCCGTTTTCCGAACAGGTGAACCCATGCGCCCCACCCGCGCGATCCACACCATCCTCTTCGCCCTCGGGGCGCTCCTGCCGCTCGTCCCGGGTGCCATCGCCACCGCCGACGACGAGGACGACCCGATCGCGGAGAGCGAGCCCCCGCACGACGATCTCGGTGACGAGGAAGAAGCGGAGGCGCCACGACGGCGGCGCGGTCGTCGCCATGACTACTCGCATTTCAGTGATGGTCCACGCCGCGTGCCGAACCCGCGGGGCGCCTCTCGGGCGCGCGCCGAGTCGCTCGGGCTCGGCACCCGCGACGCCGCGAGCCACGCCCTGCGACGCAGCCCCGACCCGCGCTGGCTGCGCGCGGCTGCGCACCACGGCCCTATGCCGGACCACCTGCACTGGCCCGTCGACCTGGGCCGCTTCGGTCGCGGCTTCGGCTACGTGCGGCGCACCCGACCCGATCTGCGCCACGACGGAGTCGACGTCGTCGCCGACGAAGGCTCGGTGATCCGCGCGGTGGCCCCAGGCATCGTCGCGTACTCGGACAACGGCATCCGGGGCTTCGGCAACGCGGTGGTGATCGTGCACCCGAACGGCTGGGTCTCGCTCTACGCCCACTGCTACCGGACGACCGTTCAACCGGGCTGGCGCGTGCGCGCCGGCGAGCGCATCGGCTTCGTGGGCAGCACCGGAATCAGCCGCGGCCCGCACCTGCACTTCGAGCTCCGTCGGAACGGTCGAGCGTTCGATCCCCTGCACGAGTTCGAGGGCCGCCCCTGGATCGCCGCCTATCGACGCTGGCGGGATCTGCGCTCGAGCGGCGAGTACGAGGAGCCGACCGCCCACATCCCGGAGAACACCCCGCCCGAGCGTGGGCTGGCCCGGCCGAGCCGCGAACGACGCGCCGCGTCCGAAGACGTCGGTCAGGTGGCCTTCCTCCGGAAGCTCATCGCGGAGGGCGCAGGCGAAGACGAGCTCGAAGAGGTGCCCGGCGATCACTTCAGCAACCTGCTCTGGCCCCTGCGAGGGAGCGCTCGCATCGTGCGCCGACCACGCGGCGTGAACCTGAGCACCGACCCGGACACCCCGATCCGCGCCGTGGCCGATGGGCTCGTGATCTTCACCGGCGAGGGCCTGAACGGCGTCGGCAAGGCCGTCGGCGTCCTCCACCCGAACGGCTGGGTGACCCTCTACGGCAACGCCGAGAGCCTCCACGTGGAGGTGGGCCAGGCAGTGCGCCGCGGCGAGTGGATCGCTCGGGGTGGTGCGGCCGGCCCGGTGCACTTCCAGCTGCATCAGGGTGGCTCCGAGCTCGACCCACGGGACCTCTTCGTCCAAGTGCGGTGAGCCCTCGCCCCTCACGGTCACGGGCCGTTAACCGGTGTAACCGAGTTCGTGTTACGACGTAGCGGCCTCATGAAGCGTGCCTCCTTTCTTCTTCTTCTCCTCCCTGCCCTGGCCTGCGGAGACGACGCCCCTCTCGAACCGACCTACGAGAACGTGGCTGCGATCATCGAACGCAGCTGTGGCGGCTCGTCCATGAGCTGCCACGGCGGCATCCGCGGCAACGCGAACCTCAACTTCGGCATCGCCGAGGGCGAGGGCCGCCCGTACACCGAGCTGCTCGTGGGGGTCGAGTCCTGCGAGTACGACTTCATGCCCCGGATCGACCCGGGCAACCCAGAGAACAGCTGGCTCATGGTGAAGCTCGGAGGTGCGCACGCGCCGGACGGCAAGCTGCTCTTCGAGCCCGACCCGGGCTGGGACTCGGGCCTCGAGCCACGAACCGACGGCAGCCTTCCTCCTTCGACGTGCCCGCTCACGGACGAGGGCGAGCTCAGCTTCGGCTACTCGATGCCCCAGAACGTCGGGGCCCCCGACCCGCTCCCGCAGCGCGAGCTGGACATGATCTACGAGTGGATCCTGATCGGCGCGCCCGGCCCCGGCGAGTAGCTCCGCCCCACCAACGTTGGTGAGGGGCCGATCCCTCGGTAGACTGTGCACCTGCTTGGGATGTGAGGTGCACGACATGGGTTGGATGGGACGCTGGGGACGCGTGACGCGATTGGTGGCGACGGTGGGGCTCGTCCTCGCGGTCGGCTGCGATTGGTTCAAGCCGGACGAGCCGCCACGGGTGGATCCGGGGAACGGGGTGGGCGAGCCCTGCGACATGATGGAAGAGCTCTGTCGTGAGGGGCTGATCTGCGATCCGATGACCGCGCTCTGCACCGCCGATGGAACGGTCGCCGAGGGCGGGGACTGCGAGCTCAGCGCCCAGTGCGTGGATGGGTTCTACTGCGGCCCCGAGCGCATCTGCACCACCGCGGGCATGGGCGCCGAGGGCGACGACTGCCTGACCACGGCCGACTGCGAGAGCGGGCTGATCTGCGCCGCCGGCGCGTTCTGGACCGAGTGCACGACGCCGGGGACGGGCGACATCGGGGCCGCCTGCACGACCGATCTCGACTGCGTCGCGGGGCTCACCTGCTTCATGGAGACCGGCGGAGTGGCGATGTGCACCGACGCGCTCCCGGCCACGCCCGGCACCGTGACGCCGCCCGTACTGCCCGCGTGGCCCGGCGCGACGTGCGCGACCGACGCCACGACCCCGACGGCCTATTTCGAGATCCCCCAGGGCGACGGGATGGACGGCGACTTCTACCGGCTGCCCTATCCGAACGACGTCCGGCGGACTCCCGAGGGCCTCGATCTCAGCGGCTTCCCGACGCCGGACACAGCGGTGACCGAGGACGTCATCGGCCGGCACGTCGCCGCCATCGAGGCCGACCTGGACGGCTTCTCGACGAACCCCGTGGTCTTCTTCCGCTTCTCCGAGCCCTACGACTGGGGCTCGCTGGACGGCGCCATCCAGCTGGTCAACGTCGACCCCGACTCCCCCGGCTTCGGCCAACAGCTCGGGCTCGCGTGGCTGACCACCGGCGGGCAGATCAGCCGTCACATCTGCGCGAACTTCCTGGGCGTACGGACCGGCCACGGCTCGCCGCTCGAGCCGGGCACCACCTACGCGGTGATCCTGACGAACACGATCACCAACGAGGGTGGCAGCGCCTTCGAGCGAAGCGCCGACCTCAGCGCCATGCTCGCCGGATCCGCACCCAGCGACCCCAGCCTCGCCGAAGCATGGGCCGCGTATCGACCGCTCCGGGACTGGGCGGCAGATGCCGACACGACGGCCCCGGCCAGCATCCTCAACGCGGCGGTCTTCACGACACAGTCCGAGGCCCGCTACGACCTCCTTCGGGACGCGGTCCACGCCGCCGACCTGCCGACGGCGAGCGATCTCGTCGAGTGCGCTGCTGGCGCGGCCTCGAGCTGCGACGACGGGACGATCGCGCGCAACTGCGAGGGCGCGGACGGCACCGTGGTCACCGAGATCCATGGGCGGATCGCGCTCCCGATCTTCCAGGAGGGCACCGCCCCCTACGAGACTCCCGAGCAGGGTGGACGACTCGACCTGAACGCCCCGACCGTCACGCGAACCGAAGACGTCTGCTTCGCGCTGACGCTCCCCGCCGGCATGTCGATGCCCGCCGAGGGATGGCCCGTGCTCATCGCCGCGCACGGCACCGGCGGTTCCTTCCGTACCGCGCGCGGCAGCGGTCTCGCCGAGAGCGCCGCGAGCGTCGGCGCCGCCACCCTCGCGATCGACCTCCCCTCGCACGGCGACCGGCGCGGCGACAGCGAGCAGACGCCGGACCGGCTCTTCTTCAACTTCATCAACCCCCAGGCGGCGCGCGGCAACGTGGCGCAGGGCACCGCGGATCTCTTCTCGCTCGTCCGCTTCGCGGTCGAGGGGAGCATCCCCGCCGGCGACTCGCCGACCGGCTCGGAGATCGTCTTCGATCCGGGCGCGATCGTGCTCTACGCCCATTCGCAGGGCGCGACCCACGCGGACCAGGTGCTTCCCTGGGAGAGCGACCTGAGCGCAGCCGTGCTGAGCGGCAACGGCGGCGACCTCACGCTCTCGCTGCTCAACAAGACCTCGCCGGTGAACATCAAGGCGGTCCTCCCCTACGCGCTGCTCGACATCGACGGCGGCGGAAATCTCCCGGGCGGCGCCTTCCATCCGGCGCTCTCGCTCTTCCAGACTTGGTACGACGGGGTCGACCCGGTGAACTTCGGTCGGCGGCTCTACCTGAACCGGCCGACGGACGACACCGGCGCAGCCACCCTCCCGGCCCACGTCATGATGACGTTCGGCCCGGACGACACCTTCACCCCCGAGCCGGTCCAGCAGGCCTATGCGGTCGCCGCTCGTCTGCCGACGGTCGCGCCCCAGCAGGTGGCGCTGCCGCTCACCGCCGTGGACGCGCCGCTGAGCGACAACGTCGACATCGAGGGCAACCTGGTCACGATGGGCGTGCGCACTCTGCTGCCGACCGCCGACGTCGATGGTCACTTCGTCGCGCGTCGCACCGACGCCGGCCAGCGCGTGACCGATGCGTTCCTGCAGGCCGCGCTCCAGAAGATGAGCCCGGCGATCACCGCGCCCTGACGCGGGGCCACCGAGCTCGGCGTGCGACGGCTCAGAAGTGAGCCGCCGCGCCGGCGTTCACGCTGAGCTGCGCCCAGCTGAGGTTCGAGCGGAGATCGCCAAGGGGGCCGAGGTCCGTCCTCGCGTAGACGCGGTGATAGCGAACACCGACGTCGGCGAAGAGGCCGACGTTGCCGAAGCGAACGCCGAGGCCACCGAGCACGCCGGTGTTGAAGCCGTGATAGCTGTCGTCGCCGAAGCGCTGCTCGTCGGGAGCCAGACGGGTGTAGCCGAAGGGCACGATGCCGCGCAGGTAGAGGCCCGACTCACTCGATTCGACGAGCGGGACGCGCACGCCGATGAAGGGCGAGAGGTCGAAGGCGAAGTCGCGGTCGGAGTAGTCGGAGTCGCTGCTGCCGTAGCCGCGGAACTCGGCCATGAGACCGAAGCGGAAGATGTGACCGCTCGCGATACGAAGACCGCCGCCGAGCGTGGGATCCAGATCGAGATCCCGCTCCTCCATCCGCTCACCATCGACCCGGAGCCGATACTGACCGGCGAAACCACCGATGAAGTAGCCCTCGAGCGACGCGCGCTCACCGGGCTCGTCGGCTACGGCGGAGCTCGGGGCGACGAGGAGCGCGCCCAGAAGCGCGCCAAGCAAGAGAACGATGCGTGTGTAGGTCATGCTGCGTACGGTCAGCACGGCACGTGCCAGCTCGTCGCCCCCGCCATCGATCGCCTCCATCGAGGCATCCCGCCACCCCGCCGTGGCAGCCTGGAGCGCCGAGCGGCTCGATGACCGGCAGGTGGAGCGGATTTCCTCACCCTCGTTCTCCGCGCCTTGTGCATCGGCGCGGTCTGGTCGAGGCTGCCCGCATGAGCGGATTCGATCTCGATCGCATCGGCGGGCGACGCGCCCTCGACAACCTGGTGGACGCGGTGCTGCGCGCCGGACAGGAGGCCCTGCAGATCCAGAACGCGGGCCTCGACGTCGACATCAAGGACGACGAGAGCCCCGTCACCCAAGCGGACCGCGCGGTCGAGGAGATGATCGGCGCGCATGTCCGCAAGGTCTGGCCCAACGCGGCGTTCCTCGGCGAGGAAACCGGCTCCTCCGATGGCGACGCGCTCCGCTTCGTGGTCGACCCCATCGACGGCACCCGCGCGTTCATGCGCGGGCTGGATACGTGGTCGGTGCTCGTCGGCCTCGAGTGGGAGAAGGAGCCCGTGGTGGGCATCGCGTTCCTGCCGGCGGCGGGTGACCTCTTCGTCGGAGTCATCGGCGGCGGGGCTTACGTGAACGGCCGCCCCTGCCGGCTCTCGTCGGTGGACCAGCTGGATCGCTCGCTGGTGGGCCACGGCGGTCTCGAACAGTTCACCGCGTCCGGCCTCGAGGGGCTGCTGCCCGCGATGGCGAAGGCGACCTTCACCCAGCGCGGGCTCGCGGACTTCGCCAACTACGCGGCGCTCCTGCGCGGACAGATGGACGCGGTCATCGATCCTGGCGTGAAGCCCTACGACATCGCGCCGGCCGCAGTGTTGATCCGCGAAGCTGGCGGCCGGCTCACCGACCTGAAGGGCGAGCGCACCATCTACGGCGGCGCAGCGCTGGCCTCGAACGGCAAGCTCCACGACGCGCTCGTCGCGATGGTCGACAGCGCCGGGGCCTGAGTGCAGAAGGTCGCGCTCGGACTCGGCGGCGTCCTGATCGCGGTGGCGCTCGGCCTCGGGATCCCGGCACTCTTGGAGCACGCCCGAGAGCGAGCCGCGTGGGCGGCAGAACGCGCCGAGCAGGGCACGGCCGAGTACGACCCCGCGGAGAGCGACCGGCGCTACCGAGCGAGTCGGGATGCGTGGCAGCAGAGCGGTCCCGTGGGCCACCTCTTCGGCGTGGGGATGCTGCTCTTCGTGCTCGGGGCAGTGCGTCGAAGCGACTCCGAGAACCGACGGCCGAACGCCGACTCCGACAACCGACCGCCGAACGCCGACTCCGACCACCGAGAGCCGAACGCCGACTCCGCCCCCGGGCCCCTTCGCATCGCCACAGCCTTTGCCATCGACACCGCGCTCGGCGCCGCCATCCTCGCGCTCCACTGGCTCGACGCGGGCGAGTCGGCCGCCATCCGCGCACTCACCAGCGCCGCACCGTGGCTGGCCGCCCTCCCCTTCGCGCCGCTCGTCGCGGGGACCAGCGTGGGCCTGCGCCTCTGCGGCCTACGAGCCGACGGAGGCGCACGCGCTCTCGTCGCCGTCGCGTTGTGGCCGCTCGCGCTGACCGGACTCCACGTGCGCGTCGCCGGCCTGACCCTCACGCGTCGACGGACGCGCCCCTAGGACGCGCCCGTCGTCGACACCGCCCCGCCTCAGCGGCGACCGCGGGCTCGCGTCAGCCGTGGGCGGACGGTCCGCGACGGCAGCGCGGAGAGCTCCGCCGCCATCGCCTCGTCGCTGGGCCAGGGGCGACCCATCCCATAGCTCCGCCGGATGGCGTTCGGGTCGAAGCTCGGCCCGAGCTCGCCGGCCTCCGGGAAGTAGACCTCGACCACCGACTGCTGGCCCGCGAAGAGGCCTGCGTTCTGAACCGCGTGGGTGCGGATCTGACCCTGCGCGTTGGTCTGGAAGCGGAACTCGCGGACCACGGTGCCGTCGCGGCGGATCTGGCAGATCTGCTGGGTCTCACCGACGTGCTCCGTGGCGAGGACCACGCCCGAGCCCTCGACGCTCATGGGCACGTTCTCGACGTCCATGACCCAGCGGGTCCAGTAGAGGTCCTCGTCGTGGACCTCGCGGCCGTCGTGCACCCGGTTCTCCAGGTGCAGCTGCGGCTGCTGGTTGTTCATCACGCGACCGTTGGTGCGGTAGGCGGTCCAGCGGTCCGCGCCCTCTTCCTTGCAGCGGAAGGCGTAGTTGCCGCGAGTCAGCATCGACTCGGAATGCGAAGCCCAGAAGTAGACCTTGAAGCGACCGGGGCCGTCGTAGACCGGCATCTGCTCGACGTGCGCGAAGCCGAGGAAGTCGTCGCCGTCGATCTGATAGGTCGTCGTGTGCACCGGCCGGTTGCGCTCCATGCCGATCCAGTCGGAGCCGGTGATCACGTTCAGCGTCGCGTCGTGGAGCACCTTGGTGATGTCGTTGCTCTGCTCGATGTAGCTGATGCGCACCCGGTGCTCGCCGTCGGTCTCGAGCGTTCGCTCGGTCTCGCAGCGGAGCCGCTCGATGCGACCGCCATGGAGGATCGACACCGGGCAGCGCGCTTCGGCGAGCACGCGCCGGCCCTTCATCCACTCGAACTTCACGATGTCGCGGCTGTGCACGTCCTCGCCAGCGAGGGTGATGGCGTAGCGGACCTGGTAGAGCCCCTTGGGGCGACGACCGGAGCGGTCGACGGTGGTAGCGAGCGAGATGTCGAGATCGGTGGCGTCGATGGCGACGTCGAGCTCCTGCGCGCTCGCTCCCGAGGAAGCGAAGGCGAAGAGGCCGATGGAGAGGACGAAGGCGAGGCGGGGGGACATGGGGGACTCCAGTGATGTGGGGTGAAACTCCCCCTCGCCTTCAGCAGACTCCGTACCAACTCGTTCGGCCCGCAAAAACCGAGGCTTGCCACGAATCGCCGTTGTCCAGGGCTCAACAGCCGTTGGCGTGGCCGCAACGGCAGCGACGAGCGCGAGCCCCCTTCCGCTGAATCGTGACTCAGGGGCGTTGCGCCGGGCCCGGGAGCTAGCTACGGTCCCGGCCCCATGGCTGCGCACGCCTCCACCGACGACGTTCACGCCGACCCCCAGCCCCCGCCCGGGCTCCCTGAAATTCAGGACGAAGCGGCCGATACCCCGATGTGGGTACCCGCGCTGGGCCTCGGACTCTTCGTCCTCGCGGCGTTGTACCTGGTCATCTCCGCGGCCTTCGAGGACGTCGACGCCGCCGAGGCCGCGATCGAAGCGCCCGCCCCCGTGGCGGCGCCCGCTGCTCCCGCAGCGCCGGCCGACCCCCACGGTCACGCCCCCCACTGATAGTCACCCGTCGGGACTCCCGGGGACGAGCCCGGTAGCCCGCCGGATCGAGCCCCCTCACAAGGAGAGTCCCCTTTGACCGAGCCCATCCGACGAGTCGGCGTGATCGGCGCCGGCGTCATGGGTAGCGGAATCGCTGCTCACTTCGCCAACGCCGGCGTGCAGGTCGAGCTTCTCGACATCGTGCCGCCCAACCTTTCGGACGACGAGAAGAAGGATCCGCGCAAGCGGAGCGCCTTCGCCGAAGGTGCACTGGCGAAGACCATCAAGGCCAAGCCCGCTCTTTTCTTCACCAAGGAGAACGCGCAGCTGGTCCGTGCCGGAAACCTCGAGGATCACATCGACCGGCTCGCCGACGTCGACCTGGTCGTCGAGGCGATCATCGAGAACCTGAAGATCAAGCAGAGCCTCTTCGAGAAGCTCGAGAAGGTCTGCAAGGACGACGTGATCGTCGCCTCCAACACGAGCGGCCTCCGCATCGCGGACATGCTCCAGGGGCGCAAGGACGGGTTCAAGGAGCGCTTCCTCGTGATGCACTTCTTCAACCCCGTGCGCTACATGAAGCTCCTCGAGATCGTGCTCGGCGACGAGACCACGGACGAGACCAAGGACCGCATCGTCACCTGCGGCAAGGAGCAGCTCGGCAAGGGCATCGTCATCGGTAAGGACACGCCGAACTTCGTGGGCAACCGCATCGGCGCGCACTCGATGATGAAGGTCATGCACGTCATGCTCGAGATGGGCCTGAGCCCCGAGGACGTGGACGCCATCACCGGCCCGCCCATGGGTCACCCGAAGAGCGCTTCCTTCCGCACCGCGGACATGGTCGGCCTCGACACCTTCCATCACGTCGCCAGCAACTGCTACGCGGCGCTGACGGACGACGAAGAGCGCGACGTCTTCAAGCCGCCCGCCTTCCTCGACGCGATGGTCGAGAAGAAGATCCTCGGCAACAAGACCAAGGGCGGCTTCTACAAGAAGACCAAGGCGGGCATCGAGACGCTCGACCTCGAGACCCTCGAGTACCGCCCGAAGGCCGGCGACCAAGACCTGAAGAAGGCCATGAAGGGCCTCGGCCGCATCGAGGACGTCAGCGAGCGCGTGCGCAAGCTGGTGGCCACCGAGGGCAAGGCCGGTGAGTTCGCGTGGAAGGTCCTCGCGGGCTCCCTCGCCTACTCGGCGCGGCGCATCCCGGAGATCACCGAGGACGTCGACGCCGTCGATGACGCGATGAAGTGGGGCTACAACTGGGAGCTCGGGCCCTTCGAGACCTGGGACGCCCTGGGCTTCAAGGAAACCACCGAGCGCATGAAGAAGGAGGGCATCGCCCTCCCCGAGAGCATCGACAAGATGCTCGAGGCCGGCGCCGAGTCGTTCTACAAGGACGGTCAGGTCTGGAGCCTGACCAAGAACGAGTACGTCGCGTTGGACCAGGATCCGCGCGAGGTGCCGCTCGCCAACGTCCGGGTCGGCGACAAGCCCGTCCTCGGCAACGGCAGCGCGGAAGCCTGGGACCTCGGAGACGGCGTCCTCGGGCTGACGTTCAAGAGCAAGGCCAACAGCCTCGACGATGGCATCATCAAGCTGATCCCCGAAGTCGTCGCCAAGGCGGAGTCGGACTTCGACGGGCTGCTCCTCTTCAACGAGGGCGACCACTTCTCGGTCGGCGCGAACCTCTTCGGGGTCGTGATGGCCGCGAACCAGGGCCAGTGGGACGAGCTCCGCGCGATGATCGCCGGGCTCCAGAACGGCCTGCAGCAGATGAAGTACGCCAAGGTCCCCGTCGTCGCCGCGCCCTACGGCATGGCGCTCGGTGGTGGCCTCGAGGTGTGCCTCGCCGCTGACGCGGTCCAGGCCGCGGCGGAGACCTACGCGGGTCTCGTCGAGGTCGGCGTGGGCCTTCTCCCGGGCGGCTGCGGCAACCTGAACCTGCTCTGGAAGGCCCTCGAGGCCATCCCGAACGGGACCACCGTGGACACCCAGCCCTACGTGGCGCGGGTGTTCGAGAACATCGCCATGGCGCGGGTCGCCACCAGCGCGGTCGAGGCCCAGTCCTTCGGCTACTTCCGCTGGACCGATGGCGTCAGCTTCGATCGCGCGCGGCACCTGGCGGAAGCCAAGGCCCGCGTGGTCGGCATGGCGGCGTCGGGCTACCACCCGCGTGCGCCGCGGGCCTACAAGCTGCCGGGCGAGAGCGGCATCGCGACCCTCAAGAGCGTCGTCGACACCATGGTCGACGGTGGCTTCGCGAGCCCGCACGACGCGCTCATCGCGGAGAAGGTCGCCACGGTCCTGTGTGGCGGCGTCGCCGGCCACACCCACGAGGTGACCGAGGACGAGATGCTCGAGCTCGAGCGGGAGGCCTTCCTGAGCCTCTGTGGCGAGAAGAAGAGCCAGGAGCGGATGCAGCACATGCTCCAGTTCAACAAGCCCCTTCGCAACTGACCAAAGGAGAACGGAACAATGAAGGAAGTCGTCATCGTCGATGCCGTCCGCTCCGCGGTCGGCCGAGCCCACAAGGGCTCTCTCAAGCACCGCCGGCCAGACGAGCTGGCGGGCGAGGTCATTCGCAAGCTCCTCGAGCGCAACCCCGGCCTGAAGCCGGAGCTGGTCGAGGACCTCGTCCTCGGCTGCGCCATGCCCGAGGGTGAGCAGGGCCTCAACGTCGCTCGTGTCGCCGGCATGCTCGGCGGGCTGAGCGAGGACTCCGCAGCCATGACCATCAACCGCTTCTGCTCGAGCGGTCTGCAGGCCATCGCCCTCGCGGCGGGGTCCATCGCGGCCGGTTGGCAGGACATCGGCATCGCCGGTGGCGTCGAGTCGATGTCGATGGTGCCCATGACCGGCAACAAGCCGTCCATGAGCCCCGAGGCGATGGAGAAGGTGGCCTCGGTCTACACGCCGATGGGCATCACCGCGGAGAACGTCGCGAACAAGTTCGAGATCTCCCGCGAGGACCAGGACCAGTTCGCCTACGACAGCCAGCAGAAGGCCAAGAAGGCGCTCGACGCGAAGGTCTTCGCCGACGAGATCGTCGAGGTCCACGGCGTCGAGTACGAGGACGGCGAGCGCAAGCTCGTGCCGTTCACCGTCGACGAGCTGCCCCGCCCGGAGACGACCCTCGAAGGCCTCGCCGGCCTCCGGACGGTCTTCGCCGCGAAGGGCAGCGTCACCGCCGGCAACGCGTCGCCACTCAGCGACGGCGCGGCCGCCGCGATCGTGATGACCCGCGAGAAGGCGGACGAGCTCGGCCTCGAGCCGCTCGCCATCTTCGAGTCGTTCGTCACGGCCGGCGTCGATCCGTCCATCATGGGCATCGGCCCCGTCCCGGCGGTGCAGAAGCTCTTCAAGCGCACCGGCCTGACCATGGACGACATCGACGTCATCGAGCTCAACGAAGCGTTCGCCAGCCAGTCGCTCTACGTGAAGCGGACTCTCGGCATCCCCGACGAGAAGCTCAACGTGCACGGCGGCGCCATCGCCCTCGGTCACCCGCTCGGGTGCACCGGCGCGAAGCTCACCGCGACCGCGCTCCACGAGCTGAAGCGGCGCGGCGGCAAGCGCGCGATGGTCACGATGTGCATCGGCGGCGGCATGGGCGCGGCGGGTGTCTTCAAGGCCCTCGACTGAACGCACCACCCCTCGAACGAGGCCCTCGCGCTGATCGGCGCGAGGGCCTTTTTCGTGGGTGAGGCGAGACCGAGCGACCGGGACACAACGCCACGTCTGCCCGCTCGTGACCAGGGCGCCGAGTCCCCGGCACGTCCACTGCAACGGTCGTGCACATGATTCGAACGACGTCTCGCACGATCTCCGCACTCCTGCTCTTGCTCGGCTGTGGCACCGACTCGACCGCTCCCGCGGCGACCGCCACGAGCGGCGACACGACGGTGGTCGAACCCGACGGCACGACCACCGAGCTCGACCCCGAGCACCCGGAGCCCATCGACGAGCTCGCCGGAGCCCTCTCCGACGGGCACTCGCGGGTCGACCTCGGCGAGCCCTTCGCGCGCCCCGAGATCGGCGACGTCGCCGGAAGGCGCCTCGTGCTCGACGGCACCGTGATCGAGACGTGGACCTTCGACGGTGACCCTCGGGCCCAGGCGTTCGCTGCGCGCTTCTCGACCGACGGCCGGCTCTTCGACGGCGAGACCCTCCCCTGGACCGAAACGACGCACGTGTGGACCTGGGGACCGATGGTCATGATGGTCATCGGCGACGAGCCGGGGACCCTCTCGGATCTGGACGCCATCGCGACCCGACAGACGAGTCACCCCGACGACGAGGCGCTCGTCCTCGGTGCGGCGGAGGTGGAGGCGCGGGTACGTGACGCCGCGCTCGACCGCTTCGAGCTCGGCGGCCAGCAGCCGCTGATCCTGGTCGAGAAGGAGCGCGTCGTCTTCGGCGACGCGTGCCTCGACATCGAGGGCGCCGCGGAGGTCTGCGCAGAGGTCGAGACCCCCGGCTGGCGACTGACCTTCGCGCACGGCGACGACCACCTCGTCGCGCACACCGACACCGCGGTCACGCGCATCTTCTGGCGCTCGGAGGGCTGACTCAGGGCTCGGCGGGCGCGTCGTCTTCGGCCGAGCCGGTGAGAGCGAGCAGGCGCACGCGCCATCCATCGGGCTCCTGGACCACCGGGACCTCGGCCCGCTCACCACCGCGACCCTGGACCACCACGACGCCTTCCGCACCATCGACCCGGGCCTGCATCGAGTGCGGTTCGAAGCTCAGGCGGAAGCGCCCCATCGCGAGCATCTCCCAAGGCTCGAGCCCGGCACGCCCGAGCGCCTCGGCACGGCCGACCCGCCCCTCGAGCTCCGCCTGCGTCTCCTGATCCAGCAGCGAGTAAGCGTCGGCTCGCCGGGCGTCGTCGTAGCGCGACTCCTCCATGGCCTCGAGGAACGCCGCCAGGGCCCCCTCGGGGGTCGAATCGGGGGCTTCCTCGGCACAGCCGAAGGCGATCGAGAGCAGGAACAATGGAGCCAGCAGGCGCACTCCCTGGTGGTAGCGCCCCCGGCCCCGAACGCCAAACGGCGGTGTCTCCAGGCCGTGATGACGCTCGTTGACCTGCCGGGGCCATCGCCTACTATGCGCCCGCCCCATGGCCCTCCCCCCCGACGACCCCACCCTCGGCCTCTTCCAGGTCCTCCGTGAGGATCTCAGCGAGCCCCTACCCGAGGGCGAGGACCCCCGCTCCCATCCCGAGCACGATCCGGCGCTCTCGGAAGACACGCTGCGCGCGATGTTCCGACACATGCTTCGGGTGCGACTCCTCGACGAGCGGATGATGATGCGGCAGCGACAGGGGCGGATCGGCTTCTTCGGCGCGATCACCGGCCAGGAAGCCACCCCGATCGCCACCGCCTTCTGCCTCGAAGAGAGGGACTGGGTCTTCCCCGCCCTCCGCGAGAACGCGATCATGCTCGTCCGCGGCTTCCCGCTGAGCCAGTGGCTCGCGCAGGTCTACGGCAACTCCCTCGACGTGCTGAAGGGCCGCCAGATGCCCAGCCACATGTCCGGGCGCTCGGTCAACCAGGTCTCCTGGTCCTCCTGCCTCGGGCCGCAGCTCCCGCAGGCCGTCGGGGCCGCGATGGCGGCGAAGTACAAGAAGACCGGAGCCGTGACCGTGGGCTTCATCGGCGACGGCGCCACCAGCGAGCCGGACTTCCACTGCGCGATGAACTTCGCCGGGGTCAGCAAGGCCCCGTGCGTGATGATCTGCCAGAACAACCACTGGGCGATCAGCGTGCCGTCGAAGAAGCAGACGCGCTCGGCGACCTTCGCGGTCAAAGCGCATGCCTACGGCATTCCCGGCGTCCGCGTGGACGGCAACGACATCCTCGCGCTCAAGGCGGCCATCGGCGAGGCCGTGGACCGCGCGCGCAGCGGCGAAGGCCCGACCTTCATCGAGGCGGTGACCTACCGCATCGGGGCCCACAGCTCGAGCGACGACCCGACCGTCTACCGCAGCGACGAAGAGGTCGAGCTGTGGCGCCGCAAGGACCCGATCCAGCGCTTCGAGCGCTACATGCGCTTCGAGGGCCTGCTCGACGACGCCGAGCGCGAGCGGCTGGAGAAGGAGCTCGTCGAAGAGATCCTCGCCGCGATCGAGGAGGTCGAGGGCGCACCGCCGCCCGCGCGCGAGACGCTCTTCGAGGACGTCTTCGAGGAGCGCCCGTGGCACCTCGTCGAGCAGCAGACCGAGCTCCTGGAGCACGACCCGGCGCCCAGCGCCCACTGAACCACCGAGGCGCCCCGGCGCCCGAAAGCAACGAGCGAGAGCGAGAAGAGACATGGCGAAAGAGAGCTACGAAGCGATCGTGATCGGCGCCGGCCCCGGCGGGTACGTCGCCGCCATCCGACTCGGCCAGCTGGGCATCAAGACTCTGTGCGTCGAGCGCGAGTACTGGGGCGGCGTGTGCCTCAACTGGGGCTGCATCCCCTCCAAGGCGCTCATCGCGGCGTCCGGCCTGGCACACAAGGTCCGGAACTCGTCCGAGATCGGCATCGAGGTCGAGGGCCTGAAGGTCAACGTCGAGCAGATGCAGAAGTGGAAGGACGGCATCGTCAAGAAGCTCACCAGCGGCGTGAAGAGCCTGGTGACCGGCAACGGCGCCGACGTCGCCTTCGGCAGCGCGAAGCTGGTCTCGAAGAACGAGGTCGAGGTCACCGACCCCGAAGGCAAGAAGACGACCTACTCCGCCTCCAAGGGCATCATCGTCGCGACCGGCACGCAGATCATCAACATCCCCGGCTTCGAGCCCGACGGCGAGACGATCATCGACGCCCGCGCGGCGGTCTCGCTCCAGAAGGCGCCGGAGTCGATGCTCATCATCGGTGGCGGCATCATCGGGATGGAGCTCGGCATGGTCTACCAGAAGCTCGGCACCAAGATCACGGTGGTCGAGCTCATGGATCAGCTCCTGCCCGGCACCGACAAGGACGTACTGCGCGTCGTCCAGAAGCACTTCACCAAGGGCGACAACCCGGCCGAGGTCCTCACCAAGTCGAAGGCGAAGTCCTGCACGGTGAAGGACGGCAAGGCCAAGGTCGTGGTCGAGACCGCCGACGGCTCGGAGAAGACCTTCGAGGTCGAGAAGGTCATGGTCTGCGTCGGCTTCAAGCCGAACTCCAAGGGCCTCGGCCTCGAGGAGGCGGGCGTGGAGCTCGACGACCGCGGCCACATCACGGTCGACGACAAGTTCCAGTCGAACGTGCCCGGCATCTACGCCATCGGCGACGTGACCGGCCACCCCTACCTCGCGCACAAGGCGAGCAAGGAAGGGGAGATCGCCGCCGAGGTGATCGCCGGCCACAAGGGCGCGCTCAACGACGTCGTCGCCATGCCGGCAGCCATCTTCACCGACCCGGAGATCGCGACCGTCGGTCTCACGGAGACCGAGGCGAAGAAGCAGGGCAAGAAGGTCAACATCGGCAAGTTCCCCTTCGCGGCGAGCGGCCGAGCGATGGCCGTGACCGAGACCGACGGCTTCATCAAGGTCCTGACGGACCCGGAGAACGACCACAAGGTCCTCGGCGTGACCATCGTCGGCCCGGAGGCGAGCGACCTCATCAGCGAGAGCGCATTGGCCATGGAGATGCACGCCTACGCGGAGGACGTCGCCCTGACCGTGCACCCGCACCCGACCCTCGGCGAGGGCGTGATGGAAGCGTTCAAGGCCGCGCTCGGCGAGGCCGTCCACATCATGAACAGGAAGTAGTGGCCGACCGCGTCCTCGATGTCTGGCGTGTCGGGCGCATCGACTACGACGACGCGCTCGAGCTCCAACGATCACTGGTCGCGGCTCGCACGGCCGGCGAGATCGAGGACACGCTGCTCCTCCTCGAGCACCCGCCGACGATCACCTTGGGGCGAGGCGCGAAGGAGGAGCACCTGCTTCTCGAGCGCGACGAGCTCGAGGCGCAGGGGGTCCACGTCCGAGACATCGGCCGTGGCGGGGACGTGACCTATCACGGGCCGGGCCAGCTCGTCGGCTACCCGATCATCGATCTGAAGCCCGACCGCCGCGACGTCCGCAAGTATGTCGCGAGCCTCGAAGAGACCATGATCCGGCTCGCCGCCGATCACGGGATTCGAGCAGAGCGACTCGACGGCTTCAACGGCACCTGGATCGAGCCCCATGGTTTCCGGCCACGGAAGATCGGCGCGGTCGGTGTCCGCATCAGCCGTTGGGTCACGATGCACGGCTTCGCCTTCAACATCGATCCGAACATGGGCCACTTCGGCCTGATCGTGCCCTGCGGCATCCAGGGCAAGGGCGTCGCGAGCCTCGCGGGCGAGCTCGACGGAGCGCCCGAATGGCGAGCCGTCGAGACGGCGGCCGGCGAGCACTTCGCCGAAATTCAGGAATCGGTGATCCGGTGGTACGACGGAAGGCCCACGATTCCAACCGATTCGTGAAAGCCGTTCGCTCCCCGTTCTGGGGCATGACCGCCGACTCGAACCCATGGCATCCTTGCGTCGCCATGGGGGTACGACTGTCACTCGACGACGGGACGATCGAGATCCAGCGGATGAGTGACTATCTGCTGGTGGTCGAACGCGGTCGCCTCTCCAGCGTCAGCGACGTGAGCCGCTACGCCCGTGCCTGCGAGAAGGAGCGGGACGGGCACGACGTGGGCGCGATGGTCGTCGATGCGCGGGTCGATCCGACCCAGACGAACCCCGAGGCCCGAGAGGCGTTCTGGACCTGGCTGGGAAAGAAGCCCTTCGAGCGCGTGGCCCTCGTCTACGACGACGAGATGTTGGCGACCGAGCTCAACATGTTGGCGCTCAGTCGCCGGATGGCCGTGCGAGCCTTCACCTCGCTCGGCGAAGCCAAGAGCTGGGCCATCGAGCGGACGACCGGGCGCCCCTCGGCCCTCCCCCCGGCGCCGGAAGACGAGCTGACCGAGTCCGAGTCCGCCTGACCTCGATCAGCGGTGGAGGATGAACTCCACCCGCCGGTTGCGGGCGTGGCACTCGCGCGAGTCCTCCGCGCAGCGGGTCTGGGTGTCGCCGAACGAGCGACTCTCGATCCGCTGCGGCGCGACGCCGCACATGACCAGCTGCTCCGCCACGGACCCAGCACGCATCGCTCCGAGTCGGTGGTTGCCCGCGGCCGTCCCCTCTTCGTCGGCGTGGCCGATGACCCCGAGCCGCGCCTGGGGCGCGCTCGCCATCAGCGCGCAGACCTCCTCGATGGCGTCGCGATAGCGGGGCGAGACCCGGTCGGAGCCGGAGCGAAAGCCGACGGTCTGGGGGAGCGACTCGCCAGGGTCCGGCTCCTGCACGATCGTCGCCGGCTCCGGCGCCGGCGCTTCGTCCGGGCAGCCGTCATCGTCCTGGAAGCCGTTGCGGGTCTCGGCGAGGTCCGGGCAGCCATCGGCCGCGTCCGGGTACCCGTCGCCATCGTTGTCGTCCTCCGGGCACCCATCCGCGTCCTCGAAACCGTCGGCGTCCTCGGCGCTCTCGGGGCAATCGTCGCGCTCGTCGTCGAGCCCATCGCCGTCGGTGTCGGCGGGCGCCGGCGCAGGGTCGGGCTCGTCGGACGCGACCATCCGGAGAGTCAGCGAGAGGCCCACCCGCAGGAAGCGAGCGTCGGCGCCGATGGGCTGGTCGTTCGGCTGGACGATGTGCGCGTAGCGGACGAAGGGGCCGAAGCCGACCATTCGGTGAGGAAAGAAGGTCCAGCCCGCGCCGACGTCGAAGGTCACCCGCGCGAGCCCACCGGTCAGCCCGAAGCCCGCGTTGGCATCGACGAAGGGCCCACCCACGAAGCCATCGTCGAGCTCGAAGAGGCCGCGGAGACCCAGAGTCACGGCGTGGAGGTTCCCTGGGTCCTGGTCGGCCACCGGGAACCAGCTGGTGCCGTAGCCCAGCTGCAGGGAGAGCGGCCCCGCCAAGGTGAGCCCGACGCGCACGGCCCCACCCCCACCCCAGCGGAAGCGATCGTAGCGCTCGGTCAGCGCCCGGTCGGCGTGGCCCTCGACGTGAACCACCGGGAGCACCTGCGCCTGGGCGACCGAGCCGAGCGCGAGGGCTGCGACGAACGCCATGGCAACGGCTCTCATCGGGAGATGCTCAACGAGTAGCGGGCACAGCTGGGCCCGGCGTTGGTCCGCCAAACGCGAACGAGGGCCGTGTTCGGCCACCCGGTCCGCCGGGTGGAGCAGCCGGTGCCGCTGCCCGAGCAGGTGTCCTCGAAGGTCCAATCGGTGCGGGCGCCGGCGGTGCCGCCGCTCCCGCACGGGCCATTCCCGCTGCTGCACGACGTGCGGACGTCGAAGCGGAACACCCCGCCCTCGTTCGTGGCGAAACGGATCCGCGGCCGTCCGCTGCCGTGGCGGCGGAAGGTCGCACTCTCCGGGAAGCGGATGAGGAACCACTCCTCCTGACCCGCGAGCGGCAGGCGGCGGAGGTCGCTGCCGGTGCTACTGCCCGCGCCCAGCGTCCCGAGGTCGATGCGTGTGCCGCACGAGAGGGCGGAGGCCCCCGCGCACTCTCCGCCGCAGACCAGCTGACCGCTCGGGCAGGAGAGCTGACAGCTTCCACCGGTGCAGATCTCACCCGGCCCGCACCCCACGCCACACCCGCCGCAGTGGCTGCGGTCCGTGCTCAAGTCGCGACAGACCCCCGAGCAGTTGGTCAGCCCAGCGGTGCAGCTCACCGTGCACGAACCCCCGGTGCACACCTGACCCGCCGGGCACGAGCTCCCGCAGCTCCCGCAGTGCAGCCGATCCGTGCTCAGGTCCCGGCAGACCCCGCTGCAGTTCGTCAGCCCCGCCCCGCAGCTCACGGTGCAGCTCCCCGCCGAGCACACCTGGCCGGCGCCGCAGGTCGCCCCGCATGCGCCGCAGTTGAGCCGGTCGGTGCTCAGGTCGCGGCAGGTCCCGGAGCAGTCGGTGAGGCCCGAGCCGCAGCTGACCGTGCACACGCCGCCCGAGCACACCTCGCCCGCAGCGCACGTCACGCCACAACCGCCGCAGTGGAAGCGGTCGCTGCCCAGGTCGCGGCAGACGCCGCCGCAGTTCGTCAGCCCCGACGTGCAGCTCACCGCGCAGCTACCGGAAGCGCAGACCTGACCCGCGCCGCAGGTGGTGCCGCACGAGCCGCAGTTCAATCGATCGGTGTCGAGGTCCCGGCACACACCGCCGCAGCTGGTCGTGCCACCCGCGCAGCTCGGCGTGCAGCCACCGCCCGAGCACACCTCACCGGCGCCGCAAGCGTTGCCGCAGGTGCCGCAGTTGCCCCGGTCGGTGCCGAGGTCCCGACACACACCGCCACAGTCCGCCAGGCCGGCGCCGCAGCTCACGGTGCACACCCCACCGGAGCAGACCTCGCCGGCTGCGCAAGAGACCCCGCAGCCCCCGCAGTTCGCCCGGTCGGTGGCGAGGTCGCGACACACGCCACCGCAATCCGTGGTCCCCGTGGTGCACGACACGGTGCAGGCTCCGGCTGAGCACACCTCGCCGGCACCGCAGAGAGCGTCGCACGCCCCGCAGTGGAAGCGGTCGGTCCCGAGGTCCCGACACACACCGCCGCAGTTCGTCAGCCCCGTCCCGCACGACACCTCACACGTGCCGCCCGAGCACACCTCACCAGCACCGCAGCTGACGCCACATCCACCGCAGTTCGCCCGGTCGGTCCCGAGGTCCCGACACACGCCACCGCAGTTGCTCAGCCCGCCGCCGCAGCTCACCGAGCACACGCCGGAGCTGCAGACTTCTCCCGCCCCACAGATCGTGCCGCAGGCCCCGCAGTGGTTGAGGTCGCTGGTCAGATCACGGCACACGCCGCCGCAATCGGTCAGCCCACCGCCACAGCTCACCGTGCACGACCCACCGGCGCAGATCTCGCCGGCGCCGCAGCCCACGCCACAGCCACCGCAGTTGAGCCGGTCGTTGTCGAGGTCCCGGCACACGCCACCGCAGTTGGTCAGCCCCGCGCCGCAACTCACCTCGCAGGTGCCCCCCACGCAACGCGTCCCCGCGAGGCAGACCATCCCGCAGCCACCGCAGTTGAGCGCGTCGTTGTCGAGGTCTCGGCACACGCCACCGCAGTCGGTCAGCCCCGCGGAACACGTCGTCGCGCACGCCCCCCCCGCGCAGACCTGACCGGCACCGCAGGCGTTGCCGCAGGCGCCGCAGTGGAGCCGGTCGTTCTCGAGGTCCCGGCAGACGCCACTGCAGCTGCTGAGGCCCATCCCACACGACACCTCGCACGTTCCTCCCGAACACACCTCGCCCGCGGCGCAGACCACATCGCAAGCACCGCAGTGGAGCCGATCGGTCGCCACGTCGCGACAGACGCCCGAGCAGTTCGTCAGGGCCGCGCCGCAGCTCACCTCGCAGGCACCGGCGACGCAGACCTCACCGGCCGCGCACGCGACCCCACAGCCGCCGCAGTTCGCGATGTCGCTGGCGGTGTCGCGGCACGCGGCGCCGCACTCCACCAGGCCGGGCCCACAGGAGACCGCACACGCGCCCGCCGAGCAGACCTCGAACGAGCCGCAGACGGCGTCGCAGCCGCCGCAGTTGGACCCGTCGACGGCGAGGTCGCGGCAGACGCCACCGCAGTCGGTCAGCCCGGAGCCGCAGCTCACCTCGCACACGCCGACGCTGCACACCTCGCCGGCGCCACATGTGTTGCCGCAGGTCCCGCAGTTGGTCCGGTCATTGCCGAGGTCGCGACAGACGCCGCTGCATTCGGTGAGCCCGGCGCCGCAGCTGAGCTGACAGGAACCCGCCGAGCACACCTCGCCCGCAGCACAGCCCGCGTTGCAGGCACCGCAGTGCAGTCGGTCCGTCGCCAGGTCGCGGCAGACACCGTCGCACTCTGCCAGACCACCCCCGCAGCTCACTTCGCAAGCGCCGGCGGAGCACACCTCGCCCGCCGCGCACGAGAGCCCGCACCCACCGCAGTTCGCGAGGTCGGTCGCGGGGTCTCGGCAGACCCCATCGCAGTTGGTCAGTGCACCGCCGCACGTGGTCTCGCAGCTCCCCGAGCTGCACACGGTGCCCGCGTCGCAGGTCGCGTCACACGCGCCGCAGTGCTCTCGGTCCGACGCGAGGTCGGCGCAGCGGCCACCGCACTCGACTTGACCGGCCGGGCACGAGACCACGCAGGCACCGCCCTCGCAGATCTCGCCGGCGGCGCAGGCCGTCTCGCACGCGCCGCAGTTCTCCCGGTCGATGGCGAGGTCGGCGCAGTAGGGAGTCCCGTCCGCGAGCTCGCAGCGCTCGAGCACGCCTCCACAGGTGAGACCACACGCGCCCTCGCTGCAGACCTCACCATCCTCGCAAGGCGCCGCACAGCTACCGCAGTGGGCGCGGTCGGTGAGCGGATCGACGCAGAGGCCGTCGCAGAGGATCTGACCGGCCGGACATGAGGTCAGGCAGGCACCGTCGGCGCAGATCTCGCCCGGAGCGCACGCGAGCCCGCAACCGCCGCAGTGGTCGACATCCACCCGCACGTCGGCGCAGGCGCCCTCACAGACCAGCTCTCCGGCCTCGCAGAGCACCGCCATGTCGACCTCCCCGCCGACCAGCGGTTGGGCATCGCACCCAAACACGAGCGCGGCGAACGAGCTGGCCATGAAGAGACCCCAACCGCCGCGCACCCCCGCCATGGTTTCAGAAAGCCCGGACGCACTGACGGTGTCAACGGTCGATCCGTGCCTAATTCACCGCATTTTCAAAGGAAATACCGTGTCTCTGAATCGTCACAACCGCACCACCCAAAAAGGTGAGGTCGATGTCTGGAGACCGCCGGCCCCGGTCAGCTCTCGAGGCTCTCGAGCAGCGCCCGGGCCTCGCTGGCGAAGATCTCGGCGAGGACGGCGTAGAGCCGGTGGCCCTCCGAGTCCGAGGCGTCCGCCGGGAAACCGAAGTAGGCGCGGGGCCCACCCGCTTCTTCGAAGCTGCCCTTCCCTTCCCGAATGGCGACCGAGAGCGAGCTCGGGTTGGGCTCGAGCCCCAGCGCCACCTCTCGCTTCACCAAGAAGGGTGTCGCGGCCATCACCAGGCTCGTCTCGTAACTCCCGGCATGACAGGCGCCCGATTTGAACTCGTCTCCGAGCTTCAGCGCGTGGGGTTTGCGGGTGACGTTCGGAAAAGCCGCGGGCATGCCGGCCTCGTTGGAGAGCCGCACCGCCTCGGCGATGGCCTCGAGGTTCCCCGGCTCGAGGTGCGCGTTGCACGCGACGACCGCCCGGAAGCCCGCACGCTTGGCGCCCAACATCACGTCGCGCATCAGCGCGATCGCGGTCTCCTTGCGGATGGAGATGGTCCCCGAGAACTCGGCCGCGAACTCGGTCACGGCGTACGCGACCGGCGGGAGCACCACCGATGGGATCCCCTCGCTGCGGAGCTGGGTGACGGCGGCCTTCGCGGCCGCCTTCGAGATGATCACGTCGGTCGACAGTGGCAGGTGCGGGCCGTGCGCCTCCGTAGCGCCGATCGGCAGGAGCGCGATGGCGCCCTCGCGGCGGAGCTCCTCCGCCTCCTCGTAGGTCAGCTCGGCCAGCTCCCGGGGGAAGGACGACCGCTTGGGCTCTTCCATGGCAGCAGCCTACCCCAGCCGAGGACGGGAGGTCACCGCCCTCGTCGACCCGTCAGATGAGCGCACGGCGCATGATCTTGCCCCGGTCGTTCCGTGGGAGCGCATCCACGAACGCCACCAGGCGGGGGAACTTGTAGCGAGTGAGTCGAGTCTTCGCGTGCTCCTGCAGCTCGCTGACCAGCTCGTCGGTGCCCTCGAAGCCATCGCGGAGCGCCACGAAGGCTTTGGGAACCACCAACCCGTCGCCGTCGTCGACGCCGACGACCGCGCACTCGCGGACCGCGTCGTGGGTGGCGAGGCAGTCCTCGATCTCGAGCGGGCTCACGAACTGCCCGCGAACCTTCAGCATGTCGTCGGCCCGGCCTTCGTAGAAGAAGTAGCCGTCGGCGTCCCGGCGGAAGAGGTCGGCGGTGATGCACCAGTCGCCTCGGAAGGTCGCCCGGCTCGCCTCCTGACGGCGCCAGTAGCAGAGCGCGGTCGAGTCCCCCTTCACCCAGAGCCGACCGGTCTCGCCGACCGCGACGTCCTTGCCGGAGGCATCCACGATCCGCGCGTCGTAACCGGGCACCAGGCGACCGAGGGAACCGAGCTTCACGTCGCCCAGACGGTTGGTGATGTAGATGTGGAACATCTCCGCCGAGCCGATGCCGTCGAGGATCTCCGCCTTGGGCCAACGCTCCTTCCATCGCTCGTAGAGCTCGGCGGGGAGCGCCTCGCCGGCGCTCAGACAGATGCGCACCGAGCCGAGGTTCGCGTCGCGCTCGCTGTCGACCATCTGTCGGATCATCGCCGGAACGTTCGTCAGCACCGTGACCTGGTGCTTCTCGATGTGGTCGATCAGTCGGTCGGCGGTCGGCTTGTCCGGGAAGAGCACCGCCGTGCCTCCGACCGCGAAGGGGAACATCAGGTTGGTGCCGGTGCCGTAGCCGAAGAAGAGTCGCGAGACGCTCACGAAGACGTCGTCCTCGTTCAGCCCGAGCACGTGCTTCGCGTAGCACTCCGTGTTGAACGCGAAGTGCCGGTGGAAGTGGACCGCACCCTTGGGCTTGCCGGTGGTACCGCTCGTGAAGAGCCAGCCCGCGACGTCGTCACGAGAGGTGTCGGCGTTGGCCGTCTCGTCGCTCGCGGCCTCGAGCGCGTCCTCCCAGCGGGTCCAGCCCTCGAGGGCCTCGTCGGCCCCAACCACGAAGCCGGCGCAGCGCGGGTGGTCGGCCATGAGCGGCGCGAGCCGGTCCATCGTGCTCGCGTCGGCGACGACCGCACGGCACTTGGTGTACTCGAGCAAATGCGCGAGGTCCTCGGCGGTGCCGAGGGGGTTGGCCATGCAGAAGGCGCCCCCCGCCTTGAGGATGCCGAACCAGCACTCCACGAAGGCCATCCCGTCGAAGAGGAGCATGAGCACTCGATCGTCGTGGCCGATGCCCGCGGCACGGAGCGCGTGCCCTGCGCGATTGGCCCGCTTCTGGACCTCGGCGTAGGTCCAGCTCTGGTCCCCCACGGCGACCGCCGTCCGATGGCCCCGGCCCTCTTCGACGCGCGCGTCGAGGTAGTAGTGGGCGAGGTTGAAACGCTCGGGGAAGCTCGGCGGATCGAAGCTCATCCGGCGAGCCTACCCCGGCCGTGCGTCGCCCCTCACCGCGTCATCTCACGCCCCCAGCACTCAATCCGCCCCGCTGGACCCTCGTTCTCGCACAAAGTCACCGAGGACACGAAGGATGCACAAAGGGAGATGGGATCGAGTGCTGGGCGAGGGGTCGGTTGCAGCCGCGAGCGAATCGCCGGCGCGGCGTTCAGCGTTTCGTCCTGCGCACCGATTGACGTCGATCGGCCAACTACTCCAATCCCCTTTGTGCAACTCCGTGTCCTTGGTGGCTTTGTGCGAAAACAAGGGCGCACTGGGCCCAATGGGTCACGAGCGGGGGGCGGGGAGCGCGGGATCGCCGAGGAAGTAGCCGATGGCGCTCCGCCCGATGCCGAGGGTGCCAGCGCCGGCGACCGAGGCGCTCACGATGCTCCCAGCCCCCGGCACGAACTTCACGATCTGCCGGGTCAGCGCCCGGAGGCCGATGCCAGCGCCGCCGACCAGGCCCACGCTGGCGGCCCACTCGCCGACGGTCTTCCGGTCCCAGGCGCGACCGCTCAGGTAGGCGACGCTCGTCACCATCATCCCTTGCAGCGGCGCGATGACCGCCAGGTCGCTGAAGGGCACCGGCGCGAGGGCGACCGTGATCGACAACGTGGAGCAGCTCTGAACGAGCCCCTGAGCGATGCGGCGACGGGCCTTCGGCGCGTCGAGGGCGCGAGCGCTCTCGAGCTGAGCCTCTTCCGGCATCTCCTCGGCGAGCCGCTCGCGAAGCTCGTGGAGCCCGTAGGCCCCGAGCCCGAGCGCGCGCTCGCCGGCGTTGGGGGTCGCCACCGCCCGGACCGGGTCGGCGACCAGGTTGGCTTCGTCGAGCTGCCGCTGAAACGCGCGGCACGCGGCGCGGATGGCGTCCCGCTTGTGGACCGGGAACGGTGGCGCGGCCTCGACGGGGTCGAGCCGGTCGACCTGGGTCAGGATGGGGATCAATCGCGGCGCGGGGTCCCGGCGCCCGAGCACTCGGATCGCCGCCTCGAGCACCTGACCCGCGCCGCGTTCGACCTCCTCGGCCGTCGCCATGACCAGCACCACGTCCGGCGGCTCGCGGTCGAGCGCTCTCCGGGTCTGGGCGCTCAGGGGCTCGCCGTCGGCGTCGAGCTCCATCCAGGCCATGCGCTTGCCTCCCGCGTCCACCCAAGCCCACTGACCGGGCTCGAACTGCCGAGCGCCGCCGACCTCGAGAACCGCGGCCCCGAGGAGCGCGTTGAGGAGCTGGCTCCGGCCGGTACCCGAGTGGCCAATGGCCACGATGCGCCCGAGGCGCCGGCGGTAGACCAAGCGGGTCAGGCTGGCGATGTCGCGCTTGAGGCCCGCCATGAAGGGCACCTTGTCCAGCACCGCGAGGAGCTGGGACCAGCCGTCCTGCTCCTCCGGATCCGGGGTGACTCTGGAGACGCTCTCGTGGGGGTCGGTCGAGCCGCTCATGGACCCCAGCATGCATCGGGTCTCCGCCCTCCGCGACCCCACGCGGCCGCGTTGTCCCACGACGGTGACATTCCAGCGGTACGGCGTCCGGGAGGATGACGGCCGCCTGCGTCGGGAGCGCGACGCGCTCGGTCGTTTGCTCTGCGCTCCCGACCGGGTGAGCTCTCAGCCGGGGAGCGTCGCCGCGAGGTGCCGGGCGTTGGCCTCGAGCTCACGCCAGACCGCCGCCACCGCCGGCACCCGCCGCAGGGTCCGCGGAGCCACCAGGTAGACATCCACCGGGGGTGACTTGGGCGCGTCGCCGGGCCAGACCTCGACCCCCGACACGAACGCCACCATCGCTCGTGTCAGCAACGCGCAGCCGATGCCTGCCCGCACGGCCTCGATCTGAGCCATGTGGCTCGTCGTCCGCATCACCGGTTCCCGGCCGGTCAGCTTTCGAACGTACGCTCCGTCGACGGACTCGCCCGACGGTAGGTCGAGCGTCACGAAGGGGAGCTCGGCGGCGTTCGACACCTCCGCGAAGCGCTCCGGGCGACCCAGGATGGCGGTCGGGAGCTGCGCGACCCGCTTCTCCACGAGGTCGCCGTCGCGGGTACGAAAGAAGCGCACCGCGATGTCCGCCTCTCGTCGCGTGAGATCGGCCGGACGCTCCCCCAGAACGAGATCGACGTCGAGCTCCGGATGACGCTCGCGGAGCACCGGGAGCACGGTCGGCACCAGCACGTGCACCGCGAAGGACTCGGTGGTCGCGAGACGGATGCGGCCCGCCACCCCCTCCTGCTGGGCGCGGACGACGTCCCAGCAAGCGAGCGCCGCCGCCTCCACGGCGGGGGCGCGCTCCGCGAGGGCGCGACCCAACGCGGTCGAGACGGGGCCCCGCGCCGTCCGATCGAAGAGGACGCCGCCGAGCGCCTCCTCGAGCGCGGCGATGCGGCGGCTCACGGTCGACTGCTTCACCCCGAGCGCACGGGCGGCACCGCTGAACGAGCGCTCGCGCGCCACCGCGATGAACACCCTCAGATCATCCCAACGAGGCTCGGACACGGAGCGACTGTGCCATGCATTCCTGCATGGGCGCCATGCTGATTATCGGATACCCATCCAGCGCTGGCGGGGGCATCTCTGGAGCATGCAACGCATCCTCCTGGTGATTGGCCATCCCGACTCCGGCCGCTACACCCACGCCCTCGCCGAGCGCTACGCCACCGGGGCTCGCGCCGCGGGCGCCGACGTCGAAGTGCTCGACCTCGCTTCGCTCGCCTTCGATCCGAACCTCCGCACCGGCGACGAACCCCTGGAGCCGGACCTCGAGCGCGCGTCCCGATCGATCCTCGCGGCCCACCACCTCGCCTTCTTCTTCCCGATGTGGTGGGCGGGGCCGCCCGCGCTCCTGAAGGGGTTCGTCGACCGCGTCTTCCTGCCCGACTTCGCGTATCGCTACCCACCCGGCAGCTCGATCCCCGAAGGGCTCCTCCGTGGGCGCTCGGCCCGAGTCGTCGTCACCATGGACTCGCCCGGTTGGTACTACCGACTGGCGCGTCGTCGGGCGCTCCACCATGCGTTCTCCGGCGGGACGCTGAAGTTCTGCGGCATCGGGCCAATCCGCGAAACGACGGTCACGTCGCTCCACGCCCTCGCGGAACCCAAGCGGCTCCGCTGGCTCGAACGGCTGGAGGTCCAGGGCCGACGCGACGCGCGCCGGCTCGCGCCGCGTGACAGCAGACGCTTCCTCAACGCCCCCGCGGAGTGAGCGCGGGCCAGCGGAGGGCATGCAGCAGCGCCATCGCGGGAAAGAGCAAGGACACGGCGCCGAAGGCGATCATCCCGTTCCCGAAGAGCACCCCGGTCGCCAGCACGAAGGTCAGCGCCATCCACCAGCCGCCGACTCGCGTGGTTTTGGGCGCGACGAGGAGCACGGCGCCGACGAGCTGCACCACCCCGAACGCGATCGTTCCTCCGTCCGGCACGCCGACCGCACGGAAGATGCGCATCTCGTCCTCCATCCGCGCCAGCTTCACCATCCCGGTCGCGAACGAGAGCAGCGTGAGCAGCACGCGATTGACCCAGAGCGCGACCGTCACGCGAAGCGAACCTCGAGCCGGACGATGCGCCCACCTCGGACGGTGCAGACATCCACCCCGCGCACCGGCGCCTCGAAGTCGGGAGAGGTGCAAACCCACTCGCTCCGCACCACGTCGCCATCGACATCGATTCGGCTGACGGTGAGCTCGAGGTCGCGCGGTGTGTGCTCCCATCCACCGCGGAGGCAAGCCTCGATCGCGGCGCGGCCTTCGTGAGTCCGCTCGGCACCGCTGAAGGGCTCGACGTAGACGGCGTCGTCGGCGAAGAGCGCGAAGAGCGCATCGGCTGCCGCCGGTCCGGCTTTCATCGCCTCGAAGTAGGACTGGACGACCTCGGTGGGGTTCTGACTCATGACGCCGACGGTAGGTGGCGACCCTGGCACCGACAATCCATCCTTCGATGGATGCGACCCTCACCGGAGGCGCTCGAGGAGCTCCGCGCCGCGCTCGCTGCGATACGGGAGCAGCAAGGCGTCGACGTGCCTCGGGCGGCCATCGCTCGGCTCGGCTCGCTGCTCCCCGAGGGAGTCGGCATGACGGTGGACTTCGACGCCGCCGCCCACCTCGGGCACCCGATGGTGGTGCTGCGGCCGGTCGACGGCCCCGCGGACGCGATCTTCGACGTGCTCACCCCTCGGGAACGCGAAGTGGCCGGGCTCGTGGCCGCAGGCCTCCGAAACAAGGACATCGCCTTGGCCCTCGGCATCCGCCTCGCGACGGTGAAGGACCACGTCCACCACATCCTCACCAAGACGGAGCTCGACGGACGGGCCGCAGTCGCGGCCGCGTGGGTGCGGCTCGAGGGCCGCTGACTACTTGGTGACGAAGGCGACCACGACCGCGGCCGCCAGCAGGAGCAGGATCACTCCGACGAAGACGAGTCCGCCGCTGGTGTTCACCTCGGTCGGCTCGGCGGGCGTCCCTTCGTCTTCGGCGACGTGCTCGCCCGCGGCCTTGGCGCGCTCACGCTTGCGACGCTCGATGCGGCGACGGCGACGCTCCGCACGACGCTCGGCGGGGGAGAGATCGTCGAGGTTCTTCTTCGCCGCGACCGGGGCCTCGTCGTCGTCCGAGTCGTCGTCGTCGTCGTCGTCCGAGTCGTCGTCCGAGTCGTCGTCCGAGTCGTCGTCGTCGTCCGAGTCGTCGTCGTCCGAGTCATCCTCGTCGTCCGAGTCGTCGTCGCTCGAGTCTTCGGCGCCTTCGGACTCTTCGGATTCCTCCTCCGAGGACTCTTCCTCTTCGGTTTCTTCCTCGTCCTCGGCCTTGGCGGCCTCGATCTCGGCCTTCTTCGCGTCGGGGTCGACACGCTTGACCTTGCGCTTGCTCTTCTTGCTCTTCCCCTTGGCCATCGGCCGTCCCTAGCACGCGACCGCCCGAAAGGCACCCATTGGCCGGAGCGGAGGCGCGACGGGCGCGTCCCCGAATGCTCCAGGGCGACGCGGCCGCCCGGTCATCGGCGCGCGCGAAACGAAACCCCCGACTCCGTCCAGTGGCCAATGCTGGCATACTATGACCAATATGGCAGACGCATTCGTCATATTTGGGCCCGTTCATTCGCGACGGCTGACGATCTTCACGTGAAGATCCGGGCGCCTCGATACGCATCTTTTCGGCCGGCCAGAGGCTCGATGGCCTCCATTTCGTAGGGTGGGAACGATGAAGATCGTCGTCCTCACGCTGATCATGCTGCTCATGGCAGGCTTCGCCGCGCTCCCGATCTACTTCCTGTGGGTCCTGCCCAGACGCCGGTCGCAGGGCTGGCTCGAGTCGGCTGCCAAACTCGCCCTGCAGGTGGAGCCGCCGCCCTCGCCGCACCATCCGGTCTTCCTGGGCCGGATGTACGGGGTTCGCGATGGGTTCGAAGTCCACTGCCAGGTCCGATCGGTGGGTCACGGTGAGTCCCGCACTTTCTACACCAAGGTGATGGTGGAGCTGCCGCGCCCTCTCGAGGCGCACCTGTCCGTCCGGCCGGTCGGGCGACTCGGTCGGATGTGGAACACCGTGAGTGGCGAGAGCGACATCCAGCTCGGCGACCCGATCATCGATCCCGCCTACTCGATCGAGGGCCTCGACGACCGAGTGATGCTGCTCCTCGCCCAGTCGGAGGTGGCCGAGGCGCTCCGGCAGCATGCCCGGGCCCCGCTGGGGCTGCGGCTCAGCGACCATCGTGTGGGGTTCGAAGGCCGTGGCCTCCACCTCGACCCGTCGACGCTCGGTTCCGCGATCGCCCACGGGATCGACATCGCCAATCGACTGCTCCGGGCCCAGGTCGAAGCGCAGCGCTCTCCGCGCTGGCAGGCGATGGCCTTCTCCTGATTGCGGGGCGCCGGGAGCGGAAGCGCACAGAACCGGAAGCTCGGCCGACGTACACAGGGGCATGGCCAGAGCCATCGATCCCCCCTCCCTCGCCCCGCCCAAGGGCTACGCCAACGGCCTGCTCATGGAGCCGGGCCAGATCCTCTTCGTCGCCGGTCAGATCGGCTGGGACCGCGAGTCGAAGCTGGTCTCGGACCAGCTCACACCGCAGTTCGAGCAGGCCCTTCGCAACGTCGTCGACGTGGTCGAAGCCGCCGGCGGAACCCCCGAGCACATCGGTCGCTTCACCATCTTCGTGACCGACAAGAAGCGCTACCTGGCCGAGACGAAGGCCATCGGCGGTGTCTACCGAACGCTGATGGGCAAGCACTACCCGGCGATGGCGCTCGTCGAGGTCGCCGACCTCCTCGAGGACGGGGCTCTGGTAGAGATCGAGGCCACCGCAGTGATCCCGAGGCCCGCATGACCGACGCACCCGACACCAAGTCCTTCCGCAGCTCGCTCGACGAGAGCGGCGTCCTGACCCTCACCCTCGACCGGCCCAAGCGCATCAACGCGCTCACCTTCGAGGTCTATGGGGAGCTCCGGGACACCTTCCGCGACCTGAAGGAGACGTACCCCGCCGTCCGCGCCATCGTCCTCAACGGCGAAGGGCCCCGCGGCTTCTGCTCGGGCGGCGACGTCAACGACATCATCGCCCAGCTCTTCGACCGCGACATGGCGGGCCTGCTCGAGTTCACGCGCATGACCGGCGCGCTGGTCCACGCCATCCGCACCACGCGACCGCCGGTCGTCGCGGCGCTCCACGGCGTCTGCTGCGGCGCGGGCGCGGTCATCGCCGCCGCCTGCGACGTGCGCTTCGCGGCGCCCGACACGCGCATGGCCTACCTCTTCCCGCAGGTCGGGCTCAGCGGCGCGGACATGGGCGCCGCCTATCTGTTGCCGCGCATCGTCGGCCTCGGCCGCGCGAGCGAGCTGCTCTACGGCGGCGAGTTCGTGAACGCCGAAGAGGCGCACCGCATCGGCCTGGTCAACCGCATCTGCGAGGACGTCCAGGCCGAGGCGCTCGCCTTCGCCACCAAGCTCGCCAAGGGCCCCGCGTTCGCTCACGCGATGACCAAGCGGATGCTCGAGTACGAAGGCCACTGCGACTTCACGACCGGCATCGAGGCCGAAGCCCAGGCCCAGGCCATCTGCATGGAGCACCCGGACTTCCTGGAAGCGCACGAAGCCTGGAAGGAGAAGCGGGAGCCCCGCTTCCGATGAGCGGCTATCCCGAGGCAGCGTTCCTGGGCCTCCCCGCGGACGTGCTCACCCACGGCTGGGAGGCGACCGGTGCCGAAGCGGAGGCGCTCGAGGCGATCGAGCACGACGCGCCGAATCCCGGCGCCGCGCTCCGGCTGATGGTCACCCACCTGGGCAACCAGGGCGTCCTGAAGCTCGTCACCGACGCGGCCCTGGGCGGACGCTTCGAGCAGACGAGCTTTCGCGCGATCGCGCTCGGTCGCGAACGCCTCGGGCGGGTGTCCCCGCTCGCCGACCTCGCGCTCACCATGCAGGGCCTCGGGTCGTTCCCGATCACCATCGCCGCTCGGAAGTACGATCAGCCCAACGCCGCGGAGCTGCTCGCGCCGATCGTCCATGGCGACAAGGTCGCTGCCTTCGCGCTCACCGAGCCGGAAGCCGGCACCGACCTGAGCCGCATCGAGAGCACCGCGAGGCGCGACGGTGACGGCTACGTCCTCGACGGCGAGAAGGTCTACATCTCGAACGCGCCCATCGCCGACCGCTTCACCTACTTCGCGCGCACCGGCGACGACGGCCGGCTCTCCGCGTTCGTGGTCGACGCGACCGACGAGGGCGTCGAGGCGGAGCCCATGGACGTGCTCGGCGGCCACCCGATCGGGCGCCTCCGGCTGAAGGGCGTGCGCGTCGCGGATGAGCGACGGCTCGGCCCCGAAGGCAAGGGCATGGCGCTCGCGCTCGGCACGCTCGGCTCCTTTCGCCCCACGGTCGGCGCCGCCGCCGTCGGCTTCGCCCAACGCGCGCTCGACGAAGCCATCGCCCACACGAAGTCACGCGAGCAATTCGGCGGACCGCTCGCCAAGCTCCCACAGGTCCAGGCGCGCATCGGCCGCATGGCCTGCGCCATCGACGGCGCGCGGCTCCTGGTCCAGCGCGCGGCCCATGCGATCGACGCCGGCGAGGACCGCGAGGCCGTGGCGTTCAAGGGCAGCATGGCGAAGTACGTCGCCACCGAAGCCGCGCAGCAGGTCGTCGACTCGGCGGTGCAGCTCCACGGCGGCCTCGGCGTCGAGGAGCGATCCGTCGTCGCGCGCCTCTACCAGGACGTCCGCTCGCTCCGGATCTACGAGGGCACCAACGACGTGCACGAGATCCTCATCGCGCGGGAGCTGCTCCGCTGAGCGACTGGATCGCGGCGCTCGGTGAGCGTGGGCGGCCCTTCGCGGCGGCGGCGCGCGCGTTCGTCCAGTGGCGGGGCGGACCGAGGGACGCACGCGGCACGAGCGCCGTCGCATGGCTCGCCGAGACGCTCGACGACTTCGCCCACGACGAAGACGCGCCGCCCGACGACGACGCCCGCTTCCTCGAGCAGGCGGGCGCGTATCTGGGGCTCCTGCTCATCGATCACCTCGGCGGCGAGTGCTCGAGCCACGACCAGCAGCACCACGTGCACCTCGGGCCCGAGCCTGCGCCCGGCACCTTCGATCCCTTCGCAGCCATCGACACCGCGCTCGACGCCAACGACCCGCACGACGCGCTCGTCGAGTCGCTCCGCGAGGCGGAGGCCGAGGCCCGCGGCAAGGGTCCCTCGAGCCGCTGCGTCGTCGCCTTCCGCCAGGCGCTCGCCAGCGCGCGCCCCGACCGTCGCGTCGAGCGCCGCCACGGCCTCGACCTCGCCCTCGACGACGGCACCGAGATCGACCTCGAGCGGCTCCGCGCCGCCGAGGACGCCCACGTCGCGGCCGCGCGGCTGGTGTCGCTGCTGCCTGGCGGCGCGGCGGTGCACCTCGAGTGGACCGAAGCCGAGAGCCGCCTGTACCCGCGCCTCGTCGGCGAAGCCTTCGTCGCCGAGCTCGGCGAGCGCGGCGACGCGCTGCAGCTGAGGCCTCTCGTCGGCGACATCCACGTCGCGCTCCAGCTCCGCTATCCCGGCCGCTCCCGCTTCATCCGCCGCGACGAGGTCGACCGCTGGCTCGATGGTGGCCACGACCCCGCCGGCGCCGCGCTCGCGAACCTCCGCGACGCGGCCGAGCGCCTCGACGTCCGGAGCGTCGACGACCACGTCTTCAAGCTGACCACCGGCGACGCCCTCGACGCCGCCCGCCTGCTCCTCCCCAAGCTCGCCGACGAGCTCGAGGGCCGCCTCGGCCGCCCCTTCCTCGCCGCGGTGCCGCACCGCGACGTGCTCCTCCTCGCCAAGGACGACTTCGCCGCCGAGCGCGCCCTGGCGCGCCACGCCAAGGAGCTCCACGACCGCGCGCCCCACCCCATCGCCGCCCACCTGCTCCAAGTCGACGGCACCCGGATCACCGAAGGCTGACGCGACGCACCGAGCGGCTACGCCGCGAGCCCTTCAGGTTTTTGGGGGAACGAGGAGCGATTCACTCGCGACGAGTGGGGGGATTTTCTCAAAATCCCCCCAAGAACTCAGTCGTCTTCGGTCGGGCGGGGGCGGACGCCGCTGCGGACGCCGAAGTCGAAGTCGCTCGGGTCCAGCGGTGCTTCGCCGCCGAAGACGTCGCCCTGCGCCTGCTCGGCGAAGGCTGCGAGCTCTTGCTCGAGGAGCTCGGCCACCGCGAACGGGCGCTCTTCCTTCGGCTTCTCTCGCTGGGCCTGCGCCAGGTGCAGACCGACGAGGAGCGAGACGTCGCGGGAGCCGACCTCGCGGTCGATGGCCTGAATCTGTTCGTCGAGGGCGTCGACCAGGGCGTGGCCGCTGCCGAAGCGGGAATCCGGGAAGGGAACGAGGAGCTTGTCGAGCACCGCCGCGACCCCGCGGGGGACGCTGGGGTTCACCTTTCGGATGTCGGGGACCACGCAGCGGGCGACCAGGCGCACGGTCTCCTGGTCGTCTTTGCCACGGAAGAGGCGCCGGCCGGCGAGCATCTCCCAGAGCACGATGCCCGCGGCGAAGAGATCGATGCGGTGATCGGGATCGCTCCGTCGGATCACCTCTGGTGCCAGGTAGCCGATCTTCCCGCCGACCTGGTTCTCGTCCCGTTGATGGGCGTGGACCTCGGCGTCCGCCAACCCGAAGTCGGTCAGCTTCACCTCGCCCTTCCGGCCGAGGAGGATGTTGTGAGGTGATACGTCGCGGTGGATGATCCCGAGGTGGTTGCCCTGCCCGTCCACGGCCGTGTGGACGTACGCGAGCGCCTTGGCGAGCTCGCGCGTGATGTGCAGGGCCGCCGGGATCGGGAAGCATGCGTTGCGCTTGTGGGCGCGCTCGACCAGCCCCTTGAGCGAGTCACCGTCGACCAGCTCCATGACCATGATGTAGGTCTTGCCGACGTTCCGGGCGTCGTAGACGCGGACGATGTTCCGGTGGCGGAGCAACATCCCGAGGCGTGCTTCGTCCTCGAACATGGCGCGGAAGAGGTCGTCGCCGATCTGCGGCAGCACGCGCTTGATCGCGACCTGATGACTGGTGCCGTCTTCGAAGATGGCCTCCGCGCGCCACACCTCCGCCATCCCGCCGACCGCGATGCGGCTGATCGGGCGGTAGCGCGTCGGGGCGCGCCGCAGCTGCGAGGAGATGCGGGCCATCGGGGGCAGCATCGGCCACCGATGGGGGTCGGTCAATGGTCGGCGAGGAGCGAGCGCACGAGTGCGTCGCTCTCACGGCGCAACGAGAGCAGGCGTGCCGGACCGGTCACGATTCGGTGGCCGAGCTCCAGCTCGCTCTCTCCCTGCTCCTCGAACGCTGCCGCGAGCGCCTCGCCCAGCGGAACCAGGGTGTCGATGACGTCGGTCTCGACCGGCAACCGTGGGTAGTCCCGGCGGAGCGCGTCGCCGAAGCGCTCCTGGTAGCTCTCGGCCGAGAGCACCGCGAGCGCGAAGGCGGCGGCTCGATCGCGATCGCCGAAGGCCGCGGCGGCCACCTCGGAGAGGTTCGGCTCGCCCTCGGGCGTGCGCGCCGGAAACGCCCGGGTGCGGCAGCTCGAGCGCGACGAGAAGTAGCAGTTGTCGACCAGCTCTCGGGTAGCCGCCACGTGCCGCCACGGCTTCTCGCCCCGGTCCTTGCGCACCGAGAGCAGCGCCCAACCGCCGTGGTCCATCGCCCGAGCGAGCGCGGGGCGCGGCCGGTGGCAGAGGGGCCGCAGCGTCACGAACGCCCGGGTGTCGAAGGGGCGGTAGGCGAGCGCTCGGATCCAGCCGTTGCCGCCTGGGTCCTGCTCCAGCGCTGCACGCACCACCTCGCGGGCCGCTTCCGGATCGTAGTGGCTCTGGCCGCGCTCGATCTTCTCCAGATCCGGCCGACGCAGCGCGAGCGCGAACGCCTGCATCCGCCCCAGCAACGTCTCCCGGTCCGGCCCGACCACCACGTCGTCGCGATTGGTCTGTACGCCCTCGCGATGGAAGGGGAAGAGCTCCGGCAGCGAGAGCCACCCTTCGGGAAAGCCCTCGCCCGCGGGCACGAAGAAGACCATCGGCGCCTTCGGCTGCAGGGGCGCGTGATCGACCGCGTTCGACTCGAGGGCCCGGAGCTTGTCGTCCGCGCTTCCGCGCAGCCGCGCGTGGGACACGGTGGCCCGCGCCCCCCCACCGGCGTGGACCGCCACCGTCACCGCCACCGAAGGCCGAACGCCGAAGACGTTCTCGTCGCGCTCGCCATCGCGAGCCACGAGCGAGCTGCCGCCCAGGTCGGTCACCTCGATCGCTCGAAAGCGCGACCAGAGGAAGCCGCGAACGCCCCGATGGACCGGACCGTCCAGGTAGGAGCCGTTGGTGATCAGCGCGAGCGCGCCGCTCCCGGCCCGCAGGACCACCTCCGCCGACCAGCGGAGGAAGCGCACGTAGGCGTCCGAGAGCACGCCGATCTTCCGCTCCTCGAGCGCGCTCCCGTCGACCTCTCGGCGAAAGTCCTGGAGCAGCTCGTCGGTCAGGGCTCGCTCGCTCGCCCCCTTCGCCCAGCCACCGACCCAGGGAGGGTTCCCCACCACCAGCACCGGCCCGTCGATCGAAGGGATCGACGCCAGCGTGTCCGCCACTTGGAGCTCGGCGCCGTCCAGCACCCGGCGCGCAGCATCGATGGCACCCGGGTCCCGGTCGATGCCGATCAGCCGGCCGGTCGCCCCGAGAGCCCGCGCAGAGGCCAGGAAGGCCCCGGTGCCGACCGCGGGGTCGACGATCGTCAGCGCCGGGTCGGTCAGACCCACGAGCCCGTGCTCCCGGAGGGCCGCGTCGCCCCGGCGGAGGACGTAGCGGCAGATCGCCGCGGGAGTGTGGACGATGCCGTGCTGGTCACGAGCCGCGCGCTCGATTTCGCCATCACGAACGCTCGCCGCCGTCGCGGCGCGCGCCTCGAGGTCCTCGTTCTGGTCGGAATCGCGGTCCGCCGATGGCATCGCTGGACCATAGGCCATCGGCTCGGGGCGTGCGCTCCGAGATTCCCCTCGCCGTTCGTGGAGGGTCCTCGCGAGGGGGAATTCGGGCGGGGGCTCCCCGGGCCCTCACTTTGAGCGGTCTCACGCCCGCGTGGGGGGCCACGCGTCTCGTGCTGGCGGGGGTGGGAGGCTGTGTGATATGCGCCCCCGAGCCGTGAGGGTGAACCACCAGCGCGGATCGGGAGGCTGTAAAGACTATGCGGAAGAACCTTGCTCGATTGATTGCTCTCGGCTTCTTGGCCGCGAGCGCCACGGCTGGCGCTCAGTGGGACCCGGAGAGCGGTGACACCGGACAGTGGCAGCCGCCGCCGGAGGAGCAGCCCCCGCCCCAGCAGCAGCAGCCCCCGCCTCAGCAGCAGCAGCAGCCCCCGCCCCAGGAGACCCCGTGGGGTGGCCAGCAGCAGCCCCCGCCCCAGCAGCAGCAGTCCAGCTGGGGTCAGCAGCCGGAAGAGCCGCCCCCCGCGACCACGGAGCCGGCCGGCGACACCGATCACTCGAAGGTCTCCTTCGGCGTGAGCTTCATCGGCTTCGAGCGCTTCGCCCTCGAGCCGGTCGACATGCTCATGAACCCGGACGACGGCCCCTTCCAGCTCGGCATCACCACCGTCGGCGTTCGTCTCTGGATCAGCGAGATGCTCGGCCTGGACATCGGTCTCGGCCTCGGCATCAAGACCGACAGCTACTCGAACGACAACCCCGCGGGCCCCTCGGTCCAGACGGGCCGTGACGGCGCCTTCGGGCTTCGGGTCCACGTCGGCCTGCCGGTCGCCCTCCAGACCTACGAGCACTTCAACATCCTCCTCATCCCCGAGGTCGGCTTCACCTACGCCAGCACCACGTTCATCGTGGACCCGACGGACGTGAGCGCGGCCTCGGACGTCGACGTCAGCGCGATCGCGCTCGACGTGGGCATCAAGGTCGGTGGCGAGCTCCACTTCGGCTTCTGGGGCGTGCCCAACCTCTCGCTGCAGGCCACCATCGGCCTCGGCCTCCGCTACGCCTCGCGCACCGCGGAGAACTCGCTCGACTTCGCCGCCGGCGGCTTCGGCGTGACCAGCTCGGGCATCTCGCTGCAGACCCTCGGTCAGCAGCTCGGCTCCTCGGTTCGGATCAACTACTACTTCTGAGCCGCGCTCGAGCGTCGCGAAGCGCCGGACCCGCGTGCGGGCCCGGCGTTTTCGCGTTCTGAGCCAGACCTCGCGCCCTTGACAGTGGCGCCTCTCCCACGAATGAAGAGGGATCACCATGGACCTTTCCAACGTCGGCAGCCATCCATACGCCCCGTTCCTGGAGCGGGTGCGCAAGCCCGCGCAGTACCTCGGCGGCGAGGACGGCCAGGTCGTGAAGGACTGGGACTCGGTCCAGTGCCGCATGTGCCTCGCGTTTCCCGATCTCTACGAGATCGGGATGAGCCACCTCGGCTACAAGATCCTCTACGGCATCCTCAACGCCCACCCGAAGCTCCTGGCGGAGCGTTCCTACGCGGTGTGGCCGGACATGGAGGAGCAGCTCCGCGAGCACGGTGAGCCGCTGCGGAGCCTCGAGAGCGCCCGTCCGCTGAAGGATTTCGACGTCGTCGGCTTCTCGCTGCAGTACGAGCTGACGTACACGAACATCCTCCAGATGCTCGACCTGGGCGGCATCCCGCTCCGCGCCGCCGACCGCGGTGACGACGACCCGCTGGTGGTGATGGGTGGTCCGACCGCGACGCACGCGGAGCCGATCGCGCCCTTCGCCGACGTGCTCCTCATCGGCGACGGCGAAGAGAAGACGCCGGAGCTGATGCTGACCTGGGCCGCGCTCCGCGACGCGGGGATGCCCCGGCTCGAGCGGCTGCGTCACATCGCTCGGCTCGGCGGCTTCTACGTGCCGGCCCTCTACGAGCGCGAGACCGCCGAGGACCGCGACGTGCTCGTCGTGGCGGGCCCCGCTCCAGGCGAGGACGCGCCCTACCCGGTCGAGCGCGCCATCGTCCGCGACCTCAAGAAGTTCGACTTCCCGGCCGTCGGGCCCGTCGCCGCGACCGAGACCATCTTCGATCGCGTCAGCGTCGAGATCGCGCGCGGCTGCACCGAGGGCTGCCGCTTCTGCCAGGCGGGCATGATCTACCGCCCCGTCCGCGAGCGAGACCCGCAGCACATCATCGACACCATCGTCGCCGCGGTCCGCGAGGGCGGCTACGACGAGGCGTCCCTCACCTCGCTGAGCACCGCGGACTACTCCGCGATCACACCGCTGGTCCACGAGGTCATGGCGGCGCTCGAGGGCCAGCGCGTGAACGTGAGCGTCTCGTCGCTGCGCGCCTACGGGCTGAGCGAGCAGGTGCTCGACGACATGAAGACCCAGCGCGCGGGCGGGCTGACCTTCGCGCCGGAGGCCGGCACGCAGCGGATGCGCGACGTGGTGAACAAGAACGTCACCGAGGCGCAGCTGCTCGAGACCGCTCAGCGCATCTTCGAGCGTGGATGGCTGAAGATGAAGCTCTACTTCATGATCGGTCTGCCCACCGAAGAGGACGAGGACGTCCTCGGCATCGTGGAGACCGGCGTGAAGGCCGCCGAGGTCGGGCGCCAGGTCCGCGGCCGCAAGGACGCGCGGGTCGTGGTCAGCGTCTCCACCCACGTGCCCAAGCCCCACACGCCCTTCCAGTGGTGCGCGATGGACACCCCGGACCAGGTCGCCCACAAGCAGAAGCTGCTCAAGGACGCGGCGCGCAAGAGCCCGGTGAAGCTCCGGCTGCACGACTCGACCGGGAGCTGGCTCGAGGGCGTGCTCGCGCGCGGTGACGTCCGCCTCGCCGACGTGATCGAGGGCGCCTACCGCCGCGGCGCTCGCTTCGACAGCTGGGGCGACAACGTCGACCTCGACGCCTGGAACGCCGCGATGGACGAGGCGGGTCTCGAGCCCGCCGTCTTCCTCGGCACCATCCCGGTCGATGCGCGGGTGCCCTGGGACCACATCGACGTCGGTCTCGAAGAGGGCTTCCTGGCCAAGGAGTACCGCAAGGCGCTCTCCAACCGGCTCTCGCCGCCCTGCGGCAAGGTCGCCGGCACCTTCGTGCACCCCACCAACGCCGAAGCGGCCGAAGCGCAGCGCAAGCGGCTGGTCTGTTACGACTGCGGCGTCGCCTGCGACATGACCCAGATGCGCAGCGAGCGGCTGGTCTTCCTCCGCAAGCTCGGCGCCGACGAGCCCCGACCGGGCTACGGCGACACCCCGAAGACGGAGCCGGGCGAGCAGGAGGTCTTCGACCGCCGCCCGATGCGCGACATCGACCAGGGCACGCCCATCACCCTTCGCATCGCGTTCACCAAGATCGGCCGGCTCGCGTTCTCGTCGCACCTCGATCTGGTCCGCATCTTTCCGCGCTGGTTCCGGCGCGCGGGCGCCCCGCTCTGGTGGAGCGGCGGCTTCCACCCGCGGCCGCAGATGGCGTTCCCGCCGGCGCTCGGTCTCGGGGTCGCGAGCCTGGGCGAGGTCATGGACCTGAAGCTCCGGGCCGACGCCATCGACGACCGAGCCGCGCTCGAGCGCGCGCTCGCCGACAAGGCGCCGGAAGGCGTCGAGATCGTCGGCTTCCGCTGGGTCGAGGAAGGCGAGCAGAAGCTCTCCAAGGTCATCGAGGAGGCGTACTACGTCGCCGCGCTGCCGAAGGCGGCGCTCGAGGCGCTCGGCCTCGCGGACGAGGAGGCGCTGCGCGCCCACATCGCGGAGCGGCGCGCCGGTGACCTGAGCATCGTGCGGTCGACGAAGAAGCACACGAAGACGGTCGATGTCGGCAGCGTCCTGCGAGAGGTCGAGGTCGGCGCGGGCGCGCAGGTCCTCGAACGCGCGGGCTTCGTCGGCGACCTGGTCCCGCTGCGCTTCTCGGTGCACCTGGACCCGGCCGGAACGGCGAAGCCGACCGAGGTGCTCGAAGTGCTGCTCGGCGCGGAGGTGCCTGCGCGCCTCGTGCGCGAGTCCCTGCTCGGCGCGGACGGCCGCTCGGCGCTCGAAGCCCGTGCCAAGCCGAAGCGCGTGAAGAAGAGCCCCGAGCCCGTCGCCAGCGAGCTCGGCGCGTGAGCCGCTTCGACCTGCTCAAGAGCTGGATCCGCGTCGGCGCCGACCGCGCGAAGGAAGGCATCGACGCCGTCCGGCCCGTCGGGGCGCTGCGCCGCGTGGTCGGCGAGCTCCGCAAGCAGCGGCTCGTGGTCCCCGAGAGCGTGCTGAGCAACGCCATCGCCCACGCGCCGGGCGTGCTCGCCGCGAACGCCACCGCTCGCCGCGGGCAGATCCAGTTCGACGCCCGCTTCGCCGATGGCGAGCTCGCGTGCGCGCTCGAGTTCTTCGGAACCCGCTTCGCGCCACGCGGCGCCAAGGAGATCACCTTTCGGGTCCACCCCGCCGGCAGCGCTCGCGACGGCCGCGTGCGCGACCTGACCGGCGCCATCGCGGGCGTGATCGCGCGGGGGCTCTGGCCGATGGCGATTCCGCCCGGCAAGCCGCTGCACGGCGCCATCGTCGACCGTGAGGGCGACGACCTGGTGCGGGTCGACCTGCGCAGTGTGCCCGCGGTACGCGATGCGCTCGGCAACGGCCCGATGGCGCTCGTCCTCGAGGCGATCGAGCTCAAGCGCATCGACACGGTGGACGGAGAGATGCTCCTCCACCTCAAGCTCCCGGGGCTGAACCTCTGACCGACTACCAGCCGCGCTGGGTGATGACCGGCGCCGGCTCGGGCCGCGGCAGCTTCCGCGGATAGACGTAGACCGGGAAGACGAACCCCGCGAGGAAGCCGACCGCCGCGCCGGCGATCACGTCCGAGACGTAGTGGCGCTCGCTGACCATGCGCAGCGCACCGGTCAGGCTGGCGAGCACCAGCGACGCGACGCACTCGACCCTTCCGAGCGGACTCAGCCCTCGGAGTCGCTGGTGCGCACAGACGAGCGACGCACCGGTGAACGACGCGCTGGTGTGGCCGCTGATGAACCCGCGGTAGCGGCTATCGCTGTCGCACTCCGGCGCGTAGTCGGGGTCGCCACGGCACCCCTCATCGTAGGGGCGCGCCCGCCGGAAACCGATCTTGGTGGCCACCACGACCAACGTCTGTGCCGAGAAAGCGAGCGCGTCGGTGGTCAGCAGCCGATAGGCGTCGCGGGAAGGGCTCGGGCCATCCCGCCAGAGGACCGCGTCGAGCACCGGCGCCGCGAAGAGCGAGTAGAGGAAGACGTCGCTCGCGAGGTCGGCCCGCTCTCGTCCCTCGTGGGTGTCGCGCACCCAGGGCCCGAAGGCCTCGTCGACGGGACCGACACGCGTCCAACCGGAGCCGTCGACGTCGACGGCGGCCTCGATCGTCAGAGCCATCCCGAAGAGCGGCACCGAGAGCGCCCACGGCCACCAGTCGAGTTCGTCGTCGTCGCTCTCGAGCAGCGGCTCCCGCTCGGCCGGCTGCGCGGACGCCAGCGAGCCGCCGCAGAGCAGGCAGACCAGGGCGGTCCGCGCAATCAATCCGCGCGCCATCGCCGCGAACGCTCGACCTCTTCTCGATAAGCGGCGACGGATCCCGTCCGCTCCGCCTCGCTCCACCCGAGGAGCTCGCCCATGCGACCCGCGACCATCTCGGCCACCCCGAGCGCCTGGTCGAGGTCCCGGTAGAAGAGCTGCGTCCGGCGGATGAGCACGTCACTGACCGTGGCGGCCAGCTCCTTGGTCACGGCCCAGTCGATCTGCGCCACGATCTCCGGGCGCCCCTCGACGATCCGCGCCTGCGCGCTCTCGTCTTCGGCGGCGGCCCGCGCCAGCGGGAGCGCGCGCATCCCGTAGGTGTTCGCGAGGTGGGCGCAGACGTCGTCGTCCAGCGTTCCGCGGGCAGCCTCGGAGACCATGCTCGCGACCTTCGAGTGGTCGTCGTCCGAGGGCCAGCCCTGACCCCCGGGCAGCGGCTCGCGCTCGGTGCGGGAGGCGCCGAGCTGCCCATGGCGCACGTGACCGGTCAGCCGGAGCAGGTCGACCGCGCGGTCCACCACTTCCGCGGACATCTTTCGGTAGGTGGTCAGCTTGCCCCCGGCGATGGTGAGCAACCCGTCGCGACCGACCAGAATCTCGTGCTCGCGGCTCACGTCCGACTCGGACACGCCGGCGCCCTCGGCCGGCGCCACCAACGGACGCAGCCCGGCCCAGGTGGCGATCACGTCGGCGCGCTCGAGCGGATAGTCGGGGAAGTAGTGGTTGGCGGCCTCGAGCAGGTAGTCGACGTCCGAGCCGGTCGCGGCCACGTCGGCGGGGTCGCCCTGGAAGTCCGTGTCGGTCGTGCCGAGGTAGGTGCGGTCGCCCCAGGGCAGCGCGAAGAGCACGCGCTCGTCGGCGGGATGGAAGCAGGTGACCGCGTGCGCGACCGGGAGCTTCTCGTGGGTCACGACCGCGTGAATGCCCTTGGTCGGGCGCAGCACCGAACGCTTCGGCCGGCCCGGCACCGGGCTCAGCTCACGGACGCGGTCGCTCCACGGGCCGGTGGCGTTGATGACCACCTTGGCGCGGATCTCGCGGCGCTCGCTCTCGCCGAGGGTGTCCTCGACCTCCGCACCGCACACCCGCCCGTCGTCGCCCCGCAGGAAGCGGACGACCTTCGCGCCCGTCGCCACGGTCGCGCCGTTGGCGATCGCGTCGAGCGCGGTCTCGAGGGTCAGCCGCGCGTCGTCGGTCGAGCAGTCGTAGAAGAGCGGCGCGCCCTTCAGGCCGCGGGAGTCGAGCGTGGGCTCGACCTCGACGACCTCCTTCGGCTTGAGGTTCTTGTGGATCTTCGGGCTGCGGAAGAGGCTCAGGCCGTCGTAGAGCCACATGCCCGCGTTGATCACGAAGAGGTTGTGGCGGTCGCCCTCGTAGACCGGGAAGAGGAAGCCGAGTGGGTTTACGAGGTGCGGCGCGAGGTCCATGAGCACGCGCCGCTCGCTGACCGACTCGAAGACCATGCTGAACTCGTAGTGCTCGAGGTAGCGGAGCCCGCCGTGGACCAGCTTCGAGGAGCGTGAGCTCGTCCCGTAAGCCAGGTCCCGCATCTCGACGAGCGCGACGCTGAGCCCGCGACGAACGGCATCGCGCGCGACGCCCGAGCCGACGATGCCGCCTCCGACGACGAGCACGTCGACCTCGCCCCCCAGCTGTTCCCACATCTCTCGTCGCGTCGGCATCGGTCCTCTCCTGGCGCCGTCCATCGGGACGGTCGGTGGCCGCTCTCGGTGTAGCACGCGAGCGCGGAGCCTCTACCGGGCGACCCGAGGGTCACTCGGGCGGAGCGCCAACCGTGTTTCCCCAGCCCCCTCGAATCAGCCGCTGAGACGCCGTGTGCTCCGTCGAGCCATTCGAGACGGGCCCCGAGAAGAAGGGGAATCTCTCGCAAAGACGCTGAGGCGCAAAGGGAAGTCCGATGGGCCCGACGGGCCTCTTCGCGCCTCAGCGTCGTTGCGAGAGAATTCGTGTTCGGAGTCGCTGGGCGGCGCTGACTCAGCGCCCGGCGTTCGCGTCGAGCAGGTCGGGCTTCTGCGCTTCCGGGTCGTCGGCGATCTGCTTGTCGATCTCGCGATCGACCGAGAGGTCCTGCGACACGGCCTCCGGTTCGGGTGCCTTGGTCTTCTCGAGGTGCGTCGCGCGCCGGCCCTTCTCGGTGAAGACGTCGACGTCGAGGATCGGATTGGGCAGGTCCACGCCCGCCTCGTCGAGGGCGCGCTTCACCTGGCGGATGGCCTCGCTCTTCACCTTGAAGAAGTCGAACTCGCGCTGGTCGACCCAGGCGAAGTAGTGGACCGTCATCGACGAATCGCCGAAGCCCTCGACCCAGGCGACGGGGACGGGGTCGTCCATCGTCCCCTTCATCTTGCTGAGCGCCTCGATGCCCAGCGTCTGCGCGCGGGCGAGCTCCTCGCTGGTGCCGATGCCCACCGTGAAGTCGAGCCGCCGCTTCGGGTTGCGGGTGTAGTTGGTCGTCGACGACTTGAAGACCTGCGAGTTGGGGATCTGGACGTGGTTGCCCTCGAGGGTCATCAGGATCGTCTCCCGCGCCGCCAGCCGGATCACCTTCCCCGAGGTCCCGTCGACTTCGATGAAGTCCCCCGCCGCGAAGGGCCGATGGAACGCCAGCAGGATCCCGGCGAGGTAGTTCTCGACGATGTCCTTGAAGGCGAAGCCCACCGCCAAGCCGACGATGCCCGCGGTCCCGAGCACGGCGCCGACGGCGCCGGTCGCGCCCATCACGTCGAGCGCGAGGAGCACGCCGCCGATCAGGATCAGCGTGCCCAGGATGCGCGCGACGACCTGTCGCATGAGCGGCGTCTCGCCGAAGAGGCGCGAGCCGACCTTGGAGCGCGCGACCTTCCGGGAGATGAAGAGCGCGATCAAAAAGAGCAGCACGCCGATGGCGGCGACCGGGAGCTTTCCGACCATTCGCTTGGCCTTGGTCCGCAGGTCCGCGAAGGCCCCCTGCACTTGCTCGCCGATCGAGGTCTTCACCTCGACCTCGGCGTCGACGTAGATGACGCCTTCCCGCTCGCGAATGACCTCGATCGCTCGCTCGAGCGACTCCTCGTCCTTGGTGGTGCCGCGCAGGTGCACGATGCCCCCGTCCACGTCGACCGTGAGAGTGGCGAGCTCGGGGATGCCGCTCAGGATCCGCCGGAGCGAGCCCTCGATGTCGCTGTCGGTGTCGTCGACGGCGAGGCTCTCGTCCTCCTCGGCGTCCTCCGCGGGGGCGACCACCTCGATGCCGTTGGCCACGAAGAGAGCCGCCGGCGCCGCCCGCTCGGCCACCTGCTGCGCCGCCTGGCGCGCGCTCGGACGAGCCACCTCGCCCTGCAGCTGGATCACCCCCGCCTGCTCGCGCACGGTCACGTGCTCGAAGCCACCGATGGCCTCGAGCGCCGCTCGGATCCGGTCCAGCGGATCGGGAGCGGTCTCCTCGGGGGCCTCCTCGAGGGTCGGGGTCTCCGGTTCCTCCGGTTGCGCCATCGCAACGCCGGTGGCGAGCACGATCAGCAGCGCCGGGACCGAGGCCTTCATGGGCCGGACGCTACCGCCAGCGCGAGCGTCAGTCCACGTCGAGGATGCGGCCCACCGTGTTGCGGCCGATCCCGAGTCGCCGCGCAGCCTCGGAGCGGTTCCCGTCGCAGCGCTCCACCATCGCCTCGACGTAGCGGCGCCGCACCTCGTCGAGGGGAAGATCCATCGGCACTTGGAGCCCATCGGTCGGCCGCAGCGAGTGGAGCGTTCGCGGCGCCGGCAGGTGGCTCGCCTCGATCACGCCCTCGGGTGCCAGGACCACCGCGCTCTCCACCCAGTGCTCGAGCTCCCGCACGTTGCCCGGCCAGCGATGGTCCCGCAGCGCGGCCATCGCCTCGTCGCTGAAGCGCATCGGCGGCCGGTCGTAGCGGCTCGCGAAGACCTCGGCGAAGTGGCGCGCCAGCCGCTCGACCTCGTCGGGCCCACGGTCGCGGAGGGTCGGCACCTCCAGCTCCACCACCCGGAGCCGGTAGTAGAGGTCCTCCCGGAAGCGCCCCTCGCGCACGTCCTTCTCCAGGTCGCGGTTGGTCGCCGCGAGGATTCGGACGTCGGCCTTTCGGGTCTCGCGGCCGCCGAGGCGCTCGAAGACGCCGTCCTGCAGGAAGCGCAGCAGCTTCCCCTGGCTCTCGAGGGGCAGCTCGCCGACCTCGTCGAGGAAGAGGGTGCCGCCGTCCGCGAGCTCGACCCGACCCGGCACCCGCTTGTCGGCGCCGGTGAACGCGCCGCGCTCGTGACCGAAGAGCTCGCTCTCCACCAGCTGCGCCGGCAGCGTCGTGCAGTCGACGGTCACGAAGGGGCCGGCCTGCCGTTGCGAGTTCACGTGGATCGCCCGCGCCAGCAGCGTCTTGCCGGTGCCGGTCTCGCCGCGGAGGAGCACGCGAGCGTCGGTGCCGGCGGCGAGCAGGATCCGCTCGTAGACCGCGTCCATCGCGGGGCTGCGACCGACGATGCGGTTGAAGGGCCCGCGGAAGACCACCCCCGGCTGCGACTCGTCGCCCGCTCGCAAGGTGGTCAGCGAGAGCACGTTGCCGATCTGCAGGGCCAGCGCCCGCAAGTAGCGCTCGTCCTCCTCGTCGAAGGGCCCGCCCTCCTTGTTGAGCACCTGCACCACGCCGCGCACGGGTCCATCCACCCGCTCGCGCACCGGCGCCGCCAGCAGCGTGCGTGTGACGTAGCCGGTGCGTTCGTCCGCGCTGGAGTCGAAACGCGCATCGGACCGCGCGTCGTCCACGCGCACCAGCTCGCCCTCCGCCGCGACGGTCCCGGCGATGCCCCGACCGAGCGGCTGACGAAGCGCGGGGACCTCCGGGAGCAACGCGACCCGCGTCACCAGGTCGCCGCGCTCGGCGTCCACCAGCCAGAGCGTCGCGCGCTCCGACTCCATCGCTGCGGCGAGCCGCTTGCACGCCTCCTCGAGCAGCGCGTCCAGATCCACCTCGCGGGGGAGGAGCGACGCGAGGTCGACCAGCAATGAGAGGCGGTGGCGCATACGGGGGTGCCCCGATGCTAGCCCACGCCTGCCCACGGAGACGATCTCAGGCCGCGCGGCGCTCACCATCGCCGACCTCGGGCTGGAGCTCCACGACCAGGCCCTCGCGAGCGGCGAACGACTCGGTGAAGCGCTCCCGAGCGAGACGCTCGAGCGCGGCCACGCCCTCGTCGCTCCGGCCCGGATCGTGGTGGAAGAGCGCGTAGCGCTTCACGTCGGCGGCCGCCGCGAGCTGCACGCCCGCCTCCCAGGTGGAGTGACCCCAGCCGACCTTCGGCGGACCGGCGTCGCCCCGATACTCCTCCGGGGTGTACTGCGAGTCGTAGATCAGCAGGTCGGTCCCCTCGGCGAGGTCGCGCAGGACCGGATCGACGCATTCGTAGTGCTCGGTGTCCGTCGCGTAGACCACGCTCCGCCCGCGCCACGTGAGGCGGTACGCGGTCACCCCGCCGCCGGGGTGGTTCAGGCGGGCGGCCCGCAGCTCGACCCCGTCACCCATGGAGATCACCTGACCGTGCCGCACGCTCCGGTAGGTATGTTGGCTGGGCAGGTCGTCCCAATGCACCGGGAAGGTGGGCGGCTTCATCTGCCGCGCGAGCGCCTCGCGCACGCCGAGCTCGGGCGCCGGGGATCCGACGACCTGCAGCTTGGTCGAGCCCATGTAGATCGGCCCGAAGAAGGGCAGCCCCTGGATGTGGTCCCAGTGCAGGTGCGAGAGGATCAGCGTTCCGTCCACCGGCCCCTCGGCGGCCCACGAGTCGCCGAGACCACGCATCCCCGTGCCGGCGTCGAAGACGAACTTCCGTTCGCCGCAGCGCACCTCCACGCAGCTCGTGTTCCCGCCGACTCCGACGGTGTGCTCGCCAGGCGTCGCGAGACTGCCGCGTACTCCCCAGAATCGAATGCTCATCTTGTCGTCCATATGGCTCCTCCGTGCTCACCCGAGGGCCCCACGCCCTCGCTGTCCATCACTAGAGCAGGGGGCGTGCCAGGCTCGTTTTCCCAATGATCACGGGAACAATGGACGAAACACGCCCCGCTGGATGCACCGTCTTGGGGCAGCCGTTCGAAACTGGGGCACCCGCTCGCTGGGGCGCCAGGAGCCTGCTATGCCGCGGCATGGCCGAGACACCGAAGGCGGAGAACCTCACCTGGCATCGCGGCGAGATCGGCGCCGGTGATCGACGCAAGGCCTACGGGCACCGGGGCGCGGTGCTCTGGCTCACCGGGCTCAGCGGCTCCGGCAAGAGCACCCTCGCCCACCGCCTCGAGCGCAAGCTCCTCGAGCGTGGCTGCGTGACCTACGTGCTCGATGGCGACAACGTCCGCCACGGCCTCAACGCGGACCTCGGCTTCGCACCGGAGGAGCGCAAGGAGAACATCCGCCGCGTCGGTCACGTCGCGCGTCTCTTCGCGGACTCCGGCGCGCTGGTGATCACCGCCTTCATCTCGCCCTACCGCGCCGACCGCGACCAGATCCGCGCGCTGCTCCCCGAGGGCGACTTCGTCGAGATCCACGTCGCCGCCGATCTGGCGACCTGCGAAGAGCGCGACCCCAAGGGGCTCTACGCCAAGGCGCGCGCCGGCGAGATCAAAGGCTTCACCGGCATCGACGCCCCCTACGAGGCGCCCGAGACGCCGGAGCTGAAGGTCGACACCGGCAGCCAGGACGTCGACGGCTCGGCGGGCGACGTCCTCGCCTGGCTCGAAAAGCGCGGCTACTTCACGGCTGAGTGATCACTCGGTCTGGGCCTCGTATGCGCCGACGTCGTGGCGCGCGGCACCACCCGTGAACGCCACCGGTCGTGGGCAGCCGACGACGTCGTCGGTGAGGTTGCCGCTGGCGGTCGCGTCGATGGCCGGGGAGCCGGGCGCGAGGCGGTAGTCACCCCCGGCCGTGTTCACGAAGGGCTCGGGGATGGTGACGAAGGTCCCTCCGAAGGGCGGCGCCTGGTGTGGGTCGTCGACCGCCCAGTCCATGTTGTTCACGCCACCGTAGACCGAATCGGTGCCTACCCCTCGAGTGCCCATCGCAAATAGGTTGGCGTCCAGCGAGGGCCGCGTATCCGCGGAGAAGAAGCGCACCGCCGTATCGAATCCGACGAAGGTGTTGTGGACGATGGTCGCCTCGATCTCCCCCACCAGCCCGGCTTCGCTCACGACGACGGCCTCGTCGACATCGGCGAAGAGGTTGTTGCGAACCGTGAGGTTCACCCGATGGGTCATGGTGTCGTAGGCCGTGCTGGCGGTGACTCCACGGGCCACCCCCTCGAACCGGTTCCGTTCGACGATGACCTCCACGTCGGCTGAGACCAGCGCGTCGCGTGAAGACGCTTCGACGGCCGCGCCGTCGAGCGCGCGGCCGGGCGAGAAGACGTTGTCGCGAACTACGTAGGCGCCGGTTCGGTTGAAGACGAGGTCTCCGGTGATCACGAAGCCTTCGATGATGCCACCGCTCCCCTGCGGCCAGAGAGTGCCGCTGACGGACGCGCCCTCGCATCCACGAACCGTGACGAGCGGAGCCACGCGGGTGAGCCCGGTGACCTCGAGCCCACGGATCTGCACGGTCTGGCCCGCGGTGGCGTTCTGCAACGCCTCACCGCCGGCTTCGGTCGGCACCTCGATCACGTCCGGGTCGCTCGCATCGAGGCATGGCAGTGGCGTCGGCCGACAGCTCATCGGAGGACCGACGCGGGCATCACCCGTCGACTGATCGCGCGCGCCGAGGTCGGCTGGGCGAGCGTCCATCGAGACGGCTGCGTCGACGACCGATCCGTCGGCGTCGACGGAACCGTCCTTCGGGCCTCCGTCCGGCGCGTCCTCGCCGAAGCCGCTGGTGTCGGGGAGACAGCCGAGCACGAACAGCAGCACGCAGGTCGCGACGGGACGCACCGCCCTACTCTATCAGCCTTTCGCCAGCCGTTCCGCGAGCGCGACGACGGTCAGCGGCGAGCTGCCTTCGGCCTTGTTGTTCACGATGACCCAGCTCTCCGTGCCGGCCGCGCGGGCGGCGTCCACGAGCCGGACGACGTCGTCTCGCATCTGAGGCTGCGGCGCCTTCATCTGGTCGAAGGGCACGAAGGCAGCCGCGAGGTCGCCGTACTGCTTCCCCGGCGGAATCATCAGCCGGACCACGAGCGGCTCACCGACCCAGCCGGTGCCGAGCACCCGCTCCACCCGGTCGAGCTGCGCGCCCAGGGTCGGCATGCGGGTCCAGAGGTTGAAGACGTGGCTCGCGCCTGCGTCGCGGAGCACCGACAGATAGCGCGGCGTGAAGAGGCGGGCGTCGCGGATCTCGAAGGCGTAGTCGAGGTCCGGCGGCGCCTGGGCGAGGAAGCGCTCGACCTCACCGGCGAACGCATCCGGGTCGGCGGGGCCATGCACCGGCGGCACCTCGATGATGAAAGGGCCCACGTGGTCCGCGAAGACCTCGCGCATCGGCGCGCCGATCAGCTCCTCGAAGCGCCACGGTTCGAGAAAGCCCTCGTTGCGCCGTCCGGCGCGCGGGCCGTAGCGGGGGTGCTTCGGGAAGACCCACGTGCTCAGCTCGTTGAAGACCTTCGAGACGCAGCGGAAGTCCTCCGGGAGCATCTTCGCGTAGGCGCTCAGCTCCTCCCGCGTGACGGGCGCATAGAAGGCGCGGTCCATGCACACGGTTCGGAAGAGCGGGTGCCGCGCATACTCGCCGAGCGAGCGCTGCACGAAGTCCTTCTCGCTCCGGTAGCGTTCCCGGTAGACCAGCCCCGCCCAGCCGGGGAAGGTCCAGCTCGAGGTCCCGAGGCGCAGGTCGGGAGGCAGGCGCGCGGCCAACTCGGCCAGCTTCTCCTGCCCCTCGGGCGGCAGGGGCCGCGGCTGGAAGAGCCCGAGCTGCCCATCCCCCCAGAGGCGCTCGCGACCGATCCGCTTCTCCGGATCGGTCTTTCGCATCGCGTCGCGCTCCTCGGCCATCACTCCGCGCGAAGGTACTGGTCGACGTTGGCGTTGTGGCTGTCGAGCCCTTCGCTGAAGGCGTGCCGGCCGCCACCCCGCGCGACGAAGTAGAGGTAGTCGTGGACCTCGGGATCGAGCACCGCACGGAGCGCGGGCAGCCCTGGATTGCAGATCGGTCCCGGCGGCAGCCCTCCGTGGCGGTAGGTGTTGTAGCGGTTCGCAGCGTCTCGAAGCATGTCGCGGGTGATGCGCCCGCCGTAGCGCGCGCAGCTCGGGGCGACGCTCGGCTCGGCCACGCACCCGTAGGAGACCGTCGGGTCCGCCTGCAGCCGGTGCCGCGGCCGGAAGGTGTCGGAGCGCAGCCGGTTGAGGAAGACGCCGGCGATGGTCGGTCGCTCGACGGCGACCGCCGCTTCCTTCTCCACCACACTCGCGAGCACCAGCACCTGGTGCGCGGTGAAGCCGAGATCGGCCGAGAGCGTCGCGAGCGCGGCCGCGTGCTCGTCGTAGAGCGGCTCGGTCCGGCGCTCGTAGTTCTCCAGCATGCGCTCGACCACCACCGCGGCGTCGGTGCCCTCGTCGAAGTCGTACGTGTCCGGGAAGAGGTAGCCCTCGTGGCTCGGCGCGTTGGGCGCCATCGGGGGCGCACCATCGGTCGCCGCCAGGAAAGCCTCTTCGGTGCACACGCCGCGCGCCGCGAGGCGGTCGGCCACGTCGAAGCGGGTGAAGCCCTCCGGGATGACCACCCGCACCGGCACCCGGCCGTAGCCCTGAGCGACGCGCGCCCGGAGCTCGCGCGGCGTCAGGCCGGTGGAGAGCAGTACGTCGCCGGTCCGTAGCCGGGAGCCCGCGCCCGTGAGCCGCAGGTACGCGCCGAAGATCCAGCCGTCCTCCACGATGCCGCGGGCCTCGAGCTCACCGGCCAGCCGGGTCACCTCGGAGGGCATCTCGACCACCATGGAGCGCCGCTCCCCGGGCATCGGCTGCTTCGGATAGAGCAGGAGCAACCACGCGACCGCCGCCACCGCGGCCGTCACCGTGGTGAGGAGGATCGCCGTCGCTCCCCTCAGCCGTCGCCGTCGTCGTCTCGCCATGGCTCAGCGCCGGCCTCTCCTTCGGAGGACGAGCCTCCAGCCCGTCGGTATTCCCGAGCGTCCAGGTAGCCTTGGAGCAAGAGCGCCGCCGCCGTCTCGTCGACGACCCGCCGCTGCTTCTGACCGCGCACGCCCATCTCCCGGAGCGTGCGCTCCGCTGCCACCGTCGTGAGGCGCTCGTCCCAGTACTCGACCGGGACCCCGAGCGCCTCCTCGAGGGCGACACCGAACTTCCGCGCCCGACGCGCTGCCGTCCCTTCCGTCCCATCGAGGCGGAGCGGCAAGCCGACCACCGCGACCGAGACCTCGAGCTCGCCGAGCGCGTCCTTCACCTTCAGCGCCGCGGCGCGGTCGTCCACACCGCGCTCCACCACACCGTGGGGGAGCGCCAGGGCACCGCTCGCCTCGTCGTCGAGCGCCAACCCGATGCGCCGGGCACCGGGATCGACGCCGAGGATCCGCGGGCTCATGCGAGCTGGCTTACTTCTCGAGCTTGGACTTGAGGAGGTCGCCGAAGGTGCCGAAGCCCTTCGAGGCGGCTTCCTTGCGGTACTGCTGAACGGCCTTGCGCTCTTCGTCGCGCAGCTTGCCCTTCACCGAGAGGCGAAGCCGTCCATCGCGGTCCGTGCCGATGACCTTCATCTCGTGCTCGGAGCCCTGCGAGAACTTCTTCTTGGTCTCGCCCTCTTCCGGGAGCTCACGCATGGGAACGTAGCCGCGGCCACGCTTGCCGATCAGGCCCTTGACCTGGACGAGCAGCCCGTGGCGCTCGATGCGATCCACGATGACGGTGACGAGCGCGCCCTTCTTGGTCGACCGGGGCGCGACCGTCAGATCCAGCTCGCCCTTCTCGATCGCCTCGAGGTCCGCGGCCGTGAGCAGCGAGAGGCTGAGCCGCCGCTGCTTCGCGTCCTTGCGGTCGATGACCACGTCGAGCTCTTCGCCCTCGCTGAGGACGTCCTTGGCGTGGGCCGGCTTGCCGTCGAGCTCACTGATGTGGAGCAGCCCCTCGATGCCGGGAGCCAGCTCGAGGAACGCGCCGAAGTCGGTGAGGCTCACGACCTTGCCCTTGCGGGGCTTGCCGAGCTGCAGCAGCTCCGCGTGCTCGTCCCAGGGGTCCGGCAGGCAGCTGCGGATCGACAGGGAGACCTTCCCGTAGCGATCCTTGCGGGACATCTTCTGGACCTTGAGGACCTCGACCTGGACCTCGTCGCCGACCTTCACGTGGTCGGAGGGCTTGCCGCCGCGGGTCCACGCGATCTCGCTCATGTGAACGAGACCGTCGATGCCGCCGATGTCCACCAGCGCGCCGTAGTCACGCACGTCGGTGACCTTGCCGGTGATCTTCTCGCCGACCTTCAGCTCGTCCAGGCGATCCTTCGCGGCCTTGCGCGCTTCCTTCTCGAGGATGCTGCGCCGGGTCACGACGATGCTCTTGCCCTTCGACTTGGGGACGCTGAACTCGAGCTTCCGCCCGACCAGGGTCTCCGGGTCGTCGATCATCCCGAGAGACATGCCACGCGCGGGCGCGAAGCAGCGGATGCCGGCGATGAGTACGTCGAAGCCGCCCCGGTTGTAACCGAAGACCACACCGGGGACGCGACGCTTCTCGTCGTGCGCGAGCTTGATCGCCGCCTTGGCCCGGGGGCGCTCGATGTTGCGGTTCACGATCGCGATGTGACCGCTCTCGGAAACCGAGCCCACGCGACCGCGGAAGATGGCGCCGACCTGCGGCGGCTCCGGGTGCGGCGGCTCTGGCTCGAGCGGGATCGGCTCGATGGCGGGCTCCTCCTTCTTGGGGGCGGCCTCGGGCTTCGCTTCGGCAGCGGGCGCCTCGGCGGCGGCTTCCGGCTTCGCCTCGGCAGCGGGCGCTTCGGCAGCGGGCGCTTCGGCGGCGGGCGCTTCGGCGGCGGCCTCGGGCTTCGCCTCGGCGGCGGGCGCTTCGGCGGCGGCTTCCGGCTTCGCCTCGGCGGCGGGCGCTTCGGCGGCGGGCGCTTCGGCGGCGGCTTCCGGCTTCGCCTCGGCGGGCGCTTCGGCGGCGGCCTCGGGCTTCGCCTCGGCGGCGGGCGCTTCGGC
>CAYXAP010000026.1:78575-113817 GCA_964462035.1 uncultured Sandaracinus sp.
GGCGGCTTCCGGCTTCGCGTCGGCGGCGGCCTCGGGCTTCGCCTCGGCGGCGGGCGCTTCGGCAGCGGCCGTCGCTTCGCTCTTGGCCGCCTCGGTGGGCGCGCTGATGCCGACGGCGGTGCTCTCGCTCGCCTCGGGGGTCAGCGACTCCTCGACCTCTCGCGGCTCGAGCACGTCGGCGATGGCGATGGCCTTGCCGAAGAGGTCGACCATGATCGCGCCATCTTCGACGCGGGTCACGCGGCCTGCGACCACCTCACCCACGCGGAACGCGTGCTGGCGCGGGGCGGAGCCATCGAAGAAACGGGCGAAGGCCTGGTCCTTCTTGTCCGATCCTTCCTTCTTCTTCTTCTTGCGGCGGCGCTTGCGCTTCTTCTTGCCGTCCGAGCCCTCGCCGTCCGACTTGGACTCGTCGCCGCCCTTGGCGGCGTCGGCCTTCGCGGTGTCACCCGCAGGCGCATCGGCCTTCGGGGCGTCCGCCTTCGCGGCCTTCGGGGCGTCCGCCTTCGCGGCGTCCGGCGCGTCCGCCTTCGCGGCGTCGGGGGCGTCGCCGCCCTCGGGCGCGGCAGCCGGCGCGGCTTCCGCCGCCTCGGCCGCAGCGGGCGGGTCGCCAGCCTCGGGCTTGGCGTCGCTCGACGCGGACGCCGGAGCGGCGCCGTTGGAGGGCTTCGCCTCCCCGGTCTCGGGTGTGGCCGACCCCTCCTTGGAGGGTTCCGCGATGGGCTGTTGGTTCTCGTTCTCGGACATCGAAAAGGTCGCCTCTCGAGGCTCTCGCCGCTTCGCGACGAGCCAGTTTTCGTGCGCGCGCGGAGGGTCGGGCAGCCTAGGAGGTCCCCTGGGCCCGGTCAACCCAGACCCGCCCCTTCGTAGCGCTATCGCGCCCCGGTGCGCGCGAGGCTTTCCGCCCGGGCCCGCAGCTGGCTCGCCAACCGGGGACGGCCAGCCCCGTCCGCCATCGGTGCCGCACGCCCCAAGGTACGGATGGCGGCGCCCACGTCCCCGAGCGCCAGGTGGGCTCGCGCGAGCATGTCGAGGCCCATCGCGGCCTCCCCGGCGCGACCGAGGAGCTCGAGCCGCTCCACGCTGCGCACCAAACCCCGCACGAAGTGGGTGTCGGGGTGTGCCGCCAGCGCCAGCTCGGCCTGTACGGTCTCGGCGAGGCAAGCCACCGCATCGAGGCCCCGGCCCTTCGCCGCCCCCTTCGCCGCCGCGGCCCAGACCGCCGCTTCGTTCTCGCGGCCGGCGTCGACGCACGCGACCGCCGCTCGAACGGCCGTCTGGGCCAACGCTTCGTCCATCCCGAGATCCCGCGCGAGCGTCGCCGCGTCGACCCAGAGCTCGTAGGCGTATTCGGCGCCCTCGCAGGACGCGACCTCGGCAGCGGCGAAGAGCGCACGCCACCGCAGCCGCGCGCCTCCGTGGGCGGCCGCGCGCACCAGCGCTCGGTGCGACGCATCCGCCGCTCGCTCGTCCTCGCCCGCGCGCGCCAAGGCGATCGCGAACGCGGCGAGCGCGTAGCCGAGCTCGCCGCCGGGCTCGGGGACCCAGAGGCTGCCGCGTCGCGACCCCGGCAACGAGGGCGGCGCGACCTCGAAACAGCCCACCGCCGCGTCGAGCGTCTCGATGGCGTTGGTGACATCGCCGGTCTCCATCAGCGACCAGCCGAGCGCGAGCCAGAGCTGACCCCGGAGCGCGTCGTCCTCCACGTCTTCGAGGACGTCGGCGGCCTGCTCCAGGATGTCGACGGCGTCGCTCCAGAACGACTCGCGAGCGCGCAGCCGCGCCCGCACCAGGCCGGCCCGGACGACCAGCGCGGGCTCGGTGGCGCGCTCGGTCCCATCGAGCGCGCTCTCCACGAGCTCTGGATCGCCCGCCTCGAGCGCGAGCTCGGCCGCGCCCACCCGCCACGCGATCCGGGGCTCGCCGCTGGCTTCCGCCGCGCGCGCCGCCTCGAGCGTCCACCACGCGGCACGCTCGATCTCTCCATCGGCGCGGCACGCCTTCGCCGCCGCGAGGCAGTGGTCGGCCGCTTCCGGCAAATCGCCGAGCCGCGCGTGCTGCGCCAGCAGCTCCGCCGGCGCGTCCGCCACGTCGGCCAGCGCCGTCACCGCCGACGCGTGCAGCCGCTGCCGTTGGCGGCTCGGGAGCGACGCCAGCACGCAGCGCCGGACCAGGTCGCCGCCCGCGATGCGCACTCCGTCCGGGATGGCCGCCGCGTCCCCACCACCCCAACGACCCGTGAGCTCGTAGCTGCCCCCGCCGCCGATCGGCCGGAGCCAGCGGGCGGTCAGCAGCCGCATCATCGGCCGCCGCATCATGTCCACCGGCACGTTGGTGATCGCCGCCAGGGTCGTCGTCGCCGCGTGCTCCCCGAGCGCCGCGCACGCCGCGAGGAGGTCGCGCGCGCTCTTCGGGAGCGACGAGACGCGCGCGGCCACCGCCGAGGCCATTCGGTCGGGCAGCGGCAACCCGTCGAGCGGCGGGATCTGGTGGAGCACCCCATCGGCGATGGCGGCGCGCTGTTCGCTCTCGACCACCGCCGCAAGCTGCGTCAGCCCGGCAGGGTTGCCTTCGCACGCACGCTCGACGATCTCGCCGACCTCCCCCTCGAACGCGCGCGCTCCGAGCGCTCGGGCGAAGAGGCGCTGGCCGACGAGCGCTTCGAGACGCTCGAGCCGCAACGTCTCGACGGAGCCGAGCGGCGGCAGCGCCACCCCCGGTCGCGCGCTCATCACCGCCAGGACCCGCTTGGACCGGAGCGGCCGGATCAGTAGCGCCAGCAGCTGTCGCGTCTCGTCGTCCATCCAGTGGACGTCCTCGAAGACGACCACCACGGGTCCGTCCTCGCTGAGCGCTTGGATCGCGCGGTCGAAAGCGTGGGCCAGCGCCAGCCCGCGGGGACGCCCGAAGGGGCGCTCGAGCGGCTGGTCGAGGAGCCCGAGCACGCTGGCGACCTCGGCGATCGATCGCTGGCCGAGCCCGAGCACCCGGAGCCGCTCGACCTTCTCGCGCCGCGCCTCGCGGTCGTCGCTCACCTCGAGCCCGCAGAGATCGCCGAAGAGCGATCCGAGCGCGCCATAGGCGTTGGTCTTGCCGGCGCGGCCGTGAGCCGAGAGCACGGTCGCGCCCTCGCAGGTCGCGGCGTGGGCGAGCTCGGCGATGAGGCGCGACTTTCCGGTCCCCGCGGGCCCGCTGACCAGCACGCTGGTCCCGCGCCCTTCGGCGGCGGCGTTGAAGGTCCCGATCAGGATCGCGAGCTCGTCGCGGCGGCCGACCAGCGGACCGTCGCGGAGGTGCTGGATTTCGCGCTCGGCGCGTGAGCGGGCCTCGGTGATGGAAGGCCAGCCCCCGTCGCTCTCGTCGATGTGGAAACGCCACCGGAGCTCCTCGACCAGCGCCGGGTGGATGCGGAGACCATCGCTGAGGGCGGCGACCGCCTCGTCGCGGGTCTTCGCGAGCGGCTCCGCGAGGTCGCCATCATAGACCCGAGCCCCACCCCGCAGGAGCGCGAGCGGGGTCCCCTTGCGCTGATGCCGCACGTCGAGCCCGAAACGCACGGCGCGCTCGGCCGCATGCTCCGCGTCACCCTCGTGGCCGAAGACCACCTCGAAGGTCCCGCGCATCGCCGGCAGCAGGAGCCCGCCGTGGCGTTGCGCGATCGCGCGCAGCACCTCGAGCGTCCCGGCGTCGTCCGGCATCACCGCGACCAGCGCCGCGCGCTCCTCCGCGCGGAGGCGCTTGCTGGTCGAAAACGCCATGGTGGCCTCGGTGATCGCCACCGGGGTGTCGCCGTGGCCGAGCCGCTCCTCGTCGGTCTGCGTGAAGAGCGTGATCCGTGCCTTGTTCGCGCGGGACGCATCGGCCGGCGGCGCGATGCGTGCGATGGCCTCCCGCAGGTCGGCGTCGCCGACGTGTGCCTCCATCTCGACCAGGACTCGCGAGAGATCGTCGGCCATGAGGCCGGCGCTCGGGTAGCGCGACTCCCGGTCCCGCTCGAGGGCGCGCTCGAGGATGCCCTGCGTGAACGCCGGGAGCCCGAGCGCGGCGAAGTCGAGGACCGGCACCGAACCGGAGACGACCCGCTCGAGCGTCTGCTCCGGGGTCTTCGCCCGAAAGAGGCGCTTTCCGGCCAGGAGCTCGTAGAGCACGATCCCGAGCGAGAAGATGTCCGAGCGGTTGTCGAGCGGTTCGGCCCGCGCCTGCTCCGGGGACATGTAGGCGTACTTGCCGCGAAGGGTGTTCCCGTCCTCCGAGCTGCCGAGCCCCTGGGCCAGCGCGATGCCGAAGTCCGCGACCTTGACCTGGCCCTCGTAGCCGAGGAGCACGTTCTGCGGCGAGATGTCGCGATGGACGATGCCGAGCGGGCGGCCGTCCTCGGTCCGCTGTCGGTGGGCGTAGTCGAGTGCCCGAGCGGACTCCATCATGATCCAGAGCCGCAGCGGGAGGCTCAGGCCGACCCCGCTCGCCAGCGGGTTCGGCTGCGCGGCGAGGGCCGTGGCCAGGTCGCAGCCCTGCACCAGCTCCATCGCGATGAAGTAGGCACCCTGCTCTTCCCCGAGCTCGAAGATCTGGACGATGCCCGGATGGTTCAGCCGGGCGGCGACCTTGGCCTCGTGGATCAGGAGCTCGGCGAAGTCCTCGCGGGCCATGAGCGACGGGAGGACCCGCTTGATCACGACCTCCTTCTCGAACCCGGCCACACCGCGGGATCGAGCACGCCAGACCTCGGCCATGCCCCCCTCGCCGATTCGCTCGAGGAGCTCGTAGGAGCCGAAGAGCACCTGTCGCCCCATGACCGGCGGACCCTATCCAACCCGCCTCGCCCAGTCCAGCGAGGCCGTGTCGCGAGTCCTACCTCCGGTAGGCGTTCGCGGGGGCCGAGCCCCAACGGAAATAGAGCGTTCGGCGCTCCTGCTGACCCTCGGGCCGGAGGCGAGCGCGCCGAAGCGCGGAGGCCACACACTCGTTGACCGCCTCCCGCCCCGGCGGGCGGACCACCCGCGCGTCGCGGACCGCGCCATCGTCGAACCGCACCATCACCACCGCGCTGTCGGTCCCGGCGCCGAGGCACGCGCGGACCCCCGCCTTGCTGCGCTCCTCCGCGGCGCGACGCTCGCCCGCGCTCACTCCCTCGGCCGTGCCTTGCGCCGCCATGGGCGGACCGCTGCCGCCAGCGCCCCCCACGGCGTCGAAGGGCGTCCCGTTTCGGCGCGTCGTCGCCGTCGTCATCGCCGCGGCCATCGGAGACGCTCGGCTTCGGCGCCGCTGGAGGGTCGGTGCGCTCCCGGTGGTCGCGGTCTCGGTCGTCGCGCCGGCCTCGAAGTCGTCGGCGAGGTCCGCGGTGGCCTCCTCCTCGATTCGCGGTTCGACCTCCTCGGCCTCGGCCATCTCCTCCATCGGCTCTTCGGGCGGCTCTTCCGCTGCCACGGCCTGCCATGCACCCGGCGCCATCTCGGCCTGGGCAGCGGTGGCGGCCGGAGCGGCCTCGTCCGCCTGGTTCAGCGTGGCCACGCTCACGGTCACGCCGAGCGCGACCACCGCCGCGGCCGCCAGCCAGGGCGCGATCGGAGCCTTTCGCCGGGGCTCCGGACGTGGCGGCGCCGAGAGCGCCACGGCCGGCGAGGGACCGGTCATGGTCACGGCCGCCGGTGCGTCCACGGCGCCCGCGAGCGCGTCGAGCGAATACTCCCCCGATCGAACGGCCCCCCGCTCGCCACCGAGGGGGCTGACCTTCGCGTCCGGGTCGTCGAACTCGGGGGGCGCCGTCGCGTCGAACGAGCCGATCGGCTCGTCCAGCCGCTGCTCGATCCGCTGCGCGATCGGCTCGAAGTCCTCGTCGGGGACGTTGACCTCCCAATCGCGGAGCCAGCCCTCCAGTTTGGTGAGCCCGGCCACCTCGGCGCGCGCCTCGTCATCGTCGGCGATCGCCGAACGGATCTCCGGGTCGTCCGCCGGGTCACGACCGGCGTCGAGGAGCTCGTGCACCCTGCGCTCGAGGTCCGCCTTCACGAGGCCTCCCTCCCACCCTCGGCGGGATCGATCACGTCGTGGAGGATGATGCGCATGCGTCGTCGGGCCTCGTGAATGCGCCAGGCCACGGTCCCCTCCGGGATTCCGAGCACGGTCGCCGCCTCCTTGTGGGGCATCCCCTCGAGGAGCACCAGCACCACCGCCGTCCGCAGCGAGGGGGAGAGCGCGTCCAGGGCTTCGCCGAGCCGGCCGTAGAGCTGCACGGTCTCGGCGTGGCGCTCGGGGTCGGTCACACCCTGGCTCGGGTCGGCCTCCGGCTCGGGGATGCGCGGGTCGTCCACGTCCGCCGCCGCGACCCGCTTTCGTCGGCGGATCACGTTGAGCGAGACGTTCACGCAGATGCGATACAGCCAGGTGGACAGCTTGGAGCGGCCGTCGAAGCGACCCAGCGCCCGCCACGCCCGGACGAACGTCTCCTGAACGGCGTCTTCCGCCTCGCCCCGATCGCCGAGCATCTTGAGCGCGCAGGCGTGAACTCGGCGCTGATGCATGCGCACGAGCTTGCCGAAGGCCCGTCGGTCCCCCTCTTGCGCCGCCTCGAGAAGCGCGCGCTCGCTCACGTCTGGGGCCTCGTTCGCCATCGACCGATAGGGCCCGACCCGGAGGGCGACCCCACAGCGCCCTACCCATGGGGCGCGCATCGCAGCGTAGGAGAACACGCTGGCTGAAACAACATTCCCCTCGGAACCTTGGGAGCCCTCCCCGCGCGGGGATGTCGGCATACCATTCGCTTGCTCTCCTGGGCCGCGGATGCTCGAATGTGTCCAGATGGAGTCAGCCGAAGGATCCGATCAGCGGGGGGAACCCCGGGCGCCCATCACGCTGAAGGTCGAGTACAAGCGGCTGAACTCCTTCTTCGCCGACTACACGCGGAACATCAGCAAGGGCGGCACCTTCATCCGCACCGAGCGACCCCTGCCGATCGGCACCGAATTCCACTTCGAGCTGCAGGTCCCCAAGCTGGAGAAGAACCTCCGGCTGCGGGGCAAGGTCCAGTGGATCCTCACCCCCGAAGAGATCGAAGAGGGCGACGATCAGGAGCCGGGAATGGGGATCGGCTTCGTCTACTCCAACGCCGCCGAGCGCGAGAAGGTGGAGAGCGCCGTCGAGGCCCTCATGGAGGAAAGCCTCGGCCCGGTCATCTACCGGAAACTGCTCGACAAGCATCGAGCCTGAACGCGAGGTAACATCGCGGGCGTGAACGCTGCGGAGGGAGACGAAGAGGCGCCGGGAGCCTCCGGCGAGCCCTCGAAGGAGACCGGCCCGCGTGAGCGACCGCCGGGGTCCATCGCCCCGCCCCCGATCCCGCTGGGGAAGGTCATCGCCGAACGCTACCGGGTCACCCGCAGCATCGGCGGTGGCGGCATGGGCCACGTGTTCGAGGTCGAGCACCAGGCCCTCGGTCGCCGCTTCGCGCTGAAGGTCCTCCGCGTCACCGGTTGGGACGAGGAGCTGGTTCGCCGCTTCGAGCGGGAGGCCAAGGCGCTCGCCCGGATCGGCAGCGTGCGCGTGGCCCAGGTCAGCGATTTCGGCTTCGAGGAGGGCATCGGACCCTGGTTCGTGATGGAGCTGGTCGGCGGGAGCACCCTCCAGGAGCGGCTCGACGACCACGGCGCCGTTCCGACCCGCGAGGGGCTCGAGCTCGCCATCGCGCTCTGCGAAGCGGTCGAGGACGTGCACGCCCAGGGCATCGTCCACCGCGATCTGAAGCCCGCGAACATCGGCCTGCCGCCGGGACCGATCCCGCTGAAGCTCCTCGACTTCGGCCTCGCCGCCGGCATCGACGACGCGATGCTCACGCGGATCACGAAGTCTCATCAGGTGATGGGCTCGCTGCCCTACATCGCGCCGGAGCAGTTCGCCGGGGCGCGCCCAGGCAAACCGCAGGACCTGTGGGCGATGGGCATCGTCATCTACGAGATGTTCACCGGCCGGCTGCCCTTCGAGGCGCCCTCGACCGCAGCGCTGATGCACAAGATCCTGACGGCGCCACCGCCGGCGTTCGACCGCTTCCCCGAGGGGCTGCGGATGGTGCTCGACCGGCTCCTGGTGAAGGCGCCCGCCAAGCGCCTCGACAGCGCCGCCGAGGCCGCGAAGCTCCTGCGGGCCATCGACCCCACGACCCTCCCCGAGACCCTGGCGCTCGAGCCGCCCGCCGAGGAGCCGCCCGAGAGCGTCAGCTTCACGCCGCCTTACGCCGTGACCCAACCGGTCGGCTCGCAGGAGCCCCGCGGCGAAGGCGAAGCGGCCCACGTGCTGAGCGCCGCCATCGGCGTCGCCGAGCCCGAGCCCGAGCGAGAAGAGCCCACGCCGCAGGCGGCCCGACCGAGCCCGGCCGACACCTCGCGCCAGGGGCTGCTCCTGGGGGTCGCGCTCGCGGTGATCGCGCTGTTGATTGGCCTGGTGGCCTTCCTCGCCCTGCGCGAGCCGGAGCGGACCACACCGCCCGCGGTGACGGCCCCACCGACCGAGCCCGTCGAGGTGCCCACGCCGATGGTCGAGAGCGCGATGGAAGCGGTGCCCACGCCGATGGAAGACGCGATGGAGGCGACGCCCATGGAAGCGGCGACGGAAGCCACGATGGAAGAAGCGGTCGCACCGAGTACCATGCGCCGGCGCGCCACGCGCATGACCCGGCGGACCACCGAAATGAGCACGACCCCGATGGAGACGGCCATGGAGGCCTCGATGGAGACGGCGATGGAACCCACGATGGAGGAGAGCTCCTGGATGGGCGAGATCATCGGCGGCGGATGGAGCGGAGAGATCATCGAGGGTGGTCGATGAGGTCGCTCGTGCTCGTGCTCTTGATGGCCGTCGCCGCTCCCGCGGAGGCCCAGGATGCCCAGGACGCCTTCGACGAGGGCGTCCAAGCGCTCCGTGCCGAGCGCTACGAAGCCGCCGCGGCCGCGTTCCAGCGCTCCTACGAGCTCGCCCCGAAGGCCGAGACCGCGTGCAACCTCGCGCTCACCTACGACCGGTGGGAGGGCCACTCCGAGGACGCGATCGACGCGTACCTGCAGTGCGCGCAGGACGATGAGAGCGGCCGCTTCCGAGACCACGCACTCGCTCGCGCCTCCGCGCTGCGGTCGCAGCGCCAGCCCGACGAGCCCGACGAGCTCCCGCCGCCCGACGACGGCGGCGAAGGTGAGAGCGACGGCGGCGCCGGTGATGGCGGCGACTCCACCCACCAAGTCCCGATCGTGGAGCACGGCGAAGCCCCGCCGCCGCGCTCGCGCCTGCTCCTCTACCTCGGCATCGCCGCGACCGCCGTCGGCGCCGCGTTCATCGTCGGCGGCGCCATCGCCGCCGGGAACGGCCGCGAAGGTGTCGACGAGCTCGTGGCCGAGTTCCCCGACCGCCGCATCACCAACGAAGCCGGGCTCGCCAAGCTGAACGCGGTCGAGGACCAGCGCACCCGCGCCCTCGCCTTCTACCTCACCGGCGGCATCGTCGCCGCGGCCGGCCTCGCGCTGGCGGCGATCGATCTCGCCCAAGGGTCCGACGACACCTCGGTCAGCGTCGCCCCGACGTTCGGCGGCGCGATGGCGACCCTTCGTCTCGACTTCGACTGAGGCCCATGAATCGCCAAAACCGGCGTGGCAGCAGCAGTTTTGGCGACTTATAGACTCTCATAAATCGCCAAAACGATTGTTTCGGAGGCCGTTTTGGCGATATATAGCCACATGCCGCCGCTGATTGGACGCCATCGCGAGCAGCGAACGCTTCACGAGGCACTCGCGTCGTCCGAAGCAGAGCTCGTGGCGGTGTACGGCCGACGGCGAGTCGGGAAGACCTTCCTCATCCGGGAGTTCTTCGCGGAGCAAATGGCGTTCGAGCTGGTCGGAATTCACGACGGTGGAATGCGAGACCAGCTCCGGGCATTCGCCTCGTCGCTGGGGCAAGCGACCAACGCCGCCGCGAGCCTGGAGCCACCGCGCGACTGGCACGCTGCGTTCGACCAGCTCATCGCCTGGCTGGAGCCTCGTCTGCGCCGGGCGCGAAAGAAGCAGATCGTCTTCCTCGACGAGCTGCCTTGGCTGGCCACCCGTCGCTCTGGCTTCCTCTCGGCGTTCGAGCACTTCTGGAATGGCTGGGCATCTCGCCAGTCGCAGCTCGTCGTGGTCATCTGCGGATCGGCGGCGTCATGGATGATCCACAAGGTCGTTCGGCAGCGCGGCGGCCTCCACAACCGCGTGACCCGAAGCATCCGCCTCGAGCCGTTCACGCTCGTTGAGACCGAGGCCTACCTCCACTCGCGCGGCGCGCGGCTGGATCGCTACTCCATCCTCGAGCTCTTCATGGCGTTCGGGGGCATCCCGCACTACCTGAAGCAGGTCCGCGCCACCGAGTCCGCCGCGCAGACCATCGACCGGGTGTGTTTCGCCCGCGACGGCTTGCTGCGCCGCGAGTTCGAGAACCTCTACGCGTCGCTCTTCGACAAAGCGGAGCGGCATGAGGAGATCGTTCGCGCACTCGCGCGAAAACGAGGCGGACTCACTCGGCAAGAGCTCATCGACGGGACGTCGCTGGCCACTGGAGGCGCCACGACGAAGGTGCTCTCGGAGCTCGTCGAGTCGGGCTTCATCGCCCGCACGCCCCAGCTCGGCCAGCCAGTGAAGCAGGCCAAGTACCGACTGACGGACGAATACTCCCTCTTCTACCTCACGTGGATCGAGCCACACCGCGGTGGCGCGGCGGGCGCTTGGATCAAGAAGCGCGGCCGACCCCGCTGGCGGTCATGGACCGGCCTGAGCTTCGAAGGCATCTGCCTCAAACACGTCCCGCACATCAAGCGAGCGCTGGGGATCGCAGGCGTGGAGACCGCCGACGTCACCTGGGAACATCGGTCGACCGGACCCGACGACGAGGGCGCACAGGTCGACCTGCTCATCGACCGCGCCGACCGCGCGATCAACCTCTGCGAGATCAAGTTCTCGGAGGATGACTACGCGGTGGATGCAGCCATGGCTCGAGACCTCGAGCGCAAGCGTCGCGTCTTCTCGCGAGTGACGAAGACACGAAAGAACGTGCTGCTCACTCTGGTCACCACGTTCGGTCTGAAGCCGAACGACCACGCCCAGCGACTGGGCCTCGGTGCGGTCACGATGGACGACCTCTTCGTCGACGGCTGAGAAAAGATGAACCGCGCTCTCCGTGCGAGCCAGACTCACCGCCGATTCACACAGCACGAGCGGCCGGCTCCAACCATATCGGAAAGCGGCTCGCTTTATGGAGGCTGCATCCATTTCCCCGTCTCTCCGGGCCGGCTAAGAGACGACTCCACGGCGGAGTGGCACCCACGCTCACTCCGCCAAGCGAGCCTTCGTCATGCTGTTTCGGCCTGCACTCGCACTCCTGACGATTGTCGGAGTCCTTTATTCCTCGGACGCCCTAGCGTACCGAACTGGTGGAGACCTTCCAGAATTCGACGGACGCGTCGGGTGGCCTGGAATCACGGTACTGGTCGAGGCGACAACCGACGTTCCGTCAGAGCTTCTGATCACGGCCACGAACCCGTGGAACGCGATCTCCTGCGATGGCCCGCGGCTGGTCACAGTCGCGAACGGAGAAGCGGCCGGGATCCGCATCTTCAGTGTGTCCGACTGGGGGGAGATCGGCGCTGGCGCGGACCAGGCCGCCGTGACGGACGTGGCGTATCAATCGAACGCCGACGGCTCCTGGTCGATCACGGGCGCGCTGATTCACCTCAACGAGACGCTGATCGCCGAGCGATCCCTCGATGTATCCGTGGTCCTGGCGCACGAGCTGGGACACGCGCTCGGCCTCCTCCATCCGTGCGGCGACCCGTCCGCGCCGTCCTGCGGGCGTGACGATCGCGAGAGCCTGATGCACCCGGAGTACGCCGAAGGCGCCGGCGAGCTCGGGCCCGATGACGAGATGGGCTATTGCTGGCTCTACGACCGGAGTGGCTGCGCTCCCGGTGAGTGTGATGGGGACCTTGGCGACGCCTGCACCAGGCACTCGGACTGTTCATCCCCGCTCTTCTGCGGTCGTGAGGGCTACTGCACGGTCAGCTGCGTCGACGCGCGCTGCTCCACGCCGAACGTGTGTGACGTAGACGAGTGCCGACTCGCACAGGAAGGGTTCGGAGAACCGTGCGGCATTGGTGGAGACTGCCTCAGCGGTCTCTGTTTGAGCGACGGTTCCGAGTCCACCTGCACCCGCCTCTGCGAAGACGGCTGCCCGATCGGGACCGAGTGCACTCTCGTCGATGAGCGGGCCGTATGCTCGGAGTCGAACGACGGCGGATGCAGCACGTCTGGGGGGGGGCCGAACGACGCTCTAGTCCTTCTCCTGTTCCTGGGGCTCTGCCTTCGAAGGAAGCGTGCCTGTGATGAATAGATATCGGTCTGGGTGGCTTCTGCTCTCGCTCGCGTGCCTCGGTTGTCCCTCGTCGACGATGGACGACCCCGATGGTGGTGTGGAACCAGACTCGGATACCCCTCCGGCAGAGTGCAGCGATGACCCCGACCGCATGGAGGTCTGCGGCGCGTGCGGAACCCAGACGCTGAGCTGCGTGGACGGCCGTTGGGCGCCCGTCGGCGAGTGCCGCGGCACCGGCCCGTGCAGCCCCGGCGAAACGGAGACGCGGGATGGCGCGCTGTGCCTCACCGAGACCCGGGAGTGCTCCTCGGCGTGCGAGTGGGGCGACTGGTCCGTGGTCGTCGAGGGCGGCGAGTGCGAGCCGGGGGACACGCGCGCAGCCGAGGGCTGCGCGGAAGACGCGTTCGGCAGCGAGACCTGTGATGCGGAGTGCCATTGGGGGCCTCGCGTGTGCAGCACTCCGTGCGGGGTGGTGCCAGAGGGCTTGCCCCAGGAGCGGGAGCGGATCTGCATCACCGAGGGTCCGGCGCACCTCTTCTATGAAGACGAAGGCACCATGGTCTCCCGCAGAGCGACTCTCTCGAACTTCTGGATCATGCGGTACCCGGTCACAGAAGGCGGGTACCAGGAGTGCGTCGACGCGGGAGAGTGCCCGGCCCGGGGCGCGGTGTCCCGTGGCGAGATGCACACGGCCCGCGTCCCGAAGGAAGGTCCGAGCGCCTACTGCGAGTACGTGGGCGGCGAGCTCGCCACCCTCGCGCAGCTGACTCGCGCGGCTCGCGCCGACTGCGAGCTCTTCGCTCCCTACGCCTGGTCGGACTGTTCGCTCGACGCCGCCGACGACGACGACCCGAGCTCGCTCGAGTGTGGAGCCGACATCGTCCGATGCGACAGTGTCTGCGCGACTCCGGGCAACAACTTCTGCACGCCCGTCACCAACACATCGATCTCCGCGAGTGCCTTCGGCGTCGAGAGACTGCCCGGCCCCAATCACGGCGAGTTCGTGCGCGACAGCTTCATCGCGACCCTCGGGGGCGAGTACGAGAGCACGGATCCGCTGCACGTATCCGACGCAGAGTTGACCGTCATGTTCGCGGGATTCCGGACTCGATCCGAAGCGAGCATCTTCTCCGACAACGGTTTTCGATGCGTTTGGCAGGAAGACGAATGATGAACGGCAAAGGCCATTTTGCGCCCCTCCTCTGCGCCCTCTGCATCGGCTGTGGCTCGGACCCCGCCAGTCTCACACTGGACGACCGGGAATACACGGACCGACTGGATGAGCGAGAGCGCCGCATGGCGCTGTCCGTGATCGACGAGAACGGTGTCGAGCAGCTCATGACGGCAGACGCGTTCGAGGACGCCCTCGCGCTCAGCGACTGCGGCACGCCAGACGCAATGCCCGACGTGTGGTCGCAGCTTGCAGGGTCATCGGACCCCTGCATGACCGACATGGTCGAGCAGGTCTTTCGGAGAGACTGCATCGCGCAGCAACTCCTCGAGACTGCGGAGGCCGAGACGCCCACGACGCTCGACTTCAGCTTCACCTTCGAAGTCAACGGGGAGGAGGTCACGCAAGAGTGGAGTTGGACAGTCCCTCCCCAGCTGCCGGAAGCCCGCATCGCCGTCGCACGCAAAGCAGCCAGCGAAGCGCAACGAGCAGTCGTCATCGCGGGCGACACGCTTCGTTATCACGCAGGACAGGACCCTTCGACGGATCCGGCGAGCGACACCGTCGCCCAGCGCCTGACGGCGTGCGACGTCGGCTCCCCTGGCAGCCCTCCGACCGACACGCAACTCGATGCGAGTTCGATGCGCGACCCGATCGCACCGACCTCCGGTGCCAGCTTCACTCCAGTCACCCCGCTGGCGCTCCTCGCCGAGGTGCTCGTGGGTTCGACGGCGACGGTGGAGCGCGCCGCGCGCATCGAGTTCCGCAACCAGACCGCGGTCGCGGAAGCGGAGTTCGCGCGCTCCCGGTCGAACACCATCGCCTCCCGGCTGAGCTGGACCGACAAGTCCATGTCGCGGATCGCGCTCGCGAAGCACCTCTTCGGCTCCACGGGCGACGGCTTGTACGGGTACGAGGAAGACGAGGGTCTCTGCCCCTGCGAGGCCCCCACCGGCAGCGTCGAGGGGGCGATCGAGCTCCTTCGAACGACGGGCATCGACCCACGCGTCCTGCTGGACCTGGACATCCCTCTGGCCGACCTGGCGCTCGGGGGCGGGTCCGTTCCTGCCGACCAGAGCCTCCTGGCTCGCATCGAAGCCCTCTCCGGCGACACGCTGGACTCACCGACGCTCGCCAGCGTCCTCGCCTCGGTGAACCTCTCCGCGGAGGACGTCGAGAGCGCGCGTTTCTACATGCGCCACGAGGCGCGCGCCTTCTCCCTCCAGCACGTCCAGGCGGCGGAGGGCATTCCACTGACCCCCCTCGTCACCTTCGATGCGATGGGGAACCGGATCGACACGCAGCAGAGCCTCGCGGCGTGGGCTTCGGTCCTCCGCGAGCCCGTTCCGCCGCCCGCCATCTACAACGTCGGCGCCGCGATGTTCCACGGCGTGAGCGAGAACTATCCGGACGACCCTTACTCCTTCATGGTGCCGATCTCCGCGGAGTACGGCCTCCGCTCCGTCACGCACACGATCGACTACGCCTACTCGGTCGCGACGGACTTCGGCGTCATGAACAGCGGAGACGAGCCGCACTCGTCGTTCCTCGCGCTTCCCGACGACGCGCTGAAGAAGCTCAACCCACTCGTGCTCACGGCGGCCCAGCGCGTGCCGGCGCGCGTGATGTTCTGTGAGGGCTCGCCGGGCGCGATGGACATCGTCGCGTGGCACCGCGACGACGACTTCTTCGAGGTCGGCAACGACTTCCTCGTGGTCCGAGGCGTCTCCGGTCTCCGATGCGCGACCGAGGGCCTCGTCCATGGTGAGCGCTGTGACCTGGACGAGTACCGCCAGCTCGATGGGGCCTACCGAAGCGAGTGGGACACCAACCGAATCAACGGCATCCGCAACTTCGCGCATGGGAGCGACTATTCGTTTCCGGCAGTCGCCACCCTTCCCCCCAACGCGCTTCCCCAGGAGGCGGCCGACGCGGAGTTCCTGTACGCGCTCCACCGCGTTCGCGGCAAGGGCAACGCCGACCTCGGCGGCCCGGGCGACTTCGAGGCCATCGCCGCCTACCGCATCTCGGAGAGTGGCACGCCCCGCTGCGTGACCATCCCCTACGTGCCCGAGTACGTGGAGATGGGCGACCGGCTGCTGCAGCCGTCGACGGAGTACTGCGCGATGACGGCAACGACGTGCGCAGGCCCGTCGTTCGCGGCGCGCATCCCCCTCGAGAACGAGCTGAGCGGGGACGACGGTGGTCGAGGCCTCGAGAACTCGTGGCAGTACTGGCTGAACCTCGCAGAGCAGTCGGCCGAGCTGGCCGATCGACTCGGTGAAGACATGCTGACCTCGGGCGCGACCCTCGACGAGTCCCTCGAGAGCTTGGAGGAGTCGCTGACGGAATACTGCGGCGCCCCCGTGAACATCTCGGATGCGTTCTTCGACATGCTCGACGACGCGCCGGGCGGCACCTGCACCACCGCCATGGACTGCGACAGTGGTTTTGGCTGCACCGACAACTACTGCGTCCGCGACATCGACGCGATGCTCATGGAGCCGCAGTTCGCCGTCCTCGCCGGCTGCATCGGCGACAGCGAGGTCGCCCCCTTCGTCGCGGCGGGTGACACTCCGCTCTGCGCCTGGCGACTGACCGGCACCACCGCCATCTGCACCCAGCCCGACATGGGCGATCCCATTCTCGCAGGCTGCCCCTGGCGTGCCATCGAGACCGGCGTCACGAGCCCGGACGGCACCCCGACCTACACCTGTGCGAACCCCTCGTTCCCATCCGGAGCACCTGTCGCGGAAGTCATCCAGATCGACGAAACCCTGGACATCTTCCCGACGCCACCCGAGCCGGAGACTCAGGAGACGCTCTTCGATTGCAACGTCATCCGCGAAATGCGGACCTCGAGCGGTGCAGAGCGTGCGCGGCTCGCCGAGCTGGTCGCGGCTCAGCCGATGTTCTCGCGTGACTCCATGCGTACCTACGCCAACCGCATCGGGTACATCGCCGAGCCCGACGACTACGGCATGATCACCCTCGACTCGAAGCGCTGGCGCGGCTTCGGCGGCGCCACCGATCCTGCCACCATCGGCCTCGGTGAAGTCACCGAGTGGCCGTGCGCTGAAGAGGCCGCCGCCGAGTGCTCCGGTGGAGGCGTGTTCAGTCAGAAGTTCTTCTGCGCGCACACCACGGGCTGCGGCCAAGACGCCGAGAACGATCGCATCAACCGCGCCTTCATGAACCAGCGGGTCGCTCGCGCCGTGCTCGCACTCCACCTGGTCACCGGCGCCGATCCGACCGACGTCGAGCTCCCCTTCCGCCCCGAGCCGCTCGCGCTCACCACCGAAGCGGACGTCGAAGACTACGACTCGGATGACCCGTACAACGAGATCGATCGCTGGAAATGGGTGCTGCAGGACAGCTCCGACGACATCACCCTCCGAAACGCTGCGGTACTCGTCCAGTCCACGGGCGTCGAGTTCCGAGCCGACGAGCACGACTGGGTCGCGTCGGACGAGGGCTCCATCGACATCGACGGAAGGGTCTATTGCGAAGCCGGCCTGAACGCCGAGGGATGGATCTGGACCCACTTCCTCAACGGCAACTACGCCACCCCACAGAAGATCTACGTCCCTTGCCACCACGACGACGAGTGGTTTGGAGGCGGCAACACCAACGTGATGCCGTCGGAGTACTTCGACGAGCCCGCAACTCGAACCCAGGCGGTCGTCTTCCGATCGATGCCGGGCGGCATCGAAGGCGGTTTCCCGGGCATGTTGCCTCTCCTCTGGCAGGGCATGGGACCGACCAGCCGAATCCCGGCCCGAGTGACTCCTGGCCATCCCGTACCCATCGCGTTTGCCCTCCGAGATGGGGGCGACGGATACGTCGGTGAGATCCCGGGCGTCGCGTACGCCACTGAGAGCCGAACCCAATGCTTCTGGAGTGGGCTGAGCGGCTACGTTTGCAGGTCCATCTCCTACACGGACTACTGGAACGGCGGCCCCAACGAAGCCAACCGCTACAACGACCTCCACGTCATGAAGGGGGTCTCGTACGACGACCTTCTCGACGCCTTCGAGCTCACGTGTGAGGTCGCGGCAGACGACTTCGCCGATCCGCCGGTCTTCACCCCGTCGTCGTGCGGCGACTGGGACTCGCTCGTCGAGGGAGGCGTCGCCAACCTTCGGCAGGGACAGCGCATGGTCATGTGCCTCGCCCAAGAAGTGGAGAGCCGCGCGGCCACCCAGGTCTTCCAGGACCTCCCGTACGACGCCATCGCCTCCGTCCGCGGCACCTCCTCGATACCCGGTGGTCGCGGCGAGGCTTACGACGACATCACCCTCGCCCTCCTCGACCTCGGCAACTACCCCAACGTCCTCGCGGGACACCTTCGCCGCTCCGCTCACCTCCTCCAGCAAGCGCGCATCGCCGCTGCCCGCAACGAGACCCAGCAAGAGCTCAACCGCGTCGATCGCATGAGCACGCAGGTCGGCCAGGCTTTCTCGTGCGTCGCGAGTGTGTTGAGGGCAGCAGGCCAGGGAGTCAGCAGTTCGCCGTCGGATGGCTTCGGAGCCGGCGGAGGTCTCCTGTTGGCCGCCGCCGCGGCAGACTGCGCCAACTCCGTGGCCCAGATCGTCTTCGCTCAGATCCGCGAAGGCCTCCTGAACGACCTCTCTGGCCTCGATGAGGCCAGCCAACTCGCGCAGATCGCGGGCCAGCTCGGCGACATCATGGAGGACATGAAGACCGCCGCGTCCGAGGCCCAGAAATCGGCGGTCTTGCTCCGCGGAATGCTCTCCGGTCTCGAAGCACGCCGCGTCTCCGCCCTCGGTGAGCTCGCCGATGCGCTCGTGACCTACGGCAACGAGTCCGCCGTCTCCACCCTTCAGCGGCGCAACTTCAACACCAACGTGGTCCGCTATCGCGAGGCCCACGACCGCGCCATCAACACCGCCTGGCTCGCGCGCCGCGCCCTCGAGCAGCGCCTCGGCCGAAGCCTCTCCGAGATGGACGCCGACATGGCCCTCGTCGACGCCCCCGCCAGCTGGGCCGACGAGCTCTGCACCATGGGCGGCATGGACTACCAGGCCATCACCCGTGACTACGAGCTCCCCGGCGGCGACGAGTACTCACGCGAGTTCGTCGGCGACTACGTCCGGCGTCTCCGCGACGTCTACGACAGCTACTCCGTCGACCACCCCTTCACCACCGGCGACGATCTCGCCGTCGTCTCCATGCGCGACGACATCTTCCACACCCGGCAGACCTGCTCCGCCGACGTCCGAAACCTCCTCGCCTTCTCCGGCGAGCTCAGCAACCAGATGGACCCGCGCTTCATCGCCCCCGTCGCCACCTCCGGTGACGACGACAGCACGCGCGTCCCGCCGCCCATCTGGGAGCACGAGGGCTGCGTCCCCTACACCAATGGTGACGGCGACGTCCGGACCGGTGGCTGCATCGCCATGACCCGCCTCCTCGCCGCCGGCGACGAGCCCATCGCGCCCGACCCCGAGCTCGGCGCACCCTCCGGATGGCGCATCCAGTTCGGTGGCTCCTCCACGCGCGACCCCGGCTACTCCAGCTACTCCGCCGACACCCGCATCACCCAGCGCGTCGACCTCGAGCCCGGCACCTACCGCCTCTCCTGGCGCGGACGACAGGCCGGCATGGGCACCCTCGATCCCGCCGACGCCGTCGCCGTCACCGATGCCGCCGGCACCGCGCTCGCCGTCGTCCAGATGAACGACGCCTACGAGACCGCCGCGTGGGACCTCCACTACCTCTTCTTCGCCATCGACGAAGCGCAGACCGTCCAGATCCGCATCCACCCCAACGACCCGGGCGTCACCGCGACCACCACCCCCATCGTCGTGGATCTCGGCGCCTTCATGCTCGAGAACGTCACCCGCGAGCTCGGCTTCGACACGGGCGACGTCGATCCGGCCACTCACTCCTTCCTGCCCTACCCCTACATCGACACCCGCTACCCCGCGGAGGCTGTCCTCCCCGTCTGCCCCGACGTCGACGGTGAGGTCTTCCGCACCCTCTGGGAGCGCGACTGCGTCGACGTCTGCCCCACCGGCGGTGAGGGCTGCGCCTTCGGGCGACGCGCCTGCTTCTGGGAAGCCAGCTTCTCCATCTCCCAGGAAGACCTCGAAGCCGGCACCCAGCTCGCGCAGTCCGGCTTCGCCAACGGCAACTACAACTACCGCTGGAACACCTTCGCGGCCAACGTCGTCGGCACCAACGTCCGCGACTGCGAGGGCCTCGGCGCCACTTGCTACAGCGCCGGCTACGTCCCCGTCAGCGTCTACCACGAGGGCGACTTCGAGGTCCGAAACCACTGGGGTGAGCTCTACAGTGCCCCCCTCTACGACGGACGACTCGAGGAAGCCCGCGCGCTCGCCGCCGAGCGCTACCTCACCAACCCCGTCTCCGGCGCCGACTCCGCCCTCATGGAGCCCTACACGCGACACGAGATGCGCGGCCGGCCCCTCGACGGCCAGTACCGCGTCCGTGTCTGGGACGACCCCGGCGTCCGCTTCGATCGCATCGAGGACATCCAGCTCGTCCTCGGATACCGCTACTGGACCTCCCTGGACTGAGGCCCCCGTGCTGCCGCACCGAAACGCATCCTGGGCGGTCGGCTCATCGGTCACACGCGGCCGATGGGTCGGGTTCGTCGTGCTGCTCTTCGCCTGCGGCGGCGGCGACGGGTCCGTCCCCGGGCTCGATGGCGGCATGGACCTGGGGCGTCCGGTGCCCGACGCCGCTCCCGTGCTCGACGCGAGGCCGGTCCCGATGGACGCCGCCGACGGCTTCGTCATGGACGACCTCGGCACGGACATGGCGCCGACGGACGGCGGAACGTGCACCTGCCCCGAACCCACCGAGTGCGTGAGCTACGCCTGCGACGACACCTTCACGTGCGTTCCGACGGCTTCCGCCGCGGGCACCGTCTGTGCGCTCGACGAGACCACCAACGGTATCTGCATCGAAGGCGCCTGCACCGTGCGCGGCTGCGGCGACACCTACGTCGAGCCCGGCCCGGACCCCGCCGCAGAAGGGTGCGACGACGGAAACACCTCCCCCGACGACCTGTGCGCCGCCGATTGCACCTCGCCCACCACGCTCGAGGTCAGTCAGATCGGTCTCGACGACACGACCGAGCACCACGCCTTCGACCAGGCGCCGATGGTCGGCGTCGATGGCGACGGCGAGGTCCTTCTGGTGTGGTCGCTCGAGGGCATCGATGGCTCGATGCCGCTCCTCTCGGGCCGCCGCTTCGACCGTCACGGCTCGCCCATCGGCAGTGCCTTCCCGATCGAAACCGACCGACACCTGCGGCCGGTCGTGGTCGGCCTCCGAGGCGGCGGCTTCGTGGTGGCGTACGCCAACTTCGACGGCCACGTTCGGTTCCGCATCGTCAGCGGCGCGGGCTCCGTCGGCACCGAGCGTCGAGTCTCGGTCGACCCGGACTCCATCTCCGAGCGCAACGCGACCCTGGCCGCCCTCGCCAGCGGCGGCTTCGTCCTGGCCTGGGCGGACGGGCGGAGCCGTCCGGGGGTCGACCCCGCGGGCGGAGCGTACTTCCGCCGCTTCGATGCGAGCGGGACGGCCCTCGACCCGATGGAGCGCCGCGTGGCCGCGAACGCCGCCGGGCGAGAACGCGATCCGCGGGTGGCGAGCGACGGTGACAGCTTCGCGATCGCTTGGATCGACGAGAGCCCCACCTTCTCCGAGAGACGGATCCAGCTGCGCCACTTCGACGGCGCTACCGGCGACCCGATGGACGTGTCGGACCTCGACGTGAGCAGCGACGGCGACTTCGTCCACGAGCCGATGGTGACCGCGCTGACTCCCCCGCGCCCCGTCGCGGGCGCGGAGGCCGACGGTTCTTATCTCGTCTCCTGGCGCATCCAGGGCGGCGCGGCCCCCGGCATCTACGGTCGCCGCTTCGACGTCGGCGCGTCCCCCACGGCCGCGGTCTTCGTGGTGGATGGCGAAGAGGCGACCGTCGCCCCTCTCCAGAGCATCGTCGCGCCCGACGGCAGCGTCGCGCGCCACTACCTCCTGACCTACCTCACGGGCGAGGTCTTCGGTGGCGCCGACGTGATCGCGACCCGCCCCGTGCCGATGAGCATCGACACACTCCGCGTCGAGCTCGACCTGACCGAAGCTGGCTTCGGCGTCGTCGCCGGTCCGACGGGCCTCTGGTTCCACTACTTCCGCACCTTCGACCTGAACCACGACCAGTTCCGGCTCTTCCATCTGCCCGTTCGCTGACGGGCAGCCCCGCCGCCCCGCGCGGCACACCGAGACGTTGACTCATGAATCTGATGCGCACCTTCCGTCGACTCGGCCCCTTCGTTGCGGGCCCGCTCGCCGCCGTCGTGTTCCTGACGCTGGGCACCCCCTACGCTCGAGCGCAGGACGACGCTCCGGTCGACCGCCCGGCCCCCAGGTCCCTCGCGATCGACGACGTGCAGCTGCCGGACGATGTCGGCTCCGATCTCGAGAGCTCCGTCGACCGACCGCTCAGCCAGGAGGAGATCGAGCTGCAGCAGCGGCTGCGCAACGCCGACGCCGCCCAAGCCCCCACCGACAACCCCGCGCCCGAGGCCAGCACCTACTCCCTTCCCACCGGCGAAGCGAAGAGCGCCGTCACCCCCAGCCGCATCTCCCTTCCGAACGCCGAGGGATCGATCGAGGGGATGGGCGAGAGCTTCGCGCCGGTTCTCTCGAGCGGCACCGCGACCTTCAGCGTGCCCATCGCGCTCCCCGCCGGCCGGAACGGCGTCCAGCCGAGCCTCGGGCTCAGCTACGCCTCCACGGGCGGCAACTCGAGCGTCGGCTTCGGCTGGAGCATGAGCGTCCCCTTCATCGTTCGGCAGAGCGACCTCGGCCTCTCGCGCTACATCGACGAGAACCAATGGCACGGTCGAGAAGACCGCTTCTTCTACAACGGCGGCCAGGAGCTCGTCCCCGTCGACAGCGCCGTCGCCGCGGCGGTCGACAGCTTTGGCGGCGCCTACACCAACACCGACCAGCGCCCGTCGGATGTCCCCAACACCTGGCAGCAGTACCGCGCCCGCATCGAGGGCGGGTTCATGCGCTTTTTCCGCAGCCCCGACTCCACCCGCTGGGTGGTCCAGGGCAAGGACGGCACGCGCTTCGACTTCGGTCTCCTCCCGAGCACGGAGGTGCCAGTGGACCTCGACACGGCCCCGTCGCTGCAGACCGAAGGAACGGATGGCACGGGACCCGTCTACGGGTGGTTCCTGACTCGGATGAGCGACGTCTTCGGCTCCACCGTCTACTACCGCTATCGCGCGTCGAGCGGGGGCCAGCGCTACCTCGACGACGTCTACTACCTGAGCCCGAACAGCTGCGCTGGCATCGCACCCGCCGGACCGAGCGCAGCGACGTCGGATGCGGCACGAACCTGCACACTCCCCCTGAGCGACTACGGGGTTCGCGTCCACGTCGACTACGAAGCGCGCCCCGACGTCTACACGAGCTACACGAGCGGCTGGGGCATCGCCGAAGCCGAGCGCGTCACCCGTATCGTGGTCACCGCCGCCGGCGGGATGGACACCGTAGGCGACCGCCAGCTCGTCCGTCGCTACCACCTCACCTACGACGACGCCGTCTTCCATTCGCTCCTGAGCAGCGTGCAGGTGGAGGGCCGACCCGACGTCGAACAGACCGGCAACACCGCCACCTGGTACGAGTTCACGAACGTGGACGAGGCCACCGCCCTCGCCCCGGGCATGGTCGGCCGCCCGCTGCCGGCGATGACCTTCGACTACACCGAGGCGCCCGCCGGTCACATTCCCGGCCACGGCGGCGTCGCCGCGACCGTCTACGACATCCCGAACAGCCCGAGCGTCAGCGCCGACGCCGCGCGCGCCGACCTCTTCGACGTCAACACCGACGGCCTGCCCGATCTCGTCGTCACCGATCCCGCCCGCTATCAGACCTCGGACGGCGCGCCCGCCGCGGGCGTCTTCTTCAACGGCTTCGCCGGCTCGGCAGCCACACCTGCGTACCCCGCGTCGTTCAGCGAAGCCGTGCCCGTCGGCCTCCCGGTGGGCCTGAGCGGAACCCTAAACCTCGCCAGCAACACCATCATGCCGATGGACGTGGAAGGCGACGGCCGCAGCGACTTCCTCCACCTGCCACGCCGCGACCGCTACGGCTTCTTCGCGCCGACGCGAATGAGCGACAGCACGACGGGCAACAGCGTCCGCCCGAGTCAGCAAGGCTGGCGCTTCACCTACGCCGACGTCGTCCTGCCCACCGGGGGCGATCCCCGCATCGATCTCGTTCGCGAGCCTCAGCGCTATCGGACCATGGACGTCAACGGCGACCACCTCATCGACATCCTGAAGACCTCGGGCAGCTCGATGCAGACGTGGCTCAACCTGGGCATGGTCCCCGGCGGCGAGGGTCAGTTCGGCCAGGCCATCTGGAACGAGACCACGAAGGCGTGGGACCTGAGCAACGACCCCTACGAGACGTGCCTCATGCACGACGGGCTCCCGCTCGACTTCAGCGACCCCGAGCTCCGCACCACCGACATGAACGGCGACGGACTCGTCGACCTCGTTCGCCTCCGCCGCGGACGGCTCCTCTACTGGCCGGCCCGCGGCACCACCGAGACGGGCGCCCCGGTCTTCGGCCTCGGCCCCCGCCACTGCCCCGCCGGCTTCGCCAGCGGCCGCGAGATCCGCATGGCGAGCGCTCCTGCCGAGCTCAACGTCGATCTCGAGGGCGTCTACCTCAGCGACGTCAACGGCGACGGCGCCGCCGATGTCATCCAGGTGCGCTTCGACGAAGTCGACGTGTGGTTCAACGAGGGTGGCGAAGCCTTCACCGAGCGCGTCACCATCTCCACCCCGGCCGCCCCCGGCTTCAGCCCCAACGTCCGTCTCGCCGACATCGACGGCTCCGGCACTCTCGACATCGTCTACACCAACGCCGGCCGCTGGCAGTACATCGACCTCGCCGGCGGCACGCGCGCGCGCCTCCTAAGCGACGTGCAGAACGGTCTGGGCGCCTCCACCCACCTCACCTACGGCTCGAGTGCCGACGACTACATCGCCGACCTCGTCCAAGCCGACGACGACCCCACCGGCGAGAACTTCACCTGGAGCAAGGTCGACGGCGCGTGCGACCGCGTGCTCAGCACAACCGAGGATACCGGCCCCGGTCCCGAGGAGCGCGGCGACTGCGTCTACCGCAGCGGCGGAAGCCCCGTCATCAGCACCGTGGTTCGGCAGGTCGAGACCGACGACCACTTCGACGAGCTCGGTCGCGAGCGCAACATCACCCAGACCGAGTTCGCGTACCACGACGGCTACTACGAAGGCATCGAGCAAGAGTTCCGCGGCTTCGGCGCCACCGACGCCATCGCCCACGGCGACGCTAACCACCCAACGGCGATCACGCGCAAATTCTTTCGCCAGGGCCGCCGCCCGAGTGCGCTCGCCAGCGACCGCCTCGCTGACAATCCCCGTGAGGCACTCAAGGGGCGCGAATGGCTCACCGAGGTCTTCGACGAAACTGGCACCTACCTCTCCAGCATCCACGGAACCGTTCGGATTAGACACCTCATGCAGGGCCTCGACGGCCGCGGGGTCTACTATGGCTTTATCTGCCAGACAGACACTCTTCGATACGGCACCACCAACGGGATTTGGGGCTCCGGCTCGATAACGGTTCCATCGGTGGAGACCGACTACGCCGCGGCCAGCGACGGGGCTGTCTCCGCACCCTTCGAAGAGGAGTACCGAACACTTGAGATTCGCATGGCCGACTGGGCCCATATTCGCGCAGTCGCCAAGACGGTCGACAACGTCGGCCAGATACTCACTCAAGAAGGTTACGGGCGAATCGCCGATTCTCTCGGTTCCTTGCCAGATCCGGTGATCACGGAAATCGCTGTTCCGGACCTCCCCGACGGACATCGGTGGCAATGGCTGCCGCTTCGCCAATATGCCCTCGGCCGCGAGCACTGCGATGGAAGCCCATGCCGCCTGGGATTCGCAAGCTTTGATTATGGCTTCGGCGGCACCGCTGTTCGAACGAGCGTCAATGCAGAAATCCCTGACAGCGCTCCCGCATACCAGTTCGGCGGAGACAGCTTCGGCGCCGAGGACTTCGGCGTCATTCACAATCAGGCTCTGACCAGCTCAAAACATTTTACTCAATGGGGCACACCGGATGAAACATGCGCCGGTGGCGACATCGCACTCAGCCGCGACACATGTGCACGGTACTCGTCGCTTGAGCACGACACAGCCTACGCCCAACTACCCCTCACAGAGTCCTTTGCTCTACACAGGCACCAGACCCAGCCATATTGCGACGACTCTGCTCCGGGCAGCACCTACTTTTGCATGATTTCAACCGGCGCAGTCTGGGACCGTGGCTTTGGTGCACTCCTGACAGCCACCGAACCGAACGGACGCTCCAGCTCCGCAGGCTATGACGGCCTGGGTCGCATCACGGCGATACATCCACCCACGCATCCCGGAGATGCCTGCCCTACTCGCCCCACTCAAACATTCGAGTACACCGTGCTTGCAGACGGCCTTCCCATCAACATGGTGGAAGGCTCAACGCACGACCGCTGCAGTGGCAACATCATCCGAAACCGCTCCTATGTCGATGGCCTTGGCCGACCCAGGGCAAGTCTTCAGAGATCCGAAGAAGGGATTGGCGGCGGCGGACGAAAATGGTCGCAGAACGAGATCGCCCAGCTGTCAGCACGCGGATCGGTCACCAACAGCTACAATCCGGCTTGGGTTCTGACAGACCCCCCGACGGCTGGGGCCGCCGTCGGGGTTCCTGACGAGCCCTTCGTTCAACGGTACTATGATGCTTTCGATCGCCCGGTCCGCGTGATCGAACGAGACGCCTCAGAGTCCCAGATCAGCTACGGCGCGCTGGAGACCACGTTTCTGGACCCCCTTGATACCGGCATCAACGGCAGTGGAAATGACGACTTCCTAGGCACAGGCACGATCACTCGTGCCGACGGACACGGCCGAACAACTGAACAGGTCCTGGTCAATCGCCTACCCGGACAAGGCGGACTAGACAACCAGTACTATCGGGTGCTCACAGAGTACCGAAACGACGGCTCGGTACTCGGTGTAAAACGCGTACAGACACTCGACGAAGCCCCCGTCGACTACGACACCGCGACCGCGGTCGCCGGCCGGCAGCTCGAGAGGCGATTCACCTACGACACCATCGGTCGGCGCATCGGAACGGTGGATCCGGACAGTGATAGTCAGGACCCGAACAACCCCCTGGGTAGCCGGGGATGGCGCTATCTCTTCAACACGGTGGGCGACCTAATCGCTGTCCGTGATTCACGAGGTTGCGGCCAGAACTTCTACTATGACCACGCCGGCCGCCTGGTAGCGGAGGACTACGTCGAATGCGCCGAGAGCGAGCTGCCCGCAGACCATCCTCTCATGGACGATGCACTGGACAGCGACTCGTTCGCGGAAGTCGGCGTCACCCCGCCGGCAAGTGTCCAGCCGGACGTCCGCCACTACTTCGACTCGACTCCCCACTACGTGCTCACCGGCGACATGCCCCCCCTCCCGAGTGGCACTGATCTTGTCGGACGACTGACTGGAACCGTGGATCGTGGGCAGAGGAGCGCGGTGGACTACGACCTACGCGGCCGCCCAACGTGGAACGCGCGACAGATGGCCATCCTACCCGATCCTACAGGAGCCATCTCGGCGATCCCGCAAGACAGGCCTCAGCAAGCCGACGGGACCCTGACCGCATCACCATCTCCCCGTATTGAGCGCGAGTACGCCGACCACACTTACATTAGCACTACCGCCTATGATCGGATCGATCGACCGATCGGCCTGACCCTCCCCGCCGACCCAGACTATGGCGGAACTGGCCCCGCGCCCGTGGTCGGCGGGAGCATGGTCTACAACACAAGGGGCTTGCCACAGTACGCCTACGTCGACGTTGACTCCTGGCATCGCCAGCTCTGGTACCGACGCTACTACGTCTCGGGTCAGGAGCGACTCCACTACCTACGCGGCGATACGGGAGAGCCCACCCGCCTGACGACGGTCAACTACTACGACGATAGGCTTCGACCCACTCGGTCCCAATCGTCACGCCCTTCGGCCTTGACCGACTCAGCGACACCAGGGTCGACCGAGATGAACGCCATCCGCTTTCCTGCGGACAACGTCTACGTCTGGGACGCTGCCAACAACCTAGTCGAAACACGCAACAACTATCGGCCATGGGACTACCCCGCAGCGATTGCCGCCGAGTACGAGCCCGAGCGCGCATACGTCACTCACGATGCGCTCTATAGGGTCGTGGGAATCGACTACGAATATCGCAAGGACACCGGCGTCTGGTCGAGCAACTCTGGTCCCGCCACCGACTGGCGCAACGAGCAATCGCACCCGGCACACTTCAATGCCGATCCCATGAGGCGGCGGCCCGCCCCCATGGTTTCGGCCCAACCGGACCAGCGCCCGATCAACTTCACCTACCAGTACGACTGGCTGGCGAACCAGACCGAGTGGACCGACGACGCGAACGCCTTCTACGAACGCTCGTTGGGCGCGAACATCCTAAACGGCCACGAAGCGGGCAGACGCCCGGCAGCCCTTTACCTCGCCAGCAACATCATGAGCGGCGGCCCGGTCGACCCGATGGTCGATCGCGGCGGGTGGGTCAGTCTCGAGTACGGCGGGAGCGGGAATGCGCACAGCATGACCGTGCGGGGCCAGTGCCACGACACAGCGCTCGCCTGCGCCGACCCCGGTGGAAACGACCCCGAGACTCGAGACGCAGCCCTGGCTCAGACCTGCGTCTGCGATGTCGAGCAGCACTATCAGTACCGCTGGGATGAGCTGAATCGACTAGTAGACGCCCGCAGGTACGACCGAACCGGCTCCGGCAGTTGGACCATCGCCACCCGCCAGCGCTATCGGTACGACGGAAGCAACGTTCGAATGGTGAAGGAAAGCCGCGATCAGATGATCGCCGGCACCGATCCCGAGAACGATGCCACCGACGGACTCGCGCGCGTTGCTCTCTACGTCTACCCTGGAGACTTCGAACGACGCGGCCTCCTAGTTGGACCGAATGCTGACCACTCCGGGAAGGCGTACGTCGCGACCCTCGGCACAACCGACCTCGGCGCCGAGACACAGTACCTGATCGCGGGCGCGAGATTGGTCTGGAAGCGGGGTGCCTCTCCAGGCAATGGAGGCACAGGCTTTGAGAACGAGGCTCGATTGACGTACGCCGTCACGAACCTCATCCAAAGCACGTCGGCGGTCATTGACGTATTCAGCGGCCAGTTGATCGAGCGGGGGACCTACCTCCCGAATGGTGTCCGCGAGACGCTGCGGACCGAAAGAAGCGAAGGGTTCTCGCTGGAGCCAGCAGGCTTTACAGGAAAGGAAGGGGACGATGAGGTCGGCCTCATCTACTTTGGTGAACGGTACCTCCTGCCGCACATAGGACGCTGGGCATCCCCCGATCCACTGCAGGTTCATCAAGGGTCCGGTGGTGAGTTTGGCAACTCGTATCACTACGTCTCGGGAAGTCTTCTTCAAACCAGAGACCCAGCGGGGCTTTGTGGTACAGGCATCCAATCTATCGATGCGATGTGTGAAGAAGCACTTCGCCCATTTGGCGCGCTAGTAGAGTTCTGGACTGGCGGCGACTACACCCATGGCTCTGCCTCCACCGGGCACGAGGGAATGGACGGAGTGGGGGGAGCCTACGGCGGAGCGGTTCGAGCTGCTACTCTGCGTTTGATACCGTGGGAGAGCGATTCGTCCGAGTTCTCTGTGGCGGGCGGAGAGATTGGAGCTTCGTTTGTTCCGATTTTCGGAAGCCTAATGGACCTCATCATGGGAGAGTCCGTCGCAGGGCGACACGTATCCCGCACAGAAGCCGCCTTCAGCCTTGCTCTTGACGTTGGCACGCTGGGCCTTGGGATCGCAGGCGACGAAGCTGTTCGCGCTGCGGTCCGAGGCAGGCGCGCCCCAACTGCCGGTGAACTGGCGGTCTGGAGGAAGCGCATCCGCGCTCTTCGCTCAGCCCTCGACGTGGCCGAGACAGAGCTTGAGGGAACGCGGCTTGCTATTCAGAAAATGGAGAGCTTCGGCTGGGAAACAGTTGGTGGGGGACAGTACAACAATTCGGGGCACGGACTAGACCTCGTCTTCAGGCGTGGCGACGAAATTGCAATACTGGAAGCGAAGAGCGATGTTCTCAAACTCAGAGTTGACACCAACGGCATACAGCAGGGAAGCGTCGAGTACATTGAAACCCGACTGCGCCGAGCTTTGGCGGCCGGAAAGACCCATATCGGCGATGTGTCCATTGCGGATATCCAGAGGGCGCTTGATGAAGGTCGAGTTAAGAGCTACGTCAGCACCACCCGCAACGGCGGAGAAGTCTACGAGGTCGACCTTTCCCAGGCACAGAGACGGACGCCCGCCCGAGCTCGACGGTTGTGTGCTGGCGAAGATCACGGCTGCTGAGCCACGGAGAAGCAAGTGACACCTGACGAGCGTGACAGGGTTGAGGCGCGCGAAGAAATCGCGCGCTCGTGGGCCTTACGCGGAAACCCCGCTCAAGAGGCCCGAATTTGGACAGGCACTGTAAAAGACCGGGCCAGAGCCGCGCTGCGAGCGGCGTCTAGAGCGGAGATGCTCGAGGACATGTCCAGCTGTCACCAAGCTCTTGTGAGGGTGGAAGAACTCGTTCTTGAGTCCCCTGAGCTGTCGCCGCCGGACGCTTGGAACATCGGGGACATCGCGCTGCTGGCCGGTTGTCCGGATATCTCCGCGAAGGTGCTGGAGCGGTTCGACCCGAGGGAAGGCACACCATTCTGGAGAGCCTACGTTGCATCGCAGCTGTCTCTACACCGGGGCCAGGACTGGAGTCGACCAGCTAGTCTTGTATTGAAGGGCCGCGACAGCCTCTTTCAGGAGCACCTGAAGATGATCGAGGCGTTGTCGCACGGCGAGAGGCCGGACCTCGCGACTGTCGACCGGGAGTTTTGTGCCCGCAACGAGCAAAAGCGCTGGGTGGACTGGGATCAGTTGGACGGGGACCTGGAGTCACCCGTGAAGTGGAACCTACGGAAGGAGGCCGCCCTCCGCCGAGCTGAGCTGTAGTGGGGCTGCGCAGACAACCTCATGGCACATGACTTCAGCCGGCCAACAACCGCCCCAACACATGCGCCGCTCGCCGCGCCCCGGCGTGCGCCCGAGCCAGCACCTCCTCGATGCTCGCCCCGCCCGCTCGAGCGCTGATGGCCGACGCGTGCGTGTTCACCGTCGATGACGAGTTGCCCAGCTTGACCGCCAGCTCCTTCTGTCGCGGGTAGTCCAGCAGGCCGCGGAGCACGTCGTGCTGCGCCCGGCTGAGGCCGAGCTCGTCGGACACGCTGGTCGCGCCGAGGGCCTTGGCGAGTCGATCGCACCGGTCCTCGTCGCCGAGGACGTCGCTGTGGCTGAGCGAGCCGACGACGAGCTCGGCGGCGCTTCGCTTCTCGTCGAGGTCGTCCGCGGAGAGGAGGAAGCCGCGCTCCACGAGGGAGACGGCCGAGTCGATGTCACAGCGGCGAACGTCGACGACGACGCGGAGGCTCTGGAGCTCCGCGAGCTGGAGCATCCGGTCGGTCAGTCGTCGCCGCTCCGTGAGGACCCACTTGGAGCGCAGGCCGACACAGACCGCCGCGGCGCTCCGGCCCGAACGCAGGCGCGCAGAGAGGGCGGCAACACTCGGGACGAACTCGACGGCCGGGCCGAGGTCCTCTTCCCATCGCGGCCGCAGATGAGAGGACTGCGCCTCACACACGAGGATGCGCCGAATGGAGGGGTGAACGGCAGACCGCTCGAATTGGGGTTCTGGCGATGGCATGACGGCTCCTCGCCCTCCAGAGGGGGGCGTTCGGAGCTCCTTCTCGCCGTCACGTTCCATCGGTTGCGTCCTCGCAGCAGGTCTCGACACCGGGCCCAGCGGGGGCAAGGCGAGGCGGGTGTACGTATCTCGCACAGCGAAGTGAGTCAAATCGCCACGGCTACAGTTTGCTTGTTCGCCAAATTGGCGACCTGACGATCCGAGGTGGGCGTAGCCCCGGAGCGGGATTCACGCGACGGATTCCGGCATTTCAGTCGGTTACTCGCGAGAGTTCCGTCACGTTCGAGCGGTGCACACGCCCATACAGTGGGCGCCTTCTCTGGAGGTTGGTCGTGAATCGAGGACGCAGTTGGATCCTTCTGGTCGGCATTGGTGCCGTCGCCATCGGGTGTGGGGACGACGGTCGCCGCATCGGTGATCGCACGGACGGAACCGGCGACATGTCCCTCCCGCCCGGCGTCGACGGCGGCCCGCCCCGTGACTGGGGTCCGCGGGGCAGCGACGGCTGCGACAAGATGGACATCCTCTTCGTCATCGACGACTCGGGCTCCATGGCCGAGGAGCAGGCCAACCTGGTCAGCAACTTCCCGCGCTTCATCGAGATCCTCGACGCTTACCGCACCGACACCGGGAACCCGCTCGACTACCGCCTCGGCGTGACCACCACGGGCAGGGATCTCACGACCCTTCTCAACGTCTCGATCATGGGCATGACCACGACCATGACCTTGAACGAGAGCGGACCGAACGGGGAGCTACTGCAGGAATGTGGCATGCCCCGAAAGTGGATCGAGACCGCCGACAGTGACGTCTCCGGGACGTTCTCCTGCGTCGCCGAGGTGGGCACCGGCGGCTCCGGCACCGAGATGCCCCTACTGATGACCGAGTGGGCGCTCACCGAGCGTGTCGCGGACGGCTCGAACGCTGGCTTCCTGCGTGAGGACGCGCTGCTTGCCGTGGTCATCCTGACGGACGAGGACGACTGCTCCCGCCCCGAGGACACGATCGAGCTCAACATCGACTTCTCGATGCTCGCGACCGCCGCAGACACTTGCGACCCGTCTGCCACCCTTCCCGTCAGCCGCTTCCTGAACACGCTGGACGCCGTGAAGGGCGACCGCGGCCGTTGGGCCGGCGCCATCATCGCCGGTCCCACCAACTGCAGCTCCAGCTTCGGCGACGCCGTGGCCGCCGACCGCCTCCAGCAGTTCGCGACCGAGGCCGGCGACAACGTCGTCTTCAGCTCGATCTGCGAGGGCGACCTCAGCGGCGCGCTCATGACGGCCATCGACACCTTCGAAGCCGCCTGCGACACCTTCCCGCCCCTCATCTGAGCGGCCTCAGGGGACCGGAGTCCTCGTGGGTCACTCGAACGCGATGGAGCTGCTGCAAGCGCACCCGCTCCTAGCCCATGACGCCGTCGCGGCGATGGCCGGTCACTCTCGGCTCGTCGAGCGTGCGCGCTCGGACGCCACTGCCGCCGGCTCGGAGGAGTGGTTTCTCTGCGACTCGCTGGTTCGTCATGTGCGGAGGCTGTGCGCCGAGGGTTGGCGCGCGGGGGACGGCGGAGACGCCCGCGCGAGGGAAGCCTTGGCCGCATGGATCGGGGACGTGGAGCCGATGGGCGAGCCTTGGTCCACCCTCTGCAGCCGCACCTCGAAGCTACTGCTCGATGCTACCGAGCTCGTGGGATGGGTCCCAAGGCAGCTCGAAGATGTCGTGCCGTACCTGAACCGAGCGTGCGACGGAATCGCGCTTCCGAGCCGATCGCATGTACCGGTGTGGGAGCCGACCATCCACCGACAAGGCGCCACGACCTTTCCTGAGCTCGTCGGGCGGATGTGTACGGCCCTGGACGCGGTCCACGTGGGTCCAGCCCACCCACGAGACCTCGACATCTTCTACATCCGCCTCGACTGCGAATGGCACCGGTTCTTCTTCGACGCAGGGGTGCTTTTCTGGCCTGGGGCGCGTCGAAACCGATTCGCGTGGACGATCAACGACCTGTGCCCCGTGCAGGGGGAGGTCATCGAGCTCGTCGATCTGCTCGCGCCCCTTCGATTCTGCGAAAGCCCGGTGTCCGACATCTCGAGGGACGCGGAGAGGCTCCGCATCGAGTTCGCCAACGGCGCGCGCATGGAGGCATCGCACCGCGCGAACCTCGACTGCGGCGCTCGGGTCTCGCTGACACCCGCGACGTCGCAAACCTAGCGCCTCAGGGGACGAGCACGACCATCTTGCCGCCGGCCCGATTCCCGTCCATCGCGCGGTGGGCGTCGGGGAGCTGGTCGAAGGACCAGACCGGGCCGGTCGTGAAGGCGAGCTCGCCGCGCTCGACCAGCGTCACGTAGCGCTGGAGCTGCTCGGCGCCGATGTCACCGGCGCCGCCGGAGTACGAGGTGAGCCGGACGCCGGTCGGGATCTGCTCCATCGGGCGGAAGGCCGGGAGCTCCCACTCGCCGCCGAGGATGCCGGTCATGCAGACCACACCGCCCGGTCGCGCACAGTGGAGCGAGTCGAGGAGCGTCTTGGTCCCGATGAGCTCGAGCACGCGATCGATGCCGGCGGGGCGAGACTCGCGAAGGCGGTGGGCGAGCCCGCCGTCGTCGATGAGGACCTCGTCGGCACCAGCGGCTTCGAGCATCCCGACCTTCGCCTGGCTGCGCGAGGTCGAGAGCACGGTGAGGCCGGCCTGTTTCGCCATCGCGAGGGTGGCGAGCCCGATCGAGGAGGTACCGCCGCGGATGAGCAGGGTCTCGCCGCTCTGGACCCCGAGGCCCGTGTGAAGCGAGCCATGGCAGGTCTGGAGCATCTCCGGGAGCGCCCCGAGCCGATCCCAGGGCAGCTCGGTCTCCAGCGGGAAGACGTTCTCCTCGTCCACGCAGGTGTACTCCGCGTACGAGCCATCGAACTGCCGCCCCATGCCGCCCATCATCGCGGCGACTCGCTGGCCGGGCTCGAGCCCGGTTCCGGGGGCGTGCACCACCTCACCGACGCACTCGATTCCCAACACCCGCGGCAAGCGCACGCTCGGTGACTCGCCGATCCGGGTGAAGTACTCCGAGCGGTTGAGCCCGAAGGCCCGGACCCGGATGAGCACCTCGCCCTGCCCTGGTTCGACGATCGGCAGCTCCTCGAGCACGAACGCCTCGGGTCCGCCGGGCTGGTGAAGCCTCCAAGCTCTCATCGTCGTCGACATCGCTGCGCTCCGGAACTGCCAGGGTCCAGCCGACGTTCTCCCCTGCGTACGTCGGGCACCGACCTGGCAGCGGAAGGATATCGTTCAGATGGTGACCAACCACAACACTTGGCGCGCGGCTGTCGCGCTCGCTCTGCTTCCCAGTGCCGCGATGACCGCCGGCCTGGTGCTGCTCCTTCGAAGTCCCGCCGAGTATGCGACGACCTTCAGGGCTCAGCCCGTCTGCGCCGACGTGATCTCAACATCGGCGGCCGGCCGCGTGCTCCTGGGGCCCATGGCTCTGAGCATGCCCAATGGCGGCACGCCGTACGTTGCTCCGGTCACTTCCGCTTCGGTGGCGATGGCTTGTCTCCTCGTCTTGGCAGTCGGGGCGTTCCTTCCGGGCCGACGGTGGATCGCGTTCGTCTCCGTCATCGCATGGCTCGGACTGGGGCTCTTGGACGTCCTAGCCACCGTCTAGCTCGTGGCGGGCTCTTCGCGCCCTCGGTCGCGAGCGTTGACACGGCGAGCCCCGCGACGTACGTGCCGGCCTCGGAGTTATTGCGATGACCATGCCCATTGGTGAGGGCCGAGAGATTCTCGGC
>CAYXAP010000027.1:0-19599 GCA_964462035.1 uncultured Sandaracinus sp.
CCTGCGCTTAACTGCTTAAGAGCGTCCCTGCGCTTAACTGCTTAAGAGCGTCCCTAGTTCAGGGGGCCGGTGGTGGCGGTGGTGTGGGCGGTGAGGGTGCCGGTGGCGAGGAGGTCGATGGCCGCTTCGATGTCGGGGTGGAGGGTGCGGTCGCCGTCCAGGGTGGGGATGACTTCGCGGATGCAGGCGTGGGCGGCCTGAACGCCCTTGGCCGGCTGGAGCGGCTTGCGGAGGTCGAGGCCCTGGGCAGCGACGAGGGCTTCGATGGCCAACACGGTGCGGACGTGGATGACGACCTGAGCGGTCTTCCTCGCGGAGATGCTGCCCATGGAGACGTGGTCTTCCTTGCCGGCGCTCGAAGGGATGGAGTCGACGCTCGAGGGGTGACTGAGCACTCGGTTCTCGGCGACCAGGGCGGCCGCGGTGACCTGGGCCATCATGAAGCCGCTGTCGAGACCGGAGCGGGTGCCGAGGAAGGGCGGCAAGCCGCTCGACATCGCCGGATTCACGAGCTGCTCGATGCGGCGCTCGGCGACGTTGGCGAGCTCGGCGACGGCCATGGTCGCGGTGTCGAGCGCGATGGCCAGCGGCTGACCGTGGAAGTTGCCGCCGCTGATGACGTCGGCGCCACCCTCGTCCTTCACGAAGATGAGCGGGTTGTCGGTCGCGGCGACCATCTCGCGCTCGAGCACCTGTCGGGCGAAGGCCAGCGCATCACGGCTCGCCCCATGGACCTGCGGCATGCAGCGCAGCGAGTACGGGTCCTGGACCTTGTGGCAGTCCCGGTGGCTCTCCATGATCTCGCTGCCCTCGAGCAGCGCCCGCAGATTCGCGGCGCTCGCGGCCTGCCCCGGGTGCGGTCGCACCGACTCGATGCGCTCGTCGAAAGGGCGCTTGGACCCCTCGAGCGCCTCGAGGCTCATGGCGCCGACGATGTCCGCCTCGCGGCACAGCCGCTCGGCCTCGAGCACGGCGAGCGAGCCCACCGCGAGCATCATCTGGGTGCCGTTGATGAGCGCGAGCCCCTCCTTGGCCTTCAGCCGAATCGGCTCGATGCCCGCCTGAGCCAACGCCTCGGCGCCCGGGAGTCGGCGGTCGCCGTCGTCCCCCGGCACGTCCGCCTCACCCTCCCCGATCAGCACCAGCGCGAGATGCGCCAGCGGGGCCAGGTCGCCGGACGCGCCCACCGAGCCCTGCGCCGGGATCCGCGGGCGGATGTCCGCATCCAGGAGCTGAATCAGTCGCTCGATGACCAGCGGGCGCACGCCCGAGCAGCCCAGCGCGAGCACTTGGGCCCGCAACGCGATCATCGCCCGCACCGCCGGCGCGGGCAGATCCGGCCCGACGCCGACCGCATGGCTGCGCAGCAAGTTGTGCTGGAGCGTCTCGATCTCCGTCGCGTCGATGCGGGTCTCCGCCAGCGCGCCGAAGCCGGTGTTCACGCCGTAGACGTTCGGCGCGGCGTCCCCCGCCTCGGCCAGCTCGGCCACGAACGCACGGGCCTTCTCCACCTTCGCGCGGGCGGCATCCCCCAGCTCGAGGCGGGCCCGGCCGCGGGCCAGCGCCTCCAGGTCTTCGAGGGTCCAGGGCTCCCCGAGGGTCACTCGGGCGATGGCGTTGGCGTCGCTGTCGGTCACGGGCGGACCATCCCGGGCCCGACCGAGCCGGTCAAGCAGACCCCGCCGACGCCGTGAGCCCCCTCCCGGAACCCCAAAAAAACCGGGCCCCAACCCGATTCTCGTGGTTCAAACGGCGCCGCTCCGCTGGTATGGTCGCCGCCCGGGCCCTTCAGCCCGCGGGCGCCGATGCGCGCCCGATCCGCGCTCTGGCGCGAATCCGTGATGGCGAAGCCACCCACCCCTCCACCCTACAGCCCGCCCGCCCCCGCGGCCGCGAGCCCGAAGACCGAAGCCGGCGCGGAGCTCCGCGATCCCACGTGGCGCCTCGAGATGCTCTCCCAGGAGGCGGACGCCGAGACCGATCGCGGCCGCGAAGCCGTGCTCCGCTGGGGCATCGGCCAGCTCTACGAGCAGCTCGAGCAGCCGACCGACGCGGTGAAGAGCTACCTCGCCGCCTACAACCTGGCGCCCGGCTACCTACCGCCGCTGCGGGCCCTGATCCGGCTCTTCGAGCGGCGCCGCTCCTTCAACAATCTGTCGCGCCTCTACGATGCCGCCGTCCGCAGCGCGACGGAGCCGGCCGACCGTGGCTCGGCGCTGGTGGACCACGCGGTCCACGTCGAGGCCCGCGAAGAGGACCCCGAACGAGCGCTCGAGATGCTCAAGCAGGCGGCCGCCCAGGCCCCGGAGAGCGCTCAGATCGCGCTCGCGCTCGAACGAGCGTCCCGAAAGGCGCAGGACCCCGTCGCGTCTCGCGCGGCGCTCCAGCTCCGCGCACGGACCACCCGTGACCCCGTGCTTCGCGCGCTGCTCCTCCACGAGCTCGCCGACGCGAAGGAGGCCGATGGCGACCACGAGGGCGCGAACGCTGCGCTCGAAGAAGCAGCGTCCTTGCCCGCCGCCCGCTGGCGCACGTTCGCGGCGATGGAGCGCATCGGTCGCCAGCGCGACGACTCCGAGCTGATCGTCCGTGGCCTCCAAGGGATGGCCGAGCTCGCCCTCACCCGACAGTCCGAAGGGACCGAGGGCTCGGGCGCGTTCTCCGTCGAGCGCTTCGCCGACGAGGCCCGCGCCAGCGGCGCCGCGGCCGCGCGGCTCCACGAGGCCGCCCTCCACGCCCAGGACCAGCTCGGTGACGCGCCCCGCGCGGCCGCGCTCCTCCAGCGCGCGCTCGAGATCCTCCCCGGCGACGTCTTCCTCCGCCGCGCCCTGCTCGGCGCCGCCCGCCGCGCGGGCGACGTCGAAGCGGTCCGCGCCGAAGCCAAGCCGCTCCTCGAGGGCGACTTGCCGCCGGAGGCCATCGCGCCGCTGCTGCACGAGGTGGCCCTCGCGTCCCGGGCAACCGACCCCGCGGGCGCCTACGAAGCACTGGCCGGAGCGCTCGAGCGCATGCCCGGCTCGCCCGCCCTCCGCGCGACCCGCGACGCTTGGCGTCTCGAAGACGGCGCCGACCCCGAGTCGGTCCAGCTCTGGGTCGCGGCGCTCGAAGCCGAGGCCAAGGCCGGCGGCGAAACCGGCGCGCTCAGCGGCTGGCGCGCGGCCACGCTCGCGTCCCGCCGCCTGGCAGACTTCGGCCGGGCCAAGACCTCCTTCGAGGCGGCGACGCTCGCGGCGGAGCAGTCCAACCCGGTGCTCCGCGACTTCTACGAGGAGGCGCTCCGCCACGGCGCGACCGACGCGGCGCTCGGCGCCCTCGAAGCCCTGCTCGCCCGGGACCTGGAACCGGAGGAGCGCTCGTCGCTCCTCGCCGACCGCGTTCGGCTGCACGCCAGCAAGGGCGACACCGACGAAGCGACCATGGCGCTCAAGCAGGCGCTCATGGACAACGCCGCCGCGGGCTGGGCGCCCATGCTCGCGCGGGTCGCGGCCGCCGAGGCCGGCGACATGCCGCTGCTCGCCCGCGCACACCGGGCGCTGGCCGAGCGTGCCGACGACGACATCACGGCCGCGAGCCACTTCGCCGCCAGCGCACGCGCCACCGCCCGCTCGGGCGACGCCGAGACCGCCATCGCCGCGCTCCGGGCCGCGCTCGACCGCGCCCCCGGCCACCGCTACGCGGTCTCGCTGCTCGAAGAGCTGCTCCGCGCGACCGGCCGAGGGGACGAGGTGGTCAAGCTCCTCCGCGAAGCGGCGGACGCGCAGTCCGGCCCCCGCGGCGCGATGACCTCACTGCTGCTCGCCGGCGCCGCGGCCGAAGCCAGCGGCGACCTCGACACCGCCGCCGACACCTACGAACAGGCCGCCGACCGCGATCCGAACTCGGTCTCGCCGCTCCACGCCCTGGCCCGCATCGCCCGAGAGCGCGGCGACGAGGCGCTCCTGCTCCGCGCCCAGGAAGCGCTCTCGCAGCGGGAGCTGGCGGTGACCGAGAGCGCGGGGATCGCGACCCTCGAGCTCGGCGAGCACTATGTCTTCGGCTCCCGGCAGCCGTCCATCGCCGAAGCGCCGCTGCGCCAGGCGATGGACTCGGAATCCGTCGCGCTCGAGGCGGCGGTCGCGCTGATGCTCGCGAGCGAAGACACGCTCGACCCGGGCATCCGGCTCAACGCGCTCGAGAAGCTGATGGAGCTCGCCCCAGAGGCGACGGAGCCGCTCCGCCGCGAGCACGGCACCACCGCTGCCGTGGGGAGCGTCGACGCCGCCGCCGCGGAGGCCTCGGTGCAGGCCTTCGCCGACGAAGAGGGCGACTTCACCGACCGCTGGGCGCTCCTCATGCGACTGTGGCTCGCCCCGGACGCCAGCCAGCGGGCGGACGCCTATCTCGAGCTCTCCCAGCTCACCGCCGACCGGAAGGCGAGCGACGCCCTCCTGCTCCACTCGCTCCGGGCCGCCGTCGTGGCCCGCGGCGCGGACGCGATGACCGATGCGTTCCTCTGGGCGCAGGAGCTCGCCGGCGACGGCGACGCGGACTCGATCGGCATCGCCGCCGCCGTCGCCCTCGACGAGGCCCTGCAGCCCGGTGATGACGCCGACGCGCGCGCCGATGCCCTCCGCGCTCGAGCGATGCACGCGTCGCCCGAGACCCGCTCCGCCCTTCGGGCCGCCGCCGGTCGCGCGATGGCCGAGGCGCGTCGCAGCGAAGCCGTCACGCTCCTCCGGGCCGCGGTGCGCGAGGAGCCCGCGGACCTGGCCAGCTGGGAGGCGCTCCGCGTGGCCGCCCGCGACGACGGAGCGTGGGACGACGTGGTCGAAGCGTGCGACGTGCTCGCCGCCGCGATCGACGGTCCCGCTCGCGCGGAGCTGCTCGAAGAGGCCGGCGCGGTATTGATGGACCACCTCGGCAGCGACGAGGAGGCCGAGCGCCGGCTGCGCAAGGTCTTCGACGCGCACCCCGAGCGGCCGAACGCCTACCACCGGCTCCACGACCTGGTGGCCGAGCGCGGCGACACGCAGCTCATCCTGGACATCGTCTCGCGGCGCATCGACGCCATCGACGACGGCGACCAGCTCGAACGCCTCTTCTACGAGATGGCACGCATCCACCGCGCGAACGGCGCGATGGACCGCGCGCTCGAGTCGCTCGAGAACCTCTACATGCTCGACGACCAGCACGTCGGCGGACTGGCGCTCGCGGTCGAGATCCACGTGAGCCGCGAAGAGTGGCGCGAGGCCGTCGACAGTCTGCGGATCATCGCGCACGCGGACGTGCCGGCGAAGCAGAAGCGGATCTCGCTGCTCGGCGCCGCCGACTTCCTCGACCAGAAGCTCGGAGATGCGAAGGGCGCCCTCGAGGCGCTCGGCGAGATCGTCGAGCTCGGCCTCGGCGACGCGACCGTGCACGCGCGCCGCGCCGACGTCGCAGAGCGGGCCGACGACCGGGCGACGGCTGCGCAGGCGTTGCTCGACGCCGCCGAATCCTCCTCCGGTCCGACGCGCGGGAGCTTCCTGCGCCGGGCCGGGGCCCACCTGCGCGCCACCGGCGACACGAACGGCGCGCTCCTCGCCTATCGTCAGGCCCTCTCGGTCGACCCCATCGACGCCGAGGCCGCGAGCGCGGTCGCCGACCTGCTGACCGATCCCTCGATGCGTCAATCGCACGGCGCCAGCTACGAAGCAGCGGTCCGCGAGGTGCTCCGGGCCCAGCCGGTCGACGGCGACCTCATCCGCGAGCTGATGCACGCCGCCGAGTGGCAGAACGAGCGCGCGCTGGCGAAGGCAGCGCGGGAGGCGCTCGTCGTGCTTCGCGCTGCGACGGAAGAAGAACGCGGGCGTCGCGAAGACACGACCGCGATCATGTCGCGCCGCCCGAAGCGCGCGCTGACGCGGAGTGACTTCGCGTCCATCGCCTCGCCCGGCGACGACCCCGGCCTGCACGAGCTCTTCCTGCACGTGGAGGACGCGCTCGACTCGCTCGATGGAGTGGAGGCGGCGCTCTTCGGGGTGACCAAGAGCGACATGGTCTCGAGCCGGAAGGCGCACGAGGTTCGCGACGAGGTCTTCGAGATGGCCCGCTTCTTCACGCTCGAACCCGGCGAGCTCTACCACGGCGGCAACACCCCCGACCGAGTCGCGACGTTCCCTGGCAAGCGCGAGAAGATCGACTTCGTAGTGGCCAGCGAGCTCGACCGGACACCACTGCAGCCCCAAGTCCGCTTCAAGATCGGGATGCACGCGATGGCAACGGCTCGGCACACGCGCTTCCTCCTTCGCCACGCGCCGCTCCAAGCCGCGGCGTTGGTGCAGGCGGCCGCGGCCGCAGCCGAGACGCCGCTCGCGGGGAGCAGGCCGCTTCCCGGCGTCAACGCCTGGACCAAGGCGTTGCAGAAGCCGATGTCGCGGCGGACACGGAAGGCCATCGCGCAGGTCGCGCCGAGCGTGTCGCAGGACTCTGCGGCGCGGCTCGAGCAGAGCGTCCGTGCGGCTCGCCGGACGCTCTGCCGCGCAGGGCTGCTCGCGTGCATGGATCTGGAGACGGCGCTGGTCGCGGTCATGGACGAGCCGCCGAGCCTCGGTGCGGTGCGGGCGACCGAAGAGGCGGCGGACCTGGTGGCCTATTGGCTCTCTCCGGAGCTGATCGCCCTACGGAAGGAGCTGGGGCTCGTATGAGCGGCGGCGACGACGACTTCGAGGACTTCGGCGACCTCGACCTCGACCTCGACGACGCGCTCGACGCGTGGGAGCAGGAGATCGAGAAGGACGGGACCATCTCGGCGGAGTCCTCGCCGATGCCCCAGCACAGCGAGCCGCCCAAGGCGCCGGAGAAGCCGGCGGATGCCGGGCGCCCGCTCTACCGTCCCGATCCCGAGCTGATGGGTCGCAAGCCGGCCGCGATGCAGTCGCGCCGGATCTCGAGCCCCGACGACTTCTCGGACGACTTCGACGACGAGCAGGAGAGCACCCGCATCGCCGCCGTTCCGGCCGACCTGATGAAGGAGCTGCAGGCGCTCCGTGGCGAGGCGCCCGCGGAGCCAGCGATTCCACGACCGCGACCCTCCGAGCCCGAGCTCGAGCTCGAGGCCGTCGATCTCGACCTCGACGACTTCCTCGACGAGAACGACCAGGTCACCCGCGTCGGCTCGGTCGATGACGACCTGACGTCGATGGAGCAGGAGCTCCTCGATCCCTTCGCGGACGAAGCGAGCACCGCCGACGGTGACGGCCCCAGCGTCGGGCCGTCGAGCGCCGAGTCCACGCTGGACGTCTCCATCGACGCCTTCCAGGGCGGAGACGACGTCGTCGCGTCGCCGCCGCCCGAGCAGCGGGTGACGCGCCCCGCGGACCAGACCGCCAAGCCGGCCGTGCCCAAGCCCGCCGCGCCCAAACCGGCGGCTCCGAGGCCTCGCGCTCCCGCGGCGGCCAAGCCGGCCGTGCCCAAGCCCGCGGCCCCGAAGCCGCCGACGCCGGCGGTGCCGAAGCCCGCGATCCCGAAGCCCCGAATCCCTCGCCCGGCCCCTCGTGCCAAGGGCGAGCGCCCGTCGATCCCTCGCCCGAAGATTCCGCGGCCGGCCGGCCGCACCGGCTCGCCGCCCAAGCCGCCGATCCCGGTGCCCAAGCCGCGGCGTCCCGGCGCACCGCCGCCCCCGGTGGCCGGAGCCATCCCCAAGCCGGTCGCGCCGCCGAAGCCCGCGCGTGGGAGCCTCGAGCGGATCTCGACCCGCGAGAAGCCGGCTGCCCCAGCGCCCGAGCCGGAGTCGCCGATGCTCGCGCTCGACGAGCCGAGCCTCGACCTGCCGAAGGCGCCCCCTCTGGCCGATGAGGGCGACCGCCCCACCCCCACGCCAGATGACCTGAGCGACCGCCCAACCCCGATCCCCGACGAGCTCGACCTCGACTTCGGCACGCCCAAGGTCGTGGAGCCGCCCGCCGACGAACCGCGGCTCTCGCTCGACGAGCCCGAGCTCGAGGTCGGCGACGAGCCCGAGCTCGAGATCGGCGACGAGCCGGACCTGGCGATCGGCGACGACCTCGATCTCGGTACCGACCTCGAATTCGGCGCGGATCTCGATCTGGACGACCCGGAGCCGATGGAGTTGCTGGTCGACGACGACCCTCGGCCGACCGAGGGCGCGCCGAGCCAGCTCCTCGACCTGGTCCCGCCCGGCGAGAGCGAAGCGCCTCCGAAGCCCGACCAGGGTGCGGCGACCGCCAAGCGAACGGTCGGCCAACGCAAGCCCCGCAAGGAGCGCTACGCGTTCGTCGGTCACGACACGGACACGCAGCGGCGCCGACGGAAGCTCCTCGAGAAGCTCGCCGAAGGCGCCGAGGGCACGCCCAAGGCGCGGCTGCTGGTCGCCGCCGCCGAGATCGCCGAGGCGCTCGGAGACATCGAGGACGCCCGCGCCGCGATGGAGCAAGCCCGTGAGATCGACCCGAGCGATCTCGGCATCCTTCGCTGGTGGCGGCGCGACGCAGTCGCGCGCGGCGACTGGACGGAGGTCGCGAACCTCCTCGAGGAAGAGGCGAGGCAACCGCTCTCCCCGGCCGACATGGACGCCTGCCTCACGCTCCTCGCGGAGGTGCGGCTGGCCCAGCTGAACGACCCGGTCGGCGCGGCGGAGGCCGCACGGAAGGCCCGCGAAGCCAACGGCCCCTCGCTGGTCACCAGCCTGATCGGCGGGGAGGCGCTGAGGAGCGACGACCCGGTCAACGCCGCGGCCCAACTCGTGACCGCCAGCATGGAGGATGACGCCGATCTCGAGATCGCGGTCCGCCTGCTCGCCGGCCGACTCCTCGAACGGAGCGGGGAGCTCGACGCCGCGGCTCAAGCCTACGGGACTGCGGTCGCGCGAGCGCGCCGCCTCGAGCCACTGATCGGGTTGGCGCGCACGTCGCCGACGGCGTCCCGTCGCCGGGACGCGCTGCGAGCCGCCGCGGAGTCCGTCTCCGCGAATCCGGCGTTCGCCGAGTGTCTCCGTCGCGCCGCGTCACGCATCTGGCTCGCCCACGGCGACGACCCGGCGGTCAGCGTCGCGACGCTCGAGGCTGCGCAGCGGCCGACCAGCCTCCGGCTCCAGGCGATGGCGGCGCAGCGAGCAGGCGACGCGGAGACGCGACGGCTCGCGCTCCATGCGCTCTCGGGTGCCAGCGGCGGAACGGTGCGCGCGCTCGCCCTCCTCGACCTCGCCGAGCTGCAGGCGGCCGCGGGGGAGCTGGACGACGCGGACGAGTCGCTCCGGGAAGCGGCTCTCGCGGACCCGAACCTGGACGCGGTGCAGGCCGTTCGCGAGGTGCTCGCGCGGCGAGCCGGTGACCCCTCGCGGCTCGCAGCGGCGATCGAGAGCTCGGGCAACACCGGGCGCGGCGCCATCGAGGCCGCCGCCAAGCTCGCTTCAGCCCCGGAAGATCTCGCCAAGGAGCGGCAGGAGCTCCTGGCCGCCGCCAGCGAAGGCTCGCAGCCGATCATGGCGGACCTGCTCACGCTCGACGCCGCGGCCGAGGCTGGAGACGCCGAGTCGGTGGTGGCGGGTCTGCAGCGGGAGGCGCAGCGGCTGGCTCCGGAGCGACGGCTCGGCGCGCTCCTGGCGCTCGCGGAGCGCAGTGACCCCCACGCAGCGCTGACGCAGGCGAGCGAGTCGATGCCCGGCCGGCCGGGCGCAACCCGACCGCTGGCGCGGCTCCTGGGCGACAGCGACCCGATGGCCGCCGCTCGGGCGTGGCTGACCGAAGCGGCGAACGCGATCGACGCCCGCGCCGCGCACGCCGCGACGGTGGCCGCGCGCTACTTCGCAGAGGCGAACGCCGCCGCCGAAGCCCTCGGTGCGGCGCAGCAGGCGCTCGACGCGCTGCCCGGCCACGGACCGGCGGCGTGGATCCTCGATGGCGATCTCGGCGCCGGGCTCGACGGCGAGTACCGCATCGAGCTCTTCCAGACACTGGGCGAGACTCTGGCCTCGGACGACGCTCGCGCTTGGGCGTGGGCGAGGCGAGCGCTTCTGGGTGGCGAGGGCGCCAGCGAGGCCTGGGAACGTGCGTCGGAGCTACACCCCGACCCGGTCTGCGAAGAGCTCGCGCTCGGCTCCGGCGAAGGCGCCGCCGCACAGGCCGCGAGGCTCGAGGAACGCGCGGCCCGGCAGCCCGCGATGGCGCGAAGCACCCTGCTTCGTGCGGGCCTCGGGTACGAGCGCGGCGGTGAGCCGAAGCGCGCGGCAGCGATCTACGAGGGGCTGCTGAAGGACGGCCACGACCCGCTGGCCGAGCAGGCGCTGGACCGCGCGCAGCTGGCCGCTGGCGACCTGGGCTCGATCACGTCCCGACGTTTCGCGGCGGTCCGTGAAGCCGAAGGCACGCCGCGGGAGCTGGCGGCGCTCGAAGACCTCGCGCGCGTGGACCTGCATGGCGGCGGAGACCCGCAGAACGCCGCGCTCACGCTCCAGACGATCCTGAGCCAGGTGCCGGGTCACCTGCCATCGCTGCGAGCGCTCGAACGCTTCTACATGGACGGCGGTCGCGACACCGAGCTCCGAGGCATCTGGGAGAGCATGGTCGCGCACATGCCGGACGCGATGGACCGGCTCGGGCCCGCCCGGCTCGCCGCACACCTGCGCCTCGGTGAGCCGCAGGCGCCGGGCGACGCCGCGGACCCACTGTGGACGGAGCACGGCGAGCGCCTCCTCGAGGCGAGCGAACCGACCGCCGATCGGATCTGGATCGCGCGTCGGGTCGCCGTGACGCACCCGGATCCGGGCGTTCGGGGTCGGGCGTGGCTGGCGGAAGCCGACTCGCTGGCCGACGACGAGCGTGCCGCCGTCATCCTCACGGGTCTCGCCGACATCGCCGCGGTCGAAGGCGCGCTCGAACGTGGCGAACGGGTCGAGGCGGTGGCCGCGCGGCTGACCGAGCACCCGCTCCTCCCCGAGGCCGCGGCGGCGCAGCACGTCGAGGCGCAGAACCACCCCGCCGCCGCGGACGCCTACCGGCGGGCGGCAGCGCAGACCGCGCTGCCGGCACGGCGGATGCCGCTGCTCTACCTCGCGGGGCGGAGCTACGAGGAAGCGGAGCAGCGCGCAGAGGCCAAGGCGGCCTACCTCGAGGCCTCACGCATCGACGTCACCTATCACGACCTCTTCGAGCGCGTGCGGGACATGCTCGAGCAAGATGGAGACACGGCGGACCTCGCCGACCTCGCGGACCGCCGGCTCGCCGCAGGTGGCGACGCGACGGTCATGCGTTCGCTTCGGCGAACGCAGGCGGCGCTGAAGGCGACCATGGGCGACCGCGCGGGCGCTCGCGACGCCCTGCGCGCCGCGCTCGAGCTCGACCCGCAGGACGTGGACGCCCTGCGGCGCCTCGCCGAGCTCAGCCTCCAGGACGAGGACTGGCGCGGCGCTGCAGAGGCGTTGATCCGTTTCGCGCGGCTGCGGCAAGACCGCGACGACCTCCGCTGGGTCTTCTTCACCCTCGGCGACATCTACCAACGGCACATGCCGGACACCCGGCGCTCCGAGGCCGCCTATCGGCGCTGCCTGAAGCTCATCCCCGACGACCTCGAGGCGATGGACCGACTGGCCCAAGTCTACGAGTCGGAGGGTGCCTACGACAAGGCCGCGAAGGTCGTCGGCGCACTCAGCAGGGCGGAGATCGACCCGGACCTCAAGCAGCAGCACCTGCTCCGGCTCGCGCGCATGCACGAGCAGGCCGGCGACCTGCGAACCGCCGAGCGGGTGCTCGACGAGGCCCGGAAGCAGAACCCCACGGACCTGATCATCCTGCGGGCGATGGCCGAGCTCTACCAGCGGCAGAACGCCGCCGGCGCGCAGTCGATGCACCTCAACCGAGCCATCGGCGACTTCCATCGCAGCCTCGAGAAGGATCTGACCGACCCCTTCGCCTGGGAGGGGCTCGCGGAGATGCACGAGTGGCGTGGCGAGCGGGACGCGGGGCGCGCCGTCGCCTCTGCCGCTGCCGCGGTGGGCATCCAAGACGACGTGATCCTGGCCCGCCTCGACGCCAGCGGTGCTGCACCCGGCGTCGGCGCGGCCGCGGCCGACCCGAAGCTCCACGAGTACCTCGCGCCGCGGATGCTGAGCGCCGCGACCTTCGAGCTCTTCCGGCTGGGCGGCGAGATCTTCGACAAGGTGCTGCCCTTCGACTCGCGCGCCTGGAAGACCGAGAAGGTGGGCCGCGACCACCCGCTGCGGGTCGAGGCGCTGCGGGTCGCGCAGTGGTTCGGGTACGGCGACGTGACCGTGCTCATCACCGACGTCGCGCCCCGCATCTGCGTTCCGGTCAGCGGCGATCCGCTGACCTTCGTGGTCGGGCGCGCGCTCTCCACCAGCACGGACGCCCACGAGCGCGCGTTCCTCTTCGCGCGCGCGACCAAGGTCGCCATCTCGCAGCTCTCGGTTGCGATGCGCACCCATCCAGGCCAGCTCGCGCTCTGCTTCGCCGGTCTCGCGAAGACCTACGACCCGATGTACTCGCGGCCCGACGTCGACCGCCGCGAGCTCGAGGACTGGGCGCGACGGGTCGGCAAGGCCATCCCGCGGAAGGTGCGCGACAACCTCGGCCCGGTCGCCATCGAGGTGGTGGCCTCCGCGAGCTTCGACGCCAGCAGCCTCGGCCTCGCGGCCGCCGAGCTGGGCGACCGCGCCGCCCTTCTCGCCGTCGGCGCCGTCCCCGCAGCGACCCGTGCGCTCCTCGCGCTGGCGGATCTCCGGCCGGACGAGAGCGCCTCGCCGAAGGACCGGGTGGCCGCGATGCGCCAGGTACCGGAGGCGTGGGACCTGCTCCGTTTCGCCATCTCCGACGCCTATTTCGAGGCGCGCCGCCGCGCGGGCGCGGACCGCATGTGACCTGATGGAGTCCCAGATGCGCATCGGGCTCATCGGGCCCGCCGAGGACGCCAAGCCCGCGCTGCGCGAGGCCGCCGAGTTCCTCCTCGGCGACGCCGAGGTCGACCAGGCCATCTACCTGGGCGAAGACGCGACGCTGGTCGCGATGACGAAGGAGTGGGCCCACGATCTCGCCGACGGCGACGGTCGGGACTTCCTCAGCCGCGCAGTGAAGGTCGCGGTGGACGGCTCACCCGACCAGATCGAGGACTTCCTCGAGGCCGATGCACAGATCCGCCGCATCTCGCGCCTGCGGACGTTGCCGCCCGCGCCCTCGCGGGCGGTGGAGATGGTGGGCGACCGCATCGTGCTGGTCGTCCACGACAAGAAAGTGCTCGACGAGGAGGACATCGCGAACGCCGCGGTGATCGTCTACGGCCAATCGAAGGAAGCGCTGCTCAAGCAGTTCGGTCACCGCTACTTCTTCACCCCCGGCCCGCTTCGTGAAGGGCGCGTCGGGATGCTCGAGCTCGACGACGAAGGGCGCATCGTCGCGCTGACCTTCGAGCCGTCCGGCAAACCGGTGTGGCGCGAGGTCCTGCAAGGTCGAGGCGCCAAGCTCACGGTCTCCGGCTGATGCCGACGATCGCGGTCTACGGCGGGTCCTTCGATCCGCCCCACGTCGCTCACGTGCTCGTCGCCTGTTGGGCGCGCGCGAGCGCGGGCGTCGACCGGGTGATCGTGGTGCCGGCGTGGAAGCACGCGTTCGGCAAGGACTCGGCGCCCTTCGAAGACCGGGTCCGGATGTGCGAGCTCGCGATGGCGAGCTTGGAAGGGGTCGAGGTCAGCCGCATCGAGCGGACGCTCCAGGAGAGCCGCTCGCTCTACGTGCTCGAGGCGCTGCAGGATGCGAACCCGGACGCCCAGCTCCGCTTCGTGATCGGCAGCGACATCCTGCCCTCCACCCCGCGCTGGCACCGTTGGGACGCGATCGCCAAGCTCGCCCCGCCGCTCCTGGTAGGCCGACGCGGCTATCCCGTCGACGAGCGAGCGCTCGCCGAGCACGGTCTCGAAGAACCGCCGCTCACCATGCCCGAGCTGAGCTCCACGGACGTGCGCCGACGGCTGCAGAGCGGCGAGAGCGTGGTCGGCCGAGTGCCGCCCGAAGTGGCCGAGTATGCGCGGAGCCGGCGGCTATACTCCGCCGATGTCGAAGGATGAGCTGCTCCGGGTGTGGGTGGTCGGTCGTGGCCGGGTCGGTCGCGGCCTGATCGCTGGACTCGCGCGAACCCACGACCGCCGATTGACGGTGAGCCTCGCGGGTGCACGACGGATGCCTCCGCGCATCGACGCGGACGTCATCGTGCTCGCCGTGCCGGACGCGACCATCGAAGGCGTCGCGCGGAGCGCGCTCGAGCGGGTCGAGGGCGCACCGGTGCTACTGCACTGCGCGGGCGCGCTCGGCGTGGAGGCCTTCGGTGCGCTACCGCGTGAGCTCCCGAAGGTGGCCTTCGGTGCGATGCACCCGCTCGTGAGCTTCGCGGATCCGAAGCGGCCACCGCCGCTCGACGGGATGTGCTTCGCGCTCGCAGGCGCGCCGCGGGCCCGACGGGCAGGCGCACGGATCGCGAGGGCCTGCGGAGCGACCCCGATCGGCCGCGGCCCCACCGGCGTGCACGGCCCGGCCTATCACGCCGCCGCCGCGCTGGTCGCCAACGGCGCGGCGGGACTCGCGTTCGTCGGCGTCAGCGTGCTGCGCGAGCTCGGGCTCTCGAAGAAGGCGTCGGAGAAGGCGCTCGGCAGCCTCCTCCGGAGCGTCGCCCACAACGTGGAGACCATCGGCGTACCGGCAGCGCTCACGGGACCGGTGATGCGCGGCGACCAAGCCACCGTCACTCGCCACCGGCGGGCGCTCGGGCGCGGGACGAACCCGCGGAAGGCCTACGACGCGCTGGTGCCCGTCATCGAGCGCTGCGCCGAGGCGCTTCAGCGCAAGAGGAAGTAGACCAGCGCGAACACCGCCACGCAGCCGACCCCGAGGAGGACGTACCAGTTCGGCGTGAAGGGCTCGGGCGGTGGGGGGATGCTCGAAGGCTTCCTCGGCCGGGTCGAGGGTCGCGTGGACGGGCGCTTCGAGGGGCGCTTCGACTCCGAGGCGACTGCCTTCGCGGGCGGCTCCGAGGGCACCTCGCTCGGCGCCTCTTCCTCGGCCGTCGCTACCGGCTCGTCGCTCGGCGGGACCACCAGGTCCTTCGGCAGTGATGGAGCCTTCGGCACCGCGAAGTCAGCGACGCCCTCGGCCATCGGGGGCGGCGCCGACGAGGGGCCGAAGCTCGCGAAATCCGCACCCTCGTCGAGGGTCTTGGCCGCCTTCTCGTTCGCACGCCGCATGGCGACGATCTGCTCGGCGAAGCGGTCGGTCAGGAAGCTCGCGAAACGGAGCGGCGACGCCATCAGGCGGTTCGCCATCGCGTACTCCTCGAGCTCGTCGAGCATCGCCTTCGCGCTCTCGAAGCGGTCCGCGCGGTCGCTGGTCAGCGCGCGGTCGAGCACCCGCTGCAACGCCGGCTGGTCCGGCAGGCCGCGGTCGGGGAGCTGGGGGACCTGACCCGCGCGGGCCATGGCGAGCATCTGGTCCTCGGTGCCCTTGTAGAGCCGGCGGCCGGCGCAGAGCTCCCAGAGGAGGATGCCGGCGGCGAAGACGTCGGCGCGCGCATCGAGGTCCTCGCCTCGCGCGTGCTCGGGCGACATGTACGCGCTCTTTCCGGCGACACGGGCACGCGCCACGGCGCCACCGTCGAGATCGTCGGCCTGGAAGGCTCGGGCGATGCCGAAGTCGCAGAGCTTCACCTCGCCCTCGAAGGAGATGAGCACGTTCGAAGGCGAGACATCGCGATGGACGAGGCCGAGCTCGTTGCCCTCCTCGTCGCGAGCCCGGTGGGCGTAGTCGAGACCCTTGAGCGCGTCCCGAACGATGAGCAGCGCGTACTCGGCCGGGAGCCCCACCTTGTGCTTCGAGAGCTGACGCAGGAGCTGGTTGAGGTCGAAGCCCTCGACGTACTCCATCGCGATGAAGAGCCGGTCCTCGGCTCCCTCGTCGCGGCCGAGGTCGAAGACCTGGACCACGTTCGCGTGGCTGAGCTGGGCAGCCAGCTTGGCCTCGCGGGTGAGCATCTCGGCGAAGCGCTCGTCTCGGGAGAGTCGCGGCAGGATCTCCTTGATGACGCAGAGCCGCGCGCCCCCGAGGGAGTTCCGCATCCGCGCCAGGAAGATGTCCGCCATCCCGCCCCGACCGATGTGGTCGAAGAGGACGTACCGGCTCACTTCGCGGGGAAGCACCCCCACTCGTGCAGAATCGTCAGCCCCCCGAGAGCTCGGGTGGGCGCTGCTGGTCCCCGCCGCCTCCACGTCTACCGAACGGCCGTGATGCCACTCACTCCGCGGCTTCGCAACCGCTCACATGGTCGGAATCCGGCACGATGCGAATCTCGGTGCCTTCGCCCACCAAACGCAGGGCCGGCGCGTCCGCGTGGCGCCCTTCGAGGAGCAGGCCCGCGAGCGGGGCCTCGACCAGCCGGCCGACCACGCGGCGCATGGGCCGCGCGCCGAGCTCGGGGTCGAACCCACCGGCATCGAGGAGGGCGTCGATGGCGCTCCGCTCCCAGCCGATCTGGATCCCGCGGTCGGTGAGACGCTCGGCCAGCCCAGCCAGCATCCGGCGGGCGACCTCGGCCACCTCTTCGCGAGCGAGAGGCGCGAACACGAGCGGCTCGTCGATCCGGTTCCAGAGCTCGGGGGGCATCTGGGCGCGGGCCGCGGCGAGCACCCGTGCGCTGGCGGCGTCCTCCGGGGCTTCGCGGTCGCCGCCGAAGCCGATGCTCTTCTTCGGCGCGGGGCCGTGAGCGCCGAGGTTCGAGGTCATCACGACGATGGCCTTGGTGAAGTCGACCGTGCGGCCCTTGCCGTCCGTGAGGCGGCCCTCGTCGAGGAGCGCGAGGAGCGCGAGGAGCACGTCCGGGTGCGCCTTCTCGATCTCGTCGAGGAGGACCAGCTGGTGTGGGCGACGCCGCACGGCTTCGGTGAGCTGGCCGCCGGCGTCATGGCCGACGTAGCCGGGAGGCGCGCCGAGGATGCGGCTGACCGCGTGGCGCTCGCCGAGCTCCGACATGTCGATGCGGGTCATCGGGCTGCCGGGGAAGTAGACCTCGGCGATCGCCTCCGCGAGGAGGGTCTTGCCGACGCCGGTCGGCCCGAGGAAGAGGAAGGTGCCGAGCGGCCGGCGACCCTTGAGCCCGGCGGCGCCCTTGCGGAGCGCGTCGGCGACGCGCGAGCGGATGGACTCGTGGCCCACGACCCGTTCGGCGAGGAGCCCCTCGAGGCGCATGAGACGCTCGCCGTCCTTCTGGAGTAGCCGCTCGGGGGCGAGCCCCGCCTGCTCGCCGACGACCGCGGCGATGGCCTTGGCGCCGACCGCTCGGCCGCCGCGTCGCTTCGTCCGCGCCGCGGCCAGATCGAGGGCGCTGATGGCCTTGTCGGGCAGGTGCCCCTCGCTGAGGAAGCGCGAGGTCAGATGGATCGCGGCCTCGAGGGCCTCTTCCTCGATGGGCAGGCCGTGGTGGGCCTCGTAGCGGGGTGCGATGCCCGCGAGGATCGCCTTGCACGCCTCGGCGCTGGGCTCGCCGACCCGGACCGGCGAGAAGCGGCGGGCGAGCGCCGGGTCCTTCTCGAAGCGGAGGCGGTACTCGCGCTCGGTGGTCGCACCGACGCAGGGCAGCTCACCGCGAGCGAGGGCGGCCTTGAGCTCGTGCGCGAGGTCGTCCGGGCCACCGTCACCACCGACGATGCCGTGGATCTCGTCGATGAAGAGCACGACGCGCCCCTCGGAGCGGGTGACCTCCTCGCGGAGGCGCTTGATGCGCTCGGCGAGCGCACCCCGGACACCGGTACCGGTCACCAGGCCACCCGCGGAGACCTCCACCAAGATCGTCTCGTCGAGACCGGCACAGCCCTCGCCGTCGGCGATGCGCTGGGCGAGGCCCTCGACGATCGCGGTCTTGCCGACGCCGGGCGGACCCACGAGCACCGGGTTGTTGGCGCGGCGACGGGCGAGGATGTCGAGGAGCTGCTCGATCTCGTGCTCGCGCCCGATGACCGGGTCGAGGGCGCCGTCGACGGCCAAGGCGCTCAGGTTGCGACCCAGCTGGCTCAGGAGCGGGAAACGGCGGGGATCGAGATGGAGACGCGGGATGCCATCGTCGCTCGGCGTCGCCGGCTCGGCGGTGGGCGGCGGCACCTGCGGGGCGGCCTCGGGCGGCGGCACTTGGGCAGGCGCGTCGCCCCTACGAGCGGCGGGTCGCGGCGCGCCGCGGCGCTTGTTGCGAGGCGGGGCGCTCTTGGCCGGCGTGGGCCGCTTGCGTCGCGGCGGCTGCCGCCAATCACGGCTGGCCTGCACGGGGCGTGGCTTGGCGACCTCGCTCGCGGTGGTCCCGGTGATACCTTCGAGCAATCGGGCGTGAACGCGTGCGGGACCGGCACCCATCTTCTGAAGGCTGCGATGGCCCGCGGTCCTCGAATCACGGGTGATCGCGAGGAGCAGATGGAGCGCCGATGCCTCGGAGCCGAGCTCTCGGGCGATCTGGTGTGAGCGTTCGAGGGTCCGGTCCAGCGTGGAGGCCGGCTCGGCGTCCACGACTCGCAAGGCATTGAGCAGGTCGGTCTCGCGGACCCCTTGCCCACTCAGCAGCGCACCCTCCGGGCCACCGCCCTGGAGCATGACCAAGAGAAGATGTGCCGTGCTCGGTCGCTGCCCGCGCCGCTGCGCCGCCCGGCGCGCTCGGGCTACGAGACCGTTCAAGCTGGACCCCGCGTTCATCGTGCCTCCCGGTGCCATGTCGCCCGGAACGGAGCGAGAGGGAGCGCAATTGCTCCGTCGATCCGGCCCTTTGGCACCTGCCTGGGACTAACGTGAGAAGGGCGCTTCGCCCAAGTTTCTGGCGAGCCTGGAGCGACCTCAGCGGCATTTTGAATGCCGGGGGGACTCGGTCGTCCAAGGGCCCCGGATGGAGAGCGCGGCCGGGATCTGGTAGTTTCGCGGCCGCACGTGGTCCCTGAACGGGGCCGGTGGTGTGGATGAGACAGAGAGGACGAAGATGTTGAAGAGGTTCCGAAACGCGCGATTGGGGCCCTGGCTGCTGGGCCTGGCTGCGCTGACGCTGGTCGTCGGCGCGAGCGGTTACGCGATGACGACCCCCACGGCCGAGGCTCAGCGCCTGCGGGCCCAGGTCTACATCACCCAGAACCGGATCCCCCGTCGGCTCACCGAGCGTGGTCTGATCCGCTTCGCCCGCGGCCATCGGGCCCGGCGTCTCCGCGAGACGACCGAGCAGCCGATCCCCGAGCGGAAGTGGAAGGCCGAGATGGTCGTGAGCTTCAACCGACCGGTGGGCGACCTGGAGTTCCAGGGGCTCTTCTACGACATGGAAGGCGGCGCTCGCCGCTTCATCGGGCCGCCGATGAGCGTGTTCGTGAACAACCGCGACGAGAAGACCTTCGTGCAGCGGCTCCGCCTCGAGCGGCCACAGTTCAAGCCGAACAACCGCTACGAGATCGTGATCACGGTCCGACGCAACGAGGTGGGCCGGGCCCGCTTCGAGACCATCGGTGAGCGAGTCCAGCACACCGGCGAAGTGAACTTCTAATTGGGGGTTTGATGCAAACCCCCGCCTTGCTCGGGCGAAGCCCGAGACTGCGGCTCCCCCGACTCCGTGCGC
>CAYXAP010000027.1:19699-31918 GCA_964462035.1 uncultured Sandaracinus sp.
CGACTCCGTGCGCTTCGCGCACGCCCTCGCTTCGCTCGGGCACTCGGCCTTCGGCCTCGTGACCACCGTTCGATGCACACCCCCGCCTTGCTCGGGCGAAGCCCGAGACTGCGGCTCCCCCGACTCCGTGCGCTTCGCGCACGCCCTCGCTTCGCTCGGGCACTCGGCCTTCGGCGGTTCCGATGACGCGCTTCGCCGTCCTGGTCCTGGCCCTGGCGGCGGGGTTGCCTGCGTTGGCGGGCGCCGACGAGAGTCCGTCGAGGGCTCGCGCGTGGCTCGTCCCCGAGACACCGGCGGCTCGGGGGAGCCTGGATGTCGAGGGCGCGACGATGCCCGCCTCGAGCGGCTGGGGCTTCGTCGATCTCGAGGCGGACGACCCGAGCGGCTTCATGGCCCGTGCGGAGCTCGGCAAGGAGCTCTGGCGGGCCGAAGACTCACTGCGGACCTTCGGGACCCTGGCTCTCGGCTGGCGGTGGAAGCGCCCCTTCGAGACTGGCCTGACCGCGGTCCTGGTCACCGACCCGACCACCGAGCCAGGCGCGGGCGGTCCGGGCTTCTACCTCGGCGCCGGAAGACCGGAGGGGGTCCGAGCCAACCTGATCCTCGCCAACGTCTTCGGGGGCTACGCACAGTCGATCGTGCTCGGCTACGAGCTCCAGCTGCCGATCCTGGTTCGCCCGCGAGTCCGCATCGCGCTTCGTGGCCGCGGCTTCTTCTCCAGCCCCAGCCCGCACACCTCCGTGCACCGCGTCTCGCTCCAGTGCCTGATCGACCGGCGCTGGGCGCTCCAGGCCGGCGCCGTCTTCGATCGCCGTCCACCCGGCGGTCTCGCCGACCCGCTCCAAGACCACGGCCGTGGCCTCCTCGTCGGCCTCGGCACCCGCATGCACTAGGGACGCTCGCTCTCGAGCGCCTCCGGGGCCTGGGTGGTGCTTGGATGGAAGGCGCGGGGGTGGTAGCTCACCATCGTGGCTGAGATTCAGGACGTGCTTCGGGAGCTGGAGAGCGGGAAGGTCCGGCCGGTGCTGGTGCTGGTGGGCACCGAGACGCTGCTGATCGAACGCGCCGTCGCCGCGGCGAAGTCCGCGACCGTCGGCGGCCAGGGCGTGGCCGGCTTCAACGAGGACCTCTTCCAGGGCGACCAGACCGAAGGGCAGACGGTCGCCAACGCCGCGCGCACGATGCCGATGATGGCCGACAAGCGCTTCGTGCTCGTGCGGCGGGTCGACAAGATGAAGGGCGAGTCTCACGCGGTGCTCGCCGACTACCTGAAGGACCCGGCGCCGGAGGCCTGCGTGGTGCTCGTCGCAAAGAAGCTCGACGGCAACGGGAAGCTGTCACGCGCCGCCAAGAAGGCAGGCTGCCGCTTCGACGCCAAGCCGTTGAAGATGGGGGCGGTCCGCCAGCTCGCCGTCAACGAAGCGAAGGCGAAGGGCCACCAGCTCCCTTCGGACGCCGCGCACGCGCTCATCGACGCCGTGGGCGAGGACCTCTCCGCGATGGGCGACGCGCTCGAGCGCCTCTCGCTCTACGTCGGGCCGGGTCAGCGGATCGATCTCGCCGCGGTCGAGGCCACGGTCAGCCGGGTCCGTGTCGATACGGTCTGGCAGCTGGTCGACGCCGTCAGCCTGCGGGACACACGGAAAGCCACCGCAGCCGCCGCGTCGCTGCTGGCTGGGCGCGAGCCGCCGCTGCGGATCCTCGCGCTCGTGTCCCGACAGCTCCGAGTGGTCGCACGGATGCGTGGCGCGCTCGCCCAAGGGATGGACGGCAAGGAGGCCACGAAGGTCGCGGGCGCCCCACCCTTCAAGGCGCGCGCGCTCACGGAGGCAGCACGTCGCTTCAAGCTCCGCGACCTCGAGCGAGCCTTCGCCGCGCTCGCCGAGACCGATCTGCTGCTGAAAGGCAGCAAGGAGCCGGACGACGTAGTGCTCCAGCGGCTCGTGCTCGACCTCTGCCGCGCGGCGTAGCGCGTCACGCTCGCCCCATTCGATCGAACTCACGAGCGTGAAGCTCTCCGTCCTCGACCTGGCGCCCATCGCCTCCGGCAGCGACGCACCCACCGCTCTGCGGCGGGTGAGCGAGCTGGCGCAGCGCGCCGAAGCGCTCGGCTACCACCGCTTCTGGCTCGCAGAGCACCACGGTCTGCCGAGCATCGCGAGCGCGGCTCCGGAAGTGCTGATCGAGCACGTCGCCAGTCGCACCGAGCGCATCCGCGTCGGCTCCGGCGGCGTGATGCTCCCGAACCACGCGCCACTCGCAGTCGCCGAGCGCTATCTGACGCTCGAAGCGCTGCACCCCGGCCGCATCGATCTGGGTGTCGGGCGCGCCGCCGGGACCACCCCAGTCACTGCTCACGCGCTCCGCTCGGCGGATCCGGAGAAGTACCCGCGCCAGCTCCGCGAGGTGATGGCCTTCGCGGGCCAGGGCTTCCCCGAGGACCACCCCTACGCCGGGATCGACGTGGTGCCCTCGGGCGTGCCCCTCCCGCCGATGTGGCTGCTCGGGTCGAGCGGTGGCAGCGCCGAGCTCGCCGGCCGCGTCGGCGCTGGCTATGCCTTCGCGCACCACTTCAGCCCGACCCCCGCGGGGCCAGCGCTACGGCGCTACCGCGAGTCCTTCGTCCCCTCCCCCCACTTCCCGAAACCGCGAGTGATGTTGGCGGTGTCGGTCTTCTGTGCCGAGACCGCCACCGAGGCCGAGCGACTGGCGTCCGCCACCGGGCTCGTCTTCGTCCGGCTGCGGACCGGTACCCCGGGACCGATCCCGAGCCCCGAGGAGGCGGCCGCCCACCCGCTGAACGCGCTCGAGAAGCGCTTCGTCCAGCCGATCCTCGATCTGCAGATCGTCGGAGACCCGGCCACGGTCAAAGCTCGACTGCAGGCGATCGTCGAGCAGACGGGGGCGAACGAGCTGATGATCAGCACGGTGATGCACGACCCGGCCGCACGACTGCGCAGCTACGAGCTCGTGGCGGAAGCCTTCGGCGCCGACCTGGGCACCGAGCCCACCGCCGCCCACCCTTGATGCTCGCGCCGCCGACGTGATCCGGTCCGCCCACATCGGGAAAGCCGTCGGTGTGGGTCCAGCTCTCTTCGTGGTGCTCTCGCTGGGAACGTCGTTCCTGCGGACGAAACGCGAAAAGCGCGGGCCCTCTCGGGTCCGCGCTCTTTCGATCGGCCGAAGCCGGTGCCGGTCAGGCCAGTCTCAGCTCATCGACGCGACCTGCGTGGACAGGCGCGAGATGTACCGGGAGCCGGTCTTGCGGTGGTAGACGCCCTTGCTGACCGCCATGTCGATGCGGCGGGTGGCCTTGGCGAGCGCGGCCTCGGCGGCGGACTTGTCGCCGGCCTCGATGGCTTCGCGGACGGCCTTCACGTAGCTCCGCATGGTGGTGCGGATGTGCTTGTTGCGGGCGGTGCGCTTGATGGTCTGACGAATGCGCTTCTTGGAGCTGGCGTGGTTGGCCATGGTTCTATGCTTTCCAGAGACGAAACCCCTCCCGAGGAAGGGGGAAAGTGAGAGGCGGCGAAATAGCTGGGGTGAGTGGGGCTGTCAAGCGGAGGGGGCCCATTTCGGGCCTCCGGAGCGCTCAGCGGACCTCGGCGAGCTGAACACCGGCCGCCGGTAGATAGGCCCGTTGGGCGTAGTCGAGGACCATGCGGTCGGCGTTGAAGCGCCAGCCGAGGGTCACCATCGAGCGACGAATGCGCTCGATCCAGCCCTTCGGCACGCCCTCGTGGCGCTCGTAGTAGAGCGGCGCGACCTCTCCTCGAAGCACGGCCAGCAGAGCCTCGCCGTCCTTGGCGTCCTGAACGGAGTGGTCGCGGTGGACCTCGCCGTCGCCGATCGCGAAGCCGTTGGTGCCGTCGAAGCCCTCGGCCCACCAGCCATCCAGGATCGAGCAGTTGAGGCCGGCGTTGAGCACCACCTTCTGACCGCTGGTGCCCGACGCCTCGAGGGGCCGCCGGGGGTTGTTGAGCCAGACATCGACGCCAGCGGTGAGGGCCCGGCCGACGGCGATGTCGTAGCCGCCGAGCAGGATGACCTTGCCGAGGAAGCGCGGATCGCGGGCGATGCCGTGGATGCGCTGGATGAGCTTCTTGCCTCCGTCGTCCCGGGGATGGGCCTTGCCCGCGAAGACGAAGCGCATGGGCTTGTCGGGGTCGTTGACGATCTGGTCGAGGACGTCGAGGTCCTGGAAGAGGAGCGTCGCGCGCTTGTAGGTCGCGAAGCGGCGGGCGAAGCCGACCACCAGGTGCTGCGGATCGAGCGACTGACGCAGCGCGCTCACCACGTCGGCGCCCTCGCCGCGCGCCTCGGCCTCGCGGGCGGCGCGATCACGAACGAAGCGCAGCAGCCCTTCCTTGAGGCCGGTGCGCAGATCCCAGAGGTCCTCGTCGGAGGCCTCGGCGACCGGTGCCCAGGTGTCGGGGTCCGCCTGGAACTGTTCCCAGTCAGTGCCGAGCACTCCGTCGAGGAAGCGGCGGGAGCGCGGGGCCATCCAACTCGGCACGTGAACGCCGTTGGTGATGTGGCCGATCGGCACCCGATGGAGCGGGGTCTCCGGGAAGAGCTGCTGCCACATCTGGCGGCTGACCCGCCCATGCAGGAACGACACGCCGTTGACCCGCTGGGCCACGCGCAGGGCGAGCACGGTCATGCAGAAGGAGGGCTCGCCGTGGAAGTCGACCTTGCCCTTCCCTTCGACGGCGACGGCCTCGGAGCCCAGGGCGAGAAGCGCGTCGTCGTCGAGGCCGAGGCGCTTGCCGAGGGGGCGCAGGTGCTCGAGCGCCAGCTCGTGGGTGAAGCGGTCGTGGCCAGCCGGCACCGGGGTGTGGGTGGTGAAGACCGTCTGGCTCGCGGTCTCGTCCTTGGCCTCGGCGAAGGTCGCGCCCTCGTCCTCCATCCGACAGGCGATCGCCTCGAGACCGGCGAAGGCGCAGTGGCCTTCGTTGAGGTGGAGCACGCCGGGCTGGATCCCGAGCTCCTTCAGGGCGCGGATCCCACCCACGCCGAGCAGGAGCTCCTGGCGGATGCGCTGGCGGCTGTCGCCACCGTAGAGGCGCGCGGTGAGCGCGCGGTCCTCGGCCGAGTTCTCGGCCACGTCGCTGTCCAGGAGGAAGAGGCGCACGCGCCCGACCCGCTGCTCCCACACTTGCGCATGGATCGAGCCCTTCTCGGTCTCGACCGAGACCTTCACCTGCTGGCCGCCGGCGTCGGTCGCCGGCCGCAAACCCTTCGCCTCGGGCTCCACGCGCGGATAGGCCTCCTGCTGCCAGCCGTCGCCATCGATGCTCTGCTGGAAGTAGCCCTCGCGGTAGAAGAAGCCGAGGCCCACGAGTGGCAGCCCGAGATCGGAGGCGCTCTTCAGGTGGTCGCCCGCGAGCACACCGAGGCCACCCGAGTACACCGCGAGCGACTCGTGGAGTCCGAACTCCATCGAGAAGTAGGCGACCGGACGGGCGCGAAGCGCGCCGACCAGGAGCGCGGAGTCGTCGCTCGCGACCGCGGCGCTCTGCGCGTTGGCCAGCTCCGCGATGCGGTCTTCGAGCCCGCTCCGGGCGACGCCGGCGGCGATCGCCTCGTCGTCGAGCGCGGCCAAGAGCGCGTGGGGGTCGTGGCCCAACGTCTCCCAGCGCTCGGGATCGAGCGCACGAAAGAGACTGGCGCCGTCGCGACTCCAGCACCAGGAGAGGTTGGAAGCGAGGGATCGCAGCGTCCGGGCGATGTCGGTCATCGTGCCGAGACCTCCCACCATGTGGGCTCGCCGTCAAGAGCCGGCCTGAACGACCTTTCCCATCCTCGAGAGCGCAGCCAATTCCGCAAGCATTTCGTTCCGATTCGGCCCGGCTGGACCTCGCCGCTCGCGTGCTATGGTCCGGCGGCTCATGACGCGCACCCTGGTCACCACGGCGCTGTTGGCCGCCGTTTGGATCGTCTGGTCATGGCATTTCGAGCCACTGATCATCGGGTTCGGGGTGGTCTCCGTCCTCCTGACGGTGCTCGTCGCTCGGCGGCTGAAGATCCTCGACGAGGAGACGGTGCCCTTCGAGCTGAACCTGCGACTCATCGTGTTCCTGCCGTGGCTCGCCTGGGAAATCATCAAGGCCAACGTTCAGGTGGCCAAGACCATCCTGAGCCCATCGCTGCCGATACGGCCGCACCTGATCCGGGTCCCGGCCGACCAGCGAACGACGCTCGGCAACGTGATCCTCGCGAACACGATCACCATCACGCCGGGTACGATCTCGCTCGACCTGAGTGACGGCGTCATCCTCGTTCACTGCCTGGACGACGAGATGGCCGACCAGGACTCGAGCGGCACCAGCTCGAGGATGATCCACTGGCTCGAGAAGCGGGTCAACGAGGACCACTTCGACGAGCCCACCGGAGAGTTCGACGAGGACACCCACGGAGGCGAGGCCTGATGGACTTCGCGTACGCCACCGAGGTCTTCTTTGCGGCAGCCGTGGGCATCGTCGTGACGATGAGCCTCGCGCTGCTGCGCTCGATCCTCGGTCCATCGACCTACGACCGCATCCTCGCGCTGAATTCGTTCGGCACGAAGACCGTGCTGCTGATCGCGGTCGCGGGCTTCCTCGACGGGCGACCGGAGTGGCTCGACCTGGCGATCGTCTACGCGCTGATCAACTTCATCGGCACCCTCGCGGTGCTGCGCTTCAGCAAGTATGGGTCGCTCGCGGCGGCGACGACGCTCTCCGACGAAGACGAAGAGGTGCCCGAGCGCCCCTCGCTGGAGCAGCCATGAGCTTGGCGCTCGCGATCATCGGCACGGTCTTTCTGGCCGGGGGCGTCTTCTTCTGCGTGGTCGGCGGGATCGGCCTGCTTCGGCTGCCGGACTTCTACTCTCGCTGCCACGCGGCGGGCATGACCGACAGCGCCGGCGCGATGGGGATCCTGGTCGGGCTCTGCTTCTTCGCCGAGCCGCTCGTGATCGTGAAGCTCGTCACCGTGGTCGGATTCATCTGGCTCTCCAGCGTGGTCTCGACGCACGCGCTGGTGAAGGCCGCCTACGCCCGGGGCATCCGGATGGAGAACCCACGCGTCCGCGACTGGACCGTCCGGCCCGAGAAGGGCACGGCGGCAGCGGAAGCGAAGACGGAGGTGCCCAAGGCCGCGAAGGTGCCGTCGTTCGACATGGCGCCCATCGGCTCGGAGTCGGACGCGGAGCCGGAGTCGGAGTCGGACGCGGAGTCGGAGTCGGATGACGACAGGGAGGAGAAGCCGTGAGCGAGCTTCCGCTCGAAGCCGTGCTCTTCGTGTTCCTGCTCGTCGTCGGCATCGTCGTCGGCCGGCTGCGCAACCTCTTCGGCGCCGCGATGCTGACGGGCATCTTCAGCTTCCTGTCGGCGGGGCTCTTCACGCTGCTGACCGCGGTCGACGTCGCGTTCACGGAAGCGGCCGTGGGCGCCGGCATCTCGACCGTGCTCTTCCTCGCGACCCTCGCGCTGACGGACGACACCGAGCGCGAGAGCGAGCGGAGCTGGCTCGCGATCGGCGTGGTGTCGCTGACCGGACTCGCGCTCTTCTTCGGCACCTTCGACATGCCGGGCTTTGGCGACCCCGACGCTCCGATCCATCACGGCGTCGGTCGCCACTACCTCATGCACTCCTGGGACGAGATCGGCCTGCCGAACGTCGTGACCAGCGTGCTGGCCAGCTACCGCGGCTATGACACCTTCGGCGAGCTCGCCGTCGTCTTTACCGCGGGTGTCGGCGTCCTGCTCCTGCTCCGGAGCAAGAGCGCGGTCATGGGCGCGAAGGCCAAGCCCATCCCGCTCCGCTCGCGCGCACCCTACGTCCGAGAGATGCCCATCGTCCGGGCGGTCGCGAAGGTGATGCTCCCTTTCATCCTGCTCTTCGCGCTCTACGTCCAGGCCCACGGTGACTTCGGTCCCGGCGGCGGCTTCCAGGCGGGCGTGGTCTTCGCCGCGGCCTTCATCCTCTATGGGCTCGTCTGGGGTCCGCGCGCGGTACAGGGCATCGCCCCCGAGCGCCTCCTCGAGGGAGGCATGGCCTTCGGTGTCCTGCTCTACGGCGGCGTCGGCGTGGCCGCCCTCTTCGCAGGCGGTACGTTCCTCGACTACTCGGCCTTCACGCCCGAGCACCCGTCCCACGGACAGCACTGGGGCATCTTCCTGGTGGAGCTCGGCGTCGGCATCACGGTCAGCGCGGTGATGGTGGTCATCTACTTCGTGTTCACCGCTCGGCCGCGTCCACGGACCCTCAAGAAGAAGGGGCCGCTCGCCCCACCGCGGCTCACCGCGATTCCCGAGCTGCCGATGGAGAAGTCCAAGGGAGGGCCGGAGTGACCCTCGCGACCCATTGGCACTACTGGGTGGTGATCGCCCTGATGATGACGGGCCTGCACATCGTCATCGCGCGCCGGAACTACGTGAAGAAGTTGATGGGCCTGTCCATCTTCCAAGTCTCGGTGATCATGCTCTACGTCACGATGGGCAAGGTCGCCGGCGGCACCGCGCCCGTCTACGTGATGAACGGCGAGGGCCACGACGCGACGCCGAACCTCGACATCGCGTACTCGAACCCCGTCCCGCACGTCCTGATGCTGACGGCGATCGTCGTCGGAATCGCCACGATGGCCCTCGGTCTGGCGCTGGTGGTTCGGATCAAGGAGAGCTACGGCAGCGTCGAGGACGACGTGGTGATCGAGAAGAACCGCGCCGAGGAGGAGTCGCTCGAGTCATGAGCGGCCTGAAGGCGCACTTCCCCGTTCTGCTCGTCGTGGTCCCGCTCCTGACCGCGCCGTTGCTGGCCCTCGTTCGCCAGAAACAGGTGTCGCGCGCGCTCGCGCTCCTCTCCGCCCTGGCGACCGCCGTCATCGGCTGGGGCCTCGTCATCGCTGCCCGCGAACAGGTCGAGCCCATCTCGTATCACCTCGGTGGCTGGCCGCCGCCGATCGGTATCGAGTACGTGGTCAGCCAGGCGAGCGCGTTCGTCGTGGCGATCGTCAGCAGCATCGCCGCGCTCGGGCTCCTGCTGGGCACCCGCGAGACCCGCCACGAGGTCACCGAGGGGCAGCAGCACCTCTTCTACGCCGCCTATCTGCTCTGCCTCGCCGGCCTGCTCGGCATGGCGATCACCGGTGACGCGTTCAACGTCTTCGTCTTCCTCGAGATCAGCTCGCTCTCGACCTATTCGCTCGTCGCGATGGGCAACCGGAGGCGCGCGTTCTCTGCGGCCTTCAACTACCTGATCCTGGGCACGATCGGCGGCACCTTCGTGCTGATCGGCATCGGCCTGCTCTATCAGGTCACCGGCACGCTCAACGTGCAGGACATCGCCAGCCGGGTCCAGGCGCTCGAGAACGCCGAGCTCGACAGCCACAACCTCACGCTCCTCGTCGCCTTCGCCTTCATGATCGTCGGCCTGGGACTGAAGCTCGCAGTCTTCCCCCTGCACCAGTGGCTGCCCGGCGCCTACGCCGAAGCCCCCGCCGCCGTCTCCGCCTTCCTGGCCGGCACCGCGACCAAGGTCATCTACTTCCAGCTCCTGCGGACCACGGTCGTCTTCTTCGGCGCCGCACACGTCTTCGGCGCCCTGAGCTTCGGCACCCACGTGCTGATGCCGCTGTCGATCGCCGGCATGTTCGTCGGCTCGATCGCGGCGGTCTACCAGCCGACGCTCAAACGGATGCTGGCCTACTCTTCCGTGGGCCAGGTCGGCTATCTGACCCTGGCCCTCTCCTTCGGAACGGAGGCCGGCGTTCAGGCGGGCCTGCTCCATCTGGGCGCCCACGCGGTCACCAAGGCCGGGCTCTTCTGCGTCGTGGCCGCGATCGTCGCCGGCGTCGGCAGCAACCGCATCCAGCGACTCAGTGGCCTCGGCAAGCGGATGCCGATCGTGGCCTTCGCCTTCGTGCTCGGCGGCGTCGGTCTCATCGGCGTGCCGGGCACCGCTGGCTTCGTGAGCAAGTGGGCGCTGCTCCAGGCGGCCTTCGCCTCCGAGCACTACGTGGTCGCCGGGTTGGTGCTGCTGAGCAGCCTGGTCGCCGTGATCTACGTCTGGCGCGTCGTCGAGGTCATGTACTTCCAGGCGCCGCCGGTCGACGAGAAGACCACCCACGACAACCTCGCGATGGTCCCCGCGCTCATCCTCCTCGGCGCGAGCATCCTCTTCGGGCTCTTCCCGGACCAGGTGGTCGAGCTCGCGACCGACGCCGCGCACCAGCTCTTCCTGGAACCCGGCTCGCTCCCGCCCGTGCCGGTCGGAGGCCACGGATGAGCCCCGAGCTCACCATCGGGCTCTGCCTGGCGACGCCGGTCATCGGCGCGCTCCTGGTCGCGCTGACCGGCAAGAAGCCGAACCTGCGCGAAGCGATGACCGGCCTGGCGAGCCTCGCGACCATCGGGCTGGTGCTCACCCTGGTGGCCCCAGTGATGCGCGGCGAGGAGCCGCAGTGGATCGTGGTCGACGCGCTCCTGCCCGGGGTCCCGCTCGCCTTCCGGGTCGAGCCGCTGGGCATGCTCTACGCGCTGGTCGCCGCCGGCCTCTGGCCGGTCACGAGCGCCTACGCGGTCGGCTACATGCGTGGGCACCACGAGACGAACCAGACCCGCTTCTTCGTCTGCTTCGCGCTCTCGATCTTCGCCGCCCTCGGTATCGCGTTCGCGGCGAACCTCGGCACCCTCTTCCTCTTCTACGAGGTGCTGACCCTCTGCACCTATCCGCTGGTGACCCATCACCAGAGCCCGGAGGCTCGTCGCTCCGGCCGCATCTACCTCGGGATCCTGATGGGGACCTCCATCGGTTTCCTGCTGCTGGCGATCGCGTGGACCTACGCGAAGACGGGCACGCTGGACTTCCGCCGGGGCGGGATCCTCGCCGGTCACATCGAGCCGGCGATGCTGCCGCTGCTCCTGGGCCTCTTCGCCTACGGCTGCGGCAAGGCGGCGCTGATGCCGCTGCACCGCTGGCTGCCGAACGCGATGGTCGCCCCGACGCCGGTCAGCGCCCTACTCCACGCGGTGGCGGTCGTGAAGGCCGGTGTCTTCTCGGTGCTGAAGATCGTCGTCTACGTCTTCGGCCTGGACCTGCTGCACTCCACCGGCTCGAGCGAATGGTTGATGTGGGTCGCGGCCTTCACGCTCCTGATGGGATCGCTGATCGCGTTCCGGCAGGACAACCTCAAGGCGCGGCTGGCCTACTCGACGATCGCGCAGCTCGCCTACATCGTGCTGGGCGCGGCCCTGGTGACGCCCGACGGGATCATCGGCGGCGGCCTGCACATCGCGACCCACGCGGTCGGCAAGATCACCCTCTTCTTCTGCGCCGGCGCGATCCTGGTCGCCGCACACAAGAAGAACGTCAGCGAGCTCGACGGGCTCGGTCGCACGATGCCGCTCACGATGGGCGCCTTCTTCGTGGCCAGCCTCTCGATCATCGGCGTTCCACCGCTCGGCGGCTCGTGGAGCAAGTGGTACCTGGCCCTCGGCGCGGCGGACGAGCACGCCGTCTTCGTGGCGGTGCTGATGATCTCGTCGCTGCTCAACATCGGCTACCTGATCCCCATCCCGGTCCGCGCGTTCTTCTTCCCGCCGAAGGAGGACGAGCACCACGACGATGGGCACGGCCATGGGCACGGAGCCGAACCGAAGGCCGGGATGCTCGCGGGCGAAGCACCCTGGCTCTGCGTGGTGCCGCTCTGCCTGACCGCCGCGGGCTGTGTGGTGCTCTTCTTCCTGGCGCACTGGGTCGTGCGCCTCATCGCACCGATCGTGGGGGTGGCCGGATGAGTGGGCATGACCATGGCCGGGAGCCCCTGCCTCCCTCGTGGTTCGAGAAGAACGTGGACACGATCGTCCGCGGGGTCGTCGGAATCTGCGTGCTCTTGCTGGTGGGCGACCTGGTCTTCCACTTCGTGGGGCACAAGCACGTGCACTTCGCGATCGAGGGATGGGTCGGCTTCTACGCGGTGGTCGGCTTCATCTCGTACGTGGGGCTCGTGTTGACGGCGAAGCAGCTACGGAAGCTAGTGATGCGGCCGTTGGACTTCTACGGGGACGAGGTGGCGTCCGCCGACCCGCCCCATGCGCACTCCTCGCAGTCCTCCCACTCGTCGCACGAGGAGAAGAGCCTCGCGCAGAGACACGGAGACGCAGAGGTCGCAGAGGAACGAGAAGAAGAAGAAGAGTCGGACGCGGAGTCGGAGTCGGACGCGGAGTCGGAGTCGGA
>CAYXAP010000027.1:32018-110070 GCA_964462035.1 uncultured Sandaracinus sp.
CGGAGTCGGAGTCGGACGCGGAGTCGGAGTCGGACGCGGAGTCGGAGTCGGAGTCGGAAGACGACGATGAAGAGGAGGCCCACCGATGAGCGAGCTCGCGCAGATGCTCTTCCCGGGCGAGATCCTGCTCTTCGGGGCGATGCTCGTGCCCTTCGTGAAGGGCAAGCTCCGCTCGGCGCTCGTGGTGCTCTTGCCGCTGCTGAGCCTCGGGCACCTGCTGATGCTCGAGCTCGGGCACGACGCGACGCTCTCGCTCGCTGGCTTCACGCTCCACATCGTCCGGGTGGACGCGCTCAGCCGGATCTTCGGCATCGTCTTCCACATCGCGGCAGTGCTCTGCTGCATCTACGCGCTGCACGTGAAGAAGGCGCTCGAGCACGTGGCCACGTTGGTCTACGCGGGCTCGGCGATCGCGGCGACCTTCGCGGGCGATCTGATCAGCCTCTTCGTCTTCTGGGAGCTCACCGCGCTCAGCAGCGTCTTCCTGATCTGGGCCCGCGGCTTCGACGAACCCGAGCGGCGGGAGCGCGCCTACAAGGTCGGCATGCGCTACCTGATCGTGCAGGTCGGGTCGGGCGTGCTGCTCTTGATGGGCATCCTGCTGCACCTCTCGGACACCGGCAGCTACGGCTTCGACCGGATGGCGCTCGACGCCTCCCGCGGGGCGCCCTTCATCTTCGTCGCCTTCGGCATCAAGGCCGCCTTCCCGCTGCTGCACAACTGGGTGCAGGACGCCTACCCCGAGGCCACCGTCAGCGGCACGGTCGTGCTCGCGAGCTTCACGACCAAGCTCGCCATCTACGCCCTGGCGCGCGGCTTCGCGGGCACCGAGCTGCTCATCCCGATCGGCGCGGTGATGACCGCTTTCCCGATCTTCTACGCCGTCCTCGAGAACGACCTGCGGCGGGTGCTGGCCTACTCGCTGAACAACCAGCTCGGCTACATGGTCGTCGGCATCGGTGTCGGCACCGAGCTCGCGCTCAACGGCGCCGCTGCCCACGCTTTCGCGCACATCCTCTACAAAGGCCTGCTCCTGATGAGCATGGGCGCGGTCCTCTACCGCACCGGCACCGTCGAAGCCTCGAAGCTCGGCGGGCTTCACAAGTCGATGCCGCTGACCACGATCTTCTGCGTGATCGGCGCCCTCTCCATCAGCGCCTTCCCCGGGCTGAGCGGCTTCGTCACCAAGTCGATGATCGTGAGCTCGGTCGGCGAGATGCACCTGCCGATCATCTTCGGCGCGCTCCTCTTCGCCTCGGCCGGCGTCTGCGACCACTCGGGCATCAAGGTGCCCTTCTTCGCCTTCTTCGCCCACGACCAGGGCTGGAAGGTGAAGGAGGCCCCCAAGCACATGCTGGTCGCGATGGGCATCGCCGCGGCGCTCTGCATCGGCATCGGCGTGTTCCCGGGCCTGCTCTACGAGTACCTGCCTTTCCCCGAGGTCGCCGCCGAGTACCACGCCTACGAAGCCACCCACGTGCTCACGATGCTCGAGCTGCTGATGTTTGCGGGGCTGGCCTTCGTCGTCCTGATGAAGCTCGGGGTGTACCCGCCGGAGCTACCGGCGGTGAACGTCGATTCGGACTGGGTCTATCGGAAGGCCGCGCCGGAGGTCGTGCGGGATGGCTACTCGCTGGCCTCCTACGCCCGCCTCAAGGTCTGGAACGCCATGCTGCTGGTCCGCAGCGCGTTCCTCCGACTCCTCTCGGTCCACCACCAGCCGCCTCGAGGGACCCTCGGCGAGCCCTGGAGCCCCAGCGCGACGACCCTCTGGGCGGCATTGCTGCTGGGCTTCATGCTGCTGGTGCACTACGCATAGCGCGTGGGAGGTGTGTCTCGGATCGGTGCCACGTGCGCCGTACTGGTGGCGTGTGGTGGAACGCAGGCGGAGCCGACCCCGGTCGGCGCGTCCGGCGAGCCGAGCGAGCTCGTCGCAGTCACCGACTCGAGCCTCCGCGCCACCGTCGAGCGCTGCGAGCCGCTCGTCTACGCCGAGCCGGCCCCGGCCGACCACCCGGACCGTGGGCCCCACGTCCGCGCGGCCTCGGGGCTGGCCCGTCTCGGCGATGGCCTGCTGATCGCTCAGGACGACATGAGCGTGCTGGCGATCCGCCACGCGGATGGCCGCCTCTCGACCCGTGCCCTGCCCGCCCGCGACGGGCACCACAGCTTCGACGCCGAGCTGGGGAACGTGCACCGCAAGCCCGACCTCGAGGCCTGCGCCTCCCTCCCGGACGGCCGGGTCCTCTGCTTCGGCTCCGGGACCATGGCCGATCGGTCCTGGATCGCGATCGTCGACTCGGAGCTCGAGGTCACGTGGATCGACGCCGAGCCCTTCTACGCCAGCCTCCGGGTCCGCTCGTTCTGCGGACCCGAGCTGAACCTCGAAGGTGCCGTGGTGGTCGGAGACCGGCTCCGGCTCTTCCACCGCGGCAATGGGGCAGGAGCCCACCGCCACTCGGCCTATGCCGATCTCGGTCTGGCGGCGTTCCAGGCCTGGCTCGAGGCGGATGGAGTGCTCCCCGAGCCGATCGCCATGCGGCCCGTGAATCTCGGCAGTGAGGACGGCGTCGCGTACGGCTTCACGGGGGCCACGGCCACTTCGGACCGGACGATCGTCTTCCTGGCCGGGGCCGAGGCCTCGCCCAGCGTGATGGCCGACGGCCGGGTCGTCGGGGTCAGGATCGGGGTGATGGACGAGGAAGGCGTGAGAATCACGACGATCGAGGACGCCGAGGGGGAGCGCTCCACGATCAAGATCGAGGGGCTGGTGCTCGATTCGAGCCGGCCCGGGACGGCCTGGGCAGTCACCGACGTGGACGCGACCGACACCCCGGCGAAGCTCTGCGAAATCCGCCTCAGCGGTCCCTGGATGGGGGCTGGCGCGTCGTGAGGCCCTCGCCGCTGAGTGAAACGTGTTTCGGGGCGAGCGACGGTGCCTCACGCCGGCCGTTCGCCTCAGGGGCGCCATGTGATAGACAGGGCCACCTCGATCCCTCGATTCGGACCCCCGAAGGGTCCGCAGGGGCGGGTGAATCGGGCCAGAGAGCCCTCGAACGGACGACGACTTGCTGAACTGGATTGCGCGGGTGGTGACGACGAGGAGGGCGCTCGTGCTGAGCGTTCTCGTCCTCGTGACAGCTGGGCTCGGCTCCCAGATCCCGAACATCCAGGTCGATCCTTCGGTCGAGAACCTGATCGCCTCCTTCGAGGGGGATGAGGCCTCGGTCGCCGAACGCTTCGAAGAGGACTTCGGCGACACGGATCGGGTGATGCTGGTCCTCGTCGAATCGGACGACGGCGTGCTCCAGCGTGAGCCGCTGCAGTACATGGACGAGATCGTCCGGGAGCTGGAGCGCCAGTCCTGGATCGACCAGGTCGTGAGCCTCACGCGGACCCCCCTGCCCCGCCGCTTGGCGGAGGAAGAGCCCGAGGAATCGGGCGGCGGCGGCTTCGACGACCTCGAGGACGAGCTGGACTTCGACGACCTCGAGGACGATCTCGAAGGCGAGCCCGAGCTCGACGACGAGCCCGAGGACCTGGACGACCTCGAAGGCGAGGACGAGGGCGAGCCGGAAGAGGCCGGCGGCCTCGACGATCTCGAAGCGGAGCTCGAGGGCGAAGAAGAAGAGGCGATCGACTCCGATCTCCAGGCGGTGGTGATCGACGCCCTGGTCTCGGTGGTCGAGGCCGATCCGGAGCGCTTCCCGGGCGGCTTCCGCGAGCTCGGACCCCGCCTGCAGCGCGAGGTGAAGGTCGACGCCATCGCCGAGGGCGACGAGATCACCGAAGCCGACGTCGAAGAGCTCCGCCAGAGCCTGGCGCAGTCGCCGATGATCCGTGGCCGCCTCCTCTCCGAGGACGGCACGCTCGCCGTGGCCGCGCTCTTCCTGAAGCCGGCCGAGAGCCGGGAGATGCGCGAGCAGGTCGAGGATCTGCGGACCTACCTCGAGGGCCACCCGGCGCCGATGGGCGTGAAGTGGCACCTCGGCGGCCTGCCCTACCTGCGCACCTCGATCGTCGAGAACATCCGCGCCGACCAGCTGGTGCTGGTCCCGATGACGTTGGTCGTCTGCATGCTCCTGCTGGGCATCGCCCTGCGCTGGCTGCCCGGCGTGATCCTGCCGATCGCCGCCGTGGGCATCACGGCGGTGATGACGGTGGGCGGCATGGCCGTGGCCGGCGAGCCCTTCAACGTCCTCAACAACATCATACCGACGTTACTGATCATCATCGGCATCAGTGACTCGATCCATCTCATCGCGCGCTACCGCGAGGAGCTCGATCGCGAGAACGCCGCGGACGACGCCAGCAAGGACCAACGGCACTGGGCCGGTCGCGCGACCGTGCGCACCATGGCCGTGGCCTGCCTGCTCACCTCGGTGACCACCGCCGTCGGTCTGGCCTCGCTGATCGTCAGCAAGACCGTGATGCTCCGCCACTTCGGCGTGACCTCGGCCCTCGGCGTGATGATCGCCTACGTCGTCACGATCACCTTCCTCCCGGCGGTGCTCACGTGGGTGAAGGCGCCGACCAAGAAGGAGCGCCGAAGCGGGGCGATCCTCGAGCTCTCGATCATGCGGATGACCGCGTGGGTGTTGCGGCGCCCGTGGCAGATCCTCGGGATCACCGCGCTCCTGCTCGGGCTCTGCGGCTTCGCCGCGACGAACCTCGTGGTGGACCACGCGCTCCTCGACCAGTTCGACGAGGAAGACCCGGTCTACCAGACGACCCGCCTGCTCGAGGACAAGCTCGGCGGCGTGCGACCGCTCGAGGTCAGCCTGCGCTCCGATCGGGAGCTCCGCTTCGAGGACCCGGAGGTCCTGGCGGCCATCGACGACGTCGCGGAGTGGGCCCGTTCGCAAGAAGAGGTCCTCGGCACCATGAGCCAGACCGACATCATGCGGCAGACGCTGCGCATGCTCTCGCCCGAGGGTGCCCCCGAGGTGCCGCGACAGTTTGGCAGCCAGGAGATGGTCCACGCGCTCGGCGAGCTACTGCAGGCCAAGGAAGACGATCGCGGCGACCCACTCCAATCGTGGGTCACCGACGACCGCCAGCACATGCGCTTCGAGGTGAAGGTTCGGGACGTCGGCGCGCAGGCCACGATGAGATTCATCGACCGGCTCGACGAGCGACTCGCCGAAGCGCTGCCGGACGACGTCGACGTGGCGTACACCGGTGAGGCATACGACGGATCGGTCGGCATGGACGCGGTCGTGGGCGACCTGCTCGGCTCGCTGCTGACCGCGGTCGGCATCATCTTCCTGCTGCTGGCCCTGCTCTTCCGAAGCATCCGCCTCGGGCTCCTCAGCATCCCGCCCAACATCATCCCGCTCGTCTTCACCATGGCCTACATGGTGGCGCGAGGGATCCCGCTCAATGCAGCGACCGTGATCATTTTCTCGATCAGCCTCGGTCTGGCCGTCGATGGCACGATCCACGTGCTCGCCCGCTTCCGGGAAGAAACGCGAGAACGCGGGCTCCGCGCACACCCGGCACTGATCCGCGCGGCGCGCGGTACGGGACGCGCCATCGTCATTTCCTGCGTGACGCTGATGGCCGGCTTCGCGGTACTGCTCTTCAGCAGCTTCGTGCCGGTGCGCCGCTTCGGCGAGCTCATCGCCGTGACGGTGGGCGCGACCCTCTTCGCGACGCTGGTGGTGCAGCCGGCGCTACTTCAGATCGCAGGCGTCAGCCGGCGCAGCGAGAAGAAGGCGAAGAAGGCCGCCCCCGCGAAGTCGAAGAGCTGATTCCAGAGAACGGTCGTGCTCCCTACCGTCCGCGCCGTCGTGCACGCCCTCCGGCGGGGCGCCGGAGCACGAGGAGGAACAGGAGCGGGATCGCATCCGCTCCCGACCCCGCCGAGCCCGTGGCGCACGAGCAGCCGCCTCCGACCGAGCCGCTGCCGCCATCGATCGGGGCGGAGACACCTCCGTCACCGTCGGGGCGCTCCGCCCCTGCGTCGGCGCCGCCCGCGTCCGGAACACCCGCGTCGCCGACGCCGGGGGGCGCTCGGCGACCGATTCGCGAGCCACAGGGCGAGTCGCCGGCTCGCAGCCGGAAGTCGCCTGCCTCCTCGTCGACGAAGAGCGCGAGTCGCTCCGCCTCGGTCAGGATGCGCTCGTCCTCGTCGAACTGCATCCCCGTGATGTCCGCCACCGGCTGCACGAAGTCGACGCGTGCGATGACCGGCGCCGTCTCGTAGCAGTTCTCGGTCAGCCGCATGCGGGGGTACTCCTCGGGCGCTTCCCGGACGTACGCCGGCACCTGCTCCCAGAACGGGTGCGAGGGTCCCAGATCACCGATGAGGTACTCGCCCCGGATGCCCGGCCAACTGCCGCCTTCCCACCACGCGAACTGGTTGCGTGAGATGGCGACGGGCTCCTCGGTGTCGACGACCAGGTTGTCGTGGACGAACGAGCCCCAGCCCGCGCCGAACCCCAGCCCGCGCGGGGCCCTGACGACCGTGTTGGACGCGACCTCCGAGTGAGCACCGTTGCCGGTCATCTTCAGGTAGGTCTGAAGGGGGCCGTCGGTCTGAGCGCGTCCCAGCCGAATGCCCGCGGCGGCCACGTCATGAATGATGTTGTCGCGCACGATCGTCTCGCGGAACGGCGAGAAGACACCGTAGTCCACGTCATGAATGACGTTGCTCAGAAACCAGTAGGGGCCGCGGGAGTTGTTCTTCAGACCCAGTCCGTAGTGGCAGTCGTGGACGTGATTGCCGACGACGTACACGTGACCGTCGGCGGGGAGGAGACTCGCTTCCCACTCGGCTCGGCTGGCGTCGTGCCCATCCGCGGGAACCGAGCTGTCGTAGCTGAGCCTGGTGACCGAGTAGTAGCAGCCACCGTTGACGCCGCCGCGGTCGAGCAGCGCATCGGTCGCCTGATCGATGTTTCCGACGTGGTGCAGGTGGTTCCCGACCACGACGTTGTCGGCGACGCCACTGCTGGCCTGCATGACGATGAGGGCGTCGTTGTCGCTCCCGTCGGTGTCGGCATGGTGGAGATGGAGCTCGCGAAGGGTCACCCGGAAGCCATTCACCGAGAAGCCTCGCCGGTACATCCGCCGCATCTCGAAGCGCTCGAAGACCCACTCGGAGTGGGCGGCCACGAACGCAGACGAGCTCCAGTCGCCGCGGTTCTCGTAGTCGAAGTCCAGCACGGCCACCCCTCCCGCGGAGTAGGCCGCGGGCTCGGTCCGCATCACGATCGGCCGACCTGGTTCGCCGTCGTGGCGCGTGATCAAGCGGGAGCGCTCGTGCCCGAACGCGTCACGGATCGCGCTCATCTCATAGACACCCGGAGCGAGGTGAATGGCCGTCCCGGCCTGGGCCTCGGCGACCACCTCGATCAGGTCCCGCCGCGGGCTCGCTTCCGAGCCGTCCCCGTCGACCCCGGGCAACGGCGCGACGTGCACGATCCGCTCGGGCGGCACGTCGACCCGGTCCGCCAAGAGACTCGCGACCAATGCCGCGTCCTCTGCCGTCGGGGTGTGCTCCGCTTGCGCCGCCGCGGTGAGAGGAGTGAGGGAGAGGAGGGAGAGGACGAGGGCAAGGAGCTTCATGAGCTCAGCCTACGGGCGGGGCCGCCCGCCGCGAGGCTCCGACGCTGATCTCTCCTTAGGTGGCCGCGGGGCACCTCTGTCGGCGACGGAGGAGGAGCAGGGCCCAGAGCGAGACGAGACCGACTGGAAGAGAGTCGCCCCGGCCCCCGGCAGCGCAGGCGCCGCTGGTCATCGTAGAACCGGCGCCCACCCGGCGGCCTCCGTCCGCGTCGCCGCTCGACGCGCCTCCGTCGTCCCCCGTGGGAGGACCGCCATCGGTCCGCCCGGGCGCCCCGCCATCTCCCCCCGGCTCGGGTCCCGGAGTGAGATCGCAGCCGATTCGCTCCGTGCTCACGACGAAATCGTCGAACGAGACGCGGTTGGGCCGGTCGGCATCCGAGCGCGCCACGTAGTGGCTCAGGTTCGCTCGATTGAGGCCGAGCGCGCCCTCGTCCCGCCAGCGCATCTCGGTGACCCGGTGGGCGAGGCTGTCGTTCACCCAGAACGCCATCTCTCCATCCGACACGCCGGGGGTGTTGATCTGCATCATCATCTCGATGCAGACCCACTCGTCGCGTGGCATGAAGACCGGCCGCTCGGGCTCGAAGTGATTGCCCCAGCAGCATTCGGGCCCGCTCTCGCACGGCATGCCCTTGGCTGCGCAGCCTTCGCAGATGTCTGCGGCGTAGCTACCGCTGCAGTACCCGCCAGAGTCGCATCGCATCTCCGGAAAGTAGGTGTAGAAGAAGAGGCGCCGCTCGCGGTCGAAGTCGACGGTCGTTCCGGCATGGCGAAAGCCGTTCGGCCGGCATCCGGCGTTGCCGCTCCCTTCCCAGTAGGCGTCCGGCCGGGTGCCCCCGAGGCTCAAGAAGTGGTGCACGTACTCGTGGTCGGGGGCCAGCTTGACCCGGGTTCGCAGATAGAGCCGCTCGTGGTTGGTGAGGTCGCAGCCGGGGCGCCCTTCCCCGGCGCAGCTCCGAAACACGAGCTCGGCCCCCTGGTAGTCAGCGCCCGCCCCCGCGGGCATGTGCAGCCCGTGATTCCCGTCGAAGACGTGCTCCGGATCGTCGCTCAAGATCAATCGATCGGCGTCGTTGCGGCCATCCGAGCAGCCGATGCACTGGACGAAGCCCGACTCGGCGAACCATGCCTCCCACCCGGCGGCCGCGCCTTCGAAGTCCTCACACATGAGCCACTCCGGTCGGGGATCGCTGCAGTCGGCGAGCCCGGGCGTAGGCAGGGCCAACGGAAGGAGGGCTGCGAAGAACGGCCACGCGAGAGGAGAGCGCATGTCGTCCTTCGTAGGCGCGCGCGCCCCTCCACGTCGACCGATTCGTCCTGAGGAGCGCTTAGCTCGGGGCGACGACCACGCGCCGAACGGCGCCGCCGAGCGCGTAGCCCTCATCGGTCGTGAGCACACGGGAGGGGTCGCTGGGGTCGTCCTCGATGGCCTTTCGCAGCGCTCGAATCGAGACGTGGAGCTTCGAGTCGTGGCGCATGGGGTGGTAGTCGGCCTCTCCCCAAGCGTGGTTGATGAGCTGCTCCTTCGTCGCCGCGCCCCCATGGTCGGCCAGGGTCGAGAGCACGCGCACCAGCAGCGGCTTCTTCTGGAGCGAGATCGTCCGTCCATCGGGGAGCCACACCACCGATCGCACCGAGTCGATACCCCACGCCGAGTGCCACCCGTCGCCCGGAGCCAACCGAACGTCCTCGACGCGGCGGCCCGCCCAAGCGGTCTCGGCGGCGGCGAGCACCCGCTCGTCGACACGGTCGAGCGCCTCCGCAGACGACAACAACGCTCGCGCGCGCCGGGCAGCGATCGGAGCCACGTCGACCTCGGCCGCGAGCCGCTCGAGGGCTTCGGCGTCGCCATGACTCTCGAAGAACGTCCCATGCAGGCGTAGCCGCGGTGCTCCGAGCCGGTCGGCCAACTCCTCGAGCGCGGTCACCACCGCAGCCAGCTCCTCGACGAACATCCCGGCACAGAGCGCGTCCGCCAGCACCAGCAGCGCCTCTGCCTCGAGGACGAGCAGCCCCGCGCGACTGGCGTCTCGGCGCACGCCCCGCACCATGTCGATGGCCGCCATCAGATCGCCCGCGGCCAATCGCTGCCGTGCCGTGCGAAGCGCTTCTCGGAGTCGTCGGACGTCGGGCGCGTCCCACGGTGAGCCGTCGCAACGGGTCGCGCTCACGGGCACCTCGCGCGCATATCGGCGCCCGGTCTCCGCCTCGAGCTCGCTCAACCGGCGGGCGATCCCGGCATCGGCGCCGCGCGCGAGCTGGAGCCCATGGGCAATCGCCCCAGGCAGCCGGGAAAGGGACCCCACCGTCAGGCGGCGGGCGGCGTCGAGCTCGATGAGCAACGGCCGAAGGATGGATGCGCCACGGGCGTACGGGCGAACCAGGAGGAGCAGCCGCTCGGCCTCGGCCAGCCGACCGCGGTCGAGGCAGATGCGCGCACGCAAGAGTAGCGCTCGCCGAGAGACCAGCAGCGACGCCCGCCCGCCGCGCGGCGTAGAGAGCACTCGCTCGATCACATCGTCCGCTCGCGAGCGCTCCGCGACCCGATAGAAGGCGGTGGCCAAGTCCAGGAGCGCCTCGGGGTCGGCGTCGGTCGGGGCCGTCTCGAGCAACGCCGCGACCTGCGACGACGAGCCGTCGCGGTCGAGGGAGGAATGCACCAGCGCGGTCAGGGCCGCGCGGCGGAAGTCGGGGTGCGCTGCGCGACCCTCGAACGCTTCGAGCTCCGTGGCGGACTCCTCCGCCCGTCCGAGATGCAGCAGCGCTCGCGCCGACAACAGCGCCGCGTCGTGCCGTAGCCGAGGGTCGTCCGTCGACTCCTGGACGTCGAGGGCGATGCGGCGTGCCTCGGCCCGCTCGCCGATGAGGAACTGGGTCGCCGCCCAGGTGAGGCGATCTTCGTGGTGCGTCAGCTCCGGCGGACGCACCGCGGCCAGCACGGTCGCGTTCCCCAGCTCGGCGGCGCAGCGCAACTGCCAGAGCCCCAGCCGCCGGTCGGTGAGCTCTCCGATCACCTGCCATAGCCGCGGCGCATAGCCTAGGCCCATCAGGTCGTGACCACGGGCGTCGAGCAACCTCACGATGGGATCGACCCGGCCAGCGAGGGCATGCAAGCGGAGGGCCTCGAGCAACGCCGTGGGTTCCTCTCGCGCACCGAGCGCCTCTGCGAGTCGAGCCCGAAGCTGCCGGTCGCCTTCGACGTCGGCGCCCGGCGGGAAGAGGAAGGCGGCCACTTGGTCGTGCACGGCGACGCCGGCGGCCGACCGGATCAGCAGCCCGCGGCGCTCGAGGGCCGAGAGCTCGACGGCGTCCGGCAGCGGCGCGATCTCGGCGAGCAACGCCGTATCGAAGGGTGCATCCAGCAGTGCGAGGGTGCGGAGGAGAGCGCGCGCGCTGGCACCCAGCGTCTCGAGCACGCCATCGCGCGAGAGCGCCACCCCCTCCGCGCCAGCCGTGAGGTACTGCTTCACCAGCCATGGGGAGCCGGCCGCGGCTGCGATGGCGGCCTGGGCATCGTCCGGGGTGAGCTCGGGCGTGAGCTCGCGAGCGAGCTGAGCCAGCTCCGCCACTCCCATGCTGTCGAGGTCGAGCACCTGGCCGTCGAGGTCCGAGAGGTCGTCCTGGACGCGCGTGGTGGCCACCCAGCGGCTCCGCCGGGCATAGGCCGAGACCTGTCGCAGCAGCTCTCCCATCTCTTCGCGATCGGTGTGCTGCAGATCGTCGATGACGACCCAGAAGGGTCCCTCCTCGGCGAGGTCGATGGCGATCGCGGTGAGCTCCTCGGGGTCGCCTCGAGCGCCGGCGACGTCCACGTCGTCCTCGGCGCCGCTGACCTGGGCGAGCAGGTGCGCGATGGTGGACCGGACCTGGTCGGGGGACTCGTCGGGTCGAATCGGGACGTAGAGGGTGCGAGGGAGCGCGTCGGGGAAGCTCTGCGCGATGGTGTGGAGGGCGAGGGCCGTCTTTCCGATCCCACCCGGGCCGCGAATCACCGCGAGGGGCGTCCGCGAGAGCATCGACCCGAGCCGTGACACCTCCTCCTCCCGGCCGACGAACACGGCGGGCGGGTTGGGGAGGCGGTGCGCGAGAGGGATCCTCTGACGGTGAGAGCTGCGGCGTGCCATGAGTGCCGGTCGGGTCAGAACCGCCCGCTCAACCGGGCGCCCGTCGGCGAGAGCGTGACCTCCACGGAGGCGCCCTCCCCATCGTCGCTGCGCAACGCGAAGACCGTGAGCCAGGTGGCTCCCGCCCCACCGAGAACGCCACCGACGGCGAAGAGGACGTTGGCGACGGTCGCGAAGGTCTCCGCTCGGTCCATGGTCGCGATCGCGCTCTCGTGAATGGGATCGGCATCCGCCGCGTCGCGCTCGGACCGTGCCAGCAGGCCGAGGACGAGCCCGCTTCCGAGCGTCGCGCCGCCGAGCGTCACCAGGAGCCATGGAATCGGACCCGGACCGCTGGCCTCGCGACTGGCCGCGCGGGCCTCGGCAGCCTCCCGGCGGCGACGCTCTTCCTCACGCTCGCGAGCGAGGCGGTCTCGCTCCGCGAGTTGGTCACGCAGAGAGTCGATGTGGCTCTGCATCGCGGCTCGATGGCTGGCTTCCGGAGCCTCGTCCACGTAGGCCTCGTACGCGGCGAGCGCATCTTCGTAGCGGCCGAGCGCCTCGTACGCCCGAGCCAAGTTGTAGAGGAGCGTGGGCTCCGCGTAGAGCTCGCGGGCCTCGAGGAGCAGCGGAACGGCGAGCTCGGGCGCGCCGGCGTCGTAGTGCTCGAGGGCTTCTCGGGTGAGCGCCGCCGCTCGGTCGCGTCCTGCCACATCTCCGCCCTGAGCGTGGGTGACGCTGGTCCCGAGGCACAGTACGAGCGCCACGACGGCCAGCGGGCGCATCACTGCCCATCGCCCGACGATCATCACGCGATGGTATCCTTCCCCAAGTAGTGATGGAACCCCTTCAGACCGGGAAGATCGGCCGATACGAAGTGGTGGGAGAGCTCGCGCGGGGAGGGATGGCGGAGATCCTCCTGGGTCGTCTGACGGGACCGAGTGGCTTCGAGCGCCCAGTCGTCATCAAGCGCATCCTGCCAGCGTTCGCCGAAGAGCGAGCGTTCGTCGACATGTTCCTGGACGAGGCGCGCATCGCCGCGCGGATCGCTCACCCCAACGTGGTGCAGCACCAGGAGCTGGGGCAGGACGAGGGGGGGCTCTACCTCGTCATGGAGTACCTGGCGGGCGAATCGCTCGCGTCGGTCCAACGTCGAGCGCGGTCGCGGGGCCGGCCGATCGAGCCCGCGCAGGCCGCGTACATCGTTGCGGAGGCTGCCGCAGGGCTCCACGCCGCCCACGAGATGAAGGGCCACGATGGTTCCGACCTCGGCATCGTCCACCGGGACATCTCCCCGCAGAATCTCTTCGTCACCTACGACGGCTCCGTGAAGGTGATGGACTTCGGGATCGCCAAGGCGGCGGACCGCATCACCGTGACCGAGGCCGGCGCCCTGAAGGGGAAGTTCTCCTACATGTCCCCGGAGCAGGCGACGGGCTCGCGTCTGGACCGCCGCAGCGACGTGTTCTCGCTCGGCATCGTCCTCTACGAGCTCACCACGGGGCGCTCGCTCTTTCGCCGCTCGACGCAGCTGGCGAGCCTGCGAGCCGTCTCCGAAGTCGACATGGTTCCGCCGTCTCGCTTCGTGGAGGGCTACCCGCCCGAGCTCGAGCGCATCTGTCTCGTCGCGCTCGCCGCCGACCCGGCGGACCGCTACCCGGACGCGGAGGCCATGCGGCGGGAGCTGCTCTTCGCGCTTCGCGAGCTCGCGCCCGACATCATGCCGCAGGAGTCGCTGCGAGAGACGATGCGGGCGCTCTTTCCGGATCGGATCGCGCAGAAGCGCGAGATGTTGCATCGCGTCTCGGTCGGTGACGGACTCGAGAACGTGCCCTCCGCGGAAGTCGACCGAGAGGTGGAGCTTCCTTCGATCGTCGTGGACGTCGAGACGCCGGCCGAACCGGTGGGGCGCCCCCGAGCGAAGTGGTGGTGGGCGATCCCGGCGGTGGGCGCGCTGCTGGCGGGTGGGGTGTTCGTCGTCATCGGGCTGGGCGAGGACGAAGTGGCCGACCCCACCCCACCGCCGCTCGCCGAATCCCGAGCGCCCGAGATGCCGCCGGCGGCCCCAGCGTCCAGTTGGGTGACCGTGACCATCGAGAGCGATCCGCCCGGGGCACGTGTCCTGATCGACGACGACGAGCAGGGAACCACACCAGCCGCCCTGCGGCTCTCGCGTGCCGATCGGCCCGTCGCCGTCCGCCTCGAGCATGCCGGATACGAGCCCCTCGAGACGGAAGTCCTGCCCGACCTGGACCAACGACTGCGGCTGTCGCTCGTTCGTACACCCGCGCCCGAGAGCCGTCGCCGACGGCGAGCTCGCCGTCCCGAGCGAGAGCCCGAGCAGGAGTCGCCGCCCGCGTTTCCGCGGTTCAACTGACGGGTGCGTCACCAGCGAATGGCGGCATCATCGACGCGAACGGTCGCGCCATCGCGCCAGATCGTTCCGACCCGAAAGCCCCGCACTCCGCGGCTGAGCTGCTCCGGCGTCAGGGTGGACCCACCACCGGAGAGAGTGGCGAGCGGGATCTGATAGCGCTGGTAGCCCACGTTGGATGCCAGCGTCAGCCGCGCTTCGATGAAGTTGTCGTGGCCGTTCCGCTCATCGTTCCAGGTGGACAAGCCGATCTCCCCCCAGAAGCCGTTGTCGGTGTCGACGATCTCGACCGCGAGCTCGAGGAAGGCCTGCTGGAACTCGCTCTCGGTCAGGCTCAGGTCGTAGTCGAGGCCCTGGACTCGCACATGCTCCCAGCAGCGCGGGTAGGCGCGGCTCGGCTCCCCGCACACCGGAATCCCGCGGTCCGCCGCCTCTTCCTCGCAACGGGCGGTGTACTGCCAGTGAGCGCTCCCGCTCGCGGCCGTGGTCGGCGAGTCCACGAGGGTCACGCACGGAGGAAGCGGAGACGCGCCATCCGCGGTCTCCTGCGCGATGGGGAGGCCCTCGACCGCTTCCGGCGTGGTCCGGGCCAGGGCGATGTTCGAGCAGGTCACACCCCCGGCGGAGTCCACGGCCACCAGCCGGACGCGGTAGGCGGTGTTCGGCTCCAGCGCGCGGAGGGTGGTGTTCAAGACATCGTCCAGCTCGTTCGTGTTCGGCAGATACCCGCGAGCCAACTCTGGGTTCTCCTCGCTGTCCACGGTCCACAAGAGGTCACCAGCGCCGAGCGCCTCTTCGGTCGCCGCGACGTCCACCTCATAGGTGAAGAGCTGGTCCAGGTTCGTCGCTTCCCAGCCCAGGCGCGCTTGGTTCGGGGTGGTCCAGGCGACCCTCAGGTTCGAGAGCTCCACCACACCGGGGTCGGCACCTGGCCGGCCACAGACGCCATCGGACGTGCGTACGCAGGTGTTGGTGGCGTCGTCGCAGCGCCAACCGGCGTCCTCCGCACAGGGGCAGGAGCGATTGCTGAAGTCCACCGGTTCGAGCACGCAGCCGGCGACCGAAGGGACAGCCAGCGCGAGGAGCCAGATCGACGGGACCTTCACCAGGGGGGCAGCATAGCGCAGCGTATTCCTCGGCTGCAGGGCCATCCGTTCCGACGCACCCCGGCTCGCCGGTCGCTCCTTCCCCTGGTCCACCCGTCCATCGTGAGCGTGAACCGGGGGCGGCACCACTGATCTGCACTTAACCACGCCCGACCGAAGCAGACCTCAGCGGAGATCAGTGGAGCGGAGATCCGGGCGCGGTCAGTCTCCCCACATGCTCACGACACGGACGCTAGCGCTTCCTTTCACTCTGATGCTGGCCTGCTCCGCCCCACCCGCCGAACCGACCGATGCGGGCTTCCCGGCGAGGGAAGACGGGCGAGCTCCGACCCTGGATGCGGGGCCGCCGGCCGAGGACGCGACGGTCGAGCGGGCGGATGGCGGGGCCTCCGACATGGGAGCGCCGGATGGTGGCAGCTGTGGCGCGACGGCGTTCCGGCCGATGATCGCATACGACGGATCCGGGGAGCCGATCGGAGCCGACTTCCTTTCGTGGCGACGGTCGGTGGTCGACGACACGCACTCCGTGAGCCAGGGGCGTTCCGTACGCGTGACCACGAACCCGGGGGACGAGCCGCTCCCCGCCTGTTCCGGCGGGCACTTCTTCGCCGGCCGGACGCCTCTCCCCGCGCCGGTTCCTCAGGGCCGAACGGTCTGGTTCCGGATCTACCAGTACATCCCGAGCACCTTCAGCTTCGGCTACAAGTACTCCCGGGGCGCCGGCGACTCCGACGCCGCCCGAGCGTGCGACCAGTACGCGGACGGAAACCTCTGGCTCAAGTGGCTGGTCCTGGCGCCCGCGCGCGAGTTCGGAACCGCCCGCATCTACCTCAGCCCGACCGCCGCTCGCCGCTCGCTGGCGGCCGACTCCCCACAGGTACGAGTCATCTCGGAGGCCTTGCACCGCCCGCACGACGAGCCGGTGGACCTCCCCCGCGACCGCTGGTTCGCGCTGCAGATGGCGGTGCGCGTCTCGGATGGCGACGACGGCTTCATCCGTGCGTGGATCGACGACGAGTACCTGGGGGAGGTGACCGGACGGACGACCGCCGATGGTGCGACGTTGGCCTCCTGGGGAATGGGGGACTATTGGAACGGCGTCCCGTGGACCGATGGTGAGCCGGGCCGGACCGCGTTCTGGATCGATGAGGTCGTGGTGGCCTCGGACGCCGAGGGCTACGAGCCCCCGACGGGCGTCGACACCGGCGGACGAGCCTACATCGCTCCCTGCACCCGGGTCGCCGACCTCACGCCGTGAGCTCGCTTCGTCAGAACGTGGTGCAGGGCCCGTTCGGGCTGAAGTGGAAGAGCACGACGCGGTCCTTCGCGAGGTGGAAGGGGTAGTACCCACCCTCGTAGAGGTGGAGCAGGTGCGTAAAGGGGTTGTCCATCAGCGCGCACTCCGGCTCGGCGAGCTGCCACTCGATGGCGTCGAAGGTGTCGTAGTCGGCCCACTGCTTGAAGAAGCGGGCCGCCTCTTTCAGCGGTCCGGACAAGCGCGAGAGGTCGAGTTGGGCGACGCGCACGTTCCAGAGAATGGCCTCTCCGATGCGGAGAAAGGGTGCGCTCGGCGTCGGCTCGGTGGCGGTCACCGGCGGGTCGACCGGCTTGCTCCAGCCCTGGGCCTCCGAGTGCCGCTGCGTGAGCGGCTTGAGCACGCCGAACTTCCAATCCCACTGGAGGTTCTCCCGGGTGGTCTCGCAGAGCCGCTGGAAGTCGGGCCAGTTGCCGGAACGCACCTCGACCTTCGGTGAACGAGCGCAGAGGTCGGGTGCGAACGTGAGCGCCAACTGCTGGTAGTGGCCGAACGTCGTGCGGGCGTCGTCTGGCGTCGCCATGGGCGGGACGAACCAGTCGACCGCCGCATGCAGTCGAAGGAGCGAGTGAACGCCATCGCTCGCCGGACCGCACTCGTAGATCGATGGGTCGACGTCGGAGGTGCCCTTCATCGGACGACCATCGCGCGGCGCTGCTCCGCCATCACGGCGAGCCGTACGGCGCGGCCGTCCACCACCCGCACGACGTCCACGCCGCCCGCTCGAGCAGCCACGCCGACGTTGGAGATGGCCGAGCCCACGATGGGCCCGTGCGCGTTCTGCCCGATGACGAAGACCCTGCCGGCGGGGATCGTTCGCACCACGGCCCGCTCGAGCGCGCTCACCACGTCCTCGAAGCGTGTCCGCGGCCCGAGGAGCCGGCGAGCGAGGGCGAGGATCGCGGCGTCGCGCGGATGCACGCCCTCACTCTAGCTCACAGGCGCTCGATGATCGCGTCGGTGAACTGCTTCGTGTTCAGCTTGCCGCCGATGTCGCCGGTCTTCTGACCGTCGGAGAGCGTCTTGTCGTAGGCGACCTTGATCTTGGTCGCGGTCGCCTTGCACTCGTCGGCGCCGAGGACCTCGGCCATGTGGTTCAGCATCATGACGCCGCTCATGAGGAGCGAGAGCGGGTTGGCGATGCCCTTGCCCGCGATGTCCGGCGCGGAGCCATGGACCGCCTCGAAGATGGCGCTGTCGTCGCCGATGTTGGCGCCGGGCGCCACGCCGAGACCGCCGACGAAGCCGGCGCAGAGATCGCTGAAGACATCGCCATAGAGGTTCTGCAGCAGCAGCACGTCGAAGTTGTGCGGGTTCTGCACCAGGCGCATCGCGCCCGCGTCGATGATCATCTCGTCGTACTCGACGTCGTCGTAGCCGCCTTCGTCGCGGATGGCGCGGGCGCTGCGCGTGAACAGGCCGTCGCCCAGCTTCATGATGTTCGCCTTGTGCATGGCGGTGAGCTTCTTGCGACCGCGTTTGCGGCAGTACTCGAAGCCCCACTTCGCGAAGCGGCGGGACGCGCGCTCGGTCACGACCTTGAGCGAGGTCACCACGCCCGGGGTCACCTCGTTCTCGATGCCGCTGTACAGGCCCTCGGTGTTCTCGCGAAGCACGACGAGGTCCACGTCCTCGTAGCGGGTCTCGATGCCTGGAAGCGTCCGGATGGGTCGCACCGACGCATAGAGGTCGAGCTCCTTTCGGAGCTGCACGTTCACCGAACGAAAGCCCTTGCCGACTGGCGTCGTGCACGGGCCCTTGAGGGCTACCTTGTGCTTTCGGACGGCGTCGAGCGTCGCCTGTGGGAGCACCTCTCCGGAATCGCTGACCGCGGCCACGCCCGCGTGATGGACCTCCCACTCGATCGGAGCGCCGGCGGCGTCGAAGATCGCTTGGACGGCGCCGGCCACCTCGGGGCCGATGCCGTCGCCGGGGATGAGCACGATGGTGTGGGTCACGGTCGAATTCTCCTGGATCGGAAGGGCATCGCGGGGAGCTCCCCACGGGTCCGGAGCATAGCGGATCGGCCGGGACCGATCGCCCCCGCTTGAAGTCGCCCCTCGTTTGGGCTTCAACGGATGGATGACCACGGCGAAGAACCGAGACCGCGTGCAGCGGGCGATGACCGACGACGGCGCGTTCCGGGTGATGACCGCCCGTACCACCGACACCGTCCGGGGCATCCTGGCCGCCCAGAAGGTCGACGGGACGGTCGGGCGCGTGCTCGGCGAGCTCGCCACGGCCGCGGTGCTCTACCGCGAAACGATGGCCCCGACCCTTCGGGTGCAGGTCGCGCTCCGAGGCGCCGGCGAGAGCGGGACCCTGTTGGCCGACTCCCATCCGGACGGCTGGACTCGCGGGCTGGTGCAGCGCGCGGAGGACGGTCCGCCCTTCGGCCTCGGCCCGGGCACGCTCCTCCAGATGATGCGCTCACTCCCGAGCGGCGACCTGCACCAGGGCGTGGTGGAGGTCCCGGACCGCAACCTCAGCGAGGCGGTGATGGGCTACATGCGCCGCTCCGAGCAGATCGAGACCTTCACGCGCATGGCGGTCATCTTCGAAGGTGACGAGGTCGTCGCCGCGGGCGGCTATCTGGTGCAGATCCTTCCGGAGGCCCCCGACCAGGAAGGCGCGCTGGCCGTCATGGCCCAACGGCTCGAGAGCGACTTCGCCAGCATCGACGAGCGACTCGCCAAGACCGACGCGGACGCCAACGACCTCCTCGAGGAGCTCCTCTACGCGATGCCGCACACCGGGCTGGGCGACACCGAGATCCGCTACGCCTGCGACTGCTCGCGCACGCGGGTCCTGGGCTCCCTCTCGACCTTGGGCAGGAGCGACCTCCGGGAGCTGGTCGACGAAGGCAAGCCCCTCGAGATGAGCTGCGACTGGTGCCAGACCGACTACGTCATCGAGGTCGCCGAGCTCCAAGGCCTCCTCGACCCGAGCTGACGGGAGCCGACGGGAGCCGGGAGCCGACAGGGACGCTCTCGAGCCCAGGGACGCTCTGAAGCCCAGCGCCCGACGCTCCGGGGCCGACCCTCGAAGCGCTCCGGACACCGCTCGTTCGAGAGCTGGCTATGCTCAACGCCTCGAGAGCGTCCCTGCGCTCGGGCTCGAGAGCGTCACCGAGGCATGTGGGGCGGTTTCTGCTAGGGTCGCGGCCGCATGGCTGGCGGCGGCGGCGAAGGAAACACTTGGATCTACGTGCTGGTCGGCGGCCTCGTGGCCGTCGGCGCAGCCTTCGGACTCGAGGTCGGTGGGTCCGGCGAGATGCTGGGCGGCTGGCTCGTGGGCGGGCTCCAGGCCGTCGGCGGCCTGATGGTGGTCTTCGGCTCCTGCGAGGCGATGATCAAGTGCGTCGAAGGCATCGGCGAGCGGCTCAACTGGAACCCCTTCGTGGCGGGCACCATGGCCGGGTTGGCCTCGAACATCCCCGAAGTCGTGATGCTCGGCTTCGTACTCGCGGCCGAGCCACGGGTGGGCTTCATCGTGACGGCCCTGACGCTCCACGTCGGCGCGCTGGCCTTCGGGCTCTACAGCGGCCTCCTCCCGCGCGACGCCACCGGTCACGCCCGACTCCCCGAGCCGCTGGTGAAGCTGAGCACCGATCTCTTCGCGGCGGCCGCCGGCGCGTTCCTGGCGACCGGCACGCTGATGGTGCTGATGAACGTCTTCGACGCCGGTGACCACCGCGGTGAGGCCCTCGGCGTGATGGACCTCTACGTCCTCGGTGGGTTGCTGATCATGGTCGAGGTCGTCGCCGTGCGCCGCCTCGTGCGCCGCTTCGCCGGCGACAGCGGCGAGGAGCGCGAGGATCGAGTCGAGAAGGACGAGAGCGGTCCGTCGGTCGGCGTGATCGCGGCCTACGGTCTGGTCGGCCTCGTGACGTCGGTGGTCGGCGGCCACGCAGTGGGAGAGTTCGCCGACAAGCTGGTCGGGTCACTGACGGCCGCGGGCTACTCCGAGATGGTCGGCGCGCTGATCCTCTCCGTCTTCGCGGCCGCGGGCGCCTTCGCGATGATCATCACCGCGCACGCCAAGGGCCTGCACGACATCGCCCTGGCGAGCGCGTCCGGCCAGATCAACCAGGTGCCCTTCGTGGTGCTGCCCATCACGCTCATCCTGATCGCCGTCTTCGCGCAGACGGGCGTCATTCCCACCATGGAACACGGCGGCGTGCTCCCCATCGACCTCGAGACCACCTCGGTCATCCTGCTCGCCTTCCCGACGATGCTGATCCTCTGGAAGGCGGTCCAGGACGACGGCAAGGTCAACTGGGTCGAGACCGCATCGATGGTCGCGGTCTTCGCCCTCATCGTGTACTTCCTCGCCCGCCACGGCTAGAGCGGCCGGCCGGAACGGATACCAGAGCCATGACGACGATGCGCGCGGTCCGAATCCACGAGCTCGGTGGCCCCGAGGTGCTGCAGCTCGACGACGTCCCCCTGCCCTCGCCCGGCGAAGGCGAGGTGCGGGTCCGGCACGCGTTCATCGGCGTGAACTTCATCGACACCTACCACCGTAGCGGGCTCTATGAGCTGCCCGCACTCCCCCATGGGCTCGGCACGGAAGCCGCCGGCACGGTCGAAGCCATCGGCTCGGGGGTCGAGCGCTTCGAGCTCGGCGATCGGGTCGCGTACTTCGCGGGCCCACCCGGCGCGTACGCCGACGCGAAGGTCGTCCCGGCGGCACGACTGGTGAAGGTCCCAGACGACGTCGGGCTGGACCAGGCCGCCGCGACGCTCGTGAAGGGAATGACGGTCGAATACCTCATCCACCGCACCTTCGAAGTGAAGGCGGGCATGAACGTGCTCTTCCACGCAGCCGCTGGCGGCGTGGGGCTCATCGCCTGTCAGTGGCTCGCTCACCTCGGCGCACGGACCATCGGCACCGTGAGTACCGAGGCCAAGGCCGAGCTCGCCAAGGCCCACGGCTGCGCAGAGGTCATCCGCTACACCGAGGAGAGCGTCCCCGAGCGAGTCCGGGAGCTCACCGATGGCGCGGGCGTCCCGGTGGTCTACGACAGCGTCGGCCGGACGACCTTCCTGGACTCGCTGAAGTGCCTGAAACCGCGGGGCATGCTGGTCGGCTTCGGCAACGCCTCCGGCACCCCCGAACCCTTCGACGTGATGGAGCTGGCACGCAACGGCTCGCTCTTCCTCACGCGCCCTTCGCTCTTCCACTACACCGCCACCCGCGAAGACCTCGAGCTGAGCGCGAGTCGCCTCTTCGGGGCCATCGCCGACGGCATCGTCAGCCCGCACATCGGGGGCACCTTCCCGCTGGCCGAAGCGCGCGCCTGCCACGAAGCCCTCGAGTCCCGCGCCACGGTCGGCTCGACCCTCCTCGTGCCGGAATGAAGGGCGCCTGCCAGCTCCTGCTCGACACGGGCTTGCTCGACGCCGCGCAGGCCCCGCTCCTCATCGGCGCTCCCGCCGATGACGCAGCGGCGCTCTCGAAGCGAGACGGCACGACCCTCTTCTTCTTCGAGGAAGCCACCCACGCCCGCGCCGGCGTCGGCCAGGCGGGCGTCGCTCCGCAGACCGACGGCCACGACCTCGCCGTCGTCTTCCATCCGAAGGGGAAGCGGCGCCGCGACTACGCGCTCGCCGTTGCCGGCCACGCGCTCGGCCCCGGCGGCAGGCTGGCCATCGTCGGCGAGAAGCGAGAGGGCATCGGCAGCGCGAAGAAGGCGCTCCGCGTCGACGCCAAGTACAACGGCAAGCACGCGAAGCTCTTCGTGGGCGCGCCGCGAGCGGACCTCCCCGCCGAGCTCTCGGCGTGGGAGAGCCGCTGGGACACCGGCCTCGGCTTCGACGCCATCTCCTATCCCGGCACCTTCGCCGAGGGGCGGCTCGACGATGCGAGCGCCCTACTCCTCGAGACCGTCACCCTCCCGGAATCCGGAGCGCTCCTCGATCTGGGCTGCGGGTCCGGAGTGCTCGGGTTGGCCGCGAAGTCACGCGCGCCCACACTCGTGGTCACCCTCGCCGACAGTGACCACCTCGCCGTGGCCGCGAGCGCTCGAGGCGCCGAGCTCGCCGCGCTCGACGTACGCACGGTCGCGAGCGACTCGGTCGCGAAGGTCGAAGGAAGCTTCGACGCGATCCTCCTGAACCCACCCTTTCACGAGGGGGTCGCGACCAGCGCTGGCGTCGCCGAGTCCGTGCTCCGGGGCGCGGCCGAGCGCCTCACCGAGGGAGGGGTCCTTTGGGTCGTCGCCAACCGCTTCCTCACCCACGAGCGTGTGCTCGAAGACGCCGGGCTCCAAGTGGCGCGCGCCGCCGAGAACGGCCGCTTCAAGGTCCTGCGCTGCGGGCGCTGACCGGGCCCCCGCGAGAACTTCGGCCGAGCAACGGTCGCGAGGTTCCGACCGCGGGAGCGGTCAGCGCTGACTGATCAGCGCGGACCGCAGTCCGTGCAGTCGGTGCCCAGAGGGCAGAGGCTGAAGTCGGAGCCCGGGCCGCCGTCGTCGCAGTCGCCGTCTCCGGCATAGCTGCAGCTGTTCGTGCAGCTCACGCCGGGACCACCGGGGCCCAGGTCGGGCGTCGGGAAGCCGCCACAGCCGTCCGTTCGGTCCCGGGGGTTGCCGCAGGCGTCATCGTCGGTCGCGCTCACGCAGTAGCCGGCGCCGTCACCGCACCAGGTGCAGAACTCGGCGTGGCACTCACCGCAGCTGTCGATCGACGCGCAGGAGCCGCAGCTGCTGTAGCGCCAGCCGGAGCTGATGTACTCGAGGTCCGACTCGCAATCGAGGAGCCCGTCGCTCGGACCGCTGCTGGTCCCCGGAACGCAGCGCCCGCGAGGCGCGCACCAACCGCAGCCGGACTCCTCGAGGCAGTCGCCGCAATTGGTGGCCGAGGCGCAGCCCACCGCGTTGTCCTTCGGCTCGATCAGGCAGCCGCCGAGGAGCAGGAGCGCCGAGAGCTCAAAAGCGAACCATGAACGCGAGATCGATGGAGCGTAGTGTCGCATCCGCATCGCGGCCCTCCTCTCGGTAGCTGAGCATGTAGCCGCCGCTGCCGCGCTCGATGCCGAGCGAGACGCGGTAGCGTCGATAGACGAAGTGCTGGCGCCCCTCCGCGTGCATGAAACCGACACCGTAGACGGCTTCGATGAAGGGCTTGGTGCGTTCGGTGCTGCCGACACGAAAGCGCGCGCCCAGCTCGACCATCGCGCTGACGAGCGCGAGAGAGTTGCCTTCGGCGCGATCGAAGGGCCAGGCGCCGAGGCCGATGGCCGCACCCAGTGGCAGCGCGAACCAGTCGGTCGCCACCAGGTCGCCGTGGAACTCCGCGCGGAAGGCGAAGCCGAGCGGATCGATGGGGAGCGAGGGCCCGAAGCTCAGCCGGAAGCGACGCACCCGGTTCGGATCGTTCCCGCCGACCCGACGCGGCACGTGGTTGGTGTTCCCCGTCGTGGCGACGCCGTAGGTGCCCGGTCCAGCCGTGTTCACCTGAGCCATGGCCTGGCGAAGCGAAGGCAGGTCGTAGCGCTGGCGAGTCTCGACGTCGGCGCGGCTCTCGGCGAGGCGGAGGGCCTCGTCGAGGGTGGCCATCTCCTTGTCGAACGCCAGCTTCGCGTCCGCGGGCAGCGCCATGGGGAGCGCGACCGAATGGGTGCTCAGGATCAGGAGCGCGTTCGCCCAGGCGCGGTGCGCGGCGAGCGCCGCGACCGAGGCGGGCGCATCGTCGGGGAACGCGGCGTCTTGGCGGACGCCCTGCTCCTCCAGGGAGAGCGCCCAGCGGACCGCGTTCGTCACCCCACGAGCGTCGACCACGGCGTCGGGGTCGATCTTGTCGGCGAGGGCGATCGCTCGGTCGATCGGCTCCGCGACGGCGATGCCTTGGATGCCCTGGGCCAGATCGCCCCGCGCGCTGATCACGCCGACCAAGCGCCCCCGAGCGTCGAAGAGCGGCCCCCCGGAGTTCCCAGGGTTGAGCGACATCGAGAGCTCGATCTTGCCGTCGTTGCGCACTCGGCTGAACGTGCCGCTGGCCGCCGCCGGGAACTGCTGCGAGACGTCGATGGGGTAGCCCGAGACGTGCAGCGTCTGACCGGGTGCGATGGTCGGCGCGGTCTCGGGCAGCGTCACGACGTCCGGGAGCGGCCCCGGCACCTGCACGAAGGCCACGTCGTGCTCACGGTCGATCGCCGAGACCACGCCCGGATGCTCGTCGTCGGCCCCGGGGAGGATGACCGCGAGCAAGTCGAGGTCGCGAACGACGTGGGCAGCGGTCAGAACCCGCCCATCGGCGCCGACCACCACGCCCGTCCCGTGGCTGATGCGAGGGCGGAAGGCCACGCGCGCCACTCCGCCGACCCGGACGTCGACCCGCTCGACGCCGGAGATGCCGATGATCCGGACGGTCGCCCGATCGATCGGCCGCAGCTCGACGAGCTGGGCGTCGGCGACGCTGGCGGTCGCGGCGAGCGCGATGGCCGCCAGTGTGAGTCCCCGAATCACGGAGGGCGGTGTGACACCGGTTCACTTCGTCGGCAACCGGCGGATTCGCCGCGAATCTCACAGCGTCCAGCCCGGCCGGGCGTCTTCGGCTCGCTCGCCCAGAGCGACGAGGGTGTCGTGGATGTTCTGCGCGCGACCGGGCCGACAGCTACGACGCCGCGCGCCGCACCAGCGCAGCACCGCATGCAGCGTGTCGGTGTGCTGCCCCCGGGCCTTCGCCCGCTGCACGAACGCCTCGAGCATCGCGTCGGCGTGCTTCAGATCCTCGACCGTCCCGCCGCGGTGCTCCTGATAGAGAATGGCCAGGTCGAAGTAGGCCTCGGGGCGCGCGTCGTCGATGGCCGCCGCTTCACGATATCGCTCCTCGGCGGCCTCGGTCTCACCGAGACCACGAAGCGCCACGCCGAGCCCGATCGCTGCGTCGTAGCTCCGGGGCCGGAGCCGCCGGGCCTCACGGAAGGCCTCCGCGGCGTCGGTGTAGGCGCGCTGCGAGAGCGTCAGCTGGCCGAAGTTCATGTGGGCCTCGTAGAGGTCGGGGTCGAGTCGGCGGGCCTCGGCAAACTTGGCGCTCGCCTCCGTCAGGTCGCCGCGAGCGATGTCCACCAGACCCCAGGTGTCGTAGAGCGGCGCGTAGGTCGGGTCGATCAACTGCGCCTGCCGGCAGATCACGGCGGCGAGCGCGAGGCGCTCCGGCTCTTCACGGCCCCAGTCCCAGTAGACCCGTGCGAGCTCCACCAGCGTGCGCACGTCGTCCGCCTCCATCGCGAGCGCCCGGCGGAGGTTGGACACCGCCTCCGCACGCTCGCCGAAGTGGATCCGCTGCACACGAGCCATGGCGACATAGGCGTCGCCGCAGCGCGGATCCCCGCGGAGCACCTTCTGCAGCAGGGCGCGCGAACGTGCGGGGTTCCCCTCGGCCTCGGCCTGCGCCGCCAGCGCGACCCGCGGCGCACAGAAGTCGTCGTCCAGCTCGAGCGCTGCCTCGTAGCGTTCGCGCGCAGCATCGGGCTCGCCGCAGCGCCCGGCCACCAGCCCGCGCATGTAGGCCACGCGCGCACGGAGCTCTCGATCCTCACGCGGGTCGGGCCCCATCGAGTGCCCGGACGCCGACCGCCGGTTCGGCAGACGAACCCGGGCGTAGTGGGCATCGAGCGCCTCGCACGAGCGCTCGTCCCACCCCTCCTCGTCGAGCCGCGCCACCTCCGCGCTGCCGTGGGCGATGGCGTCACGCGCCTCCGCCTCGAGCTCTGCCTCTTCCTCCGGTGTGACCGGAACGACCCCGCGCACGCATCCCGCCGCGAGGACGCCGACCACGAGCGCCATCGACCTCTTTCGCATTCGACCTCCTGCTCGTTGGAGACCCGAGTCGCCTCCCGCTTGGGTTCGCGCCGAGATTTTTCGTGACGCTGCAGCTGCAGCGGAGACCATCCACACATGTTCTTCAACGCCCCGCCCTACCGTGGGCCCGAGAGCGACCACTTCGACGGCACTCGCTTTCGCAACCTGGAGTCCACCCGACACGGGACGCCGGGCTCGCTGCTCAAGTGGATGATGAACCGTGACCGGGGCGCCTGGTCCACGGTGCGATCGGAGCCGGGTCCGCCGCCCCCCGAGCGCGTCGAAGGAGACGAGTGCCGGGTGACCTTCGTCGGTCACGCCACGCTCCTCGTGCAGGTCTCCGGACTGAACCTGCTGACCGATCCCGTGTGGGCCGACCGGGTCGGTCCGAAGTCGAAGGTCGGGCCGAAGCGCTACCGGCCGCCGGGGCTCCGCTTCGACGACCTGCCGCCCATCGACGCGGTGCTTCTGAGCCACAACCACTACGACCACCTCTGCGAAGCGACGATGCGGAAGCTCGCCGAGCGTCACCAGCCGACCGTCGTGACGGGCCTCGGCAACGCGCAGCTCCTCCGCGCCTACGACGTCGACGACGCCCGCGACCTCGACTGGTGGGAGCACACGACCCTCGACACCGGCGCGGGCGCGCTCCGGGTGACCGCTGTCCCGATGCGCCACTTCTCGGGGCGGGGACCGGGCGACCGGGACCGTACACTCTGGTGCGGGCTCCACGTCGCGCACCCGAGCGGCGCCATCCTCTTCGCCGGAGACACCGGCTATGGCGCGCACTTCCAGCAGATCCGTGAGCGCCTGGGGGCGCCGAGGCTCGCGCTCCTACCGATCGGCGCCTACCGGCCGCGCTTCATGATGCAGGCCATCCACGTCGACCCGGCCGAGGCCGTGCAAGCCCACCTCGACCTCGACGCCCAGACCAGCATCGCGATGCATTTCGGTAGCTTCCCCCTCGCCGACGATGGGATGGACGAGCCCACGACCGATCTGAGCGCGGCGCTCGCCGATCGTGGTGTCTCCGCCGGTGCCTTTCGGGTGATCCCCCACGGAGAGGGCGTGAACGTCCCCTGACGATGGAGGTCGCCCATCGAGCGAACGGCACGGTGTGGCACGCCGAAGCATGGGTCGACACCGGGCACGCCCTTTGCTCATCATGGGGGCGATGCGCGCCTCGCTTCGACTCGCCGCTCTGATGCTCGGGCTCGGCCTCCTCACGAAGGGAGCCGCCGCCCAAGAGCTCGAGCCGGTCCCGCCACCGCCCGGCGCGCAGGCACCACCCCCGTCGCTGGAACCGATCGAGCGTGAGCCGCTCCTCGAAGAGCTCGGTGGGGGTCGGCTCCGGCTCTCGCTCGGTGGGCAGGCGCTGGTCTTCGACGGAAATTCCGCGCGCGGCTTCGAGCAGGTCGAAGACGTGGGCCTCGACAAACCGCGGATGGCGCTTCGGGTGGCGCTCGAAGCGCGCTGGCGTCTGGGCGAGGTGGTTCGCCTCGGTGTCGCCGGCGGCCTCGACTGGACGCGCAACACCGAAGACGAAGACGACGTCCCGCGCGGCGGGGAGCAGCGCTCGTCCGCGTTACGCACGGGCTACCTCGAGGCGGTCCTGATGCTCGGCGTGACCCGAATGAACTCGCCGACCGTCACCACCGACCTCGGGCTGCGCCTGGCCGGCGGCGGCGGCCTCTCGAGCTGGGTGTGGAACGACGAGGCCGAGCTCGGCATGCACTACCGGGTGAGCGCCGCCTTCGACATCAGCTTCCTGATCGGGCGCGAGACCGCCAACGGCATCGGCCTCCGAATCGGATGGTCGCACGTGCGCAGCGGACCCTTCGGCCCTCTCGACCTTCGCTTCGACCTCTCCGGACCGTTCGTGGATGTCGGCTACGTGCACGGATGGTGATTGAGATGAACCGACTCCTCCAAAGCCTGCTCCTCGGTGCCGCGATCCTGTTCGCGGGCTGCCCGATCTGCGACCCCGTCTCCGAGGTGGTCGACGACTTCGACCGCGCCTGCGCCGACGGCCCGTGTGGCTGGACCGCCGAAACCGGCTCGGTGACCAACACCCCGACCTTCCACGACTCCGAGCAAGGGATGGCCCTGGCGCCCGGCACCCGCGCGAGGCGCGACTTCACCGGTTCGTCGATCTCGTGGACTCCGTCGGCCCTCGAGCTGACCGCTCGCTGCGACCCCGAGACGATCCTTCGGGTGTCCATCGTCGGCACCGACAGCGGCGCGCTGGTCGACGGGAGCACCGGCACTGCGGAGGTCCGCCGCTCCCTCGACGTCGACGTCGCCGCCACCGAGCTCTTCCAGGTCTACGAGAACAGCTTCAGCTGGCCCTTCGGCGTCCCCGTCGACGAGGTCGTGGTCGAGGTCGCCGGCCCGGGCGGCTGCATCGTCGACGACATCGTGCTGACCAGCCAGCCCCTCTGCTGACCCATGGTCAGGAAGGCGGCGGGATCGTCCCGCGCTTCATGCTCCCGAGGCCGAAGAGCTTCTCGAGGTGCCACGCCTGGAGCACCGAGTCGGACTGGACCCGATCGATCTCTCGCCGCACGGTGCCGCAGAAGGTCGTCGCCGAGACGATGTTGGCCAGCGTGATGGCGCACATGACGACCAGCGTCGCGGTCTCCGGCAGGTCGAGCGCCTGCGGGACGACCCGCACGCCGGCGTCGTCGAAGAGGTAGGAACGGGGCCAGACGCCCAGCAACTCGAAGGCGAGCGGGAGGAAGACCGCCGCCGCCCCGGCAAACGCGAAGAAGAGCCGATCGCGCTGTGCTCGCATCAGGGAGTAGGCGAAGAGCGCCGCGATGACGACCTGGGGCACGAAGATGAAGGGACCGGTGATGCGCGATGCCGCGACGATGGCCCCCAGGTTGAACAGGAACACGGTGTAGAGCCCGGCGCGCGACACCGCCTCCTGCCGCGCCAGACGGGCGCAGAGCACCGCTGCGACGAGCATGCACGCACCGATGATCGCCACCGGCACCACGTCGCGGATCCCGAGCCACGCCAGGAGCGGCAGCGCCAGGATCCACATCGAATAGTTGATGCTGCCGACGTGCATGGCCCGGCGGACCCGCTCGGCCTCGATGGCCTCCAGCCGATCCTGCACCGCGTCCATCGTCTCCCCGGAAGGCGAACGGACCAGCCGGAAGAAGAGGTCGAGCGCCCGGTCCCGTCCCAGCGCGATCGCTCGACCGATGTCCTTGAGCGCCCGCTCCCGGAGCTCGAGGGTCATCGGCTGGGCGAGCGCTCGTTCGGCACGGTCGACATGCTCCGCGGCGAGGGTCTCGCGCAGCTCCGCGCTTCGCTCGCCCGCGAGATGGCGCTCGATCGCGTCGTGGAGCTCACGCATCGAGCCGAAACGGTCAGCCGGCTCCGGGCGGGTGGCGCGCTGGCAGATCGCGTCGAGCTCCGGCGCGATCGACGCGTCGTGGTCCGACGGCCGAGCGTCGACCCCCTCGAGCGTGAGCTGCAGCCGCTCCTTGTTCGAGAGCTCGAAGTCGACGAAGCGCTTCCGGGTGAGCAGCTCGTAGAGGATCACGCCCATCGCGTAGATGTCGGTGGCGGGCCCGACGGTCGCAGCGTCGAGGCATTGCTCCGGCGACGCATAGCCGAGCGTGCCGAGCAGGGCGCCCTCTGCGGTGTCGTCGCTGCGCACGTCCGAAAGCGTCGACTCGATCGAGGGCAGCTCCCCCGCCGCTTCGTCTTCGACCTGGGCCACCTGCGCGACGCCCCAGTCGAGCACGTAGAGCTCGCCGAAGTCCCCGAGCATGAGGTTGCTCGGCTTCAGATCCCGATGGACCACGCCGCGCGCGTGCGCGTACTCGACCGTCAGACACGCGCGAGCGAACGCGGCGAGCAACGCGTGGCGCGGAAAGCGGGCACGCATGGCCCGGTCGCCTTCCGACTGCTTTCGCAGGATGTCCCCCAGCGTCCATCCGCTCACCCGCTTCATGACGAAGTAGGGGTTCCCCTTCTCGTCCACCCCGAGATCGTGAACGGGCACCACGGACGGATGCTGGAGGCGGCCCTGGACGCGCGCCTCACGGAGAAAGCGACGGAAGTCCTCGCCGCGCTGCTCACCGGGGAGCAGCCGCTTCATGGCGACGTCGCGACCGATGCGCCGGTCGTGGCAGCGCAGCACCTCGCCCATCCCCCCGTGACCCAGCGTGCTGCCCAACTCGTAGCGGGTGTCCAGGTCCCGGCCCACCAGGAGCGCGGCCTCCTTCGCGTCCGCACCCAATCGATGGGCCCCCACCGGCCCGAGGCCGGATCCTTGAACGGTGGCATCGTCCGCGCTCGCCGTCTCGTCCTCTTCGAATCCGACCATGCCACCATTGTGCACCAACCGGAGGGCGACCGGTGGCCGCGGCCAGCCGCTTGCTTCGTCGGCTCCGTGGACCTATGTCGCGCGTCCATTGGCTGAGGGCGTCGAGAACGAAGCGGCCGAGCGGCCGATGCCGGTCGAGCGGGCCGTAGAGGCCGGGCTGGCCCGAGCGGATCTGCGCCTCGAGGAGGCGGTCGAACGCATCCTCGAGCAGCCGCGAACCGATCTGCACGGGCTACCGACCGGCGCCGCCGCGCACCTCCTCGCCCGGGCGAGCGAACGCCTGGGGCCGACGGTCGTGCTGACCGGCGATCCCGACGCCGCCCAGCGGGTGACGGAGGATCTCCGCTTCTTCCTCGGAGCAGTGGGCGACGAAGAGGCCGAGGTGCCGCAGGTGCTCCACCTCCCGGCCCTCGACACGACCCCCTTCCTCGAGGTCGCGCCCGATCGACGGGCGGCGATGGACCGGCTCGCGACCCTCTTCCACCTGGCCCGCGGGTTGCCCTTCCGCTTCGTCGTCATGCCGGCCGCCGCCGCGGTCCGCCGGGTCCCGCCGCGGGAAGCGATGGTCCAGCGCTCGATGTTGGTCGAGGCCGAGGCCGAGCTCGACCGAGACGAGCTGATCCAGGTACTCGGCCGTGGCGGCTATCTGCGGGTGCCGGTCGCCGAAGACCCGGGCACCTTCGCCGTTCGCGGTGGAGTCATCGACGTCTACCCGCCGCATGCGCCCTACCCGGCGCGCATCGATCTCGACGACTGGCTCGTGATGTCGATCAAGCGCTTCGACCCGGACGACCAGCGAACGGTCGACGAGGTGAAGCGCATCTTCATCCACCCGGTGCGCGACACGGTCATCGCCGGCGACAGCGACGCGCTCGAGCGGGTCCGCGCGCTCTGCGACCAAGCCAACTACCCGACCAGCAAGACGCGCGCGCTGCTCGACGACCTGAGCGCAGGCCGCGCCTTCTACGGCATCGATGCGCTCCTGCCGGCCTTCTACGACCACCTCGAGACCCCGCTCGATTTCCTGCCGCGCGACACACCGGTCGTCGTACTCGACCCGGGCGACCTGAACCGAAGCGTGGACCTCGAGATCACCCGGGCCACCGGCGACCACGACGCCAAGGCCGCCGAGGGCGACCCGGTGTATGCGCTCGGAGAGCTCTACGCCGAAGAAGAGGAGCTCGCGGAGCAGATCGAAGCGCGGCGACACGTGCTCGTTCACCCCTACGCGACGGTGGGCGACACCAGCGCGCCGGGGCTCAGCCGCTTCGAGGCCGCCGAGGAGAAAGCGCTCATCGACCTGGCCGCCGAGGACCAGCGACCGCTCGTGGCAGAGCTGAAGGCCCGCCGAGGTGGCGGCGAGGAGGACGCGCTGACGCCGGTCGCGGACCGAACGAAGGGCTGGCTCGACCTCGGCATGCGGGTGCTCTTCACCGCGCGCACGGAGACCCAGGCGGAGCGGCTGAGCTCGCTGCTCGAGGGCTATGGCGTGCCCGTCGAGCGCAAGGCCGAGCGCTTCGACCCGGCGGTCCTGGATGCGCCCCGCGGCGTGAAGGCGCGCGTGGTCATCGGCGACCTCCAGGACGGCTTCGCCTGGGCCACCGAGGGCCTCGTGCTCGTGACCGAGGGTGAGATCTTCGGCACCCGCGCCCGCCGCAAGCGCCGACCGACCCGCCGCAAGCGGCAGCGGAAGGCCGAGAGCTTCCTGCAGGACCTCCGGGAGCTGAAGGTCGGCGACTATGTCGTGCACTCCGACCACGGCGTCGGCACCTACCTGGGGCTGGAGCGCAAAGAGATCGCCCAGAGCGCCGCCGAGCGGATGCGCGGTGAGGAGCCGCGGAGCTTCGAGGTGCTGGTGATCGAGTACGCCGGCAACGACAAGCTCTTCGTCCCGGTCACCAAGCTCAACCTCGTCCAGAAGTTCTCCGGCAAGGAAGGCCACAAGCCGAAGCTCGACCGGCTGGGCGGGAGCACCTTCGGCAAGAAGAAGGCGAAGGTGAAAAAGGCGGTGCGGAAGCTCGCCGACGACCTGCTCGTCCTCTACGCCGAGCGCGAGGCGGCGCGGCGGGACCCGCTGCCGCCCCCCGGGCGCCCCTACGCGGAGCTGGAGGCGACGTTCCCCTTCGAGGAGACCGCCGATCAGTCCCGCGCGATCGACGACGTGCTCGCCGACCTCACCCAGCCGCGGCCGGCGGACCGGCTGGTCTGCGGCGACGTCGGCTTCGGCAAGACCGAGGTCGCCATCCGCGCCGCCTTCCGGATGGCCATGGCCGGCCGCCAGGTCGCCGTGCTCTGCCCCACCACCGTCCTGGCGCAGCAGCACTGGCAGAGCTTCGCCAAGCGCTACGCGGACTACCCGCTCGAGGTGAAGCAGCTGAGCCGCTTCGTGCCCAAGGAGGAGCAGCGAAAGACGCTGGCGGGGATGAAGGAGGGCACGGTCGACGTGGTCGTCGGCACCCACCGCATCCTCTCGAAGGACGTGCACTTCAAGGACCTCGGCCTGCTCGTCGTCGACGAGGAGCAGCGCTTCGGCGTGGCGCACAAGGAGCGCATGAAGTCGCTCCGCAAGGACGTCGACGTCCTCACCCTCACCGCGACGCCCATCCCGCGAACGCTGCAGATGGCGATCGGCGGCCTCCGCGACCTCTCGCTCATCACCACCGCACCCGTCGACCGACGCGCGGTGCGCACCTTCGCCTGTCGCTGGGACGACCACGTGATCCGCGAGGCCATCCAGCGTGAGCTCAGCCGCGGCGGCCAGGTCTTCTTCGTCTACAACCGCGTCGAGGGCCTCTACGAGCGCGCCCAGCGGCTGCAGGAGCTGATGCCCAACCTCCGCATCGCCGTGGCTCACGGGCAGATGTCGGAGAAGGCCCTCGAGAAGACCATGGTCGACTTCGTCGACGGTCAGTACGACGTGCTCTGTGCCACGGCGATCATCGAGAGCGGCCTCGACATCCCGCGAGCGAACACGATGATCGTCGACCGCGCGGACATCTTCGGCCTCGCCCAGCTCTACCAGCTCCGCGGTCGCGTCGGCCGGAGCCGCGAGCGGGCCTACTGCTACCTGATCACGCCGCCGCCCAGCGCGATGAGCGACGAGGCGCGGCACCGCATCGAGGCCCTCGAGCGCTTCACCGAGCTCGGCAGTGGCTTCCAGGTCGCGAGCCTCGACATGGAGCTCCGCGGCGTCGGCGACCTGCTCGGCGCCGAGCAGTCCGGCAACGTGGCCCTCGTCGGCTTCGACCTCTTCTGCCACATGCTCGAGGATGCGGTCGCCACCCTCCGCGGCGAAGAGGTCGAGCAGTCGATCGACCCCGAGCTCACCCTCGACGTCGAGCAGCACCTACCCGAGACCTACATCGAGGAGGTCGGGCTGCGCCTGACCTTCTACAAGCGCTTCGCCACCGCTGGCGACGAGGACTCGATCCAGGATCTGGCGGAGGAGTTGGAGGACCGCTTCGGCCCGCCGCCACCACCGGCGATGACCTTCATCCGCGCCATGCGCCTGCGGCCGATGCTCCGCGAGTATCGGGCGCTTGGCTGCGAGGCCACCGACACGCGCGTGACCCTCCACCTGCGCGAGGACACGCCGCTCGACCCGGCGAAGATCATCGCGCTCGTGGGCGAGCCCGGAAGCCCATGGAAGCTGACGCCGGACATGCGGCTCACGCGCTACTTCGACGACGACACCGGCGCCGACGCCATCGACCGCGTTCGCTCGCTCTTCGGCATGCTGCGGCCCCTACAGAAGGGCATCGCGTGAGCGCCGCTTACGGAATCCGATGACTTCTCAGCTTTGCTGGCGGATCTTGGCACAGAACATAGTCCAGGTCAGGGGGGACCGCCGAGGGTTGCACAGGAAGATCAGCCGCGGTCCAGTGGGCCGACCTAAACGTAGTGACCTTGAATTGCCTAGAGGCCAGCTGAGTGGCATCATCTTGACGATGCGAAGCAAAGTCAGAACCAGGCCCCTCTCGAAACAAGAAAAAGCCCGTGTGGTGTCCGCACTATTTTCGCTGCTCGTGTGTGCGTGCAGCGCTCCCAGCACGCATGAAACAGCAACTTCGCCTCTCTCAATCGAAGTAACGACTAGAACTCAGAGCGCTGTTGAGTCTGCCTTGTTACAGGTTGACGGATCAGGCGGTGGAGTAGTTACGCTGACGTCCGACACAAGTGGGTCGACGTATGCGATCGGCCAAGTGACGATACCCGACAACACTACCCTACGCTGCGAGCCAGGCGTCATGTTACAGCACTCCGCAAGCCCGGCGCTTCTCGGAGCCTCGTATTCTACGAACGTTACCATCGAAGGATGCAACATTGAATCCCTCCCCGGAGCCTCCGGCAGATTTGTAGACGCGACACAATCTAAGGGACTGTCAATCGTTGACTGCACCATGAATTCACTCGCGGGGGGAAGTTTGGTGGATGGCACTGGCGCAGAAGGCATGCGCGTTGAGAGGTCGGTCCTGCTTCGCACGAACAATGACACCAGCGATCCAGTCCTATCATTGGGCCAGAGCAATGGGTCCCTCATCATTCGCTCCCACTTCGAGATCAGCCTTCCATCGCCCCCCAACTTCCGCACACTCATACTGGCAGACAACTCCGACAACACACGAATTGAAGACAGCGTTTTCAGAATGAATCCGTCAGCCTACGGCGAGACTCAGCATGGAGTCATCGCTAGAAATACGTCGGGCATCTCAATCGTCGACAACTATTTCGAGCATGTTCAAGCCAAGATTGCCGGGCCTCTCTCCAGCGGATCAAGCGCAACGGTGAACGCTATTGTTGCCGCCAACGAGTTCTTTTCTCCCTACAACTTCGCCGTAAGCGCAGTTTCCAACAACCCTCAGGACATCATTCGCGGCCTAATTATCAGGGACAACATAGTTACCAACATTCCGTCAAAGGGCGCGTTCTACGTAGGCACCGACGGCGACATCAATCAAACAGCCGAACTGTCGGACGTGATCGTTTCCGGCAACATTATTAGAGGCACGTGGAACGGATCGGGGGCGGGTATCAAGGTGAGCCTGGCGCTCCTCTCGGAAGAGATTTCTATTCGCGACAACATCATCTCGTCGGATAGTGGACAGGCGGACGCACGAGCCATTGACATCGACCGAACCAACAATGACAACTCGGTCAGAGGCCTCACGCTCACTGGAAATCAGGTGGGGGGATCTGGAGGCTGGTTCAAGTTTGAAGCGATTCGCGGCGTCCTACTAGGCGAAGCGATCATGGTGACCAGCAACAATCTCGACAGTTCAAGAGGCGTACAGATCTTCGCTGGTGGGGACGGACTGCTCATTGCTGACAACTACGTCCGTGCTAGGGGCAACGGAGTTGAACTGATCGCGTACGCCGGAGGCACAGGCATTACGAACGCGCTGGTCTCAAACAACATTATCGAGTCGGACAACCAGTACAACTTTGCCGTAAAGCGCACCAGCAACTCATTGCCGTACAACGTCTACTGGCACGGAAACCTCCTCGAGGCATACTCCGGCTCGGGCTATCTCTGGTCAGGCTCCACCAGTTCGGGAGAGACGTGCAGAGACAATCTCCCCCTCGACTGTCCCTAGAGCCTGATCCACGACGAGCGTAGGCGGGAACGGTTGAACGGTTGCAGGGGGCGATCGCCTGTGATCGAGTGGACTCATGTCAGGTCACCTCTCGCAGGGTCTCAAGGAGCGGGTCGTCCGCAGCGTCATGGACGAAGGTCTCTCGCAGGCCGACACGGCGCGGCAGTTCACCACGGCCGAGGCGACGGTCAGCCGGACGATGACGGCGTACCGAGAGCGCGGGACGGTTCCGCCGAAGGAACTCAAGCCGGGGCCGGCTTCGAAGCTGGAGCCGGAGCATCTCGACTGGCTCCGGGCGCGGATGGAGGAGGCGCTGTTCCTGAGCACCTACGAGCTCACCCCGATGTTCAACGAGGCGTTACCATCCTGCGGGCGCTTCATCGACTTTGCTTGTCCTTGAAGAAGAGAGGGAGGACGAGCCGCGCGCCGCAGCGGTTCACAGAAGAGCTGAGGGTCGCGACATCGACGAGACCGGATGCCATCCGGGGATGGGACCATTGCGCGGCTGGGCGCCGGTCGGCGAGCGCTTGATAGCGCCCGAAGAGGCCTACTCGGGTGGCCGTCGGTTGTCGTTGGTCGCGGCGATGGACGTTCGCGGTATCCGACGCCACGCGATCGTCAGGGGCGGCGTGAAGAGCCCCGACTTCCTCGGCTTCGTCCGCCGGGTGCTCGACCCGTCGCTTCGTCCGGGGAAGGTCGTCGTGTTGGACAACCTGAGGCTCAACAAGAACCCAGCGGTCATCGACTTCCTTCGCGAGCGCCGCTGCCGGGCGGTCTTCATCCCGCCATACAGCCCCGACACGAATCCGATCGAGCTCGCCTTCTCGAAGGTGGCACCTCGTCAGGAAGGCCCCCGCACACTCCATCGATTCGCTGCGGACCGCCTTCCTTCGCCGCTACAACTACAGGCGCGGTCACGGTAGCCTTCGAGACAAGCCACCAATGCTCTGGCTCCTCAACAAACGTGTTGGAGCGTCACATCTAGCAGATAGACCAGCGTTCTGACCATTCTGCGGGCGTTCTGGTCGGCTTGCCCAAGCGCGGCGACCGTCGCACGGGTTCAAGACCAAATTCTGGCTCTCACGCGCAACCGCGAGCGCGCTGCGAAGAGGTGGCCGCAGTCTACTTCCGGTAGCCTCCCTTCCCGGTGGTGGAGACCATCATCGAGGCTCAAGCAGAGCCCTTCTGCGCAAGTCGGTACCGGGCGATGGCGCCCGGAGACGCTGCGAGCCAACCTGTCCCGCGACCAAGCGGACGATGCGGTGACAGTCGTCGTTGCGCTCCGCGCCAGGTGCTAGTGGCGAGCTTGCACTCGCGGCGTCAGACGGCGCCGCTGGCGAGTAGGTGCTGGCACGTCCGCTCGATGCCCTCGTCGATGCTCACCGCGGGCTCGTAGCCGAGGTCGCGGCGCGCCTTGTCGATGCTGAAGTAGTGGTGCGTGCACATGTAGCGGATGGCGAAGCGCGTCAGGCCGTCTTCGGGTGAGAGGGTCCCGCCGCGGAGGGTGTCGATGCCCTCCTTGATGGCCGCGATGGCGTAGACGATCTGGTGCGGGATCCGTCCACGGAGCGGCGGTAGGCCCAGCCGGTCGAGGACCCGTCGCACGAACTCCCAGAAGGGCATGGGCTCGCCGTTGGTGATGAAATAGGCGTTGCCCGCGACCGGAGAGTCGGGCGTGAGTCGATCACCGGCGGCGAGGAGCGCGTCGACGAGGTTCGACACATAGGTGTAGTCGCTGAGCCAAGTGCGGCGGCCCACCTGGAAACGCAGCCGGCCAGCCTTCGCGTGGGCGATCAGCGCGGGGAGGAACCGGGTGTCGTGCAGCCCGAAGACCACGTGTGGGCGAAGCGCCGTCGTGGCGACGCCGCCCTCGCCGTTCCGCGCGAGGACCAGCTTCTCCGCTTCCACCTTGCTGTGGGCGTAGGGCGCGAGGTTCTTTCGGGCGTAGGGCAACGACTCGTCGCCGTTCTCGATGTCCTCGCCGTCGTAGACCACGCTGCCGCTCGAGACGTAGACGAGCTTGCCGATGCCGAGGTCCTGGCAGCCCTCGATGATGTGGCGCGTGCCCTCGTAGTTCACGTTCCACACGAAGTCGGTCTTGTTCTGCTTGGTGTGGACCAGGCTGGCGTTGTGGAAGACGAGGTCGGCCCCCTCGAGCCCCGCTCGGACGGCCTTCGGATCGGTGATGTCGGTCTTCACGAACTCACCGCCCAGCCCCGCGGGCTCCACGACGTCGAGGACGCGAACCCGGTCCCCACGCTCCACGAGGGCGTGGACGAGGTGGCGACCGACGAAACCGCCGCCCCCGGTGACGACGCTGAGCTGAGGCATCTCTCTTCCTTCCGATCCGCGATCCGCTGGGCGTCGCTTGCTATCTCGCGTGCGCGCGATTGTCGAGCCTGGCGCCGTGGCCGCCGACCGGGCAGGCTCCCTTCGATGCTCCACGAGCCCCTCCCCCGCGACGCCGACTCCGACGCCAAGCGCGAGCGCTACCGCACCCTGCGAACCTCGATCGAGGGGCTCCTCGATGGCGAGGACGATTGGATCGCCGCGATGGCCACGGTGAGCTGCGAGCTGCACCACGGCTTCGAGAGCTACGACTGGACCGGCTTCTACCGAGCGGTGACGGACGACCTGCTCGTCATCGGCCCCTACCAGGGCGGCCATGGCTGCCTGCGGATCCCCTTCGCGAAAGGCGTCTGCGGCGCCGCCGCCCGCACCCGCCAGACCCAGCTCGTGCCCGACGTCCACGCGTTCGAGGGACACATCGCCTGCTCCTCTTCGACACTGAGCGAGATCGTGGTTCCCGTGCTCCGACCCGATGGCTCCGTGCTGGCCGTCTTCGACGTCGACAGCGACCACCCGGCCGCCTTCGACGAGGTCGACCAGGAACACCTGGAGGCGCTCGCGAAGACGCTCGGCGAACGCTTCGGCTAGAAGGCCTCTTCGGTCGCGGGGGTGTCGTCGGCGCCGCGATGGGCGACGAGCCGGCCGGCCTGCACGGTCAGCGAGAGAGCGCTCTGCTCGAAGTACACTCGCAGCCGACGCTCGACATCGTGCAACGCCTCGGCCCCGACGGCGGCCTGCCACTCGGGGAAGGCGATCGTCTCGAGGAGCCGATCGGAGAAGAGCGCTTCGACGTTCGCATACGAGAGCCGGAACGACGTGTGCTGGAGCTCGACCTCGGTGAAGCCAGCGTCGCGGACGACCTGCTCCAGTTCGCCGGTCGAGGGATCCCGTCCGATGAGTTCGTCGACCGTGCGTGCGAGCTCGGCGTCGCCGTTGGCGACCGCCCGCTCACGGAGCATCTCGAAGACCTCGCCGAAGGTCCCACGAAGTGGCGTCGTGAGCAGGAGCCGCCCGCCTGGAACGAGCACACGGTGCATCTCGCGGATGGCCGCCGCGCGATCCGCCAGGTCTCGATAGAGCAGGTGCGCGACCACCGCGTCGAAGACCCCGTCGCCGAAGCTGAGCCTCTCGGCATCTTCGGTCTTGAAGAAGAGGCGACGGCCGATGTCCCCGAAGCCACGCTGACGGGCCAGCGCGATGAGCCCCGCGTCGTGATCGACCGCGATGACCCGACTCGAGCTCCCGAGCCGCTCGAGCATCCGAAACGAGATCTGTCCGGTGCCACAACCCACGTCGAGCACCTGGAGCCGGTCTCCCTGAGGGAGCGCGTCGAGCAAGCCTTGCGCGAAGCGCGCGCCGTACTGTGGCGCGACCACGGCGTCCACCAGCGCTGCGTCCTGCTGACTGCTCCGCCGCCGACGGCGGCCGCGCCCCTCGTCGCTCACGGAGCTTCATCCATCTGCGCGAAGAGCTCGAGCGCCTCCGTCGCGAGGGCGCCCACGGTGGCCTCCGTCTCGGTCTCGAAGTCGGCGATGGTCACGTCCCGTTGGTCACCGGTGAGCTTCTCGAGCTCGGGCGCGAGCGACGTCTCCTGAGCTTCGACCGCCGCCTCGATCCCGGCAGCGATCACCTCCGGGTCCGGGTGGCGGAGGAAGCCCTTGAGCAGCCGCGCGGTCCCGCCCTCGCCGACCTCCACCAGGAGGAAGGGAAGCTCGACCATGCACGGGCCGCGATGCGGCCCCTCGAGGCGTGCCTCGATCGCACGGGCGACGTCGCCGTAGTAGTCGAAGGCGACGTCGAGGAGCGCTTCGCCGGCCTGGACGCGCACCTGCGGGTCCTCGTCGTCCAGGATGTCGATCAGGCCTTCGATCATCGCGACGCCGGGGACCTGAGCGCAGAGGTCCGCGAGCCGGATCAGGCGCGCGGCAGCCTCCTCGCCGTCTTCCAGCGCTCGGGCCTCGGCGATGGCGTCGAGGAGCAGGTCCGTGGGGTCACCCTCGAGCAACCGAGACTCCGCCTCACGGAGCGCCCGGTCGGCGTCGAAGATCGCATCGAGATCAGCGCGGCTCATGCGACGGAGCTATGCGCCCGGCGCCACCCTGTCAACGCCACGCGGTCACCAGCCGACCTGTGGGGACCTCATGGCTAGGGGCCGAGGTCGATCGGGCAGCCCTCGCCACTGATGCTCGGGATGACCACGAGGACCACGGTCTCGGTCAGCCGCGTGACCCCATCGCCGCGAAGGACGACGGTCAGCGTGTAACTCTGCGGCTCGGGGCCGCGGGGGATGCGCTCGTTGGCGAGGAACACCCGGAAGCCCACGCGCGTCCCCGGTCGAACACCGATGTACGCGTCGCCGAGGTCGGTGGCGCCGCCGGTGGGAACCGCGCCCGTGGTCTCGATCGACCGAACGAAGTCGAGCGCGTCGAACTCGTCGCCCGGGTAGTCCTCGGCGAACGCGTCGATGTCGAGCGGGACCTCTTCCACGAGCTGCCGAATCGACTCGACGACGCCCTCGTCCAGGCCCTCCCCTCGTGAGCCGATGTCGAGCACGATCGGCGAACCGTCCTCGGTCACCGCACCGGTGTCGCGAGCGATGGAGTTGAGGTCGGTCAACGCCCGATCACGCGGGTCGTTGCCGCTGTAGAGGCCCAGCACCTTGGCCCCGATGTCCTGCAGCGCGCCGAGCGCCATCTCGTAGGTCGCGGGCGCGGGAGAGATCGGGGGGCTGTCGTAGGGCTCGCTTCGGCCGGGGCCGTTGTGCATCGCGGCGTCGGTGAAGAGGAGGATGATCCGCGACCCGTTCGTGCGGAAGCAGGGGTAGCCGACCGTGCCCGCCGGACAGCGACCGGGCGGGACGAAGCGACCCAGGCCGGCGCCGGTGGCGGTCTGGTAGAGCGCCTCGACGTGGCTCTCCGGGATGTCGCTGCCGCTCCGGGTGCGGAGCCGATCCACGGCGTCCTGGACCCGATCGATGTCGGGGGTCGACTGCTGACGGATCTGGAAGGGCACGTCCATCGACTCGTCGCCGTAGGGGCTCACCGGGAAGTCGGCGAACTCGGCCACGCTGAGCTGGGTGTCGGGGATGGCGGACGCGATCTGCGGCACGATCCGGTCACGAAGGGTGGTCCGGATCTGATCGATCTCATCGGTCATCGATCCGGTCACGTCGACCAGGAAGAGCACATCGGCGGTGGCGATCCGCGCGAGGAACTGCGCATCGACGAACTTCGGAGGAGCGGCCGGTGGAAGCTCGACGCAGACGTCCGGGGGGGGCGGGGGAACGAACGCATCCAGGCCGGGCATGTCTGGGCGGAACATGTCGTCGGGCTCGGGTCCGCCATCGACGTCCGGCACGTGGAGGCCGGTCTTGGCACCGCAGCCGGCCGCCAACGCCGCGACCGCGAGCACCAACCACACCCCTCCTCGCATCCCTCTCGTCCCCTGCATTCCGGTCCTTCGTCTCATCGGTGGCCGCGGAGCCCCGTTTCCGTCGCCCCAGAGTAGAGCAATTTCCAGGCCGGGTCCGCCAGCCCCAGCCTCGAGCGCACGGGGCGGCGATCGTCAGGGCTCGTCGTCGCAGCTCGACCCGTCCGTACCAGGGATGAGGAAGACCACGTCTTGGGTCCCCAGCCGGCTCCGGCCGAAGGCACGGAAGACCACTCGGGCGGGAATTCGGAGGGTCTCGGCACTCTCTGGCACAGCATCTGGGTCCAGGCGTACCCGGAAGGTCACACGAGTCCCCGGACGGGTACCGACGAACACGCCGTCCTCGATCCGCTCGACTCCGTCCGCGGGCATGGCGCGGAGCGGCTCGACGGCGAGCACCAGGTCGCGGGCGTCGATGGTGTCGCCGCGGACGTCCTCCACGAGCGCGTCGACGTCGAGGGGCGTTCCCTCGGCCAGCCGAGTGATGGCCGAGACGATTCCGTCACCCACGCCGCCGCCGCCACCGCCGATGCTTCGCGCGAGCGGCTGGTCCCCGTCGACGGCGCCCGTGTCGGTGGAGACCCGTCGCAGGTGCTGGGCCGGGCTCATGGAGCCGAAGTCGGTCGCCCAGAGCCCGATGACCAGCACGCCGATGCGGTCGAGGGCTTCGAGCGCCTCCACGTAGGTGTGGGGTCCGGGGAAGTCGTAGGTGCTGACCGGCGGGACCCCGCGCGGACCGTTCTGCATCGGGGCGTCGGTGATGAGGAGGATCACCGGCAGCGACGTGGAGCGGAAGCAGGCGCCGCCCTCCCCGCCCCGCGGACACCCGGCGGTGCGATCGATCCACGGCGCGAGCCCCTCGCCGGTGGCCACCTGATAGAGCCCTTCGGTCGCGGCTTCGGGTTCGTCGAAGTTCCCCCAGCTCGGCAACCCCTCGAGGGCCGTCTCCACCTGGATCACGTCGGTGGTGATCGTCCGCCGCATCTCGAAAGGACGCACCGACTCCGGTCCGTGTTCGTCGACCGGGAACTCACCGAAGAGCGCGACCCCGAAGGCGGCGTCCGGGATCGCCTCGCGAACACCGGGCACCACGCGGTCGCGCAGACGGTTCCGGATGGTGTCGATCTCGTCGAGCATGCTTGCGGTCGCGTCGAGCAGGAAGAAGACATCGACGACGGCGAGCGCCACGGGGAGCTCGAAGTCCGCGTCGACCGTCTCGACGTCCCGCGGCAGCTCGACGCAGATCGGCGGGGGCGGCGGCGGCGGGCCCATGTCGGGGCCCATGTCGACGCCGAAATCCGGGCCCATGTCCGGCGCGCTCAGGCCCGTCTTGGCGCCGCACGCGGAGAGGAGCAGCGCCAATCCCGACGCGATGAACCGCGAAACCGTCAGAGGGTTTCGCATCCGGAGCCGTCCGCGCCTGGCACCACGATGTCGAAGAGCTGCTCGCCCAGTCGCCGGGTTCCGTCGCCGCGGAAGGTGACCCGGACTCGAATGCGCTGGGGTCCGACACCCGGCGCGATCGCGTCGTTGCGGATGATCACTCGCCAGAAGAGCTGTGTACCCGCCTGCGCCTCGCGGAAGAGCGCCCCTTCGATCGCGCTCACCCCATCGGCCGGGAGGGCCTCGGTCGCTTCGATGGCCTCGATCAGTTCGAGCGGATCGACCCCGTCGGTGCGGTCCCCATCGGACAAGACGGCGTCGATGTCCTGCACGACCGTGCCGGCGAAGGTCTCGATCGCGGAGACGACGGACGTCGTCAGCTCCTGCCCACGCGCACCGATGTCGTACACCAACGGTTCCCGACCAGCGATCGTGTCCGTGTCTCGAGCGAGCCGTCGGAGGGTGTCGCGCACGGCTCCCCCGCCGTCGTTGGAGTTGAAGCCGATGACCCGGGCCCCACGCCTGGTGAGCACGTCGATCGCGTCGCGATAGGTCGCCGCGCCGGAGATGGGCGGCGAGTCATAGGGGAACTCGCCGCCGGGCCCGTTGTGGAACTGGGCATCCGTGAAGAGCAGCACGACCGGGAGCGCGTCGTTGCGGAAACAGGCGTAGCCGAAACCGCCCCGAGGACAGCCGCTCGAGCGCGGAACGTACGGAGCGAGTCCGTCGCCCGTCATCAGCTGGTAGAGCGCCTCGACCTGGCTCTCCTCGATGTCGACGCCATTGCTCAGATCGATGGAGCCCACCGCGGACTGCACGAGGGCGACGTCGGTCGTCACGCGCTGACGAAGCTCGAAGGGGACGTCGTCGTCACGCTCGGACCCGTAGGGATCCACCGGGAAATCCGCGAAGGTCGCGACCGCCAGCTCCGAATCGGGGATCGCGGCGCGGATGGCGGGAGCGATACGGGTGCGGAGCGTGTCACGGATCTGGTCGATCTCCTCCTGCATCGACGCGGTCTTGTCGATGAGGAACGCGATGTCCGCGCGTCCGACCTCGGCCTCGACCTCGAGCGCGAGCTCCACCGCCCCGCCATCGAGGGGGACCTCGATGCACGGGATGTCCATGTCGCCCATGTCTTCGGGGACCCCCGCGTCGAACGAGTCGTTCTCGAACGCGTCGGGGACGTAGGGGCCGGTCTTCGCCCCGCACCCCACCGTCACGGTCCCCAGGAGGGCCGCGGCGGCAAACGTCGGGGCCAGAGGCAGCCAGCGCATCAGGAGCCACTCTAGCGTCGGCGATCGGACACGTCGAGGTCGGTGGGAGCGGATGGCCGCCCGCGGAGCCCCGAGCCTGCTATGGTCGGCGCGTGGCGGCCATCGTGCCCGGGTCGACGATCTATCGGTGGGATCTCGACAAGACCTACCTCCGAACCGAGTTCGACACCCTCCGCGATCTCTTGCGGACCGCCGTCGAGCCGGCGTCGCGAAAGCGTACCGTTCCCGGCGCCAGCGCCCTGCTCCGGGAGCTGCGGGCCACCGGGCCCAACGCCATCACCATCCTCTCCGGGAGCCCGGAGCAGATGCGGCGAGTGCTCGAGGCCAAGCTCCGCCTCGACGGGATCCGCTGGGACTCCTTCACCTTGAAGCCGAGCCTCGAGAACCTGCTGAAGGGGCGGGTCCGCTTCTTGAAAGACCAGATCTCCTACAAGCTCGGGGCGCTCCTCGACGCCCGCACCCACTCGGATCCGACCACCGAGGAGGTGCTCTTCGGGGACGACGCCGAGGCGGACGCGTTCATCTACTCACTCTACGCGGACCTCTGCGCCGGTCGGGTGGGCACCGACCAGCTGCTGGCCGTGCTCGAGCGCGCCCGTGTCTACCGCTCTCAGATCCCCACCATCGTGCGCCGCGCGGACCGGCTGCCGCGCGGCGAGGCCGTGCGACAGGTCTTCATCCACCTCGAGCGGATGGAGTCGCCGAACGTCTTCGCCGAGTTCGGCATGCGGATCTGCCCCTTCTACAACTACTTCCAGCCGGCGGTCGTTCTGCTGCGGGATGGCGCCCTCGAGCCGAAGGCCGTGCTGCGCATCGGCGCCGAGATCATCCTCCGGCATGCCTTCAGCCCGGATGCGCTGGTCGCGTCGTTCCTCGATCTCGCGCGCCGGCGCTATGTGGGGCGTCCGGTGGCCGAGCGCCTCGTCGCTGCTGCGGCAGAGGTGGAGCGACCGAGCTTCGGCGGCGCGACCCCGAGCCTCCTGCAGTTCGGCGAAGCCCTCGAGCGGCGGCTGCCGGAGCTCGGCGAGGCGCAGCAGACGGAGCCGGACCCCATCGACTACGTGGACCTCTTCTCGCGCGACAAGGCCCGGGCCCGCGCCGCGCGCCGACGGGCGAAATGGAAGAAGCGATAGGAAGGGAATCATGCCCCTGCGCGAAGTGAACATCGACGACCGCACCTGGTCCGAGGCCAGCGAGAACCGCCGGCGCGAATGGACGCTGACCATCCGAGAGCTGACCACCCCCGGCGAAGCGGTGATCCGCGACGACGCCCAGGCGCTCGCCATCACGCAGACCCAGCAAGCCGTGGAGCTCGTCCTGCACGACGGCGAGGGCAGCGTACTGGCCGAGGTGGCGATCCCGCACGACGCACTCGCCGACCTCATCACGGAGTACGTGGACACGGTCCGCGAGATCGCCAGGGCGGACGCGATGGGCGGGCTCAAGCGGCTCGAGGCGCTCGACATGGCCAAGCGGGTCACCCACGACGACGCCGGTCGCTTCCTCGAGCGACGACTGCGGCCCTTCGAAATCGATCACCCGACCGGACGCCGGCTCTTCACCCTGCTGCTGGCGCTGAAGGTGGACACGACCCGGTTGGTCGGCGTCCACGGCCACCGCCGGGTCCGATGAGTCGCTCGAGAAGGTCTCACGCATCCGCGCGTGGTTCGGTAAGGTGTCGCCGATGATCGATGTGCTCGTCGTCGGTTCCCACCCCGCGGAGCTCCGCGGCCTTCGTCAGACCCTCGGCGAGCGGCTCGACGGTCGCTTGCAGGGCATCCACGTGAGCGCGAAGACGATCGGCATCGGCATGGTCAACGCGGCCGCGTCGACGGCCAAGCGCTGCTTCCAGCTCGAGCCTCGCGCGGTCATCCACCTCGGTACCTGCGGGATCTACCCGGGGCTGAGCCAGTACCAGCCGCACGACGTGATCGTCGCCGATCGAATCCGCTTCCTCGACCACGCCACCGAAGCCGAGCGCGCGTCGATCCCCGACCCGATGTCGGTCGAGCACGCGGTCGACAAGACCTTGCTCGCGGGGCTGACGGCCTCCGGTCGTGGGCGTCCGGCGCCCATCGCGACCCCGCCCGCGCACACGACGGACGACCAGCTGGCGGCGTCGGTCTTCAACCGGCTCGGGCACCACGCCGAATCCCTCGAAGCCTTCGGGGTCGCGCAGGCGTGTCGGCTCGCTCAGGTCCCCTTCGCGGCAGTCTTCGGCATCACCCACGTGGTCGGCAGCCGTGCTTCGGTCGACTGGCAGCAGTTCCAACGGCAGTCGTCGCTGACCGCCGCCGAGGTGGTCCTCTCGTGGATCCACGCCGGCGCGCCCGGGGTCCCGCTCCGCGGCTGAGCGCAAGTACCGTGAGACCGCGGGCCTTTCGGCGGCGGCTGGCGCTGGTACCGTATGGGGATGCGCGCGACGATCCCCCTGCTTCTCTTGGCGTTCCTCTCGGGCTGCGACGGGTGCGACCCCGGCAGCGACGACGGCGACACCGCGACCGACGGGGACCGGACGGACCTGGGCGAACGCGATGGCTCCACGGCGAGGGACTTCGGTCCGCGGCCGGACCTGGAGGCGTTCGACGCCGGTGGCTGCGAACCGCCGCAGCTCTTCATCGTCCTCGACCGGACGATGAGCATGCACCGCACCGCCGACGGCAGCGACCCCGAGGACACCGCGGCTGGCCGGCTGCTCACGAAGTGGGGCGTGGCGGTCGGGGCCATCGAGACCATGACCTCCGAGCTCGGCGACACGATCGACTTCGGCCTCGAGCTCTTCCCGGTCGACGAGCCCGGCACCTGCGTGACCCTCAGCGAACGCATCGGCGGCATGACCGCCACCAACTCGCGCTGCGAGCCCGGCGAGGTCGTGGTGAGCCCGACCGCCGGAGCCGGAGGCGCGATCGACGCCGCGCTCGACGTGGACACGGCGCAGCTCTGCCGATCGACACCCATCGGCGCCGGCTTGGCCACCGCCCGCGACCACCTGGCGACGATCGAAGACGGCCGCGACCAGCTGGTCCTGCTGGTGACCGATGGTGGCGACACCTGTGCGCCGGACGATGGCCCCGACCCGGCGGCCATCGCCGGCGAGCTGAGGGCGATGGGAGTCGACACCTTCGTCGTCGGCTTCGGTGCGGGCATCCGGCCCGCGGTCCTCAACGGTGCGGCCTGCGCCGGGGGGCGTGCACCCGCCGGGAGCTGCATGGCCGGACCGGACGGCTACGACGTGCCGGTGGACCCCGAGGGCGATGCCCTCTACCTGGACGCGTCGAACGACGCGGCGCTCACCGCCGCGCTCGAGAGCATCGCCGGCGACATCTGCTGCGGGTGCTTGTTGTAGGTCCCGGTTCCCACGGGCACCGGGCGCCTTCGCTAGAACATCTCGAAGTCGAGCTCGTCGTCGTCGTCGTCGTCGTCTTCGGTGAACGTCGGGATGCGCTCTTCGGGGTCGCGCCACTCTGGCTCGAGAGTGCGGCCGACGAGAGCGAAGACGTCACCGTCGCCGTTCTGGACGAGGAACGCGACGTCCTCCGAGTAGTCGCCGCGGTAGCTGAAGGGGAAGCGGTAGAGCGCTCCCTCGGCGAGCTTCGCGAGCAGCGCCTCGTCGACTTCGTCCGCCGCCAGCGCGTAGACCGCGTGGACCTTGGTGTCGAGCAAGGCCTCGGGGCCGAGGGGCCCCTCGAGCGACTGGGGCTCGCCGAGCGTCGACGGTCGCTTCTCGACCGGCTCGCCCTCCTCATCGAGGCCGACCAGCTCCTTGTTGGGTACCCAGTAGCCGTCTTCGGTGAAGTAGCCCTGCGCGGTCATCCCGCTCTGGATGAGGAGCGCGCCGTCTTCGGTGAGCGATGCGCGGGTACAGCGCTCACCGGTCGGGTCGAGCGGCATCCGCTTGCGGCTTCCGTAGAGCTTCGCTCGGTCGACCTTCTTGAAGTCGAAGGTGCTGGAGCTCTCGCCGAGTTGAACCACGATCTGACGCGCCATGGCTCCGTCCTATCAAACGCTGGGCCCGTCGAGAAGCGCCACCGGGTCAGAGCGCGCCGCGGCACTCTTCGGCGAAGCCGCGGATGACCGGATCCTCCGAGTCCGCGTAGCGCTCCACACAACGCTCGGCGACGACGCGGGCCATGCCCGGGCGGCCGCTCTCCTGGAGGGCCTGGACCTCGATCGCGTCACGCACGGCCCCCTGGAAGCGGAGCGCCCCGAGCAGACCCACCGCCCGCTCGGCGTCGCCGGCAGCGAGTGCGGCTCGAGCCTCGGCCAAGACATGGAGCGGTTCGGACGCGCAATCCCCCGAGTTGTAGGGGAGCTCGGCGCAGCCGATCGGCTCCATGGCCTCGCACCACGCCCGGCCGCGTTCGAACTCGCCCTGCCACGTCGCCTCGGTGGTCAGGCGTGAGCCCGCCCGACAGCGCAGCCGTAGCTCGAGCCCATCGTCTTCGAGCATCGCTTCATAGCCGGCGACCTTCACCGCGTAGGGCTCGCCATCGAGCTGGCGGAACGTGCGCTCCGCCTGCTTTCGGCTCTGGTCCCCCCAGAGCAGGACGCCGACGCCGACGCTCAGGACCAAGCCGATGCCCACGTGGGTCGCCCACTGACGCCACGGCTGGTGGACCACCCCGTGCGAGCGAACCCGCTCCTCGATGTCGCGCAGCTCACCTTTCGACGCACGCTCCAGGGACCAGCGTAGGTTGCGCTCCGGGTCCACCAGGATGTCGGGCGCGACGAGGAGCTCGCCCGAGTCACTCAGCAACGCATAGAGGCGCACCGGTCCCCCACGGCTGCGGTACTTCTTCCGCTCTTCGAAGCCACGGACATCCGCCCACGCCATGCTCACGTCCCGGAAGAACCCGGCGCGGGAGATCCGCTCCGGTCCGATCTCGACTCGGTCGAAACGCATCACCCGGATCAGCCCGAAGACGATGGCCAGCCAGAGGAAGGGCGCGACCCCCACGCGCCAGAGGCCCTCCCCGGTCACCAGCCCCGTCACCACCCAGGCCACGGGCCAGAGCAGGAACCAGAAGTTCAGGAACCACAGGCACACGCCGAGGATCACTCGCTGCACCCGATCCCGCGGGAGGATGATGCGCTTCCGAGTGGCCTCGGGCTTCGCGGGCTCGCGGTACATCGGAGGCCATCGTATCAGTCGCCAACCCCGCGATCGCCGCTCACCCTTAACAAAGAGTGAGAAGTGGCACTTCTCACTTATTAAAGTTCGGCTAGAGTGTCGGCCTCCTCGTGAAGTGAAAGGTGGGGCCCGATGCGGTGGAACGGCCTGGCGACTCCTCTGGCTTTGATTCTCTCCCTCAGCGCGTGCGGCGATGACGATGGCGACTCGGTGACCCCGGACGATGGGGGACCGGTCGCCGCGGACGCGGAACCGACGCCCGATGCGGCCACACCGCGGCCGGATGCCGGTCCTTCACCGGCCGTGATGGTGGGTTGTGAGGGCGACGCTCGACTTCCGGTACCCAGCAACCCGGCCGAGGCAGGCCCGTGGCCGGTCGGCGCGGCGACCGTCAACGTCGGTCGACTCACGGTGGAGGTCTGGTACCCCGCGGAGCCCGGGAGCGACACTGGCTCCCCCGCCCACGACTACGACATTCGCGAGGCGCTGCCGCCGATGGAGCGGGTGAAGATCTCGGACGAAGCCAATCCGGCGCAGCCATGTCGATGCCACCGAGACCTGCCCATCGACAGCGAGCACGGTCCCTACCCCGTGGTCCTCTTCATCCACGGCACGGCAGGGTTCCGAACGCAGTCGCTGAGCACCATGACCCACTGGGCGAGCCGCGGCTTCGTCGTGGTGGCGGCGGACCATCCGGGTCTCTGGCTCTACGACAACCTCGCGCGCTTCTGCCCCGACCCGGCGACCGGCGGACAGGCGGTCGGCGACGACGCCGACGCCATCTTCGAGGCGCTCGCCGAACCCTCGGGGCCGCTGGCGTTCCTGGACGGCGCCATCGATCGGGAGCGCATGGCGGTCGCCGGGCACAGCGCCGGCGGGAGTGCCATCGCCGGGCTCACCGGCCGAAGCGGCGTGCGCGTCGCCATTCCCATGGCGTCGAACGCCGCGGTCGATGCCAGCGACGACCTCCGCTCGACCCTCTTCCTCGCCGGCGCCGCGGACAGCGTGGTGCGGGCTGGAGCGACGCGGAACGCCTACGACGGTTCGCCGGCGCCGAAGCGTTTCGTATTGCTCGAACGTGCGGGACACCTGGCCTTCAGCGACATCTGTGACCTCGAGAACGACGCCGGACAAAACCTCCTCGAGACCGCAGAGGCGGCCGAGGTGTGCGGCGCGTCGCTCGCCGGCTTCCTTTTCGACTGTTCGGACGCCCTCCTCGAGGGGCCAATCGCACACGCGATCGTCGACTACACCACCACCGCGACGCTCGAGGAGGCCCTCTTGTGTCGCGACGACGCGCTCTTCGACGCTCTGGAAAGTACCTTTCCCGAGGTCGAAGAGTCGCTCGCCGAGTGAGATTCTCGAACGGATCGATTCTCGGGATTGGGCCCTCCCCCGGAATGGTGATAAGCACTCTCGGTGCCCGCCGCCGCCTTGGCCGAATTCGCTGCTGCCGTGGATGCTCCCGCGGCAGAGCGAATTCGGGAGACCCTCGAATGGATCGCGCCACACTGCGACCTCGAGGAGCGGCTACCGCGCATCCCCCCCTCCGCGCAGGTCCGCGGCATCTGGGCGAAGATCCTGGTGCGTCAGCTCCAGGAGCGAGGGCTCTGGCAGAAGTACCAGGAGCTCCTCCCGATGCCTGCGCCGGGTGCGCTGAGCTTTCACCCGGCTCGCGATCTCTGCGTCCAGTCCGCGGTCGCGGGTGCGTTGGTCGCCGGACCCGAGCAGCTGCATCAGGGCATGTTCGAGATCACCCGGGACAACTCCCGTCGCTTCGCCGCGAGCCTGCTCGGCCGGACCCTCGTCCGCCTCCTCGCGAAAGACCCGAAGCGCCTCGCCCAGCAGGCCATCGCGAGCCGACGGCAGACCTGCAACTACGGCACGTGGGAGCTCGTCTCCGCGTCCGACCGCGAAGTACGAATCTACTTGCGCGAAGAGTACGTGTGGATCGAGTCGTACCTGCTCGGTGCGGCGGTCGGCACCTTCGAGGCGCTCGCCGACGACCCCGCCGATTTGCGAGCCGACGCGGAGCTCGAGGACCGTTTTCACGGCACTCACGTCATCCGCTGGTAGACGATCTGTCTCACCCCTTTTGGTTGCGTTGGCGCCTTCGACCTCCTAGTGAGCCGGGCTCACGGCCCTTCCACGGAGGCTTCGATGGCAGTTTCACGAGCCCTGACCCCTCGCCAAACGGAGGCGCGTCCCAGACGGCGCGACCACTCTGGCATCCACACGCTGGTCCCGGCGGACCACCGTTCAGCCAGCCATTCGCTGGTCCGAGCGCTCCTCGCGGAGGGCGTGGACACCTTCTTCGGTGTGCCCGGCGGCCCGATTTCGCCCGTCTGTCAGGCGATCCTGGACATCGAAGGGGCCCGATTCATCGAGTCCCGCCACGAGACCGGAGCCGCCTTCGCGGCCGCCAGCTACGCCCGCGCCACCGGAAAGACCCCCGGCGTGGTGGTGACCGCCGGGCCAGGCGCGACGAACGTGGTGACGGGAGTCGCCAACGCCGACCTGGGTCGAGCGCCGATGGTCATTCTCTGTGGGGACGTCCCCTGGGCCGCCGAGGGACGTCGGCTCGAGCAGAACACCGGACCGGAGGGCATCGACGTCGAGCGGATGCTCGGCCACATGGTCCGCTGCTCCGTACGGGTCGCTCGAGCGGAGAGCGCCGCGTCGCAGGCGCTGGCTGCGTTGGAAGCTGCCCGCGGGCCGGAGCCGGGGCCAGCGTTGATCGTGGTGCCGATGGACCGAGGCCGGGCCGAGACCCGTCCGACCCCGATGGTCCAGCGCTCGACGGTCCAGCGCGCCGAACGGGTGCCCCACGCAGCGGTGGCCACCACCGCTGGTTGGCTCGCGGACGCCAAGCGCCCGCTGATCGTCCTGGGCGCCGGTTGTCGTGGACACGAGCGCGCGGTGCGCCGGTTGGTCGACGCGCTCAACGTTCCCTTCCTCACCACTCCGCAAGCGAAGGGGTTGGTATCGGAGCGGCACCCCCGGAGCCTGCGCAACGGCGGGATGGCCGCGAGCATGTGGGCGCGCAGATACACGGGCGAGCCAGTCGACGTGGCACTGGCGCTGGGCACCGATCTCGACGACAGCGCCGTCGGACCGACGCGCTACGTCGGGCCTGGTGGCCGGTTGGTCCACGTCGACCGAGACGCGACCGTCTTCCACCGCAACCTCGACGCCACCCTCCCGGTGATCGCCGACGTGGGTGTGATGGCCGACGCGCTCGCCGAGCACGTCATGCGCGAAGGCATCGTTCATCCCAACGCGCGCCAGTTGATCCAAGACGCGCGATCCGTCTCGCCCTTCGACTCACCTGACGCGGCCACCGACTGCGGCCGTCCCATCGCCCCGCACCGAGCATTGCTCGACCTCGAGGCTGCCGCCGGTGAAGACGCTCGCTTCATCACCGACATCGGCGGCCACATGCTCTTCGCGCTCCACTACCTGACGGCGCATGACCCGGACCGCTTCCACATCCACCTTCGACTCGGGAGCATGGGCTCCGGCATTGCCGGCGCCATCGGGCTCGGCCTCGCTGACCGTGAGCGCCCAGTCGTCTGCGTGTGCGGCGATGGAGGGATGCAGATGAACGGCATGGAGCTGCTCGTCGCGGCCGATCTGGGTCTCCCGATCGTCTACGCCATCTTCAACGACGCGCGCTACAACCTCGTACACCACGGCATGCGCCAGCTCTACGGACGCGGCGGCTCCGAATGGGAGACGCCGTGGGTCGACTTCGCCGGTTGGGCGAGCGCGATGGGTGTTCCGGCCGCGCGGATCACTCGCGCGGGGAAGATCACTCCGCGCTTGCTCGATCGTCTGCGGCGCAGTGGCCCCGGACCGTGCGTCCTCGACGTCCGGATCGACCGTGACGTCCAGCTCCGCGGCGGTGGCCGAGTGGAAGCGCTGCAGCACATGTCCGTGCCGGGTCCGGTCTCGTGAAGGCGCGCATCGCCGGGCTCGGCATGTGGCTGCCGGAGGCGGTTCGCACCAACGACGCCTGGCCTGCGGAGTTCATCGAAGGCGCACGCGCCCGAGGGGACCGGCTACTCGTCGACATACCTGCCGCAGGAAACGACCTCGACCGGATCACGGCCCGGCACCTCGCGGCGGAAGCGCAGGACCCCTTCCTCGGAGCGCGGCTGCGACACGTGACCGACGACGAACCGGCTTGGCGGGCAGAGACCGCCGCGGGGGCCGCCGCCCTCGAAGACGCCGGAGTCGAGCCTGCAGCCGTCGACGTGGTGCTCTCGTGGTCGATCGTCACCGACCGCCCCGTGCTCCCGAGCGCCACCCGCGTCGCTCACGAGCTGGGCGCGCACCAGGCGTGGGCGAGCGGCATGGATTCGGGCTGCGCCAGCGCTCTCGTACAACTCGAGACCGCGACGGCCCTGATCGAGTCCGGGCGCGCCCAGCATGTGCTCCTCACTCAGTCGCACCTGATCACCCGCGCCTTCCCGATGGGCCATCCCGCGTCCCCCGGTATCGGCGACGGTGCGACCGCCATGGTCGTGAGCGCCTCCGAACGTCCCGGGGTGCTCGGCATCCACTCGGTCTCTCACGGCGAATACTGGGACGCGGTCACCTGGATCCGCAGCATGGAGCCGGAAGCGGACACGCCCTGGTGGACGGCGGGCGCCCCCTACGCTCCCGGCAGCCGAAACCGAGAGGGCGCGAAGCACCTCATGCAGCACACGGTCCGCTTCGGCGTGGAGACCATCCAGGAGACGTGTACCCGCTCGGGCGTGGACCCGAGCACGATCCGCGCGCTCGCAGCCGTCCAGCCGCGCGGCTGGATCCCGCCTTCGATCGCCGAGGGACTGGGCCTGAGTCCGACCGTCGCGCCCACCACCTACGACACCGTCGCACATCTCGGCGGATGCGGTGTCGTCGCGAACCTGATCGCGTGCCGTGACGCGGGCCTGCTCTCCGACGGATCGCTGATCGCCCTGTATGCGCAGGGCGCGGGCTTCACTCGAAGCGCAGCGCTCCTCCGTTCTTGACGGAGGGCCTATACTCCGCCCATCGAAGCACTGCTCCTAGTCCATGACGTCACGTTGGCCGAGGAGATCTCGGACGTCGCACACCAGCGCTTTCGTGGTGGCCCGGTCACCCTCCTCATCGAGGTGGTGGCGAGCGGTCTAACCGGCCGGCTCCGCAGCGAGCGCGACCGACGCGGCACCATCCCCATCGGCTGCGCCGTGGCGCGCGAGGAGGAATGCCTCGACGCGCTCAAGGCTGGCGCCGACGAAGCAGTCGCGCTGACGCTCCCCGATGCACGCGCGATCCACACGCTGATCGATCGCACGTTGCTCCGCGCGTCGCTGCGCCGCCAGAGCGAACGCATCAGCGCATCCATCGGTCATGCCGAAAAGCTCGCGGCGCTGGGAACGCTCGTCGCCGGGGTCGCCCACGAGATCAACAACCCGCTCGCCGCGGTCGCGCTCTCCGTCAACGCGCTCGAGCTCGGGCTCGACCCGCTGGAGCACGCGAAGGACGAACTCGAGCGGCTCGCGAGCCTGGGCCGGGCCGTGCAGCCGGAAGAGCTCCGCCAGGCGATGCGATCGGTTCGGGCGGCCAGCCCCTCCTGGGACATCCGGCGCGCGCTCACGGACATCACCGGCGGGGTCGAGGCGATCACCGACGTGGTCCGCGACCTTCGAGTCTTCGCTCGGGTCGACGAGGAGTCGCAGCCGGAGCTGGTCGACGTCGGCGATCTGGTCGACCAGGTGCTCCGGATCGTGCGCCGAGAGATCGAGCAGACGGCAGTCCTGGAGCGCGACATCGACCGTGATCTGCCGCCGCTGCTCGTTCCGCGCACGCGGCTGGCGCAGGTCTTGACCAACGTGCTCATCAACGCAGCGCACGCCGTCCGCGAAGTGGAGCGCTCGGTGCACCGGGTGCGCATCAGCGCTCGAGCGGACGACGAAGCGGTCGCCATCGTGGTCTCGGACACGGGGCCGGGCATCGCTCCCGAGGACGTCGACCGGATCTTCGATCCCTTCTACACGACCAAGCGGCAGGACCTCGGCACGGGGCTCGGGCTCTCGATCTCTCGTTCGATCCTCCGCCGCCTGGGTGGCGACATGTTGGTCGACTCGGTACACGGCGACGGCGCGAGCTTCCTGCTCATGGTCCCACGGCCCGATCCGCGAACGCTGCGCAACTCCGGAATCATCGCGGCCGGCACCACCGCCGACCGCACCCGCGACCGACTGGCGGTGCTGATCGTCGACACGGACGAGGTGATGGTCCGCGCATACAGCCGGGCTCTCGGTAGCCACCACGACGTCATCGTCGCGAGTGACGGCGAAGAGGCGATCGAGCTCCTCGAGAGCGGTACGACCGCGGATGTCGTGCTGAGCGAGCTCGGCATGCCCGGCATCGGTGGCCCGGGCCTGCACCAATGGCTCGAGCGCGAGCGACCGGCGCTGGCCGGCCGCACCCTCTTCGTGACCTCGAGCCATCCTGCCAGCGGCGCGCAGCGCGAGCTCCAGGACCGGGGCGTCGAGATCCTCGCCAAGCCCATCTCGCGTGACGCGCTCCTGCAGGCGATCGAGCGCGCGACCGAGCGCTCCGGCCTGCACTGAGCGCGGATCTCATCCATGATCGCGCGATGACCGGCATCTACGTGTCGGCGGACGCACGCACCGCCGTCCTCGCCAGCTACGACGCGCGCCTGGCGACCCTCGCCCGCATCCACCCGCTCGAGGCTCGCGTCGTGGAAACGACCCATGGGCCGACCCACGTGCTGCAGATGGGTCCGGCCGATGCTCCGCCGCTCGTGGTGGTCCACGGCGCCAACGGCGACGCGCTTCAGATGGCCACGCCGCTCGGGTCCCTCGCGGAAGAGCACCGCTGCGTCTTCGTGGATGTCCCCGGCGAGCCGAACCGCAGCTGCGAAACGCCACTGCCGCTGACGGGAGCCGCCGTGGGGACTTGGATGGGCGAGCTGCTCGATGCCCTCGGTCTGGAGCGAGCCGCGCTCTGGGGGATGAGCGGCGGGGGCTATGTCGCGCTCCGAGCTGCAGTGACCATCCCCGAGCGGATCGAACGTGCGGTCCTCGTCGTACCGGCGGGGTTCGTGCCGATGGGCGCGATCCCGGAGCCGACCGCCGCGAACGCGCGCGCGCTGATCGAGGCGCTCACCGGTCCGAGCTCCGGCCTCCCACCCGCTGCCATCGAGCAATCGGTGAGCCACATGCGGTTGGTCCTCGGCGCCATCCGGGACCCCTTCCACCTGGCGGGCCCACTGTTCACACCGAGCGAGGTGGCGCCGTTCCAGGCGCCCATCCTCGTGGGCGCCGGTGGATCGGACACCATCTTTCCGGGGGAAGCACTGCTCGACCGCGCGCGGGCGGTGCTCCCGGGACTCTCGGAGACGGTGCTCCTCCCCGACGCGAACCACATCCATCTCGACTGGGTCTTCGACGGGCCCTTCCTCGACGCAGCGCGCCCCTTCCTCGGCGGCTGAGCCGCGTGCGGCGACGCAGCCCAGCGGCCATTCGGAGCCGAGTCGCGCGACCGTTCTCGCGACGGCAGCTCGAAACGGACCGGGCCGTCGACTATCGACCAGGGATGATCACGGAAGGCGAACGATGACGGTCGAGGTGGAAGTGCTCGGTGCGGCAAAGACCGTTACCGGCTCCATGCATCGGGTCCACGCGCCCGAGGCGACGATCCTGCTCGACTGTGGGCTCTATCAAGGTCGCCGTGGCGAATCGAACCACCGCAACCGGAACCTGCCGATCCGGCCCGAGTCGCTCAGTGCAGTCGTGTTGAGCCACGCGCACATCGACCACAGCGGGCTACTCCCGATGCTCGTGAAGCAGGGCTACCGGGGACCCATCTACGCGACCCCGGCCACCATCGATCTCTGCGAGGCCATGCTGGCGGACGCCGCCCAGATCCAGGCTGCGGACGCGCGCTACCTGAACCGGAAGATGGAGGAGCGAGGCCTCGACGAAGCGCCGATCGAGCCCCTCTACGACGCCGACGACGTGAAGGCGACGCTCACGCGAATGGTCGCCCTGCCCTACCACCACCGACGCACCATCGCGCCTGGCGTCGAGGTCGAGCTCCGCGACGCAGGCCACGTGCTCGGCAGCGCGACCGTCGCGTTGGAGGTCGACGACCTGGGAGCCGAGCGGCAGATCCTCTTCTCGGGTGACCTCGGCCGCCGAGGGATGCCCATCTTGCGAGACCCGGAGATCCCCGGTCCGGCGGACCTCCTACTGCTCGAGAGCACCTATGGCGATCGGCTCCACGGACCGATCGAGCGGACCGACGAAACGCTCGCCGAGATCTGCGAGAAGACCTTCGCCCGGGGCGGAAAGGTGCTGATCCCCTCGTTCGCGCTCGAGCGCGCACAGGAGATCGTCTTCGCGCTGAAGCGGTTGCGCTCCGCTGGTCGCCTCCCCGCAGTTCCGGTCTACGTGGACTCGCCATTGACGGTGCGGGTGTCGGACGTGTTCGCCAAGCACGCCGACGCCTTCGACAAGGAGGCGCGCGCCTACGTAGCCCGCGGTGACTCCCCCTTCGAGTTCGACGGGCTCGAGTACGTGCGGAGCGTCGAGACCTCGAAGCGGATCACCGCGTCGGACGAACCGGCGGTCATCATCAGCGCAAGCGGCATGTGCGAGGCCGGACGGGTACTCCACCACCTCAAGGCGATGCTCGAAGACCGCAAGCACTCGATCGTGATCGTCGGCTGGCAAGCGCAGCACACTCTGGGACGGCGGCTCGTGGAGGGGCGCGACCGCGTGCGGGTGTTCGGTGTCGAGCGAGACCGGCTCGCCGAAGTGCACGTCCTCGACGGCTTCTCGGCCCACGCCGACGCCGACGACCTGGTCGCGTTCGCCGCAGCGGTGCGCGAGCGCGGTGGGCAGAGTCGAATCGCGCTCGTCCACGGCGAAGAGCCGGCGCAGACGAAGCTCGCCGCCCGGCTCGAGTCGCTCGGGTTCACCGACGTGCGAGTCCCCGAGCGCGGCGAGCGAATCCCGGTCTGATTCAGTCGTCGTCGAGGAGCGGCACCCGGAACTTTCGAGGCCCGCCGCGGGTGGCCGCGAGCGACGCCGGCACGATCCCGCGGAAGCCATCGCGGAGGATCGGCTCGAGCAGTGGGTCGGCGTTGCAGTCGAACTGACGGCAGGCGGACGGCCGGTCCGTGTAGACGGTGCAGCGATGGTCGCCCTTGTCGTAGTAGACGCAGAGCCCATCGGCGGGGTCCTTGTCCACGCAGCGCCCCGCGCCCTTCGAGGGGTTGCCGGGATCCCGCTCACCCGGTGCGAGGCGCACGATCAACCGACAGCAGTAGGACGCACAACCGAGGCGACGCCCGGCGTCGCAGTCCACGCGCGCAGTGTCGGTCGGAGGCGCCACTCGTTCGAACGTATCGACGAGCCCTAGGGCTGCCAATGCCCGGAATTCCGACATCGCTCCTCAGGCGCTGAAGGCGCGCAAGGCGCGCCGCGCGGACATGGCGGACGCGACGTGCAACGCCAACGGAACGACGACGAGGTAGGGGAGCATCGGCACGGTGGGGAGCACCCCGAGGAGCTCCGCGCCGACCAGGACCGCGATCGCGCTGCTCACCGCGATCGACGCCAGCGAGAAGCGGCGGTCGCCCATGCCGGTCAAGCGCTGGACCGCGCCCACGTAGACCGCGAGGGAGACGAGGCCACCGAGGAGCAGGAGTCCGAGGGTGTGCAGCGGCACTTCGCCGAGTTGGAGGTCCAGGGTCCCGACGGTGACGAGGTAGACGTACCCCGCGCAGGTGGCGGCGATCAGTCCCGCACCCCCGAAGCCGCTGCCTCGGGCGACAGCGTCGCCGAGGCGCGAGGCCAGGGTCATCGTCCCGACGAAGACCAGCGTGCTCGCGATCAGAGTCAGCCCCACCACGGGCCAGAGCGGGCCACCGTAGTCCCCGGAGACGAGAGCCAAGAGGACGACGGAGACGATCGTCAGAACGACACCGCTCCGCAGGTGCCAAGTCAGCCAATGAGCCGCCCGGCGGGCCTCTTCGGGTTCCAGACTGCGCGGTGCCGGCTCCGGTTCCGCGGGGGGCTTCACCGGCTTCGGCTCGCCCGGCGCGCGTGGATCCGTCGAGTCCATTCGAACCCACGATACTCGCCGCTTGCAACGCTGTCGCGCGAGGGCTCCGCCCTCACCGAATGCGGTAGACTGCGGGCGATGGGTCCCTACGCGACGCGACTCGGGTCTCTCGTCATCGGGCTGGTCGGTTTGGCGGGCTGCGTGCTGGACGACGTGACACTCGAGGGGCTCGAGTGTCCGTGCGCCGATGGGTGGGTCTGCGACGAGTCGCGCAACGAGTGTGTGGAGTCGCTGGACACGACGGATGGCGGGACGGACGCCAGTGTTCCCGAGAGCGACGCCGGGCCCGAGGAAGACGGTGGCCTCGAAGAAGACGGTGGACCCACCGACGGCGGCGCCCCCGACGAAGGGGTGGACGCGTTCTCTCCCTGGACGCCGATCGCAGATGGCGCGTCGCTCCGGGTCGACGTCGGCCCGATGGCGTCTGCGGGGTGGCCGTCCATCCTCGACGTCGGCGGGATGGCGGGTCCGGTCGAGACCGTGGAGGGCGACGCGACCGAGGTCATCTTCACCGCCGCGGGCTTCACGGGGACGCAGACCATGGGCTCGGATTCGAACGACTTCGGCTGGCCGCTGACCGCGAGCCAGGACTCACTCTAGGTAGGGTCCTTCGATGGGCACGACGCCGCACTCGTCGAGCGAGGCACCTTGACGCTCAGCCGGCTCCCGCCCGGGACGTATCGAGTCGTACTCTTCGCCTCGCGGACGGGCGACGACTCCGGCATCGGCCGACTGACGCGATACACCATCGACGGAGCCGAGCAGGACCTCGAGGTGTCCGACAACACGTCCAACCGCGTGACCTTCAGCGGGGTCTCGCCGGACGCCGACGGCAACCTGGAGATCGCCGTCGAGGTGAGCCCCGACGGCACCGGTCGCTTCGGCTACATCGGCGTCGCCATCGTCACTCGGGAAGGCGCCTGAGGGGCGCTCAGTAGAAGGTGTTGGTGAGCAGGTAGAGACGCTCGCCGAGATCCCGACCATCGAGGTGCATCGAGCCGGTCAGCACGTCGAGATCACCGTCGGCATCCGCGTCCTCGAGGTGCACCGTCATCAGCTGCTCGGGTGCGTCGTCGATGGTGTGAACGACGAACGAGCCAGCCGCGCCCTCGTTCTCGAGCCACACCATGTTCTGCACGGTCAGCTCTGGCCAGTACCCCGCGAGCTGATGGGTCGCGACCACCACGTCGAGGTCGCCGTCGAGGTCGAGGTCGCCCGCGCGCGCCGTGTACGCGCCCCAGAGGCGAGTGATCTCGTGCCAATCGAACCCGCCCGAGCCGTCGTTCTCCATCCACGCGACGCCGTAGTGCTCGTCGGGCTGGACTCCTTCCGGGAGATCGTGGTCCAGCGTGTCCCCGTTGGTGACCACCAGATCCGGATCGCCGTCGCCGTCGAGGTCAGCGACTTCGAGCCCGCTCATTCCGTAGTAGGTCTCCTCGCGGTCGAGGAGCACGACCTCCTCGAAGCTCCCGGCGCCATCGTTGCGGTGCAGGAGGACCATCTCGTCGAGCTGGGAGACGATGGACACCACATCGAGGTCGCCGTCGTCGTCGACGTCGACCGGAACGGCCTCGATGGTGCCCGGACGGGTGTGGAGGTCGTGCTCGGTGTACGACCCATCGTCGAGCCGCTCCATCCAGAACAGACGCCCGACGGTGTGACCGAAGGCGCAGACGACGAGGTCCTCGTCATCGTCCCCATCGAAGTCCGCGGGGTGAGCGCACACCGGTCGACGCAATCCGTCGCGGAGAACCGTGGGCGATCCATCGGCGTCGAGAGCGATGAGTTGGCCCGACGCGTCCTCCGACGGCCAGAGGATGCCGATGTCGACCACCAGGAGCTCGCGGACTCCGTCCCCTTCCAAGTCGACCTCGTCGAAGCGCACCGGCTGTGCTTCTGCGTCGTCGACGAGCGAAACCGACCGACAGGCGTCCGGGCAGCCGTTGGTGCGCACGACGCGGTGCTCGCGCGGGTCGGCCCAGAGCAGTCGGTTCATGACCGGCCCTGCGCCACTCCAGACGCCAACGAGGGCCGTGCTGGATGGGCGAAAACCCTCGGGTGACACGAGCGCCCGTCCCACGAAACCAACGGTCGGCGGGCCAGCGTCCGGGAGTGCAGCGTCGACGCCGGCATCGATCGCACGCGCCGCGTCGGCCAGCCCTCCGTCCGGTGTTCCCCCGTCGCTCGGAGCTGCGAGCCCCGAGTCCCTCGCACCTGCGTCGATCTCGACCGCAGGCTCACCACAGGCGAGCGCGAGCAGCGAGAGGAGGGCGACGCCGCGGCGATTCACGGTGCCACCTTCGCACAGGTCGGGAGCGGTGTCCGCTCAGGCCGCCGTCGCGCGGCGCAGCACCGAGAGGTAGCCGGTCGCGACGGGGCTCTGGTCCAGTACGCCCCGTGCGACCAGCACGCGGTGTAGGGCGCCGAGGCGAAAGTAGGGCACGGTCATCAGGAGGTGGTGCTCGAGATGGAAGCACACCCCGTGCGGGGCGACGAAGAGACGCGCGATCGGCCCGGCTCGAACCGTCCGGGTGTTCCGCAGCGGGTCGGCGCCCTGCTCCGTGCAGGCGTGCTCCGCGATCGCCCGGATGCGCAAGAACGCGCTGAAGGTCGTGAGCCAGGCGACCACCCACAGGAGGTAGAGCAGCGGATGACCGAGGAGCGCGAGCACTCCGAAGAGCATCCCGTTGACGACCAGCCCCGGCGCCGAGCGCCGAAGGCCGGCGACCAGTCGGGCGGGCCAGGGGGCCGGTTCCACGATGCGCTCCGCGTCGCCGCTCGCCGTGTAGGTGATGAACCCGAAGTCCATGGCGAGCAGGCCGACCAACCGCTTGAGCCCCGTGAGCCCGAGCAGGTCGCGGGCCAGCTTCCGCACGAGCCCGACACGAGTGGTCGGGAAGGGCCGCACGAGACACATGTCGGGGTCGCGCTCGGTGCCCGTGAACGAGTGGTGGGCCAGGTGGTGGGTGCGGTAGCGCTCGATGTCGATGCCGATCGGGGCGCCGCAGAGCCAGCGACCGACCACGCGGTTGAGGGAGCGGGTGCGAAAGAGCGAGCCGTGGGAGCCCTCGTGCATGAGCACGGCGAGCCCGAGCTGGCGCCCTCCGATCACCAGGAGCGCGATCGCCACGCTCCAGAGCGCTGGACGCCACGCGACCAACGTGAAGGACGCCGCGATCAGCCCCCAGTCGCACAACACGGCGAGCCAGCCCATGGCGTCACTCGCGCGCGTGAAGCGAGCGATCTCTTCGCGGCTCAGATGATCGCGAGCGCGGGTCACGTGGCCCCCACGACGCTCTCCGCCTCGAGCCCACCGTCGCGCGCCGGCGCACGGACCGCTGGATCGCCGAAGAAGGCCTCCCAGAGACCGCGGCCCAAGCGATCGTAGTCGTCCATGGCGCGAACGAGCGCTCGAAGCGGCTCTGGGTCGCCGAGCGCCTCTGGGAGGAGCGGATCCAGGACGATCTGCCGAATCGCCTCCCCACCGAGGTGAAAGCTCTCCCGCAGCGCCTCCTCGAGCGGCCGGTCGGCGAGCGAAGCAGCGCTGCTGGCGAGGTGCTCGCGCATCGCGTCGTGCCCGGCGGCGATGCTCGACGGGTCCCAGTGAGTGGCGAGGCGATCGCGGTCGGCATCGGTCAGCTCGTCCAGCCGACCGACCATGCGCTCCTCGGCGAGCCCGAGCGCTCGGAGCCGTTCGCGGATCGCCGGGACCCCGCCGCGGAGGTTCTCCGGCCGAACCCGGAGGCTCGGCGTCACCTCTGCGAAACCGAGCAGGCGCAGCGCCCGCCGCTCGGAGAGCACCGCCTTGCTGCGCCCTTTGATCAGCCCGTGGACGCACACCCAGCTGCCGTCCCACGGCACCCGATCGGCGGTGGCCTCGCGCCAAGACGACACCCGCCGCTGCAGTGGTGCCGCCGCGCGCGAGAGCGTGTACTCCCCGCGGGACACCGGGACCACCGTCCCGGCGGCGCAGAGCCGCGAGAGCGCGACCCGCAGGCTGCTCTCCCCGATGCCGAAGACATGCGCCACCTGGACGAGCCCCCCGACGGGGATCCGCTGCTCCGGGCTCGCCGAGAGCAGGTCCACGATGAGGCTCTTGGCACCAATCTCCGCCACGACCAATCATTACACCAACGCTCAGTCTCGTGCAAACATGCGTAACAAACGCCGGCGCGCGAACGGTGCCACTTCGAGCAGAGAGCGCCGCGATGCTGGCGGCGGGTACGCCTCAGGCGTCTTCGAGCCGAAGGACGGGTGCGCCCTCGTCGATGTCGTCGCCGTCGGCGGGGACGATCGCCGCGATCTTCGCGCGCGCGGGCAGTCCGGGGCCGCCGTAGGTGACCCGGTTGAAGGTCTTCATGACCTCGAGCAGACAGACCGCCTGGCCGGTCTCGATGATGTCACCGACCGAGACGAACGCAGGCTGATCGGGCGACGGCTTGGCGTAGAAGCGACCGCTCATGGGAGAGGCGAACACGAGCCCGCCCTCCGCCGCGTCGCCGACGGCGGCGGTGGCCGCGACCGCTTCTCCAGCGCCTTCCGGGTCCAGCCGCAGGAGCACGGTGGCGTAGTCGACGGGGCTCCGAGCGCGCCCCTCGTCGAAGACCTCGGTGACGATGCCCGCAGCGTCGTGGGGCGCGAAGAGCGGCACCCGATGACCGAGGATCTCGAGCGCTCCGATCGGCGCCCCGGGCGTCACCAGACTCCCCTTGCGGGGTGCGTCCCGCCAGAGCCCGACCGTCGGGGGCCGGAGCAGGAAGAGGCCGTCCTGGGCCTCGGCACGGGCGATCAGCGACTCGCTCATCGGACCCCTCCCACCAGCACGTCGAGGTCGTGGAGCGACCAGATGCGCGGGTTCTTGATCCGCCGGTGGCCGATCGATTGGTAGCTGCACTCGACCAAGGTCTCGAGCCAGCCGCGGAGCTCGCGCAGCTCGACGATCTCGTCGGTGTCCATCTGGCTGGCCGCGACGAAAGGGTCCATGTCGCGCTCGATGCGCTCCTCGACCTCGCGCATGCCCTCGGCGATCTTCTGCTTCTCCGCCGGATCGTCGGTGGCGATCTCGAAGTCGTCGTCGAGCTTGGTGTTGTAGGCGGCGATGGCCAGGGTGCGGCCCTCCATCACGCTGAGCCGGCTCAGCGTGGTCGAGAGCTGCACGATCGGGTCGTAGGGCAAGCCCGCCATGGCGTAGTAGCCGGCGCCCGACGCCTTGCGGAGCAGCACCGTGAACATCGGCGTGGTGTTCGTGCTGTTCGTGTAGATGAGGCTCGAGCCATAGGCGAGCAGGCCCTGCGCCTCCGCCTCCTTGCCGATGTCGAAGCCGCTGATGTCCTGCAGCCAGATGAGCGGGATGCCGTCCTGGTCGCACGCGCGGCTGAAGGCCGCGATCTTCGCGATGCCCGCGCGGTAGAGGATGCCGGCCGGCCGCTTCTTGCCCGGGTGCTCCGGGTCGTCGACCAGGCCCTGGCGGTTGATGACGAAGCCAGCGTGCAGCCCGCCCACGCGACCGACGCCGCAGATCATCTCCTTGCCGACGTCCGGGAGCACCTCCCAGAAGAGGCTCTGGTCGCAGAGCCGCGCCAGCACCTCCTTCGCGTCGTAGACCTCGCGATGGTCCGGCGGCAGCAGCTCCCCGAGCTCGCGTGGCGGGTGGAGCGGCTCCATCGGGAGCTCGTTGCCGCGGTAGTAGGGCGCGGCCGAGCTCGGCAGTCGGCGCACTTCTTCGCGAACGCACTCGAGCAACGTCTCGTCATCGGGGACCCGGACGTCCGCACAGCCCGACGTGTGCACGTGGACCTCGGGACCCCCGATGTCGAGCGAGGTGATCTTCTGGCTCTTGGCGCCCTTCAGGAGGGCCGCGCCGGCGATCACCATGTAGGCCTGCTCGGTCATGTAGACCCGGTCGCTGATGATCGGCATGTAGCCGCCGCCCGCGATGCAATCGCCGAAGACGCCGGCGATCTGCGGCACGCCCTCGGCGCTGAGCAGGCTGTTCATCTTGAAGATGTGGCCCGCGCCGGTGCCGCCGCCGAAGCTCTTGGACTGCTCCGGCAGGAAGAGGCCGCTGCAGTCGACCAGGTAGATGGTCGGCACCTTGAGACGCAGCGCCATCTTCTGAGCGCGCTGGATCTTCTCCGGGGTCATCGGCCACCAGGCGCCGCTCGCCACGGTGTTGTCGTTGGCGATGACCATGCACCAGCGGCCCTCGATGCGGACGTACGCCGTGACCACGCCCGCGCCCGGCGAGCTCAGCTTCCCGAACTTCCGGCCGTGGTTCACGAAGGTGCAGACCTCGTGGATGCGGGAGCCCTCATCCTTGAGCTGCTCGATGCGCTCGCGCGCGGTGAGCTTGCCCTTCGCGTGGACCCGGTCGACGTACTTGTCGCCCCAGCCGGCCTGGACCTCGGCGCGCGCGAGGCGGAGCCGGTCCTCGAGCTGGGCGAGCTTCTCACGGCGCGCGGTCAGGGTGCGGTCGTCGCCGAGCGCTTCGCGCGGCTGCCCGATCGGGCGAGTGCGGACGTGAGCCATCAGCCGTTCTCCTTCGCGGCGTCTGCGGTTTCGTCGGCGCCGGGCGGCCAACCCGGAATCCCGCCGGTGTCGTACGCGCTCGTGCGGAAGGCCTCCGAACGCAGGATGGCGAGGTGCATCGACGCGGTGGTCGGGACGCCCTCGATGGTCAGGCCCTCGAGCGCCCCGATCATCCGCTCGATGGCCTCGTCGCGGTCCTTGCCCCAGGTGATCACCTTGCAGAGCAAGCTGTCGTAGAAGGGCGGCACGACGTAGTCGGGCGCGGCGTGGGTGTCGACGCGCACGCCCTCCCCCTCCGGAAGCTCGAACTTGGTCAGCTTGCCGGGCGCCGGGCGGAAGTCGTCGCTCGGGTCCTCGGCGTTGATGCGGCACTCGATGGCCGCGCCCTCGAGGACGATGTCGTCCTGGGTGAACGCGAGCGGCTGACCGGCGCCGACCCGGATCTGCTGCTCGACGAGATCGATGGGCTGGCCGTGCGCCTTCGCGCGCATCTCGCTGACCGTGTGCTCGACCTGCAGGCGGGTGTTCATCTCCATGAAGCGGAGCGTCCCGTCCTTGTCCTGCAGCAGCTCCATCGTTCCCGCGCCGACGTAGCCGATGGCCCGCGTCGCTTCGATGGCCGCGGCGAGCGTTCGCTCGCGCTCGGCGTCGTCGAGGAGCGGCGCCGGCGACTCCTCGATGAGCTTCTGGTGGTTCCGCTGGACCGTGCAGTCACGGAGGCCGAGGTGGACCACGTTGCCGTACTTGTCGGCCAGCAGCTGGATCTCGACGTGGCGCCCACGCTCGACGAGCTTCTCGAGGTAGAGCCGGTCGTCGCCGAACGCCGCGAGCGACTCACCGCTCGCCTCGGAGAACGCGCGCTCGATCTCATCGGCGCTGCGTGCGATGCGCATGCCGCGGCCGCCGCCGCCGCTCTCGGCCTTGAGCAGCACCGGGTAACCGACTTCGTCGGCCACCGCGCGCGCCTCGTCGATGTCCGCCAGGACGCCCTCGCTGCCGGGGATCAACGTCAGCCCCGCCTTGCCCATCGCGCGCTTGGCCGGAGTCTTCTTTCCCATGAGCAGCATCGCGGCCGCGGGCGGCCCGAGAAAGGTCACACCATGCGCCTCGGTGAGCGCCGCGAAGCGCGGGCTCTCGGCGAGGAACCCCCAGCCAGGGTGCAGCGCGGTGCAGCCGGACTGCACCGCCGCCTGAACCAAGCGCTCCGGGTCGAGGTAGCTCTGGGCCGAACGCCCGGGCCCCAGGACCACCCGTTCGTGCTCGGCGCAGTACGCGGCGTCGGCGTCGGCCTCGGACACGCCGAAGACCGGCGTGATCCCGAGATGCGAGCAGGCGCGCGCCACACGGGCGGCCACCTCGCCGCGGTTGGCGATGAAGAGCCGGTGGAAGAGACCGGCTGGCGGGGACGAAGACGCTTCGGTCACAGGCGCGCCTCATACCACAGACGGGGTCCCCAGCCCCAGGGGGGAGGCGGCATCGGGTTCCGGAGTCCGAGATCGGCGGTCGGCGTCGCACGTCGGTTCGCGGAGGCGGAGGCGGACCTCGGAGGCGGAGGCGGAGTCGGAGGCGGACCTCGGAGTCGGAGGCGGGACCTACCCCGCAGCGTCGGGGTAGTGGCTCAACGCGACCAGCGCACCCTCGGGGTCCCGGACGTAGAGCGTGTACGCGCTATCCTTCTCGACGGGCACGCCCGCCGCTTCGAGGTGCTTCCGCCACCGCTCGCGCTCGGAGCGCTCGATCGAGAGCGCCAGGCAGTGGTGCCCTGGCGAGTCGTCGCTCCGACGAGGACCGCCCGTGACCTTCTCGACCGCCAGGAACGACCCGCCACCGAGCTCCAGCCAGATCGAACGCGGCACTCCGGCGTCGTCGGTCCAGCGTCGCCGAACCGCGAGACCGAGGACTCCCACGTAGAACTCCTCGGCCCGCGCGAGATCGGTCACGCAGACCGCTACATGGTGGACACCGATGCGCGGGATGAGCATCGGCGATGGTTACCACGGCTATCGTTCGGCTACCGGGTGCGGACGAAGGGGTGCTCCCGCATCGCGCGTGCCTGCTCGCTCGTGAATCCGTGGGCGCCTTCCACCAGCGGGTTGGTGTGCATGATGTCGTTCCCACCATCGGTATGCGCCAGGCCGAGGAAGTGGCCCAGCTCGTGGGCGAGCACGTGCGCGCTTCGCTCGGCATCGACCGGCGCCGGCTCCGAGCCGATGGTGCCGCAGCGGATCCCCGGCAGGAACACCCCGTCGGCCGTGCCGCCGCCGCCGCCGCCGACCCGGCCGGTGAAGCCGAGGACCCCGGACGACGCGCCCGTCGGGTCCACCCGCCGCAAGCAGCCCGCGAACACCACGTCCACGGTGCCGGGGGACGCGGGCGGCGCGAGCGCGAGCAGCGCATCGAGCTCGTCGGTCTCCAGGTCGGAGAAACGAGTCTCGGCCGGTGCCCCGTCGACCTCGACGACGCCTGTCAGCTCGGGCGCGATGCCCGTTTCGGCGAGCTCTGCCCGGAGGGCGTCGAAGAGCGCCCGTTGCGCAGCATCGTCGCCGCTCAATGCCGAACGCTCGGTGACGACGAAGCGCACGGGAAGTCGCCCGGTGGGCACCGTGTCCCGCTCGAGCACCGACACCTCGAGGGCATTCGCGAGCGGCTCGCGAAGGGGCGTGCCCGTGCGGCAGCGGATGCGCTGAAAGCGAACGGGCCCCCTACCGACGGCATCCAGGGCGGCGCCGCGAGCCGCGAAGAGAGAGGGCTCGAGCGCGAAGCAGGTGTCGTCGTCGGCTCGGGTCCACAGGAAGGTGGCCGCGCTCGGCTCACCCATGTCGATGGGTGGGGTGCGCCCGGTCGCGTCGAAGCTCAGCACGCCGAGCTCGGTGGACTCGGCCAGCGGGTCGGGTGCGCCGGTTGGAGCAACGCATCCGACCACCAGCGCCAGCATGACGACCGGGGCACCCCTCATCTCAACCAGCGCTCCGCAGGTCGGCCGCAGACACGAACGCGCCGAGACGCTGCTTGAGCCGGATGTCCGACTCACGGTGGAAGTGACCGGCCAGGAGCTGGCGGACCTGAGGGTCGCTGGCCGACTGCCCGAGCCACTCGATGAGACCCCGGCGCACGTCGGGGTCGGGCGAGCTCAGCTGAGCGGTGGCCAGCGCGAGCTCGGCCTCCGAGAGCTCCGAGCCTCCGAGCTGACGCAGGCCACGAAGGAGCGAGGTGGCGACCCGCGGGTCCTCCTCGGCTTCGAGCTGCGCCACGAGCTCGTCGCGAGCGACCTCCGGGGAGAGCCGGCCCATGGCCTCGGCGGCGTGCGCTCGCACCGAGGGCGCGCTCGCACCGAGATGCTCGGCGAGCACTGCCGCGAAGCGGTCGTCGGCCGCGTTGCCGATGGCATCGATCACGGCGACCCGGTCGGAGCGCGAGCGCGCACCGTCCAGCTCTCCGCGAAGGGTCTCGCGCAGCGACTCTCCGAGCGCTCCATCGGCGCGACCGGCGAGGCTGCCGAGACCGAGTCGGCTGACGGTCGCCACGGTCTCGGACTCGTCGTTCGCGAGCCCGAGAAGCGCGTCGGCAACCGCCTGGCTGGGCTCGCCGTGATCGGCGAGCGCCGAAGCGGCGCGAGCGCGGTTCAGGTCGGTGAGCACGTCGTCCTCGATGGCGTGGAAGAGCACCTCGCGAGAGGCGTCCGTGCCCGCGAGCTCGAACGCCAGGAAGAACGAGGCGTGGGTGGAGTCCGGGAGCTCGCCCTGGCGAAGGGACTCGAAGAGCTCACCGGAGCGCTGCGGGTTGGCCTTCAGCCAGTCGGCGAGGAAGCGGGCCGCGGGGAAGACCGCGTCGAGCCCAAGGTTGGCCAGGGTGCTCGCGAAGGTGTCGCGCGCTTCCGCCAGCTCCATCTCCGCGAGGCCAGGGTCGAAGGCGTCCGGCGCCGGCACCGACGCCATGCTCAGCGCATCCCGGAAGTCCGCACCCTCGAGCGACGCGCGCGCGACCTCGGGCGCGCGGTCGCTCCGCTCCATCGAGAAGCGATGCGTCAGGACCTGCTCGCTGCCATCCGGGAGCGAGAGCAGCACCTGCTCGGCGCCCCGCACGCTGCGGATCCCGGTCGACGCGAAGTGAGCGACCGCCTCCGAGCGGAGCACCGCCACCGTGATTCCGAGGGCCTGCGCCTGCGGGTCCACCTCGTAGTGGGGCTTGTGACGCACGACCCGCACCTCGTCGCCGCTGGCCGCGGCCGTGTAGTGCGCGACGTAGTCGCCACCGCCGTCGACCTGAGCCGCCTCCCACTGGAGGGCCGGCTCGCCGGGCACGACGATCTCGCTGGCCCGGAGCACGGTGGTCACGAGGCGACGGGCCGGGGTCTCCCAGGAGGGCAGGAAGCCGATCTCGGAGAAGCGACACTGCGCGTCGATGCGGAGGAAGAAGGGCTCGTCCTCGATGGCGCGCGCCGAGGTGCGCTCGTGCGGCTCGGTCAGGGCCTGGTCGAGGGTGAGGTCCGAGAGGGCGGCTCGGGCGAGCATTCCCTCGGACGTGACCTCCACCACCTCGAGGCCGAGGGTGGCGGAGAGGCGGTCCTCGATGTCACCGGCGCCCACTCGCGAGGAGAGGTCGTAGGCGAGCCGCTGGCCTTCGGAGAAGGTGCAGGAGAGGACCGGGGTGGGCTCGGCGACCCCATCGTTGGAATCGTCGGGCGTGGGAGTCAACGCCCACGTGAGCAGGCTGGCGGCGGCGGCGGGAAGCACGACGGCGAGTCCGATGGCGCGGGCGCTCACTGAAGCACCTCGAGGGCCACGGTCCGCTCCAGCAGGTTCCGCTCGATGGTCGGCGAGCTGAAGCTGAAGAGGTTCACGCGCAGCGTGCGGTTGAAGCGACGCAGGAAGCGGCGGCGGAAGCGGATGCGTCCGACGATGTTCACGTCGCCCTTGATGAGCGTGAGCTCGAGGTTCCAGTTGGCGCTGCCGGCCACGCTGACGCCACCGTCGTCGGCGATGCCGAACGAGAGGGCGGTGTCGAGCGGGAACTCGGTGTTGATGATGCGCAGATCGGCCTCGACGCCGCCGCTGACGGGACCGATGCGGACGCCGCCCTCGATGAGCGCCGTGAAGGCGAAGAAGGGCGTCGTGGTGCGCCCGATCTGGCCACACGCGGCGAAGGCCTGCCCCTCGAAGATGGGGCCGCAGACCTCGGGGTCGGTGGTGGTGAAGAGCCGGTCCTCGAGCCCGAGGCCGAGCTCACCACCGACGCTGATGCTGATGCCGATGCGCACCGGACCGAAGCCGAAGCCGAGGTTGCCGAGGTTGAAGGACTTGCCGACCGAGAACTCCTCCTCGCGGGTGATCTCGCCGCCGCTGTCGCTGACCTCGAAGACGGTCTCGCCGAAGGCGCTGAGGGAGGCCTCGTAGCCGTTGGCGAGCGGGTCTGGGCCGGCGCTGGCCTGGGCACGAGCCCGCACGATGTCGAGGGTGAAGCTGCGGCCGATCTTGCCTTGGATGGAGACGTTGCCCTCGACGCGGCTGAAGACGCCGTTCGAGTCGAGGCGGTTCTCGGTCTCGAGCGCGGACTCGAGGCCGAGGCGGGAGCCGCCGATGGAGCGCTCGAGGCGCGCGCTGAGCTCGTGGGCGGTGGCGGCGCTGGCGCCATCGGTCTCACGGACCAGGACGATCTCGATGGAGCGGCAGTCGTCGGCGGTGGCGTCGTAGCCGCCCTCGTTGCCGACCTGCACGAAGTCGGCCTCGAAGCAGCCGCGGAGCTCGAAGTCGCTCAGCTCACCCCAGACGCCACCGGGCGCGAGCGCCGTGCGGGTCCCGCCTTCGGCGAAGAGCTCGTGGGCGAAGACGTTCGCGGTGCCGGGAAGCAGCGAGGTAATGGGGGTGGTCTCGGTGCGGACGTCGGTGCTGCCGATGGTGAGCGGGAGGAAGGTCTCCTCGGTGCCGACCGGACGAAGCGCATAGCGGAGCGACGCGGGACCGGGCATGGCCAGGAGCTCTTCGGCCTCCTCGGCGTCGAGGCCGAACTGCAGGTCCTCTTCGAGCTCGGGCTCCTCGTCGAGGAGGTCAGCCGGGATCTCCTCGACCGCGACGGGCGCGACGTAGGGGTCGCGACCGTTGACCGTGAGCACCGACTCGACCGAGATCAGCGGGGCGATGCCCTCGAGCGGGAGGACGCCGACGGAGCTGCCCGACTCCATGGAGCCGTGGAGCACGTCGATGAGCGTGATGCCCGAGTCGTCGGTGGGCGTGGGCTGCAGATCGATCGCGTAGACGCAGCCGACGTCGCCGGTCGCGCTCACGCAGAGCTGGTTGAGCGGCTCGCCGCGCTCGGCCTCGGTGAAGGAGACCGAGGGCGCGTCCACCTCGGTCTCGACCTCTTCGCCGCCGTCGAAGGCGACGCGAATGTTCACCTGACGGCCGAGGAGCTCGTCACAGACCGTGGTCGGCCAGACGTAGCCGAAGAAGCGGTGCTCCTCCCCGTCGGCAGCGAGCTCGACCACCGAGGCGTTCGAGGAGCACTCGATGGGCGCTGCCGGGTCGAGCGGGTCGGCCTCGACGAAGCTGAAGGAGACGGCGACCTGGGCGAGGTCCGTCTCGCCGGCCGTCGCGGTCAGGCCGTACTCGAGCGGCACCCGGTTGTTGATGAAGATGGGCTCGGAGAGGTCGTACTGTACGTCGAGGTAGGTGAGCCTGACACTCCCGAGCGTCTGCTCGGGACAGTCGGCCTCGCCTTCGGTGCAGGGGGGGTCGGAGCCGTCATCCGAGCCGCAGCCGGCGGCGAATGCGAGCAAGAGCGAAGCGAAGAGAACGAAGCGGGGGGAAGTGGACATCGAGGGATCCTCCTTGGCTGGGAGGACATCCTTGGGCGCCGCCGAGTCGAAGGTGAGTTAAGCCGGGTAAAACGTGTTCACGCCGACATCGCCCACTCGCGCACGCGCCGATGGCCTCGAGTGGCCAACCGCCCCTACCCTTCGCGAGTGACCCGCGTGATGTCCCCCGACGACCTCCTCGACCTGGTGCGCCTCGGCACGCCCTCCGCCTCGGCGGATGGCGCGGTGGTGGTCGCGCCCATCGCGCGGGCGGACCGCGCCGTGAACCGCATGGTGTCCCGAGTGCATCGGCTGGTGGACGGCGAGCTGGTGCCGATCACCGGCGACGACGCGTCGAGCCCAGCGGTCGCGCCCGACGGTCACGCCGTCGCGTTCCTACGACCCATCGAAGGCCAGGGGCAGCTGCACCTCCTGCCGCTCGATGGCGGCGAGGCGCGCGTGCTGACCGACTTCCCCCACGGCGTGCTCCATGCGCAGTGGCTCCCCGACGCGTCGGGGTTGGTCGCGGTCACTCCGCTCGCGCGTAGCGCCCCGGACCTCGAGGGGACTCGGACCTTCATCGCGCAGGAAGCCGAACGGCAGGACACCGCCCGGGTCACCGAGGCCCGGCTCTATCGCTACTGGGACCGCTGGCTCACGGACGAGCGGACGCACCACGTGTTCGTGGTGTCGCTCGAGGGCGAAGCGCGTCAGGTGTCGCCCGGGCTGGATGCCTGGCTGGCGCTGGGACCGATGGTCGACCTGGCGACGCAGCTCGCGATCGCGCCGGATGGATCGCGGGCGGTGCTCTCGGCGGCGAGCGCTCCGCACGGCGGGGCGGGCGAGCCCCCGATGCCGCGTTACGCCCTCTGGGAGCTCGCGCTGGTGGGCGAGCCACGGGTCCGAGCGCTCACGCCCGATCACCCCGCCGGCGATCGCGGACCGGTCTTCGTGGACGCCACGACCGTGCTCTTCGGCGCCCAGCAGGTGCTCGACGACTACTCCGCGCCGCCGATCCTGACGCTCCTCGATCTGGAGAGCGGCGAGGAGCGAGCGCTGACCACCGATTGGGACCTGACGCCGAGCGCGTGGGCGGTCGAGGGAGCGAGGGCGATGGTGGTCGCCGAAGAACGCGCGCGCGCCCGCCTCTTCGCGCTCGACCTCGAGAGCGGCGCCCGGACGCGGCTGACCACGGAGGGCTCGCTCGGCCGACCGGTCGTCGCCGGCGACCACTTGTGGATGACCCACCAATCGATCGCGCACCCAGCGCGGCTCGTGCGCGTGCCGCGAGCGTCGGACGCGGAGCGCGAGCCGGAGCTGGTCGCCGACCCCAACGCAGCGCTGCTCTCCGAGCTGGAGCTCGGCCGGGTCGAAGAGCTCGAGGTCACCGGCGCGCGCGGCGACGCGGTGCAGATCTTCGTGGTGCACCCGCCCAGCCCGACCGACTCGCCGCCGCCGCTGGTGCACATGATTCACGGCGGCCCGCACGGCACCTTCGGCGACGTCTGGCACTACCGCTGGAACGCCCACGCCTTCGTGGCGCCGGGCTACCTCGCTGCGCTGGTGAACTTCCACGGCTCGACCAGCTTCGGTCACGAGTCGACGCGATCGATTCAGGGCGCGTGGGGCGAGATGCCCACCGAAGACGTGCTCGCGGCGACCGACCTGCTGATCGAACGCGGCATGGTCGACCCGGAGCGCATGGCGATCACCGGCGGCTCCTATGGCGGCTACATGTGCAGCTGGATCCCCACGCAGACCGACCGCTTCAAGTGCGCCATCGCGCACGCCGCCGTGACGAACCTCGGGTCCATGCTGGCCACGGACTGGACGCTGGGGCTCAGCCGCGGCTACGGCGCGGACCCGACCGTCGACCCGGAGCGCGTCGCCCGCTGGAGCCCCGCGCACCACTGGAAGGGCCACTCGACGCCGACGCTCGTCATCCACGGCGAACGGGACTTCCGGGTCCCGCTCACCCAGGGGCTCGAGCTCTACGGTGCGCTCAAGATGAAGGGCGTGGACGCGCGGCTCATCGTCTACCCCGACGAGAACCACTGGGTCCTCAGCCCAGCGAACGCCCGCCACTGGTACGGCGAGGTCCACCGCTGGCTCGCGCGCTATCTGCGATGAGCGCTACGACCAGGCCACCTTCAGCGAGAGCTCGGTGGGGGTCTGCTCGTGCAGGCTCACTGCGAGGCGCTCGTAGCCGTGGGCCAGCCGATAGGCGATGGCCAGCCCCCGGGCGAGCACACGTGCATGGAGCGCATCGAAGAGGTGCGGCGGAGACGTGGCCCGAAGCCACACGTGTCCGTCGCCGCGTCCGGTGACCTCGAGTCGTGTGCCTTGGCGGACCCAGCCCCAGATCCGCGTCGACGCCGACGCGACCTGATCGGGCCGCCCCACCATGAACACGACTCGGTAGAGCGGCATGGCGTAGAAACGGTGGAAGACCGCGTCCGTGAAGGTGAGGTAGCCCTCGTCGCCCTCGAATCGCTCGTCCCGTAGCCAGGAGAAGAAGGCGAGGTTGTGCACCTCGGGGATGTGGCGGCTCCGGTGGGGCGGATCGGCGACCAGCGCCCGGACCGGCTCGGGGAGCCCCTCGGTGCCGTCGAGGTCGAGGAGATCGAGGGCCGCGATCATCGTCGCTGCCCGCACGGTGCACTCCGGATAGGAGTCCACACCCTGGGGCAGACTGGCCAGGTAGGCCCGAAGCTCGCCGTGCGATGTGTCCCCCATGCGGGTGAGGATAGCAGCGGACACCCCACCCGACGTGCATGGGGCACCTTGACGTTGGCCCGCCCCCGATGGACGGTGTCGGCCATGCAGTTCCAACAGCAGGGTGGCGGTGGCCACTATCAGCAGACGGTCGCTGGCGCGTCGGTCGACGAGCGGGCGTCCTTCTTGGTTCGCACCTACCTGCACCTGGTAGGCGCGATCTTCGCGTTCGTGGCCATCGAGGCGGTGCTGTTCATCACCGGCATCGGTCAGGTGCTGGCAGAGATCGCCTGGAGCCCCGAGCGGCCGTGGATGTGGCTCGTCTTCCTCGGCGGCTTCATGGGCGTCAGCTACGTGGCCGACCGCTGGGCACGGAGCGACACCTCGCTCGGCATGCAGTACGCCGGACTGACTCTCTACACGGTCGCCGAGGCGATCTTGTTCTGTCCGCTCGTGTTCACCGCGATGGCGATCGCCGTGGAGCAGACGCCGGGCGACCCGTACTCGATCCTCACGAAGGGCGGCATCATCACGGTCGTCCTCTTCGCTGGCCTGACCGGCGTGGTGCTGATCACCCGGAAGGACTTCTCCTTCCTGCGCAGCTTCTTGATGTTCGGGTTCTTCGCGGCGCTGATCATGATCGTGTTCGCGGTCGCGACCGGCGCGCACCTCGGGCTCTGGTTCATGTGGGCCATGGTGGTCCTCGCGGCGGGCTCCATCCTCTTCAACACGTCGAACGTGCTCCATCACTACCGGACGGATCAGCACGTCGCGGCGGCGCTGAACCTCTTCGCCAGCTTCGCGCTCCTGCTCTGGTACGTGATCATGATCCTCATGAACTCGCGCGACTGAAGTCGAGCGCAACGCGCGCGTGAGGCCCCGCCCGGAACCCCGGCGCGGGGCCTTCACGCGTCACGCCCCCGCCCCTACACCGACTGCTCTCGGAACGGCATGCGCGTCCTCGTCTTCTTCTCGGTCATGACGGCCATCTGGATCTTCGCCCACTACTACGTGGGTCGACGGCTCATCGGCCCGTGGCACGCGCCCCCCAGGCGGAAGAAGCGGGCGAAGATCGTCCTCTGGTCGCTGGCGCCGCTCTCGCCGCTGACCCTGGTCGCGGGCCGTTCGGTCGAGGGCGTCGACGCGCTCAGGCCGCTGCTCTGGGCGGGCTACGTCTACATGGGCCTCTTCTTCCTGGTCTTCGGCTTCCTCGTCGTCCGGGACGTGCTCTTCATCCTCGGGCGCCTCGGTCGCCGGATCCTGCGAAAGGATCCGGACCTGGAGCGGCGCCGCTTCCTCACCAACGCCACGAACGCCGGCGCCCTCGGCGCGGCCGGCGTCGTGACCGGCTGGGGCCTCGCCGAAGCCGTGCGCGCGGTCGAGGTCACCGAGGTCGACGTGCCGATCGAAGGCCTCCCAGCCGCCCTCGACGGCTACCGCATCGCGCAGATCAGCGACGTGCACATCGGCCCGCTGCTCAAGAAGCCCTTCCTCGATGGTGTGGTCGCCACCGTCAACGGGCTCGACGCGGACATGGTCGCGGTCACCGGTGATCTGGTCGACGGGGCCGTCGACGATCTTCGTGACCACGTCGCCCCGCTGGCCGATCTCCAGGGTCGGGACGGCGTCTTCTTCTGCACCGGCAACCACGAGTACTACTGGGACGCGCCGGCGTGGATCGAGCACGTGCGGAGCCTCGGCCTCGAGCCGCTCCTCAACGACCACCGCATGGTCGACAAGGACGGCGCCAAGCTCCTGGTCGCCGGCTGCACCGACTACCGCGCCGACCGCATCCTCCCCGACCACGCCACGGACCCGGCGGGCGCCAAGGCGGGCGCGGACGATCACGACGTCTCCATCCTCCTCGCCCACCAGCCGAAGAGCATCCACGCCGCCGCCGAGGCCGGCTACACCCTCCAGCTCAGCGGCCACACCCACGCCGGTCAGTTCTTCCCGGTCTCGCTCTTCGTGGGCCTGGTGCACCCCTTCAGCGAGGGCCTCGGCAAGGAAGACGACACCTGGATCTACGTGAACCGGGGCACCGGCTGGTGGGGCCCGCCCTCGCGCGCGGGGGTCCCCGCCGAGATCACGCTCTTGCGCTTGGT
>CAYXAP010000028.1:0-109032 GCA_964462035.1 uncultured Sandaracinus sp.
TCTCCTTCGGGTCCTTGGTGGCCTTCGAGAGCTTCTCGAGCTTGTCGGTGACGTGCTTCACGGCGGCGTCGATGCCCCGCTTGAGCTCCATCGGGTTGTGACCGGCCGCGACCATCTTCGAGCCCTCGCGGAAGATCGCCTGGGCGAGGACGGTGGCGGTGGTGGTGCCGTCGCCGGCGACGTCCGAGGTCTTCGAGGCGACCTCGCGGACCATCTGGGCGCCCATGTTCTCGAACTTGTTGGGAAGCTCGATTTCCTTGGCGACGGTGACGCCGTCCTTGGTCACGGTCGGAGCGCCGAAGCTCTTCTCGATGACGACGTTTCGGCCCTTCGGACCGAGGGTCACCTTGACGGCGTTGGCGAGGGCGTCGACGCCGGCGAGGATGCGGGCGCGAGCAGCGGTATCGTAAAGGATGTCTTTGGCAGCCATCGTGATTCTCCTAAATTCTCTGGTTCTCTAAAAAGTTTGGGGGTGCCTAGAGGCTCACTCGACGATGCCGAGGATGTCGTCCTCGCGGAGGATGAGGTGCTCTTCGCCCTCGATCTTGACCTCGGTGCCGGCGTACTTGCCGAAGAGGACCTTGTCGCCCTTCTTCACCTCGAGCTTGACGGGCTTGCCGTCGTCGCCGCGCTTGCCGTTGCCGACCGCGATGACCTTGCCCTCGATGGGCTTCTCCTTGGCCGAGTCCGGGATGATGATCCCGCCTGCGGTCTGAGCTTCTTCCTTCACGCGCTTGACGAGCAAGCGGTCTCCCAGGGGACGAATCGCCATATCTCTAACCTCCTTGTGGCCCCGACTCGGTCGGCGGCCGTGTCCTAGTACCGGGGTCGTCGGTGCGTTTTGTTAGCACTCGACCCCGGAGAGTGCTGATGAGTGGCCGGACTCTAAGTCGGGGGGTGGGAAGATCAACCGCGCTCGAACAGGTGCGTGAGTGACCTCACTGTTGGAAATCGTTGAGCAATCGACGGTTTCGTCATCGGGAGAGGCGCTTGTTGGCACTCTCGACCGGAGAGTGCTGACGAGCTCTGGCCGAGTGGCCCCGCAAGTGCTCGGAATTGTTGGTCTCCAGGAGGTCGGTGGCTAAGATGAAGGGGTGCGCACGGTTCGTACACCGTGTCTGACCGCAGAGGACCCCTTGATCGAGACCAGAGACCCCGGAGCCTTCTTCCACACCCACCTCCAGACCGCCTTCTCGCAGCTCCGCGTACGGCCCAGCCCTGCCGCCGAGCTCTATCTCCGGGACCTCCTGGTCCGGAGCATGCTGATGCAGGGCGTTCGCCCGGCCACTCCGGACCGGCCTCTGGTCCAGCTGATGGCCGGCGCGCTCGAGGTCGAGGATGCCCGCGAGCGACTCCGCCGACTTCGCGAGGTCGGCGACGCTGCGCTCTACACCTGCGGCTTCTTCGGCGAGCACGTTGCCAGCCGGGGTATGAGCCCCGAGTACTACGCGGCGATGGGCGGCCGGGCCTATCGGGGGGCGAGCATCCTCTCGCTCGAGCATCGTGGGACCTTCGTGGAGCTCGCCGAGGGCTTCGACGACTTCGCCCGGGTCCTCGACGAGGTCCGTGAGCGAACCGTGCTCCGGAGCCCGCAGGACATCGTCCGCCTCTATGACCTCTGGAAGCGCACCAACGATCCGCGCTTCGCCGAGAAGCTCCGGGGCCAGGGTGTCTTTCCTCAGAAGGGCGACTCGGGGACCTTCCATTGAGCCTCGACGTCCACGCTGCGGTCCTCACCGAGCTCCAGTCCGCCTTCGTCGAGCTCTACGACGTCGACGAGAGCCCGCCCGTCGGGCCCTTCCTCTGCGACGCGGCGGACGTCACCGCTGCCGGCGCCGATCCGGAGCGCGGCGAGGTCCTCCTGGTCCACGAGCATGGCGACGACATCTCGGTGGGCCTCTACGTGACTCCCGGAGCCACCGGCCGGTTGGCCACGGGCGCCGACCCCCTCGCTCCGGAGCGCTTCGACGCGTGGTGCTTGGCAGCCGAGGGCGTGAGTCACTTCGTCTACCTGCTCTTCCGGGCCCAGTCGGGCGCCAGCGTGTCCCAGCTCGAGCTGGAGGTGCAGGCCGAGGTCGACAAGTACGCGGCCGCGCTCCTGCGGGCCGCGTCGGGCCCTTCGCTGCTGGCCGGCAACGGCGTCGGTGTCTTCCTCGCGCGCAGCCAGGCCATCCGCCGTGGCCTCTACACCGACCAGACCCTCATCGATGCGCCGGGCACGACCGAGCACGGCCGCTATCAGCTCGCCATGGAGACGGCCGGCCGCTACGCCGCCTGGCTCGAGCGAGCCTTCGTCAGCCGAGGCGATCACGCAGGGCTCATCACCGAGCTCCGCCGTTTCTATCGATCGAGCCCGCAAGAGAAGCTCCTTCGGCCCGACTGACGCTCGCAGCGTCGAGCCCGCTGGTCTACAACGGAGGGATGGGAGACAACCCGTACCTCGATGGTGCCTACGCCCCCGTGATCGAGGAGATCGGTGCCGAGCTCACCGACGTCGAGGGCGAGGTCCCGACCGATGTCGCCGGCGTCTACGTGCGCAACGGACCCAACCCGCGCTTTCGTGCCGAAGGGCGCCGCCACTGGTTCGATGGCGACGGGATGCTCCACGCCGTGACCGTCGACGGAGGGATGCTGAGCTACCGCAACCGGTGGATCCGAACCGCCGGCTTTCGGCGGGAGGCCGAAGCAGGCGCCGCGCTCTGGCGCGGGTTGATGGAGCCGACCACCGACAATCCGCCGCCGATGCCGGGCGAGCTGGTCACTCCCTACAAAGACACGGGCAACACCGACGTGATCGCTCATGGCGGGCAGCTGCTCACCAGTTGGTACGTGTCGGGCGCCGGCCATCGCGTGGACCCTCGCACGTTGGAGACGGTCGGCCCCGAGCGCGCCCGTGGTGAGAAGCCGCTGCGGCTCACGGCTCACTCCAAGGTCGACCCCGAGACCGGGGAGCTCTTCTACTTCGACTACGGACCGAAGCCGGCGTTGACCTACGGCGTTCTCGGTCGCGATGGCTCCCCGCGCCATCGAACGACCATCGCGCTGCCTGGTCCCCGGCTGCCCCACGACATGGCGCTCACCGAGCACTACGCCATCGTGATGGATCTGCCGGTGTTCCACCGACCGGAAGCGCTGGCGAAGAAGAAGTGGATCGTCGGCTACCACCAGGACCTGCCGGCCCGATTCGGTGTGCTGCCGCGCTACGGCGAGGGCTCGGAGGTCCGCTGGTTCGAGGCCGAGACCTGCTACGTCTACCACGTGGTGAACGCCTGGGAGGAGGACGGCGCCATCGTGATGGTGGGCTGTCGCTGCTCCGACCCCATCCCCGAGCTCGACCCCGCCGATGGCGCGGACGCTCGCATGCTCGCGAACCTCCGGCTGAGCGCTCGGATCCACCGTTGGCGCTTCGACTTGGCGACCGGGGAGACCACGGAAGAGGCGCTCGACGACTTGAACACCGAATTCCCCACGATGGACATGCGGCGGCTCGGTCGGCGCAGTCGCTACTCCTACCACCAGCGGATCCCGAAGGCGCGCACCCTGCTCTTCGACGGCGTGGTGAAATACGACAGCGACACTGGCGGGCGGCAGGTGCTCGAGTACGGGCCCGGTCGCTACGGCAGCGAGGTCGCCTTCGCGCCACGGGAAGGGGCCACCGGGGAGGACGAGGGCTACCTCTTCAGCTTCGTCGACGACCGGCACGCCGACCGATCGGAGCTCTGGGTGATCCGTGCGGAGGACCTCGAGGTCGTCGCCAAGGCTCGCGTGCCGCAGCGAGTGCCGCTCGGCTTTCACGCGGCTTGGATGCCGGCGACGGAGCTCGTGGGATGAGCACCGTCTACGTCCTCGGTGGCCATCAGACGGACTTCGCCCACAACTACAGCCGCGCGGGCGAAGGGCTCTTCGAGATGCTGGGCGCCGCGGTGCGGGGCGCCCTCGAGGACGGCCGAGTGGCGCCCGAAGCGGTCGAGGTCGCCCACGTGGGCAACTTCACCGGCGAGCTCTTCGCTGGTCAGGGTCACCTCGGCGGCTTCTTCGCCAGCCTCCACCCGGCGTTCGCGGGCGTGCCTGCCAGCCGCCACGAGGCGGCGTGTGCGTCGGGCTCCATCGCGCTCCTGGCCGCGATGACCGAGCTGCAGGCGGGTCACTACGAGGTCGCTTGCGTCACCGGCGTCGAGCAGATGCGCAACGTCACGGGCGAGCAGGCCGCCGATCACCTCGGCGCCGCCGCGTGGCGCGGCGAGGAAGGGCAGGGCGCTCGCTACCTGTGGCCCGCCATGTTCGATCGGCTCGCCCGCGAGTACGACGAGCGACACGGCCTCGACTACGCGGACCTGATGGCGCTCGCGAAGCAGGCCTTCGCCAACGGCGCGAAGAACCCCAACGCGCAGACGCGGCGCTGGTCGTTCACGGACGCGAGCTTCACGGCGGACGACGAGGCCAACCCGGTCGTCGACGGCTGGATGCGCCGGCAGGACTGCGGCCAGATCACCGACGGCGCCGCGGCCGTGGTGTTGGCGAGCGAGCGCTTCGCCCGCGACTGGGCGACGCGAGAGGGGGTCCCCTTCGAGTCGGTGCCGCGCATCAGCGGCTGGGGTCACCGCACCGCGCCGATGCTGATGGAAGAGAAGCTGGAGGCCAGCCGCGCCGAGCGGTGGACCTTCCCCGAGCTGCGCCGCACGCTCACCGACGCCTGGGGCCGTGCGGGCGTGGAGGGGCCGGAAGCCATCGACCTCTTCGAGGTGCACGACTGCTTCTCCATCACCGAGTACATGGTGCTCGACCACCTCGGGCTCGAGGGCTCGGTCGAAGGGGTCGAGCCAGGCAAGCCCGGCGCGGCGATCGCTCAGACCGCCGTCGGCGGGCGTTTCCCCGTCAACCCGAGCGGTGGCCTCATCGGTGGCGGCCATCCGGTCGGCGCGACGGGGGTGCGAATGCTCCACGACTGCGCTCGGCAGCTGCGCGGTCTCGCGGGCGACCTCCAGGTCGAGGGGGCGCGGCGTGCCCAGACGCTGAACCTCGGCGGTAGCTGCACGACGACGGTGAGCTTCGTCGTCGAGAACGGCTGATCGTGGACGCCTACGTCTACGAGGTCGCCCGCACTCCGCGCGGTCGGGGGTCGAGCAAGGGCGCGCTGGCGAGCGTTCGACCCATCGAGCTGGTCGGCCACGTCCTGGCGGCGCTTCGCGAGCGGGGCATCGACCCGGCATGGACGAGCGACCTGGTCCTCGGGTGCTCGACCCAGACCGGCGAGCAGGGCGGCGACCTGGCACAGATCGCGGTCGTGCACGCCGGCTGGGCGGGGGTGACCGGCGCCACCGTGAGCCGTTTCTGCTGCTCCGGCCTCGAGGCGCTTCGGGTCGCGGCCATGCAGGCCGACGCGGGGCCGAGGGCGGGCGAGGGGCTGGTGCTCGCGGGTGGGGTCGAGTCGATGAGCCGGGTGCCGATGTTCTCCGACGGTGCCGCGTGGTTCGCGGACGCCGAGGTCTCGGCGCGGACCAGCTTCGTCCACATGGGGGTCGCCGCAGATCTGGTGGCGACTTTGGAGGGCATCGAGCGAACGGAGCTCGAGGCGGTCGCCCTCGGGTCCCATCGCCGCTCGGCGCGCGCGCAGGCGGAGGGCCGCTTCGACCGCGAGCTCGTGCCGGTCGGCGCGCTTCGCCAGGATGAGGGCGTTCGCGAAGGGCTGACGGCCGAGGGGCTCGCCGCGCTCGAGCCGGCCTTCGCCGCGCTCGGTGCCGAGCAAGGCGACGCGCGCTGTCTCGCGCGCCACCCGCAGCTCGACGCCGTTGCGCACCGGCACACCGTCGCGACCTCGCCCGGGCTGGCCGACTGCGCCGCGCTGGCGGTGGTGGGCAGCCGAGCGGCCGGCGACGCGCACGGGCTGAAGCCGCGCGCGCGGCTGCGGGCGTTCGCGACCTACGCCGAGGAGCCGGTCAAGATGCTCACCGGCAACGTCGAAGGCGCGCGGCGCGCGTTGAAGGCGGCAGGCATGGCCGCGAGCGACGTGGACGTCTTCGAGGTGAACGAGTCCTTCGCCGTCGTACCAGTGCACTTCCAGCATGCGCTGGAGGTGGACCCGGAGCGACTGAACCCCAACGGCGGCGCGCTCAGCGTCGGCCACCCGCTCGGCGCGACCGGCGGCGTGCTTCTGGCCAACGCGCTCGCCGAGCTCGAGCGTACCGACGGAGCCATCGCACTCTGCAGCGTCTGCGGCGGCGCCGGCGTGACGATGACGATGATCGTCGAGCGGGTGTGAACGGGGCTGGCTCGAACGCGACTCCGACGCCGTGCTGCTCGAATGCTAGGGTCCGGGCATGGCGCATGCGACGAGCACGATGACCGAACGCTCCTCATGAGACTCGCCACGAGCTGTCGCCTCACGTTCGACATCGCCGAGCCCACGGCCTTCGTCCTGATGCTCCGGCCGAGGAGCGGCGCCGGTCAGTGGGTGGCGAAAGAGGAGTACGAGCTGTCGCCCGCGGTGCGCGCGATCGAGTTCGCCGACGACTTCGGCAACCTCTGCCAGCGGCTGGTGGCGGAGCGCGGCCCGTTCAGCATTCAGACTTCAGCGGAGGTCGTGACGTCCGACACGATGGACGTCGCGCCGGGTAGCCCGTTCATCGAGATCCAAGACCTCCCCGTCGACGCCCTGCGTTTCGTGCTCCCGAGTCGCTACTGCGAGTCCGACCGGTTTGGCCACATGGCGAGCGAGATCGCGATCGGACAGTTCGCCGGCTACAACCAGGTCGCAGCCATCGCCAACTGGGTGCGCGGCAATGTGAGCTACGTGCCCGGCAGCAACGACGAGTTGCTGAGCGCTGTGGAGGTCAACGGTCGCGGCTCGGGCGTCTGCCGCGACCTGGCTCATCTGGGGATCGCCCTATGTCGGGCACTCAGCATTCCCGCGCGCTTGGTCGTGGGGTACCTGCACCAGCTCGAGCCGATGGATCTGCACGCCTGGTTCGAGGCCTTCGTCGGAGGGCGCTGGTACACCTTCGACCCCACCCAAGAGTCGTTGCGCGGCGGCTACGTGCCCATCGGCTTCGGACGGGATGCGGCCGACGTCGCCGTGTACACACAGTTCGGGCCGCCGGTCCATCCGCTCACCAGTGACGTCCGCGTACGGCTCGTCTGAGCTCCGGCCGACGGAACCGACTGGCGGGATCCGCTACCCTCCGGGCGAGCGACATGAGCGAGACGATCGACGGTTCCATCTTCGGCGAAGGGCAGCCCTGCTTCGGCTGCGCGGTCGACCATCCCATCGGATTCCGGCTGACCTTCCAGAAGGACGGCGACGAGGTGGTGACGCGCTTCGTGCCCTCGGAGCGCTACCAGGGGCCGCCGACCATCATGCACGGTGGACTCGTCGCGACCCTCGCCGACGAGATCGGTGCCTGGGCGCTGGTCCTCCTCCTGAAGCGTTTCGGCTTCACGGCCGAGATGCAGTGCAAGCTCCGCCAGCCGATCCGCGTCGGACACGAGGTGGAAGGGCGTGGGCGGATCTCGAAGCCCGGCTCGCGAGTCGTGGGTGTGGAGGTCGAGCTGCGCCAGAACGGCGTGCTCGCCTACAGCGGGCAGCTGAAGTTCGCGCTCCTCGACGAGGGCGCCGCCGCGAAGCTCCTCGGTGGCGAGCTGCCCGAGGCCTGGAAGCCGCTGGCGCGCTAAGGCCTCGCGCTCTCGCGCTCGGTCGTCTAGAAAAGCTCGTCATGAGGCGGAGGGCACCGTGGATCGCTGGGGGTGGCTCCCGGTGACGTCGCTCGAGCTCGATGGGGCGACCCTGGTCCTCGGCGGACGCAACCTCTGGCTCGAGAGCGAGGGCCAACGGGTGCCGGCGGTGCGCCTCCGCTACGACGAAGGGCGGCTGCGCGATCGAATCGAGGTGGCGGGACAGTGGTACGACGTCCCTCGCGGTCGCGGAAAGGCACTCATGCGCCTGATCGCCGAGCATCGGCTCCGGCGAACCGAGGGTGTCGAAGCGGTCCTGGACCACGCATTCGTCGACGAGCGGGACGCCCTGGAAACCCTCGGGCTCGAGGCGTGGCTCGACCCCGGCGAGCTGGTCCTCGCGTACCTGCACACGAGCACGGACGTCGCCATCGAGAGCGAGCTGGGACCCACGCACGAGATGCCGTGGCGCTTCGTGTGGACGGACCGGCGGGCAGCGCTCTTGGCCGTGGGCCCGCTCGGGGACCTGCTCTCCTGGCCGGTGGACTCTTTCGAGGTGGCGGCGCGCACCGGTCGAGATCTCGTGACCGGGCACGGCTCTCGAGGGGAGCTGACCTGGCGTGCCACGCTGGGTAACGAGCACCACTTCGGCGAGCTCCAGTCGCTGCTCTCTGCCAGCCGAGCGTCGCGACTGCGGGCGGTCGTGGACGCGAGCCGAAGCCTCGAGCACCGGGAGGCCGTGGCCGCGCTCCTCGAGCACGATGACGATCCGCGTGCGGCGGTCGAGCGTGCGTCGTTGGCGGGGGAGGAGCCTCCGGTGACCGAGGCCTTCGTGGCCACCCTGACGCCCGACGAGCTGCTCGCGTGGGCAGACGCCTGGGCCTTCGAGTCGCCCGCGCGAGACGCGCTCGTCGCGGCTCTCCGGGCGCTGGACCCGGCCAGCCCCCACGCGCTCGCGCTCGGCGAGGTCCAATGGCGAGGGGCCCGCGAGGAAGCCCCCGTGGACGCGGACGTCCGGCGTGCGGAGCATCTCTGGACCGCCGGCGAAGCGGAAGCGGCGAAGGCCGTGCTGGAGGCGTCGTTGGCCGAGCTTCCGGCACCCGAGGTCGCAGAGCTCGTTCCACCGGGCGATCCATTGGCCCACGTCACCGACCGGGTGCGTCTCCTGGAGGCGCTCTCGCTCCTGGACGCCGGCGCGTATGGCCGGTTGGCGCGGATCGAGCCTCTCTCCCGCGACCGGCTGGCGGCGTCGGCGAAGGAAGGCTCGCGAGGCGCCGCCCGCGCGCTCGAGGTCGTCGCTGGTCAGCTCGACGAGCCGTCGGGTCTGACCCGCGACCTCGCGCCACTCACGGAGGAGGCGTTGCAGTCGCTGCGTCACCCGATGAGCGCGACCGACCGCTTCGCGAGCACGCTCCAGGGGCTCGTGGCGACGGTGGAGACCCCGGACCATTCGGCGCTGAAGCGCTTCTGCGCCCCCTTGAAGCGAGCGGACGCGGTCGCGGCGTTCGAAGAGGCGCGCGCGTTCGTCGGTGTGGACGGGGCCTGCTACGTGAGCCGGGGTGAGGACGCGACGGGCTGCCGAGCGCACGACGACGCGGGGGGTGGCTTCGTGGTGCTCGGCGCGCGGCACGTGGAGGACGATCCGCTACGGATGAGTACCGGCGAGCTCCGCTTCGTCATCGCGTGCGAGCTCGCCCATCTGAGGCTCGGGCACGCGCGGGTCACGCAGAGTGACATGTGGCGCGGTGTGCTCGACAAGGGGTTGAGCGGGGCCGAGCTCCTGCTCATGGCGTTGCCCCTGGTGCGTCGGGTGAAGATCCCAGACGCGGTCGGGACCATTCTCGGTGCGGTGAAGGACGGCAAGGCCGGCCAGGTGTGGGACAAGGCGTCGGGGCTCTTCCGTCGCGAGAAGGGCGGTGCGGAGGATGGCGATGGGGCCACGGAGCGGGAGGCGCTGCTCGTGACCCACCGTCTCATGCAGCTCAGCGCCGACCGGATCGGGCTCGAGGTCGCGGCCGACCCGGGCCCGGCGATTCGTTCGATGCTCGTCCTGCGTGGGGAGGACGACCTCGACGGCGCGATCACCTCCGGTCTCGCCGATTGGGTCCTGCGCCGCGACGCCGATGGGCAGCTCATCGACCCCGATCTCGCGGTCCGGGTGACGGCGTTGCTGGCGAACTGGCTGGACCCTGAGCGACGAGCCAGCTGAACACGCCGTCGACGACCATCGCCATCCGGCGATAGTCCAGTCGGTCCGCGGTGTCCTCGTCGCTGTGGTAGGCGCGGTTCCGAAGGAACGCCGTGTCGGTGACCATCACGGCTGGGAGCTCGTGCCGCCAATAGCTGCGGTGGTCGGAGTAGTCGACGCCGGGGACGGTGGCCGGAGCCGCGTAACCGAAGACCGGCAGCGAGTGGATGCTCATCGCGTCTCGGACCGCCGTCGTCAGCGCTTCGTCTTCGCTCCGACCGAGGACCAGGATGAAGTCGCCGGTGTCGGGCATCCGGCTGGCGAGGGTGTTGCTCGGGTATTCCTGCGAGCCGGGGGTGGTGTCGAAGTAGCCGATCATCTCCAGGACCACGACCTCGGCGCCTGCCGGCGTGATGAGCGCGTGGGCGACGCTGCCCATCTCTCGGGTGCGGAAGTGCGGGGGTTCCTCGTTGGCGTAGGCGATCAACTCGACCGGCGGCGGAGCCTCCACCGAACCGAGCAAGCGCGCGAGCTCCAGCAGGCCGGCCACTCCCGACGCGTTGTCGTCGGCGCCCGCCGTGTCCTGCCAGGAGTCGTAGTGGGCGCCGACGATGCGTCGGGCGTCGCCATCGCCGAAGCGGGCGCGGACGTTCTCGAAGGGTGGGGCTCCGACCGGCGTGCCTTGGCGCTCGACCACTGCACCGAACGCCTCGAAGAGATTGGCCAGGTGGTCGGCCGCGCGTCGCATCGCGTCGGGGTGCGTGCGGCCGCGGGCTCCGATGGTCTCGCTCAGGTAGCGGACCTCGCGCTCCAACCGTGTGGGGTCCGCGCCATCACCGAGCTCCGCGGGTGGCGGACGGAGTCGCCCAGGCTCGATGGGCGCGCAGAGCAGCCACCGCCCGGCGACGGCCAAGGCCACGACTCCGATCAGACCGAGGAAGAAGCGCACCGGAGAGCGACACGCTCATGGATGGAAGGTTCCGCGTAGTCAGGCGGGGCGCAGCGGCAGATGCCCACTGGGCAGGCACTCGAGCCACAGCTCCGTACCATCACCGCGATAGCCGTCGCCCCGGCGCCGCAGCCTCGCCGTGCCGGCCACCTCGGCCTCCGCCGGGAGGTCGAGGCGGTGCTCGTGGACGGCGCACCCCGGGAGAAGCGTCTCGTCCAATCCGCGCTCGGCGAGGAGTCTCGCCAGCGGGGTCGGGACGTCCTCCAGCATGCGCCCGTCGAAGACCTCGGGAGTCAGATCGAGATCCACGAGCGGGCCCGCGATGCGGGCATGACGCTGCCCTCGCGTGACGACCAGCGGGAGCGAGTGGCTCGCGTCGAGCACGAGATGCAGGAGCTCGGTCTCGTTCCAGAGCACTTCGCGCCGATGGATCCGGAGCGACCACGCGGCGCAGGGGACGCCCGAGACCGGCGCGTGCAGCAGTGGGGTGCCTGGCTGCGCGAGCTCCACGCGGCCTCGGATGCGGATGGCCTGGCCTTCGCCAGCGTCCTCGATGGCGACCCGGCGTGCCCGACCGAAGGACACTCGGGTCGCCTGCCGGTTCCGAACGGCGGCGTAGGCGGCCACCGACGCCCGCGGAACGGCCGTGACGGCATCGATCACCAGCTCCAGTGCCATCTCGATGAGCATCTGCCCCGTATAGGCCGCGACGCCCAGGGCGCCAGCGTCGCCTCGCTCGCTCAGGGAGGCGGCGGGCAGGCATCGGTCATGGTGATCACCGCCTGGTCCGCGATGAAGCTGATCGCCAAGACCGACTCCGACCCGATCGCCCCACCGAAGCCGGTGCCGAAGCGCCAGCGCTCGCCGGGCTGAATCGTCACGAGGCACTCGCCGGCTGCGGTGCCCGCGTCGAAGTCGCAACTTCCGATCGCACCCTCGAGATCGGCGCTGATCATCGTCTCGTTCTCCGGCGTCGCCGGGTCGTCGGGGACGATCGTGATCGTCGTGGTCTGGCTCCCCGAGTCCTCACCTTCGATCGAGCCGCTCGCGGCACCCGCCCAGACCTCGTGGTTGGTGATCATGCCGTCGGGGGCGTAGGTCCGCAGCCGCCGGCGGTCGGGCATCGAGAACCAGTCCCACTCGACACCCAGAGCGTGGACGCCCCTGGGCCGACCTCGGCTCAACGAGTTTGCTGGCGTCGTGCTCGACGACTCTCGGTAGGCGAAGAGCGACCAGCCGCCATCGGGCATCGTGCCCATCGACTCGACGTTGATCTGAATGGTGAACGTGATGGGGCCGTAGCCGATGAGGATCGTTTCGGTCAGCTCGACCGCGCCCGTGGAGAGGAACGCGGCCGCGCCGAGGTAGGCGGTCGGGAGCGGAGTGAAGATGGCGAAGTCGGTGTAGGTGCCGTGGCTCACGAAGGAGTCGACCAGCGGCGGGTCGAAGTCCATCGTCTGCAGCGCCTCGACCATCCCAGCCTCGGTGGTGAGGTACTCGCCATCGCAGTCGTCGTCGCGGTAGTTGCAGACCTCGGTCGCGCCAGGAAAGACGGTGTCGAGGGCGTCGTCGCAGTCGGCGCTCGATGCGGGGTCGCGGTTGGTGAAGCCCGCTGGGCAGCCACCCACGTCCGAGCGGTTGGGGTCGGCACATGCCGGTGTGAGCACGCCGCCGCCCACTGGATAGCCGTCGTCGTCACCGTCCGGATAGCAGTCGACCCGGACTCCTTCGTCGACGTCTCCGTCGCAGTCTTCGTCGACGCCCATCCCGTCGCAGAGCTCGGGGAGCCCGGCGGCGATGCCGGCGTTCATGTCGTCGCAGTCGCCCCGGATGGCAGCGAAGCCCGCCGGAGGCGTACAGCCCATCCGCTCCTCGGCGTCGGCCGCGTCGGAGCCGCGTCCATCCAGGTCCATGTCCTCCCAGAAGGTCGCGACCACCCCTTCGTCGACGGTTCCGTCGCAGTCGTTGTCGAGCATGTCGCAGCTCTCCGCCTCCGATGGGTGGATGATCGCGCTCGAGTCGTCGCAGTCCGTCCCGCACGTGAGGTCGCCGTCGCCGTCGGCGTTGCAGCAGGAGGCGGCCGCCACGCCGTCGCCATCGTCGTCGCGCACACCGAACGTCGTCGGGTCGCAGTCCTCGTCGTGGTGCTCGGTGTCGCAGACCTCGGGGTTGCCCGGGAAACGGTTCGGGTCGTCGTCGTCGCAGTCGTCACCGCCGCACGCGATGTCCGCTCGGCCGTCCCCGTCGGCGTCCACGCATCCCCCGTCGCAGGTGCGGGTCGGCTCGTCGCACTCGTCACAGGGCGGGGTTCCGGCGAAGCAGAGGCCGAGCATGACGTCGCAGCGCTCGGCTCCGTTGCAGAAGAGCCCGTCGTCGCACTGCGAGTTCACGGTGCAGGGCGCCGCAGCGGCATCCCCCGGAACGACCGTGTCGTCTCCGCAACCGGCGGCCACGGCCGCCATCATCAAGGCCCAGGTCCCCCGGATCGTCCGCGTCATTCGCCGAGGATATCAGGTCCAGAATGGCCCACTCAGAGGGTGGTCGCGGCCCAGAGCAGGCCGCTGACGACGATCGCGATGGTCACGAAACCGACCCCGATGGCGCTCCACCGGAGCCCGAGTCCGAGCCGTGATGCGAGGGCCCGGTGGGCCTGCGCCACCGTCGTTGGTCCAGCGAATCGTCGCTCCTGGGCGTCTCGGTAGGGGGACCCCCCGCGCTTCTTGCTCCACCGTCGAGTCGCCTGGGCCGGCGGCACCCACGGCGGCCAGACCCTGTCGTCGGCACCGGGAGGGCGGCGCTCCGGTGCGCATGCACGCAGCGCGCGGAGGGTCGCGAGCGTCCAGAAGAAGGCGCCGAGGAACGCCAGCGCGAAGCCGATGGGGAGTGAGCGCGTCCAGCCCGAGGGAAGGCTCGGGCACCGGAGCAGCCAGGTGCGCTCCACCGTGTCGGCGTCGGGTGGCACCGGCTGCTCGGGCCCGTGAATGCTCGCGTCGCATGGAAGGTCGTGCAGGAACTCTCGCACCGTGAGCTCGGGGTCGGGGATCGGGGACTTCCAGCTGACGTTCGCGACCGGGCACGACATGTCGCCTTGCGGGTGGAGCTCGATCGCCAGCGTCCGAGCGGTGAGGGCCGCGCCGAGCGCGGGCCAGCGCCGGGTCGCGGAGCGCAGCGGGCGCATGTCGCGGGTCGGGCCGACGAGGAAGACCCGCATGTAGCGCGAGTGGCGGAAGCCAGCGTTCGTGAGCGCGCCCATCGTGGCGTCGGGCGAGGCGTAGAGAAGGGCTACGTCGGGGTAGGCGAGCGACAGCTTGGTGGGCTCGTCGAGGGGCCGCCGCGTTCCCTCCGCGTCGACGGTGAATCGCTCGCCGTGGACGCCGTGCAGCTCCCAGCCCGCATCGAGCACCGCGGGCCCGTCGAGCTCGGCGAAGTGCCACGGTTCGATCCGCTCGTCGTCGACCAACCAGGGATCGTGCACCGGGCCGACCGCGAAGAGTGCCGCCGCGAGCAGAGCGAAGGGCACGACGACCGCTTCGCGCGAGAGCCAGCCGACGAGAAGGCTCCCGACGCCCAGGGCCACCACCGGTGCGAGCATCCAGTCCGCGGCGCTCGCGATCCGGTCCAGCCGCAGCACGAGATCCGTCTCGAAGAGCTGGGCGTCGAACGCCGCACCCAGGAAGAACGCCGCGGCGTCTCGGGCCACGCCGGCGGCGAGCCAGAGCGCGACCGCGATCGACACGCGGCGGAGGGCACCCGACGCTCGGCGCGCGGCAACGAGGGCGAGCACCGCGGCCACCAGGATTCCGATGGCGCGAAGTCCCCAGCCCGAGAGTAGGGCGACCAGGACGACGTCGAGCTTCGGGGTGCCCGCATAGGTCGTCGCGCTCGGGATGCAGGTCGCTGCGGCGAGGGCGATGGCGCCGACGAGCGCGACCCTGGGGTCGAGGTGGCCGGAGCGATGGCGTGCGAGGAAGGGCAGGGCGAGCAGCAACCACCAGAGCTGGGGCACGAGCGCGAAGGGCCAGCCGAGACTCGCCCACAGGGCGAGCACGGGCGTCACGAGCAGCGCGACGAAGGCGGCGAGCTCTCCGCCACTCGCTCGTTTTCCTCGGACCCGGCCGCGTGCCACTGCCACGAGGACGACGGAGGCCGCGAGGCATGCGACGGCGCCGACGGCCACGGGCCTGGGTACGTTCGGCAGCGGGTCGTCCGGCCGTCCGAGGATCACGAAGGTCGTGGCGAGCCGAGGCAGGATGCCGAGGGCGATGCCGACGCCGAGGAGCGCCAGCCCCACGGGCAGCGCCGCTCGTTTCGCCCTGACGACCCACGTTCGTTCCACCGGCACCACCGACAGTGGGTGGGCGCGTTTGTTCCGCTAGAGCGGGCGGCGGCGGTTCAGGATGAAGACCAACATCCAGTGCGCCATGCCGTAGGCAGCGCCGAGCCCGGCGATGGTGCCGCCGATCCACATCTTGTCGGCCGCCATCAGCAATGAGCCGCTCAGGATCGAGGACGACACGACCAGGCCGCTGAAGATGCGGCGACCGAGGCGGTCGGTCGCCTCTTTGAGGGTGGTCTCCTTCACCTGGAGGCTGAAGGCGCCCTTGCGGAGGTCCTCGAGGATCTCCTGCATCTGCATCGGCGCTTCGGTGGCCGCGTGGCTCAGTCGGGTGACCCCGCGGATCACGTCCTGGGTGATCCGCTCGGGCGAGTAGCGTTGCTGGATGAGCCGGAGGAAGTAGGGCTTCACCTCTTCGAAGACGTCGAGGTCCGGGTAGATCTCCTTGCCGACGCCCTCGACGGTCATCAGCGCCTTGCCCATCATCAGGAATCCGCTGGGGATCTCGATGCCGTAGCGGCGAGCGCCGTCGACCAGGTCCTTGAGCAGCGCGCTGAGCTCGATCTCGCCGAGCGACTTGCCCAGGTACTTCTGCGCGAGCACCGCGACCTCGGCCTCGTAGGCCTGGCGGTCGATCTTCTTGGTCGGCCGACCGATCTGGTACAGCGCGTCGGCGACACCGCGGAAGTCCTCGCGGACCGCGGCGACCATGAGGTCGATGGTGCGGTCGCGCAGCTGCGGCGTGAGGTGACCGACCAGCCCCAGATCGATCATCGCGATGACCGGGCGGTCGGGGTCGCCGAGGATGAAGACGTTCCCCGGGTGCGGGTCGGCGTGAAAGAAGCCGTCCTCGAAGATCTGCTGGATCATGATGTCGACCGCCGTCTTGGCGATCGCGGCCCCGGAGTGGCCGTCTTCGATGGCGTCGTAGACCTTCTTGCCGTCGAAGTACTCGATGGTCAGCACGCGCCGCGAGCTCGCGCTCCGGTAGACCTTCGGGAAGCAGACGTAGCGCTTGCGGGCGAAGTTGTGGGTGAAGCGCTCCGCGTTGTCGGCCTCGTTCACGAAGTCGAGCTCGGCGGTCACCGCGCGGTCGAACTCCTGGACCATCTGCACCGGCTTCCAGAGCTTCGCCTCTGGAATCGAGCGCTCGACCGCGTGGGCGAGCCAGTAGAGCAGGTCGAGGTCCAGCTCCATGGTCTGCTTCACGTCGGGCCGTTGGCACTTCACGACCACGTCGATCAGGCCGTCGTCGGTCTTGAGCTTTGCGCGGTGGACCTGGCCGATGGAGGCCGACGCCAGCGGCGTCTCGTCGAAGTCGACGAAGATGTCGTCGATGGTCGCGCCGAGCTCGCTCTCGATCATCGGCTTGATCTTCTCGAAGGGCTCCGGCGGCACCTCGTCCTGGAGCTTCTTGAGCTCCTTGATGACGTCGGCGGGGATGATGTCCGGCCGCGTCGAGACGATCTGTCCGAGCTTCACGAAGCTCGGGCCGAGCTCCTGGAGGGTCAGCCGGATCCGCTCGCCGACGGTCCGCTTCTGCTCCTCCTCCTTGCGCTTCTTGCTGACCAGCGCGCCGAGGCCGGAGCGGGCGACCAGCTGGCCGAAGCCGTGCTTCGCCAGCACGCCGACGATCTGTCGGAGCCGGTCGAGGTCCTTGACGGTGTTGAGGAGATTCGGGCCCATCTCAGGGGGCGCAGCATACTAGAGGGGCGCCCATAACCCAGTGATTACTCGGGAATCGACGCGGGAACGTCGATGCGCTCGTTCAGCAGGCGCCGAAGGGTCTCCACGGGAACGGCGGGATCCGGATCGCGCAGCTGGCGCATCAGCGCCTCCTGCGGCTCGGCGGAGAGCGCGTCCATGTCGATCTCGAGGCCCTCGTATCGGACGGCGATTCGACCCGCGATCTGCCGCGTGGTGGAGTAGGGATCGGCCAGGAGCACGCCGAACGCGGGTCGGACGGCGCGCAGCTCCGAAGCCTCTCGGGTGGGCTCCCAGCCGTAGTGCCAGCCCGCGATGGCGCGCTGGACGGGGTCGCCGCGGAGCATCCAGACCACGCCCGCCGGCACGTCGGCGCGGTCCTCCGCCAGCGCAGGCCGCTCGATCCCGTACCACTCCTCCAGCGTGTCGGCGGTCCAGCCCACCGATTGGTCCAGGTGGCAGAGGTTGCAGGCGTTCGGGGTCTCCCGGCCCTCGAGGCCCGTGGCGAGCGGGCTGGCCATTCGGTGGCTGCGGGTCGCCGAGAGCAGCCCGTAGCTGGTGTGCGGCATGTGGCAGTTCCGGCAGTCGCTGCCCGTGCTGCCCACGGGGTGGTGGGTGTGGGCCTCGACGTCGACGAAGTACTCCTGGTGGCACGACTGGCACATCGAGCGGTCGGTCGAGTCGTGGGCGACCTGGCCGTTCGGATCTCCGCCGTGGACCCGGTGGCAGGAGATGCAGCTCATCTCGCCTTCGAGGTAGCAACCGGAGAGCGTCATCGAGTCGTACTCGCGGCCGGCGACCCGAGCCCGTCCGTCGCGCCAGAAGGCCTCGACGACGTCGCGGTCGTCGTCCGGCATCTCGTCCGGGTCGATCACGTCGCTCGCCTCGGCGGCCTTCGCGTGCATCGCTTCGAAGTCCAGGTGGTCGGAGAGCAGGTCGCCGGCGAAGAAGTCCTCGTCGTTCGGCTTCGCTTCTTCGCAGGCCGTGTGGCAATGGCCGCAGAGGGACGCCGAACGCACGTGGTCGAGCCGCTTCGGGTTCACGATCGTCGGGTCGCCTTCGCCCTCGAGGTGCAGACCGTAGCGCCGGGCCGGGTTCGAGTTGGCGGCCACGTGTTCTTCGGCCGGCCCGTGGCAGCGCTCGCAGGCGATGCCGAGCTCCACGACCGCGGTGTCGCCGTTCAGGCCTTCGACTTCCGAGTCCCATGGCCCGCCGGTGGCGTGGCAGTAGACGCAGCCATCGCCCCAGATGGCGGGCTCGGCGGGCTCGTCGGCGGGCGGCTGGAGGAACGAGTTGTCGTTCGCGATCCAGCGCTCCTCTTCGATGAGCCACACGAAGGGAAGCTGTTCGAGCGTCCCCGTCGCCGAGGTCATCCAGAAGGCCTGCATGTTGTGTGAGCCGGTGAGCATCACGATGCGGCGTGGGCCTTCGGGCATCGAGGCGTCGTTCGGGCCGGGCTCGCCGTCGACGATCGGTCCGAAGTCGACCAGGAACTCGTCACCCTCGCGGAAGACCCGTGCCGCCAGGCCGTAGCCCTGGACGACGCGGCCATCGAACGCAGCGACCACGGACTCGGGCGACGCCACCTGGGTCATCGTTCGGTGGAACGAGTCGTGCCAGGTTTCGTACTGGCCGGGGTGACATGCGCGGCACGTGTTCGAGGAGGCGAAGCCGTCGCTCGGACCGAGCTCGGGCGTCCGCGACTCGAGGTCGATGTCGGGCTCTGCTGGCAGGAAGGCGACCACGCTGAGCGCCGCGGCCGTGCTTCCGCCCAGGAGCGCGACCGAGCGCGCTGCCCAGCCGGCGCCCCGAGCGGCCAGCGCTCCGACCAACCCGCCCAGCGCCGCCGCGATGCCCAGCCAGAGGAGCGCGCTCACTCCCCCGCCTTGGTCTTGGGAGCCTTCCGGGGTTGCAGGCTCCAGCCCGCCGCGAAGAGGGCGGTCAGCAGGCAGAACGCGCCGAGCGGGACCAGGCCGATGCCCATGCCCGGGTCACCGCCGACGGCGCCGAAGCCACCCAGTAGGAAGCCGGCGGGGAGCAGCAGCCCCGCGGCGATGAGCGCGCGCGAGGCGACCCGCGGTGCGCGGCCTTCGGGCTCGGCGACCCCGAGCGTGGCGCCGAGGGCGATGTGGAGCACCGCGAGCAGCGTGCCGTGCGCGTGGGCCAGCCGGAACATCAGCCGCCGCGTCTCGTTCGCCACGTTCAGATACCAGTCGACTTTGAACCCGTGCATCGCTTCCAGCGTCAGACCGAGGCACGCGAAGAGCAGCAGGGACCACCACCCCAGCCGGAGATGAAAACGCACGTCGTCCCCGACCCCACGTTCGGCCGACACCTTGGGATCCTTCCCGCTCACGGGCGGAGTGTAAAGCGAGCGAGCCCCTTCGCGCTCGACGAGCCGTGAGGAGTCACCGACTGGCGTCGAACGCGGGAACTCGAGGTCGGCACTTCGTCGTGCGCGCGGCAGCGCATCGGGCGGGGGAGCTCGGGTGAATCGAGGAGGCCTAGCCGACGAGAGAGGGGCTGGGTGCCAGCCCCTAGGAGCACTGCGCGATGACGGCGGTGATGTTGTCTTTGCCGCCGCGCTGATTGGCGATCGCGATGAAGCGTTGGACGGCGGTCTGCGGACCCAGGGCGATGATGTCGGGGATCTCGCCGTCCTTGAGGTAGCCGTGGAGCCCATCGGAGCAGAGCAGGAAGGCGTCGCGAGGCTGGATGTCGAAGAAGCGGGTGTCGACCTGGACGTAGTCGCGGCTACCCACGGCGCGCGTGATCACGTTTCGGTGGGGTGAGACCGCGGCTTCTTCTTCGGTGATGATCCCCTGCTTGAGCTGCCACGCGACCAGGGTGTGATCCTCGGTGAGCTGGGACGCGGTGCCGTCCCGGATCAGGTAAATGCGGCTGTCGCCGACCTGGGCGGTGATGCCGAACTGACCGCAGATGGCGAGCGCGGAGACGGTCGTGCCCATGCCCTGGCGCTCGGGGTCGTGCTGCGAGAGCCCAAAGACCATGTAGGTCGCCGCCTGGATGGCGCTCTCCATCGCGCGGAGCCCGCGGCGGATGGTGTCGTCGGCGGTGTCGCCCGCGGCGATCGAACGCAGGACGTCGGCTTCCTTGGCCACCATCCCGTGCACGGTGTCGACGGCTTCCTGACTGGCGATCTCCCCAGCGGCGTGCCCACCCATGCCGTCGGCCACCACGTAGAGCCCGAGTCCATCGTCGTAGAAGAACGCGTCCTCGTTGACAGCGCGACGCTGCCCGACATCCGTCAGTCCTGCTCCCTGGCGCTGCATCTGGATCAATCCGCTCTCCGTGTGGGAGGTTACCCTACGCGCGCGGTCGGTGGACAGGAAAGACGACACGGTGCGTTCTCCCAGGGCTGCTCGCCTGTCTCTCTGCCCACGGCCTGCTATGGGGGCCCGATGAGCGACTCGCGCGACGCCGTCCTCGCATGGGCCAACGATGCCCGCGCCCGCCGACGACCCGAGCTCCTACGGGAGGCGCGTGCGTTCCACGCCCAACACGCCGAGGACCCGGGCGCGGTGCTCGCCATCGCGACCGCGTTGGTGGCCGAGGCCGAGCGCCGACCGCCCGACGCGCCGCTCGAGCTCGATGGCGCCGCGGCACTCGCGGCCGAGCTCGTCCGGCCCGTGCTCGACCGGAGCGACCTCGAGGCGGAGACTCGCGCCTACCTCGCGCTGAACCTCGGTCACGCCCTTCGGCGGCTCGGCCCGGACGCGGACACCGAGGCCCAGCAGGCCTACGAAGAGGCGCTCGCGCTCCAGCCGGAGCGCGCCTGGTGGCACCACGCACAGGCCGAGCTCCACAAGTGGCGCGGCCGGTGGGAGGAGTGCCTCGCCAGCGAGAAGGCGGCGCGCGCGCTCCTGCCCGGCGAGCGGGTGCTGGCGCTCGGCGTCGCGCTCGCCGCGACGGCGCTGGGGAAGGGCGACGAGGCGGCGGACGCCTACGAGTCGCTCGGCCTGCCCCGACCGGAGCTGACCGCGGGGGGCCTGCCGCGCGTGGACGGCCTCGGCCGTCGACGGGTTCGGACTCCCGCGCGCCCCACGGGGCGCGGGGTGCAGCAGCTGCCGGACCCCTGCTTCGAGCTCGTCTGGGTCGAGCTGCTCAGCCCCTGCCATGGCGTGGTGTCCTCGCCTTCGTTCCTCGATGCCCCCATCGACTATGGCGACGTGATCCTCTTCGACCCGGCGCGCGTGGCCACCACCGAGACCGGCGAGCCGGTCCACCCGATCCTCGAGCGCCTCCACGCGGGGGCCGAGGTGAAGCTGCCCTTCGTCGCGGTCCTGGGCGACGACGAGGAGGGTGGGGCGCTCGCCGATGCCATCGGCGCGCAAATCTTCCTCTCGCCCATCGTGCCGGCGACGGCGCCCGCGACGAGCAAGCGCCTGGTCTACGGGAAGCTCGTGCTCCCGGAAGGCGCGTCGCTCACCGACACCCGCAAGAAGATCGAAGCACACCTGAAGGACGGCGCCCGCCTCGCGATCCCCGAGCTCTACGAGCGGCTCGAGCTCACCGAGTGGGCCGGAAAGCAGCACCGCGCGTGGCGGAGCGTGGAGCGCTACGCGACCCAGCAGGGGCTGGTCTGAGCCCATGCACGCGGCTCCGCTCCCGAGTCAGCAGCATCGCTTCGAGGACCTGCCGCCCCTCGACGAAGCGACCCTGCACCGCCGCCGCGAGACCCTCTTCCTCGTCCTCAGCGGGCTCTTCCTCGGCACCCTGGCGATGCTCAACATCCTCGGGGTCACCCACTTCATCGACCTGAGCTTCGAGCTCTTCGGGATGACGATCCCGATGCCGCTCGCGGTCGGTGTGCTTCCCTATCCGATCACCTTCCTCTGCACCGACCTCATCAGCGAGCTCTACGGCCGCGAGCGCGCGAACGCGGTCGTGTGGGTCGGCCTCGGACTGAACCTCTGGGTCGCCTTCATCCTGTGGCTGGGTGGGGTGTTGCCCGCCGCGTCGAACGAAGGCGTCTTCTTCGAGCTCCGGACCCTGGCCTTCGCCGCCATCGGCGCATCCATGATCGCGTACCTCACCGCTCAGCTCGTCGACGTGCAGCTCTTCCACTTCTGGAAGCGGCTCACCAAGGGCAAGCACCTCTGGCTGCGGAACAACGCCTCGACCCTGGTGAGCCAGCTGGTGGACACGATCGCGGTGATCCTCATCACCCACTTCCTGGCGAACGGTCTGCCGATCGACCCCGACGCACCCCTCTGGGACCAGCTTTTTACATTCATTGCAGCGGGTTACGTCTTCAAAGTCGCGTCCGCTCTCGTGGATACCGGCCCGTTCTACCTTTGCGTTCGCTGGTCCATCCGCTATCTTCGCCTCGCTCCTGGGGAGGGGCGGCTTCCGGAGACCTCCGTCGAGGCGGTCGAGGCGTAGACCCTTCCTACTTTTCTCTCCGGAACACCGTCCCTCACCGAGCGGCAGCACTTGGTGGTTTCTTGAACGTGGGAGAACGGTAATGAAGCGGACGAAATGGCTGGTCCCGGCCCTCGCAGCGGCAATGCTCGCGGGCGCAGGCCTCTGGGGCCCGAGCGCCGAAGCGACGGTGATGGTCGAGCTCACGCTCGAAGACATGGCGCGCGACGCAATCGCGATCGTCCACGGCCGAGTGGTCCGCTCCAGCGGACACCTCCAGATCCGTGACGGACACGCCGAGCCCTACACGCTGACCACCCTCCACGCGATCGAGTGGCTCAAGGGCCCGGGCGACGACGAAGTCGTGCTCCGCGAGCTCGGCGGCGAGCTGCCCAACAGCCGTGGCGGGACCCATGTCTCCGGTGTGCCGCGCTACGAGGTCGGCGAGGAGGTCGTGGTCTTCCTCGAAGCCGACCCGCGCGGTGACTTCTATCGGACCTACGGCATGGTGCAGGGCAAGTTCCTGGTCCTCCACGGGGTGCCCGGCGTGCCCGACACCGTCGTCCGTGACACCGAGGCGATCGGCTTCGCTCGATGGACCGAAGGCCGGATGGTCGTTCAGCACGGCAATCGCGAGGCGATGGCCCTCGAGACCTTCCTCGACGCGGTGGCCGTGGCGCTGCGCCTGACGCCGCCTCGCATCGACACTCCGGACGTGACCGAAGAGGTGTCCCGATGAACCGGCAGGCACTCTTCGCGCTGGCGCTCGGCGCCGCGTTCACCTTCGGCGCTCCCCAGGCCCAGGCCTGGGAGTGCATCTCCGGCAGCTGCCCGACCTGGTGCGACTTCCCGGTGCCCTACGGCCTCACCGTCCCCTCGCCCGATCTCGGTGAGGCGACCACTGTCGCCGAGCTCCAGCGGGGCTTCAACGATTGGACGCTGGTCGGCTGCACCAGCCTCACGGCGAGCTACACCGGGCGAACCGGCAACTCCACGAACGCCGTGGGCTGGGTCGAGAGCGGCTGGTCACACGGGTCGGGCGCGATCGGTGTGACCCAGGTCTCGTCCGATGGTCGCGGTTGCATTCCCCAGTCCCGAATGGAGATGAACGGCGTCAACTACACCTGGATCACCGGCTCTGGTCGTGGCTCGAACGTCAACGCCTACTCGATCATCCTCCACGAGGCGGGTCACTACTACGGACTGGGCCACTCCGACGATCCCGGGGCGACGATGTACTTCGCCTACCAGGGCGGCATCGACGCGATCGGCGCCGACGATCAGAACGGTATCTGCAACCTCTACCCCGGCGAGGGTGGCGGACCCGTGGACTGCACCGAGACCGGCTGTCCCAGCGGGCAGACCTGCGAAGGCGGCGTGTGCGTGGGCGAGACCGGCGACGGGAGCCTCTGCGCGCCGTGCACCGACTCGAGCCAGTGCGGCAGCGGCGGCGACTTCTGCCTGTCGTACCCGGACGGCGCCGGCTACTGCGGCCTCTCCTGCGGCAGCAACGCCGACTGCGGCAGCGACGGCCAGTGTGTGCCCACCACCGCGGGCAATCAGTGCATTCGCATCGTCGGTGGCTCGCCGAGCTGTGAGGGCGCCGGCCCGAGTGGCTGCACCTCCAACGCCGACTGTGCCGCCGACCAGATGTGCAACACGGCGTCCGGCGAGTGCGTCGCGCGGCCGACTGGCGGCATCGACAACGGTCAGCCCTGCACCGAGTCGAGCGAGTGCAACAGCGGGCTGTGTGCCACCACCAGCATCGGGCAGGTGTGCACCGAGCAGTGCAACGACCTGATGCCCGCCAGCTGTTCGCCTGGCTTCTACTGCGAGAGGGGCGGCGTCTGCGGTGATGGCTTTTGCGTTCCCGGCGGTCCAGGTGCGGCCACCGACGGCTCGAGCTGCTCGGCGGACACCGACTGCGCCTCGCTCCGATGCGATCGCGGCACCTGCGGCACTCCTTGCCAGGTGGATGGCGCGACGACCTGCGGGGATGGGTTCATCTGCCAGGGAAGCGGCTCGCTCCAGTGCGGCGCCTGCCGGGTGGAAGGGAGCGTCGGCGGCCTGGGCGATCCTTGCACCACCCGGGACGAGTGCGCGACCGAGGAGTGCGCGATGCGCGATGGTGCGGGCTTCTGCACGAACTACTGCGACGACCTCGACATGTGCCCGGATGGCTTCGTCTGCACCGTGGTCTCCGATTCCCTCGGCGTTTGTACCGAGGCCGGTGGCCGCGACGAGGGTGGCTGCGGCTGCTCGGTGCCCGGCGCGAGCGCCTCGAACCGGCCTCTCTGGCTTTTCCTGATCGTCATCCCGGCCATCGTGTTCTGGCGTCGTCGACGCCGTTCGCGTTGCGGCTGAGCATCTGACGCGACAGAGGGGGACGGCGCTCGTTCGCGAGCGTCGCTCCCCCGATGGCTTCCCCCTCCGACACGAGCGCGTCCCCGTCCAACGGCGGGGATAAGCGCCTCCGAGCCTACCTGCGGCCCTACAAGGGCCGTTTGGCGTTTGGCGTCCTGCTCCTGCTGCTCACGAACGCCTTCGACAAGGCGATCCCATGGGTGCTGCAGGGCGCGATCGATGCGCTCGAGGGTGAGAGCTACGGCGACGTCCGCTCCGCCGCGCTGACCGTGATGGCGATCGCCGCGGGGCTCTGGATCTTCCGGACCCGCTCGCGGATCCAGGTCTTCAACGTCGGCCGCGACGTCGAGTACGACCTGCGCAACGAGCTGATCGACAACGTCCATCGGCTCGGGCCCACCTTCTTCCGGAAGATGGCGACCGGCGAGGTGATGAGCCGGGCCACGAGCGACCTGGGCCAGGTGCGTCTCCTGGTCGGCTTCGGTGTGCTGCGCGTGGTGGACTCGGTCTTCGCCTTCGGTGGCGCGATCGCGCTGATGCTGGCGCTGAGCCCGGAGCTGACGCTCTACGCGATGGCGCCGTTCCCGATGATCATCTTCCTGGCGCGCTTCTTCGGGAAGCGGCTCTACGTCCGCAGCCGCGAGCACCAGGAGGCGCTCGCGAAGCTCGCCGACGTGGCCCAGGAGAACCTCGCCGGCGTCCGCGTCGTTCGCGCCTACGCGATCGAAGACGCCGAGCAGCGCCGCTTCGACGAGGCCAACCAGGCCGCGGTCGACGCGAGCATGCGCCTGGTGGTGCTGCGCGGCTTCATGTGGCCGATGCTGCTGCTGGTCGCGTCGCTCGGCACGCTGATCGTGATTTGGAAGGGCGGCGAGATGGTGCTCGCCGACCGGCTCACGGTGGGCGAGCTCGCGGCGTTCAACGCCTACCTCGCGCAGCTGGTCTGGCCGACGCTCGCGCTCGGTTGGTTGCTCAGCGTCGTGCAGCGCGGTCGCGCGGGCTACGACCGGGTGCGCACCATCCTCGACGCGGAGCCCGAGGTGCACAGCCACGGCACGGTGGTACCCGTCGGCCCCGGGGCGATGACCATCGACGGCCTCGAGTACTCGGTGCACGAGGACGGACAGGAGGTGCCCATCCTGAAGGGGGTCGATCTCGAGGTGCCCGCCAAGGGCTCGCTCGCGATCATGGGCACCGTCGGCTCGGGCAAGAGCACGCTCGCGGCCCTCTTGCCGCGGCTCGCGCCGACGCCCGAGGGCAAAGTCTTCCTCGATGGCGAGGACGTCACCGACATCGATCTGCGCCAGCTGCGCAAGGCCGTCGGCTACGCCCAGCAGGAGCCCTTCCTCTTCAGCACGACGGTCGAGCGGAACATCGCCTTCGGCATGGACGACCCCGACGGGTCGGACGCCGAGGAGCGCATCGCAGGGGCGGCCGAAGAGGCCTGCATCCTCGAGGAGATCGAGACCCTCCCTGACGGCATGGAGACCCTGGTGGGCGAGCGCGGCGTACAGCTCTCCGGCGGTCAGAAGCAGCGCATCGCGCTGGCTCGAGCGCTGCTCAACGAGCCGCAGGTGATCGTGCTCGACGACCCGATGAGCGCGGTCGACGCGCGGACCGAGGCGCAGATCCTCCGCGCGCTCGACCGGGCCGGGGAAGGGCGGACGCTCATCCTCGTCACCCACCGGGTCGCGGCCGCCTCCCGCTGCGAAAGCATCGTCGTCCTGCACGACGGCGCCATCGTCGAACGCGGAACCCACGCCGAGCTCTGCGCTGCCGGCGGCCGCTACGCCAAGCTGGCCGAACGCCAGCAGCTCGAGGCGGAGCTGCAGATCACCGAGGACGTGCGGGAGTCGCAGCCGTGAGCACCCGCGATTCGAAGACTCCGCTCGAAGCGAAGGCCGGCCAGAGCCGGGCGCGGCTCCTGACTGGCGCGATGGCCGAGCAGACCGAGCGCCAGTACGACCTGGCGCTGCTCAAGCGGCTGGTGCCCTACGCCAAGCCGCACAAGTGGCTGTTCATCGCCGCGATGATCCTGATGCCGCTCTCGTCGCTGATGGGGCTGGTGCAGCCCTACCTGCTCAAGCGGGGCATCGACTCGGTCGTCGTGCACGAGAGCCAGGGCGCCCTGATGCAGGTCGTCTACCTCTTCGCCGGCGCGCTCGCCGCCGAGTTCGTGGTCCGCTTCGGTCAGACCTACCTGATGCAGCTCGCGGGCCAGCGCTGCACCGCGGACCTGCGCGGCGACGTGATGGGCAAGATCCAGCGGCTTCGCGTCGGCTACTTCGACCGCACGCCGGTGGGTCGCGTGGTCACCCGGGTGACCAACGACATCGACTCGCTCGCCGAGCTCTTCGCGTCCGGTGCAGTCACGGCCATCACCGACCTGATCACCCTCGTCGGCATCGTGGTGGCGATGCTGCTCCTCGACTGGCAGCTCAGCCTCGTCGCTTTCACCGCGTTGCCGCCGCTGGCGCTGCTCGTGAACCTCTTCCGCAAGCGCGCGCGCTCGGCGTTCCGCGACATCCGCACCCGGGTCGCCCAGCTCAACGCTTACCTCGCCGAGCAGGTCAACGGCGTGCGCGTGGTGCAGGCCTTCGGTCGCGAGAAGGAGTGCGCGGACGAGTACAAGGACATCAACGCCGCCTACCGCGACGCCAACTACCGCTCGATTCGCTACGACGCGCTGCTCTACTCGGTGGTGCAGTCGATCAGCGTCGCCTGCGTGGCGCTGGTGCTCTACTTCGCCGCCGTGCGCGCTGGGTGGGTCAGCTCTGGCGTCGAGGGCGCGGTCTACGTCGGCACCGTCGTGGCCTTCTACGACTACATCGAGCGCTTCTTCGTGCCCATTCGCGACCTGGCCACCAAGTACACGATCATCCAGTCCTCGCTCGCCTCCGCCGAGCGGGTCTTCCAACTCCTGGACACCGACGAGGACGACGCGCCGCATCGTCCCGGTGACCGGCCGGTGGTCGACGAAGAGGCGGCCGTGGTCTTCGAGGACGTCACCTTCGCCTATCGTGACGGTCATCCGGTCCTCCACGAGGTGTCGATCGCGGTCAAACCCGGGGAGCAGGTAGCGCTCGTCGGCGCGACCGGCAGCGGCAAGACCACGCTCACCTCTCTCCTGCTCCGGCTCTACGAGCTGGAAGAGGGCTCGCTACGGGTCGATGGCAAGGACGTGCGCGACTGGGACGCCAAGGAGCTCCGCCGCAGCTTCGCGGTGGTGCCCCAGGACGTCTTCCTCTTCAGCGGGACGCTCCGGGCGAACCTCGCGCTCGGCGAGCAAGAGCCCGACGACGAGCGGCTCTGGGAGGCACTCGAGCGCTGCGGCGCGGACGAGCTCGTGCGCAAGCGCGGTGGGCTGGATGGCCGGGTCGACGAGCGCGGTCAGAACTTCAGCGCCGGCGAGCGCCAGCTCCTGGCCTTCGCCCGTGCGCTCTACCGCGACGTGGACCGCATCATCCTCGACGAGGCCACCGCCAACGTGGATTCGGAGACCGAGCACCGGCTGCAGCTCGCGGCCCGCGAGGCGCTCGAGGGCCGGACCGCCATCGTGGTCGCCCACCGCCTCTCCACCATCCGCGAGGCCGACCGCATCATCGTGATGCACCAGGGGCGGGTCGCCGAGGAGGGCACCCACGAGGAGCTCCTCGAAGCCGGCGGGATCTACGCGCGTCTGCACCGGCTCCAGACCGCCACCTCCGACTGACTCCCGAAGGGGGCGAGCTGCCTACTGGGGGCGATGAGCCGGGCTCACGGTGCGCGGAAGCTCACCTGGCACGTGCGGGACACGTAAGTGTCGATGTATGCTTGCAAAAGATGTGCGGGGTGGGGCCGGCCCCTCCGCGATCGGTCCCCCTCAGGTGCAGCAACACGCCCCCGTCGTCTACGGCAAGTATCAGCTCCTCGAGCTCCTCGCTCGGGGTGGCATGGCCGAGGTGTTCAAGGCGAAGTCCCACGGCGTGGAGGGCTTCGAGAAGGTCCTCGTCATCAAGCGGATCTTGCCCGAGCTCTCGTCGAACCCCGATTTCGTCGAGATGTTCATCAACGAGGCGAAGATCGCGGTCACCCTCTCGCACGCCAACGTGGTCCAGGTGTTCGACCTGGGCCGGGCGGACGACACCTACTTCATCGCGATGGAGTACGTGGCGGGCTCGGACCTGGCGACGGTCCTCCGCCGTGCCCGCAAGTACGACAAGCCGCTGCCGGTGCCCCTCGCCGTCTACCTGATCAGCGAGGTCGCCAAGGGGCTCGACTACGCCCACCGGCGCCGGGACTCCGATCTGCAGCCGCTCCACATCGTCCACCGCGACGTGAGCCCGCAGAACGTGATGGTCAGCTACGAGGGCGAGGTGAAGCTCACCGACTTCGGCATCGCCAAGGCCCGCGGCAGCGTGGAGGAGGGCACGGCGGCCGGCGTGCTCAAGGGCAAATACGCCTACATGGCCCCCGAACAGGCGCGGGGCCGAGAGGTCGACGCTCGCACCGACCTCTTCTCGCTCGGCACCGTGCTCTACGAGTGCCTGGCGGGCCGGAGCCCTTTCCTGGCCGCCAGCACCTACGACACCTTGCAGCGGGTCCGAAGCGGCGAGTCCAAGCCGCTCTCCGAGGTGAGCTCCGAGGTCCCCGAGGAGCTCTCCGCGATCGTCGCCCGGGCGATGAGCTCGGACCCAGCCGAGCGTCACGAGGACGCCGGGCGCTTCTACGAGGACCTGGTGCAGTTCCTCTATGGCACCGGCCAGCGGGTCGGCGCCCACGACCTGTCGAACTACCTCGACCAACTCCGGGCGCTCTCCGAGGGCCGGAAGAAGAAGCGCGGACCGACCAGCACCGACACCGGGCTGCGGCGCGCCTTCGACATGGAGACCTCGGCGGGCCGACCGGGGCCGCACGAGTCGACGCCGGCCGAGGTGCCGAGCGCTCGCTCGGCGACGGGCATCGGCGAGCAGGTGTCGACCACGGGCGCGAGCCGCGCGAAGACCTCGCCGCGGGCAGAGCGACGCGACGTGACCTTGCTCGCGCTGGGGACCACCGAGCGGCCGCCGCTGATCAAGCCGCTCCTCGAGCGCGCTGGCGGCCAGATCGTCGAGGACACGGGCGACGTCCGATACATGATCTTCGGCCTCGTCGAGCCCGACGGTCGCGACACGGAGACCGCTGCCCGCCTCGCGCTCCACCTGCCCGAGGCCTTCCCCGCCGCCGGGCTGCGGATGGGGCTCCACGCAGGGCGGATCGTGGTCGAAGCGGATGGCACCATCCGGAAGAACGAGGCCTACCAGAAGCTGCTGAGCCAGGTGACCGATCTGGTCGCGCGCGCGAAGCCTGGCCGGGCGCTGATGTCGCCGCCGGCGGCGAAGGCGAGCCGGCGCTTCTTCGATTTGCTCCGGCTCGACGACAAGGCCCACGAGCTGGTCGCCGAGCGTGACCTCGCAGAGGCCTTCGGGCGCTTCGTCGGTCGTCGCGCGGAGCTCCGCCGCATCGGTGAGGCGTTGGCGAACGGCAGCCGCGGCAAGCAGACGCTGCTCTCGATCGTCGGCGAGGCCGGCAGCGGCAAGACCCGGCTGATCCTCGAGACGATGCGGCGCGTCCGGCTCGGTCAGAACGACGTCGGCATGATCGTCACCCGCGTGCCCTCGAACGCCAAGGAGGTGCCGCTCTCCGCCTGCCAGGCGCTGCTGCGAGAGATCGTGGGCGTCGGTGACCTCGAGAGCCCGGCGGAGATCGCCGAGAAGGTGGGTCGGCTCCGCGAGCTCGGCCTGAGCAAGACCGAGATGGACGCCGTCTCCAAGGCGCTCGGCCTGGAGGTCGAAGAGGGCAACGACACCGGTCATCGGCCGCTGCGCGCCGCCATCGCGCGGATCGCCACCAAGCTCGCGGAGGACCGGCTCACCGTCTTCGCTTTCGACGACCTCGAGGCCATCGACCCGGAGAGCCTGCAGCTTCTTCAGCGCCTCGCTCGGACCCCGACCGGCGGCCGGATCATCATCCTCGTCGCCCACCGGCCGGACGCGCCGTTCGATTGGGACGGCTTCCCGAACCACGTGCAGGTCGAGCTCGGTCCGCTCTCGGAAGACGAGGTCGCCAGCCTGGTCGGCGCTCGGCTCGGCGTCGACGAGGTCCCGAGCGAGCTGCTTCACGAGATCGCGCTCAAGAGCTCGGGCAACCCGCTCTACGTCGAGGAGTACCTCCTGGCGCTGCAAGAGGCCGGTGCGGTCGAGGTGCGCCACGGCAAGGCCGTCTACGAGGCCGGTCAGGGCGTCGAGGTGCCGCGCTCGCTGCGCGGCATCATCGCCGGCCGCCTCGCTCGGCTGGACGAGGAGCAGCGCAATCTTCTTCGCATCGCCGCGGTGATCGGTGGTCGCTTCCACCTGACGATGATCGCGCGGGTCGCCGAGCTCTCGAACGAGCGGGTCGGCGAGCTCCTCGAAGGGCTGATCGAGCGCGACATCCTGTTGCAGACCGGCGCCGAGGAGCTCGGTTTCGCCCATCAGCTCGTGCCCGAGATCGTGCACAGCCAGCTGCCGCTCGACGCGCGCCGCGCGCTGCACGCACAGGTCGCCGAGGCCTTCGAGCAGACCTATCCGGAGCACCTGGACGAGCTGGCGGAGCGCTTGGCGCACCACTACCGCGAGGCCGGCAAGCGAGCGCGGGCGATCGACTACCTCGTCCGCGCGGCGGACCGGCTGGAAGGCGAGTTCGCGCTGGCGGGCGCGGTGGCCGCGCTCGGCAAGGCCATCGAGATGATCGCGCAGTCGCCATCGCCCGACCGGGAGCGAACCCTCGAGCTCCACCGCCGCATCGCCGCGCTCTGCTTGCGTGGGCGTGAGCTCGAGACGGGGCTGGAGAAGATCGAGCCGGCGCTCGAGCTGGCCGAAGGGCTCGGTCGCGACGAGTACGTCGCGCGCTTCTCCCTCTCGAAGGGGCTCTTGCTCACCGCGTCGAACCGCTTCGCGGAAGCCGACCCCTGGTTCGAGCGGGCCCGTCAGGTCGCGAAGAACGCCGGCCACGTCGAGCTGCTGGGCGAGATCGCTCGCGGCGGTGCGGAGGGCAAGGCGCGCAACGGCGACAACGAGGAAGCCGCGACGCTCCTCGAGGAGGCGCTCGAGCTCGCGGTCGCCAGCGGCGACATGACCGCTCAGCGGCGGGCGCTCCTACCGCTGGCGTTGGCCTACGGTGGCAAGGGCGACGGTCCCGCGGCGCGCGACGCGCTGGCGCGGGTGGAGGCCACGCTCGAGGCGCAGCCGGAGCGCATCGTCGAGTGCGAGCTGTGGAAGACCGACTCGCTGGTGAGCTTCCTGACCGGGAACCTCCAGCAGGCGCTCGATTCGGCCTACCGCGCGCTCGACCTCGCGAAGGAGTACGGCTTCCCCTACGAAGCGGCGGTCAACGCGCACAACATCGGCGAGACCCTGATGCGGATGGGCGACTTCAAGCGCGCTTTCGCGATGCTCCGCTACAGCTACGACCTGACCCGCGAGCATGGCTTCCTGAAGCTCCAGTACAACAACATGCGGGTGCTCGGGTACATCGACGCGGTGAAGCTCAAGAGCCCTCAGGGCCGCGACCGCGTGGCCGAAGCGCTCCGACACGCCGAAGAGCACGACTACGTCTGGGACACCATCCAGAGCCTCCACATGCTCGCGATGGTGGACCACTCGCTCGGCGATCAAGAGTCGGCGCGTGCGCTCTTCCAGCGGGTGCTGCGCATGGGTAACGAGCACGGGCACGCGCACTACGCCGCCGCCGCCGAGACCGCGCTCGAAGCCATCGCCGCCGGCAAGCCCGTCCCGATGGCGCACTAGCGGATCCCGCGACATGACGCGCCCACCCGCCACCGCGGGGCTGCCGCCCCTCTCGGTCGTCATCGTGAACTGGAACGGACGAGAGCTGCTGCGTGCGTGCCTCGACTCGCTCCGGGCGCAGTCGTACAAGGAGCTCGAGGTCGTCGTCGTCGACAACGGAAGCGAGGACGGGTCGCCCGCGATGGTCTCGTCGGAGTACCCAGAGGTGGTCCTCGTGGCGCTCGGGCGAAACCTCGGGTTCGCGGCGGGCTGCAACCGGGGCATCGAGGCGAGCTCCCATGGCTGGGTCTGCGCGTTGAACAACGACACCCTCGCCGACCCGGACTGGGCAGTGGAGCTCGCACGAGGCGCCGCGAGCGCTCCCGACCGCTGCGGCATGCTGCAGTCCCGCATGCTCTTCATGGACGAGCCCCTTCGGATCAACTCCACGGGCATCGAGGTGAACCACCTCGCGTCCGGTTCCGACCGCGACGAAGGATTGCCGCCCGACGCGCGGCCGGAGGCCGACGAGATCTTCTGTCCGACCGCTGGCGCCTGCGCCTATCGCCGGCAGATGCTCGATGCGGTGATGCTCCCGGTCGGCGTCATGGATCCACGGCACTTCTGTTACTACGAAGACCTCGACCTCGGTTGGCGCGCTCGCCTGGCGGGTTGGTCGGCGCGCTACGTCCCGAGCTCGGTGGTTCGTCACCACTATCACGCGAGCACACGGCGTCATGGCGACGAGTGGCTCCAGCGGATGGCTGCCACCAACTACTGCCGCACGCTCTACAAGAACGCTTCGTGGCGGCTGATCTTCCGCTGTCGCTCCCGGATCAAGGAAGAGCTCGAGCGCCTCCGGGCCATCGACGGTTGGCGCGGGCTGGCCCAGGCCAGCGTGGCCATCACCCAATCGGTCGCGACGCGGCGGGCGGTCGCTCAGATGGCGCGGGTGGATCGGAAGTCGCTCGAGCGGACCTGGTTCGCCGAGTCTTCGCCGAGCCGTCGCGGCTCTTGAAAACGCGCCACCCTTGACCCATTACTCACGTGTGAGCGTTTACGACGCCCTGCACGAGATCCACGGCCTCAGCGGGTTGCACCTCAAGACCATCGAGTGGGTACCGCAGGGCGCGCGTGTTCTCGAGATCGGCTGCGCCGGGGGCTACTTCGGCGAGGCTCTGATGCACAGGCGGGGCTGCGTCGTCCACGGCATCGAAGTGGACGAAGGGAGCGCGGAGCGGGCGCGGGCGCGAGGGCTCCAGGTCACCGTCGGCGACCTCGACGACCCCGAGCTCCTGCAGAGCATCACCGGGAGCTACGACGCGGTGGTGGCCACCGACGTGCTCGAGCACTTGAAGCACCCCGATCGGGTACTGCGCCAGATGCACCAGTGGCTGGCTCCAGGGGGGCGTGTCGTCGCCGCCGTCCCGAACGTCGCGGCTTGGTCGATGCGGATGCACTTCCTCTCGGGTCGCTTCGAATATCAGGACTCCGGGCAGCTGGATCGCACCCACATCCGCTTCTTCACGTGGGAGACCTTCCACGAGCTGGTCGCCGATGCGGGTTTCGAGGTCGCCGACACGATGGTCGGCGAGTGGCAGTTCCCCGTCGTGTACGACCTGTTGGTGGCGGGGCCTCGCAAGCTGCGCACGGCGCTGTGGGAGTCGCCCGAGCAGCCTCCCGACAGCGTGTTCGGGCGATTCACGAAGCGGGCGACCGACGAGATCATGTCGGTTCACCACCGGCTCGCAGGCAAGGCCGGTCCGATGCGGCCGAACGTCTGTGCGGCCCACATGGGCCTGCTCCTGCGGCCAGCGTCCTAGTCTCAGGGCGGTGGCGCTTCGGGGCTGAGCTCGCCTTCGGCGCCCGGCCGAGCCCCGCGGAGCCAGGAGAGGTCGCGCCCGTCGACCGCTACGACGGCCGCCACGAAGATGCCCGCGCTCGCCACGACGCCGGCTCCCAGCGAGACGAGCCCACCGATGTGGGGCGCGATCGCGAAGTGGCCGACGACACCGGTGAGCACGCCGCCCAGCAGAGCCGCTCGAATTCGCTTCCAGAGCCGCAGCTTCGGCACCAGGTCGTGGAGCACATAGGCCACGGCTGCGTTGCCCACGAAGACATGGATCACGTACCCGCAGACGAAGCCCATCGCACCCCACAGCGGCGTGGCCACGAGCACGCCGACCCACGCCAGGATCGTCCAGCCGACCGAGAGCCTGAGGATGACCTCCGGGCGACCCGATGCGTCCAACGCCGCGGCCGCGATGGGTGAGAGGAAGCCAACGGAGATCGCGGCGGTGAACACGTAGAGCATCGGCATCGCGGGGAGCCACTGGTCCGTGTAGACGATGACCACGAGAGGCTCGCCGATGCCGACGACGGTGCCCACGAAGAGAAACGTGCCGAGCGCACTGATCTGAATCGCCCGACCCAGGTGCATCGCCAGCATCTCGTCGTTGCCCTGGAAGCGACTGAGCAGCGGGAACGTGACGCGCGACATGATCTCGACCAGCTTCAGCGGGAAGTAGGCCGTGGACATGGCCCACTGGATCAGACCGAGGTTCCGCGCCCCGAGCGCGGTACCTGCGTAGATCGGGGTGACGGCGCCGTTCAGGAAGCCGATGACGTTCTTGGTCTGGAACGTCACACCGAAGCGGAGCATCGGTGAGAGCGCGGCCCAATCGAAGCGCAGCGCCGGTCGATACGGGCGCATCGCGTAGGCGATGAATGTCGTGACGGTAGACCGGATGACCACGGCGCCGACGAGGGCCCAGGCGCCGTAGCCCAGCAGGGCGAGAGGAACGGCCGCCAGGTAATAGCTGACGGTGTCGAGCACATCCAAGATGGCCAGCTTGCCGAACTGGAGCTCCCGCTCCATCTGGATGACGGGGAGCGTCCGCAGCGCGCTCGCGAAGAGCGCGAGTGAGAGGGCCTGAACGAGCTCCGGCATGCCATCGGGCATGGCGTGCCCGGAGTCGCCTCCCCAGAGCCCGCTCAGCGAGCTCCAAGCGACCTCGACGTGGGTCGACGCCATCGCCATGACCGTCGCCAGGGCGCCGACCAGTACGATCTGGAAGTAGAAGACGGAAGAGAGCTCGCGTGCCGCGGGCTCGTCCTTCTTCTGGATGAGCGCGGCACCCAGGCCGGCGTCTCCGAAGAGGGAGAAGAAGGTCAGCACGATGGTCGCGAAGGCGTAGACGCCGAAGTCGGCTGGATCGAGGACGCGCGCGAGCACGACCGTTCCACCGAGGACGGTGAGCTGGACTGCGATGGCGCGAAGGGTGAGAAAGATCTCCGCGCGGCGGCCCCGGCGGGAGAGCTCGGCTGTCGTTTCGTCTTCGGTCATCGACGGCGAAGGTCTTCGTGCTCCCGGCAGGCTCCGTGCCCCTCGACAGGCTCCGAGGGTGGCATAGCACGGGCAGCGCGCTCGGGTCTCGGCGCCGGATCATCGGTTGATCCGGAGTGCATTCCGGGGGAGCGTCGCGCGACGGTGGCAGAGCGGAGAGGAGACGCCTCGCCCTGGTGGGTGCGAGCGCTGGTTGGTGGTGGCTCACGGCGCGGCCGTGGGCTGCTCGTGTTGGCCTGCCTCGCCATTGCAGGGGCGTTTCTGGCCCCGACGATCACGATCGACCCGCGCCTCGAAGCGCTGGTCCCACCGGACGCGATTCGAAGCGAGGCGCTCCAGCACGCACGGGACCGATATCCGGCCGATGCGCCTCTCTACTTCGTCATCCAGTCGGACGATCCCGCGGTCAACCGAGCGACCGCGCGCGAGCTCTTCGCCGAGGTCGAGAGCTGGCCGGAGGTCGAGTTCGCGATGGATCGGCGTGACCCGACCTTCTTCTTGGAGCGCAGACTCCTCTACCTCGACCGGGCGACCCTCGCCGACCTGGCCGATCGCGTCGAGGACCTCGTCGGGTGGGAGCGCTGCGCCGCGCACCCGCTCTGCGTTTCGCTGACGGAGCGCCCGATACTGAGCGCAGAGGAGGTCGAGGCCGAGCTCCTGGACTCGGAGCGGCTCGGGGAGCTCGCCTCGCTCTTCGTCGGGGTCGAGGCCGAGGAGCTCGCCGCGACGGAGAGGGAGCGCCCGCCGGCCGAGGCGATCGAACCCGCACGCGCAGGCGATCTGTGCCGCCCCGACGGCCGAGTCTGCGTGGTGCAGGCGCACCTGCGCGGCGATCCCTCGGATTTCGGCTACGCAGACCGGGTCGCGGCGGAGGCCCAGGCGCTCCTCGAGGGTGTGCGCCCGGCCGACCCTCCCGCGGGCTTCGATCTCCGACTCGAGGGTCGCTTCAGCGGGCTCTCGGAGCGACAGGGAGCCGTTCGGCGAGACCTCGCCCGGACCGGCGCGCTCGGCCTCGGCCTCATGCTCGTGGTGCTCGGCCTCCAGTTCCGCGGTCGCCGCGCCGCGCTCCTCTTGGCCGTTCCGCTCCTCGTCGGCATCGGCTGGACGGCGCTCGCGGTCGCGCTCTTCGCTCCACCGCTGAACGTCGTCACGGCCGCCACGCTCCTGATCATGGCTGGCCTGGGGGTGGACTTCGGGGTGCACCTCACCACCCACTTCGGCGAGGAGAGCGAGAGCGGAGCCGAGGTCGACGGGCGCCTGAGCGCGACCCTCCGGCGTCTCGTGCCCTCACTGCTGCTGGCGGCCGGCACGACGTCCGCGTGCTTCTTCGCCCTCGCGATGGGGCGCTTCGCGGCCTTCTCGCAGATGGGCGCGGTCTGTGCGCTGGGGATCCTCCTCACGTTCGCTGCCTTTCTGCTCTTCTTTCCAACCCTGGCCCGCGTGGGCGCTCGTGCACCGGGCTCCACGACGCGGCGGCTTCCGCTGCCCGCCTACTCTCCGCCGGCAGCAGCCACTCGCGCTCGCGTCGTCTCGCTGCTCGGACTCGTGGTGTTGGCGCTCGGTGCGCTGAGCACGTCGCAGTTGGAGTTCGAGTACGACCTCGGCCAGCTCGAGGCTCCGCCGCCCCAGAGCGAGCAGGCACGCCTCGCACATGGTCCGGCCGTCCCCGGGACCACCCGGAGCCCGACGCTCCTCCTCGCCGACGATCCGGCGGCGCTGCGCCGTGCCGCCGATGGCCTGCGGTCGATGTACCCGGAGGGGCTGCTCCGGGACCAGCCCTGGCTCGTCACGCCCTCGACGTTCATCCCCGAGGACCAGGAGGCCCGCCTCGCCGAGATTCGCCGAGCCCGCGAGTCCGTGGACTCCATCTGGGACGAGCTCGATGCATCGCAGCGGGTGCGCCTGCAGCCGCTGCGTCCGCTGTTGGACGTACGCGAGCCCATCCGTGGCGACGATCTTCCGCGTTGGGTCCGGCACTTCTTCGTCGAGCGCGATGGCACCTTCGGGCGGGTCGGGATCGTGTTCACCGGAGGCTCGGCGAACGACGGGCGCGACATGGCGGTCCGGGCGCAGATGCTCCGGGACTGGCACGAGCGCTTCCCCGACGTTCACTTCGCGTCGCAGGCGGCCCTGCTCGGCGAGGTGACCACGAGCCTGAAGCGCGAGGCTCCACGCATCGTCGGCCTGACCATCCTGGCGCTCGTCTTCGGGACCCTGCTGATCGGGCGCTCGCTGAGTCGCGTCGCCCTGGTACTCGCGCCGGTCCTCCTCTCCGCTGCGGTGTGCGTGCTCACGATGGTGCTGCTGGATCTGCGCGTTCACCTCTACAACCTGATCGTCTTCCCACTCGCCTTCGGCGTGGGTGTGGACGGAGCCATCTTCGTCGTCTTTCGCGCGATGCCGACCGGCGCTCGTGACGTCGGGTGGGACGGGATGGGGAGCAGCGTCCGCGCGATCCTGGGATCGACCCTGACGACGATGGCCGGCTTCGGCGCCCTGAGCATCTCGAGCAACCCGGGGCTGGCTTCGCTCGGTGCCCTCTCGATCGTGACGCTGGGCGCGACGCTGGTGGCGAACCTGGTGTGGCTGCCGAGCGTTCTAGCCGTCCTCGGCGCTCGGAGAGCTCGCTCGGATTAGTGCGCTAGCCGAGCAGCTCGCGGTAGACGGCCAGCGTCTCTTCGGCGCAGCGTCGCCACGTGAGCTCGGAGGCGCGGACGCGACCGCGGCGAGAGAGGTCGGCGCGCAGGTCGGCGTCGGCGAGCAGCTGGCGGATGCCCTCCGTGAGAGCGGCGTGGTCCCGCGGGTCCACCAAGAGCGCTGCGTCGCCGGTGACTTCCGCCACCGCATCCGCCGTCGACCCGAGAACCGGGAGACCCATCGCCATGGCCTCGAGCGCTGGCAGACCGAAGCCCTCGTAGAGCGACGCGAAGAGGAGCGCCTCCGCGTGTCGATAGAGTGCGTCGAGCTCGGCATCGCTCACGAAGGGCAGAGCGATCACCCGGGCCCGCACGGCGGGGCGCTCCAGCAGGTCGAGCATCTCGCGGTCGACGCGGTGAAAGCGGCGCACCAGGACGAGCCGGGTGTCGGGGGCGTCGATGCTCGCCTCGACGAAGGCCCGAAGCATCGCAGCGTGGTTCTTGTACGGCGAGCCCTGGCCGACGACGAGGACGTAGCGGAGCCCTGCAGCCACGAGGTGCTCGATGGACGAACGGGTGGCGCCGGATTCCGCTCGGACGTCGTTCGCACCGTGCCGCACCACCCGTGTCTTCGGCAGCTGCGTGGGCGAGACCCGTCCGATGGCGGCGCGGGTCGCTTCGGAGATCGCGATCAATCGCTCCGCGCGTTCGAACGCCCGACGGTAATGCCCGCGGTACCACAGCCCGTTGAAGAAGCGCACGGGAGCGAAAGCGCTCGCGAGGTCGGGATGCTCGGACCACATCAGGTCGTGGAGAGTGACGACGAGCGGGCAGCGGAGCTCGCGAGGAAAGACCTCGTGGGGAGCGTGGAAGAGGTCCGCATCGGCGAACCCCCGGTCGCGAATGCCGAGCGTGAGGAAGGTGCGAACGCTCTTGGATTCGCCACCCCGGGTCACCTCCTCGACACGCGGGTCGTCGACGATGGGCGCCGTGCGGGAAGGGTGGCGCAGGATCGTGAACCGATGGTCGCGAGGGGCGATCGGCACGAGGTCACGGAGGAGCGACTCGACGTAGGATCCGATGCCGCTGCGCTGCGGAAGGACGGAGCGCGCGTCGATGACGACCCGGGGCACCCTCGACGTCTATCACGAGCGCGCGACCGACGCGCTGACGGGAGGGAAGGGCGCCGGACCGGGACGAGCGCCCGCCACGTGCCGATAGACCTCGAGGATCCGATCGGTCATTCGCGCCCGGCTGAGTACCCGAGCTCGGGCCAACCCGGCCGTCCGGAGCCTCCGGCGCTCGTCCTCGTCGGTGGCGAGCGTCACGAGGGCCCGCCCGATGGCGTCGTGGTCTTCGGGACCGACCTGCAGCGCGGCGTCTCCCGCGACCTCTGGCAGAGAGGACACGTCGCTGGTCAAGACCGGGCTCCCGATGGACATCGCCTCGAGGACCGGGAGGCCGAAGCCTTCGTAGCGGGACACCATGATGGTCGTGGTCGCACCACGGTAGAGGGAATGAAGGGTGCAGTCGTCGACCTCGCCGCAGAGGCGGACAGCGTCGCCAACGCCGAGCTCACGGGCGAGCTCGTTCAGCATGTGGATGCGCCCCGCGTCCAGCCGCCCGGCCCACACCAGACGGAGGTCGGGAACGGACCGGCGTGCACGTGCGAGTCCAGCGAACATGCCCTCCGCGTTCTTCCGCCAGTCGGCGGCTCCCACGTAGAGCGCATAGGGGCCCCGAACGCCGAGCCGCGAGCGTGTCGCCGCGTCCTCCGGCTGCTCGTCGGGTTCGAACGCATCTGCCTCGACGCCGTGGAGGACGACCGAGACCTTCGAAGGCGAGAGGCCGGTCATGGCGCAGACGTCCTGGGCGGTCGCCTCGCTAATCGCGATGACGTGGTCCGCCGAGCGGTAGCGTCTGCGGTCGATCAGTCGCCGCCCGACCCGATAGCCATCGCGCCAGCGCAGGTATTGCTTCGGAAAGAGGAGGGGAATGAGATCGTGGCAGGTGGTCAGCCGACGAGCTGGACCACCGAAGAGGGGCGTGAACTCGGCGTGCGGGACGTGCAGTACGTCTGCGCCGACGTGCCGCGCCGCCCAGTCGAGTCCCAGCCGTCCGGAGTAGGTCCATGCCAGGTGGCCCATCTCCGCACGATTCGGATCCCGCAGTCGCGCCACCGCCTCGCGCGGGTCGCCGACGATCGTCGCCCGGCCGCCCGGCTCGAGAGACTCGACGAAGAGCAGTTCGACGTCCTCGGGCGAGGCGTCGGCCAGACCCAGCGCGAGCTCGCTGGCGTGGCGACCGAGGCCGCGCGCGCGCGAGCTCGTCGTCAAGATCGAGAGATCGACCAGGACGCGGGTCACGGCTGCGCACCCACGAGCGCTTGCTGTTCGGCGGCGGCACCGCGCTGGGCCGAGCGCCACTGCCTCAGCGCTCCGATGACCAGGGCGTTCTGCGCCACGACGACCACGGCGAAGGTCGAGTAGAGGATGAGCTCGGGCCAGGGAGCGAAGATGGCCGCGAGGACGTAGAAGCTCGCGAAGTGAGAGCCGACGCCCGACCACGCCAGCCGACGCATCGGCGCGCCGAAGTGGCTTCGATAGGCCTCCGGCGTGAGCGCGGGGTCTCCCGAGGCGCCGCCGGCGAGTGAGTAGATCTGGCCGTACACGAGGTGTCGCAGCCACATCGCGCCGCGCTCGAGCCGACTCAGCGAGCTCGGGTCGGGCTCCGGATCGGCTTCGCCGCGGAGCCCTTGTTCGAACGCTTCCTTGTACTGGTCGTAGAGCGCCACGTGAGCGATCGTGCTGAGGCCTACGAGTGCGCTGATGAGCCACGGCCACCAGCCATCCAGGTTCTGTAAGGCAGCGCGCGTGAGCCCGACCCACAGAGCCATTCCGACGAGCAGGTCGATGGAGGCATCGAGCATCTTGCCGAAGTGAGTCCCGCCGCCCCGGAGGCGCGCCAGCTGACCGTCGGCGCAGTCGAAGACCACCGACGCGAAGATCAGCAGCGAACCGGCCCAGATGGGCCAAGGCCCCCGACCCGGGCTCAGAGCCCAGAGAAGGGCGCCTCCCCATCCGCAGAGGAGCGAGAGGAGGCTGACGTGCCAGGGCAAAACGGACGAACCCCGATGCTGGAGCGGCTGGATGACGCGAAACGCCAGCGGTCGGTGCAGCACGCGATCGACCGGCTCCTCCACGTCATGATCCTTCAGGCTCTCCTCGAGCGTCCAGCGAGCCCTCCCCGTGGTCGCTTCCCTCTTCTGCGACGGGATCACGGCGCTCGTCATAGCATGAGCAATCGGGCCCTCAATTGGGTGCTCGCCGCCGCTGATTGCGGTCGTCATCCGGCTCGTGTTAGCTCCCGGGCATCGATCGAGACGACGCGAGCTGGACGGTCCTGATCGATGCGAGCGGCATCGACGCGGCGACGTTCGCGGAGCGCCTCGCCGGCTGCACGCGAGCCGCCCGCGCGCAGGGGACGTGGGATGCGCTCGGCGTCGAGCGTTCCGAGATCGTGGCGGACGACGCGACCGTGGTGGCGCTTCGCGGGGTAGCGGCTGCCGTGCCCTCGAGCGAGGCCCTGGAGCGGGCGAGTGGGCCCGTGATCGTCGTGAAGCTCGGGGTCGTCGTCTCCAAGGCCTTTGCCGAGACGCTGCTGACCGACCCGACCGATGCCTCGGTGCAGCTCGAAAATGGGGCCACCGCGCTCCTCCGCCTCGCGCGGCCCGCCGAACACCGCGGTGCCTTCGACTTCGCGGCGCTGGCGCGGGCCTCGAGCGAGGCTGCCGCCCCGATCTGCGCCTCACCTCGCGAGGCGGTCGACAGCATCGGCCCTGGCGGCCGCAAGGCGGCGCTCGACCTGCTCCTCGAGGAGTGCCGCAAGCCGCAGGACGGCCTCGTGAGCCGGCACCTCAACCGGCATCTCTCGCTCGCGATCTCGCGCCGTATCGTGGAGCTGCCGATCTCGCCCAACCAGGTGACGGCGTTCACGTTCGCGGTGGGCGTGGCGGCGGCCGTGGTCACGGCTCGGGGTGGGTACGGCGCGATGCTCCTCGGCGCCACGCTCCTGCAGCTGAACTCGATCCTCGACGGGGTGGATGGGGAGCTCGCGCGTTTGCGCCGCCAACAGAGCTTTCTCGGCGAGTGGCTCGACACCATTGGCGACGACCTGGCGAACCTCCTCTTCTACCTGGGCATGGCCGCTGGAGCGCAAGGGGTGGGGCCGGCCTGGATGGCGCCTCTCGGCTATGGCGCGGCCCTCTGCTGCGCGGGGACGATGGTCTTCTACTATTCCGAGCTCATCGCGCTCGGCCGGGGAGATTTCTACGCGCTCGACTGGGACGTCGGCATGGATGCCGCGGAGCCGAGCGCCTCCCAGCGCATCGTCTCGACGCTCCTGCTCTTGCTCAAGAAGGACGCGATGATCTTCGCGCTCCTCATCGCGGCAATCCTCGGGAAGCTCCCCTTCATGCTCCCCTTGGTCTTCGCGGGGACCGTCGCCACTCTCGGCGCCGGGGTGATCCGGACGGTGCGCCGTCAGCTCCCGAGGAAGCGGCGGATGCGCAGGTAGTCCTCGTAGTAGTCGACCTCCGCCCAGAAGAGGCCGGCCACGTCGACGACTCGGACGCGTCCACCCTCCGCCACCATCGAGTAGAGCGCGTCCTCCCACCAGCAGTCGCTCTTCTGGTTGGCGATCATCGATTCGAGTCGCGCGCGAAAGGCCGGCACGTCGTCGGCGCCGATCCACGCTGCTCCGACGTACTCCATGTCGGCCTCGCTCTCGTCCAGATCCTTGCCATAGGAACAGATCAGACCGTCCTGGCAGCCGAGCTTGTAGTCCATCTCGGCGTGCTGGCGGGAGCTGTCCGCGAGCATGACGGGGCCGTTCCGCGCGGAGAAGAGGCGGTCGAAGATCGCGTCCTCCATGAAGGTGTCGGCGTTCATCAGGATGATGTCGTCCTCGAGCGCCTCGCGCGCGAACCAGAGCGAGGCAATCGAGTTCGTCCGGTGGAAGAAGGGATTGCACACATAGGTGATGGAGCGGTCGCTCAGGGCTTCGCGCACGAGGTTCTCCCGATACCCGGTGACGACGAGCACTTCGCTCACTCCGCGTGCGCGGAGCTTGTCGACGGTGTCTGCGATGAGTGGTCGCTCGGACGCGATCTCGACCGTCGACTTCGGGACCTCGCGGATGTAGCGACTGATGCGCGTCCCGACGCCGGCGGCGAGGAGAATGGCCTTCATGCGAGCACCCCCATCTCGTGGAGCACGCTGCCGAGGGCGTCGACGAGCAGCCGGTTGTCTTCGGTGTCTTGTTCGCCAGCGTGGCAGATCTTGGGCACGTCGTGCTCGAAGCCCCAGGTGGTCGGGTTGATCACGACACGGTACTCCTCCCGCAGACGATGACAGAGGGGCTCGGAGGTGCCGTGGGGCAAGGCCAGGGCGCTCGCATAGCTCGAGGGGTTGGAGGCGAAGAGTGGGACACCGAGCGCGGCGATGCGTCGCCGGAAGTCCGCTGCTTGTGCGCCCACTCGGGCGATGACCGCATCGACACCGCCAGAGCGCTCGATGAGCTCGAGACGCTTCTCGAGCTGCATGAAGACGCCGATGGCGGGCGTGTAGGGGGTCATGCCGCGCTCCGCGTTCGTGAAGTAGTCCTCCAGTCGAAGGTAGAAGCTGCGCGGGGTGCGAAGGCGCGAGCGCGCGCGCTCGTTCATGACCACGAAGGAGACGCCGGGCGGTACGGCGAGCCCCTTGTTGACGCTGAGCGCCACGGTGTCGACGCCCCAGCATTCCATCTCGAAGGGGTCGGCCATGAAGCTGCTGATCGCATCGACCACGAAGAGTGCGCCGACCCTTCGGCAGAACGCGCCGATGGATTGGATGTCGAAGAGCTCACCCGTCGACGTCTCGTGGGCCACCGTGAGCACCCCGTCCACATCGGCGTGTGCCTCGAGGCGGTCCAGGTCCAGCCCATGGCCGGGCTCCACCTTCTCGACTCGGTGGGAAATGCGATGGGCCTGACAGATCTCCACCAGGCGCCGGCCGAACGAGCCCCCGTCCACCACGAGCACCTCGGAGTCCTCGTCGAAGAGGTTGATCACCGAGGCTTCGACCGCGGCCGTCCCCGACGCGGTGAGCAACGCGGCGCGGCTCCCTTCGGAGGCCTTCAGGAGGGGCGGGACGGCGTCGAGGGTGGCTGCGACCCGCGCCGCGAAGTCTGCCCCCCGAAAATAGGGCGGCTGCCGTGCTCCCACCGCGAGCACTTCGGGAGCGATCTCCACGGGGCCGACGGTGAAGAGGCGGTGCCGCTCCTCAGTCACGAGACGTCGCGCTCACGGTCGAGGGCGCCCGCTCTTCGCGGTGCATCCAGCGAAGTGTGTTCTCGAAGTTGCCGAGTTGCATGAGGTTGACGCCGAGGGGGCGGAGTAGATGCCAGGCACCACGTGACGAAGGAGTGGCGGCGGGCGGAGTCCACCACCTCTCCCCGACTTGGCGCAATACCGTATCCGTCGAATGCTGGGAATACGACCCAACATGGTGACCGTTCGCGCCACCGTGGCCCGCTGGCTCGCACTGCTCCTCCTCTTGCTCGCCACGGTACCGGCGCCGGCGCAGACCCCGAGCCTCTTCGCCCACTTTCGGCAGGCCTGCGAAGAAGCCGCGCGTGGGGAAGGCCTCGCGCGCGTCTCCTTCTACGGGGCCAGCCACACGGCTCCGGACGTGCTTCCGAACCGGCTCCGTACGCACCTGCAGCGCAAGTGCGGCGACGGAGGCCCGGGCTGGGTCATCCCCGCGCAGCCCTTCGCCTACTACGACCACGCCCGGGCGAGCTACGGCGGCCGTGGCTGGGAGGGCAGGGTGGCTCGAGGGCGCACGCCGCCGATGGACGACTACGGGCTCGCTGGCATCGCGCTCGATGGAAGCGCGGGTGCTCGCGCCACCGTTCGGTTCGCGCGGCCGGCCCACCTGTCCGTGCATCTGCGCCGTTGGCGTGGCGGTGGTCGGGTCCGGCTGCGGACCGGCGCCGATCGGGTCGTCGACACCGCCGGCGACGACGGAGTCGTGATCGCGGACATCGGCGAAGCGCGCCGAGCTCGCATCGAGATCGAGGAAGGCGACGCCCGCGTCTTCGGTGTCGTCGCCGAGCATGCGAGCGGTGCCGTCGTCGACAACTTCGGTGTGCCGGGCGCGCGGGTGCGCAACCAGCTTCGCTGGCGGGAGCGGACGCTCGAGCCTTCGCTATCGAACCGGCGTCCCGATCTCTGGATCCTCGCCTATGGGACGAACGAGAGCATCGACGGTCGTGTGCCCATCGAGCGCTACCGACGGCGACTTCGCGAGGTCATCGGTCGTTGGAAGCGCCGTTCTCCCCGGGCATCCTGTCTCCTGGTCGGCCCCGGCGATTGGCCTCGCGAGCACCGTGACGGGACGCTGCGGCCGCGGCCGCGCCTCGAGCAGGTCGTGGAAGCGCAGCGCGCCGAATCGGACGCCGCCGGCTGCGCCTTCTTCGACACGCTGGCTTGGATGGGCGGGCCGCTCTCCATGGAGAGGTGGATGGCCGATGGGCTCGCGCTCGGCGACCGGGTACACCTCACGGACGCCGGCTACGAGCGGCTCGGCGATGCGATCGCCGCCACCATCCTCCGCTGATCGGATCAGCGCGGCTCGAAGGCGATCACGTTCGGCACCTCCCAGAACTCGTCGTTGTCGTCGTTCGGGTTGAAACCGTCCTCATAGCTGCCGAGGGCGCGCACCGCCTGGCCCTCGGCGTTCACCACCAGGGACGCCTCTGGGCCACCTTCCATGTAGATGAGCCCGCGGAGCCGCAGGCTCGGCTCGGCGAGCATTCGGCTGAAGACCGTCATCTGGTAGGGCGTGCGGCTGTGCACGAAGACGGCCCTTCCATCGGCGTCCACACCGAAAGCGGCCGCGCTGTAGCGCTTTCGGGTCGGCCACTGCACGGGGCGCCCCCGGCAGTCGAGGACGCGATAGGCCTGGAGCACGTTGCGGTAGCGCTGGGTCATCCCGTCGATGCCCGGTCCGCAGCCGCGACCGCCCAGGGCGAGCGGATCGAGGCTGCTCCGTCGGGGATCGAAGCCGATGACGCCACGGTATTTGGAGACGCGGCGGTTCGAGACCACGTCGCCGTCCTGCATCATGAAGCCGACGCTGCGGCCCGAGGGCAGGAACATGCCGGCGTTGATCGCCCCGCCGAGTTGGTGGTCCCGCACCCAGGCGGGAACGGTGCGGCGACCGCCGTGCCGCTCCGCCGTGAGGATGCGGAGCCGGTAGCGCGCGAGGTCGACCCGGACGATGGTGATCCGGCGGTCGCCCACGTCGACGGTCGGCTCGACCGGCGCGCGGATGCGTTCCACGACGACGCCGGGCTGCTGGGCCGGAGCCTCCGGTGGCGCGAGCGCCAGGACCAGGGAAGCGAGGGCGGCGGGGAGGACGAGCGGTCGCATGCGGCGCGTACACGCCGCGCGCCTCGATTCATTCCCGCAGAGCCGGCGCTACCGGCTCGGGCTCACTCCTCGGCGGGAGCTTCGGCCGCTTCCATGGTGGGCGCCGGAGCGGCTGCCATCGCGGCGGGGGCCGCTTCCATGGTCGGGGCGGCCTCCATCGTGGGAGCGGGGGCCGCGGCCATCGTCGGCGCGGCAGCGGCTTCCATGGTCGGCGCCGGAGCAGCCTCCATGGTCGGCGCCGGGGCGGCCATGCGCGAGGTGGTCATGGTCGACGCGGCGGGGGTGGGCTCTTCGGCCGGCTCGTCCTCCTCGACCTCGGGCTCTTCTTCGGATTCCTCGGCGTCGTCGTCGTCGCCGCCACCGAGCAGCTCGCCGAAGGCTTCGCGCGCGCCGGCCGCGCCGGCCGTGTCGAGGTTGCCCTCTTCGCCGTCGGAAGCCTCGTCGCTGCCCTCGCCGAGCTCGGCCTCGTCGCCGTCGTCGCCCGCTTCGTCACCATCCTCGTCCTCGTCGCCATCCGCGATGCCGGCGTTCAGCTCCTCGGCCGCGCGCTCGAGGGCGTCCTCACCCGGGCTGCTCATGTAGGCGAGCGTCGCCGAGAGGATCATGAAGAGGGCCGCGGAGATCGCGGTCATCTTGGTCAAGATGTTCCCCGCGCCAGCGCCGCCGAAGACCTGTTGGCTCGCGCCGCCGCCACCGCCGCCGCCGAGCGCACCCATGCCGCCGCCCTTACCGGACTGGAGCAGGACGACGAGGATCAGGAAGAGGCAGATGAGGACGTAGAGGACGCTGAGGAAAGTGAACATGGCGAATTTCCCTGAGATTTCGCGCTCGAAGGGCCGAGCGGGCGGACTCCGGGGTGGGCAGGCATACCCGAAATCCGCGCTATGACAAGCGAAAGGCGCGCTCCGCGCCGATCATTCCGTGGGCTTGCTCAGCCGGCCGCGGCCTGGACGATGGGGGCGAATGTCTCGGCCTTCAGCGAGGCGCCGCCGACCAGCGCGCCGTCGATGTCGGCCTCGGCCAAGAGCTCGGCCGCGTTGGCCGGTTTCACCGAGCCGCCGTAGAGGATTCGGATGCTGTCGGCGACGTCGCCGTGCTTCTCGCGGAGCCGGGCGCGGAGAGCCGCGTGGACCTCCTGGGCGTCGCTGGCCTTGGCGGTCTTGCCGGTGCCGATGGCCCAGACGGGCTCGTAGGCGACGACCAGGCGATCGCCTTCCACCGCCACGCCCGCGAGGCTCGCGTCGAGCTGACCGAGGCACACGGCCAGGGTGTCACCGGCTTCGCGCTGCTCGAGGGTCTCGCCGAGGCAGACGATCGGCACCAGAGCGTGCGCCTGGAGCGCGGCGGCCTTTTGGGCCACCCCCGCGTCGGTCTCGCCGAAGAGCTGGCGACGCTCCGAGTGCCCCACGATGCAGTGGGTGCATCCGACGTCGGCCAGGAGCAGGGGGGAGAGCTCGCCGGTGAACGCGCCGCTCGCCTCGTGGTAGGTGTTCTGCGCGGCGAGGCCGACACCCGAGCCCTTCAACTCGCCGGCCACCGCGTGCAGAGCGGTGGCGACCGGGCCCACGACGACCTCGACGCCTTCCACTCCCGCGATGGCCTCGCGAAGCTCGCGGACGAGGGTCAGGGACTCGTCGATGGTCTGGTTCAGCTTCCAGTTCCCGGCGACCACCGGGGTTCGCGTCGCGTCGCTCATGGCTGGCACCTGTAGCGCAGGAGGGCGGGTCGGATCGAGGGTCGAGCCCCGGATTCCGAGCCGCGCCGCTAGCGTTTGAATTTCTCGTCGGGAAGCCCCTGAAAAACAGGGGGTTCCGGGAGGGGGGAGTGTCCCCGTCGAAAACGGGGGGCTGGGGTCAGTCGGCGTCGAGGGCTTCGACGCCGGGGAGGGGCTTGCCTTCGAGGTACTCGAGGCTCGCGCCGCCGCCGGTGGAGACGTGGCCCATCTTGGCGGCGAGGCCCATCTGCTGGACGGCGGCGACGCTGTCGCCGCCGCCGACCACGGCGTACCCGGGGCAGGCGGCCATCGCTTCGGCGACCGCGAGGGTGCCGGCGGCGAAGGGCTTCTTTTCGAAGAGACCCATGGGCCCGTTCCAGAAGACGGTCTCGGCTCGGCGGACGCGGTCGGCGAAGAGGGCGGCCGACTCGGGGCCGATGTCGAGGGCCATCCGGCCGTCGATGCCATCGAGGCCGACGACCTCGGGGTTCTGCGACTCGAGGCTGTCGGCGACCCGCAGGTCGGTGGGCAGCAGCAGCTCGACGGCGCCGACGTCCGCCTTCTGGAGCAGCGCGCGCGCGAGGGGGAGCTTGTCTTCTTCGACGAGGCTGCGGCCCATGGCGTGGCCGGCGGCGGCCAGGAAGGTGTTCGCCATGGCGCCGCCGATGATCAGGGTGTCGACCTTCTGGCGGAGCTCTTCGAGCACGCCGATCTTGTCGCTCACCTTCGCACCGCCCAGGACGGCCACGTAGGGGCGCGCCGGCTCGGTTCGCAGCTTGGCGAGCGCGTCGAGCTCGCGCTGCATCAGCCGCCCAGCCCCCTTTTCGCCCATCAGACGGGGGAGGGCGTCGACCGAGGCGTGAGCGCGGTGTGCAGCGCCGAAGGCGTCGTCGACGTAGACGTCGCAGAGCTTGGCCAGCTCACGCGCGAAGTTCTCGTCGTTCGCCTTCTCGCCGGGGTGGAAGCGGAGGTTCTCGAGCACCGCCACCTGGCCGTCGCGCAGGTCACCGACGACCTTCCGCGGGCCGTCGCCGACACAGTCGTCGCAGAGGGTGACCTCCCCGACGCCGAGCATCTCGGCCAGCAGCGCGGCCGCAGGCTCGAGCGATAGCTCGGGCTTCCGCTCTCCCTTGGGACGGCCGAGGTGGCTGGCGAGCACCAGCCGACCGCCCGCCTCGAGGATGTGCTCGATGGTCGGCAGCGCGGCACGGATCCGGGTGTCGTCGGTCACGCGGCTGCCGTCGAGCGGCACGTTGAAGTCGACGCGGCAGAAGACGCGTCGTCCACCGAGGTTCAGGTCCTCGAGATGGCGAATGGTCATCGGTTCGTTCGGCTCACTTCGCCGCGAGGACGCGAGCGAGGTCGATCATCCGCATGGAGAAGCCCCACTCGTTGTCGTACCAGCTCTCCACGTGGACCATGTTGTCGCCGATGACCTGCGTCTGCGCGGCGTCGACGATGGACGAGTGCGGGTCACCGATGAAGTCGGTGGAGACCAGCGGCGCGGTCTCATAGCCGAGGATGCCCTTCAGCGGACCGCCCGCGGCCTCGGCGAGCTTGCCGTTGACCTCTTCGATCGAGGTCGCCTTGCTCACCTCGACGGTGAGGCAGACCATCGAGACGTCCGGCGTCGGCACGCGGATGGCGCCGCCATCGAGCTTGCCCTTCAGCTCCGGGAGCACGAGGGCGATGGCCTTCGCGGCGCCGGTGGTGGTCGGGATCATCGACATCGCCGCGGCGCGTGCGCGGCGGAGGTCCGAGTGCGGCAGGTCGAGGATGCTCTGGTCGTTCGTGTACGAGTGGACCGTGATCATGTGGCCCTTCACGATGCCGAAGCTCTCGTGGAGGACCTTCGCGACCGGCGCGAGGCAGTTGGTCGTGCAGGAGGCGTTGCTGACGACCTCGTGCTTGGCCGGGTCGTACTCGTCGGTGTTGATCCCGACGCAGAAGGTCCCGTCGATGTCGCCCTTGCCGGGCGCGCTGACGATGACGCGCTTGGCGCCGGCCGCGAGGTGGGCGCCGGCCTTCTCCTTGTTGCGGAAGACGCCGGTGCACTCGAGGATGATCTCGGCGCCGAGGTCGCCCCAGGCGAGCTTGCTCGGGTCACGCTCGGCGCTGGTCGCGATGCGCTTGCCATTGACCACCATCGCGCCGTCCTCGACCTGGACGTCGGCGTCGAAGCGGCGGTGCACCGAGTCGTACTTCAGCAGGTGCGCGAGCGTCTGGTCGTCGGTCAGGTCGTTGATGCCGACGATCTCCAGATCGCTCGAGGGGTCCGCGAGGATGGCTCGCGCCACGCAACGCCCAATCCGTCCAAAACCGTTGATGCCGATCTTCGTCACTGGCTGCTCCTGCTCGAGGGGTCGGGTCGGGGTCTCCGCCCCGGGTCTTCGCGCGGTACCTACGTCTCCCTACCTCACCGGTCAAGAAGAGCTGGCCGGATGTGCGGAGGCACCTCACGCCAACGAAAAGAGCCACCTCACGGTCGTGAGGTGGCTCCGCGTCATCAGGGCCAGGGGTCACCCTGGCGGTCGGGCTCAGGCGCCGTCGCCGTCCTTGAGCTCGGTGGTCACCAGCTCGAGGAGCGCGTTGGTGAACCCGACGATGTCCGACCGGCTGTGGCCGCTCGACTTGAGCTCCCGATAGACCGACTTGGCGAGAATGCGCAAAGCGCGGTCGTCGCCCTCGGGGCTACGCGGCGTGGACATCGACTGGGTGCTCATCGTCTGCATCTCTCTCCCTCGACTCCCCCCTCGGGGGAAACGTTGCTGTGCCAATGACAGAGCAAGGGCCGTGCCTACCGGCCACTCGCCCGGTGTTGCAGGGCCAAGGGCCCGAAAAACCGGAGAAAAGGACCTCCAAGTGTGCGATTCCCCACCTGTCGGTCCTTTCAGGGGGACCCAAGTGCGAAGCGATCTTCGCGGTTCGGCCCCAGATGGTGCGAAAACGCCTGCGCAGACGCTTTTCGGCGGTGTTTCACCGCGATTTCAGTCGGTCGAGGTCGCCTCGTCGGCGCCCGTGTCTGGGGCTGCGTCTTCCGGCTCGGGGTCGCCGGCCGGGTCTCCGTCCGATGTGCCGTCTTCGTTGGAGTCATCGGTGTCGGTGGTCGGTGCGTCGGCGTCGTCGCCCTCGGACGCCTCTCCCGGCTCCGCGGCCAACGCCTGCCGCGCTTCCACGAAGAGCCGCATGTTGCGCAGCGCCTTGTCGAAGTTGAGCTCCGCGTCGTGCGAGCGGCCGAGGTAGTAGAAGATCTCCGGGTGCCGGGCGACGTAGTCGGGCTCGGTCCGGATGATCTCCTCGAGCGTGTCGATCGCTTCGCGGTAGCGGGAGGGGTAGGTCGGCGCGGTCTTGTAGAGGAGGTAGCCGTAGAGCAGCCGGAGGCCGGGACCGCTGTGGAGCCGGAGCGGCGCCGGGATCTCTTCGAGCGCTCCCAGCGCGGTCGCGTAGTTCCCGCGGTCGACTGCCTCGCGGACGATCTCGAAGCCCTCGCTGAGGAGCCGCGCCTCGCGGGCCGCGAGCTGCGGACCGGGCGTGGGCGGCTCGACGCGGAGCGGTGGCTCTCGCTCGCCGGTGATCAGGTGCGTGAGCACCTCCGCGGCGATGCGCGTGGTCGGCGTGCTGCCCGCTTCTTGCGAGCGGGTGATGAAGGCCGCGGCCTCGGGCTTACGCCCGTGCGCGATCAGTGAGAGCGCCATCTCCGCGAGCTTCTCCGCAGCCTCGTCGCCTTCGCCGTAGCCGGTGACGCCTCCGACGAGCCGGCCATAGGGCCAGCTCTCGGTGTAGATCTGTGCCAGGTAACCTTCGAAGGCCTGGTAGCCGATCAGGTCCTGCGGCGCCGCGAACTCGATGTGCGCGTTGTCGTCCGTGTTGAGGATGACCGGCTCTCGGTAGCAGTTCGGCATGGTGCAGCCGTGGTCCGGGTCGTTGTTCGAGTCCGGGATGGCCACCCACTCGCCGCCGCGCTGGCGGTGCTCGATCTGGGTGAAGCTCATGACCTCCTCCTTGTTGGCGAGGAGGGTCCGGGCGAAGACGTCGAAGGGCGAGTGGATGTACGCGCGCTCGAGCTCCTCGGCGATGCCGGGCAGCTGATACGCCGCGGTGATCCGCTCGAGGTCCAGCGGAAGCGGTGAGTCCGAGCCGATGAGCACGGTGTCGCTCGAGAGGTCTTCCGCGGCGAAGACGATCACGTGCTCGAACTGCGAGGCGAAGGTCCGGTAGATGGTCTTGATGTTCGCTGGGCTGAGCTCGTAGAGCTGCACCCACTGACAGTAGATGCCGCCTTCGCGGAGCCGCTGCTTGGTGATCCGGAAGTGGTCGGTCGTGAAGAGGTCCGAGACGCCCGTGATCCAGGGGTTGCTGGGCTCGCTGATGATGACGTCGAACTGGTCCGGGCTCGACGCCAGGTAGTTTCGACCGTCGTCGTTGACGACCGAGAGTCGATCCATCTCGATGTAGGGGAAGTCCTGCAGCACGTAGTCGAGGCCGTTGACGTCCTCGAAGAACTTGCTCGCCTCCGGGATCGAGCGCTCCAGCTCGATGACGTCGACGCGCGCGACCGGGAACTTGAGCGCGGTGCCGACCGACACGCCCGAGCCGAAGCCGACCACGGCGACGTCGAGCCCCTCCGGACCGTCCGGATGCATGAGGAGCGGGTACGCCGCGACCATGATCTGCGTCGGCATGTCGTCGCCGTTGCTGGCGTCGACCTTGCCGTTGTTCTTCAGCGCGTAGTGGCGGCCGTAGCGCTCGACGGTGACCGTCGTGGTCAGGCCGTCCTTGTAGTAGACGAGGTCGGCGTCGCCCCAGTCGCAGGCGTCGTCGGCGAGGGACACGCGGAACACGCCGAGGGTCATCTTCGCCGGGTTCCAGCGAAGGAAGCCGTCGTCGCGCCAAGCGACCAGCACGATGCCCGCGATGAGCGCGGGGATGAGCGGCGCGAGCACGTAGATGATCGCCTCGTACCAGCCCGGCGGCTTGTTGGGGTCGCGCTCGTCGTCCTCGTCTTCGTCCGAGCCCTCCGCCTTCTTGCGGTAGGGGCCGCCCTCGGAGTCGGCTTTCTTCTTGGGCGGATCGGCCGCGCTGACGATCAGCAGCATCAGCGAGACGCCCAGGTAGAGCATCATCCCGACGAGGATCGTGCGCTCCATGCCGAGGCTCTGCATGAGCACGAAGCCCGGGAGCCAGGCGCCGACGACGGATCCGAGCGTGTTGCCCGCGTAGACGTTGCCCACGTCCCGGCCGACGTTGTCGCCGCCGGAGGTCCAGACGCGGAGCGTCAGGGTGAACATCGCGCCCATGCCGACGGTCGCCGGCAGGGTGCAGAGCGCGACGGTCAAGAACATGAAGAACTGCACGATGCCGACGCTCTCGGGGAGGTTGTCGACGGTCGTGACCAGCCCGGCGAAGGTGCAGGGGATCTCGTCCTGGAAGGCGTAGTTGGTGAACGCTGCGATGGCGATGAAGAGCGGCATGGTCGCCAACTGCAGCACCGGGTAGCGCCGGAGCGAGACGAGCAGGGCGAGGAAGCCAGCGAGGCACGAGGTGACCGACGCCACGATCAGCGAGAGGCGCTCGTGGCCGGTGTCGAGGTTGGCCACGGCGTTGATGGCGGCGGCGGCGACCGGGACGACGAGCATCACCAGCGCTGGCTTCACGGGCGTCCGCGGCATCGGGTCGTTCGCGGCGCGCGCGCGGACGGCGGCCCAGACGATGATGATCGGCAGCGCGAACGCACCGCTGATCGCCAGCCAGGTGATCGCGCTCTGGCTGACGCCCCAGGGCGCGTTGGCCAGGAAGACGAGCGCGATGGCGGTCGCCCCGACCGTCGAGAGCAGGCGCTTGCCTGCGATGACACCGCTGGCGATGGCGCTGCCGCCGCCGATGCCCACCAGGAAGGTGGCGAGGATCAGGTTGAACGCCTGGAACGAGGACCCGATGGTCATCGCCAGCGCACGGCTCCAGACGACCTCGTAGCAGAGCGACGCCAGCCCGCTCAGCGCGAACGCGAGGAACGCGACCTTCCGAGCGATCGGCGCCGGCGCGAGCGCGATCGGAGCTTCTTCTCGGGTCCCTTCCCAGGCGGAGTCGTCATCGCCGTCATCGCCGTCATCCGTGCCCGACTTCTTCCGACCCTTCGTCCTCGTCGCTTTCGACTCCGACTTCGCTTCAGACTCCGCGCCGGACTCCGCCTCCTCGTCGGACTCGGACTCGCCGGACTCCTCCGCGTCTGCCTTCTGCTCCGCTTCGACCTCCGCCTTCTTCGTCGGAAGCCAGCCGATCTCGTCCCCCGGCTTCCACTCGTCGCCGAGCAGCCAGCGCCGCGAGGCGAAGATGCCGATGCACAGCGCGAAGTTGATGCCCGCGGCCACGTAGTTCGTGGTCGAGACACCGGCGAGCGGCATGATGGCGAAGCCGCCGAGGAGGACGCCGAAGACGGCGCCGAAGGTGTTGACCGAGTAGAGCGCGCCGACCCAGCTGCCGACCTCGTTCTGACTCTGAGCCCGCTTGACGAAGTGCCGGCTCAGCAGCGGCAGGCTGGTGCCCATCAGCGTGGTCGGCACCAACACGATCGGCGCGACGCAGAAGAAGCGCATCACCGCCATGCCCACCGAGCCGGTCTCGAAGCTCGAATGGAGCCAGCGGTTGACCCCCATCATCCAGCCTTCGGGGTCGACCAGCAGCGGCACGCAGAGGGCGAAGACGCCCACCAGGCCCTCGACCACTCCGTAGGTCATCACCGGGTGTTTGATCCGGTCGGCGAAGCGGCAGGCGATCCAGGCGCCGAGGCCCAGGCCCGCCATGAAGAGGGTCACGATCGTGCTGATCGCCACGCTGCCCGCGCCAAAGACGTGGACCATCATGCGCGACCAGATCGACTGGAAGATCAGGCTCGATGCACCCGAGAGGAAAAACGCGAGGAATGCTGCTGAGCGCACGAGATCTCCGGTCCACCACGACGCCGGGGGACCACCCCCGATTCGCCTGGTCGGCTGGGCCGACCTACACTCGCTGGGTGTCCCGTGCAAGCCCGATGCGCCCGGCCCGGCGGGTCTCGATGCTCGGGCTGGGGCTGCTCCTGGCCCTCCTGAGCGCACCACCGTCCCCCACCGGCGCGCAGGATGGCCGAGCCCGACGAGCTGCCGAGAAGACCCGGATGGGCGCCGCCCTCGTCCGAGCCAACAACCCGGGGAGCGCGGTCGCCTATTTTCGCGAGGCGATCCAGATCGACCCCCGCTTCGAGCGGGCCTACGTCGCTCTCGGTGAGCTCTACCGGGCCCAGGGGCGGAGCTCCGACGCCCTGGAGGTGGTCCGCGCAGGCCTGAGGCGCCGCCCCCGAAGCGTTCCTCTGTCCCTGGTCCTCGCGGCGATCGTCCGACCCTCGGACCCGGCCGAGGCGGCGCGGGTGCTCCGAGAGGCTGCCCGGGCCGACCCGAGCTCGGTGGCCGTCCAGCAGGCGCTGGGCGAGCTCGCCCGAGACCGCGGGGCCTTCGCCGAGGCGATCGCTGCCTACCGGGCGGTGGCTCGGCTGACCGAGGACGACCCGGCTCGAGCCGAGACCCACGCCGAGGCCATCCGTTTCGTCGCGGCCCTCCGACTGCTGGTCCGAGACGTGGACCCACCCAGCCGGTGCGAGGCGAGCGAGGTGCGTCAGGCGCTCTGCGACGACTGAGCCGCGGCCGAGCGTCGGCGACGAAGGTCCAGGAGCAGCAGGGGCGTGACCAGCGGCATCAGTGGTGGGAGGCGGCTGAGCACGAGCCGCTTGGCGGCGGCGCCCTCGAGCATCGTCCCGTCGCGGTCCCTCACTCGAACGGTCGGCCCTTCGGCGGCTTCGTGGACCTCGAAGCGCGCGAGCCAGTCGAGCCCCCGGACCAGTCGAGCCAGCCGCCGGCCGGCCGGGCGGTCGGGGCGCAGCCAGAGCATCCGGTCGCGGGTGCGGGGCGTCACCCAGATCAGCGTGGCGGCGATGCCGAGGTAGCTGAACACGCTGACGGTCGAAGTGATCTCGATGAGAGTGTGGAAGCCGAGCGCCATGAACATCGCGGCGACCCGGGTCCGGCGGAACCAGTAGCCGACGCCCACGAAGAGCTCCGTGAGCACGACGAACTTCCACATCACCGCGTTGAACTCCGGCGTCGCGATGGGGTCGATGAGCCAGGCGGGGACGCCCTTGGCTTCGGCGACGTGGCGATAGCGGGAGATGCGGTCGTACATGACGACGCCGGACCACCAATCCGGGTCGATGAGTTTGCTGAAGCCGCTGGCGAGGTAGGGCGTGCACGCGAGCGCGCGCAGGAGCACCAAGCGCCACATCGGCGCCTCGTCGCGGAAAGGCCGGCCGGCCTTGGCGGCGAGCCACGCATCCACGCTCAGCGCACGGCCCGAGGGAAGGAGCGTGAGCCCGAAGAGGATGGTCGTGAGGAACGCGCGGTTGTGATGGAAGAAGAGCTGGTTGCTCAGGAGGTTGAAGGCGACCACTGCGAGGGTGAGCGCGGACGTGAGTCGACTCAGGAAGCCGGCGCTCATGAACACCGCCGAGACCAGCCCGACGAGGAGCACGCTCCGGTAGCCGTCGACCGAGAGCACCGGCCAGAGCTCGGTGAAGGGGACGTAGAAGCGCTCGGCGAAGTAGGCCCCTGGCCGGGCGCTCTCGAGGAAGGTCCACAGGTGAACGACGGTGATCGGGCCGACCAGGATCCGGAGCAGCGCGATCGCCCGGACACTCGCGGTCTCGTCGAAGATGGGCCGGCGCTCGGTCATCGCTCCGGGAGCTCCCGCTCCACGCTCCGCATCACCCGCGTCTGGGGCTCGCCGCGGTTTCGGACGAAGCGTACGTGGGCCTCGAAGTAGCGGGTCGTGCGGTCGTTCGGCGTGTGGGTCGCGACCCAGTCGAGCGCCTGCTGGAAGAACGCCAGCTGCGAATCGACGCCGGAGGCGGCGCTGCCATCCACCCAGGGCGTGGTGAGTCCGCGCCCGCGAACGAGCTGGCTCCAGTGGTAGCCCTCCCAGCCGTTGCGGATGTCGAAGCGGCCGTTGTCGGTGACCCGCACGATCGCAGCGCGCCACGTGCTGGACTCGCTGAAGGGCTGATAGCCGAAGAGGTGGTGGGGGTCGTCATAGGCCCGTACCACGAAGAAGAGCTGCAGCCCGATGACGGCCACGAAGAAGCACTGCGCTCCGAGGCGCCGCAGCTTCGGTCCCCTGCGCACCCGAGTGCTCTAACACGCGCTCAGTCGCCGCGGTCGAGCAGCTCGTCCATCGAGGCCGGGCCGGCCGCGCGGGCCATCGCCTCGAGCAGCCGAAGGAGCGCCGCTGGAGCGTCACTCCCCCGGTAGGAGAGACCCAGGTGGCGGCTCGTGACGTAGTGGCGGCCTTCGTCTCGGGGCGCGACCACGACCGTCTGCCTGCCGATGGCGTCGCCTTCGACCGTGAGGAGTAGCCCATCGGTGCCCGCTACGGCGTCGACGATGGTGCCGGCGCTCAGGCCGAAGAGCGGTGCGATGGCGGCGGGCGAGAGCGCCTTCGCCGGCGCGGGGACGTCGACGGGACGCGGGCGGTCTTCCTTCTCGCTCGCCGCCGCCACCAGCTCGAGCTGGAGCGAACGGATCTCCGCGAAGGTCGCCGCTCGCTCGGCCTCGCTCATGGGCGGCGGCTCGGTCCACGCGGGCGGGTCATGGTCGGCGAAGGTCTCGCTCGCGGGACCAGGCCAGTGGCTCACCGCCGCCTCGCCGAGGACGGTGCCGGGGAGCGCCTGGTAGTTCGACCACATGAAGGAGTCGGGCTTCAGCTTGCGGAGCAGCCCCACGGTCGAGTGCGCCATCGCGCGGGACTCCTGCGGCAAGGTCGTCATCAGCGACGCGCTCGTCGGGATCTCGAGATCCCGGCAGTCGTCGAAGACCCGCTGGAGCTGCTCGTCGGTGGTGCGCCGGTTCAGGACGGTGCGGCGGAGCTCGGCGTCGCCCGCTTCGACGCCGCAGTGGAAGAGCGCGATGCCCGCTTCGGCCAAGAGCTCGAGCCGCTCACGAGTGGCGGCGCGGGGGTGCATCTCCACCTTGAAGGGACGGCCGACTCGCGCGGGGTAGGTCCGAGCGAAGGCGCGCAGCCACTCGAGGTCGAGGGGGAAGTGCTCGTCCCAGAACTCGAAGCCCTCGGGGTCGTAGCGCGCGACCAGGTCGGCGAGCTCGTCGCAGAGGTGGTCGACGGGTCGGCGGTTGCGGCGTTCCTTCTCGGCGAAGCCCCCGAGCCGCCCCCATGCGGGTGCCGAACAGTACGCGCAGGAGTAGGGGCAGCCGCGGCTCGCGCGCACCGGCAGGTAGCGGTCGGCGATCGGGCCGAACGTGTTCACACCCCGATCGAGGTGCGCGCGCATGTCGCCGAAGAGGTCGTAGTCCCACCAGGGGAGGTCGGCGATGTCGGCCTCGGAGTCCGCACCGGGGATCGTCCCAGGGAACGAGCCGCCGTCCCGAACCCACAGGCCCGGGCCGCTCTCGAGCGGTGCGCCCGCGTCCAGCTGCTCGAGCAGTCGGGCCAGCGGGCGCTCGCCCTCGCCGATCACCACTGCGTCGACGGCGGCGCTGGCGGCGACGTCTCGGGGGGCGAGGCTCGCGTGGTACCCGCCGACCACGGTGGTGGCGTCCGTGTGGGGCGCGAGCCGCTCGAGGAGAGCGCGCGCGCCCGGCCAGTCGCGGGTCATCGAGGACACCGCGATCACGTCGGGGCCACGCGCGAGCAGGTCGGCCACGACCGGATCGATGGCTTCCGTGCGCTCCACCATCCGCGCGTCCGGCACGTGGCCCCCGGCCCGGACGATGGGGGCGAGCGCGGCGACCGACGAGCTGAACGGGCTCGGCGGCGCCGTGAAGAAGACGAAGACGACCTTCAACGGTCTCCCCGATTCGTCACGCGCGCCATGGGCGCAGCGTACTCGGTGCGCCCGGGGACGTCAGGCGTGTGCGTGCTCGACGAGCGCCTCGAGGGTCGGAGTCTCGCCGACCGTGTGGAGCAGCTGGTCCGCCGGGCATTCGCCGGCGTCGAGGAGCTCGCGCAGGGGGCGGAGGTGCACCCGCTCGTCCTTGCCGCGACCGTCCAGGTTGCCCAGCCGCTCGAGGCCGTCGTCCGCGATGGCGACCAGCGCCTGGGCGTGCTCGAGCACCGGCTTGCCGTCGAGATCGGCGGCGAGGGCCTTCTCGGCGATCGCCGGTCGAACGGCTTCCAGCGACGAGAGGCTCCACGCCTCGGTCAGGCTGTCGGCGGCGTCCATGGCCTTCGGGTCGTAGAGCAGCCCCTTCCAGAACGCCGGCAACGCGCAGATGCGAGGCTGCGGTTGGCTGTCGGCGCCGCGAACTTCGAGCGTCTTCTTGAGCCGCGCCTCCGGGAAGAGCGTGTTCAGGTGCGTCTCCCAGTCCTCCATCGTCGGCCTCAGGCCCTCGAAGCCATCGTCCATGAACGAGCGGAAGGTCTGGCCGGTGTTGCGGTGGACCTTCTTGCCGCGCTTCACCAGGAACATCGGGACGTCGAGGGCCCACTGGACGTAGTCCGCGTAGGTTGGCGAGTCGTTCCAGGCGAAGGGGAGGAGGCCGGAGCGGTCCGGGTCCATGTGCAGCCACACCCGCGCCCGGTGGGAGCGCTCGCCGGTCGCCTTGCCCTCGAGCCAGGGGCTGTTGGCGAACATGGCCGTCACGATGGGCTGGATGCGAAGCGCGATGCGCAGCTTCCGGAACGCATCGGTCTCGTCGCTGTAGTCGAGGTTCGCCTGCACCGTGGAGGTCCGCCGCATCATGTCGTGCGCCATGGCGCCGCGGGTAGGCAGGTACTCCTTCATGATCCCGTAGCGGAGCTTCGGGACCCAGGGCAGCTCCGCCTGGGCGGCGGTCGGGTGGAAACCGAGCCCCAGCCAGTGGATCCCGCGCGGCTCGCTGATCGAGCGGAGCTCGGCGAGGTGGCCGCGGAGCTCGGCACAGGTCTGATGGATCGTGTCGAGCGGCGCGCCGCTCAGCTCGAGCTGAGCGCCCGGCTCGAGCGTGATGGAGGCGCCGCCCCGGCGGAGCGCGATGAGCGGTGCGCCCTCGTACTCGCGCTGCTCGGTCCAGCCGTGCTTCGCGACGAACTCCTGGAGCAGCTCGAGGACTCCGTCCGGCCCTTCGTACTGGAGCGGCTTGCCGTCCCGCGCGAGGCCGAATTTCTCGGCTTCGGTCCCGATCGCCCAGCGCTCGCGCGGGGTCTCGGCGGCGTGGAAGGGCGCGAGGAGGTCATCGACCTCGAGGGCCTTGTCGGGCGGGGGGCTCATGGGCTCTTGGTCCTCAGGTCGGCAGTCGCGTTACATGGCCATGGTGAGGCACGGCCGGCGGGGTCTAGGCGAAGTGTCGCCCGATGCCAAGTGGGAGATACGGCCGCGCGGCGCTTCTGTTAGGGTGCCCCCAATGGCAAAGTCTCCCCCACGTCGGTCTGCGGCGACCACCGATGGCGCGCCGATGGGCTATGTCGGCCCCGGCCTGCTCGTGCGTGGTGAGCTCCGCGGCGCGGGCCAGCTCCGCTGCGACGGGACCTTCGAAGGGAGCGTCGATCTCCAGGGCGCGCTGGTGGTCGGTCGCAGCGGCAAGCTGGTCGGTCCCGTCCGGGCCCAGGCGGTCGCCGTCGAGGGCATCCTCGACGGGCCGGTGATGGCCGGTGAGCTCAACGTGTTGGCTGGCGGCCGCCTCGTCGGTGACGTTCGCGCAGCGCGGATCGGCCTCGACGACGGCGGTTCCCTCGAGGGCACCGTCGACATGGAGGTGGAGCTGCCCGAGCTCGACGAGGAAGAGTCGTGAAGAAGCCCTCTGTGCTCCCGGCGGGCGTCCGGCTCCGCGGCGAAGTCGAAGGGGAGGGCGATCTCATCGTCTTCGGGCAGGTCGACGGACCGGTTCGGGTCGACGGCGCGCTGGTGATCGAGGCCGGCGGGATGGTCCGTGGGCACGTCCATGCGCGGCACGTGACCATTCGTGGCGCACTCAAGGGCGACGCCTTCGCGGACGAGGGGGTCCGGGTCGACGGAACCGCGCGCATCGTCGGCGACCTGACGGCGCCCCGCGTGCGGGTGACCCCCGGCGCGCAGTTCTCCGGGCAGGTGCACGTGGAGGCCCTCGACGCCGCGCCGCCGCTTCGCACCTACGATCCGGCGCTCCACACGTTCACGGGCTTGCCTTCGCCGGAGCCGATCTCCGCCGACCTGGCCGCCGGGGTGAGCATCGAGGCCGCGGCTCCAGTCGACGCCGACGACCTCGGCGATCCCGAGGACACGCGCCCCTTCACCCCGCTGCGAGAGCGCCCGTCGCGGAAGCTGGCGGCGGAGCTCCCCGACGTCGTGGGAGACGAGGACGCGACCTTCCGGCGCGAGATTCGTCGCCCGGCGCCCATGCCGCCCCGGGCGCCGACGCCCACCCCCTTGGCGGCCGATACCGTCTCCGATGCGACGCTCCCGGGCGCCGAGGCGCCCACTCCGGCGCGCGTGGGCCGGATGCCGCGCATCGGGCGGGTCAAGGGCACGCACCGCGCGCCCAGCTGAGCGTCGCCTCGACGCCCCCGAGCCTTTGTCGGTAGGCTGCCGACGAGCACACCATGGCCGACCGCGACCGTCTCCTCGAGCTCCTCCGCGAGCGCTCCTTCCGAAGGGGCACCTTCACCCTGACCTCTGGGCGGCAGTCCGACTTCTTCATCGACTGCAAGCCCACGGTGCTCAGCGCCGAGGGCCACGTGCTGGTGGGTCGCTGCCTCCTCGCGCAGGCGCTGGCGTTCGAGCCCCGTCCCGTGGCGGTGGCCGGTGTGGTCCTCGGGGGCTGCCCGCTCGCGAGCGCCGTCGCTTACGCGTCCCACCTGGCGGGGGGATCGGCGCTCGATGCGCTCCTCGTCCGGAAGGAGAGCAAGGGCCACGGGTCGAAGAATCGCGTCGAGGGCGCGGCCCACCTGAGCGAAGGCGCCCCGATCGTCGTCGTCGAAGACACGGTCACGACGGGCGGCTCGACGGTTCGGGCCGCCGCCGCTCTCCGCGAGATGGGCCTGACCATCGCGGGCGTACTGGCGATCGTCGATCGCTGCGAGGGCGCCGCCGAGGCCTTCGCCGAGGCGAAGCTCCCCTTCGCCTCGCTCTTCACGCGGGCGGACTTCATGGGAGACGAGGGGTGAGCCGGCTCGTCGCGCTGGCGCTCGCGGTCATGGCCGCGGGGTGTGCCACCCGGACCATCACCCTCGAGACCGGGCCTCGCTCGTTCACCCCGGACGACTACGAGGACGTGTACGAGTCGTGGACGCGCGACGACCAGGACTTCGAGTGGACCCTGCTCGACGACGTCCTCCACGTCACCGCCACCTTCGAGAGCTGGGAGTTCCGCTGGGCCTACGTCGTCCGCTACGGCTACGATCACGCGATCGAAGCGGACACCCGCGAGGCGATGCTGCGCGCGACGCTCGCCGACGCTCAGGAGAACCACCGCTTCTTCGTCACCGTCGCGGGTAGCGATTTCCGGGAGCAGAACCTGGCGAGCCGTCACTCCGCGTGGCGCGTGCTGCTGGTCGACCCCGAAGGGCGTCAGACCGAGCCCGCGGAGATCGAGCGCATCCGACGGCCCTCGGCCGCCGACGAGATCTACTTCCCGTCGAACAGTCCGCAGCGACAGGCGTTCCGGATCGTCTTCCCGGCCACCCGCGCTGACGGTACCCCCTCGATCCCTCCCGGAGCCGACCAGGTGATCCTTCGATTCACCGGCGCCCGGGGCCGAGTCGACCTACGGTGGGACTTCGGTGACCTCGACGACAGCCAGCCGCTCGAATAGAGCGTCGGCCGGTCGAGGCGCCGCTGGAACGACGAACCCCCGAACGTGAATCGCGGCGCGACTCGTTCGTCGAGCCGCGCCGCGATGTATGGCGGTGGTCGTGTGGGCCGAGCCCGCGCGCCGGACCGGTCAGGTCGAGCTCTCGAGGGTCACGATCGAGTCGGCGTGTAACTCCAGGCTGTCGAAGAGCGCGTCTTCGAGGTGTCCAGCCACGCTCACCTTGTCTCCGGTCGAGAGCTGCTGATAGCCCTCGTCGTCGGTCGGGTCGTATCCCATCTCGATGGTGTCGACGCGCACGTCACCGACGCCGGTGTCGAGGGTGAGCTCGCGACCTTCGATGGTCTTGATGCGGCCGGTCACGGTGATCGTCCCGGGGTCGGGGAGCACGACGGCCGCGGTGGTCACGTCCTCCTCGTCCGCTCCGTTCGCGTAGAAGGACGTGCCGAGGTTCTCCACGTAGACGCGGCTCGCCTCGATGGTGCGTGCCTCGAAGAAGTCGTCATCGATGAAGCCGTGAACGACCACCCGATCTTCTTCCATCAGGCCGTAGCCATCCGGATAGAAATCGAAGTCGTCCATCTCCACGGTGATGACGCCCTCGCCGTAGTCCATCACGAAGGAGGACGGCGTGGCCTCCACGATGCGGCCGTGGACGGTCACCCAACTGTTGTTTGGTGCCGTGGCCGCTTCGCTGGGGACGGTGTCCTGACTCGATGGGCCTTCGTTGCCGCCACAGGCGAGCGCGACCGCGCTCACGAGGGTGATGAGGGTGTGGTTGATGATCCGCTTGGTCATCGCAAATTCCTTTCGTCTTCTGGGCGTGTGTCGAGCTCGCTCAGCTCTGGCTCAGATTCACGATCCACTCGGCGTTCAGCTCGGGCTCGTCGAAGAGATCGTCGTCGATGTTGCCCGCGACCTTCACGCGATCGCCGATGTCGATCTGCTGAAAGCCGCGATCGTCGAGCGGGTTGTAGCTGAGCTCGATGGTGTCCACCGAGATGAGATGAGGCCCAAAGGCGATGGTCATCTCTCGGCCGTCGATCGCGGTGACGGTGCCGGTGACTTCCAGGTCGCCGACCACGATCTCCGTGGGAATGCTCCAGGCGTATAGACCCTCTTCGTCCGCTGGGTTTGCGTAGAAGTAGGTTCCCAGATTCTCGACGAAGACGCTGCTGGCCTCGATCGTTCGCTGCTCGAAGAGGTCGTCGTCGACCACGCCGCTCACGATCACCTGGTCGTTCTCGAGAACGCCTTGGACGTCACCGTACGAGTCGAAATCGTCCATCTCGATGGTCATGATCCCATCGCCGTAGTCGAGGCGGAAGCTCGACGGCGTGGTCGAGACCACCGTGCCGGTCACGGTCACCCAAGTGTCGTCGGGAGCCGTCTCGACCGGCTGAGCCGAGACCGTTGCGGTGAGTCCGACGGACATCATCGCGATGACTGCTGCAGTGAGGAAATGTCTCATGTTCGTGTTTGCTCCTGTTTCAAGAACGTCTTTTCTTTCGTTGTTGCCAGGGAGAAAGGGGGCCTGGTCTGTCGTCTTCGAGCTCCCGCAATTGCCATTCCACGCCTCGAGCGGGCAGGGGTGGCGACGTTTCGTGGCGTGGTCGAGACAGGTGAGGCGAGCTGACACGCACACTCCGCCGCGACGTCGTTCGTCTGATCGCGCTCGGTGCCGCGCTCCTCCTCACGCTGGTGAACATCCTCGGGACCGAGAACGCGGGGAGGCTCCAGAACGTGATCGTCGTGACCCTCGCCGCGCTGCTCACGCTGCTCTTCGGTTACGGCTCGATGCAGGCGATCGGCATCCTGGGCGACCCCCAGCTGCCCACGCCCTTCACGCCCCGTGGCATCGCTCCCGTCTTCCCCACCACTGCGCTGGTCTTCACGAGCTACCTCGGCTTCGTCCAGATCGCGACGGTTGCCGGTGAGATCCGACAGCCGCACCGCAACCTTCCACGAGCGCTCGTGGGGAGCGTGGTGATCGTGACGGCTCTGTATCTGCTGACGATGTTCTCTGGTGGGCCGTCTGGGCACGCGGTAGAGGCATCGAAGCCCCACGGCCATCGCACATCGATCCCTCCCTTCGGCGCCCACGGATCCTCTTGCCGGTCGAAGTCCCCGGCACCCGCGCCCTGCCACACGCGCTGCTCCAAGCAGTCGAGCCGGTCGAAGTTCGGCTGCTGGGCTACGAGCGCTTTCCAGAGCAGACCGCTCCGCAGCAAGGGGTCGCAGAGGCGGGAGACGACGCCCGGGAAGCTCTCGACGAGCTCGTGGCGGACGCGTCTCGCGCGGGCTTCGACGTCGACTGCGAGCTGGTGGGTACCGCCGACCTCTCACGCAGCCTGGCGCGCCATGCGCGCGACGGGGGCTGTCAGGCCGTGCTCCTTCCACGACCGACCAAGACGATCGAGAGGCTGCTGATCCCGGTGCTCGCGGAGGACCAGGCGAACGCTCGGTTGGCGACTCTCGTCTACGACCTCACGGAGTATCGGCCGATGAGCATCCAGCTCGTCGCCATGGCGGGCGACGACGATCGCGCGAGGGCCGGCGCCGTGAGCCGCGCGATGACCGCTCGGCTGGTCGAGGCTGGGGTGTCGCGAGACGCCATCGAGTCCGAGTTGGTCGAGACCGACGACATCGTCGAGGCGACGGCTGGCGCCTGCAGGGGCGACGAGCTCGTGCTCCTCAACGAGTCGCAGCAGCCCGGGCGCGACCGTCTCTTCCGGGTACTCGGGCGGGTGATGGAGGGTGAGGTCGGGTCGCCGACGCTCGTCGTGCTCCTGGAGAGCGAACAGGGCGACTCGCGGACCGAATGAGCGCTCGTCCGTAATGTTCTCCCCTACCACCCGCGTCCAAGCATGTGGGGATGACTACCGACGCGCTCATCGTGCTCTGCACGCTCGCGGTCGCGACCCTTCTCTTCGTCACCGAGTGGGTCGCCTTCGATGTGACCGCGGTTCTGATACTCGCGACCCTCGTCTTCAGCGGCGTGCTCGAGCCGGAGACGGCGCTCTCGGGCTTCTCCAACCCAGCCACCGTGGCGATCGCCAGCATGCTCGTGCTGAGCGAGGGCTTGCGCCGAACGGGCGTCCTCGATCTCCTGGCGGATCAGATTCGGTCACTGGCGAGACGCTCTCGAGCCCTCGCGGTGCTCACCCTGATGGGGACCGTGGGCGTGAGCTCGGCCTTCATCAACAACACCGCCGTGGTCGCCATCTTCATTCCCGTGGTGATCGCGATGGCCGACGATCTGGAGACCAGCCCGTCGCGGCTGCTCATGCCGCTCTCCTTCATCTCCATCTTCGGTGGCGTCTGCACCCTGGTGGGAACCTCGACGAACCTGCTCGTCAGCTCCATCGCCGAGCGACGCGGTCTCGCCGCGTTCTCGATGTTCGAGATGGCACCGGCGGGTCTGGTGTTCTTCGCTGCCGGCTTCCTCCACCTGGCGCTCCTCGCTCCGCGGGTCCTGCCCGAACGGCGCCGGGAGAAGGATCTGGCCCGGGGCTACGAGATGGACGGCTTCGTCAGTGAGATCGAGGTCGGCACCGACGGCCGCGAGCAGAGCGACCGCGACGCGCTGATCGACTCGCTCGATCTCGACATCCTCGAGATTCGCCGGGACGGCCAGGCGCTTCACGAGGACGAGTGGCAGTGGCAGGCGGGTGACGTGCTACGGGTGCGTGGCGGAGGTGAAGCAATCCAGACGCTGCTGGGCAGTGAGTCGCTGAGGATCGCGCCACACCAGACGGTCTCCGACGACATGCTCCAGCAGGACTCGCTCGTGGTCTGCGAGATGGTCGTTGCCCCCGACGCCGACTTCATCGGTCGACCGCTCGCCGAGGCGGAGCTCGAGGAGCGCTTCGGCGCGCGGGTGCTCGCCGTTCGCCATGCTGGGGAGCTCGAGCACGAGCGCCTGATGGACCGGACGATCCGTGCGGGCGACGCCTTCCTCCTCTTGGTCGCGCAGGGACGGGAACGCGAGCTCGGCCGCGATCGGCAGCTGGTGGTGGTCTCGAAGCACCCGCTGCCGGAGCCGCGCCGCAGCCGAGCCTGGATCGCCGGCGTGCTCCTCGCGGGAGCCATCGGTTGCGCCGCGGCGGGGCTCGCCCCCATCGCCATCACCGCCCTGACCGCTGCCGCTGGAATGGTGATCGTCGGCGCCGTCACCACCGAGGAGGCCTACCGAGCCATCAACTGGAAGATCCTGGTGCTGTTGGCGGGCGTGATCCCGCTCGGTCGAGCGATGGAGACGAGCGGCGCGGCGCTCTGGCTCGCCGAGCACACGATCAACGAGCTCCATGGCTACGGCGGCCACGTGGTCCTCGCCGGGCTGCTTCTGCTCACGATGGTGATGACCAACTTGATGACCAACATCGCCGCGGCCGCCTTTCTCACGCCGCTCGCTTTCGAGACGGCCGCTGCGCTCGAGGTCTCCCCCCGGCCGCTGGTGGTCGCGGTCATGTTCGGCGCCTCGTTGAGCTTCCTCTCGCCCATCGGGTACCAGACGAACACGCTGGTCTATGGACCCGGCCGCTATCGCTATGGCGACTTTGCCCGGCTCGGCGGTCTGCTGAGCCTCTCGTGCGTGGCCATCGGCGTCGCCCTCATCCCGCTCCTCTGGCCCTTCGGATGAGCCTCCGACGACGAATTGCCAGGAACTGGAGCTGGCTCGCGCGCTACGACAGGGTCGCCCTTCGTGGCGACCTGATGGCCGGCGTCGCCGTCGGCGTGATGCTGGTCCCACAGGCGATGGCCTACGCGTTGATCGCCGGGGTGCCGCCCATCTACGGCCTCTACGCCTCGCTGGTGCCGCTGCTCGTGTACCCGCTGGTCGGCGGGGCGAAGCGACTCGCCGTCGGCATCGTCGCCCTCGACATGCTGGTGGTCGGGACCGCCATCGACCGGCTCGGGGTGAGCGAGCCGACGCAGGCAGTGAGCCTGGCCCTCACGTTGACGGCGCTGGTGGGCGTCATCCACCTCGCCTTCGGCCTCCTTCGCCTCGGTTTCGTCGCCGAGTGGCTCTCGCGCCCGGTGACCAGCGGCTTCATGATTGCGGCCCCCCTCCTCATCGCGCTCAGTCAGCTCGACGCCCTCCTCGGGCTCGAGGTCGAGCGCGGCCACCCCGCCGTTCAGCTCTGGTCACTGCTCGGGAAGCTCGGAGCGACCAACGGGTGGGCGGCGGCCATCGGCGGAAGCGGCATCGTGTTCTTGGTGCTCGCGAAGCGCTTCGCGCCCAAGGTCCCCCGAGCCCTCCTCGTCGTCGGCCTCTCGACCCTCGCCGTGGCCTTCTGGGAGCCTCTCGCTGGCGCCGTGCCCGTGATCGGGGCGTTCGAAGGTGGTCTGCCTCGGCCCCAGCTGCCGGTGGTGGACCTCGCGAGCGCGCGTGACCTGATCGGGCCCGCAGTGACCCTCGCGCTGCTCCAGCTGATGGTCACGGTGACCCTCGCCCGGACCCTCGCCGAGAAGGGCGACGAGGTCCGGCCAAACCGCGAGTTGGCGGCGCTCGGGAGCGCGAACCTGGTCGGCAGTCTCTTTGGGTCGATTCCGGTCTCGGCGAGCATTTCACGAACCGCGGTCAACGCGGACGCCGGGGCCCGCTCGCCACTCGCGAATCTCTTCGCCGCCGCCGTCGTCGGCGTCGCACTGGTCGCGCTGCCCGAGGTCTTCGCCTACGTCCCCATGGCCGCGCTCGCGGCGATCATCATCGCATCGGCGGTCACGATGATCGACCTGCGCGAACCCCGTGAGCTGTTCGGGGTTCGCCGCTTCGAGGGATGGTTGGCGGTCGGCACCCTCCTGACCACCCTGCTGGTCGGCATCCAGGAGGGCCTGCTCTTCGGGGTGGGGACGTCGATGGCTCACCTGCTCTATCGGCAGAGCCGGCCACACATCGCGACGCTCGGTCGCACACCGGGCGGTGACTACCGCGACCGAGCGTTTTCCGACGACGCCGCGCCCACCGGTGACGTGCTGGTGCTCCGGGTGGATGCCCCCATCACCTTCGCGAACGCCGACTGGCTTCAGCGCACGCTGCGCGAGAAGGTCCGCGCCGAATCGCCGATGCCGGCGACGCTGGTCATCGACGGTCGGGGGATCAACCTCCTCGACGCGACCGGCACCGACGCCCTGGTGGCCCTCGCGGACGAGCTCGAGACGGAAGGGGTGCGATTGGCGTTGGTGAACCTGAACGCCGACGTGCGAGCCACCATCGAGCGCAGCGGCTCCCAGGGCGAGCTCGCCCAACACGTGGTGCTCGACGCCACGCTCCTCGACGCGCTGGACGCCCTCCGACAGGGGAGGGCCCCGGGGGAGGTCCTCCCCAAAGGGCGCTAGAGGGACGGCGCCTCGCCCTCGAACCAGTCCTCGCGCGCTGAGCGCACTCAGGTTTCGTGTGCGTTTCCATGAGGTTACGCGGTCCCGCCGTGGGACGTTGACATCGCGAGCGGGGCGGCAGTATCGTGCCCCGGATTCCGTAAAGCGCCGCATCGACTGGGAAATTCGGGGGGCGACGCGGTTACGGAGAACACTTGGATGGGTGGCGGGTGCCACCCGCGCCACCGACTCCGGAGGAGACCATGAACAAGGTCCGGTTCTCGCTGCTCATCACCGCGCTTCTCGCGGGACTCATTGCTTGCCACGCCGACAAGGACGACCCCGCCGGCCAGGCCGACGAGCTCACCGATCCGGTTCGTCGGGAGAACGCGCTCAGCAACCTGCAGCGCCTCTACGGGAACGTGCTCGCGGACCACGAGGGCGACCGCAGCGCGGCGCCGGTCCAGGAGTTCCACGAGCAGGTCGCGGAGAAGCTCAACGCCGCCTACATCGACAACCCGGCGGACAACCAGAACCGGTTGACGATGCTGGAGTTGATGAAGGAGATGCGGGACGTCCGCACCATCCCTGCGCTCATCGAGGCCCTCGACTGGCGTCCCGAGGTCTCCGAGAACCACGCGATCAGCGCGGCCGACACGCTCCGCTACATGGAGGTGCCGGCCGACAAGAAGGCCGACGTCATCAGCGGCCTCTGCGAGGGCCTCGCGAAGGTCACCGGCCCGCGTCCGATCGACAACCGGCTCCGCAACGGCTTCATCAAGGCGCTCGGTGCCCAGAACGACCACGCCGCGACCGAGTGTCTGATCGACGTCGCGACCAACCAGAGCGAGGAGCAGAACTTCCTCTTCAACCGTCTCGCCGCGCAGCAGCTCGGCATCCTGGCGGACCCGCAAGCGGTGCCGGCGCTCATCAAGTCGCTCTTCCTCTTCGCGCCGAACAACCCCGCGATGCGCATGAACGACGTCGCCGCCGAGGCCCTGGTGCGCATCGGGCGGCCGTCCCTCGAGCCGCTGCTCCAGGTGATGCGCGGCGAGCACGAGCAGGCGAACGCCATCGCGGAGGCCTACATCGAGGCCGTCCGCCAGCGCGACGAGGCCGCCGCCGCCCAGATGAGCGTCGCTCAGGTGACCGGCTCCGAGGCCACCTTCACCCTCGGCGCCCTCGGCTACGCGGAGGCCTTCGAGCCGCTCAAGGCCGAGACGGAGTCCGAGGACATCTTCCGACGGGTCAACGGCGCCGTGGCGCTCGCGCAGCTCAACGTGCCGGAGGCCCAAGAGGCCCAGATCCACACCCGCATGAAGACGGTCTACGAGGGGCTCCCCGACGACGCGACCGGCCTCCAGGCCCGCGCTCAGCTGCTCGCCAACATGCGACAGACCTACGATGCCACGTACCTCCCGTTCTTCCTCGCCGAGGCGCAGAAGGAGGACCTGCACCCGGCCGTTCGCATCGAGGCCGTGAAGGCGTTCGCCCTCCTGGCGGACAAGGAGCACGCCCAGCGACTGCAGTCGTGGATCGAGGGCCTGCCAGAGGACGACGGCTACAAGACCACCTTCCAGACCGAGTCCGCCAAGGCGATCGAGACCGCCGTCGCCTGTGACGAGGACATCAGCTGCTACATCGGCAAGCTCGGCGACTCCGACAAGGAGGTCGCGCGCAAGGCGGCCTTCATGCTCGGCCGACTCGGCCGCGGCAACGCCGAGGTCATCAACGCCCTCGTCGAGAAGCTCAGCCACAACGAGGTCGAGGTCCGACTGAGCGCCATCCACGCGCTCGACGAGATCGCCGTCGACGGCAGCGAGGCCGCCGTCGAGAAGATCGAAGAGCTCCGCGAGACGGAAGAGGGCCGGGCCATCTGGACCCAGTTCAGCCGGGAGGCGCTGCCCATTCAGGCCCGTCTCCGCGCTCGCGCTCAGTGAGCCGGTGAACGCTCTCCGCGCATCGAAGGGTGCGCGGAGAGGGTCGTCCGCGGTATGGAGCGCCGCTCCGCAGCCGGCGCGGGCGCTTCGCGCCCTGGGCACGTACCCTGGCGCCGTCTCCTCACGCTCGAAGATACTCGGGCATCTCCTCGGCTCGTAGACGCACCATGGCACATACCCAGCACACGAACTCACCTCGCGCCTGCTACCGATCGGCGCTCCAGGCATGATCCGGCTGAAGGTAACGACCGGCGATTCCGCGGGGATCGCCTACGAGGGAGAAGCGGACCTCGTTCAAATCGGCCGCGTCGACACCAGCGACCTGCAGCTCACCGACACGCACGTGTCGGGGGAGCACGCATCGGTGGTCTTCACCGGTCACGGGTGGGTGCTGCGCGATCACCACAGCACCAACGGCACGCGCATCGTCCGCTCCGGCGAGACCCTCGACCTGGCCATGCAGCCAGGGCGCGAGATCGGGCTCGCCAGCGGCGACGTGATCTCGCTGGGCGAGCCGGGGGACACCTCGGTTCGGGTCGAGGTCGAGGTGGACGAAGAGGACGACGATGAAGGCATCGTCTCCGTCCGCAACATCTCGGAGCTCTCGGCGGTCGAGAAGTCGGTCGACCGAGATCTGCTCCAGCAGCTCTACGCCGGCCAGAAAGAGATCAGCGGGGCCATCGATCTCGACACCGTGATCGATCGGGTCGCGGAGCGCGTCTTCACCTTCCTCAGCCGTGCGACGCACGTCACCGTGGCGCTTCGCGAGGAGGACGAGACGGGCAAGTCCAAGCGGTCGTCGCGCTACGTGCCGATGGGCACCCGTGTGCGCGGTGGCGAGTCCGCGGGCGAGACCATTCCGATCACCCGCAGCGTTTTCAAGAAGGTGGTGCGGGAGCGCGCGGCGGTGCTAGCCGCCGACGCGAAGCGCGACGTGGGCGCGACCGCGTCGCTGATGGCGGCGCAGATCCTCTCGACCATCGGTGTGCCACTCTGGCAGGGCGACGAGATCCTCGGCGTGCTCCAGGTCGACAACCGCGACGCCAAGGGGATGTTCAAGGAGGGGGACCTCGACGTGTTGGCGCTGCTCGCCCAGTCGGCGAGCCAGGCCTTCGCGCACGCCCGCCTCGTTCATCGCCTGCGCGTCGCCGAAGAGCGGCAGCGGAACGAGAACACGTACCTCAAGCGGCGCGAGGAGCGCCGCCGCTTCGACGGCATCATCGGCGAGTCGAAGGCGATGAAGAAGGTCTTCGAGCAGCTGCGCAAGGTGGTCGATACCCGGGTGACCGTGCTGATCGAGGGCGAGACCGGCACCGGTAAGGAGCTGGTCGCGAGCGCGGTGCACTACTGGTCTGGGCGCCGCGAGAAGCTCTTCGTGGCGCAGAACTGCGCGGCGATGCCGGAGAACCTCCTCGAGAGCGAGCTCTTCGGTCACAAGAAGGGCGCGTTCACCGGCGCCTCGGACGACAAGAAGGGGCTCTTCGAGCTCGCTCACGAGGGCACGCTCTTCCTCGACGAGGTCGGCGAGATGCCCATCTCGCTCCAGGCGAAGCTGCTGCGCGTCCTCCAGGAGGGTGAGGTACGGCCTGTCGGCTCCAACCGCACCAAGCGCGTCGACGTGCGCATCGTCGCCGCGACGAACCGCGACCTCGAAAAGGAGGTGGCCGAGGGCCGCTTCCGCGAGGACCTCTTCTACCGGCTGAAGGTCTTCCCGCTCCGGTTGCCGCCGCTTCGCGAGCGTCGGGAGGACGTGCCGCTCCTCGCGGGCCACTTCCTCAAGCGTTACGCGGAGGAGTTCGGCCGACAGGTCTCCGGGATCAGCCAACCGACGATGGAGCAGCTGCAGGCCTATGAGTGGCCGGGAAACGTCCGCGAGCTCGAGAACGAGATCCAGCGGTTGATCATCCAGGTGGGAGACGAGGAGTTCGTCCAGCCCCAACACCTGAGCCCGAAGATCCGCAAGGCGGAGGCCGTCGTCGGTCGGCTCAAGCCCACCAAGGGCACGCTCAAAGAGATGGTCGAGCAGGTCGAGAAGCAGATCCTGGCCGAGGCCCTCGCCGAGCACGACAACAACAAGACCGCCACCGCCAAGACCCTGGGCATCACCCGCGAGGGCCTGCACAAGAAGCTCAAGGGCTACGGGATGACATGACGGAGCCTGCGCGATGAAGGTCGTGCGGGAGGGCTCCGGTTTCCTGCTGCTCTTGCTCTCGCTCGCGGTGCTCTTCTACGCAGTGACCGCGCTGCGGGGCCACGACTTCGTCTCGGCCATCGTCCTCGTCGTCGTGGGGCTCGCGCTCCTCGGCGCATCCGTCGAGCTCCTCCGACCCACCCTCGGGGAGTGACCGTGGGAGCGTGGCGCTACGCGTGGGTGCTGTGCGGGCTGCTGGCCTGCGGTGAACCGACCGAGCCCGTGGCCGACGACCCCTTGGCGGCGGGGCCGGCCGCCGAGCGAGCCATGGTCCGAGCGCTCCTGGACGACATCGCCGACGCCCATCGCGCCGAAGACGTCAGCGACGAAGCGATCCGCGAGCTGTGGGAGTCGCGGGTGGCCGGCCAGCCGCTCCCTTCCCGGGTCCCGCTCGAGCAGGTCGAGGACTCGCTCCGCGAGGAGCTGGTGCAGCGCGCTCGCCTCGGCGCGTTGGTCGAGCTGGTCGCGGAGCTCGAGCGACGCCAGGGCGTGGAGCGAGACCTCGAAGCGATCGAGGGCCTCGCGACCCTCCCGTTGCGCTTCGAGGATGGGCCGTGAGTCTCGTCCCCGAGGCACCCCGTGACCAGGTCGAGGGACCGCTGACCGTCCTGCTCCGGCAGATGCTCATCGTCAGTCCGCGAGTGCTCTCGGCGGTCCTCGTCGACACCGACGGGGAGTGCGTCGACTACTGCTCCCAGACCGACCCCTACGAGGCCAAGGTCTCGGGAGCCGTCCTGAGCCTGACGCTGCGGCAGGTGCGTTGGTTCGCCGAGGCCACCGACATCGGCGAGGTCGCGACCTTCGAGGTGCACGGCACGAACCACGACCTGGCAGCCCGAAACCTGGGGCAGGGCTACTGCATCGTCATCGTCACCGAGCCCCACGGCTGCGACCAGGACGTGATGACGGCCATGAGCCGGGTCGGGGCGGCGATCTGCGAAGAGGCTGGCTTGCCGCTTCCCAGCTGGGACTCCGAGGACCAGGGCCTCCACGTGGAGATCCGAGAAGCCGTGGGCTGGCCCTTCGCCCCGGTCAGCTTCGCCCAGGGCAACGGCGCGGCGGTCCGGATCATCGACGTGCTGGGTCGGTGGGAGGAACACGGGGGCCTCAGCGGATCCCAGCTCACGTGTTTCCGGGTCCGGCTGGAGGACGAGCGAGAGGTCACGTTGGGGTACGACGAGGTCGAGGATCTCTGGATGCGCTGGTAGGCCATCCGGCCAATTGGCCGAAACTCCTTGAGAGTACGGCCACCTTCGCTACCATCGGCCCGTGCGGAAGTGTCCCTCGTGCGGTACGGAGTATGATGACTCCATCGCGTTCTGTGGCCAGGACGGGACGATCACCGTGCAGGTCCAGGACCCCACGGACGTCGACCCGCGGGTCGGAACGCAGCTCGGCGACTACATTCTCGTGGCTCGCGTCGCCGATGGCGCGATGGGCCGGGTCTACGAAGGCCGCCACCCCGAGACCAAGCAGCGCGTAGCGGTCAAGGTCCTCCATGCGGACGTCGCCACCGACGAGGTCGCGGTCGAGCGCTTCAAGCGGGAGTACGAGACCGCCGAGGAGATGAACCACCCACACATCGTGGACGTCATCGAGTTCGGTGAGACCGGCGACGGGAGCTACTTCCTCACGATGGAGTATCTCTTCGGCGAGGAGCTCGGCGAGCTCCTGCGTCGCGACGGGGCCATCACGCCCGACCGGGCGGTTCGCATCCTCAGCCAGCTGGGCGCAGGCCTCGACTACGCGCACTCCTTCGGTGTCATCCATCGCGACCTGAAGCCGGACAACGTCTTCCTCACCCACACCGAGGACGGCGACGTCGTGAAGATCCTCGACTTCGGTTCGGTGAAGCTCCAGATGGAGACCGGCCCGAAGCTCACCGCCTTCGGCACCACGCTCGGCTCGCCCTATTACATGAGCCCGGAGCAGGCGATGGGGAAGCTCGACGTCGACCAGCGAACGGATGTCTTCGCGGTCGCGGCCATCGCCTGGGAGATGGCGGTCGGCAAGGTCTGCTTCGAGGGCGACAACGTCGCGGCCATCCTGATGAAGATCGTCAATCAGGATCCGCCGCCGCCGAGCCAGCAGGCGGCTGGCCCGGGGTGGCCCCCGGCGTTCGACGACGCGGTCCTCGCCGGCGTGGCCAAGGACAAGACGCTGCGTCCGAAGAGCGCTGGCGCACTCGCCGACTCGATCGTCGCCTCGTTCGGCCTCTCCGGCCCGCACACCCAATGGGCCGAGACCCCGCAGGCGCAGATCGCGGCTGCGCTCGAGAGCGCGACGCCACCGGCGCCCAAGGCCTTCGGCGCCCCCGCGGCCACCGGTGGTCCAGGCCTGCCCGCGAGCCCGCTCTCCTCGAGCGGCCAGATGTCGGCGCCGTCGCCGATGGATGGCGGTGGCCACGCCCCGTCGCCGACGCCATCCTCGGGGCCGAACGTCGCCCTCATCGTGGTGGGCGCCCTGCTCGTGCTCGGCCTCCTCGGTGGCGCCGCCGCGTTCTTCTTGCTGGGCTAGTCCTTCGGGATCTTGAAGGGCTTCATCGGGTCGACCTCCGTCTCGCCGGGCGCGAGCGGCGGGTGACGCGCGGCGACCGCCGGGTCGATGGCCGGTCCGACCGAGGTGGGGATGGCGGAGAACCCAGCGTAGGCCGCGTCCGGCCCGAGCTCCTCGGCGAGGAGGTTGGTGCCCACGACCTCCGGGCCGGGGCTCAGGTCGATGACGAAGTCCTCGAGCACTCGGAGGTCGGACTCGATCTCCTCGGCCCATATTCGCTTCATGAAGCGGGCGAGTCGCGTGCGCCGATAGTCGGGCCGATGGCCCCGCAGGAAGCCGAGCAGCGCGTCGCGCATGGCGCCGGCGGTTTGGTATCGCCTCGAGCGGGAGCGCTCCATCGAACGTTCGATGATGGCGGCCAGCCCGTCCGGGATGTCCGGGTCGAGCTCCCGGCAAGGGATGGGCTCGGCATCACGGACGGCGAAGATGAGCTCCATCTCCGTCCGGGCTCGGAAGGGCGGCTGCCCGGTGCAGAGCTCGTAGAGGATGCTCCCTGCGCTGAATACGTCGCTCCGCCGGTCGAGCGGCCGTCCGAACGCCTGCTCGGGCGACATGTACTTGACCTTCCCCTTGATGATGCCGGTCTTCGTCTGGATACGGCTGAGCTTGGCCTTGGCGATGCCGAAGTCGCAGATCTTCACCTCGCCGTCGTAGCCGACCAGCACGTTGGACGGGCTCAGGTCGCGATGGACGACCTGCAGCTCGTCGCCCCCCTCGTCGGTGGCGTCGTGGGCGTGGTGCAGGCCGTCGAGGGCCTTCGCGAGCACGTAGGTCGCGTCGTCGAAGCGCAGATTCTCGCCCAGCCGTCGGGCGTGGTCGATCGTCGAGCGCAGGTCCCGTCCATCGACGAATTCCATCGAGATCAGGAGGTCCCGCTCGACCTGCGTCAGCTCGTAGAAGCGAGCCACGTTCGGGTGGTCGAGGCGGCTCACCAGCCGATACTCGTCGGTCAGCATCGTGACGAACTTCGAGTCCTCCAGATAGTGCGGGAGGAGCTTCTTGACCGCGACGTCGTAGCGTTCGCCGTCGGCGGAGAAGGTGAAGCCTCGGAACACCTCGGCCATGCCACCGAAGGCGATGCGATGAACGAGGTGGTAGCGGCCGAGCCGTCGCGTGCGGCGCATGGGTCGCGGCGAGATTGCCCGAGGAGGCGCTCGCCGAGCAAGTCAGCGCAGGCCGAGCCGCAGCTCGAGCCTCGGCGCGCGCGCCGAATCGAGGGCCACCGGCGACGCGATGCGCCAGGGGATTCCATCGCCTTCGCCGCTCGCCATCAGATGGACACGCTCGCTCGGATCCTCCGCGATCAGGCTCGTGACGTCGACGCGCACCGGTCGGTCGGGCACGGCGGCGAGCTCGCGGCCGGGGCCGACCCGGCTGACGACCGGGCGGGTCCGATGGGTCAGCGTCGCGCCCTCGAACGCTCGCACGCGTGAGACCCGTACGGTCTGTCTGTCGCCACCGATGGCGCCCTCGGCCGGGTAGAGCACCAGCACCGCCTGCCGGACCTCGCCCTCCGGGATATCGAACGCCAGGAAGACCGAGCCGTCGAGGTAGCCACCGAGGACCAGCTCGTCGAGATCGCCCGCCGGCTCGGCGCGCTGATCGGAGCGGGTCCCGCCGAAGTCGGCCGCGACCAGGTGCCGGTCTCTCGTGGGCAGCGCGGTGACCTCGAGCGCGCGGCAGGTGCCATCGAGCTCACAGACGGTGTCCGCCGGGCAGCCGTTCTCCGCACACACCGGGCCGCGCGGACACCCGACGAGGAGGAGCGGCAGCAGGGCGACGGCGATGCGGATCACGGCGACGGCACCCGGGCGTGCACCACGGTCGCGTTGGCTGGGGAGGGCGCGTATCCCGGCGCCTCGGCGAGTCGACGGACGCCCTCGGCGCTGCGCTCCAGGATCACACTCCGGCCCTCGAAGCGCTCGCCGGCGATCGCTCCGAGGAGGTGGGCCGTGATCGCATGACGGAGCCGAGCGTCCGCTGGGAGCTCGCCGAGGCTCCGCTCGATGCCTTCGAGGCGCCACTGCTCGCGGCGCAGCCAGTCACGGCTCTCGTCGTCGGGGCGGGCGTGGATCCAGGGACCATCCCAGGCCCATGGGTTGGCGGCCGGGTGAGCCACCACGTCGGCGTCGGCGACTCGGTCGATGATCGGCGTGAAGAGGGGTTCGCTCCGGGTGTGCGGCACGCAGAAGCCGTCGTAGCAGATCAGTGTCGCCACTCGCCCTGCGGCGCATTCGGTCGGGCGGATGGCGGCGCTGGGGCCGGGGGCGAGACCCATCGTGTCTTCCATCTGAGGGACGAGGTTCACCTTGCGGGTCTCCCGGAGCGGTCGGCCGTCGGCATCGAAGAAGGGGCTGAGGTTGTGCACCCGCCCATCGTCACCGGGCAGCAGAGCGCTCCCGCCGACGATGCAGATTCCCTCTCGCTTCGCGGCCGTCGCGAACGTCTCGGTCAGGATGCCCCGGACGTCGCCGGCAACCGACGCCAGCGCCGCGAGCACCGGCCGGCGGAGCTGGCGCAGCGCGGTGAGGAACGCTCGCGGCTCTCGGAGCGCCGCCCTGGCCGCTGCGATGGCCGGCACGGACCCTCCGCCGGCCAGCGCGAAGGGGAGGAAGGTGCCGAGGTTCTCGGGGAAGACCAGCAACGCGGCGCCGTCCCCCCGGAGCGCCGCGGCCTGGTCCACGAAGCGGTTCACGAGCGCCCGGAAGGTGGCGGGCGACCGGTAGGTCTCGGGGTCGACGTGAGTCTGGGCGGCGAAGAGGTCGAGCATCGATCCGCGTGGTTTCCTCCACGCTCCCGGGAGCATACACTTCGCGCGATGCACTCGTGGAAGACACCCCTGCTCGCCCTCGCCCTCGCTGCCGCCCCCTTGATGGGCTGTGAGGAGGAGCCTGCCGAGACCGAGACGCCCGAGACGGAAGAGCCCGAAGCGGAAGCGCCGGAGGCCGAGGCGGAGGCCCCCGAGGCCGAAGCGGAGCCCGCCGGGCCCCGCGTGGTCCAGGAGGGCTACACGGTCGAGCTCAGCGGCGCCGAAGGCGCACTCACCTCGGGCGAGCTGACCCAGCTGGCGCTCGTCATCGAAGGTCAGGGCGAGTGGCACCTGAACCAGGATTTTCCCTTCGGGGTCGACGTCCAGGCACCCGAAGGGGTGCAGCTGCCGAAGGACAGCTTCGGGAAGGCCGACGCGGCCTCCTTCGCCGACGAGGGCGCACGCGTGGACGTACCCCTGACCCCCACCGCCGCGGGTGAGCACACGGTCCAGGCGGAGGTCCGCTTCGCCATCTGCAACCCTCAGTCGTGCATCCCGAAGACGGAGACGGTCGCGCTCGCGCTTCGGGTCGAGTGACCCGGTCATGAGTGAGCTGGATCTGGAGGCGGAGCTCGTCCGAGTCGGCGACGCCGTCTCGCGGCGTTTCGAAGCCCAGAAACGCGTGCTCGGATTCGCCGAGTACCTGGAGCTCCTGGGCGAGAACCCCTGGCGCCACACCCGAGACGCCGCCCGCTACCTGCGCGATTGCTTCGACCATTGGGGGACCGAGAAGGTCCGCCGGCCCTGGGGCGAGGTCACGCGCTTTCGGCTCTTCGATCTGCCCTTCGCCGACAGCGATGGCCGGCGAAACGATCGCTTGGTGGGCCACGAGGAGCTCCAGAAGCGGGTCTATCGGGCCCTGAGCGGCTTCCAGCGCGAAGGGCGGGCGAACCGCTTGCTGCTGCTGCACGGCCCGAACGGCAGCGCGAAATCGACCTTCGCGGCGTGCTTGATGGCGGGCCTCGAGGCGTACTCGGAGATGGACGAAGGGGCGCTCTACCGCTTCTCGTGGGTCTTCCCCCGGGGCACCGACGGCAAGGGGATCGGCTTCTCCACCGGGAGCGGCGCCCCGCCGCCCGGCGACACGTACGCACACCTCCCCGAGGAGCGCATCGACGCCAAGCTCCCGAGCGAGCTGCGCGAGCACCCGCTCTTGCTCCTGCCCATCGAGGAGCGGCGGGCGCTCCTGCGCAAGCTCTACGCGGACGTCGAGGTGGCCCCGCCGGATTGGCTCTGGAACGGCGAGCTGGGACACAAGAACCGGCAGATCTACGAGGCGTTGCTGACGGCCTACCGCGGGAATCTGGGACGGGCGCTCGCCCACGTGCAGGTGGAGCGCTTCTACATCTCGCGCCGCTATCGTGTCGGCGCCGTGACCATCGGGCCGCAGATGGCGGTCGACGCACGCGAGCGCCAGATCACGGCCGACCGCTCGCTCGGGGCACTCCCCGCGAGTCTCAGCGCGCTCACGCTCTTCGAGAGCTTCGGTGAGCTGGTCGACGCGGAGAGCGGTGTCATCGAGTACAGCGACCTGCTCAAGCGACCGCTCGATGCCTGGAAGTACCTCCTCCTGGCCATCGAGTCGGGCGAGGTCGCGCTGCCGCTCTCGAACCTGCCCATCAACGCGGTGATGGTGGCCAGCTCGAACGAGCTGCACCTGCAGGCGTTCCGCCAGCACCCCGAGTACCACTCGTTCCGCGGTCGCCTGGTCCTGCTGCGGGTCCCCTACCTTCGCGATCACCTACAGGAACAGGGCATCTACGACGCTCAGATCGTTCCTCAGGTCCGGCGGCACGTGGCGCCCCACGTCACCCATCTGGCGGCGCTGTGGGCGGTCCTCACCCGGCTCAAGCGGGCCCAGGCGAGCCACTTCGCGGATCGGGAGCTCGGCAAGCTCGCCGCCGACCTGACGCCGATGGAGAAGGCCACCCTCTACGCCGAAGGGACCATCCCCCGGCGGCTCGACGGCGACGAGGGCAAGACCCTCGCCGAGGGCATCGGTGAGGTGTACGCGGAGCGAAGCGGTGCCAACGACTACGAAGGCGGCTTCGGTGCGTCCCCGCGCGAGATGCGCATGGTGCTCCTCGACGCCGCCAGCGACCCCGACGAGCGTTCGCTCAGCCCGGTGGCGCTCTTCGACCGGCTCACCCAGCTCTGCGAGCGGGGCGAGTATGCCTTCACGCAGATCGAGACCGACCGCGGCTATCACGACGCGGCCGGCTTCGTGACGCTGGTGCGCGAACACTGGCTCGACCTCGTCGACGACGAGCTCCGTGGGGCGACGGGTCTGGTCGAGGAGACCCAGTACCTCGAGCTCTTCGATCGCTACGTGCAGCACGCGTCGCACGCCCTGAAGGGCGAGCGCCTCTTCAACGAGGTCACCGGCAAGCACATCGAGCCCGACGAGGATTTGATGCAGAACGTCGAGGCGATGCTCGGCGCCAAGGATCACGACGCCTTCCGCGGCGACTTGATGAGTGCGGTGGCGAACTGGGCCATCGAGAATCCCGACGACTCCGTGGACTATCGGACGCTCTTCCCACGCTACATGGAGAAGCTCGAGGAGGCGTACTTCGAGCAGCACAAGAAGCAGATCGAGGCCATCGCGCGCGACATCCTCGCGTTGGTGGATCCCGCCGCCGACGAAGAGCTGGAGGGCGAGCGGCTCACGGTCGCGACCGCCGCGCTCGAGACGCTCGAGTCGAAGCACGGCTATGCGCACTCGAGCCTGCAGACGGCGCTGACGGAGCTGCTCAAGGCCCGCTACGAGGACTAGTGCGGCTCGGCTTCCTCGGTACCGGTACCGCGATCCCGAGCCCGCACCGCGGCGCCTCGGGCTACGTTCTCGAGGCCGACGGAGAGGTGCTCCTGCTCGAGTGCGGACCGGGCTCGACGCGGCGCTGGCCCGCCATGGGGCTCGACTTCGCGCGGGTGGGGGCCGTGCTGTGCAGCCACCACCACGTGGACCACTGCGGCGACCTGGCCGCGCTGCTCTTCGGCAGGAACGTGGCTCCCGCCGTTCACCCTGGGCTGGTGCTCGCCGGGCCCACCGGGCACCGGCGGCTGATCGAGCGGCTGACGGAGGCGTTCGGCGACGGCGTCACGCACGACGACCTGGAGGTCGTGGAGCTCGACGAGGGTGGGGCGCTCACGCTCGCCGGGTTCTCGATCGAAGGCCACGCGATGGCCCACCCGCGTCGCAACGCAGACGAGGCGCCTGCGCTCGGCTTTCGGGTCGAGCGCGGTGGCCGACGGCTGGCGTTCAGTGGTGACAGCGGCCCGTGCGACGCGCTGGTGGAGCTCTGCCGTGGTGTCGACGTCGCGCTGCTCGAGTGCAGCTACCCCGCCGGGCGCGAGAGCGGTCGGCACCTCAACGGCGAGACCGTGGCACAGGTCGCTCGCAACGCGGAGGTGAGGCGGCTCGTGCTCACGCACATCTACCCCGAGGCGGATCAGGTGGATCTGAGGAGCGAGGTGCGAGACGCCGGCTACGAGGGCGAGCTCACCATCGCCACCGACGGCTCGTGGCTGGAGGTCGGGTGAAGCGCGTCGTCTACCGCTACGATCCGCTGAAGCTCGCGGGCGCGAACCTGGGCATCGACCCGGAGGCGAGCGGCGAGGCGTTCCGCGAGGTGCTCGAGCGCGCGCTCGAAGCCGAGTGGCCCGGTGCCACGATCGAGGTGGTGCAGGGACCGCCGGGTTGCGAGCTCGAGGGGTTCGAGAACCCGTCGCTCGCCGAGCTGCGCGTGGAAGGGCTCGCGCGCGGCGTACGGAAAGCGGCGAGCTGGATCGTCTACTACTGACGCTCACGAGCACGCGATCGGCAAGCAGCGGCTCTGGAACTCGGGTGCCCTGACTCTGTCGCGTCGGTGGTCTCGGGCGAGAGGCGGGCGGATCGTGTATGGGTGAGCCATGCGCGTCGCTCTCCAAGTCAACGTCGACCACGTGGCCACCCTCCGGCAGGCGCGGGGGGTCGACTACCCGGATCCCGTCCATGCCGCGGTGCTCTGCGAGCTCGCCGGCGCGGACGGAATCACCGTGCACCTGCGGGAAGACCGGCGGCACATCGTGGACCGCGACGTGCGGGTGCTCCGGGAGACCGTCAAGAGCGTGCTGAACCTCGAGATGGCGGCCACCGAAGAGATGAAGGGCATCGCGCTCGAGGTGAAGCCGGACCTGGTCACGCTGGTTCCGGAGAAGCGCGAAGAGCGCACCACCGAAGGTGGCCTCGACGTGCTCGGGAGTCGGGAGCGGCTGGCAGCGATGGTCGCCGAGCTCGGTGAGGTCGGCATCCCGGTTTCGATGTTCATCGACCCCGACGCGGCGCAGATCGATGCTTCGGTCGAGGTCGGCGCTCGGGTGATCGAGCTCCACACCGGCGACTACGCCAACGCCAGCGATCCACGGGCCGAGCTCGAGAAGCTGATGGCGGCGGGTGCTCACGCGGCCGAGCAACACCCCGACCTGCGAGTCGCGGCGGGTCACGGGCTCACGTTGCTCAACGTGGGCGAGCTCGTGCGGCTGGTCCCCGAGATCGTGGAGCTCAACATCGGCCACGCCCTGGTGGCCGACGCGGTCTTCCGCGGCATGGAGGCGAGCGTCGTGGCCTATCGGCACGCCATCGACGATGGGGAGAGCCGGCGGTGATCCCGCTCCTCGGACGGGACGCGGTGCGCGCGCTGGACCAACGGGCGATCGAGCGCGGGGTGCCGGGGATCGTCCTGATGGAGAACGCGGGCATCGCGGCGACGGAGGCCATCCTCGCGCGGTTCGGCGATCGGCTGGACCGAGTGATGCTCGTCGGCGGCGGTGGACAGAACGGTGGCGACGCGTGGGTGATCGCGCGGCAGCTCATCGTTCGGGGGTTCACCCCTCGGGCGGTGGTGGTCTCGAGCGACACCTCGCGGATCGGTGGTGATGCGAGACCGAACCTCGAGGCGCTACGTGCGCTCGTCGCGGAGGTCGAGGGCGCGTCGGTCGAGGAAGTCGCGCCCGAGGACTTCGCCCGGGTGGGGCTCGACGCATCGCTACTCGTGGACGGCCTTTTCGGCACCGGGCTCGACCGTCCGGTGGCCGGCGGGTACGCGGAGGTCGTTCGGCGACTCGACGCGGCCGACGCGCCGCTGGTGTCGCTGGACCTGCCGAGCGGCATCGACGCGAACACCGGTCAGGTGCTCGGCGTGGCGCCGCACGCGGCGTTGACCGTGACCTTCGGCGCCCACAAGCGCGGGCTGCATCAGTACCCGGCCGCGGCCCACGCGGGCGAGGTCGTGCTCGGGACCATCGGCGTGGCTCCGCCAAGCGACGGTGAGTGTGGTCTCATCGAGGATGCGGACGTGGCGCGGGTGATCCGGCCGCGGGCTGGGGACGCCCACAAGGGCACGGCTGGGCACGTGGTCGTGGTGGCCGGCTCGCCCGGGACGGCGGGCGCGGCGCTGCTCTGCGGACGCGGCGCGATGCGGGCCGGCGCCGGGCTGGTGAGCCTCGCGACGCGCTCGACGAACATCGACGCGCGGCTGTGGGAGATCATGAGCGCGCCGCTCGGAGACACGGCGGACGTGGTGGCAATGGTCGAAGCGCGCGCGACGGCGGTCGTGGTGGGCCCGGGACTCGGGACCGACGACGATGGGCTCGAGCTCTCGCGTGCGCTCGCGCTCGAGTCGGAGCGACCGATGGTCCTGGACGCCGACGCGTTGACCGCGTTCGCGGGGGACCTCGAGTCTCTGGCGAAAGCTGCGGGGCCTCGCGTGCTGACGCCTCATCCTGGCGAGGCGGCGCGCCTGCTCGGGGTCTCGACGGCGGAGGTGCAGTCCGACCGCTTCGACGCTGCGGCTCGGCTGGCGCGCGAGAGCGGGCAGATCGTGGTGCTCAAGGGCGCGCGAACGGTGGTCTCGGACGGGGAGCGCTTCCGGGTGAGCTCCGCCGGGACGCCAGCCATGGGCGTCGGGGGGACCGGCGACGTGCTCGCCGGCGTCGCCGGCGCGCTGCTCTGCGAGGGGCGGGAGCCTTTCGACGCCGCTTGGGCAGCGGTGCAGGTGCACGGCCGGGCTGGGGAGCGTGCGGCCGTCGGGGACCGCGGGCTCTTCGCGCGAGAGCTGGCCGACGCAGTGCCGGCGACGCTCGCGAGCCTGCGCTGAGCCGTCGCTGAACCGGGACGTCGTCAAACGGTTCTACCTCGTCCCCGGAGGGCCGAAGAACGCGAGCGACGGGGAAGGGGAGCCCGGTGCCCGCCGTTTCTTCGTGGGTGGGGAGTGAGCTCTCCTCGAGTCCGCCATGGGATCGCCACATCTGGTCTGGATGCTCGATTCCACTGGTGCCGACAGCCTGACACGGCGCCGTGGCCCAGGGAGGACAACTTGACAGCGACACAGACCAAGCGGACCCAGAAGCGACGGAAAACCAAGCAAAAGCGGAAGAAGGGGGTCCTGGCACCCGCATTGCTTCGAAGCATGGGCACGAGCCGCCCGATGTTGGACCGGGCGGGCTTGGGAGGTCCCGTTTCGATGCATACACACACCGCCCGCATGAGGTTCGAACGCACCATCGCTCCCCACCTGGACGAGCTCTACGGTGCTGCGATGCGCCTGACCCGGAGTCCCGCCGATGCGGACGACGTGCTCCAGGAGGCCATGGCCCGCGCCTGGGCGTTCTGGGACCGCTTCGAGGAAGGGACCAACGTCCGTGCTTGGATGCATCGGATCTTGTTCAACACGTTCGTGAACGGCTACCGCCGCAAGAAGCGTGAGCGGGAGATCCTCACCCAGGTTCATCGCGAGCGCGTCCCGGACCCCTTCTGGCGCGAGCCGGCCGCGACCGCGCAGGCTCTCGGCGACGAGGTGAAGGAAGCCCTCGCGGCCCTCCCGGAGACCTTCCGGCAGGCGATCGAGCTCGTCGACCTCGGCGGCCAGTCTTACAAGGACGCCGCCAAGACCGTGGGCTGCCCCGTCGGCACCATCATGAGCCGCCTCCACCGCGGCCGCCGACTGCTGAGCGCCCAGCTCCGCGACTACGCCATCGAAGAGGGCTACCTGCCCGCCGCCGCCTAGACCGGCCTACCCCGAAGGGGGGACCGCGTCCCGTACGATGGCCCATGATTGCGTGGCGCGGAGCTGGAATCCTGGTCTTTCTCTTCGGAGCCGCTGGCTTCTTCGCCGTGGCCCTCGGCTTCGACGGACCGGCCAAGGGGACCCTCTATCCCTGGTCGCTCGCGGCGCTCGGTGTGGGTGCGGTCACGCTGCCGCTCGGTTGGTACCTGAACCGCCGCCGAACCAGCGAGAACACCCACGACTTCATGTTCATCCCGATGCAGTACTGGGGCGGGCTCTTGCTCCTCGGTGGCGTGGGCATGATCGGGGCCCACTTCGCGATGGAGGGCGGCGTCGATGAAGAGGCCGACCCCTGCGCGGAGCTCTCGGAGGTCCTGTCCAGCTGCACCGACCCGGGCGCCGTCATGATGGGTGTGTTCTGCGTGGGGCAGGAGCGTTCCGTCCAGGAGGCCTGTCTCTCGTGCGTCCAGTCGTCGACCGATCCCTGCAGCCCGGGGGGCTGCCGCGACGCCTGCGGCATGTAGCGGCCGGTGATGTAGCCTTCCCCCATGAGCTGGGCGATCGAGCGGGAGCATCTGGAGGCGGCGAGTCGAGCGGTGGGAGGCCACGCGGTGCGTACCGCGCTGGTCCCCGCGCCCAAGCTGGGACCGAACGTCTGGCTGAAGCTCGAGAGCGAACAGAAGACCGGCTCGTTCAAGGTTCGGGGGGCGCTGGCCCGGCTGGCCGCGCTCACCCCGGAGGAGCGGGCCAAGGGCGTCGTCGCCGCGTCCGCTGGCAACCACGGCCTCGGCGTCGCGTTCGCGGCGCAGGCGCTCGGCATCGAGGCGCGAGTCTTCGTCCCGCGGGATGCGCCGATGGTGAAGCGCGAGGGCATCGCCCGCCACGGCGCGCGGGTCGAGGTCATGGACGAGCCGGGCTACGACGCCGCCGAGGCGCGAGCACGCGCGGCGGTCGCGAACACCGGCGAGGTCTTCGTGTCGCCCTACGACGACCCGTGGGTGGCAGCCGGCAATGGCGGAACACTCGCGGCGGAGGTCTTCGGCCAGCTGACCGACGTCGGCGCCTTCGTCATCCCGGTCGGAGGCGGGGGGCTCCTCGCCGGCATCGCCGCAGCGGCCTGCCACATGGGTGAGGACGCCAAGCTGATCGGCGTCCAGAGCGAAGCGTCGCCGGCGATGACTCGCTCGCTCGCCGACGGGAAGGCTTACATGACCTGGGAGTCCGAGCCGACCTTCGCCGAAGGGCTCGAGGGCGGGGTCGCCGCCGGTTCGGTCGAGCGCGCGAAGGCCGCAGGCGTGCAGATGCATCTCGTGAGCGAGGGCGCCATCGCCGAAGCGATGCGCTTCGCTGGCGCGACCCTCGGCCACCGTGTCGAGGGCAGCGCCGCGGTCGCCATCGCCCACCTGATGGCCAACCCTCCGTCGCCCGAGACGACGACGGTCGTCATCGTCACCGGCAAGAACGTGGATGAGCGCGTTTGGCGCGCCGTCATGGCGGGCGAGTCGAACCCGCTCCGCGCCAAGAGCACCGGACCTGCCCAAGCACCCACGGCCGCGCACTCGGAGTCGGCGTCAGAGTCCGAGTCGGCGTCCGAGTCAGAGTCCGAGTCAGAGTCCGAGTCAGAGTCCGAGTCAGAGTCCGAGTCAGAGTCAGAGTCCGAGTCAGAGTCCGAGTCGGAGACCCCCTGACTCACACGTCGGTCGCGTCCATGTAGCGCTCGTAGCTCCGCCCCCCGAACCCGAGGGCCACCCCTGCGACCAAGGTCAGGAGGGTCCCCATGATCGCCCGCTGGGCGCGGGAGAGCCGGCCATCCCGGATCAACCAGACGTGGTCGAAGAGGAGCGCCACCAACGCTCCGACGCCCATGCCGATGGCGAACCCACGACCGCTGATCGAGTCGGGTCCGCCGAAGTCGCTCCCGGGATCGCGCTGAACCGCCCTGTGCATCTCGACGCCCGCGCCGATGACGCCGGCCCAGAAGGGCAGGTTCGAACGGTTGGCGAGCGACCAGAGCCACTGCGGTCCTGCCGCCGTCGCGCGATGATGGCGCTCCCGGAGATGCTGAACGCCATGTGCGAGGTCAGCTGCAGCGGCAGACCGTCTCGAAGCGGTCGGCTGGTGAGGACACTGCCGATGACTCCTCCAGCGACGAAGAGGCTGTCGAAGCCCAGGGTGAGTCGGCGCGCTCGGCGTTGCTCGAGGGGCGCGTCGACGTAGCTGCTCGTCGCCTCGTCCGCGCTGGCCGCCGGCTGAGCCTGGACGGACGAAGCGACCCCACCCACCAGCGCGGCGGTCACCATCAAGCGAAGCATGCCCACAGGGTGCCCCCTTTGGAGTGAAGCCCCCAAATCGCACCGCTCGACCCTCTGGGGGTTCTTGTTCGGTGGGCGCGAACCGCCCTACCGTCGCGCCCCATGCAGAACCCGCACACGCCCGACAACTGGAGCGCCGCTGCCGCCGACTACGACGAGGCGGTCACGGACTTCACCAGCCTCTACACCGCGGACCTCCTCGAGCGCCTCGATCCGACCTCGGAGTGCGCCGCGCTCGAGGTCGCGGCGGGTCCGGGGAACGTCACCGAGCAGCTCGCCGCCCGCTGCAAGCGCGTGGTCGCGACCGACTATGCGCCCGGCATGATCGAGCGGCTTCGCCAGCGGATGGAGCGCGCCCAGATCTCCAACGTCGAGTGCGCCGTGATGGACGGCACCAACCTCGACGTCGCCGACGGGACCTTCACCCGAGCCGTCAGCAGCTTCGGTGTGATGCTCTTCGACGACCGCGCGGCCGGCTTCTCGGAGCTCCGTCGCGCGCTGGCCCCCGGCGGCAAGGTCGCCGTGAGTGCCTGGAGCGGTCCGGAGAAGATGGATTCGTTCGGCTTCTTCGGCGCAGCCGTCCAGAAAGCGCTCCCGGAGCTGCCGAAGCCCGCCAAGCCGCCGGCCATCTTCAGCCTCGCCGACACCGACCGCTTCGCGGCGGAGCTCGAGGCCGCCGGCTTCACCGACGTCGCGGTGGACAAGGTCACCCACGTCCTCGTGATCCCTTCCAAGGAGGACTACTGGGAGCTCATGCAGAACAGCGCCCCGCCCGGCCGGGTCCTCTTCGCCAACATCGGCCCGGCCAACGTCGCCAAGGTTCGCGACGCGCTCTTCGAGATCCTCGAGGCCCGCTTCGGCGGTGGGCAGCTGGAGCTGAGCCACGAGGCGACCCTCGGCCACGGCCGGGTCGCCTGACGGTCCTTTCGTAACCGTCCCTCATCCTTGACGTCGGGGAGGGGGTCACCCATCTTCCATCGTCCATTGTCGATGGATGCGCTCGGGTAGCTCATTGTTTCCGAGCTGAGAGGTAGGAAAAGGCGCGATGGCACAGACCTATTCGGACATGCTCCAGAGCATCAAGGCCTCGATCAAGCAGGTCTCGCTGGACGATCTGAAGGCCCGCATCGAAGGCGGCGAGGAGCTGACGCTCGTCGACGTCCGCGAAAAGGACGAGTGGCGGCAAGGGCACATCCCGGACGCCGTCCACGTGCCGCGCGGCTTCCTCGAGATGCAGGCGGCCAGCCGACTGCCTAAGAAGGACGCCACCATCGTCACCTACTGCGCCGGCGGCGTGCGCAGCGCGTTCGCCGCGAAGGTGCTCCAGGACCTCGGCTACACGAAGGTCGAGAGCGCCAACCCCGGTTTCAACGACTGGAAGGACCGGGGCTTCCCGACCACCAAGCCCTTCGCCTTCACCGACGAGCAGCTCAACCGCTACAGCCGGCACCTGCTGCTTCCAGAGGTTGGCGAGAAGGGTCAGGCCAAGCTGCTTCAGGGTCGCGTGCTCCTGCTGGGCGCGGGCGGCCTCGGCAGCCCGGCGGCGCTCTACCTCGCGGCCGCTGGCGTCGGCACGCTGGGTGTCGTCGATGGCGACGTCGTCGACGAGTCGAATCTGCAGCGCCAGGTGCTCCACGGCCGAAGCCAGGTCGGCGTGGCGAAGGTCCAGAGTGGCGCCGCCCGCATCGCGGACCTGAACCCCGACGTGACCGTGATCCCCTTCGAGGAGCGGCTCACCAGCGAGAACATCGACCGCATCTTCGACCAGGACTGGGACGTCATCGTCGACGGCCTCGACAACTTCCCGACCCGCTACCTGGTGAACGACGCCAGCGTCTGGAAGGACATCCCCGTCGTCCACGGATCGATTTTCCGCTTCGACGGACAGGTCACGACCTTCTGGCCCAAGCAGGGTCCCTGTTACCGCTGCCTCTACCCGGAGCCGCCGCCCGCGCACCTCGCGCCCAGCTGCGCCGAAGCCGGCGTCCTCGGTGTGCTCCCCGGCGTCATCGGCACCATCCAGGCCACTGAGGCCATCAAGATCCTGCTCGGCCAGGGCGACCCGCTCGTCGGTCGCTTGCTCCAGTACGACTCGCTCTCGATGAAGGTCCGCAACTTCAAGCTCCCCAAGGATCCCGAGTGCGTGGTCTGCGGCGAGAATCCGACCATCACCGAGTACATCGACTACGAAGGCTTCTGTGCCGCCTGAGCCTGGCGGCCCTTCCAAGAGCGTCGATGTCTATCTCGGAGCTTCGCGCTGGCTCCGCCGAGGGATCCGTGCCGTTGGCGGGACCTTCAATGGTCTCTGGCTGGGGGTGCTCTCGGATGCCGCGCTCGATGCCGTAGACACCAGCTACTACGACGGTCGCGATAGCTACCGGGATGCCTCGTACAACGAACGAGGGCTCTTCGAGTGGGAGTCGGTGGCCATCGGGGCCCATTTCGGCGAGTGTCGCCGGGTGGTCGTGACGGCCGCTGGTGGAGGACGCGAAGTCCTCGCACTGCGCGAACGGGGGTTCGACGCCCGAGGCTTCGAGTGCAACGCAGGTCTGGTCCATGCCGGCCGCCGCCTCCTCGCCGATCACGGCCACGAGGGCACGATCGAAGTCTGCGCTCGTCACGAGTGGCCCACGAACGAACCCTTCGATGGCGTGGTGGTGGGGTGGGGCTCGTACATGTTGATCCGAGGCCGCCAGCGGCGGGTGGCGTTCCTTCGGGGCGCAGCACGTAGCCTGCCGAAGGGAGGGCCATTGCTGGTGTCCTTCTTCGGTCGCGATCGCCTCGGGGCGGAGTTCCGGCTGATCACCGCCCTCGGCAACGCCATTCGAACACTCGCGGGGCGCGAGCTCCTCGAGCTCGGTGACACGCTCGTTCCGAACTACGTCCACGTCTTCACCGAAGACGCGATCGAGTCCGAGCTTCGCGATGGCGGCTTCGAGCTGGTGGCCTACGAACGGACCCCATACCGGCACGCCATCGCTCGACGTCTTTGAGGCCCGAGGCTCGGTCCCCGACCGCGCCCGTCGCATGGGACGAGCGCGGCCGTTCGCTCAGAAGTCGGCGTCGAAGGTGACGTCGCCGCTCACGCCCATCTGGTAGGCCGAGACTCGCCGCTCGAAGAAGTTGGCGACCTCCTGCACGTCCTGCAGCGCCATGAAGGGGAAGGGGTTGGCGGCGCCGAAGCGCGGCTTCATGCCGAGCATCGAGAGCCGCTGGTCCGCGCAGTGCTCGAGGTACTCGCGGATGTCCGCGAGCGAGAGCCCGATGACACCCTCGCTGAGCAGGTCCTCGGCGAACTGCATCTCGCACTCGATGGCCTCGACCATCATCTCGACCACCGACGCCTCGAGCCGGGTATCGAAGAGGTGCGGCTGCTCGGTGCGGATGGTGCGCACGGCCTCGAAGGCGAAGGCCATGTGGGCGCTCTCGTCACGAAAGACCCAGTTGGTGCCCGCGGCCAGCCCGTGCAGCAGCCCGCGCGAGCGAAGGAAGTACACGTAGGCGAACGCCGCGAAGAAGAAGAGTCCCTCGATGCACGCCGCGAAGCAGATGAGGTTCAGCAGGAAGGCCCGCCGATCCTCGTCGCTCTGCAGGGAGTCGAGGTCGGTGATGCTGTCCATCCACTTCGCGCAGAACTCCGCCTTTCGCCGGACCGACGGGATGTGCTCGACCGCCGCGAACGCCTCGGCGCGCTGCTCGGGCGAGGGCATGTAGGTGTCGAGGAGCGTCAGGTAGAACTGCACGTGGAGCGCCTCTTCGTAGAGCTGCCGCGACAGGTACATGCGCGCCTCGGGCGCGTTGAGGTGCCGGTAGAGGTTGAGCACCAGGTTGTTCGACACGATCGAGTCGCCGGTCGCGAAGAACGCGACGAGCCGCTCGACGAGGTGCCGGTCGCCCGGGCTCATCTCGGTGTAGAGGTCCGAGAGATCGGTCGAGAAGTCCACCTCCTCGACCGTCCACGTGTTCCGGATCGCGTTTCGGTACATCTCGTAGAACTGCGGGTAGGCCATCGGCCGCAGCGTCAGCTCGAGGCCGGGATCGAGGAGCTTCCCCCGCCGGCCCAGCGGACGAACCCGTCCGGTCACGCGGCTCATTGGCAGGCCTCGCAGATCTCGGGGTTCTCGAGCGAGCAGCGAAGCGCGGCGTCGGCCTTCTGGTCGGTGCTGGTCACCGTCTTCGTGATCCCCGTCGCCGGCCGCGAGCGCAGGTAGTAGGTGGTCTTCAGCCCCCGTTTGAAGGCGTACATGTACATCGACGAGAGGGCGCCGACCTCTGGGCTCTCCATGAAGAGGTTGAGCGACTGGCTCTGGTCGATGAAGGGGCCGCGCGCCGCGGCGTGGTCGATGAGCGCTTTCTGCTTGAGCTCCCAGGCGGTGCGATAGAGCTGCCGGATCTCCTCCGGCAGCTCGTCGAGCCCTTGGATGGACCCCTCGGCGGCGAGGAGCCGCTGGCGGATCCCGGGGGTCCACATGCCGCGGCTCCGGAGCTCGGCCACGAGGTAGCGGTTCAGCAGCAGGAACTCCCCACTGAGCGTCTCGCGCTTGAAGAGGTTCGAGACCTGCGGCTCGATGCACTCGTAGCAGCCGGCGATCGACGCGATGGTCGCGGTCGGCGCGATGGCGATCAGCAGCGAGTTGCGCAGTCCGTGCTCCCGCACCGCCGCGCGGAGCGCCTCGTAGCGTGCGCGATCGCGAACCGGCACGCCCCAGAGCTCCGGCTGGAGCTGGCCGCGCGCCGCGCGGGTCTCGGCGAAGGCCTCGTGCGGGCCGTGGGCCTCGGCCAACGCCACGCTCTCTTCGAGGGCGGTCAGGTAGATCTCTTCCTGGATCGTCGCCGAGAGCTCGACCGCGCGCGGGTCGTCGAAGGGAAGCCCCAGCCGGAAGAAGACGTCCTGCAGGCCCATGATGCCCAGCCCCACGGGGCGCCATCGCTCGTTGGAGCGGGCGGTGCCGTCGATCGGATAGAGGTTCAGATCGATGACCCGGTCGAGCTGTCGCACCGCGATGCGGACGGTCTTCCGTAGCCGTTCGACGTCGACCCCTTCTTCGGCCAGGTGGGCCGCCAGGTTGATCGAGCCGAGGTTGCACACGGCGGTCTCGCGCTCCGTCGTGACCTCGAGGATCTCGGTGCAGAGGTTCGAGAGGTGCACGACTCGCCCGTCTTCGGCGGTCTGGTTGCAGGTCGCGTTCGCGCGGTCCTTGAAGGTCATCCAGCCGTTTCCGGTCTGCGCGAGCGTCCGCATCATCCGGCGGTAGAGCTCGCGGGCCGGCAGCGTCTTGCGCGCGAGCCCACGTTCCTCGGCGGCCAAGTACGCGGCCTCGAACGCCTCGCCGTAGCGGTCCGGTAGCTCGGGCACGTCGGCCGGGTCGAAGAGCGACCAGGGCGCGTCTCGTTCGACCCGCCGCATGAAGAGGTCGGGGATCCAGTTCGCCAGGTTGAGGTTGTGGGTGCGCTGCGCTTCGTCACCGGTGTTGTCGCGGAGCTCGAGGAAGGCTTCGATGTCCGCGTGCCAGGGCTCGAGGTACACGCAGCAGGCGCCCTTGCGCTTGCCGCCCTGGTTCACCGCCGCGACCGAGCTGTCCAGCGTCTTGAGCCACGGCACGATGCCGTTCGACTGGCCGTTGGTGCTCCGGATGAGCGAGCCGCGCGAGCGAACGCGGTGGAAGGCCATGCCGATGCCGCCGGAGAACTTCGAGAGCATCGCCACGTCGCGGTAGCGGTCGTAGATGGCCTCGAGGGTGTCGGAGGGCGAGTCCAGTAGGAAGCAGCTCGAGAGCTGCTCGTGGCGGGTCCCGGCGTTGAAGAGCGTGGGGGAGCTCGGCAGGTAGGAGAGGGTGGCCAGGGTCTCGTAGAGCGCCGCGGTCTCCTCGAGCGACTCGGTGAGCGCGCTCGCGACTCGCAGGAAGAAGTGCTGCGGTCCCTCGATGACCTCGCGGCTCACCGGGTGGCGCAGGAGGTAGCGGTCGTAGACCGTCCGAAGGCCGAAGTAGCGAAAGCGCGCGTCGTGCCGTCGATCGATCAGCGCATCGAGTGCCGCGCCTTCGCGCAGTGTGCGTTCGTGGAGCCGGTCGCCGACCAGCCCGAGCTCGCGGCCCCGGGCGATCGACTCGGTGAACGCGCCGAGTCCCTGGGACCCGAGCTCCTCGTCGATGAAGCGGGCCAGCAAGCGGGCCGCGAGCTGGTCGTACTCCGGCGCCTCGCTGGTGAGCGACGCCGCCACGCGGATCGAGAGCTCGTCGAGCTCCCGCGTGGTCGCCCGGTCGTGGAGCCCGGCGATGGTGCGCACCGCCACCAGGTCCGGGTCGACGTGACCCAGCCCCTCGGCGGCCCGCCGGACCACCGCCACGATGGCACCCACGTCGATCGTCGCCTCGGACCCGTCGCGCTTACGGATCCGCATCCCACCGGCTCGCGCCGGCGTTTCCATTGTCTGCATGTCTTCGTTCCGTTCCCTCGCGGAAGAACCCGAGTGGCGAGACGAAGAACGACGGAGAGGCAGCACGGCCGACCCCGCCGGTCTTCCCTCGAGACCCGGGCAACCGCTTCCCAGAGGCGAGACTCTGGAAAACGCATCGCGGCAGGTCTTCGGGCTCGTGGGCGTTCGGCGTTGCCGATTCCTACCGGCCGTCGCTTCCCAGAGCTCACGCTCCAGTGCTCGATGACGGCTTTCGTTCCCACTTACCGCTGCGGGGCAGCTCCGGATTCACACCGGATTCCCTCCCGAGGTGTGCTCACCCCGAGGCCTCCGGCGAACCGAAAGCACCAACGACGTCACGCAACGTAGGGCAACCGATGGCGGCGGGTCAACCCATATCTTGGGTGTGTGGCTCGCCCGAGCCACGACCCGTGGTGCTGGGCTGCTCCGGTCAGCAGTCGACGAGGGTCACGCTGTACGTGATCGGCCCGCCGTCGAAGTTGCCGATCGTGACCTCGTAGGTGGTGCCGGCGGTCGGGGTCCAGCCCTCTGGGTCCCAGGCGATCGACTCCTGCCGGCCGTAGGTGCTGCCGGGGTAGTAGACGCCGACGGGCAGCATCATGCCCCCGCTGCGGACCTCGACGGTGGCGTCGCGGAGCCCGGCGTTGGAGTGGAAGCTCCAGGTGTGCTGCGCGGTGGCGATGGGTGCCGGACCCTGGTTCGGGTAGCTGGTCCAAGGCCGGTCGGAGCTGCCGCTGCCGTCGAAGACGCCGAGACACTGGCCGCGGCCGGCGAAGCCGATCCCGATCTTGCCGAGGCGCGGTGCGAGCACCCAGCGACGGTGGCCGAGGCTCGCGACGCCCCGGTCTCCCATGTAGAGGTCGATGGCGGCGGGGCTCGAGCGGCTGCCGAGCGCCAGGTTGCTGTTGCCAGCGGCCGCGGCACCGGCGGCCGAGTAGCAGGCCCAGCTCATGGGCGGGTCGTGGGAGAGGCGCCCCTCGCGAGTCATCATCAGCGCGCACGCCTGATCGCCGGCGTGCTGGGCCGGGTCGTCGGTCACGGGGTCGAGGCCGGCGAGCCAGCGGTACATGTTCACTCGGCGCACGGTGTCCTCGATGGCGGCCGCCGAGAGCGTGCCCGGGTCGCACATGTCACTGGGCTCTTCCCAGCCCCCGCCAACGGCGTTCTCGACGCGGCCGGCGTTCCAGGCGTCGCAGACGTCCGCCTCGGTGCGGCCGGCGGGGTCGCCCGGCTCGACGGGCTGGCAGGTCCCGCCACCGACGTCGATGAAGCCAGGCAGGCAGCTGCAGGTCCCGCCGGAGCAGCTCGCGCCGGCCCCGCAGGTCACACCGGCGCAGGGGTCGCCGGGGCCGAGATCGGGATCGGGCGTCGTGCCCATGTCCCGGCCGGTCGTGCCCAGGTCGCTGGTCGGCGTCGGGCCGAGATCCGCGCCCGGGCCGGCGTCGCCCGCGAGTCCATGGTCTGGGAGGGTGACCTCTGGTGGCAGCTCCGAGAGCTGCCCGGCCTCACAGCCCATCACCACCAGCGCCGCGCACGACGCAAGAGCCCACGCCCACCGATCCCGAGGGGTCCACCACATGGGCGCCAAGGGTAGCAGCGGATCGGGCGGGGGGCGTAGGCGCTCAGTTCGGTCGGGCCGAGAGGCGCTTCCAGATGACGGCGACGACACCGAGGATGACCACGCCGATCAGCTGCGACGTGCTCAGCCCCAGGAGCGCGCCCCGGTCATCGGCCCGGAAGTACTCCAGGACGAAGCGGAGCACGGCATAGAGCGCGAGGAAGAGGAGCATGAGCTGACCGTCGAAGCGCTTTCGGGGTCGCCACACCAGCATGAGGAACGCGGCGATCGCGAGGCAGCCGAAGGACTCGTAGAGCTGCGTCGGGTGGACGGGCAGCGACTCGAGGTTCGGGGCGGAGAGCAGCCCGTGCTCGTGTTGCTCTTGGCTCGCGTCGCTCCAGCCGGGGAAGCGGACCGCCAGCGGGAACGCGGCGTCGGTGGGCTGGCCGAAACAGCAGCCGCCGAGGAAGCAGCCCAGCCGGCCGAAGAAGAGGCCGAGCGGCATGACCATGCCGACCAGGTCGACGCCCTTGAGGACGGGGAACTTCTCCTTGCGGAGGAAGTAGAGGCCGTAGGCGCTCGCGGCGATCAGGCCGCCGTAGTAGGCGAGGCCGCCATTCCAGAACTTCGCCCAGGCGAAGCAGTCCCGCTCGGCGGGCCGGCAGACTTCGGCGGCCGGGTCCCAGATGCCTTCGAGCTTGGCGCAGCGCGCCGCGGTGACGTTCCACTCGACTAGGTCCGGGTCGGTGCAGAGGTGCACGTAGTCCCAGAAGAGGCCGTCGGCGATGACGTGCAGGATGCGCCCCCCGATGACGCCCCAGAGCAGCGCGAAGAGGCCCAGATCGATCATCGTGTCGTGATCGAGCTTCATGCGGCGGGCCTGCCGCTGAGCGAGGAAGATGGCGAGGCCGAAGCCCACCATCAGCATCCCGAAGTACGCCGGGACGGTCTCCCCGAAGATCTCGAAGAGGGTCGGCTTCATGCGGGCCTCGCCGCGAGGGCGATCAGGCGCCCGCCTTGGCGCCGTCCTCGGCCGGCTCGTCGGTCTCGCTCTTGGCCTTCGCCGCCTTCTCGGCGGCCTTCTCGGCGCGGCTCTGGCGCTGGCCATCCACGAGCAGGAGCACGATGCCGATGGTGATGGTGACGTCCGCGATGTTGAAGGTCGGCCACTGGGTGCCGACCCATGGTAGGTCGGTCTCCCAGTACACCCGGATGAAGTCGACGACGTAGCCGAGCCTCAGGCGATCGGCGAGGTTGCCGAGCGCTCCGGAGACGATGAAGGGCACGCTCCACGCGAAGGCCCCGCCCCCGCGACCGGTGGCGAACATCCAGAGCAGGGCGAGGGTCGCGGCGATCGCCGCCGTGCCGAAGACCGCGTGGCGGGCGATCGAGGGGGCATCACGGAGCAGGCCGAAGGCCGCGCCGCAGTTCTCCGCGTAGCGGAGCTCGATGTGGTTCTCGAGGAGGACGTAGGGCTCGCGGGTGTTGAGCCGCTGTGGCCGCATGTAGCCGCTCTCGTCGGTCTGGCAGACCGGCGGGGGCTCGCTCATGCGTTCGGTGGAGAGCTCTTCGAGCGCCCAGGCCTTCGAGCCGAGGTCGGCCGCCAGGAGCGCGGCCGTGCCGATCAGGCAGAAGGCCAGCGCCTTCTTGGTGCGCGGCGTGGGCGACGCGGGCTTCTTCGCGTCGGCTTTCGCGGCCTCGTCGGCCTTCGCGTCGCGCTCCTCGTTGGCAGGGCTGTCGGTCACGGGGTCACTGGCTAGCACGGTGTGGCCGAGAGGCCCAGCCCTCGGTTCAGCTCGGCTCAGCCGCCGGAATCGGGGGCGAAGACCACTTCGCAGACTCCGCTCACGCAGGCGGCTTCGACGTCCTCGGGATAGGTCGGCACACAGTCGTCGCAGATCGCGTCCGTGTCGCAGATCAGGCCGAGGTAATCGAGCAGCCCATCCGGTCGGAGGGCGATCAGGGAGTCGAGCTCGGTTCGGGCACCGCATTCGCAGCACTCCCGTGCTCGCAGCATGCAGTCGTCGTCGGTGGTGCACGCCGCCATCGGAAGGCGCGAGATGTCCACCGCAGCGCAGGCGCTGGCCTGGCAGGTGGGAATGATCGACGCGTTCCAGCCGGTCTCGCAGGCGTCGCATGCGGGCGAGGGGTCTCCGTCGCAGAGGCGGAGGCGCAGCTCGCTCACGTTGTCCCGATGGACCGCGGTGCGGTCCTCGAGCCTGGGATCGCCGCACACGTGGCAGCACTGGTTGTCGGTGACGACGCAGTCGGACGTCTCGGTGCAGGCGCGGAGGTCGTCGTCGCAGGCGACCGGATCCGGCGTGCAGCTGAACGACGTACCGACGCCGCACGAGTAGCTGCATGTGGCCGCGTCGAAGAAGGCGGGGAACATCGTGTCGCAGCACTCCCCGCCGCGGCAGAGGGGCGGCGGACCGGCGTCGGGGCCGTCCATGCAGGGCGGCGGGAAGAAGCCGTCGGTGCACGCGGGAGCGGGGGCGCACGCGTCGAAGAAGGGACGGGTGCCGCTGGGGCAGGTCGCGTCGCACGTGCTCGAGTCGATGAACGGGCTCGTGGAGGTCGAGCAGCAGTCGTCCCAGCAGGTGGGGATCGCGAGGCGGCCGCAGCCGGGAGGGACAGGGGGCGAGTCGGTGCTCGGCGGTGGATCGCCGATCTCGCAGGTGCACCCGCCGATGACGAGGAAGGCCAGCAGCGCGCGCTTCACGGTGCGTCCTCGTAGACCAGGGTGCAGCGGCCGGCGTCGCAGATGGCGCTCACGTCGGCCGGGTAGACCGGCGCGCACTCGGGGCAGCCGAAGCCGGGGTCGCAGACCTGGGCGCTGAAGAAGGCCTCCGCGTCGGCGCGAATCGCGATGAGCGACGCCAGGTCGGTCGCGCCGCCGCACTCGCAGCAGTCGACCGTGCGGACACGGCAATCGTCGGAGCTCGAGCACTCGCTGATGGAGATCCCGGCGACGTCGATGACCTCACAGATGCCGCCGGCACAGGTCGGGACGAGGTTCGGGTTCGGCGCCGTCGGGCACCCGGGGCAGATCGGCTCGTCGTCGCCGCAGAGCGAGTCGCGGTAGCTCGCGAGGGAGTCTTCGTTGACCGAAGTCGAGCCCGCCAGCGTGGCCTGTCCACATTCGCCGCAGCAGGTGTTGGCGGTGACGACGCAGTCGGAGGGGACATCGCAGTCGCGCGGGTCGGGCGCGCAGAAGGCGGAGGGATCGGGTTCGCAGATCTGCGAGTAGCCATCGGGACACTCGTAGATGCAGTCCGCGTTCCGCACCGCGTTCATGACGTCATCGCAGCACGGGCCGCCGAAGCAGCGGCGATCGACGGGACCTGCGTCCGAGTCATCGGGACAGCTGTCGCAGCCGGCGGCGGGCGTGCAGAAGAGAGAGCCGGTGGCGCACACGTGCGAGCAGGTCGCCGGGTCGATGGTCGCCGACCCGGAGATGTCACAGCATGGGCCGACGAAGCAGGAGCGGGCGGGACCGTCCGGGAGGCAGACGCCCGAGTCCGCTTCGGGTGAGTGCGAATTGCTGCAGGCCATGGCAGCCAGTAGCAGGGGGGCGATCGTCCAAGCGCGTCTCATCGGTTCTCCAGGGGTAGCGGGTGCAAGCGTGCCAGCGTGTGCCGTCGGCACCCGTCCCCAGGAGACCAGCAAGAATCAAACCACGCGGATGGAGATGGTCAGCGGCGTGCCCTCGACCTCGGTCTCGACCGCCTCGCCAACGCCTGCGCCGCGCTCGATGCCGGTCGCGAGGGTCTCGCCGGCGATCGCCTCGCCGTGCTCGTCGATCGCGTCGGCCAGCTCGCCCTCGCACTGCCAGGTGAGGTGGATGCGGTCGTCGAAGGCGAGCTCCGCTTCCTTGCGGGCCTTCTGCACTCGGCTGACCACCTCGCGGGCGAGCATGGCGCGGCGCAGCTCGTCGGTGATGTTCGTGTCGAGCACGACCACGTGGCCGCCCTCGCTCGCCGCGGCGAAGCCCTCCTTGGCGTGCAGGCGGGCCTGCACGTCGCCCTCGCCGAGCTCCACGTCGTCGCCGCCCTCGAGGGCCACCACGAGCTTGCCGGTGTCCTGCAGCTCGCCGTAGACCTTCCCGCCCTCGAGCTGGCCGAGGGCCTTCTTGAGCAGCGGCATCCGCTTGCCGAGCTTCGGGCCCAGCGCCCGGAAGTTCGGGAGCAGCTCGAAGGTGACGTAGCGGGTCGCGTCCTCGGTGAAGCTCAGCGTCTGCACGTTGAGCTCCTCGCGAATCGCATCGGCGAAGCGCTCGATGGCCGCGCGCTCGCCCTCGTCGGCGACGACCACGATGGCTTCGCCGAGCGGCTGGCGAACCTTGAGCTTGTGCTCGTTGCGGACGCGGCTGCCGGCGGTGACCACCTCGCGCGCGAGCGCGACCGCGTGGCGGAGCTCGTCGTCGACGCGCGCGTCGTTCGGCTCCGGGTAGTCGGCCAGGTGCACCGACGCGGCGGCGGCCGGGTCCTGCCGTCGCACGAGCCCCTGGAAGACCTTGTCGGTCACGTAGGGCACGAAGGGGGCGAGCAGCTTCGTGAGATCCGCGAGCACCTCGTAGAGGGTGGCGAAGGCCGCGCTCTTGTTGCTCGAGTCGCCCTTGGCCCAGAAGCGGTCGCGGTTGCGGCGCACGTACCAGTTCGAGAGCGAGTCGACGAAGCCGATCAGATGGCGAACGGCGATGTGGCTCTTGTACTGATCGAGCTCGCTGCGAACCTTGCGGACGGTGTGGTCGAGCTCGGCGAGGATCCACCGGTCGAGGTCGTCACGCTCGGCGAGCGCGGGCGAGTCGGCGGGGGTCCACCCGTCGATGTTCGCGTAGCTCGTGAAGAAGCTGTAGACGTTCCAGACCTTCAGGATGAGCTCGCGGACCGCGTCGGTCGCGGCCTTGTCGTGGAAGCGAGTGTTCTGCCCGGGGACCGTGTTGGCGTAGAGCGCCCAGCGGACGGCGTCGGCGCCGACCTGATCCATGAGCACCAGTGGGTCGGTGTAGTTCTTGTCCCGCTTGCTGAGCTTCTTGCCCTTCGCGTCGGTCATCAGACCCATCACGAAGCAGTTCTTGAACGGGTGCGGGTTCTCCTGCGTCTCGCCGAAGAGGAGCGTGTTGATCATCATCAGCGAGTAGAACCAGCCGCGGGTCTGGTCGACGGCCTCGGTGATGAAGTCGGCGGGGTAGAACTTCTCGAGCTTGTCTTCGTTCTGGTGCGGGTAGCCCCACTGCGCGAAGGGCATGCAGCCGGAGTCGAACCAGCAGTCGATGACCTCGGGGACGCGGCGGTAGGTGCCGGCCTCGCCGTCCTTGGTCCAGGTGACCTCGTCGATCCACGGCTTGTGGACCATCAGGTCCTCGCGCAGCTCGGGGTCGGCCTTCTTGGCGGCCTCGAAGTGGGCGAAGGCGTCGGGGTTGCGCTCGAGGATCTCGGCGACCGAGCCCACGCAGTCCATCGCGCCGGTCTCGTCGTTGACCCAGATGGGCAGGGGCGTGCCCCAGAAGCGCTCGCGGCTGAGCGCCCAGTCCACGTTGCCCTCGAGGAACTGACCGAAGCGGCCGTCCTTGATGTGCTCCGGCTCCCAGTTCACTTCCTGGTTGTTCGCCTTCACCTCGTCGATGCGCTCGGTGGTGCGGATGAACCAGCTCGTGCGGGCGTACTGGATGAGCGGGTCGTCCATCTTCCGCCAGCTGAAGGGGTACTCGTGGCGGTAGACCTCTTCCTTGAAGAGGAGCTCTCGGGAACGGAGGTTGCGGATGATGTCGCGGTCCGCCTCCTTGCAGAAGCGGCCGGCGAAGTCGGTGACCTCGGGCGGGAAGGTGCCGTCGGGCTTCACGAGCTGGAGGAAGCCGAGGCCCTCGGCGCGGCAGACGCGGAAGTCGTCTTCACCGAAGGCGGGCGCGAGGTGGACCATGCCCGAGCCGGTGCTCAGCTCGACGAAGTCGGCTTCGATCACGCGATGCGCCGGGCCGCCTTCGGGCTCGGCGTAGCGGAAGGGCGGCTCGTACTCGGCGCCGACCCAATGGCTGCCGAGCTTGGTCTCGACGACGGTGTGGGCCGTGTCGCCGATCACCTTCGGCACGAGCGCTTCGGCGAGCACGACCTTGCTGCCGTCCTCGAGCTCCAGCGTCACGTAGGGCGCGTCGGCCTTGACCGCGAGGGCGATGTTCGAGGGCAGGGTCCATGGCGTGGTGGTCCACGCGAGGAAGCTGGTGTTCTCGACACCCTTCACGGGGAAGCGGACCATCACCGAGGGGTCGTCGACCTCCTTGTAGCCCTGGCCGACCTCGCCGGCGCTGAGCGCGGTGCCGCCCTGAGCCCACCACCAGACCACCTTGTAGTCCTGGTAGAGGAGGCCTTCGTCGAAGAGGCGCTTGAGCGCCCACCACACGCTCTGCACGTAGCTCGAGTGGAAGGTGACGTAGGCGTCGTCGAGATCGACCCAGAAGCCGATGCGGCGGGTCATCGTCCGCCAGTGCTCGATGTACTTGAAGACGCTCTCGATGCACTCCTTGGCGAAGGGCTCGACGCCGAACTCGGCGATGGCCTCGCGGCCGCTGATGCCCAGCGACTTCTCGACCTCCACCTCGACGGGCAGGCCGTGGGTGTCCCAGCCGGCGCGGCGCGGCACGTAGCGGCCGCGCATGGACTGGTAGCGGAGGAAGACGTCCTTCATCACGCGCGTGAGCACGTGGCCCGGGTGGGGCATGCCGTTGGCGGTCGGCGGGCCTTCGTAGAAGACGAAGGGCTTGCCCTCGGCGTTCTGCGCGAGGGTCTTCTCGAAAATCTGGCCCTCGTCCCAGAGCGATTGGATCTCGCGGTCGAGCTCGGCGAGATCGACCTGGGGGGAGACGTCATCGAAGGGCTGGCTGGCCATGGGCGCCCTCATAACGCGGACAGCGGCTCTCGTCGACGGGGAAGGGCGGTTCCGGCCGTCCGGGGGCTGTGCTAGATGCGGGCCCATGACGGTGCTCGACGGCAAGGCGGTCGCGAAGAAGGTGCGTGCGGAGGTGAAGGAGCGGGCGGAAGCCTTTGCTTCGGCCCATGGGCGCAAGCCCGGGCTCCACGTGGTGCTGGTGGGCGACGACCCCGCTTCGCAGGTCTACGTGAAGATGAAGGAGCGGGCGGCCGGCAAGGCGGGGCTCGAGGGGAAGGTCCACCGGCTCCCGGGCGACACGTCGCAGGCGCACCTGGAGGCGTTGGTCGCTCGGCTCAACGCCGACCCCGCCATCGATGGGATCCTGGTGCAGCTGCCGCTGCCGGACGGACTCGACGCGCAGCCGGTGATCGACGCCATCGACGTGGGCAAGGACGTGGATGGGCTCACGCCGATGAACGCCGGGCTCCTGCAGGAGGGGCGGCCGGGGCTGCAGCCGTGCACGCCGTCCGGGTGCATGCGGTTGATTCGTGAGACCGGGATCGAGCTCAGCGGAAAGCGCGCGCTGGTGATCGGGCGGAGCGCGTTGGTCGGCAAGCCGATCGCGCTGATGCTGCTCGCGGCGAACGCGACGGTGACCATCGCGCACTCGCGGACGGCGGACCTGGAAGCGCGGGTGCGCGAGTCCGACGTGGTGATCGCGGCGGTGGGGCGGCCGGAGATCGTGCGCGGCGAGTGGGTGAAGGAAGGCGCCGTCGTCATCGACGTCGGCATCAACCGCACCGAGGACGGGAAGTTGATTGGCGACGTGGAGTACGCGCCTGCGGCCGAGAAGGCGGCGTGGATCACGCCGGTGCCGGGTGGCGTCGGTCCAATGACCATCGCGATGCTGCTCTCGAACACGGTCACCGCCGCCGAGCGTCGCGAGGGGTAGGGCGTTCGTTCGGTCCGGGGTATCCTCGGAGGACATGAGCCGGCTCGGCATGATGGGCGCGCTCGTCGCGTTCGCGCTCGCCTGCGCGACCGGCCCCGACGTGCGTCCGGACGGCTGCGACGCTCATGACGGAGCGGCCGGCCCCTGCTGCGCCACTGCTGGCTGCGAATACCTCCGCGCCCACGGTCGCTGCGTTCTCGAAGAGCGCCTCTGCCGCAGCGACGATCAATGCCCGAGCGGCACTCGCTGCGAAGACATTCGCGAAGAGCCCAACATGATGGGCACCGCCTGCGTCGCCGCCCCCATCCGGAGCCCCACCCCCTGGGGCATCTGCACCCCCTGGAATTGACGGGGACACTCCCCCCTCCCGGATCCCTCTAAAAAACAGGGGTCCGCTGCACCCCCAATTGATGGGGACAGGATCGCCCCTCTCGCGCCCCTGAAAAACAGGGGTTTCCCGACGGAAAATGAAAACACTCCTCGTAAGGCGTCACTTCCGGGCCGGAGGCAACTCGGTTCGTCGCTCGGCGAGAAGCGCCGCATGCCCAGAGGACCCCGCGAAGTCGAAGCCGGCTGGCCGTACCACGTCATTCTCCGTGGCAACAATCGCCGCCGGCTCTTCTCCTACCCGCGCGATTACAAGCGCTTCCTGTGGCTATTGAGGGACGCGAGCCGGAAGAAGCGCTGCGCGATTCACTCCGTCGGCATGCTCTCGAACCACGCTCACCTCATCGTTCGGCCCGCGACGGTCGAGGCGATGTCGCTGCTCATCCATTCGACCGCCCAGCGGTACACCCAGTGGCGGAACCGGCAGCGTGGTGCGTCGGGCAAGCTCTTCGAGGAGCGCTTCTACTCGAAGCGGATCGAGGACGACGAGCACTTCGGCTGCTCGCAGGCGTACGCCGAGACCAATCCAGAGCGGGCTGGGATCCTCAAGCCAGAGTACCCGTGGAGCACCTTGGGGCTCTTCACCGGTCGCGCGAGCGATGCGCTGCGTGAACGCTTCGCTGGTTGGGTCACACCATCGAGTTGGTTCATCGAGCTCGGTGCGACGCGAGCCGCACGCGAGACGGCCTACCGTCGCTGGGTACGGCTGACGCTCGAGCGCAAGATTGCTCCGGCGCACATCGACGAGATCACGCGCCTCGAGAACCCGCCATCCGGGCGCATTCATCGGCCCAATGGGTCGGCTGCCTGGTGAGCACCGAGAGTGTTTTCATTCTTCGCTCGGAACGCTCGCAAAGATAGGGGGATGCGAGGGGTGATCCTGTCCCCGTCATTTTGGGGTGAGCTGGGCTTCGAGGGCGGCGTGGTCGCTGATGCGGGGGTGGCGGCGGGTTTGGAAGCGTTGGACGGTCCAAGCGTGGCCGGGGTCGAGCCAGATTCGGTCGAAGCGGAAGCCGCGATCATGGGAGGGCTTGCCGTCGTCGTCGCGGGGCCACCAGGTGGGCGAGTGGCGGGGAGGACGGCCCGCGAGGTCGAAGGCGTCGAACATCGCGAGGTCCCGCTGGATGGCTCGCCACTCGGACGCCCGTAGGTTGGTGTCGCCCATGAACACCGTCGGCGGTGCGTCGGGGTCGCCGAGCATCCGGTCGATCTCGGCGGCCTGAGCGGCGCGGCTACTGGAACCACTGCGAAGGCTCTCGAGGTGCGCGGTGATCACCCGCAGGCGCGAGCCGTCGTCGTGCTGCAGCTGCACCTCGACCCAGCGTCGCCCGAGCGGGCTGTCGCTCAGCGCCCCATCCCGCCCGCGCAGGAGCGTCCACGGCGGGCGCGCTGCGATGAGCGAGTAGTCGCCATCCTCGCGCGCAGGATCGGGCGGAAAGAGCGCGAACCCCGCCGCCTCCAGATGTGGCCGGACGGTGGACAGGTGGATTCGCTTCACCACCTCCTGCAGCGCGATCACCTCTGGCGGTGGCCGACTCGGCTTGCCCTCCACCGCCTCCCGCAGCGTCTGCCCGAGCACCATCGCCACGCACGCCTCCTCGGCCCGCCGGTCCAAGCGCTTGGTCGTCAGCCCGTCCAGGTTCCAGCTCAGCACGTGCACCGTGGTCACCCGAGCGACGTTGACACGCCCGCGCCGCTGGCTCTACAGCAGCGCTCATGGCCATCACCAAGGGCAAGAAGGCTCCCGCGTTCAACCTCCCCAGCCACGAGGGCGGCAAGGTCCGCCTCAGCGAGCTGAAGGGAAAGTACGTCGTCGTCTACTTCTATCCGAAGGACAGCACTCCCGGCTGCACGACCGAGGCGAAGGACTTCCGCGACGCGCAGAAGAAACTGAAGAAGCTCGACGCCGTGGTCCTCGGGATCAGCAAGGACTCCATCGCCAGCCACGAGAAGTTCGCGACCAAGCAGGAGCTCAACTTCCCGCTGCTCAGCGACCCCGAAGGCAAGGTGCTCGAGAAGTACGACGCCTGGGGCGAGAAGAAGATGTACGGCCGCACCTTCATGGGGATCATCCGCTCGACGGTGGTCATCGGACCCGACGGCAAGGTCGTCGAGCACTTCCCCAAGGTCCGGGTGAAGGGCCACGTCGACAAGGTCATCGAGGCCATCGAGGCTCACCGCAAAGCGAGCTGATCACCGTTCGACGACCCCTCGAGAGCCCTTACGGGTCGTTCGTGATCAAACGCATACGCCTGACATCGTTGGGACTTTTGGGTGATGTCGGCGTTGACACCACATCGGCACCACCGATAGCTTGATCGGAGCCGAGGCTTCGGTTGGGGGCCTCGGTACCCGGTTTCGCCGGGCGGTGGTCTGTCCCTGCTCAGGGTCGCCCGCCGGTTCGATGAGGGAGGCGCCCGCCAGGTACCTCCCAGCTGTATCCGGGGCAACCCCCCGAAGGAGTCTGGCGATGCGTTCTTGCTTCACGATTTTCTCGGCGACGAAGGGCCTGCGGATCGGCCGCATGCTCCTGGTCGGCCTCACCCTCGCCCTCGGCGCCTGTGGCGACGACGGCGACCGCGGGACCAGCCCTGGCTCTGACATGGGGCCTGGCCGCGCCGACTTCGGTCCGCCGATGTGCGCCACGGCCTGTGAGGGCGGCACCACCTGCTGCGGCTCGGCCTGCGTGAACACCACCACCAGCAACATCCACTGCGGTGGCTGTGGCAACGCCTGCACCTCCGCCGAGCTCTGCCAGGGTGGGTCGTGCGTTCCGGCCGCTGGCGTCGATGCCGGCCCCGGCATGTGCTCGCCCACCTGCGCGAGCTCGCAGCGTTGCTGTGGCACCACCTGCGTGGACCGAACGGGAAGCACTCAGTCGGACTCGGCGTTCGCCAACTGCGGCGCCTGTGGGTTCGCGTGCAACCCCGAGCGCTCCGATCGCTGCGGTCAGCTCGCCGGCAGCTCCGTGCCCCAGTGCCTCTGCGGCACGGGCAATCTCGAGTGCTCGGCCGGCCGCGTCTGCGTGGACAGCGGTGGCGTGAAGATCTGCGCCGATCTCAACTCCGACCCGGCAAACTGCGGCAGCGTCGGCAACGCCTGCGCCGAGGGGGAGACCTGCTTCATGGGCTCCTGCGGCTGCGGCTCCACCGGAGCCGCCTGTGGCGCCGGTGAGTCCTGCTGCGGCGGCGCCTGCATCGACACCACCAGCGACCCGATGAACTGCGGCGGCTGCGGCACCGTTTGCGGTGCCCAGGGACCGAACTGCGTCGAGAGCACTTGCCGCTGCGGCACGGCTCCGGCGTGCGCCGAGCCGATGGCCGGAGCGCTCGGCATGGGCGGCAGCCCGGGTGAGAGCTGCTGCGACGACGTCTGTGTGCCGAACACCGACGCCAGCTGCCTTTGCGAAGCTTGCACCGGAGACGACACCTGTCAGGTCGCCGGCGGCGGCATCATCCCCGGCATGGGGGGCGGCGAGGTCTCCGTGTGCTGCGGTGGCCCCGAGGTCGCGCTCCTGGGCTGCGGTGGCGGTTTCCCGGGACTGCCCTGACCGCTGACGCCTGACCAGCGCCCACGGGCCCGGCCATTCGGCTGGGCCCGTGACGCGTGCGCTCCAGCCTTGCGGAAGCCCGTGCGCTCGCAGTAAGTCGGCGGCATGCCCGATTTCGATCCGAAGCCCTTCGAGCCGAAGGGGGTCTGGCCCGCGCTCGCGACGCCCTTCACCGACGACGGTCGTCTCGACATGGCGGCCTACGAGAAGCTCATCGCCTTCGTCATCGCCCAGGGCGTGACGGGCGTGGTGCCCTGCGGGACCACCGGCGAGTCACCCACGTTGAAGTGGGAGGAGCACGAGGAGCTCGTCGGCGCGGCCATCCGCGTCGCCAAGGGCGAGGTCGGCGTGCTGGCGGGTACCGGGTCCAACAATACGCAGGAAGCGATCGAGGGCACCGACGACGCGCGAAAGGCTGGCGCCAGCGCTGCGCTCCTGGTCGACTGCTACTACAACGGGCCGAGCTCGCTCGAGCTCCGTCGCGACTACTACGAGCGCGTGCTCAAGGCGGTGCCGGACATCCCGATCGTGCCGTACGTCATCCCGGGTCGCAGTGGCTGTGCCCTCGGCGCCGAGGACCTCGCGATGCTGCACCTGAGCGACCCGACGCGGGTGCCGGCGGTGAAGCAGGCGACCGGCGACCTCGACCGGATGCGCTACGACCGAACGCTGTCCGGAGAGGGCCTCGCCATCATGAGCGGCGACGACGGTTTCCAGGGCAATGGCGCCGACGCCCCTGGCCTGCTCACTGACGCGGGCGTT
>CAYXAP010000029.1:0-98107 GCA_964462035.1 uncultured Sandaracinus sp.
TCCCGACCTCGCCAAGGGCTACGTCTGGCACATCGGCGCCGGCATCCGCCGCGCCCTGCGCTGAAGCGACGCCGACAATGATCATGGAGCCGGCACAAACCCGAGGATTGACCATTTGAGCAACCGCAAGAGACTCGCGCGAATGGCGGTTCTGTTCCTCGTCCCGCTCACCGTGATGATGGGCTGGACGATCGTCCGGGAGTTCGAGCCGGATGAGGCCCCCCAGGACGGAGAGGCTCCAGATCCAGCCCCGGTGGGTGCACTCCCGGATGACTGGCGTGATGCGCCCACGGGACGAGCGCCGAGCCCAGAACCGGGCGAGAGTGTGGGCCGCGAGATCCCGCCGTGGGAGGCAACTCCCGAAAACACACCGCCAGCACCGAGTGGAACCGTGGCCGCGTACGAGCTGGCTCGGCCCCCCAGCGAAACCCCCGATCCCCTGGAGCCAATCCCACCCCCCGACCCGCACACGACCACACCCCCACGCCACAATCCAGGGGGGGTCGACGGCGAACGAGGTCCGAGGCCGACCGTTCAGAGAGGAGACGTCCCCCGCGATTGACCGACAACGGCCCCGGCTGGCGCCCGACGTGCGGTCCGCGCCCACGAACTGTTACGCGTAGCGTATAGTCGGCGCCCCCGATGAACACCTCGCGTGATTACCCGCGTCCCCGCAGAGGCCGACGATGAGCCGCGGACCAATCCTGGGCATCGATCTGGGGACCACCAACTCGGTGGTCGCGATCGCGGACGAGAGTCAGGCGCGCGTGCTCCCGACGGAGCTCGGCCACCGGCTGATCCCCTCGGTCGTCTCGTTCCGACCGGACGGCTCGATCCTGATCGGCGAGGAGGCGCGCGAGCGCCGGCTCATCGACGCGCGGAACACGGTCTACTCGGTCAAGCGGCTGATCGGCCGCCCGTTCTCCGCGCCCGAGGTCGCGCGGGCGCAGAGCCGCTTCGCCTTCGAGCTCATCGAGAACGCGTCGGGCGGCGTGGTGGTGAACGTCCGCGGCGAGACCTACACGCTGACGGAGATCAGCGCGTTCGTGCTCAAGGAGATCAAGCGGGTCGCGGAGGTCGCGCTCGACCAGAGCTGCGCCCGGGCGGTGGTCACGGTGCCCGCGAACTTCAACGAGCTGCAGCGTTCCGCGACGAAAGCGGCGGGGCGGGTCGCGGGCCTCGACATCGCGCGCATCGTGAACGAGCCCACGGCGGCGGCCCTCGCGTACGGCTACGGGGCCTCGCGCTCGGAGCGGGTCGCGATCTACGACCTCGGTGGCGGCACCTTCGACCTGACGATTCTCGAGCTCGAGGCGGACGTCTACGAGGTGCTCTCGACCGCGGGCGATTCCTTCCTCGGGGGCGACGACATCGACCTGGTCATCGCGAACGCGCTCGCCGAGCGAATGGCGGAGGAGACCGGCTGGAACCCCGCCGAGGACCGACAGGCCTTCGAGCGAGTTCGCGCGGCCGCCGAGTGGGCGAAGTGCCAGCTCAGCGACCTGCCGGTGGTGAAGATCGAGGTGGAGGAGCTCGGGCCCGACTCCATCGATCTCCTCCAGACCCTCGACCGGCCGGAGCTCGAGGGACTCATCGCCGATCAGATCGAGCGCTCGTTCGAGGTGTGCCGAGAGGCGCTCAAGAGCGTGGGGTTGCGGCCGCAGGAGCTCGACAGCGTGGTGCTCGTCGGTGGGTCCACTCGGATTCCCTTGGTCCGCGACCGGGTGCAGCGCTTCTTCGGCAAGGAGCCGCGGACGGAGATCGACCCCGATCTGGTCGTCGCGCAGGGGGCCGCGATCCTCGGCCGGACGATCTCCGGCGGGTCGGAGCGGCCACCCGCGCGGGCGGGGATCCGCAAGAAGACCGAGGCCGAGCTCGCGCGCCTGCGGGAGCGTCGTGAGAAGCGGCGCGCGAGTCTGCCGAAGCAACCGGCGTTCGCGCCCACGGTCCAGGTCGAGGCCGCCATTCCGCCGCCGCCACCACCGGAAGCCGTGGTCGTGAAGGGCATCCAGCAGGTCGGCACCGCCAAGGCGGAAGACGAGTCGTTCACGATGGAGATCGACTCCGCGATGATCGAGATCGACAGCGGCCTGGTCGCGATCGACGACGACCTCGACCTCGACGCCCTGGAGCTCGATCTCCCCGACCAGCTCACGGACGGCGTCCTCGACCTGCCCGCCATGGATGCGCCGCCTCAGATCGACGGTGCGCAGACGGTCGGCATCGCCGGCGCCAGCAGCTCGGACGACGGCTTCGATGGCGACTCGCTCTTCACGGACGACGGCCTGCCGCCGCTCCCCGCGATCGAGCCGGCGCGGGTGTCCTCGCTCCCCTCGCTGGAGATCGGCGGTGGCGGCGAGCGCCACCAACGCGGCGACCCCACCCTCGGGTTCGGCACCGGCGCGGACGCCGCGCCCATCGCTCCGCCGGCGCACATCGATCTCGCCGATCGACCGGCCCCCATCCTCATGGACGTCACGCCGCACGCGCTCGGCATCGAGCTCACCGGCGGCTACTCACAGACACTCATCCGACGCCACGCGCCCATCCCCACCGAAGCCGCGCGGGTCTTCAGCACCGCCGCCGACGATCAGGAAGACGTGCAGATCCGCGTCTGCCAGGGCGACTCGCCGCGCTTCGAGGACAACGAGCCGCTCGGACAGGTGGAGCTCAGCGGTCTGCCGCCCGGACCGCGAGGCACGGTGCGGCTCAACGTCACCTTCCAGCTCGACGCGAGCGGGACGCTCGACGTGAAGGCCCAGGAAGTCACCACCGGTCGAGAGCAGACGATCCGAATCAACCTGCTCGGTGGCGCCGATGACGCGGAGCTCGAGTCGATGTCCGAGCGGCACTCGCAGCTCGTCGAGGCCGGCGAGTGAGCGACAAGCTCGCGAAGCTCGACTACTACACCCTGCTCGGCATCGACGCGCGAGCGAGCCTGGCCGACGTGAAGCGGGCCTTTCGACAGTTCGCTCGCCGCTACCACCCGGACCGCTTCTCGGACGCGGAGGCGGCCAAGCGTGACCGCGCGACCGCCATCTACCGTCGCGGAAGCGAGGCCTACCAGGTGCTCACCGACCCGCGCACTCGCGCCGCCTACGACGAGGCGCTCCGCCGGGGGCAGCTCCGGCTGGACGCCACCGAACGCGACCGAGCCATCCGCAAGCCCGATGACGCACCGGCCGCGCGCACCGGGCCGCCGATTCAGTCGGCGCAGGCGCGGCTCTTCTTCGAGAAGGGGGTGGAGGCCGCGCACCAGGGGAACTGGCGGAAGTGCTGGCACCTCTTGCAGTCGGCGCTCGAGCTGGAGCCCGAGAGCGAGTTCATCAAGAGCCGCCTCGAACAGGTGCGACAGCGATTGCGCGGCTGAGGTAGCCTCGGTTCGTGGCCTACCGACGGATCGTGTGCACCACCGACTTCTCCGAGGCGAGCAACCGCGCGGTCGAGGAGGCGGCGACGTTGGCGAAGGCGCTCGGCGCCGAGCTCACCATCCTGCACGTGAGCCCGCCGACCCCACCGCCGCCGACCGGCCTCTTCCCCACGGAGGAGCAGATCGCCAAAGCCCACTCCGTCGTGCGGGAGAAGCTCCAGAAGGAGCTCGAGGCGGTCCGGGATCGGCACGGGCTCGGACCGGAGACCACGCTGGCCCACCGCGACGATCCGAGCCCGGTCGAAGGCATCCTGAAGTACGTCGAGGACAACGACGTCGACCTGGTCGTCATCGCGACCGCGGGCCGCTCAGGCCTTCAGCGCTGGCTCATCGGCAGCGTCACCGAGCGCGTCGTTCGCCACGCGAAGTGCGCGGTGCTGACGGTCAAGGTGCGCTGAGCGATCCTCGCTGGAACGGCCCGGTGGGCGGAGCCGGGCCATGCTCGACCGGCGCCTCGGGATCGGCGGGCCACTCGCTCACGAGCACGGGCTCGAAGCCGAGCTCGTCGACGCGGGCGATCGTCGCGAGGAGCGCGCTCGCCTCGGTGTCACCGCTCACGCGCAGGTAGACGAGCCCGAAGCCATCGAGGCCGGTCCGCTCCTCCAGCGGCGTCGCGCCCGAGCGGGACTCGAGCCGACGAACGGGCTCCGCTGCCACCGTCGCGCGCAGGTAGCGCTGGTCGTAGCGAGCCTGACAGGCCGGATCGATGGCCGCGGGGAGGTGAACGAAGACCGCACCGAGATCCACGCGGAAGGCATCCGAGAGGTGCTCGGTCTCGGGCGGTCGCGGGCGTCGGTCGACGACCAGCGAGAGCGAACGGGCGCGCGAGGAGCGCACCACGTTCAGCACCGTGTCCATGCCGGATGGCGTCAGGAGCAACGAAGCGCCCGGCCCTGGGATCTGCCCGATGCAGCGCGGCCTGGAGAGGATCTGACGCAAGAGCTCGTCCGCTGGACGCGGCTCGGCGTGGGTCTCGCGTGAAGGCATCTTCTCGCCGCGGTTGCGCTCGCTCGCGGGGATCTCCTCGAGCCACTCGGGAACGCTGTCGGGGAAGCGATAGGGGTACGCGTCCTGCCAGGCCTCCGGCACCTCCGGTTCAGCCCAGAGTGAGTCGTCCAGCGGAACGAGCGGGCCCGTCGCGTCTCGCGTTCGCCGGAGCCCATCGGCGCCTGCGATGGCGAGCACACGCTCCGTCGACCGAGCGCGCGCGAAGACGACGGCAGGCGGAAGCGCGACGCTGGCACGGACGGCGACCACTCGATCACGCGCGGCGAGCTCGGCGGCCAACGGCAACACCAGGAGCAACGCGAGGGCGGGCCCACCTTGACGGCGGTGGCGGAAGAGTGGGTACGCGACGACGACGAAGGCCGCGACGACCACGGCGAGCCGGAGCCACGTGGGCCAATACGGGTTCGACTCGATCGCCTCTTCGATCTGGCCCGCGTCGCGTGCGGCGAAGACCGCCATCGACCGAGCGGCCGAGCGGGAGGCGAGGATCGCCTCGAGCACCGCGGGTATCGCGAGCCCCAGGGCCGCGAGCGCGACCCACCGGCTCTCGCGCCCGGCCACGACGAGCGCGAGCGCCACCCCCAGCAACGAGGTCGCGGCGAGCCCGCTTCCCCGCGCGTCGAGCTGCTCCACCACGGCGAGAACGGCCGGCAGCTCGCTCACGCGGAGCTCCCACGAGGCCATGGCGTAGGTGTGGAGCGCCGCGCTCGTGGCGAGCTGCGAGCCCACGAGCGACGCCAGCCACGGCAGCACCGCGGCAGCCACCATCACGAATGGCCAGCGGAGCGTTCCACCGTGAACCCTGCGCCACGCGCCGACGGTGGCGATCACCAACGCGACGGTGGCCGCCGCCAGCGTGAGGCTGGTCGCGGTCTCCGCGACACCCGCGGGCGCGCCCTCGATCCGGAACGACGCGAGCACCACGAGTCCGCCGAAGAACGCGACGGCGGGGAACGAGGCAGCGATCGAGGCCCGTCGCATGTGCCGAGACTACTGCCCTTTTCCGCCGGTGGCGTGCGCCGAAGCGCGGTGAGTCGGCATGAGTGCGGCATCTCGCCTCGCCCCGGTCGCGAGATCCTCGAAGGCACGGTCGGCAAGGTTCTTGAATGACTCTCGACCATGACCAGCCGCGACAACACCGCGCGAGTGCGCAACGACGACGCCCCCACCTCGTGGGAGCGGTTGGAGATCGGAACCCGCCTCGGCGATCGCTACCGCCTGCTTGGTGACATCGGCGAGGGGGGCATGGGCCACGTCTACGAGGCGTGGGACGAACGCGAGTCGTGCATGGTGGCCCTGAAGGTCATGAGCGCGAAGTGGACTGGCAACCAGGTCGCGCGCGAGCGTTTCCTCCGTGAGGTCGAGGCCACCCGCGCTGTGCGCCACCCGAACGTGGTGGAGGTCTACGACGCCGGCTTCATCGACGACGAGCGGCAGCGGCCCTTCCTCGTCATGGAGCGGCTCTACGGCATCAGCCTCTGGCACTACGTCCACTGCCCGGTGCAGGGGAAGGGCCCGATGGACCTCGAGCTCGCGGTCGAGCTCATGGAGCAGGCGGCCGACGCGCTGCGGGCGTCCCATCGCGCGGGCGTGATCCACCGCGACGTGAAGCCGGAGAACTTCCACCTGACGCGCGGACCGCTCGGCGCCCCGGTGCTCAAGCTCCTCGACTTCGGACTCGTTCGCATGGAGTACGGCAATCACCCGAAGCTCACCCAGGCCGGCACCTTCGTGGGCACGCCCGAGTACATGGCCCCGGAGCTCGCGAAGGGCGATGACGGCAGCCGCCGCACGGACGTCTACGGTCTGGCGTCGACCTTCTTCGAGCTCGTGACCGGTGAGATGCCCTTCAACGGCGAGAGCCAGCTCCAGCTGCTGACGCAGAAGCAGCAGGAGCCCGCGCCGACCCTATCGGACGCGCACGCCGATCGCGCCTTCCCGCCGGCGATGGAGGCGGTCATCGCCCGGGCGCTCGCCCGCGACCCCGCCGAGCGTCACCAGGACACCCACCAGCTCGCCCACGAGCTGCGGCTCAGCCTGGACCGACCCAGCGTGCCGAGCGCCGTGCCCAGCCGCCCGCGTGCGCCACGGCTCTTCGCCCCGCGCGAGCCGAAGACGAGCCCGCTCCGATGGCTGATGGTGGCGACCCTCGTGCTGGTCGCCGCCGCCATCGTCGCGATCGGCGTGCTCGATCTCCCGATCGCCGCCCTTCAGCGGTAGGTGAAGCGCAGCTCGTAGTCGCAGACCTGGACGATGTCGCCCTCGTCGATGCGCTTACTGTCGATCCGGCGACCGTTGTATTCGATGCCGTTCGTGCTGCCGAGATCCTTGATGTAGTACGCGCCGCCCTGGAAGACGATGGCGGCGTGACGACGGGAGATGTTCCCATCCTTGATGGGCAGGTCGGCGGTCTTGCTGCCGCGACCGATCACGAACTCTTCCTTCGTCACGGGGATCTTCTGTCCGTTGAAGATCACGTAGAGCGAAGGCCGCGCGCCACCGTAGCCGGGCGCCGGCGGAGCCTGACCGGGGAGCGGCGGGGGCGCGCTCGGGCGACCACCAGGCCGAGGCGGCGGCGGGTAGCTCGACGGGCCACCGGTCGGCGGCGGCTGGTAGGCCGGCTGATGCTGCGGCTGGGGCGGCGGTGGCTGCTGGGGCGGGTAGCCCGGACCGCCACCGTAGCCACCGTAGCCGGGGGCTCGCGGCGGAGGCGGGGGCGCGCTCGGGATGGCGGGTCGCGGCGCCGGCGCCTGGCCGATCGAGGGGATGCCTCCACCCTGAGGCGGGGGCGGCGCACCGGCACCGGGACCCGGCATCGGCGGACGCGGCATCCCCGGCTGGGAAGGCGCACGAACGCCGTAGTTACGGGAACGCGCGTACTGCCGCATGGCTTCGTTGATGAGGTAGTCGACCGAGCACTCGAGCTCGCCGCTCATCTGGCCGAAGATCTCCCAGAGGTAGTCGCGGCACTGGAAGGAACGCAGGGTCTTCTTGTTCTGATCGTGACTCACGTGCGCCCTGCCTTCATTCCTCGCCTGCGGCGTCGTCGCCGGAGTCGTCGTCGCTCGGACTGGCCAAGCGCTCCTGGAGCGCCTCCACCGCCGCGTTCGCCACGGCCCCGACGGTGGTCAGCTCGAGACGCTCCCAAGCGTCGCCGACCGTCGCGGCGCGATCGTTGCTCAGCCGCTGCATCTTGGAGACGTCGGCGGCGGTGCCTCGACGCTCGATGAAGCGGAGGGCGATGACCCGCTTGAACCACTCCGGCGCCGAGAGCTGGCGCTCCACCAGCGACGAGGGCGGCGGGGTCATCGTGCTCATGCGCGTCGCGTAACCTTCGAGCTCCTCCGGCTCGTACTTCACGCCGTTGTCGGTGGGCAGCTTCGAGAGGAACTCGGGGATGATCTCGGTGCCGCCGATGGCGAGGACGAGCTCACCCGCGCGCCACCGCAGGCGCTTCGGGAGCACCTCGTTGTCGGCGTTCTGGACCAGCGGCCACAGCCGGGGGATCGCCGCGCGGCTGCGGATGTCGCCGACGCGATCGAAGGCGTAGTCGCGAACGTTGATCGGGTTGTTCTCGTCGAGCGCGAGCGCGAGCACCTGGTCGAGGTGGGCCTCCTCCACGTTGCCCTCGAGCGCCATGAGCGCCTTCTGACGGCGGAGGTTGATGGCCTCCTTGGCACCGTCTGGGAACTCGGCAGGCGGCGCCGCCGACGCGACCTCGAGGAGGCGCGTGCGGACTGCGTCGACCGACGCGAGGTGCTTCATCGCGGGGAGCGCACCCTCGTTCATGAACTTCTCGCGGTTCACGACGGCGATGTTGGTGACGCGATCATCCGAGACCTCGCCCTCCATCGCGTCCTGGATCTCGGTCTTCAGCCAGTCGATGAACTCCTGGCCCTCCATCTCGCGCTGGATCGTGACCAGCCGCTCGCCGGCCTGCTGCTTGGTCTCGTCGTCACCGATCTGCGAGATGAGCTCGGAGATCTTCACGAGCGCCTGCTGCGGCATGTGGGCGTTCATGCCCTCGACGAGCTGACGGGCGGCGGGGCTTCCGAGCGAGCGGACGACCTGCTCCGAGGAGTAGTTGCCGGCGAGGCTGCGGTTCGCGAAGTCGACCGCGTACCAGCCGACGACCGCGTCGGTGAGCTGCTGGCGCGCCTCCGCGCTGGCGTGGGGGATCAACAGGTAGGCCGCGTCCTTGGCTCGGGTCTGACGCGGGGGCGGCCCGAGGTTCTCGTCGTGGTCCTCGTCGGCGCCCTGCATCATCTCGAGCAGGCCGGGGACCATGCCGGCGACGATCTGCTGAACGACGTCCGCGTCCTGGCTCTGCAGGTTCTGGAGGGTCTGCTGGAGCTGCGCGACGCCGTCGACGTCCTGCCGGTCCATCTCGACCAACGCCAGCGCGGCCTTGGTTCGGAGCTCGATCGGATAGCGATCGGCCTGGATGACCGCGACGATCTTCCCCGGCCCCTTCACCGTCCGCTTCCAGTAGTCGATGTCCTCGGCAGTGACCTTGCAGCCGGCCATCGAGGAGAGCCCGATGGCGAGGGCAAGACAGGACAGGATTCGTCGGCGTACGTGCATCGGCTCCGTCACCCGCTCGAGGAGCGCGAAAAGAGCGCCCGTTCCCCGCGGAAGTCGCGACGATACTAGAGAAATCTCCCTCGTGATCAAGACCTGGGCATCTTTGTCGCAAGGCCTTGATTTCTCGGCCCTTTGGGGGCGCCTCTTCCCACTGGCCGAAAAGTTGACCCGAACCGGGGACACTTCCTACAACCAGATGCGGAAGGGACCCACTTGGGCGCACATCAGACTACATCGAGCCGTTCGTCTGCGGGCGACGTGATGGCGGCGGATTCTCCCGGTCGACGACACGAGGTCCTGGGCCTCGTCGCAGCGTCGGCGGCCGTGCTCTTCGGCCTCGCTCTCGCCTCGTACGACGCACGAAGCACCGAGAACCTCGCCGGCCCCGTCGGGGCGGCACTGGCTGGAACGGTGGTGGCCGCTTTCGGCATCACGGCGTGGCTGCTCCCCTTCGAGCTCGCCGCGGCCAGTGTCCGACTCTTTCGAGGCAAGGGAGCGATCCTCGGCGTCGCCACGGTCGTCAGCACGCTCGTGTTGACCCTCGTGGGCTGCTCGCTCCTCCATCTGGCGCTCCTCGGAACCGAGGTCCACGGCGGCCACCTGCCGGGCGGCATCCTCGGTGAGGTGCTCGGCGAGGTGTTGCGATCCCTCTTCGGGACCGCCGGAGCGTACGTCCTGACCATCACGGTGCTGCTGATCACGCTGGTGCTCCGGACCCGGCTCACGATCACGGGCATCGTCGCGCGAGTGCGCGTCCATGGCGGCGCCGGGCTGGCGAAGGTCCGCGAGAGCATGGGCACCGTGGCCGAGGCCTGGCGCGAAGCGCGCGAGCTCGAGCGGCAGGAGCGGGAGGCGCTCGAAGCCGAGCTCGCTGGCGAGCCTATCGACGAGGACGACGAGGAAGAGGAAGAGCGCGAGGAGCGCGCCCCTTCCGTGGCGGAAGCGGACGACGAAGAGGACGAGGAAGAGGAAGAGATCCCGGAGCCGGTGGTCGTCCCCTCCCAGCAGAAGAAGCCGGCCAAGAAGAAGCCCAAGGCCAAGGCCAAAGCCAAGACCGACGACGGTCCGAAGATCGTCGCGCCCAGGGAGACCCGCGAGGCGCCGAGCGGCATCAAGATGCCTCAGCCGACGGGCGGCAGCTTCGACCTACCCCCCACGAGCCTGCTCGAGCAGGTGCCGCCGAGTCGCATCGACGTCGACGCCGAGCAGCTCAAGGACAACGCCCACCGGCTGGTGGAGAAGCTCGAGGACTACAAGGTCAAGGGTCGGGTCGACGAGATCCACCCGGGGCCGGTGGTCACGATGTACGAGTTCGAGCCGCAGAGCGGCACGAAGATCTCGAAGATCGCCAACCTCGAGAACGACCTGGCGCTCGCCCTCGCCGCCCAGAAGGTGCGCATCGTCGCCCCGATCCCGGGCAAGGCGCGCGTCGGCATCGAGCTCCCGAACGAGGATCGCCAGACCGTCTACCTCCGCGAGATCCTCGAGGACCGTCGCTGGGAGAAGATGGACGGCGCGCTGCCGATGGCGCTCGGCAAGGACATCGCTGGCCAGCCCGTCTACCAGGACCTGGCGAAGATGCCCCACCTGCTCGTCGCGGGTGCCACCGGCGCCGGTAAGTCGGTCGGGCTCAACGTCATGCTCGCGTCGATCCTGGCGAAGAAGACCCCGGAGGAGGTCCGGATGCTCATGATCGACCCGAAGGTCGTCGAGCTCCGCGTCTTCGACGGCATCCCGCACATGCTGTTGCCGGTCGTGACCGACATGCAGAAGGCCGCGCTCGCGCTCAAGTGGGCGGTCGACGAGATGGAGCGCCGCTATCAGCTCTTCGCCGACGCCGGGGCCCGGAGCATCGGCACCTACAACAAGAAGGTCGACAAGGTCATCGCCGGGGATCTGCCGATCGAGAAGCTGATGCCCTCGAAGGCCGGCAAGATGCACGGCAAAGACCACGAGGGGAACGACGTCTATCACGACCCCACCGACGGCGAGTCCGCCAGCGAGCCGCCGACCCCGGAGAAGCTCCCCTACATCGTCGTCGTGGTCGACGAATTCGCCGACCTGATGATGGTCGCCGCCAAGGACGTCGAGGCCGCGGTCGCGCGTCTCGCGCAGAAGGCCCGCGCCGCCGGCATCCACGTGATCCTCGCCACGCAGCGTCCCTCCGTCGACGTCATCACCGGCATGATCAAGGCGAACTTCCCGACGCGGATGGCCTTCAAGGTCAGCCAGCGCGAAGACTCCAAGACCATCCTCGGCCGCGTGGGCGCGCAAAACCTCCTCGGTCGCGGCGACATGCTCATGCTGCCGCCGGGTTCGAGCGACCTACAGCGCGTGCACTGCGCCTACATCTCGGAGGAAGAGGTCGCGGACATCTGCGACTTCCTCCGGGAGCAGGGCAAGCCCGTCTACGACGAAAACATCCTGAAGCCACGCGAGGAGTCCTCCGGCGGCGGCGCCTCCGAGGACGACCCGATCTACGACCGCGCCGTCGCGTGCGTCGCGCAGGCCGGCTACTGCTCGATCAGCCACGTCCAGCGTCAGCTGAGTATCGGCTACAACAAGGCCGCGAAGCTCGTCGACAAGATGGAAGCCGAAGGCGTCGTCGGTCCCGCCAGCTCGAAGGCCGGCGGCCGCCGCGAAGTCCTCGTCAGCCCGATCTGATCGAGAGCGACCGGAGCGACGAGCCTCAGAAGGTCAGACCGACCTGCAGGCCGATGGGCCAGTTCACCCGCGCGACGAGGGCCACCCGCTGGCTGATGTGGTAGCGCGCGCCGATCCCCCCGACCGGTGCCGCGGTCACGCACACCTCCCGGTTGAAGTCCTCGTCCCAGCAGTCGTGAACGCTGATCGTGAAGCCGAGCTCCGGGAAGAACGACCACTTCTGGCCGACGTAGATGTTGTAGTTGGCCGTGACCACGCCCCAGAAGGCCCAGTCGCCGTACCAGCCACCCCAGTCGTCGTAGCGACGCTCCCAGCGCCGGTCGTCGTAGCGGCTGCCGCCCCACGGGAAGAAGCCGACGTCGCCGCCGAAGCTGAGGGCGAACTCGTCGTCGAGCTTGTTGGTGAAGCCCGTCTTCAGGATCGGGATCTCCACGCGCATGCCGGCCCCGAAGGCGTGGTACCAGCCGACCACGCCGTGGATCTCGATGCGAGCGCCGTCGATCCCGTTTCGGTTGATCGACCCGCGAGGCTGCGCCTCGGCCGGGCTGGACGACGCGAAGAGGATGCTCGTCACGAGAAGCGGGAGTGCTGCCAAGAGTGATGCACGCATGAGGTGATCTTCCTTTCGATGCGACCGGCTGTAAACGGATTCCTGCATGTTCGTTCGGTGCTGACCTCAGATGGCGGCGAGCGTGAACGACGAACGGAAGGGGGCGGTCATACGGTCGCTTCGGGTGAGGGTTCGAGCTCTCCATGCCGCTCCGAGGGCAATCCTTCAGCGGTCTCCCGGGCTCGACGAGGTCGCGGTGCATGAGTCACGCTAGCCGTGGCTCGCCGACACGGACCAGCGACCGATGGCGTCGGCGAGCTCCGCTGCGCGGTAGGGCTTCCGCAGGTAGGCATCGAAGAGTCGCAGCTCGGCGGGACACACACGAGCACCACTGAGCAGCGCCAGCCGCGGGCGAGGAAGGCAACGAGGACGGGCGCTTGCGCCGGTCCGCGGTCGAGCCGCCATCGGAGTCGTAGCTCATGGCCTTCGATGTCGGTGGGTGGGGAATCCTTCACACCTTCTCGACACTTCCTCTCCGCCATCGGAAAAGATCGGTCCTGCTGTACGCTCGACCGCGGTGGAGTCGATCTGCGCACTCGTGGGCGTCCCGTTGGTCGGCTTCCGACTCGACTCGACGATCGCCCGAGTTTGAACATCGGCTCCAAAGCTGGCGTCCTATGGGGCCCATGCGTGCCCTACCCGTCGTCTTCGCTGCCCTCCTCGTTCCCTCGCTCGCGCTCGCGCAAGAACCCGACCCCGACGCCGCGCGGACCAGCGCCCAACACACCGTCGATTGCCTCGAGCGCGTGAACCACGACCTCGAGCGCACGATGCAGCTGCTGCGCGACGCGGCACGGCAGACCCAGTCGACCTCCGAGAACGCACGCCGAGACGCGGCCCACATGGTCACCTCGCTCCAGCAGCGCATCGCCGACCTCTCGCGCGGACTGAAAGACTGCGTGCCCGAGGATGCGCACCTGACGCCGCGGACCGTGGTCCGAGAGCCCACGGGCAACGAGGCCTCGGTCCGAGAGCACAACGACATCCCCTCGGTCGAACAGGACGCACGGCTCGCCGACAACGTCCACGCGGTCATCGGCCAGCGCGTGGACGGCACCGGTCACATCGACGACGCCCACGTGAAGCGCGGGATCCGCGCCGCCGCCGGCCGCATGGAGCGATGCTACGAGCAGCTCGTGAACCGTGGCGCGCTCCAGAGTGGCCAGCTCAACCTGATCTTCTCCATCACCCCACGCGGCAGCGTTCGGGGGGTGCGGGTCGAGCGGTCCACCTTCGACAACCGTCGCTTCAACCGGTGCGTCCAGGCCGCTGGTCAGCGCATCCGCCCGGGCACCGGCGCGACCGGCGGCAACGTCCGCTACTCCTACACGTTGCGCTTCGGCCCCTCGAGCTGAGCCTCAGCGAACGCCCGCGAAGGCGACGCCGGTGAGGTCGGCGATGTCACGCTTCCAAGTGGTCAGGTCGCGTAGCTCGAAGCCCGAGAGGCTCTCGTGACCACAGGCTCGCGCGAGGATCTGCATCAGCTCGGTGGTGGCCTTCAGGTAGCGCGCGAGCTGCTGCGCGGACTTCTCGATCTCGAGGCGCGCCCGAAGCGACTTCTTCTGGGTGGCGATGCCCACGGGGCAGTTGTTCGTGTTGCACGCCCGCATCCCGAGACAGCCGATCGCCTGCAGCGCGGAGTTGGCGATCGCCACGCCGTCGGCACCCAGGGCGAGCGCCTTCACGAAGTCCGACTCGGTCCGGAGCCCGCCCGTGACGATCAGCGTGATGTCGCCGTTGCCGGTCGCGTCGAGGTGCCGGCGCGCTCGGGCGAGCGCGGCCATGGTCGGCACGGAGATGTTCTTCTTGAAGATCTCGGGCGCCGCTCCGGTCGCGCCGCCGCGGCCATCCAAGATGATGTAGTCCGCGCTGGCCTCGATCGCGAAGTCGATGTCGTCCTCGATGTGCTGCGCGCTCAGCTTGAACCCGATCGGGATGCCGCCGCTGGCGTCGCGGACCTGATCGGCCACCTTCCGGTAGTCGTCGGCGCTCTCCAGATCGGAGAAGGTCGGCGGGCTGATGGCGGGCTCGCCCTCCGGCAGCCCGCGGACCTCGGCGATGCGCCCGGTGACCTTCTCTCCCGGGAGGTGGCCGCCGGTGCCGGTCTTGGCGCCCTGGCCTGCCTTGAAGTGGAACGCCTGCACGTCGCGCACCTTGTCCAGGCTCCAGCCGAAGCGCGCCGACGCCAGCTCGTAGAAGTAGCGTGAGCTCTCGGCGTGTTCTTCGGGGAGCATGCCGCCCTCGCCGGAGCAGATGCCGGTCCCGGCGAGCTCGGCGCCGCGGGCGAGCGCGGTCTTCGCCTCCTCGCTCAGGGCACCGAAGCTCATGTCGGAGACGAAGAGGGGGATGTCGAGCGTCAGCGGCTTGTCTGCCTTCGGACCGATCACCAGCTCGGTCCGAACCGGGACGTCCTCCTGGAGCGGACGGCGAGCGAGCTGGGCGGTGAGCAGCTGGATGTCGGACCAAGCGGGGAGCTCGGTCAGCGGCACGCCCATGGCGCTGGTCGGTCCATGGTGGCCGACCTCGTCGAGCCCGTTGCGGGCCAGCTCCTGAATGTGCCCGTTGAAGGGCTCCTGGCTCGTCCCGTGGATGTCGGCGTAGAGGCCGAGGTAGCTCTCTCGGTCGTAGGGCTGGGGGTGCTCGTCGAAGAACGCGGCGATCTCGCTCTCGTCGACCAGGACGGCGTCGGTGTCCTCGTCGATCCAGGCGCTGAACTTCTGGAGCGCCTCGTCGTTCGAGTAGGCGCTCACCCCGGTGTCGTAGCGGTAGTCCCACTGGTGGACCCCACAGATGAGGTTCTCGCCATCGACGTGGCCATCCGAGAGCAGCGCCCCTCGGTGGAGGCAACGGCCATAGAGCACCGAGACTCGGTCGTCGTAGCGCACGACGACCAGATCGACCCCGGCGACCAGCGCATAGGCGGGCTCCCGGTCCGCGAGCTCGGACCAGGTGGCGACGGAAACCTTCTTCTTCGTGCGGGCTTGGACGAGTGTCATGGGAACCTCGGGACGACGGGGAACCCGCGACGTTACACCCGAGCGCTGGCCCTCGGGCCCCGCGCGAGTCACGCTGTCCGATTCCCATGGAATCGGAGAAGCGAACCATCCACTTCGTCAGCCTCGGCTGCGCGAAGAACCGCGTCGACACCGAGGTCATGCTCGGCGTCGCCGGGCTGGAGGGCTTCGAGCACGTGGCCGACCCGGCGAACGCCGAGGTCATCGTCGTGAACACCTGTGGGTTCATCGGGCCCGCGAAGGAAGAGTCGGTCGACACCATCCTCGAGATGGGCGCGCTGAAGGACGAGGGTCGCTGCGAGCAGCTGGTGGTCGCGGGCTGCCTGAGCCAGCGCTACCCGGACCAGCTCGCCACGGAGATGCCCGAGGTGGACCACTTCCTCGGCTCGAGCGACATGCTCAAGCTCGGCACGGTGCTCCGCGGCGAGGGCCAGCGGATGATGGTCGGTCACCCCGCGCTCTACACGATGAGCGCCGAGGACCCGCGCGTCCTCACCCAGACCGGCCACCACGCGTACGTGAAGATCGCCGAGGGCTGCAATCGCAGCTGCTCGTTCTGCGCGATCCCGAGCTTCCGCGGCAAGCAGCGCTCCCGGAGCGTCGACGACGTGGTCCGCGAGGTCGAGGCCCTGGTGAGCGCCGGCGTGGTCGAAGTGAGCCTGATCAGCCAGGACACCATCGCCTACGGTCGGGACCTCGAGGGCAAGCCCGACCTGGCCGAGCTCACCGAGGCCATCGCCGAGGTCGAGGGGCTCGCCTGGGTGCGGCTCCACTACCTCTACCCGGAGAAGCTCACCCAGCGGCTCTCGGAGCTCATGCGCGACCACCCGAAGGTGCTGCCCTACGTCGACATGCCGCTGCAGCACGCGAGCACGCCGATGCTCAAGCGGATGCGCCGAGGCCACGGTGGCGACCGCCTCCGGAAGGTCGTCGACCGGATGCGCGACGCGGTGCCCGACCTCGTCTTTCGCACGAGCTTCATCGTCGGCCACCCGGGCGAGACCGACGAGGACTTCGGTGAGCTGCTCGAGCTCGTCCGCTGGGCCGAGTTCGACCACGTCGGCGTTTTCCTCTACTCGCCCGAAGAGGACACCCGCTCCGGTGAGATGACCGACGAGTTCGTCGAGCCCAAGGTCGCCAAGCGCCGCCACCGAGAGCTCATGCGCGCGCAGCGCCCCATCAGCCGGGACAAGCTCAAGGCCAGAATCGCCACCGAGGTCGAGGTCGTCGTTGACGGAGTGTCAGACGAGAGCGACTTCCTGCTCGAAGGCCGCTGGTGGGGACAGGCCCTGGGGGTCGACGGCAAAGTCTACCTCGCGAACGGGGACGCCCGACCGGGCGAGATCCGCAAGGCGCTGGTGACCGAGTCGGCGGACTACGATCTGGTCGCGGATCTGCTCGGGCCGGACGGCGAATGGAACGCTCCGCCTGGCTCCGAGAAACCGCGTCGGCGGAAAGTTCGGCTGCGAACGGTATCCTAGCGCGATTGTTCGGGAATCGGACACCGCTCTCACTGAAAAAAGATCGCCTCGGAGTGAGCGATCACAGCAGGTCGGCCCTATACTTTTTGGCGCCTCATGGCCGCCTCTGCATCCGACGCGCCGAGCATCCCCGACGGCGAAAGCCAGGTGCGCCGATCTTCCCCGAAGATCCCGGTCGCGCCGCCCGTCCCGGAAGGTGATCTGGGCTTCGACATCGACCTCGGGACTCGTTCGAGCTCGTCGCTACGCCTCTCGCGGGGCTTTTCCATGCCCCCGCCGGTGGTCACCATCGGCCGCTACGACGTGCTCGGTCGCATCGCGGTCGGCGGCATGGCGGAGATCTACCTCGCCCAGGAGCGCAGCTCGGGTGGCGGCTCGCGGCTCGTGATCCTGAAGGTCCTCCGGCAGCACATGGAGGACGACGAAGAGCTCGACGCGATGTTCCTCCGCGAGGGCAGCGTCGCGATGCAGCTCTCGCACCCGAACATCTGCTCGACCTACGAGTTCGGAAAGATCGGCGGCCACTTCTTCATGGCGATGGAGTACGTGGATGGCGCGACCGTCCGCGAGATGCTCACGGCGCTCGCCAAGCGTCGGGAAGCGATGCCGGTCGCCTACGCGGTGGCGATCTTCGCTCGGATCGCCGCGGCCCTCGACTACGCCCACCGCGCGAAGGACGCGCGCCGACGCAAGCTCGGTGTGGTTCACCGCGACGTCACGCCACACAACATCATGGTGCGCGCCGACGGCGTGGTGAAGCTGCTCGACTTCGGCGTGGCGCAGGTCGCCTCGAGCGAGCACGAGTCACGCTCCGACGCCGTGAAGGGGAAGTTCGGCTACCTCTCGCCAGAGCAGACCGTGGCCAAGCCGCTCGATGGTCGGTCGGACGTCTTCGCGCTCGGGATCTGTCTCTACGAGGTGCTGACGATGAAGCGCCTCTACAAGCGCGGCAGTCAGTTCGAGACCTTCAAAGCCATCCTCCAGGACCCGGTCCCTTCGATCTGCGACGTCGACGATTCGCTGCCGGCCGATCTGGACGCGATCGTCCAGAAGGCGCTCGCCAAGAATCCCGAAGACCGGTTCGACACCGCCGGCGACATGCAGCAGGCCCTCGAAGAGTGGCTCGCGGAGCAGCGGCAGGTGGTCAACGCCGGTCGGCTCGCCGGGCTGATGCGCACCCTCTTCGGCGACTCGCTCGAAGAGCCGCCAGAGCTCGTCGCGGACGAGACGGTGATCCGTCGCCTCGCGCCACTCGCGGAGCAGGGGGAGAAGGTCCTCTCGGCGCGACCGCCGCCGATGAACCCGCCCGTGCCCACCACCGGTGGCGATGGCTCGGTGAGCAGCTCGACCGCGTCGACGCAAGCGATCCCTGCGCAGCGCCATCGCGCCATCGCGCTCGGCGCCATCGGGGCGCTGTTGATCGCCGGTGTCGGAGTCGCCGTCGGGATGGCCGCTCGTGGGCCGGAACCCGAGACGGCGACCGAGACGGCGAGAACTGCGAAGCCGCCCGAACCGGAAGAGGTCGAGACGGAAGGCGAAGAACCCACGGCCGAGATGGCGGCCCCGCAGGTCGTCGACATCGAGGCACCGGAAGAGGTCGAGACGGCGGAAGCACTCGCCGAAGCCCAGGATGACGCCGAGACCTCCGAGGATGAAGCCGAGGTCGAAGAAGAGCCTTCGATGGACTCTCCGGCGCGCAGACGGCGCCGCCGCGCGTCGCGGATGCGCCCCGGCTTCGTGGCCGATCCCGGCTTCTGATCTGCGGTCCGGTCACGCGGGCTCACGACTCTACGGATGAACGTTGCTCGCGCGAACGGGTCTACGTTTTCTGCCGATCCGACCGTTCGCTCCCTTATGTTGTACCCGATGCGATTTGTCGTTCCATCACTGCTCCTGGTGCTCTCCATACCTGGCGTGGCGCTCGCTCAAGATGCCGGGAGCGACCCCGACGCCGGCGTCGCGCAGGCCGCGGAGGCCGAAAGCTCGGGCGAGGACGCCGAGCCGACCGCCGAAGAGCTCGAAGAAGCCCGCCAGCTCTTCGCCGATGGTGTTCGCTACGCCGGCGAGGGCGAGTTCGGGCGTGCGGCCGTCGCCTTCCGGCGCGCCGCGGAGATCAAGGCCGCGCCCGCCGTGCTCTTCAACCTGGCGTCCGCGCTCTTCGAAGTGCGCGAGCTCCCCGAGGCGGCCTCGCGCGCGCAGGCGGTCCTCGATGCCCCGGATGCGGCCGACGAGCTGAAGGAACGGGCGGAAACGCTGCTCGAAGAGATCCGCGGGCAGACGGCCACGCTGACGATCCGCCTGGGCGGTCAGGCCGATGGGGCCAAGGTCGACGGCGTGCTGCTCGAAGGCGAGCAGCTCGACCAACCGCTGATCCTCGAGCCGGGGACGCACACCATCATCGGGCTGCGCCGCGGCGAAGAGATGACGCACCGAGAGCTGACCATTCCCGCGGGCGGCCAGGCCCACGTCGACGTCAGCGTGATCCCCACACCTGCGGAGGTCGCCGCCGCGAACCCGCCCCCGCCACCGGAGGAGCCGGACCAACCCGCCGAGGATTCGAAGCTCGGCCTCTACATCGGCATCGGCGCCGGAGCGCTCGCGGTCGTCGTGGCCGTGGTGGTGATCATCGCCGTCACGTCCGGCGGCACCGAGGATCCGGTCGAGGGCGATTTCCAGCCGGGGGTCTTGGAGTGGTGATGCGTCGACTTCTCACGTTCTCGCTCGCGCTGCTGGCCCTCGCGTGCAGCACCGACCCCCGCACCGAGGTGATCGTCGTGATCGACAGCGACCTCACCGTCCCCACCGAGCTCGATGAGCTCAGGGTCGACGTGGTGGCGCCGGATGGTGTGACGCAGTCCTCGACGGCGATGCTCGGCGATGGGGAGCCCGGCCTGCCACGCACGCTCGGTTTGGTGCACACCGGCGGCTCGCTCGGACCGTTCAGCGTCACCGCACAGGGCGTGCAGGGCGGGACGATGGTCGTGCAACGGCGGGCCACGTTCGAGTTCCAACCGGACCAGACGCTGGTCCTCACCATGCACCTGGTGCAGAGCTGCGTCGGCGTGGCTTGTGGCGGCGACTCGACCTGCACCGAGGCCGGTTGTCAGAGCCCCGACTCGACCGGCCGGCTCACGGTCTGGACCGGCACCCCCCCACGCCTCGGCGAGGTCCCCGACCTGGACATGGGCATGGGCGTCGACGCCTGCACCGCCGAGGTCTGCAACGACGCGGACGACGACTGCGATGGCATGGTCGACGAGGACGTGACCACCGGGGACGAGACCTGCAACGACGTCGACGACGACTGCGATGGCATGGTCGACGAGGGCTTCGACCTGAACACGGACTCGATGAACTGTGGCGCGTGTGGGGTCCAGTGCATCTTCCGGAACGGCTCCGGAACGTGCAACGCGGGCACCTGCACCATCACCAGCTGCGACTCCGGCTTCGACGACTGCGACACCGACGGAACGAACGGCTGCGAGACGGACACCAACACGAACGCCAACAACTGTGGCGGCTGCAACAACATGTGCCGGAACCCCGACCGCATCTGCTGCATGGGCACCTGTCAGCGCGACAGCTGTATCTAGCGCGGCTCGACCAGGAAGCCACGGGCCCCGCCGAAGAGCAGGTCGACCAGCTGTGGGTCGTCGAGCTTGTCGGGGGCCGTGGCCACGATGCGAAAGAGCGCGCCTCGGAGCGAGTGGAAGACCACGAGCGCGACCAGCTCGGGATCGCGGTCGCCGATCCAATCCCGATGGGTCGCGAGCATCGCGCCGCCGATCGTCACCATCCGGTCGAGTCCTTCGCGGATCTCCGGCGTCTGCTCGATGAGCGGGAGCACCTCGGCGACGGCCGCGTAGAGCTCGCGGTCTTCGCGGTACACCCCCACCATCTCCTCCACCGCCGCGCGCAGTAGCTCGAGAGGCTCGAGCTCGTTGGCGCGCCTGGCCAACCGCTGGGCCACCGCCATGTCCTGCTCGAGTCGGCGCGCCAGGAACGTGTCGATGAGCGCCTGCTTGCTCGGGAAGTATTGGTAGAGCGAGCCGACGCTGACGCCAGCGCGCTCGGCGACGCCAGTAGCCGTCGCCTGCGACCCGTCGCGCGCCAGGACCTGGCCGGCGGCCTCGACGATCGCGTCGACCGTGGCCTTCGATCGCGCCTGCCGGGGTTGGCGGCGCTGCTTCTTCGGGCGTCGAGCCACCGCCAAACCTTACACGGGTGTCCGAGCCGTGCCGAAAGCGCTTGGGATCACTGCCCTTTTCGAATCGAAAACGCGAATCGACCGATGCGGAGGCCGACCGCAGGTTCAGGGCTGGGAGGCACGCCATGACCACAGACCCCTTCGAACCGCTCACCACTCGCCACGCCCTCGACGACTTCCTCGACGCGAACGGCTTCACGACCGACGGCTACGACGCGCCCACCGTCGACATCCCCATCGGGTTCATCACCATCCCGCTCCCCAACACCGAGGGGCGCAAGGCCGTGGTGCGCTTCCACGACCTGCACCACGTCGCGACCGGCTACGGCACCGACCTGATCGGCGAAGGCGAGATCGGCGCGTGGGAGCTACGCGCCGGCTGCACCAACTTCGCGAGCTGGTTCTACAACTCGATGGCCGCCGCGTTCGGGTTCCTGCTCAGCCCTCGGCGGGTCTGGCGTGCATTTCGCTCGGCGAAGGGTCAGCGGACCCTGTACCGGCTGGGCATGTCCTACGACGAAGTGCTCGCGATGCCGATCGAGGAGGTGCGGGAGCGCTTGGGGTTGCCGGCGGGTGGCATCGGCTGAAGGGCACGCCTCGGACCTCTCAGCCGAGCACGGCCACCAGCGACTCCCGGATGCCCGCGAGCAAGGCATCGAGATCCTCGTCGTCGATGTTCAGTGGCGGCACCGCGTAGACCACGTTGCCGAGCGGTCGCAGCCAGATGCCGCGCTCGCGCGCCGCTTCTTGTACGCGCCAGCCGATGCGCGAGTGGTAGCCGCCTTCGCCGAGGTCGATCGCGCCGACCATGCCCAGCGTCCGCGCGTGCCGGGTCCCGGCGAGCTCGCCCATGGCCGCGAAGGCGTCCGCCATGCGCTTCGCCTTCGGCTCGGCCGCGGCGATGATGTCGTCGTCGCGATAGATGCGCAGCACCTCGAGGGCGACGGCGGCGCCGAGCGGGTTGCCGCAGAAGGTATGCCCATGGAGGAACGCGCGGCGGGTATCCCCACGGAAGCCATCGTGGATGCGCCTGCTGGCGAGGGTGACGCCAAAGGGGAGCAGGCCCCCGCTGAGGCCCTTGGCCACGGCGAGCAGGTCCGGCGCGACGCCGGCGTGCTCGCAGCCCCACATCGGGCCGGTGCGCCCGAGACCGGTGAAGACCTCGTCGGCGATGAGAAAGGTGTCTGCCCGATCGCAGGCTTCGCGGAGACGCTCGAGCTCCGCGGGTGGATACATGCGCATGCCGCTCGCGCCTTGGACGATCGGCTCGACGACCACGCCGGCGATGGCGTCGCCATCGGTCTCGAGCTGGGCGATGAGTCGGTCGAAGACCGGCCCCCAGCCGGCGGGATCGACGATCGGCTTGGCGTCGTTGGTGGCGAAGAGCAGTGGCGCGAAGACCGCGCCGACCTCGTCGAGCGCGCCGATGCTCATCGCGCCCAACGTGTCCCCGTGGTAGCCGCCGGGCAGGGCCAAGAAGCGCTCGCGCTCCGGTCGGCCGTTCTGCTGCCAGTACTGGAAGGCGAGCTTCAACGCGACCTCGACGGCCGTCGAGCCGTTGTCGACGAAGAAGACCCGATCGAGGCTGGCGTCGCCCTCGGCGGCCGGTGCCGCGGCGACGAGCGCCTCGGCGAGCTCGGCGGCCGGCTGGTGCGCGATCCCCGCGAGCGCGCAGTGGGGCAGGGCTTCGGTCTGATGGCGGAGGGCCGCGATCAGCCTCGGGTTCGCGTGGCCGAGGTGGGTGCACCACCAGGAACCGGTCGCGTCGAGATAGGTCCGTCCGTCCGCGTCCGTGAGCCTCGCGCCCTCGGCGTGGGTGACCACCAAGGGGTCCTTGGTCTCGTGGTCTTCGGTCGAAGCGAAGGGCCGCCACACGTGCTTGCGGTCCAACGCGACGAGCGCGTCTCGCGATCTCTCCATGACCGGACCATGAGCCGTGGGTCGCTCAGCCGTCCAGCCGACGCTCGCCCCGGCGGACGCGCTGCCGGATGAGCGACACCCCGACCGCGAGTCCGATGGACACCAGGATCACGGCCAGGGAGATCAAGGTCGGGATCTTCACCCAGTGGTGCAGAATCATCTTGGCGCCGACGAAGGCGAGCACCACCGCCAGCGCATAGCGCAGCTCCTTGAACTTCTGCACCGCCGTCTCGAGCACGAAGTAGAGGCTCCGGAGCCCGAGGATCGCGAAGATGTTCGAGGTGAAGACGATGAAGGGCTCGGGCGCCACGGCGAGCACGGCTGGGATGGAGTCGAGGGCGAAGACCAGGTCGGTCCACTCGATGACGATCAGCGCCAGCCCGAGGCTGGTGATCGCGCGCTTACCGTCGATGCGAACGAAGAAGCGGTGTCCCGCGTCCGGTGTGTCGTCGGGCGCGACGTGCAGCCACTTCTTGAGCCGGTCGGTGAAGGTCGGGCCCGAGTCTTCGTCGTGCTCCTCCTCTTCCTTCTCCGGGAAGAGCAGCTTGATGCCCGTGAACACCAGGTAGGCGCCGAAGACGTAGAAGAGCCAGGTGAACTTGTGGAGCAGCCAGAGGCCGCCGAGGAGCATCGCGCCACGCATCACGATGGCACCGAGCACCCCCCAGAAGAGGACGCGGTGCCGGTCGATTCGCGGCACTTGGAAGCGCTGGAAGACGAGCGCGATGACGAAGATGTTGTCGATGCTCAGTGACTTCTCGAGCAGGTACGCGGTGAGGTAGCGCATCGCCGCTCGGCCCCCGTGGGGCTGCCCGTCGTCGATGGGAATCCCTTCGTCGTCGAGCAGCTCGGCGCCGAACCAGGCGTTCTCGTACATGAAGTAGATCACGACCGTGAACGACACGCCGAGGGTGATCCACACCGCGGTCCAGCCGAGCGCCTCCTTGGCGCTGACCTCGTGGGCGTTCTTGTGGAACACGCCCAGATCGAGGGCGAGCATCACCGCCACGATCGCCAGAAAGCCGACCCACATCCAGGTCACGGGCGCAGCATCGAGCCGGTCGCCGCCAAACACAAGTGGCGATCCCGCTCATTCATCGGTGGGGAGCTCGGCGAGGTGGTCGTCGCACGCGCGGCGCCAGCCATCCATCGCTGCCCCGGCGTCGAGGGCGAGCTGGTGACAGACCTCGAAGGCGCGCCGCGCCTTGTCGGCGAGCGACGCGGCGGGTCCCTCGAGGGCCTGACCAGCCTCGGGGCTGATTCGTTCCGCGTGAGCCCCCCTCAACGAGCGCATCGTCCGCTCGAGGATGGCGCCGTGAAGGGCGACGGCGAGCGCCTGCTCGCTCGAGCTGCCGCGACGGGCGTGACGGCGTAGCTCCGCGGCCTGCGCGAGAGCTCGCTGCCGCTGGTCCATCCAAGGCACGAAGACCTGCTCCGCCCACGCAGGGCCGTCGGCTTCCGGCAGCTCGGGGAGGGCCTCGGCGATCGCGAGCAGCCGAACGACGGAGGTGCTCTGCACCTGCGGCAGGGCGGGCCAGCCCTCGAGGCGCAGCACCTCGGAGGGCTCTTCGGGCTCTGGCCGAGACTCCGGCCCACAGGCGAGCAAGAAGAGGAGCGGAAGCACGCGACGCACGGCCCCATCGTGCAACGCGGACGCCGAAGTCGAAAGGCTCGCTCGCGCGAGCGTCAGCGGAGCTCGGGCGGCGCGTCCTGCGGACGGCCGATGTAGAGCATGATCCCCGTCGCCGGTCCCTGACCGTCACTCGTGAGGAAGAGGCCGAACTTCCCGACCTGCCCCTGATAGAGCGACCGGCCGTCGAACGAGAAGAACTGCCGGCCATCGCGGAACGAGACCACCCAGAAGTCACGGGTCGCCGTGAGCCGGATCGGCGCGTCCGCTTCCGCGTCCACGATGCCCTTCACCAGGAAGACCATCGGGACCGCGTCCCCCTGTTTGAACTCGAACCAGACCACCTCTTCGTTCTCGGCGGAGGCGAGCTGCGCTGGCGAGGCCTGCGCGAAACGGATCCGAGGGCCTTGCGGCGCCCCGCAGGCAGACAGGCTCGCGATGGTGATCGCGAGCATCGAGAGGGAAGCGTGGCGGAGAAGGCCCTTCATTCGCGGACGCTACGGCGATACACCGGGGGATTCAAATGGATTTCCATTCGACCCTTCACTCGTGAATCCTCCGGCGGGGCCCCGGGGCGTCGCGCGCCTCACCGAGCCCCTCGATAGAGCGACTCGAAGACGAGCTCCGTCCTGCTAGGCTCGAGCGCGATGGGCGACGAAGACGCTGGCTTCAACAACCCCTTCGCGGCGCTGCAGGGGCTGGGCAAGGACCTGCCGAAGCAGGAGAAGAAGGCCGAGGCCGCCCCCTCGAAGGCCCCCGCCGGACCCGCGCCGCTCAGCGGGAAGATCGTTCTCCGTCGAGAGAAGAAGGGCCGCGGCGGCAAGACCGTGACCCGCGTCAGCGGTCTCCCGCCCTCGCGGCTCGACGAGCTCTGCAAGAAGATGAAGAAGGGGCTCGGCTGCGGCGCCAAGGTCGAAGGCGACGACGTGGTGCTCCTCGGTCAGCTGACCGAACGCGGCGCGGAGTGGCTGAGGGACGCGGGCGCCACCCAGGTGGTCATCGGCAACTGAGGTCGGGCGAGCGCTTCGATTCTGAGGCATGGAGAAGACCATGAAGACACGCATCACCGAGCTCTTCGGCATCGAGCACCCCATCGTGCAGGGCGGCATGCACTACGTCGGCTTCGCCGAGCTCGCGGCGGCGGTCAGCGACGCGGGCGGACTGGGCATCATCACGGGGCTCACTCAGAAGACGCCGGACGATCTCGCGGCCGAGATCGCGAAGTGCAAGACGCTCACCGACAAGCCCTTCGGCGTGAACCTGACGTTCTTGCCGACGCTCACGCAGCCCGACTATCCGGGCTACGTCCGAGCCATCCTCGAGGGCGGCGTGACGGTGGTCGAGACCGCCGGCAACAACCCGGCCCAGGTGCTCCCGCCGCTGAAGGAGGCCGGCATCAAGGTCATTCACAAGTGCACGAGCATCCGGCACGCGCTCAAGGCGCAGTCGATCGGCTGCGACGCAGTGAGCGTCGATGGCTTCGAGTGCGGCGGTCACCCCGGAGAGGACGACATCCCGAACTTCATCCTGCTGCCACGCGCGGCGGAGGAGCTGGAGATCCCCTTCGTCGCCAGCGGCGGCATGGCCGATGGGCGAAGCCTGGTGGCGTCGCTCGCGCTCGGCGCCGACGGCATCAACATGGGCACACGCTTCATCGCCACGAAGGAGGCGCCGGTGCACGAGAACGTGAAGGAGGCGATCCTCCGCGCGACCGAGCTCGACACGCGGCTGATCATGCGGCCGCTGCGCAACACCGAACGGGTGCTCTCCAACGCCGCCGTCGAGCGCCTGCTCGAGAAGGAGAAGGAGCTCGGCGACGCCCTGACCATCCAGGACATTCTCCCGGAGGTGGCCGGGGTCTACCCGAAGGTCATGATGGACGGCGAGATGGACGCCGGCGCCTGGTCTTGCGGGATGGTCGTCGGCCTGATCCGCGACGTGCCCACGGTGAAGGAGCTCATCGACCGCATCATGGCGGAGGCGAACGGCATCATCCGCGAGCGCTTCGCCACGATGCTCGCCTGAGCCCTGGCGGCCCGCGAGGGGCGGAGAGCGGGCAGCGCGCTACCCGTTCTTCGTGCGCCGAGCATCAGGCGGCGAATCGAGCGCCGCGAGCTGCCGCTCCAGGTAGCGACGCTCCACCTCGTTGGAGCAGAGCTCGAGCGCTCGCTGGTAGGCGACTCGAGCCAACTCCACCCGCCCGGCGCGGCGAGCCAGCTCCGCGCGAACGGCGGACAGTCGGTGGTGGTCGGAGAGGAGACGGTCGAGCGGCGCGAGAGCGGCGAGCCCCGCTTCCGGGCCCTCCGCCTCCGCGACGGCCACCGCGCGATTCAGCCGCACGATCGGTGAGCCGGTGAGTGCCTCGAGCTCGGCGTAGCGGCGCACGATGATGGCCCAGTCGGTCGCGGCCGCGGCAGGCGCGCGCGCGTGCTCCGCCGCGATGAGCACTTGGAGACGGAGCTCTTCCGCGTAGCCCGCGCTCGGCTCGAGCGCGGCGGCCAAGCGGAGACCGAGGCCAATCTCTTCGTGGTGCCACGCGCCCCGGTCCTGCTCCGCGAGGGTCACGAGCTCGCCTTCGCGTACCCGTGCATCCCGCCGCGAGTGCTGGAGCAGGAGCAAGGCGAACAGCGCGGTGCACTGGGTCGCGTCCGGCGCGAGCTCGCGGAGGATCGCGGCGAGCCGGAGCGCTTCGCCGGACAGATCGGCGCGGAGCAGGTGGGGACCGGTACCCGGGGTGTAGCCCGCCGTGAACGCGAGGTAGATGGTTCGGCACACCTCGTCGAGTCGCGATCGCAGCTCGTCGGCCACTGGCGCCGCGAGCGGGATGCCGGCGTGCACGATCTTCTTCTTCGCGCGGGTGATGCGGGCGGCCATCGCGCTCGGGGCGACCAAGAAGAGCTGAGCGATCTGGTCCGTGGGTGTCCCGAGCACCAGGCGCAGCGCGAGCGCCGAGCGCGAGACCGGGGAGAGCGCCGGGTGCGAGCAGAGCAGGATGAGGTGGAGCCGCTCGTCGGGGAGTTGCTCCAAGCGGTCGTCGGGCGCGACCCAGCCCTTCCGCACGGCCAGCAGCGGCGCCTTGCGGGCTGCGACGGCCTCGGAGCGGAGCCGGCCGACCACCTGTCGATGCGCGGTCTGGTAGAGCCAGCCGACGGGGTTTGCGGGGACCCCATCGGCTGGCCAGCGAGCCGCCGCCCGAGCGAAGGCCTCGCTCAGCGCGTCCTCTGCCAGGTCGAGCCGGCGGGTCCGCGCGACCAGCAGCGAGAGCAGGCGGCCCCACTCGGCGCGATGGAGCTGGTCGAGGAGCTCGTCAGGAGGGGTCGAGGACCGGTCGGATCTCGATGTCATACGCCGGGAGGCTGCGACAGAGCTCGATCACTTGGTCGAGGTCGGGCGCCTCGAGCAGATAGTAGCCGCCGATGTGCTCTGCAGCCTCGGCGAAGGGGCCGTCGGTGACCGTCATCTCGCCACCGCGGGTCCGCAGGGTCGTCGCCATCGAGCCTTCACCGAGCGCTTCGCCACCGAGGAGCTCCACCTCGGGCTCGGCCTCGCAGGCCTCGGCGAACGCACCGTGCTTCGCCATCTCTGCCGCCTGCTCCTCGGCGCTCAGCTGGTCCCAGGGCTTCGTCTCGCCGTAGCCGGCCAACAGCATGAAATACTTCATGATCTTCCTCCTCGGTTCGGGGCCGGTGACTACCACCGACACGACCATGACGCGTCAGAGGCCCGGCGATCGACATCGCCGAGAAAAAAGCTCGAGGGGCTCAGAGCGAGCGGAGGAAGGTGAGGAGCGCGTCGCGCTCGCCTGCCGAGAGCGCCTCGTAGGCCTCACGCGCGGCGTCGGCTTCGCCGCCGTGCCATCGGATGGCTTCGTCGATCGTCCGCGCGCGGCCATCGTGGAGGTAAGCCGCGCCGCCAGCGACGCCGGCGCTCTTGCCGAGACCCCAGAGCGGCGTGGTGCGCCACTCCTGCGGGGCAGCGTCGCCGTCGATCAGCGTGTCCGCCAGCCCCGGCCCCATGTCGTGGAGCAAGAGGTCGGTGTACGGATGGATCACCTGCTGCCGCAGCTCCGCGAGCGGGGCGTAGGGGCTCGTCTCGAAGGTCTGCACGTGGCAGCTCGCGCAGCCGACGTCGAGGAAGAGGGCCTCGCCGGTGCCGTCGTGGGCGGCCTGCGGCCGAACACCGAGCAGCGCGATGTAGAGAGTGAGCTCGTCCAGGCTGGTGTCCGAGAGCGACTCCGTGCCGTCACCGCAGCCGTCGCCGACGCAGTCGTGGGTCGGGAAGACGCTGGTGGTGACGCCCATGTCCGTCTGGAGCGCGGCAGCCACCTGCTGGCGCACGGTCGGCTGGCTGGCCTTGTAGCCGAAGCGCCCGAGGCGGAGCGGACCGCCGACTTCCCGCACGACGTGCATGCGACCCGAGATGCCATCGCCATCGGCGTCGTCCGGGTCCGCCAGGACGGCGATGAGCGACTCCGGGATCGCCTCGAGCAACCCCATGCCGACGAGCTGCGGAGAGATCCGACCGGACACGTGGGCGGGGGTGCCGCCCTCGTAGACGAAGGTCGGCGAACGGAGGCCGTCCGCTTCGACCCACTCGCCGAGCCGCACGTTGCCCTCCGGCGAGGCACCGCTCGGCTGGAGGACGACACCACGGAGCGGGTCCGGGCCTCCAGCGCCGTCGCCGACCTTGAAGACCCACTGCGGCAAGGGCTGGCCAACGTCGGCCGGGAGCGCGCGACCGTTCCGCGTGTGACAGCTCGAGCAGCTGTGGTTGATGAATGCGGGACCGGCGAGACCGATGACCTCGTCCAACGGCGGGTTCTGGGTCGGGTTCTCGTCGTGTCGACCGTCGACCACGCTCGAGTGCACCAGCCGGCGACCGCGCATGAAGGGCTGGGCGTTCTCGGGGGCCGTGTTCGTGGCCATCTGCAGGAAGAGGTTGTCCGGCTCGTTCGACTCGTTCCGGTGGGTGGTGGTGTCACCGCCGAGACGGCGCTCCACCGGGACCGGCATCGAGTCGGCCGACTCGCCGTTCAACGCACAGCAGCCCGGTTCGGCCAGGGGGCCGGTGGCCTCCCACGGGACCAACCCTTCGCCGACGATGTAGAGGAAGGTCGTGCCGTAGTAGTTCTCGCGCCCGTTGGGAGGCGACTCGAGGAACTGGCTGATCTCGATCTCGATGCGCTGACCGGGCGCGAGATCGTCGAACGCGCAGGTCAGCGGGTGCTGATAGCGCGTGATCGTCTTCCGATAGTGGAAGGTCTGGTTCGGATCGGCGGCCGCGTAGGCGCCGGGGTCCATCGGCGTGCCGTCGGGATGGACCGGCTCGAGCGGGCCGTTGTCGCAGTACTCGGCGACCGTGTTCCGGCCCATGAAGAAGAGGCGAGCCTCACGCGCGTCCAGCTTGTGGGGCGTGACGACGTCGAAGCGGATCTCGCTGCCCCCGTGGCCGACGGTGTCCGTGACCGTCACGCCGATGGTCCGGTCTTCCCAGTACCAGGTCAGGTAGTGCTCGTAGATCTCGAAGCCCGGCCCGACCTCGCGCGCGTGGCGGTCTCGGCCACGATCGGCGAAGCGGGTGATCAGCGCGCTCCCCGTGTCCTCGGAGAGCACGGGGTTCAGCGGGGTCGACGGTCCGAAGAGCGGCTCGAGGCCTGGCGGGGTGACGACACCGAGGTCCGGCGACTCGCCCCCGTCGGGCACGGGTCCGCCATCGACCGTGGGGTCGACGGCGCCGTCGGCGAGGCCGGGCCCGGAGTCGGCCGGGTCGCCATCGTCCGCAGGGTCGGAACAACCGACGAGAGAGAGGATGAGGAACGTGAAGAGTCCAGTGCGCATGTCGCCTCCGTGGCCACGCTCCCCCGAGGGCCACGTCCGTCAGCATATCGGATGACGCATGGCCCGTCGCCCCGCCAGACCGGGGCAATCCGCGCCACCGGTGCCCTCTTCGCGACTCCAGTCGGACGCGGTCCGATTCCGCCACGAGTCGGTCGGCAGACCCTCGTGCCAAGGTGCGCTCATGCAATTCGTACGGCTGCGGGTCGGTCTCCTGTGCTTGGTGGCATCGATGGGATGTGGAGACGATGGCGACGATGGCGACGATGGCCGCGATGGCGTCGACGAATCGGACGCGTCCGTGCCGTTCGACGCCGCGGAGCCGGCCGACGCGATGGTCGACGCGCCGGACTCGGCGCCGCCCGAGGGCTGCGCCCGGACGTCCGTGACCAGCTGGGCCCTCCAGGGGTATGACGACGTGTCGATCGCCTACGAGGCCCGCGTCGAGCCCTCGATCGGTGGCGAGCCGCTGGTGCTGCTCTTCGAGCGGCGGGGATCCGACGCCGAGGTGGGCACCTTCGGGCTCGGACCAGGCTCCGACAACGAGAACTTCGGGGACTGCTCCCAGTGCCTCTACGTATCCATCGACCCGATGCGCGTGTTCTACGCCGACCGCGGGTCCATGGACATCCGGCGTGACCCCCACGACCACTACCTCGACCTCGACGTCACGAACCTGCGGCTGATCGAGTCGGAGGTCGATGGCGTCACTCGTGAGTCGACCCCCGTGGAAGGCGGCGCCTGCTTGGAGGTCGACGACTTCTCCATCACGACCCGTCTCCCTCCCTTCGAGTGGGTATGCGACGCCGATCTCTGGCTCGACGGAGCGGGCTGCCATTGCGAGTGCGGAACCTACGACCCGGACTGTGGCCGCGATTGCCCGCCCTTCGACCCGGGGTGCACGCCGATCGAGCCCCAGCCGTTGGCCAACTGCGAAGCCGGGGACGTCTGCGCCATCGACCCGACGACGCTCGCGGACCGCTGCACGGGCACCTGCAACTGGGCCACACGGGAGGGCTGCGACGATCCCGAGATCTGCCTGCTCGGAGACCCCACCGAGCCTGGCACGTGTCTTTTCGCCGACGACCCTCGACTGGATGGCGCGGGGCTCGGCGGGGAGTGCGACACCGACCCCACGTTCCAGAAGTTCTGCGCCATCGACGGCGGCTTCGTGGACGGCGTCTGCGACCAACGGAACCGCTGTGTGCCGCTCTGCCTGACGGACGACGACTGCACCGACCCGAAGCAGGCCTGCAAGCGCTTCGCTGACGCCGACGGCCCGGGCTACTGCCAGGACAGCTGCGAGAGCGACGCGGACTGTTCCCTTCCGGGAGAGGCCTGCTTCATGGTCACCGGACTCGAGCCTCCATTCTTCTGCGAGCCAGCGGACGGCTGAGCGCGCTCGAGAGGCCAGGCCCCGAGCTCAGGTGAAGAGGCGGACGGCCACCTGGGCGAGGTGATCCTCGATGATCTCCTGGTCGACCGGACGACCGAAGACCTTGGCCATCTCCTCCGGCGACGAGAGGGCGAAGTGCGTGATCAGGTAGGTCATCGACTGAATGCCGAAGCGCATCTCGTCCTCCGAGCGGCCGGTCATGCGAGCGAGCGCGGCCGCGCCCAATCCGACCAGCGGTCCGAGCACTCGCTCCTGCCGTTCGACCGGTAGCGCCCCTCGAAGCAGCCGCGTCCGAACACGAATCGCGAGCACGGTTCGCTGCTCGCGATGGAAACGGTAGATGGTCTTGGCCGCCTCGGTGATGAGCTCGGCGGGCTCCTTGGAGCCCGCTCGGGCGATGAGATCGGTCGCGATGGTGCCGAGAAGCTCGTAGTACCGGTCGAGGCAGGCCTCGAGCAGGGCCGCTTTGGTCGGGAAGTAGTAGGCGAGCGTCCCCAAGCTCACGTCGGCCCGCTCGGCGACCGCCCGAAGGGTCAGCGTGCTCTCGTCGGTCTGCTCGTCGAGGATCGCGCGCGCGGCCTCGATGATCCGAGTCCAGGTCTCTGCCGAGTCCGCATCTTTCGGACGACTCACGGGGGCCACCCTTCCATCGTTCGGTGACCAGCGCACGCGTCAGCTGCGATGCGCGGGGTCGCGGCCGCGAATCGGTATCAGTCGCAGACGGTGACGCCGGCCGTCATGGTGCAGCCGAAGTCGTCACAGTCCGCGAAGCCGTTGCCGTCATTGTCGAGGCCATCGGTGCAGAGCGCGTTCGTGATCTCGGCACAGACGGTCACCGAGGGGTTCCGGCTGCAGTCCCAATCGTCGCAGTCCACGAAGCCATCGGCGTCGTTGTCCAGGCCGTCGCTGCAGCGAGCGTTGGTCGTCTCGAGGCAGGCGTTGACCCCGTCACAGTCGTCGTCCTCGCAGTCCACGAAGCCGTCGCCGTCGTTGTCGAAGCCGTCGCTGCAGGCGCGGTTGGTGTTCTCGGCGCACACCGTGACCGACGGGTTTCGGCTGCAGCTGTAGTCCTCGCAATCCACGAACCCATCCATGTCGTTGTCGATGCCATCCATGCAGCGGGCGTTCGTGTTCTCGTCTTCGACGCAGACGAACGACTCATCCGTCGCTCCGTCGCAGTCGTCGTCCTGCGAGTTGCAGGTCTCGTCCACCGGCCCAGTGGCGCCCTCGCAGGCGCCGTACGAACCGGCGACGCAGGTCTGAGTTCCCTTCTCACAGGCGCCGACGCTCGAGCCGCACGCCTGGGTCTCCCCATCGATGCACGCGCACCCTTCGTCGGTCACGCCATCGCAGTCGTTGTCGAGCCCGTCGCAGCGCGTCTCGACCATTTGATAGCTCGGCCCGTAGCGCGTGGGAGTGCAGGCCTCGAAGCCCGCGGCGCCGGCGCAGCGGCGGGTGGTGCCAGCGCACACGCCGTCGGTGAGCGCGCATGCCGGTCCCACGACGCCCTCGTCGGTGCTGGCGTCGCAGTCGTCGTCCTCCCCATCGCAGGTCTCCACGGAGGGACCGATCTCGCCAGCGCAGCTTCCGTAGGCGCCGCTCACGCAGATCTGCATGCCCTGCTGGCACGCTCCGATGTCGGAGCCACAGCTCTGGCTCTCCCCGTCGATGCATGCGCAACCCTCGTCGGTCACACCGTCGCAGTCGTTGTCGAGCCCATCGCAGAGCGTCTCGGTCGCCTGATAGTCCCCGCCGTAGCTGGTGGTGCCCTCGCAGGCGAGGAAGCCGGCGGCGCCCCCGCACGCGCGCTCGGATCCGACGCAGACGCCGAGCTGCAGTGGGCAGTCGGGCGGGCTCAGCTCACCGGGCTCGTCGCTGTCGCCGTCGCAATCGTCGTCCACGCCGTTGCACGTCTCGCCCATCGGTTCGACCGCGCCTTCGCAGGCCCCCCAGCTGCCGGCCACGCAGGTCTGCGTGCCCATCTCGCAAGCGCCCGTCGCCGACCCGCAGGCCTGCGTCGCACCAATCGTGCACGCGCAGCCCTCATCCGTCGATCCGTCACAGTCGTTGTCCAGCCCATCGCATGAGCTCTCGTCGCTCTCGTAGTCCTCGCCGTACTCCGACGCTTCGCAGACGAGCACCGCGTCCACGCACCGGGGCGCGCCGCCGACGCACACGCCTTCCGTCAGCGGGCAGACGCCGATGACGTTCTCGTCGACCGAGTCGTCACAGTCGTCGTCGACCCCATTGCAACGCTCGAGGGCCAGTGGATGGATCGTCGCGTCGGCGTCATTGCAGTCGGGGCCGTTCTCGCACCCGCGACCGAAGCCGTCCTCGTCCATATCGACGCAGGTCGCGTCACCTCCGCCATCGGTATCGGTGCCGGCGTCTTCGACCTCGCCACCGTCGACGTCCGGCGCCGCTCCGTCGGCCAAGGCCATGTCGGGCTCGACGTCGCCCCCGTCGTCATCGCCGCACGCGATGGAGCAGAGGAGGCCGAGAAGAAGGAGCCGGTGGAGGTACTGCATGAGGATCCGGGGGTGTGGGTTCGAAGAGATACCGGACCTTACGGAGCGGATCGGACGACCTCCCGTGGTGGAATCGGACCGCGTCCGAGAGCGGCATTCGCGGACGCGATATCGGGGAACCGCTGTCGATCGACGCCACCCCTGCTGCACCCGCTGAACCGCGCGAGAACGATGGCAAGGGCGCTTCGGGGCGCTATGGTCGGGCCGATGGGCCGCGCGCTCCTGCTCCTGGCGATCTGTGGTGGCTGTGCCGCAGCGAACCCCTCGTGGGAGGGCGGGTCGACCACACCCGAGCACCGGACCGATCTCGCCGCTGGCGCCGCGGTCCGCGTGCCCGTCGCGAACATGCGCGACCCGGGCCCCGCCGAGAGCAGCTACCGACAGGTCGCGGAGAGTGGCGGGATGGTGCCGGTGGCGATGGGTCGCTACGGGCTCGATGGCTTCGACCTCGGGTTGATGGTCGCCGGTCCGATGGTGCGGCTCGACCTGCGACGGGAGATCGTGCTCGCCAACGGCTCGACGCGGAAGGCGCTGGTGTTCGCGGTCTCGCCCTTCGCCGGTGCGATCCCGGAAGACGACGATCGCGGGTCGGGCGCACGCTTCGGCGGTGAGGTGCGGGCCGCCTACGGTGCCGACATCGGCGGGCTCTACGACGCGTGGATCGGAGTCCGGCTGGGTGTGGAGCACGCCCGCGGGGACCTATTGCTGGCCGGCGACTACGAGCTCGCCACCGGGACCGCCCTGCGAGCAGGCGCGGTGATCGGCATGGCCGCCGGGTTTCGACGGCTCCATGCGTTCATCGAGGTCACCGCGTGGGCGGAAGGCTGGTTCGCGAGCCATGGCGATCTGGATCTCGACCGCTTCGGGCTGGTGCTCACCCCGAGCTTTGGCTTCCGCGTCCGCATCTGAACGGCCGTGCACCGCCGACCGGCCATTCGGCCGGTTTTTGCCGTTCCGCGATTTCGAACCGTGACCAGTCGGACAGGAATCGTGAAAAGGGGTCACGGGTGAGACTCGTCGATTGCCGCGATTTTTCCGGGTCTTCGGCTATGCTTCGGCCATGCCGAGCCTGAAGTGGATCGTGGCGGAGGGGCGACCCCACACGTTCCCCATCTACAAGAAGATCACGACCATCGGCCGCGGCGGTGCCAACGACGTGGTGATCGAGGACGGAAGCCTCGAGACGAACCACGCGCAGATCGTCTTCGACGGCCGTGACTTCAACCTCTCGGAGGTCGACAAGAAGGGCTCGGTGGCGGTCAACGGCAAGAAGCGCCGCAAGACCAAGATCTTCCACAACGACCGCATCGTCATGGGCGAGGTCGACCTGGTCTTCAGCGTCTACGACGAGGTCGAGCACGCCACGAGCGAAGCCGAAGACGATCGCAGCGCCGAGCTCGCCGGCATGATGAAGCTCAGCGAGTTCAACCGGCGGCTGCTCGAGATCCGCTCGGTCCCGGAGCAGATCACCGCCCTGCTCGACGCGGTCATCGAGGTCACCCACGCGGCCAAGGGCTTCATCATCCTGACCCGGAACGACGAGCCGGAGATCGCGGCCGCCCGGAACCTGGATCAGAAGGACATCACCGACGGCGTCCGGCATCTGTCGGACAGCATCATCCGCCGCTGCATCGACACCCGAACGCCGCTGATCGTCAGCGACGCGCTCCACGACTCGATGTTCGGGACCTCCGAGAGCGTGATGAGCCTGAAGCTCTGCTCGGTGATGGTGGCGCCGCTGATCTCGCAGGGTCAGCTGCTCGGTCTGATCTACGTCGGCAACGACAACGTGGTGAGCCTCTTCGAGGACTCGTCACTCGACATCCTGACGATCTTCGCCGGCCAGGCCTCGCTGATTCTCCAGAACGCGATGCTCATGGACGAGGTGGTCATGGACCGCGACCGGATGGCCGGTGAGCTCGACGTGAAGAAGTTCGGCGACATCATCGGCTCCTGCCCGAGCCTCCTCGAGGTCTTCAACAAGGTCGAGAAGGTCGCGAGCGCGAACATCAACGTGCTCATCACCGGAGAGACCGGCACCGGCAAGGAGCTGATCGCCCGCGAGATCCACCGCCGCTCGCCGCGCAAGGACGAGCCCTTCGTGGTCGTGAACTGCGGAGCGATCCCCGAGAACCTGATGGAGTCGGAGCTCTTCGGTCACGTCCGCGGCGCGTTCACCGGCGCGGTCGCGACGCGCGACGGCAAGTTCCAGCAGGCGGACAAGGGCACCCTCTTCCTCGACGAGATCGGCGAGATGCCGCTCTCGCTGCAGGTGAAGCTCCTGCGCGCGATCCAGGAGCGCGTGGTGATGAAGGTCGGCGACAGCAAGCAGCAATCGGTCGACATCCGCGTGGTCGCAGCGACCAACCGAGACCTCGAAGCGGAGATCCAGAACAACGCCTTCCGCGAAGATCTCTTCTACCGGCTCAACGTGGTGAACCTACACCTCCCGCCGCTCCGTGAGCGTGGGGACGACGTGGTGGTCATCGCCAAGTACCTGCTCAACAAATACTCCCAGGAGTACGGCTCGGCAGTGAAGGGCTTCACCCCGGGCGCACTCGCCGCGATGCGGAAATACAACTGGCCCGGCAACGTCCGGCAGCTCGAGAACCGCATCAAGAAAGCGATCGTCCTAGCGGACAAGACGCTGGTCGGGAGCGAGGACCTCGACCTCTTCCCGGAGGCGCTCAAGCCAGTCGCCCCGCTGAGCGAGGCCCGCGAGGACTTCACCCGCCGCTACATCCTCGAGATCCTCGAGCGCAACGACGGAAACCGGACCAAGACGGCGCGCGATCTGGGCGTCGATCCCCGGACGATCTTCCGATACCTCGAACGCGAGCCCGACGCCCCGGAGCCCGGGCGCGCTCGCGACTGATCGCAACAGAACGTGCACCGGCCCGGGATCCCGGACATTTTTGTCGGACCGGTTCCGCTGACGATGAAGTCCACTCACGAAAAACCCAATGATTTCAGACCAGGATGTCCTGGCACATGGGTTGCTCTCCTGAAGGGCATGGGCTCGCTGCGCGCCTCGACCCGGTTCGCGCTGCCCATCCTCGCGATGTTCCTCACTCCCCTCACGAACGGCTGCCTGATCACGGACCCGATCGACATCCCGCAGGAGGAGAACGTCCCGCCCTCCATCGTCAGTGACAACGCGGCGCCGGAACCCCGCTACCCGATCGAGCAGATCGTCACCCTCGACCGTGACGTGGACGAGTCGCTGAGGTTCGACGTGATCGTCCGCGACCCGAACCTCGACGATGAGCTGGAGTGGGCGGTCTACTACAACTTCGAAGCGGGCGGAGCGAACACCATCTTGGTGCCGGGCCGCCTCGGCAAAGCCGAGGAGCTCGAGCGCCCCCTCTTCTTCGAGCTCAACGATCTCACCCGCTTCACTCGTGGGCTCTGCCACAAGATCGAGCTCCGAGTATCGCGTGACCTCCAGGCCGATGGCTTCCCCCCGCCGCCACCCGAGGACGTGACCGACCCGCCTCCGCTCGATCTCGCGGTGGCCGTGTGGTGGATCAACTCGCTCTCGGAAGACGGCACCCCGACCGACCTCGCGACATGCCCCGACTGATCTCTCCCCGACACTGGCTTCTCGTGCTCGGAGCGATGGTGCTCGCGGGCTGCGGCTTGGTGGGCCTCGACCCCGAGGTCCAGAACGTCTGCTCGAACGACTCCGAGTGTGGCGAGTACAGCTGCGACTCCGATCGCGGGATGTGCGTGGCCGATGTCACCACCCCCTACACGATGGTGCTCGAGGTCACGCCGAACGCCGCGACCGACAGCGCGCTGCCGACCTGGCGCAGCGGCGACGTGGCCTTCGAAGGCGCCCGTGAGTGGCCGGTCCGGCTCGACGCCTACGTCGAGCTCCGCGGCACCGTCCGGTGGGGCGGTGAGCGAGTCGACGCCGAGCTCATCTTCAGCCGACCGGGCCTCGAGGGCCGACCGGTGCAGCGCCTGCGCACCAACACCTTCGACGAAGCGCGCTCCGCGGACGACCAGGAATACGACTTCGCCATCCGGCTGCCCGCTGGTGCGACCTTCACCGTGGAGGTTCGACCGAGCGGTGCGATGCGCGCCGATGGCAGCTGGCTGACCACGCTCCCTCCGCTCTACTTCAGCCCGCCGGCGCTCCCCGTGGCCGAGCCCGGCGTGGCCGCGCAGATCCTCTACCAGCCCTTCGACTACCCGGAAGGGCTCGCGACGGCCTGCTCACGAGAGGTGCGCTCTGGCTGCACGCTCGCGGGTTCGGTGCTCGCGATGGAAGACGGCACGCCGCAACCGCAGGAGGGCCTGCAGGTGCGGGCCGTCGACCTCGAAGGGCGCGTGGTCTCCTCGGCCGCCTTCACCGATGAGGAAGGGCTCTTCTCGCTGGTCCTCGGCCCGCGTGTCGAGAGCTACCTCATCCGAGTCAGCGCCTCGAGCGACCGACCCCTCTTCCCGACCATCAAGGTCGACCCGGCGTTCCTCACCGAAGAGTTCACCATCCGGGTGCCGACCACCCAGGTCATCGAGTACGAGGGCCGCGTCGAGGCGCCGAACGAGGACCCGATCGCGGGCGCGACCATCACCTTCCGCACCGACTCCGTGACGGACCCGACCACGGGCATCGCCGGCAGCTTCGAGACCACCGCGACCTCCGACGAAGACGGCCACTTCGCGGCAACGCTCCTGGCGGGTGACTACGAAGTCGTCGTGACGCCGCTCTCGGGGCAGCTCACCGTCCTGACCGAGGAGCTCTCCATCACGGCGAGCGAGGGCGTGGACATCCTGCGCGGACAGCTCTTCACCCTGAAGCGGGCGAGCCAGCTCGGCGCCACCATCACCGACTTCGCCGGACGGCAGGTCCCCGCCGCGACCGTGCAGGCCTCGGCGCTGGCGCGACCCTTCGAAGACCTGCCGGCGAGCGAGTTCAACCGCACTCAAATGGCCACCGCGGACGAGACGGGTCAGGCGACCGTGCCCCTCGACGTCGGCGTCTACGACGTGACCTTCCGCGGCGGCAGCACCGCTGGCTACGCCTGGCGCATCATGCCGGAGGTCGCCGTGCTCGACCCGGGCACCACGCTCATGGAGAGCATCGTTCTCCAGGCCCCGGTCCCGGTCAGCGGCGACGTCCTCGGCCCCGACGAGATGCCCCTGGTCGACGCCGAGGTCCGAGCCTTCGCCCGCACGGAGTCCGGCCGCTATGTCGAGATCGGCAGCGGTCGAACGGACGTCAGCGGTCGCTACGAGCTGCTGCTCCCGCCCTCGATCGAGTAGGTCGCAAGGCGACTCCGAGAGTCGACGCAGAGAGCCGACTCCGACGACCGACTCCGTGAACCGACGGCCGACGGTAGAGACCGGGTGCGACCCCGACCCCGATTCACTCGGCGCAGTGAGCCCCGCAGAAGCTCCACCCGCCACCTGGCACCCCACGCGGCGCATGCTCCTCCAGGAAGCGCACCGCATCATCCACGTCGTCGGTGAGGTGGATCAGATCGCCATAGACGTGGCCCTTCGCGAGCTTCTCCAGCACCGGATAGATCGGCTTCTCTTCGGTCCAGTACGCCGTGTCCAGGAAGACCATCGGACTCGCCATGTCTCCGACCGTGCCGTAGTGGTTCTGGGCCGCGTCCTGGAAGATCTCCTGAATCGTCCCCGCGCTCCCCGGCGCGTACACGATCCCGTGCGAGGCCACGCTGATCAGGCCGTCCTCGCGCACGCTGTTGGCGAAGTACTTGGCCACGTGGGTCGCGAAGAGGTTGGGGGGCTCGTGACCGTAGAGGAAGGTGGGGATGCCGAGGCTCCGGCCGCAGCGCTCGTCGACCGGGTGGGCTTCGCGAGCGCGGAAGGCGGCGGCGAGCCATTCGCGGTCCTGGTAGCTCGGTGCTTCGGCGAGAATCCGCAGCCCATCGGTGAGCGCGTCGTCCCCGCGGTGCGCGAAGTGGGTGCCGACGTGCGTGGCCTCCATCGCGCCAGGGCCACCGCCGCTCACCAGGAAGAAGCCCTTCTCGGCCAAGCTGCGGCTCATACGCGCGACCGCGGCGAAGCGCGGGTGGTCGCGCTCCATCGAGTGGCCACCCATGACGGCGACCACCGGCGCGTCGATGCCCTCCAGCAGCGTCTCCATCGCGTCGGTCATCGCGTGGTCGTGCAGCCGTCGTGCGAGCGCCTCGAGCACCGAGCCGGGGAACTGCCGGCCGGTGTCCACCCAGTGCCGGTAGATCTGCGCGTCGGGTGTGTCGCAGTAGGTGCAGGGGTCGGTCGGATCGAAGCCGGCGAAGAGCTCGTCGGGCGTGTAGAGCCGGTTGCGGTAGGGGTCGAAGGGCAGGTCGCCGATGCGAGGAAAAACCAGCGCGCCACGGCAGACCACGTCGGCGATGACGGCAGGACTCAGCTTGCAGCCGAGGAAGACCGCACCCGCGACGTCGTGTTCGCCCAGCCGGCCTTCGACCGCCCGCAGATCGAGCCCGTTGAAGACGATCACCCCGAGCGGCCCGGAGGCCTCCAGCAGGTGCCGCGCCACCTCGACATCATGGACCTCGCGCATCCCGCTCTTGTATCAGAGCGGCCGAGGCTCAGTCCTTCACCAGCATCTTGCGGGGCACGTTCGCCAGGAGCTCCGGCCCGTCGTCGCCGATGGCGATGCTCTCGGTGATCTCGAAGCCCATGTCGTCCATCCACAGGCCGGTCATGAAATGGAAGGTCATGCCCCGCTGCAAGATGGTCCGGTCGCCGGGCCGGAGCGAGCACGTCCGCTCGCCCCAGTCGGGCGGGTAGGACAGGCCGATCGGGTAGCCGGTGCGGTTGTCCTTGATGATGTCGTACTTCCGCAGGACCTCGAAGAACGCGATGGCGATGTCCTCACAGACGTTGCCCACCTTGGCCGCCTCGAGGCCGGCCTCCATCCCTTCGAGCACGGCCTTCTCGGCATCCAGGAACTTCTGGGTCGGCTTGCCCAGGAACACCGTGCGCGAGAGCGGACAGTGGTAACGGCGGAAGCAACCGGAGATCTCGAAGAAGGTGCCCTCGCCGGTGACCATCTCATGGTCGTCCCAGGTCAGGTGCGGGGCCGCGGCGTCGGTGCCCGACGGCAGGAGTGGGACGATGGCCGGATAGTCACCACCGAAGCCCCACTGCTCGTCGTAGCGAAGGGCGGCGTCGTAGATCTCGGCCACGAGATCACACTTGCGCATCCCGGGCTCGACCTCGTCCGCGATGCGTTCGTGCATCCGCTCCACGATCTTGCCGGCCTTGCGCATGCGGTCGAGCTCGGCGTCGGACTTCGGACCGCGCAACCAGTTCACGAGGTTGGTGGCGTCGATCAGATCGTCGGGCAGCCCCTTGCTCAGCGCCTGGAACCCACGGGCAGAGAACCAGTAGTTGTCCATCTCCACACCGATGCGCCCGGTGTGCCAACCGCGGTCCGTGAGCTTCGCGGCCAGATAGTCCATCGGGTGGCGCCGGCTCGATTGAACGAAGAAGTCCGGGTACGCGATGATGTCCGGGTCTTCCATGTAGACCGTGCGGAGCGCGCCCTGCGCGTCCTGCTCGCGGCCGAACCAGACCGGCGCGCCGTGCGGACCGATGATCACCGCCTGGTGCACGTAGAAGGACCAGCCGTCGTAGCCCGTGAGCCACGCCATGTTGGACGGGTCCGACGTGATCAGCGTGTCGAGGCCGTGCTTCTCCATCGAATCGCGGACCTTGCGCAGGCGCGTCTCGTACTCGGCGTCGGAGAATCGGAAGGTGTCGATGATGGCCATGGCTCATCGTTGTACCAGACGTCCTCGCCCTCGGACGGAACGTCCCGGCGACTCATGGAAGTGGAGCTCCGCAGAAACTGCCCGACGGAGGTCTACTGCCCAGTCCATCCAGCTCACCTTCGCCGACGGCGGGCGACGGCCGGCGAGCCCGTGACCTCGGGCAACCGACCCGTGAGCCTCACTCCGTGAAGAGGATCCGCAGCGCGTCGTAGGCGGGCCGTGGGTTGCGGTCGATGTCGACCACGCCCCACCACTCTTCGTTGAAGGTCATGTCCGGGTGCGGTCCGCCGCCCGGCGCGACGCCCCCGATGTCGTGGACGTTCGGGTCACCCTCGCCGTCCTTCCACCACTCGTCGGCCCACTCGAAGATCGTGCCGCCGAGAGCGACCCCGTCCGCGTGTCGGGCGGTGCTCTGGTTCAAGATCATCTCGGTCAGGGTGCCGGTCGCGTCCGCCTGCGCACCGACGTTCTCCATGTTGGTGCGGGCGTCCCAGGCATCGGCGCCGTACTCGCCGATGAACATCGGACGGCCGCTCAGGGCGGCCCAGCGCTCGAAGAGGTCCCCGAAGGTGATCCCCCGGTAGACGTTGATGCCCCACACGTCGATGGAAGGCATCGCCGCGAGCGTCTCGGTGGAAGGGAGCTCGCCGTAGATCGTCGCCACCGGTCGGCTCGGGTCGATCGCCTTGATGTCCGCCGCGAGCGTCTCGAGGCGGGCGCGGACCTCGTCGTGCGGCACGCCGGTGTACAGGCCGTTGTAGTTCCACTCGTTGCCGAGGACCCACATGAAGATCGCCGGGTGGTCCATCTCGGCGCGAACCACATCGAGCCCGACCTCGGGGTCGTTGCCGCCATAGGCGTAGACGGTCTCGAGCACGCGAATGCCTGCCGCGTGGAGCGCGTCGAGGGTGCCCCGATCGCGGATCGGACTGTAGGTGCGGATGGTGTCGATGCCCGCGGCGACCATCAGCGGGATGTCCTGCGCGGCGAAGCCAGCGTAGTCGGGGGGCTGGGTGGCGCCGCGAGCGACCGGGCTCCAGCAGACCCCTCGAAACTCGACCGGCTCGCCATCCTCGAGCACGCGCCGACCGTCGATGCGAATGCCGGTCTCGCCCACGAAGCCATCCGGCGACGGCTCGAAGCCATCGACGGCTGGAGTGAAACCGTCATCGGCGCGGCCAGCGTCGACGGGATCGGGAAGGTCACCGTCCGGCGAGTCCACGGACGAGTCCGGGCTCGGGATGGAGCCATCGGCGAGCGGCGAGTCGTCGTCGCCGCAAGCGAGACCGACCAGGCCGAGGAGGATCACGACGAACGGCGCGCGCATCTTCCCATCATCGAGTCCACGGCCGATGGCGCAAGGCTCAATGCGCGCCAGCCTCAGGGCGCGGTGCTGACTCGGTCGGCTCGCTGCACGCGAGATGCGCCCCGCAGGAGTGCCCGAACCCGCAGCGATCGGCCCATCGCTTCGAGCAATCCCCCCGAATCGATGAGCGCGTCGGCGAAACGCATCTCGTCGTCCGGGCTGCCCAGCTCGGTGAGTCCGGTCTGCTCGAGCGTCTCGCGATAGAGCGCTTCGCCCTTGGCCTCGCCATAGACGTGGACCAGCCGTTTCATGATGTCGCTCGGGCCACTCATGCGTACGCGACCGCCTTCGCCGCCACCTTCGCCGCCCCGTCGGGGGAGAGCTTCTGGAGACTCGTGAGCACGTTGCGGTTGGTCATGCCGTACCAGAGGAAGGTCCGTCGGTAGGCCTGGTGCATCGCTTCGCGAATGGCCGTCGAGAGCTCATCGGTCAGCGGCTCGCCTCGTACCGACTCCAGGCTCGCGAGGTCCATCGACACCTGCTCGGCCAGCAGGCCATCGAAGGCGGCGAGAATGTCGAGGTACTCGTCCACGGCGCGGTCGCGCATCGCTTGATCGGCGTAGCCGGCGAGCTTGTCGAGCTCGAGCATGTCGATGCGCGCGTGCTGGCTCTCCTCGAGCCAGTGGTGGTGCAGCAGGCTCTTGAAGAAGGGGTCGATGCCGACGTCGTCCTTCACGCTCTCCGTGTAGTGCTGCTGGGTCATCCACTCGATGTGGAGAGTGATGAGCATGACCCCCACGGGGCTGTGGCTCATGATCTCCTGCGCGACCGCAGCCGCGCTCTCGAGCACGCCGCACGAGTGGCCGAAGTCGCGGTCGAAGGACCGGCGGAAGCGCTTGAAGAGCGCCTGGTGCTTGAGCTCCTCGTCGACCATTCGGGTCAGCGCGCGCAGCGCCTCCGCGTCGCCGAAGACCTCCGCCTGCGCGTGCTCCATCATCGTGGCGAGGATGTACTCCTCGACGAACTGGAAGAGGTTCAGGTAGGCGTTGCCGGCGATCTGGTTCAGCTGCCGACGGGTCGTGTCGTCGAGCCCCGCGACACCGTCGAGGTGTCGGACCAGGTCCGCCGGCAGGAAGGGCTTGGTGAAGTCGAGCGGTTGCCCCTCGGTCATCACGTCATCGAGCGCCCAGGCCACCTTCTCGGAGTGCGCGACGCAATCGGCGTAATCGAACTTCAGTTCCAGCACGATGGCCATTGTGAACCACATGTCCCCAAATGGCAACCCGCGGATGGGTACCGTTCAGAGTCGGTCGCGTTCGCGGCTGGCAGTGGCCTCGGGACCGGTCATCAGCACCGCCGAGAGCGCGGAGCACGAACCGCTGCCGTTCAGGTCCGCGCGGCTGCCGAAGAAGCGCTCTCCATTCGATCCGCCGACGTCCGTCCACCAGCTGGCGAGCTGACTCGCCTCGAGCCGGGCGGCGATCACGGCCCCTTCACCCATCACCAGCCGAATGCGCGGTTGGCTACCGGTGAAGCCGCTCGCCCCCGACAGTTCCCGGTCGCTCAAGAGAACGTCCGATCGGAAGGTCTCGTCACCCGGGTACACGTCGAGGACCCCATCACGGATGCGACCTCGGCCCCCTTCGTAGAGGTCGAACTGAACCCATTCCTGGCCGTCCGCGTAACCGTCCTCGCCCGCGAGCTCGGGGGACTCCCGGCTGAACATCCACTGCACGCCGACCGAGACACACTCGTCGTTCTCGAGCGAGTCCACTCCACCGAGGCGCAGTCCGATCGCGTAGTTCCCGTTCGTGTAGGACGCGGCGTACATCGCCTCGACGTCCCAGCCCGCTTCGGCGGAGAGCTCGTCCCAGAGGTCCGCCATCGCGTTGTCGATGCCCGGTTGCCCGTCGAACCCGGTCCCATCGAGCTGCCCACATCCGCTGCGACCGGCGCCCATGCTGTCGTCCCCGTCGAGATCGAAGCCGGGGACTCGCCCGCCGACCGCGCGACCGAAGCGCACTCGACCCAAGACGAGTTGAACGACCTCGCCCCCGTCGTCACAGACCGCGGGCGGCGGCGGATCGGCGTCGGGGGCCGGATCCGTGGAACCGAGATCCCGGGACTCCGAGTCGCCCGCCGTGAACGACGAGGAGCCACACGGAGCGAGAAGCACCAAACCGAGCGAGACGAGAGCGGCGGAGGTCATCACGGCTGAGAGGGCAAGATGCGTTCCTCGAGGAAGCGGCGCCAACGCGTGCCACCACCGAGGCAGTTCGCCGGTTTGGGTGAGACCCGATGTCGCGAAGATTCGGGCGACCCGCGGGGAGTCAGCTGGCGGGCGCGGGCTCGTCGAAGGGCTGGCCGGTGAGCTTCGACCAAGTGCGCTTCACGTACCAAGTCGCGCCGACGAGCAGAAAGCTGGGGTCGCGGAAGAAGCTCGGCGGCTTCCCCTCGAAGGCGTGACCGACGAACTGCAGGATCCAGCCCAGCACGAAGAGGCCGATGCCCACCGGTGGCATGAAGAACATGAGCGGTAGCGACGCGATGATCATCGGGATGCCGACCATGTGCGTCGCCTTGTTCATCGGGTGCTGATGGTCCCGCTTGTAGTCTTCGATCATCTGCTCGAGCTTGGTCATGACGAGTCCTTTCCGCCGCCGGCGGTCCCCCGGGCGACGAGCATGAGTGACTGGACGAGCGCCTCGTAGAAGCGGTCGTCGGAGACGTGCGCGTGGCCGAGGCAGTGCGCGTGGACCGCGCCCTCGACCATGCTGAAGAGCACGAAGGCAGTGGCCTCCGCGTCGGCGGGCCGACCCCACTGCCGGAGCAGCGCGGCGATGCGTCCGATCAGCATCCCCTCGCCGGCGCTGATGCGCTCGTCGAGCTCGGGGTCGTGCGGTCGGCGTTCGGTGACCACGGCGTGGAAGCCGGGGTCCTCGCGGTGGTAGTCGGCGACGGCGATCACCGCCTGACGGAAGCGAGCGACCGCCTCGGCGTCGGCGTTCGCGGCGTCGCGCACGGCGGCAGGGCTGAGCGCGGTGATGGCCCGCGCGGCGATCGACTCGAAGCGCTCGATGGCGAGCTCCCGGAGGAGGGCGTCCTTGTCGGGGAAGTACTGGTAGAAGGTGCCGACGCTCACGCCCGCGGCGCTCGCGATCTTCTTCGCGGTCGCGCCGGCGTAGCCGAGCTCCGAGAGCTGCGCGCGGCCCGCTTCGAGCAGCGCCTGACGACTGCGAAGGGCTCGCTCTTGGCGCGGGACTCGGACTGCCTTGGCCATCGTGAGCACCGAATCTCCCATGAGTTGAACCTGACGTCAAGTTCAACTTTGATCGGAGCGCCCCTTTGACCTGGAGTCTCGGTGCGATGGAACCTCCGGCCGGTCGGGGGTGTCGGGCTCCGGCGTGAGGGAAACACTGGAGGGTCGAGCCGGGATGAGTCGAACCAGAGGGAGAGTCATCGCGGCGGTCGCGCTGTGGATGGTCGGCAGCGTGGCGGGAGCTCAACGGCCCGACTTCGGGGTGGAGCTCAGCGTGGACGGAAGCCGGCAGGCGCTCCGAGGCCAGAGCTGGATTGTCCGTGGACACGCGTTCGAGGTGCGTGGCCTGGCCACCCTCGACCCGGCCAGCGGCGCCACGCTCCGCGGGCGGCTCCACTACGACGACCGAGCGATCGGCGATGCGGTCGAGACCCGGAGCGACGCCGACGGCTCGTACGTGCTCTCCGTCCCCATCCCGCCGGATGCGCCCTCGAACGCGACCGTGCACCTGACGGTCGCCTCGGGTGGGGTGGAGCGCACGGTCGAGGAGGCGATCCAGATCACGCAGGCGGAGACCTTGGTCCTCCGCACGGATCGGCGCTTCTACCATCGCGGCGAGCGCGCCCATGCGTGGGCGCTCGTTCGAGACCTGCGGACCCTGGCGCCGCTCACGAACCGAGCCGTTCGCTTCGACTTCGCTGGCCCGGACGGACAGGTCGAGCAGGTGGTCCGGACCGACGATTCGGGGGTCGCGCACCACGTCTTCCAGCTGCCCGACGCGGCGGGCAACGGCTCGATCGGAGCCGTCGTGGTGGAGCCCGTGGAGGGTGCCCGCGGACGGACCACCATCGAGATCGGTCGTCGGACGATGGAGCGGATGTTGCTCGAGCTCGACTGGCCCGAGTCGCACGTCGTGCCTTCGGGGACCTTCCACCCGCAGGTGCGCGTGGTCGCGCCGTCCGGAGAGCCCGCCCGCGGAGCCACGCTGACGCTCACGGTGGCGGGCATGGAGCCGATCACGGGCCGCACCGATGACGGCGGTCTGTGGACGGCAGCGGTCACGGCGCCGGCCTACCTGGCCAACGAGACCGGCGCGGTCTCGGTGAGTCTCGTCGTGAATCATCCCGCCATCGGCAGCGCGCGGACCTCGAAGCTGCTCCGGCTGCAGGGCTCCGGGGGCTATGCGATCCGCGCCTTCACCGAAGGTGCGCTCGCCTTCGATCTCGACACGACCGTCTACTTCGCGCTCGAGGACTCCGCCGGCGAGCGAGCACCGGCCGGGATCGAGTTCACGGTGCGGACTCCGATGGTCCGTGGCGGCCAGGTCCGCCTCACGACGGACGCCCACGGGCTCGCCTCGACCTCGTTTCGGGCGGTCGCGATGCGCGCGGTGCCGGGCCTCTGCGAGAACGTCGGGACGCTCTTCGAGGCAGAGGACGATCAGGGGAAGACACGTGAGCTCTGTCTGCCCGCGGCGCAGGCGGACCTCGCGCTGCGCGCCACGAGCCCGGTGCGCGAGCCCGGCGAGCCCCTGGTGATCGAGCTGGACCGACACCGGCGGGTCGCGCGTCGCCCGGTCGCGGTCTCGCTGATGTCTCACGCGACCGGCGAGCTCCTGGCTGCGGCCATCGCCGGCCCGAACGAGCGACGTGTGACCTTCGAGACCCCGGCCGTCCTCGGGACGCTCGTGGTGAGCGCGCGGCCGATCCGCGACGAGGACACGGGCCGCAGCGGCGAAGGCATCGAGAGCCAGGTCGGCGTGCTCGTCCGGCCGCCGAGGCCGGCGTTCGTCGAAGCGGAGCCCACCCAACCCACCTACGAGGTGGGCGGCACCGCCGGCGTCCGGATCCGAACGGGCGCCGAACCCGGGTGGGTGGCGGTCGACGTCCGGGACCTGGCCCAGCACGGCGGCGAAGTGCCCTTCCAGCTCCAGATGCTCCGAGGCGCGTTCTCCCGGGCGATGTTCGACCCATCGACGGAGGATGCGGACCGACTGCTTCGGGCGGCGCTCGCCGCGCGCGTTCGAGCGCCCTCGCTTCCTCGGGAAGCGACGGAGCCGAGCTACGGCCCCGGTCCCGACCGCCCCGCGACCTCGGCGGGGGGCACCCTGCGTCGTGACCCCGTGCTCGAGGCGCGGCTCGTCACTCGTCAGAAGGTCGCCGAGGCGATGCGGCGGGTGGAGCGAGTGTTCCGCGAGCGGGGCGCCGACGCTCTCGCCACCGGCGAAGGGGCTCGGCGCCGCTTCGACGCAGAGGTGGTCGACACCATCCTCGGGGATGCGAACCTGCGGACCCTCGGCGACCGCACGCTGACGCTCGCGCACCTGAAGGAGGCCGACGACGGCTTCGGTTTCCAGACCGCCGCTCGACGCGTGGCACGGGAGCAGCTGATCCGCGTGCTCCAGCAGCTCGTGCAGGGGATCGAATCGGACCAGATCGATGGCGAGCGGCCCGAGCGCTGGGTTTCCGAGATGGTGCGCCATCTCGGCTTGGACCCTGCCGCCGTCCGCGACCCGTGGGGTGGGCCCCTGGGGGCGCGCCGTCGACCGACCGAGGTGGTGGCTCCGTCTCCCGATGCGCCGGAGTGGACGCTCGCGTTCCCGGGGCCGGACGGAAGGCTCGGCACCGGGGACGATGTGGTCGACCCCTTCGCGCGAGTCGTCGAGCGGGGCACGCTCTACGCGGACGCCTCCGGCGAGGAAGACCTGCTGGCGGCCCTGTCGATGATCGTCCCGGTGAGTCAGACCCTGAACGGTTGGGTCGAGGCGCTGGCGCGGGTGACCGCCGCGATGGAAGCGACCCTTCGCGGAGACGCGGCGTCGGCGGAGGAGATCGGCGAGAACTTCGGTTTCGGAGGGCTCGGGCTGCGCGGCACCGGCCGCGGTGGCGGCGGATCGGGCTACGGGAGCGGGTTCGGGCGACGGGGCGCCCGAGCGCCTCGTATCCGCAGTGGAAGTGCCTCGGTCATCGACAGCCTCGACCAGCTCGCCGGGCGCGTCCGGGTGGACTTCCCGGGCACGCTGCTCTTCGTCCCGAGCGAGCCCACCAGCGACGATGGAGTGACCGAGATCGCCATCCCGCTGGCGGACGCCGCGACGACGTACCTGGTCGAGGTCATCCACTGGCGAGGCGACGGCTGGAGTCACTCCGCCGACACCCGCTTCTCGACGCAGAAGCCACTGATCGTGGAGGCCCCCCTGCCTGCGATGGCCCACGTGGGCGAGGTGGTGCAGGTGCCCGTTCGGGTCCGCAGCCGCGAGGGGATGGACGTCGAGGTCGGGCTGATCGCGGAGGGCGACGTGGAGCTCGCAGTCGGTGAGCCTCAGTCCGTTCGCGTGGAGGCCGGTGGCGCCGCCGTGGCCTACGTCTCGGTCGAGGTGCGCTCGCCGGGCGTCGGCTCCCTCGTCGCGGTCGCGCGGGGCGGCGGACACGACGACGCGATCCGGATGTCGATCCAGACCTTCCGCGACGTCCGCCGCGTGACCCGGACCGACGACCGGCTGCTGACGGGCGAGAGCACCCTGATCTTCGGAGCGACCGATCGGGAGCCGGGTGCCTGGGCCGTCGAGCCGTCGCAGGTTCGACTGACCAGCGCGACGCGCCTCTTCCACACGGACGCCGAGGGCGACTGGCTGCCCTTCGCCCGAGCGCTCGAGGGTGAAGCCAGCGACCCGACCGGTCGGAGCGGTGACCGGGCCACGCTCGCCGGCTGGAGCCATCCGCAGCTCACCGCCGAGCGCGCCCGCCAGGCGCTGCTGCACGTATCCGAGAAGCTGGCCGACGGCGGGACCCCGCTCGAGCGGGCCTACGAGCTGATCCATCTGGCCGCGGCCTGGCGGCTCCGCGAGGATCGGCCGGAGCTACGCGAGGACCTGGAGCGGCTGCGCGAGAACCTGATCGCGGCCGTCGAGTCGGACGCCACCGAAGCCGCGGACGACTCCACCCTCCACGCACTCGCCGCGTTCGGGCTCGCCCTCCACGGGGAGCGCGCCATGGCCGGCGAGCTGGCCCGACGCGCGAGGCGAAGCCTGGTTCGCTTCGAAGAGCACGTGTGGCTCCCCTCGGAGAACAGCGTGGTCGGGTCCCGCGGCGCGAGCGCCGCGCTCGCGCTGGCGGACCTCGAGCTCGGCGACCCCGAAGAAGCCTTCGCCATCCTCCGAACGATCGCCGACCAACGGCGCGCCGAACCCATCCAGCACAGCTGGCTCCCCTACTACGGCGAGGGCCTGGCCCAGCTCCTGGCGGCCCGGCTCGGCCGCGGCGAGCTCACCGAGGTGGAGGCCACCCTCGCCGGCCAGCCGACGGTGGTGCGCCTCGGTGACGGCGAAGGACGGTTCACGGCCAAGTTGCGGCGTGGGCGTGGTGCGGTGCCCGTTCGAGTGCCCGCCAACCAGGTCGTCGTCGCGCGAGTCATCTCGGAGCTCGGCATCCCCTGGCCTGCAGAGAGCACGGACGACGGCCCGCTCCGCGCCAGCGTCGAGATGGACGCGCCGACCCTCGATGGGTCGGTGACCTCCACCATCACGCTGCGCAACGCAGTACCCCGAGCGATCCGCGAACCGATGCTGACGGTCACGCTGCCCGCCGGAGCAGTGCTGGACGAGCGGGCGCGGAACGCGCTCGACCGCCAGCTCGCCGAACCGGTGGTGGTCGAAGCCGGGCGGATACGAATGAAGCCGAGGGCGCTGCTGCCCGGAGTAGAGATCGAGCTCCCGATCACCCTCCGCTACGAGCTCGGCGGCGAGCTCAGCGGGTTCGGCATCGACAGCTGGTCGCTCGACCGCCCCGACCGCCGAAGCGTCGTTCCCCCGCGCACCCTCTCCATCGAGGTGTCCCGATGAACCGACTCATCGCAATCGCGGTGGCCTTCGCCGCGTTCGTTCCCTCCGCTAGCGAGGCGCAGCGAGTGAGTGGGCTCGAGATGTCGATCGAGGGCAGCCTCACCGCGGTCGAGGGCCGCGAAGAGCTCCTGCTGGTCACCCTGCACGCCGTCAGCGGCGCCGACGAGTTGCGACCGGCCCCGAACGCGGAGCTGAAGGTGACCGCGTCCTACCGAGCCGACGGACCGATCGCGAACCTGCGCACCGACCGCCACGGCCGGGCGGAGATTCGCTACACGCCGGAGGATTCGGGCAGTCTCGAGATCGTCATCGACGCCTTCCACGGCGGCGCGTCGCGACGCTTCCGGGTGCCCATCCAGATCGCCACGCAGGCGACGCTCCAGCTCGAGGTGCTGCCGACCCGCGCCGAGCCGGGCGCGCCGGTCCTGGTCTTCGGCCACGCGACCGATCCGGCGGGCATGGCCGTCGGCGCCGGCCGCGAGATACGGCTCATCGCGCCCGGCCGCGAGCCCGTGGTGGTCCGGACGACCACCGATGGCGCGTTCGTCGCCCAGGTCCGGGCGCCCGACGAGGAGGGGCGAGCCTCGATCCGCGCCACCCTCGAGCCGGTGCAGGGCAGCGAGTCCGAGCGCTACCAGCCCGGCGCCTCGGGTCAGGTCGAGCTCGCCGTGGCCGAGCCGGCGATGCATCGCGGGCTCCGCGCGCGGGGCGTTCCGCGCCAGCGGATCGTCCGACCGCGGAGCCCGATCGTGGTGGACGTCGAGGTCCGGGACGGTCTCGGCCGCCCCGTGCGCGCGTCCGTCTCGCGCCAGGGGTCGAACGACGAGGCCGTCCGGGCCGACGAGCACGGCATCGCCACCTTCGAGTGGACGGCCCCCTCGATCACCGGAGTCCACGACCACGTGGCGACGTTCCGAGTGCAGCTCCCGGGCGAGGCGCCGATCGACGAACGCGTGACCGTTCGAGTCGCGAGCGTGCTCGCTGCGGCCGACGTCGCGCCGGAGGCGGGCGCGCTCATCCCCGGCGTCCCGAGCCGCCTGCTGGTGAAGGCCGTGGGCGCCGACGGCGCTCCCTACTCCGGCCCGGTCACCCTCACGGCTCCCCGCTTCGGCACCACGACGCTCACGACCGACGAGCGTGGCCACGGCGTGACCGAGGTGACGCTCTCGGAGGAGGCCACCACCGACGCCTGTGGCGGCGTGACGGCGCTCGCCGTGAGCGTGGCCTTCGGTGACGCCGAAGGTGAGGCCCGGTGCGTGCCGATCGATCCCGACGCGGCCGTGCGAGCTCGGGTGGCGGCGAGCGGCGGCGAGCTCCGGGTCGACCTCCACCGCCGGGCGGCGGTGCGGCGCGCCCCCGCGGTGGTGACGGTGTTCCGGATGCTCGGCGACTCGCTGGTACCGGTGAGCTCCCGCTGGGTCGATGGCGACGAGGTGACCATCGAGCGGCCGGCTCCCGGGCCGCTCTGGGTCCGCGCCCGACTGCGCGTGGGCCGAAACGAAGCCGAGGTCCGGGGCAGCTTCGCGTTCGCGCCGGGGCCCGACGCGCCCGAGGTGCACATCGAACGAGGCGCCGCGCGCAGCCCGGAGACCAGCGCCGTGGGTTCGCTTCTGAGCTCGGCGGCGAGCATCGAGGCCTACGAGCGTCGGCGCGCCGGGCCCGACCCGCTCGCCATCGCGCGCTCCGTCCCTCGCGACATCGGCGCGCCCTTCCGGCTCGTGCGTGGAGAGCCGACCCCGGCCGCGCCCCTCGACGAACCGGTGAAGCTCGCCGTCCTCCGCGACCCCTGGCGCCAGCGCGCGCTCTATCGGAGCGGCCGACTCGCGCTGCTCTTTCGAACGCTCGAGAACCAGGTGGCGGAAGCGACCGATCAGGAGCGCTCGAGCCTCGATGGGTTCACTCACGAGGTCCGCGGCCGCCGGCAGTTCAACGAGGGCTTCCTCGAGTCGATCGACCGCACCGGCGAACTCGGCCCGGAGGGTGCGCGCGACCTCGGCGGTGAGCCACTGTCCTTGGAACGACTGCGAGGGATGGACCGGGCGTTCGGCTTCGACACGGTGGCGCGGCGGGTCACTCGCAAGCGCTTGATCGAGCTGCTCGCGGTCTGGCGTCCCTGGGTCCACGACCGGGACCTGGATCCGGCCTTCGCTCCGCACGCCGACCCGCGCCACTGGTGGGCGACCTTCTGCGATGAGCACGGGTGGACCTTCGATGGCTGGGGTCGTCCCGTCCGCCTTCGACCCAGCCGGCGGGGACGCCGCGATGGCGCGCCGGTGGTGGTGCCCGGTTGGAGCATCACCTCGGCGGGACCCGATGGCCGCTTCGACACCAACGACGATCTCAGCGACCCCTTCGCCAGCGTCGTCCCAGCTGGTCTCTACGCCGATGCGGTGGGCGAAGAGGGCCTGGTCCAGGCACTCCGGCGAGGCGTCCTGGACCGGGAGACGATCCGGCTGCTGGACGCCGGGCCGATGGCGCGGATCGAAGGCCAGTCGATTCGCGGTGGCCTGCCACAGCCGCTGACGGTCGAGCCGCCGCCCTTCCTCTCGAGCGAGCTCCGGGTCGAGACCCGGCTCGGCAGCGACCCGCTGGACACGCGCCTGCCGCCCGCGACCGTGCCCCATCGGGTGCTCGCGATCGCCGTTGGTGGGCCGCGTGGCGTCGGCGTCGCCAGCGAGCCGGTGAGCTCCCGCGCCGGCGCGCGCATCGCGGTTCCCATCCCGGCCCGGCTCCACGGAGGCGTGCCGCTGGCCATGCCCGTGGTGGTGGTCGCCGGCGAGCGCACCGAGGGCCTCACGCTCTCGGTGACCGCGGAGGGAGCATCGGTGTCCGTCGGCTCGGCCGAGCTCGGCTCGCTCGACGAAGGCGACGCCGTGGAGCGCACACTGCGAGTGGAGGCCACGGGCGCGAGCCCCTCGGCGAGCGTCACGCTCGCGCTGGAGCGCGGCGGCGAGACGCTGGTGGAGCGTCGGCTGCGCGCCCCGGTGGTCGATGGAACGCCAGAGCGAACGCTATGGGCGGGTTCGGCGATCGATGGCGTCTGGCGCGTGCGCTACCCGATCCCGGAGGACGCCCGAGACCCGGCGACGCGACTGGTGGTCGTCGCCCCCGGACGCGTGGACGCCGATCCGCGGCTGGCCTTCGGACCCATCGCGCGAGCGTGGGCCAAGCTCATGGCCGGCGAGGGCGACGCCGTTCATCTCGAGGATCTCCCGCCCGAGCCGACCGACGCGGTGGACGCCGCTCGCCTCGCGCTGCTCACGACAGCGCTCGGGGAGGACCGACGGCAACACCGGGGCGCGGAGCGACAGCTCTCGCGCGCGTTGCGCGGTCTCGACGCCGCCGGAAAGAGCCGGCTCCTCGCCGTCCTCTCGAGCATGGCGCTGCCCCGCTTCGCCAACGCGTCGGGGAACGGTCCGGCGGCCGTCGCGCAGCGGCTTCGGGTACAGCTCTGGGGTATCCACGAGACGGAGGGCGCACCGCTGGCGCGGATGGCGGCGGCGCTCCTGCTCACGGACCCGGAGGACCCCAACGGGCGCGCCGCGTTCGTGCGGGCCCGTCGGACGATGGAGCCGGCCGGTGATTCGGACGACGCGCAAGTGGTGCCGGCGACCGATCCCCGCGACCAGCTCGCCGGGAGCGTTGCCCTCGCGCTGGCGGCCCACGTGGCCGGCGACACGCGAACCCGCGACCGGTTGGTCCGCGGCCTCGGGCGACGGACACACCTCGCGGCCGATCGGCAGAGCGACGCGGCCTTCTGGCTGCTGACCGCGTCGGCGCACGGCGCCTTCGGCCGCAGCGAGGGCGAGGCCACCCTTCGGATCGGCGACGGGTCCGAGCCGCTCGCCTTCGAGGACGGGGTGGCCATCGCGCGGGTCGACGGAGCGGCGGAGATCGCGCTCGAGCTCGAGACCTCGGGCGGCGTCCACCTGAGTCGGCTCGAGACCCGCTATGGGCGGCCGGTGGTGGCCAGCGACGAGAGTCCGCTGCGGGTCGCCATCGAAGGCATCGACGGCCGCGCGGGCCGACGGGCCGGCTACGAGATCCGGGTCAGCGCCACCACCGCCGTCGAGCACCCGGTGCTGGCGATCACGCTACCGCCGGGAGCCGATCTGGAGCCGAGCGCGCTCGCCGCCATCGGCGCGACCGAAGGAGTGAGCGCGATGGCGCCGCCCGACGCCCGCGGCGTGGTCCGGATCGAGCTGGGCGCGCTCGCGGCGGAGCAGGAGCGGCGTTTCCCGCTTCCCCTCCGTTGGGCGGGGGCTGGCGAACGCGAAGGGCTGGCGATCGCCGCTTGGGAGCGCGCCCGTCCCTGGCAGGTGACCTCGATTCCGGCGAGAGCCATCGACGTGCGCCCATGATTTGATACCGTCCGCGCTCCGACGGAGGGAGAAGCGCGTGAAGGTACTGGTCATCAACTGCGGCTCGTCGAGCGTGAAGTGGCAGGTCGTCGAGAGCGACTCGGGCAAACGGCTAGCGGAGGGGAAAGCAGAACGCATCGGCAGCGACGGGCGCACCCACGAGGACGCGCTGAAGGAGATCCTCGCGGAAGCGAAGACCCACGCGCCCGAGGCCGTCGGACACCGCGTGGTCCACGGGGGCGAGGCCTTCCACAGGGCGTCGGTCATCGACGACGAGGTGATCGGGGCCATCGAGTCCTGCGTGCCGCTCGCGCCGCTGCACAACCCGGCGAACCTCGCCGGGATCAACGCCGCGCGGGCGCTGCTGCCCGACGTGCCGCACGTCGCGGTCTTCGACACCGCCTTCCACTCGCGCATGCCCCGGCGCTCCCGGATGTACGCGATCGACACCGAGGTCGCGGAGAAGCACGGCATCCGGCGCTTCGGCTTCCACGGCACCAGCCACAAGTTCGTGGCGGGACTGGCGGCCGCCCACCTGAAGACGCCGGTGAACGACCTGCGCATCATCACGCTCCACCTGGGCAACGGCGCGAGCGCCTGCGCCGTGGAGCTCGGCTCGAGCTCCGAGACCTCGATGGGCATGACCCCGCTCGAGGGGCTGGTGATGGGGACCCGCTCCGGCGACGTCGACCCCGGCGTCGTGCTGAAGCTCGCGCGCGAGCTCGGCATCGACGAGGCGGAGCGCGTCCTGAACCGCGAGAGCGGCCTCAAGGGCCTCAGCGGGGTCGGCAACGATCTGCGCGACCTGCAGGCCAAGGCCGAAGAGGGCCACGACGGCGCCCGGCTCGCTCTCACGGTCTTCGCCCACCAGGTGCGCAAGTACATCGGCGCGTACGCCGCCGTGATGGGTGGCGTCGACGCCGTCGTCCTCACGGGAGGCATCGGCGAGAACAGCGCGCCGATGCGGCGGCGGATCCTCCAGCGGCTGGAGTTCCTCGGCATCCGGATGGACGAGGACGCCAACCAGGGCGCGAAGGTCTCCGACGACGATCCGGTCTGCGACATCAGCGACTCGGGCGCGCGAGTGAAGACGTTGGTCATCGCGACCAACGAGGAGCTCGAGATCGCTCGCCAAACCGAAGAGATCGCCAGCGGTAGCAAGAAGGTCTCGCAGAAGAAGCCGATCCCGATCGCGGTGAGCGCGCGGCACATCCACCTCACGCGCGAGGCGCTCGACGTGCTCTACGGCGAAGGCCACGAGCTCACGCCCTACAAGCCGCTGAGCCAGCCGGGTCAATACGCCTGCGAGGAGAAGCTCACGATCATCGGTCCACGAAACAAGATCGAGGGCGTGCGCATCCTCGGGCCGCTGCGGCCGGGCTGCCAGGTCGAGATCTCCCGGACCGACGAGTTCTTCCTCGGCGTGGACGCGCCGGTGCGGCACTCGGGCAAGACCAAGGGCTCGGCACCCATCACCCTCGAAGGACCGAAGGGGACGCTCAAGCTCGAAGAGGGCCTCATCTGCGCCTGGCGCCACATCCACATGACCCCCGCCGACGCGGAGGCCTACGGCGTGAAGGACAAGGAGTACGTCGAAGTCGCCGTGAAGGGCGGTCCGCGTGACCTGATCTTCGGCGACGTGCTCGTCCGCGTGAAGGACAGCTACGCCCTCGAGATGCACATCGACACCGACGAGGCGAACGCCGCCGAGCTCGGTCGGATGAGCGAAGGCGACATCGTCGACGCCGAGGTCTACGTGACGCCGGACGACGCGGAAGCCGTCATCCGCGAGAAGAGCTGAGCCAACGCCGTGGGTCGTCGACAGATCCTCGCGATCGCCGGGGCCCTGGTGTTCCTCGTCATCGGGGGCGCCGTCTTCATGCTCTCCGTCGGAGAGCGGGGGGCCGACTCCAGCGCGGCCGCGGGGCCCGACGCGCTACCGCTCGCCGACGAAGACCTCACCGAGACCTGGGGCACCTACGTCGACGGGCTGCTGAACTCGCCGGCGCCCTCTCGGCGGCTCGAAGAGGCCATCGACGTGCGGGCGGTGGCGGGCCGCAGCCTTCCGGCGGAAGCGACGGCGGCTCAGCGCGCCGGCTTCGTCCATGGCGTCGCCGATGGCGCGTCCGAAGGACCGGGGCTGCTCATGCAGCTCCACATGGCGGCGCAGCGCGGCGACCGGATCCATTTCCAGCGCATCGCCGAACGCGACGGCCGACCGGTGGCGCGCTTCCGGCAGATCCTCTCGGAGGGAGGCGTGAACTTCTACGACTTCCTCGTCGCCGAGCACGCCGAGGACGCGACGCCGGAACCTGGGGGCGTGCCCGCGCGAGGCGTCGACTTCTTCACGCTCACGGCCGGTCGCTGGCAGAGCGAGGTGGTCGCCGACCTCTTCACTCAGGGGGTGCTCGAGGGACCGGGCCCGCTGCAGCGAGCGATGGGGCAGGACAACCCGATCACCGACCACGGTGACGCGATCGGCACCATGGCCGACCTCGTCCGGAACCACCGCTACGAGGAAGCGCTGGCGCACTACGACTCGCTCCCCAGCTCGGTCCAGCGCCTGCACATCATCTTCGGCTTCCGGGTCGACGCGGCAGCGAAGGCGGACGACCCGGCGCGCTACCTACGGATCCTCGACGAATACGCCGGCCACTTCCCGGACGACCCCGCGATCCGGGTCCGGCTCCTCGACGCCCACTTCGAGCGCGAGCAGTGGGACGAAGCCCTGGAGGATCTGCGGGTCATTCGGGAGCTCTTCGACGATCCCTACTGGACTGCCTCCGAGGCCCAGATCGCGCTGAAGCGCGGTCAGCCGGCGCGCGCGCTCGAGCTCGCGGAGTCGATGCTCGAAGCCGACCCCTCGCTGGTCGAGGGTCCGGACGCGGCGCTGCTGGCCGCGCTGCAACTGGGCGACACCGAGAAGGCCGCGCACTACGCGGCGCTGCTGCGGGACGAGTACCGAATCCGGCTCACGCTCCTCGAGAACCTGCCGGGCTACGAAGGGCTTCGGGAGCTCGACGTGCCCCCTGCCGATTGACCAAACGGGCGCGACCGCGTTAGGAAAGCGCCCCATGATCAAGCGCGTCTTCCTTCTCCTCAGCCTCTTCACCCTCTTCGCCCTGCCGGTCGGCTGTGGTGACAACGAGGGCGAACCCTGCACCGCCGATGGCGACTGCGACGGGAGCCTCGTCTGCGGTCAGCTCACGGTGTGCGGCGACCCGGGGACCTGCGCGGGAGTCTGCGCCGATCCGTGCGACGTCGACGAAGACTGCCCCGAAGATGCGTTCTGCTTCACCGAGCCCGGCGGCGGCCGGACCTGGTGTCGCGTCGACTGACGCGGTCGAGGCCACTTCCAGCGCCAGGGCTGGGCGGTTAGAGTCGATCCATTCATCGATCGCTCCTCATCGGTCTCGCTTCGCTCGCTTCGCTCGGTGGCTGCGGGGAGTCGGAGGGCTTCGCGATCGCCGAGTGGACCCTCGACGCTCCGGGCGACGCGCACGACGGGCCGGTGCAGCTGCCCACCCGCATCGGCGATCGACTCCCCGACGAGCCGTCGCGCTTCACGCTCACCGCTCAGATCGCCCTGCCGCCCCACCTTCGTGGTGAACCGGTCGATCTGCTCGTGCCTCACATGGCCGCCCCCACCCTCGCGTCGGTGGATGGGGAATCCGTCCCCCACGTCGATCGCTGGGTCTCCACCGGGTATCGCGAGCCCGGGCCGAAGCGATGGGCCATCCCTGCACGACTGACCGCCGACGGAGAGCTCGAGATCGCGCTCGAGATGCGGCACACCTTCTCCCAGTCCGCCTGGCTGGACTCGACGCCCCGACTGGTCCTCGCGGGGGACTCGGTCCCAGCCGTGTCTCGCACCCACTGGACCAACCGAGTCTTCGCTGCGGTGGCGGCCATCGCCCTGCTGCAAATCGGCCTGCTCTATCTGGCCGCGTTCCTCGGCGACCGCCGCCGAATGTCCTACCTCTGGTTCGCCCTCCAGGGGCTGGCCGCGTCCTGGTATCCCCTCTACGTGCTGGGCGTCACCCAGCACTGGCTGGGTCATTGGGACCTTCTGATCCTGCTGACCCTGATCGCGTGCGCGCCGGTGGTCTCCGTCTGGTTCACGCATGCCCAATACCGACTGCCTCCACCCGCACGCGGCTGGCTGGTGCTGCTCGGCATCGGCGTGCTGACACCGGTGGTGTTCTCCGATCCGTTCATCGCCACCGAGGTTGGCGGGAAGACGACCATCGCCACCGTGGTGCTGACGATCCTGTACCAGCTCTGGCTCTTCGCCAAACTGGCTCGCGACCCGGCGAACCAACCCGGCGCCACCCTGCTGCTCCTCGCCTGGGTGACCCTCGGCGTCGGCGCGTCCTTCGACGCACTCGTCTGGACCTCGATCAGCGACCCGCTGGGTGGCCCCCGGCCAGCGCTCCCGGCGCTCGCCCTCTTCGCACTACTGCAGGCCATGCACCTGAGCCGGGAGCACATCCGGAGCCTCAAGCGCTCGGACGAGCTGAACGTCGAGCTCGCCGGTCGGGTCGAGACGCTCGAGGCGAACAAGCAGGAGATCGAGCTGCTGAACCGTGAGCTCCGCCGACAGATCGCCGACCGCTCGGAGCAGCTGATGCAGGCGCTCGCCCTCGCCTCCCGACGGCGAGGGGACGCACCGACGCTCTCCCCCGGCGACGTCGTGCAAGAGCGCTACCGGGTCCTCGAGCTACGGGGCTCCGGAGGCATGGGCGCGGTCTACGCCGTCGAACGGCTCGCCGACGGGAGGCACCTGGCGCTGAAGGTGACGCGAGAAGTGGAGTTCATCGCCCTCGCACGGCTGGCCCGGGAAGCGCAGATCGCTGCGCAGCTGGATCATCCCAACGTCGTCGCCATCGTGGACGTCGACGTCGCCTCCGATGGCTTCCTCTACCTGGTCCTGGAGCTCGTCGACGGGACCACGCTCGCGGAGCATCGAACGCGCTTCGGTGACATCCCCTTCGGCCTCGAAGTGCTCGAGCAGGTCGCTCGCGGGCTCGCCGCGCTCCACGAGGCGGACATCATCCACCGCGATCTCAAGCCCGCCAACGTGCTGCTCTCGCGCTCGGACGGAAGGCTGCAGGTGAAGATCACCGACTTCGGCATCTCCCGCTTGACGGTCCCGGGGGAGGCACCCGAGCCGAGCCCGGCGGCCGACGCGCCCGACGAGCCGAAGGCGACGGTGGACCTCCGACCCGGTGGATCGCCCGCCGCGCTGGTTCCCTCGCCGGACGGCACGGACACTCACCTCCTGCCCCATCTGATGACCCCGTCGAGCTCGTCCCTCACCCAGACCGGCTTCATCGCGGGCACGCCGACCTACCTCGCGCCCGAGCTCGCCGAGGGCATCGAGCAGCTGAGCCCCGCTGCCGACATCTTCAGCCTCGGCATCGTGGCCTACGAGCTACTGACCACGAAGCGGCCCTACGAGGAGGCGCCGGTCCACGCCGTCCTCCGCGGAGCTCCGGTGGAGGAGTTCGACTCGCTCGCGCCCCTCGATGGGGAGCTGGGGACCGAGCTCCGCGAGCTCCTCGAGCGGTCGCTCGCGCTGAGGTCGAGCGAGCGGCCGACCGCCGCCGAGCTGGCCGATGCCATTGCGCGGGTCCGGGGCGACTGAGCGCCACCGACTCGGGCCGGTTGGCGGCAGGGCGCCGAGCTTGGGATGTCAGGCGACGGCGCCGCGCAAGACGTCGATCAGGGTCGAGGCGTCCATCAGGGTCATCGGCAACGTCCCGAAGCGGACCTCGTCACCCAGGGCGATCGATCGGCGCACACCCGGTCGGAGCCGGCTATCGCCCATGAACGTACCGTTCGACGATCCATTGTCCGTGAGCTCGAAGCCCTCCGTGGTCACGTGGATGTGGGCGTGGAGCTTGGACACGATGGCGAAGCGAAGGACCACGTCGCAGTTCGGTGCCCGTCCGATGCCGAAGCGGTCCGGATAGGGCGAGTCGGGGCGTTTGCGGAGCGGCCGGACGAGCCATGCCGGGAGCGGAGGGCCGGACTCGCCCGTGTGCACGTGGGTCGTTCGGAAGGCGATCGGCCCGGCGCCGATGATCGCCGAGTCGGGACCCTTCACCAGAAAGTGGTCCCCCATCCCACGCACCGCGGCGAGGCCACGGGCAGAGAGCTCCACGGCTTGTCGGGTGAGGTCGTCGTCGGTTTCCAGCACTCCCGTAGGCTCCTAGATCGCGGGGGCTGTCGTCCACCGTTTGGAGCGATGGCGGCCGAGGCCAGTGTCTCCGTCGTCGAAACCCGCAACGAACGTAGCGACGCGGTACTCGCTCACTCCGCCGCGGCGACCGCGGCCCGCGATGCGCCGACCCGTGGAGTCCCGGTGCGCAGCGTGCCGCTGTCGCGCTCCTCGAAGAGCATCGAGGGGCGGATGCCAGGCGCGAGGAGCGAAGGCGTGACCTCGCTCGACGGGAACATCTGGACGTAGGCCGGATCGACCTCCGAGCGGTCCACGATCGACCGCTCGAGGAGCATCGAGTTGTACTGTTCGGCAGCGAGCTCCGGTGTGTTCGAGTTCAGGATGACCTCGTAGCCATAGTCGCGCGCTTGGCGGCGGAGGCCGGGGATCCGGGACTCGAGCGGCGACCAGTTGTCGGCGCTGGTGCCGTTCTCGCTGCAGCCGAAGACCCCGCGGTCGCCATGGACGAAGATCGTCTGGTTACCGGTGGTGTGCCCGGGCGTGCGCAGCAGCAAGCAACCGGCTCCGAGGCTCAGGTCGTGGTCGGTGAGGATCACCCGGTCTTCGGGGACTCCGTCCTTGCCGTCGGCGATGAACCAGGACTGCTGCAGCGGGTGGAGGTGGTCCCAGTCGTTCCACTCGGCGCGGGGCGCGAGCAAGTAGGCATTCGGGAAGCGCGCCTGCAGCCGGACGCCGTCGACGGTGGGGACCGCCGAGCCGAGGATCGGCCGAAGGTCCTGCGTGTGAAAGTGGTCGAACGCGACCACGTCGATGTCATCGGCGCTCAGGCCGAGCTGCGCGAGCTGCACGTCGACCTGGCCCCACTCCTTGCTCATCAGCTTCCGCCCGAGCTCCGGGTTGGGCATCTTCGCGAGGAGCTGCGCGAAGAAGGGGGTCGCCAAGCTCGCCTCGTAGTCGGTCGGGTTGAAGAGGATGTTCTTGCGTTCGCCCTCCACGTCGACCTGCACGAGCAGACAGCGGTGCGTCATGACCACGTAGGGCCAGGGGAGGGGCACCGCGCGATTGAACGCGAAGGTCGTCGGGTAGATGAGCGTCGCCAGCGAGAGCGTGCGCACCGCGGCGACCTTCGGTCCCTCGCGCAGGTCCTCGCCGAGCAGCTCGCCGGCCCGACGGAGCGCCGTCCCGCGGGGCCCGGCGCTCGTGATGGCCCGGGCGTCGTCGAGGTCGTGGAGGGTTCGGATCCAGGGGAGGCGGGGGTCGACGGGCTCACGCAGCTGCATGCCGTGAAGCATGAGGGCGTGGTGTGCCGCCGTCGACCCCGTCGGCTCAGCCCTTGGCCTTTGCGGCGATCGACGCGTGGTCGCGGCCCTCTTCCGCCTCGGTCGAGACCGGCAGGCCCGCGGCGGCCCAGCCGGCCTCCTGCAGCCGACCCATCGTGTCGCGCGAGCCGCTGTAGCCGGCGAACTGGTCCTTGAGGTGCTGGAAGCCGGCCGCCTCGAGCTGGGCGGCCGCGGCCTTGCTCCGGCCGCCGGCCTTGCAGGCGACGATCAGCTTGGCTCCCTTGCCGAAGGCGGCCTCGACCTCGGCCACGAAGTCGTCGTTGGGCCGCATGCCGCCATCGCCCATGTGCTTGATGGGGATGTTGTACGCACCCGTGGGGTGACCGCCTTCGAACTCCGGGATGGAGCGCACATCGAGGTAGGCGTAGCCCTCCTCTTCCATGAGTTTCTGGGCTTCGGCGGGGGTGACTTTGTCGGCCATTCTCGGACGATCTCCTTCGGGGGGTTGGCGGCGGCGCCGCGGGGCGGAGTCTAGCGCTCTCGGCGCGCGCGTCGATCGACCTTGGGTCGTGCCTGTGGTGGTTCGGGTTACGGGCAGTTCGTGATACCAACGCGGCTCGCATGCCCAACGACTCGGCGAAGGTCTCCGATGAGGTCGCGACGCTGGCCGGCCTGCACGACTGGCTCCGGCTGGTGCTCACCTACCGTGCGCCGCATCCGGACTCGCAGCGGATCCTGGAGCTGATCGAGCACCTGCTCGACCGGCCGCACAAGGCCCACGTGCTGCTCTACGGTGAGCCCGGGACGGGCAAGGAAGGGCTGGCACGCGCGCTGCACCAGGCCATGCACCCCGGCGGCAAGGCACCATTCATCAAGATGCCCACCGGCGGACGCGACCCGAGGGTCCTCGCGCTGCACCTCTTCGGGACCCAGGAGAAGCGCGGTGCGGTGGCACGGGCCGAGGGGGGCACGCTCTTCCTCGACGAGGTCGGGACGCTTCCGCGCGAGATCCAGGCGCGGCTCACACCGGTGCTCCGCGGCCGCTACCGCCGGAACGACGACGAAGCCCCGCAGCCCTGCCACGTGACCGTGATCGGCGCGACGGACCACGACCTGGAATCCCAGGTCGCCGAGGGCCGCTTCCGCCACGACCTCTACTACCGGCTCTCCCGCGCAGAGCTGACCATCCCGCCCCTGCGCGAGCGCGACGAGGACATCCCTCGCGCGGCCCTCTGGTCGGCCAACCGCTTGCTCAAGGAGCGGGGTGAGAGCACGCGACTCGTGGCTGAAGGGGAAGACGCCGGCGAGGGCGACATCATCCTCACCGAAGGCGCAGGCGACGTCCTCCGAGGCCACGGCTGGGCCGGCAACTTCCGCGAGCTCGACCGGCTGATGGAGCGTCTGCTCTTCCTGAGCGAGCGCCAGCCGACGCTGACCGAAGACGCCGTGCGTTCGGCGCTGGAGGCCTGATGATCCCGTTGGCGCGCCCATGGATGACCGACGCGGAGGAGTCCGCCGCGCTCGAGGTCCTCCGCTCCGGTTGGCTGGCGACGGGACCGAAGACCCAAGCGCTGGAGACCGTCTTCGCGACGCTCACCGACCGAACGCACGCGGTCGCGGTCTCCAGTGGAACCGCTGCCCTCGAGCTGGCGCTCCAGGTGCTCGGGGTCGGCGAAGGCGACGAGGTGCTCTGTCCAGCGCTGACCTGGCCCAGCCCCGCCCACGCCGTCGTCCGTCTCGGTGCGCGGGTCGTGCTCGTCGACGTCGATGCAGAGGAGTGGAACGCCCCCGCCGAGGCGTTCGCCGCGGCCCGCACCGAGCGGACCAAGGCGGCGGTCGTCATCGACCAGTTCGGCAACCCAGCCCGGCGTGAGGCCATCGTCACGGCCCTCGAGGGCGTGCCGATCGTCGAGGACGCGGCCTGCGCGCTCGGCAGCCGCTTCGCCGATGGCTCTCGCTGTGGCTCGCTCGGCGCGATCGGCTGCTTCAGCCTGCACCCCCGGAAGATCGTGACCTGCGGCGAAGGCGGCGTCTGCGTCACCGACGACCCCGCGCTCGCCGACGCGCTCCGGGTCGCGCGCAACCACGGCCAGCGCGCGGCGGGCGTGTTCGCCGCCCCCGACGCCAACCTCCGGATGAGCGACCTCTCCGCCGCCGTCGCGCTCGCGCAGGTCGAGCGACTGGACGACATCCTCGGGAAGCGTCGTGCGCACGCGGTGGCGATGCGCGCGCGCCTCGGTGAGCGATACCAGCTCCAGCAAGCCGTCGAGGGCGCAGAGCCGAACCACCAGACCTTCGGGGCGCTCCTGGCCGAAGGGCGGGACCGCGACGCCTTCATCGCCGACGCCGCCGCGCGCGGAGTCCAGGTCGGGCGACTCTCCTATTCGGTCGATCGCCTCGGCCAGGTCGGTGACCAGCCGGCACTCCCGGTCGCGCACACGCTCGACGAGCGCGGGGTCGCCTTCCCGCTCTTCCCAACCATGACCCTCGACGAGCGCACGGCCGTGATCGAGGCGCTGGAGGCGATCGCGTGAGCGACGAGCCGACGCCCGTCCTCCGAGTGAAGGCGCTCGAGAAGACCTTCCGCCTCGGCTTCTTCCGCAAGAAGGTCGACGCGGTACGTGGGGTCAGCTTCGACGTCCGGCCCGGAGAGATCTTCGGGCTGCTCGGGCCGAACGGCGCCGGCAAGACCACCACCATCAAGTCCATCCTTCGGCTGGTTCGCCCGAGTGGTGGCTCGGTGGAGCTCTTCGGCGGCTCGCCAGACGAGCCCGCCATCCGCGCGAAGGTCGGCTACATGCCGGAGAACCCCTACGTCTATCAATACCTCCGGCCGCTCGAGTTCCTCGACCTCTGTGGGCGGCTGGTCGGCATGGGCCGCAAGGAGCGCAAGGAGCGGGCCGAGGCGATGATCGACCAGGTGAAGCTCCGCCACGCCGTCGACCGCCCGATCGGCCGCTTCTCCAAGGGCATGATGCAGCGGGTCGGGCTCGCCCAGGCGCTGCTGCACGACCCCCAACTGCTGATCCTCGACGAGCCGATGAGCGGCCTGGACCCGATCGGACGCAAGGAGGTCCGCGACGTGCTGCTCGCCCAGCGCGACGCCGGCAAGACGCTGCTCTTCACCAGTCACGTGCTGAGCGACGTCGAGGTGCTCTGCGACCGCGTGGTGATCCTGCGCAAGGGCAAGGTGCGGGCCGAGGGCGCAGTGTCGGAGCTCGTCCGTGCCGAGGTCGAGCGCTACGAGCTCGAGCTCGCGGACGCCGACGGAGCGCTCGAAGCCGCCCTCGCCGAGCTCGGCCCGGTGGTTCGTCACCCGGCGCGACTGCATGTGACGCTCGGCGAGCGGAGCGAGGTCGATCGGGCGCTGGCGCTCGCCGCCGAGGCCGGCGCCCACGTGGTCGCGCTCCGCCCCCAGCAGCGGTCCCTGGAGGCACTCTTCATGGAGGAAGCCAGCGATGACTGAGCTCGTGGCCATTCCGTTCTCCCACTTCTGCGAGAAGGCTCGTTGGGGACTCGAGCACGCGGGGGTGCCCTTTCGAGAGCGGAAGGTGCTGCCGATGCTCCATCAGCCCGTGGTGCGTTGGAAGCTCCGCGGCAGCGACGTGGGCCGGGCGGATGCGTACTCCAGCCGCTTCTCGACCCCGGTGCTCATCACCAGCGCCGGCCCCATCTCGGGCTCGACGGACATTCTCCGCTACGCGGCGCCGGAGCTCTTCACCGGACCCGAGGTCGACGCGTGGGTCGACCGCTTCGACGACACGCTCGGCCCGCACGCACGCCGCATGGCCTACTTCCTGGTCTTCGAGACGCCGGGGCTGCTGATCGAGCTGGCGCAGGCGAACACGGACCCGGTCCAGACCAACCTGCTGCGCGTCGGTGAGCGTTTCCTCGTGCCCCGCATGCGGGCGGTGATGAAGATCGATCGCGAGGGCTTCGAACGCAGTCACGCCGTGGTTCAGGACGTGATGGACGAGGTCGCCGACGCCATCGGCGACGGACGGCCCTACCTGACCGGCGACGCGTTCACTGCCGCAGATCTCACGTTCGCGGCGCTGCTCGCGCCGCTGGTCTTGCCACCCGCGTATGGGGCGACGATGCCGGGGCCGGAGCGCTTCGACGCCGAGGTCCAGCAGCTGCTCGCCGACACGCGAGCCCACCCGGCGGGTGAGCTCGCGCTGGCGATCTACGCGAAGCACCGGCGCTGACGATCAGCCGTCGACCAGCGCCATCGACTCGTAGCGCGTGCCGGCCGCCGCGTCGGGCGGGAGTATCGCGTCGAGCGACTCGAGGTCGTCGGCCGTCAGGTCGACGTCCGCAGCGGCCGCGTTCTGGTCGAGCCGCTCGGGGTTGGTGGTTCCTGGGATGCTGACCACGTGCTCGCCCCGGCTCAGTACCCACGCGAGCGCGAGCTGTGCCGGCGTGCAACCCTTGGCCTCGGCGATCTTCTCGACGCCCGCCACGAGCTCCAGGTTCTTGCCGAAGTTCTCCTCCGAGAAACGCGGCTGATGGCGACGGAAGTCGTTCTCGGGCAGGTCCGCACGGGAACGATAGCGGCCCGTGAGGAACCCGCGACCGAGCGGGCTGTAGGCCACGAAGAGAATCCCGAGCTCCGCGCAGACCGGGATGAGCTCCGCCTCCGGCTCACGGCTCCAGAGCGAGAGCTCGGTCTGCAGGGCCGCGATCGGCGCGACCTTCGCCGCACGACGGATGGTGTCGGGCGCCGCCTCGCTCAGCCCGAGGTGGCGGACTTTGCCAGCGGCGACGAGCTCCGCCATCGCACCGACCGTCTCCTCGATCGGGACCTGCGGGTCGACCCGGTGTTGGTAGTAGAGATCGATGTGGTCCACTCCGAGCCGCCCTAGGCTCGCGTCGCACGCCTCCTTCACGTACTGCGGCCGGCCGCTCACGCCTGCGAAGGAGCCGCCCTCGCCACGCTTGATGGCGAACTTGGTGGCCAGGTACGCCTCGTCACGCCGGTCCTTCAATGCGCGACCGACCAGCTCCTCGTTGGCGCCCGATCCGTACATGTCGGCGGTATCCAAGAAGGTCACCCCCTGATCGAGGGCGCGATGGATCACCCCGATCGACGACGTGTCGTCCGCGGTTCCGTAGAACTCGCTCATCCCCATGCAACCGAGGCCGATCGCGCTCACCTCGGGTCCGTCTCCTCTCGCTCGGCGTCGCTTCATGGCGCCTCCTCTCTTCGCCATGGACCGTGCGGCGTCCGCCCCGCGGGCGCCATGGCGAGGCCGACGGAAGACTTGCCTGATCCTGCGATCGCTTTGGATCGCTCCAGCCCGAAGGGGTAGAACTCCATGGGTGGTCGCCGAAGAGACGATGGAGCGCATCCGCGAGCACGTTCGCACCCACGCGACCCGTGAGGGGCTCGTCGCCTCGCCCTGGCCGCACCTGGCCTACTACCGCGCGGACGCACCGATGGGACCCAAGCGATCCGAGACCTCCGGGCTCGTGCTCGCGGTGATCGCCGACCGCGCCAAGACCATCGGGCTGCCGACGGGTGGCACGCTCCGCTACACCCCTGGCTCGTACCTCTTCGTCACGCGAGAGACTCGCTACACCGCTCACATTCCCCGAGCGACCAAGCAGCGTCCCTACCTCTCGATCACATTGCAGCTCGACCCCGACGTGGTGCTCGAGACCCTGCTCGCGATCGACGAGTCGGACGACCCCGCTGGCGACGATCACGATGCCTTCGTCGACGCGCTGGACGACGAGCTCGCCGCCAACCTCGTCCGGATCCTGGAGGCCGTCGAGGACCCGGCGGCTCGCCGGGTCGTGGCGCCGCTCGCGCTTCGAGAGCTCGTCTTTCGTCTGCTCCGGACCGAGCGCGCGGGACCGATGCGGCGCGCCGCCCGCGTGGACGACCCTCGCATTCGGGAAGCCATGCGGCTGGTGCGAGCGCGGCCCGCCGAGCCCATCAGTGTCGAAGCCCTGGCCCGCCGAGTGGCGATGAGCCCCTCCCACTTCGCCCATCGCTTCCGGGAGATCGCCCGGATGACGCCCATGCGCTTCGTGAAGAATATTCGACTGGCCGAGGCTCGCCTCCTGATGGTGCGGGACGGCCGTGGGGCGGCGGAGGCCGCGCTCGCGGTCGGCTACGCGAGCCCTTCGCACTTCACCCGGGACTTCAAGGCTCACTACGGGGCGCCGCCGGCGGCGTACGCCCGCGAGATCCGGGCGAGGCTGGCCGGCTGAGTCCCTCAGCCCGGCGAACGAGATTGCTCCGCTCCGGCTTGATTCATCCGTCCACGTCGCGAATCCTATGAGGGTGGCGGGTCCATCATGAGTGACAGCGAGGCACAGTTCCGGACGATCCTCGAGAACGCGCCCGTCATGATCGATGCGTTCGCGGCGGACGGCACGGTGCTGCTGTGGAACCGCGAATGCGAGCGGCGCCTCGGGTGGACGGCGGAAGAGCTGGGCCAGATGGACGACCCGCTGGCGGTCTTCTATCCGAGCGAAGATCAGCGAGCCGTGGTGTTCGCTTCGATCGAACGGGCGGACGGCAAGTTCCGAGAGTACGAGGTGATGGCCAAGGACGGCTCGGTCCGGATCCAGCAGTGGGCGGACTTCTTGCTGCCCAACGGCTCGCGGATCTCGGTCGGTCACGACGTCACCGAGCAGCGGAAGGTGGAGGCGAACCTCCGCCAAGCGCAGAAGATGCAGGCGCTCGGAACGTTGAGCGGTGGCATCGCACACGACTTCAACAACCTCCTGACCATCATCTGTGCCTGCGCGAGCCTCGCGCAGCGCGAGGTGCCGGAGCACTCCGAGATCGGACGCTTCCTGGAGCAGATCCTCAAGGCGGGCGAGGACGGAGCCGACCTCGTGCGTCGGCTGATGAGCTTCAGCCGACGTGACCGACTGCGCCGGCGCGCGGTGGTTTTCGACGACGTCATCTCGAAGTTCGTCCCGACCCTGCGCCGGCTGATCCCGGAGTCGCTCGAGCTCACGGTCGATCTGAACGCCGAGGGCGCGGTAGTGCTGGCCGATCGGGTGGCCATCGAGCAGGTGGTCATCAACCTGGTCACCAACGCCCGCGACGCGATCGATGGACAGGGGACGGTCAGCTTCCGCACGCGCAAGGCCAGTGGGTCGCGAGGACCGGAGGTCCACCTCGAGGTAGAAGACGACGGCGCGGGCATGACGCGTGAGACCCAGGAACGCGTCTTCGAGCCCTTCTTCACCACCAAGGAGCGCGGCAGCGGCACCGGACTCGGACTACCGACCGCCTACGGCTTGATCGGTCAGCACGAGGGCACCATCGACGTGAGCTCCGCGCCCGGAGTCGGCACCACCGTTCGGATCCGTCTGCCGATCCACGACGCCGAGGCCGACATGCTCACGCCGTCGGCGCCGATGCGCGGGTTGGGCTCGGGGAACGGGGAGACGATCCTGGTCGTGGAAGACGATCGCACGGTCTCGACCATGACCTCGCGAGCGCTCCAGACCGCCGGCTACGTCGTCCTCACGGCCTCGGGCGGGGACGAGGCGCTGGCCATCCTCGACGAAGCCCCGGAGATCGCGCTGGTGCTCTCGGACGTGGTGATGCCTCGCATGGGCGGAGAGGAGCTGCGCCGACGGATGGCCGACGGGCCTCACGCCTCCGTGCCCATCGCGTTCATGAGCGGCTACAACGACGAGCTCGACCAGAGCGCTCGGCTGCTGCCGAAGCCCTGGACGCCGCAGCAGCTCATGGTCTTCGTGCGGCTCTGCCTGGACGAAGCCGCCGAGCAGAAGTAGCGAGCGCTCGCGACGGGTGGGTCTCGACCCGACGGGCCAACACGGAGGACGTCGCGCGAAGCCCCTATCGGGCCCAGCGGGGGAGCGGTGGTGCCTCGCCGAGGAGGCCGGAGAGGTCGGCGCTGCTGAGCGTGTGCCAGTAGAGCCGTGACTCGCGTCCCGTTCGCCCATCTCGAAGGAACGCGGCGAAGGCCTTCGCGGTGTAGGTCGGGTCCAGGACGATCCCGTCGAGCTCGGCGCGAGCGATGGCGTCGTCCGCCGCCTCGGAGGCCTGACCGTAGCCGGCGCCGTAGAGGCTCCCGTCGATGGAGACCATCTTGGTCGCGCCACGGGCCACGTCGGGGAACGAGTGATCGTGCTCGCGGAGCATCTCGACCGTACGCCGCAGCAGCGAGGTCACCGTCAGCCGGTTGCAGACGGCCAAGGGGGTGACGCGCACGGCCACGATGGGGATGTAGAGCCCGGCCGCGGCGAGGCCGACCGCGAGACCCGCGGCGGTGCCGGCGCTTCCGAGCGCGACGTGGATGGACGTGGGCTCCGGCACCAGGCCCGCGTCGATCTGTGCGGCGAGCTCGAGCCCGGCCTCGACGTATCCGACCGCGCCGAGCGGCGACGAGCCACCGTGGCCGATGCGGTAGGGACGGCGACCGCGGAAGCGGAGCGACGCGTGGAGGGCCGCGACCCGTGCTGGCACCATCGCCCAGTTCTTCACCCGATGGACCCGAGCACCGACCGCGAGATCCGCCCGGAGGTTCTCCTCCACGTGGTGGGTGATGGGCTGTGGCACCAGGAGCAGCTCGACGTCGAAGCCCCACTTACGGCCGAAGATGGCGGTCGCGAGCGAGTGATGCGAGCCGTAGGCGCCGGTCGTGATCAGGACGTCACAGTCCTTGCGCTTGGCGTCGCCAATCAGTCGCTCGAGCTTACGGACCTTGTTGCCGCCATAGGCGTCGGCGGTCAGGTCGTCACGCTTCACCCACAGGTCGCCGCCCGTCTCGTGCGACGCTTGCTCGAGTCGCTCGACGGGGGTCTCTCGCACCAGGGGCACGTGCGGCAAGCTCGCCAGTCGGGGGAATCGGGAGCCGAGGAGTGTCATTCACCCGGAGCGTGGCCGAGGGACGGGTGGGCGTCCAGCGATCGGCGGCGGGCGCTCAGAGCGCATCCCCCTCGCGTCGCGACGGCCTCGGCCGCGCCACGTCGTGGGGAGTGCGCCCTGCCTCCTCGAAGGCCGCCAGGATCTCTTCGGCGCGTTCGAGCAGGTCGCCCTCGAAGCGGGCGACCAGCGTGGGGTCCAGCAGGTGGCCACGGACGCGCCAGAGCCAGGGCTCGTCCGGGTCACGGAGCACCAGAGCCTCCGAGCCGGGCAAGACCCAAGGCGACGCCAAGACCGCGTCGCGAAGCGCCGCCCGGATCTGCTCGGCAGGGGCCTCTCGTTCGAAGCGCACCAGCACCTCGTGCTCCTGCTCACCGCTGGCGTCACTCGTGAGTGGCGCCCGAACCAGGTGGCGGTTGGGTACCTCGAGCTGGCGACCCATCACGTCGATCAGCAGCGTCGAGCGCACCCCGACCCGGCGCACCTGGCCGGAGAAGCCGTCGCCGACGAGCCACATGCCACCGCGGATCCGGCGCTCGAAGACCAACAGGAACCCGGCGACGAGATCGGGAAGGACGTCCCGCGCGGACCAGCCGATGGCGATGGCCACGCCACCAAAGGCGAGCAACATCACGAGCGTCGCCCGAGGCGGGAGCACGCGGATGAGCAGCGCCAGCGCGAACGCCACCGCAATCAGCCGCAAGGCGAGGTGCAGCAACGCCAGGAGCGTCGGCAGGAGCCCGGTCGGCTCCAGCCGCTCTCGGACACGCCGGAGCGCGACGGCCGCGAGCGCCGCCAGCAGCACGACCATGAGCAGGAGCGCCAGCGCGCCGAGCGAGCGATCGGATCCGAAGAGCTCCGAGAGCTCCTCGATCTCGGTCGTGATCGGGTCCGGCTCGGAGTCGCCCGCCATCGGGACGAAGCGGGTCTCGGTGTGGCGCTCCACCCGCGTGGCGACGGCGCCCTCGGAGGTCGGCTCTCGGGGCTCGGCGCGCGGTTCTCGACGCTCGGTCGCCGGCTCTCGGGGCTCGGCGTCGGATTCGGGGGTCGGCTCTCGGGGCTCCGCGTCGGATTCGGAGGTCGGCTCTCGGGGCTCCGCGTCGGGTTCGGAGGTCGGCTCTCGGGGCTCCGCGTCGGGGGCGGCGTCGGGGGCGGCGTCGGCCTCGGCGTCGGTAGCCCCACTGGCCTCGACTGCCGCGGGCCGCTCTGGTCGCGGGGGAGGCGGCTCCTCGGATGCCTCGACCGCCTCCGGCTCCGCACCACGCGACCCGGTCGCAGACTCGCTCTCCTCCGGTGCTGGGGCAGGCACACCCGCGTCCTGCGCAAACGCGGGCGAGGCGATCAGCACGAGCGCGACGAGGACGAGCAAGCGACTCATACCCACCCTCGCTTTCGAATGACCCGCGCGAGGGCACCTCGAAGGTGGAGCGCGATGCGGAAGATCTCTCCGTCGTGCGACTCGAGCAGGCCGAGGTGGCGTAGGCGCGCGAGCTGGGCGCGGGCGGTTCGGCGATCGCTCCGGAAGAGGTGCGCGAGGACGGCGTCGTTCATCCAGCCCTGGCGTGCGACCTGGAAGAGCAACAGGAGCTGCTCGTTCGGCAGCCGGCTGACGGCCGTGTAGCCGGAAGACGGCACATGACCGACGTGGACGATGTCGTCCCCCTCGATCCCTCGGATGGACGTCAGCCAGAGACGGAGAGCGTCCCGGACGAGACCGCCCGTCGCGCTGTGGAGCTCCTTGAAGTACTGCTCGTAGGGGCGGCGGATTCGGCTCGCGCTCCGCGCGAGCCAGCCCTCGAGCCACGACTCGCCCTCCAGTCGGTCGAAGGCGTGGCCGTAGCCGCTCAGCCGGTGCCGCTCCATCACCGCGGCGGTCAGCTCCTCGGTCGTGAGCGGCTCGAGCTGCACCACCTCCGGGAAGGCCTCGGCCAGCGGCGCCACGGCCGACGCATAGCGCCAGAAGACCTCCTCCGCCTGCACCAACCAGCTGCGCTGGTCGCCATCGGCGAGCACCCCATCGACGAAGTGACGCAGCGGCGAGAAGCCGCCGGGCTCGGCAGCGAGCATCCAGTAGAGCCCGTCGATGACGATCAGCGAGCCGTGCTTCGCCTCCTCGAGGAGGCGGTCCACGTCCGCGACCGTCATGGGTCGCTCGAGGTTGAAGCGCTTGACGCTCTTCCAGCGGCCGCCTCGAACGATCGCGCTGATCACCGAGGCCTTACCGACACCGTCGAGGCCGACCACGGCCACGGCCCGCCGACGGCCGCTGTCGCGCGCGGTCTGCTTCGTCGGCGCGAGGTGTTCACGCGCGCGCCGGATCTGCTCTTCGCGACCGGTGAGCACGTCGCTCGCTTCCATCGTGTCGGCGGCGAAGAGGCGCTCGTAGACCAGTGGCAGCTTCACCCGCGGGGCCGGCGGCTCGAACGCCTCCGGCGTCATCACCAGGTCCTCCCGCGGCGCCGGGAGCCCGAGCAGGCGACGCCATGCTTCGAGGCGTGTCTCGCCGATCAGCAGGACCGCCGCGCGCCGGAGCTGGCCACGAACCTCGCGGAGGAGCTCCGGCAGCCGGACCGCTCGCTGCGCGAGCCGGCGCCGGTTGGCGCTCCGGCGGAGCTCGTCGAGCTTGGCGCGGGTGATCTCACCGTCGACCAACTGTCCGCGGAGCTCCGAGAGCGTCCCGAGCGCAGCCCGGTGCAGCTCGGCCCCCAGCTCTTCGGGCCAGTCGCGCGCTCCATCGAGGAAGGCCTCGAGCGTCCCCTCGCTGCGTTCGAGCTGACCGACGACCATCTCCTCGATCAGCCGGAGCGTCTCGAGCGGCACCGGTTCGTCACCGAGCACCTCGAGCTCCGCGGTGGCCAGCTCGGTGTTGAAGGCCACGAGCCGCTCCGCCTCGCGCATCGCGGCCGCGAGCGGCTGGATCTGGTCGGCGGTCTCCCGCGCCGCGCGGAGCAGCCGCGGCGCCACCCGCGTGTCGATCGTGTCGAGAACCGTCTCCCGGAAGGGGACCTCGACCGGCGGCACGACCGACGGCAACTTCCATTCGCCGTGCTGCAGGCGCCCAGCGATGACCTTGTAGCGGACGGTGAGCGCGGTGGCGGCCTCGCCGAGCGCGTCGATCAGCGGCGCGATCTTCTCTTGGTCGAGCAGCTCTTCACGGAGCTCCCGCGCGATCCGGGCGCCCTCTCCGGCGGTCTTCTCGGCCACCTCGGTGATCTGCCGCACCATGGCGGCCAGCGTTCGGCCGTCGTGGCTCTCCGTCAGCTCGCTGCGGACGTGCTGCAGCGCCTCGAGGAAGCTCTCGACCACCCGGTCCGCCTGCTGCACCACGCGACGGCGAACTTCACCCTCGAGGCGCGTGCGGTGGCTGCCGAGCAAATCCTTCACCCGGGCCTCGAGCCCGATGAGCTCGAGCTCCATCGCCAGCAGGGCGTACTCGCCGCCGGCGCTGTCCCGCAGCTCGCCGAGATCCTTCGTGAGCGCCTCGAGAGCTTCGACACGCTCGCGGAACACGCGGCTCGAGCGACGTTCCCAGTCGGGCAGGTCGAGGGTGCCGTAGATCGGCGACTCGCTCTTCACCGCCCGCAGGCCCTGCGCGAGGATCAGTCCGGTCCGGCGAACGCCATCGCGACCGATGCGGTTCACCTCGTCGAGCGCGAGCATCAGCCCTTCTTCGACGTCTGCACGCACCTCCTTGACCCGCGCGTCGAGCGCCAGGTCCATGTCGCTGCAGTCGTCGGCCAGCGAGTCGTAGGCGTGGACGATGGCGTCGAAGAGCTGACGCGTGCGGCCCGCCAGGTGCCGCTCGGCGTCGACCACGAGCGCCGCGACGCCTTCGAGCCGCATCGGCGTACGGCCCGCGAGGTGGTAGCGAACGAGGTCGCGGAGCTGCACCTCGTGCTTGGCCATCGGCCGACCGAAGAGCTTGGCCGTCCGACGCCGCAAGCGGAGCCCGACGCGGCCGAGGGTCTTGATGAGCCCATCCCCCTCTCGCCGCTTGAAGGAGCTCGGGTGGTAGGGAACGCGAATGGTCTCCGGCACGCCGGCGACCAGGTCGTCGAGCGCCTCGACGATCCGCTGGGGCGACCAGAGGGTGCGGCTGGAGAGCTGGGCAGCGCGGGCCAGTACGGTGGACCGCCAGCGCTCGGCGAGCTCGGCCTGCTGGTCATGGAGCGTGAGCGCCAGCGCCTGACGAGCGTCGACCTCGTCCGTGCCCTCGGGGAGCTCCGCCACGCCACGCGCCTCGACGAGGATCCGCCGATGATGGCGCAGGTACTCCCGACGGAGCTCACGGAGGTAAGTCTCCGCGTTCTTCCGGAAGTCCAGCATCGCCCCTTCGGAGACCTCGCGAACGAGCGCGCGGAGGTCCTCCTCCAGGCCATTGATGAGTCGATCGAGGGGAACCGAGCCGGTGTCCGGCGAGCCACCCCAGTCGACGGGGTCGATGTGCTCCGGCCAGGGCTCGAGCTCCGCTGGCGAGGGCCCAGCGTCGGCGACCTCTTCCGCTTCTTCCTCCGCCTTGCGACCGCCGATCTCGCCTGCGAGCCCCAGGGCGATCTTGAGCGCGACCGGCCCGAGCACCTCGTTCAGCGCGACCCCCGCGATGAGGAGCCCGGAGAGCGCGTGGACCTCTTCGGGGAAGCGGGCCGGGTCGGCCAGGAAGGCAGCGAAGGTGATGGCGACGCCGGCCTGGCTGAGGAAGCCCATCCAGCCGTACTTGCGAGTGGTCGGATCGGCCCGACCGACGATCGCGCCGAGCTTCACGCCGATCCAGATGGCGAAGATTCGGGCGCTCACCAGCGCGAGGGCGAAGACCCCGAGGTGCATGACCTCGTCGAGGTGGAGCCCGGCGCCGGCGATGGTGAAGAAGACGACGTAGACCGGCGTCGAGAGGCGCTCGACCGAATGGATCAGGGTGTCGCCGGTCTTCGAGAAGTTCGAGACCACGAACCCGGCGGTCAGGAAGATCAGCACCCCATCGAGGTGGAGCTCTGCAGCGACCAAGGTGGTGGCGTAGACGATGCCGACGATGAAGAGCAGCAGCTCCTGGTTCACCCAGCGCAGGTACGCCGCGACCAGGCCACCGACGGTCACGCCCGCTGCCATGGAGCCGAGAATCTCGATCGCGAGCTTGGCCGCGATGGACTCGTCGCCACCGGAACCCAACGACTGGGCGGCGAGAGCGGAGAAGACGCCGAAGAGTACGACGACGACGACGTCCTTGATGACGACGGCGCTGAGCACCGTCCGGCTCATGTTGCCCTTGGCGCCGGTCTCGTTGATGACGGCGATGGTGGCCGCCGGCGACGTCGCGAAGGAGATCGCCGCGACGGTCAGACCGATCCACCACACCGCAGGTCCCAAGGCGCCGAGACCCGGCAGGGCGATGGCGGGGAACGCGCCGCTGACCGCGTAGAAGAAGAGCGTGATGACGATCAGCACCGTCACCAGCTGGACGCCCAGCACGCCGAGGATCGCCCCGAGCCCCTTTCGGAGCCCATCGAGCTTGAGCTCGCCGCCGGCCGTCAGCGCGATGAGCGCGACGGCCAAGGTATTGAGCGGACTCAAGAGCTCGATGACGTCGTGATTGAGCACGCCCTCGTCGAAGGGCGGCCAGAGCTCGAATGGGATGAACCCGGCGATCGACGGGCCGAAGAGCATGCCGGCGATGAGGTAGCCGGTGATGTGTGGGAGCTTGATGACGTCGACGAGCGCGCCGATCGTGAAGCTCGCGAGGACGACGAAGCCGAGCGCGAGCATCGCGGTCGGGTCGAAGGTCCGCTCGTCGCTCTCGACCGCGAGGAAGTGCAGGCCGATCATGCCGGCCACGAGCGCCAGGACGATCACGAGCTGGCGGAACGTCGCGCCTTCGCCCCCGTGGCCGTGGCCACCGCCGCCGTGACCGTGATCGTCGTGGTCCGCGTCGTCGTGACCGCCGTCGTCGCCGTGACCGGCCTCGGGTAGCGGGGCGCCGCCCTCGGCCGCGGCGGCGGGAATCTCGGTGGTCTCGGGCTCGTCCGAATCCGACTCCCGAGAACCCACCGCCGACTCCGGCTCCGAATCCGAATCCGGAGAACCGACCGCCGACTCTGGCTCCGGAGAACCGACCGCCGGCTCCGACTCCGACGTCGACTCCGGCTCCGTGGTCTCTTCCTCGTTCTTCTCGTCGCTCATCGTCGCCAGAACTCCGGCACCAGCAGGGCGAAGAGGGTGAAGAACTCGAGCCGCCCGAGAAGCATCGCTACCACGAAGAAGGCCTTCGAGACGCCGGTGTAGGCGGCGAAGTTGTCGCTCATGCCCGCCATGTCGTGAAAGGGCGCCGGTCCCATGTTGGACAGACAGGTGAGCATGGCGCCGAACGCCGTGGGCACGGGGACCGCCTCGATGGTCGCCACCACGAGGACGCCGACGCCCATGGACACCATGTAGATCACGAAGAAGACGGCCACGTCGGCGAGCACCGACTTGGCCACGACCGCGCGACCCATACGCACCACCTGCACCACGCTCGGCTCGAAGCTCCGCTTCACCTGCGCGAAGGTCTGCTTTGCGAGCATGACGACGCGCTCGATCTTGATCCCGCCGGCGGTCGACCCGGAGCAGCCCCCGATGAACATGATGATCACCATGATGGTGAACGCGGGCATCCCGAAGGCGGTGTAGTCGTCGGTGCCATAGCCGGTGGAGGACACCGTCGTGGCGACGGTGAAGAGTGCATAGCGCGTCGAGTCGACGACGTCGTAGCCGTGCAGGTCGAGGTTCAGCAACGCCAACAGGCCAGTGCTCAGTAGCACCAGCGCGACGTAGGTGCGGAACTCGATGTTTCGCGCGAGGACGCCGAAGTCCTTGCCTCGCAGGAGCAGGTAGTAGAGGCCGTAGTTCACGCTGCCGATGAGCATGAAGATGGAGATGATCCACTCGAAGGCCGGCACGCCGAAGCCGCCGACGCTCGCGTCACGGGTCGAGAACCCACCCGTCGACATGGTGGTGAGCGCGTGGCAGAGCGCCTCGAAGACGTCCATGCCGAAGCCGGCGAGCAGGATCATCTCGAGCACCGTGAAGAGCGCGTAGAGCTTCCACAGCGTCATCGAGGTCTCGGCGATGCGCGGCTTGAACCCTTCGGCCTGCGCTCCGGGCGCCTCGCCCCGATAGAGGTGCTTGCCGCCGGCGCCGAGGTTCGGGAAGACGGCCACGAAGAGCACGACGATGCCCATCCCGCCGAGCCATTGGGTCATCGAGCGCCACAGGAGCAGCGGCCGCGAGAGGCGGTCCTCGATGTCCGTGATGACGGTGGCGCCGGTCGTCGTGAAGCCGCTGATCGATTCGAAGAGAGCGTCCGCGAAGCCCATCCGAGCGCCGAAGACGAAGGGCAGCGCGCCGCAGACACCCGCGCCGAACCAGATGAGCGTCACGGCCAAGAGCGCCTCACGGCGGGTCATGTTGTCGCCGCCGTGACGGCGTCCGTAGAGGAAGAGGAGCGTGCCGGCCACGATCGACGCAGCCGCGGCGAGGAGGCACGGCACGACGCCGCCCTGCGGGAGCGAGGGGTCGGGCGCGAGGAAGTCCCAGGCCGCGGCGATGCCCGTCGTGCCGAGGATCGTGACCCCGACGCCGACCATCACCGCGCCCAGCGGACGCAGCACACCGCGAAAGTCGCGCCAGCGGTGTGAGCTTCGCCGTCGCTTCGGCACGGGCTAGCTCTTGCGCCTCCCACGGAAGAGGCGCTGCACGCTGGGTCGCGCTTCACGGGTCGCCATCAGGATCACGCGGTCGCCGGGCTGCACCTCGTCGTCGCCACGCGGGATGACCACGGAGTCCTTGCGTGAGATCGCCGCGAGGAGGGCCCCCTTGGGCAACTGCATCCGTCGAAGGGGCTTGCCGACCGCGCGGCAGCCACCGCCCGCCGTGAGCTCGACGACCTCGGCTTGCCCATCGGCGAGCTGGTGCAGGCTGTGGAGCTCGTCCGTGCGCGCGAAGCGCAGCACGTGGTCCGCCGCGACCGTTCGTGGCGACAGCACGATGTCGATGCCGAGCTCTCGGTAGATCGGGCTGTAGTCGGCCCGCTGCACGATGGCCGCCGTTCGGCTGACGCCGCTCCGCTTGGAGATCAGGGCCGCCATGAGGTTCACCTCGTCCTCGTGGGTGACGCAGGCGACCAGGTCGAAGGTCGAGATCTCGATCTCCTCGAGCAGGGTCTTGTCGGTGCCGTCGCCCTGGACCACGACGATGTCGCTGTGCTCCGCCGCCAGCTTCTCCGCGACCTCCGGGTCACGTTCGATGATGGTCACGTGTACGCCGTGTGGGAGCACGGCGCGCGCGAGCGCCTGACCGACCACACCGCCGCCGATGATGGCCACTCGGCGCGCCTCGCGTTTGGTGCTGAAGAGATCCTCGGCGCCCAGGATCGCATCGGGCGTACCGATCAGATAGACCGTGTCCCCCGGCAGGAGCACGTCGGCGCCCCCGGGCACGACCAGGTTCCCATCGCGGACGTAGGCCGCGACGAGGGTGTCGGGCGGCAGCTGGAGCTTCGAGAGTGGCTTGTTGGCCATCCGCGAGGTCATCTCGATCTCGACGAGCTCGACCCGCGCCTGCGCCAGATCGAGGACGTCGGTCGCGCCGTGGCTCCGCGCGACGCGACCGAGCTCTTGGCCGACGAGCACCCGCGGGTTGATGACGACGTCGACACCGAGCAGGCCGTAGCGGATGCCCTCGGTCCAACGTGCCCACTCGTTGCCCTGGGCGCGCGCGATGACTCGCGCACAGCCGAGCTGCTTGGCGGCGAGGGCCGCGATCAGGTTCACCTCGTCGTGGTCGCTCACCGCCACCACCAGGTCTGCGTCCGCCACGCCGGCGCGCTGGAGGACTTCCTGGCTCGCGCCGTAGCCCTGGAGGCTGGCGACGTCGTGGTGCTCCTCGGCGTAGGCGATCGCGTCCGCGGAGTTGTCGACCGCGACCACGTCGTGGCCCTCCGACTGGAAGACCCCGAGCAGGTGACGGCCCACCTCGCCGAGGCCGATGACGACGATGTACATCAGGCAGCTCCCTCTGCGTCTTCGAGCGCGTCGACCAGTGAACGCTCACGGCCCACGTCGCCCGCGTCGACCAGGAGATCTCGAAGCAGACGCGGCGCCACCAGATCCATCACGACGACCGAGAGGAGGATCGCCGTGTAGGCGATGTCCACGACCGGCCCGGAGTAGACGACCTTGAAGGAGATGGCCATCGCGAGGGTGACCTCGCCCTGGCCGAGCAACCCTCGGTAGAGATCGTTGCGCATGGAGGTCATGCCCCACGCGGCGACCCGGCTGGCGAGCCACTTGGCCACGAGCCGGAAGAGCAGGAAGCAGCCGAACACGAGCGCCGTCGCGGTCCAGGCGTCACGGTCGGCCAGCGGGTGCCAGAGCGCACCGGCCAGCACCAGCATCACGAGGTTCATCGGCTTCTCGGTGGTCTGGAGCGTCTCGCGCATCAGTCGGCCGGTCTTCGCGAAGCGCACCAGCACGAGTCCGAGGAGGACGTTCACCGAGAGCGGAGAGAGCTGGACGAAGTATGCCGCGCCGGACGCGAAGGTGATGATCCCGACCAGCGCCAGGAAGCGCCCGTTCGGGGACTCGTTGCCGCCGAGGAAGGGTGTGAAGAGCGCGCCGAGGCCGATGCCCAGGGCGATCTGGATGCCGAGCCAGTTCATCGTCCACTCGGGGTCGGTGCCGCTGGTCTGGCCCCAGGGCACGTGGAAGAGGCAGAAGGCGACGCCGAAGCTGAGGATCACGAACACGTCGCTGATCCGACCGACGATCCGGATCTGCTTGGCCACCGGCCCCTGGATCTCGTAGCGGCTGGCGACGATCTCGTAGGGCGCCTCGGAGTCGGAGGCCGCGGCGCAGGCGAGCACGAATGCGCTGGCGCCCGCCTCACGCCAACCGACCTCGGGCACCAGACCCATGCCCTGGCTCAGATAGAAGAAGTAGTAGGCGGCGCCGCCGACCAGCGCGCCGGGAAAGAGGTGGTGCAGCACGACCACTCGCATCGTCCCCGTCGGTCGGTTGGATAGCCGAACCGCGTCGAGATCCATCCCGCGCAGGAGCCCGACCCAGCCTGCCGCCAGCGCGATGATGGGCATCATTCCGCTGAGGTTGTCGAGGACGTGGACCGCAGGGACGGTCGGCCCGAGGAAGACCCCCAGGATCAGGTACTCGAAGCCGGTGACGATGAGCAGCATTCGCTGCAGCCGATCGACGATGAAGTTCGCGATCAGGTACGCCAGCCCCACCACCAGGAGCACCGAGACGACCGTCGTGGTGGTGCCCTTGTCCCCGCCACCACCAGCGGCGAAAGCCGCCGTCGGCGCAGCGAGAACCAGCGCCATGGCCACGGCAGCCATGAACGGGGGTGATGGAGAAGGCATCGAGCGTCCCATGATGGCTGGCTTTGAGGCGATGGATCGAGAAATCCGCGCTAGGCTCCGGCCCAGCTGAGCCATGTTCGATCGTCGCTTCATCCTCGTTCTTCTCGTCGCCAGCGGGCTGAGCAGCTGCGCCCACGAGATCCGCCGCTTCCCGCTCGCCGATCCCATGTGGGTGGACGAAGAGGACTTCCGAGCGTTTCAGCCGATGCCCGAGGAGTACTACTCGCCCTTCGCGTGGGATGGGGCCGATCAGATGCTCTTTCGACCCCTGTCGCGCTTTCTGGCGGTCGATCCCTCCGGTGCCGCGGTCAACGTGAACGCCATGGACGAGGTGCCCGACTCGAGCTGGTACACCAACCGGCTCTCGCGTGGGCCGCTCGACCGGGAGACGCTCCTCCGGGGCGCCTGCGGGGACGAGCCGCCCCTCGACCCGGCGGGCCCCTGGACGATCACGGACGCCAAGCCCAACGGCGCCAACCCCGGCTTCATCATCGAAGACGCCGAGGGCCGGAAGTTCCTGCTGAAGTTCGACAGCACGAGCCAGCCGGAGCGTGCCACCTCGGCCGACGTGATGGGCTCGCGACTCTACTGGGCGGCGGGCTTCTCGACGCCTTGCAACCGCGTGGTCTTCTTCGACAAGGACATCCTGAGCATCGGGGACGGCGCCACCGCCAAGGTCGGCGGCGAGGAGGTCCCGATGACCTGGGCCATGCTCGCAACGGCTTTCGAGAAGGCCACTCGGCTCCCGGATGGTCGCTTCCGCGGCGCGTCCAGCCAGTTTCTGCCGGGCCGGCCGCTCGGGCCCTGGCGCTACGAGGGCACCCGCAGCGACGACCCGAACGACGTGATCCCCCACCAGGATCGGCGTGAGCTCCGCGGCGCCTACGTGCTCGCTGCGTGGATCAATCATTTCGACTCACGCGAACAGAACACCCTGGCGATGTGGATCCGTGAGGGCGAAGGCGACGACGCGCCGGGCTACGTGCAGCACAACTACATCGACTGGGGCGACAGCTTCGGCAGCCAGTGGAGCTGGGATGGGATCAGCCGGCGGCTCGGTCATTCCAGCTACTTCGACATGCGCCACGTCCTCGAGGACTTCGCGAGCTTCGGCCTCATCGACCGGCCTTGGTTCGACGCGGAGAAGGGTCCGACCGGCGAGATCCTCGGCTACTTCGGCGTCGAGCGCTTCGACCCCACCGCCTACCGCCCCGGTTACCCGAACCCCGCCTTCGACGCCGCCCAGGACGCGGACAAGGCCTGGATGGCTCGCATCGTGGCCGGCTTCAGCGAGGAGGACGTCCTCGCGATCGTCGACGAGGCACGCATCCAGAACGAGCTCGTCGAGTCGGAGCTGAAGCGGATCCTCGTGGCCCGGCGGGAGCGCATCCTCCGCGCCTTCCTGCGCGAGCTCTCGCCGTTGACCCGGCCGGTGGTGGTCCCGTCCAGCGATGGGCCGCTGCTCTGCGCCGAAGACCTCGCCGTCGCGAGCGAGCTCATCGATTGGGAGCTCCGGCCCTACTGGGCCCGCGCATGGCGCCACGTCGGCGGTGACGATCTCGAGGTGGCCGAGACCGGAAGGCTGGTGCGACGGCGCCCTCACCATCTCTGCGTGGGCCTGCCCACCCGGAGCGACGCGACGGCCTCGGACCCCGCCTACTTCATCGTCGATCTGATGGCGCTCTGGTCGGAGGACGACGAGGACTCCCGTCCGCTGCGGGTGCACCTCTATCAGCTCGGTCCGGAGGAGATCCGCGTCGTGGGCGTCGAGCGGCCGAGCGATCTCGATCCGCCCTCGGCCCGCGACTGACCGCGGCACGGCTCCTGCAAACCACCTCGTTCGGCAGCGGACGGGGCCGATGTCCGTGCAAGCGATGCGCCCCGACCCGTGGTGCCGCAGCGTTTGCGCAGGAGGCATCGATCATGAGCTACCCCGTCCACGACCACATCGGGCACCCCGCGTGAGCGCCGAGCCCAAGCGGGTGCTCGTCGTTTGGGCGTCCAAGCACGGCGGCACCGAGGGGCTGGCGCACATGGTCGCCGCACGGTTCGAGTCGAGGTTTCGAAGTCAGCTGCACCCCGGTCGAGGACGTGGGCTCGCTCGATGGCTACGACGCAGTGATCCTCGGCGGTGCCCCCTATGCCAATCGCTGGCCGGCTTCGGGGCGCCGCTTCGTGCGGCGTCACCTGAAGGCGCTTCGGAGCATCCCGGTCTGGCTCTTCTCCAGTGGTCCGCTCGACCCGTCGGCCCGCGAGCGCGTGATTCCGCCCACGACCGAGGTCGCCGCCATCGCGGGGCGGGTCGGGGCACGAGGCCACGTGACCTTCGGAGGGCGGCTCGACCCCGACGCCAAGGGCTTCCCGAGGGAGGCCATGGCCAAGGAGATGGCTGGCGACTGGCGTGACCCCCAGCACGTCCGCTCCTGGTCGGACGCCATCGCAGACGAGCTCCCGACCGCCACCCCCGGCGAGGTCCTCGAGCCACCGGGCCGTGCGCTGAGCCGTCTGCTCCTCCACGGGATCGTCGGAGCGCTCCTGGTCGCCGCCGTGCTCGCCGCCGCACCTGCCCTCGGAGGAAAGGTCACTCTGATCCTCCACGGAATTCTCGCCCCGGTGCTCGTGGGAATCGTGGCCGCAGCCTACTTCCGCGCGCCAGGCTCCCACGATCCGCTGCCGACGGCCGTGACCTTCTCGGCGTTCCTGATCGCAGCGGAGGTCGCCGTGATCGACGCGCGTCTCTACCCCGCGACCATTCTCGATGGGCTGGCGTTCTGGCTGCCCTTGGCGGCCGTCTTCATCACCACGTGGGGCGTCGGCTCCCTGATGGCCACGCTCCCCTGGCGGGACCCTGCAGCAGCAGAGCCGAGCGAGCCACCGGTGCTCGAGAGGAGCGAATCGTGAACCGGAGCGCGCCGCCGAACGCTCACCTCATCGGGGCGTCGAAGAAGGCGCAGTAGACGTTCGCTTCGGTGGCGGCCACGCACTCGCCGTTGATGTCGCCGACGGTCCGCTCACAGACGAAGGACTCGCAGTCCCCGGCGAGGAAGCAGGGACCGCCGTTCGCCTCTCGGGGACCGCAGGTCATGGTCGGGCCACAGCCGAGGCCATCCTCGCACTCGAGGAAGGTCGTGCAGGGCTCGTCCGCGCCGCGGGGCTCGCCGCACTCCCAGGTTCCGAGAGCGCCACCGGTGCTCAGGCACTCGAGCCCACCGCCGCAGTACTTGGCCTTGACGATGTCGATCATGCCGAGCCCCTCGACCGGATCGCAGGCGGGGTCACCCGCATCGAGGGTCCCCTGTGGGATCTCGAGCAAGTCGATGGCGAAGACCTCGGCCAGGCTGGTGTCGCAGCTGGCCGCACGGCGCTGGGCTTCCCAGAGGACTTCCCCGGCCACATCGGCGTCGTAGTTGGCCGCCGGGTCGGCGACGAAGCCGCCGAGGGTCTGAAGGCAGCTGACCTGGTAGTCCCGCTTGCAGGTGTTGATGCAAGCCTCACGATCGCCGGCGCACTCGCTCGGAGGCGTGCTGCAGCAATCGAAGGCCGCCTCGCAGAGCACGTCCGCGAAGCGGTTGCAGGCGTCGGAGGGCTCGAGCGGCTGGGGCCCGAGGTCGACCCCGCCCATGTCCGGCGGCGGGCTGTCGGTGTGCTCGTCGCCGTTCAGGACGACGGAGCAGCCGCCGAGCACGACCAGCGCGAGCGCCAGCAGCCGCGCCATCAGAAGCGCCCCCGGAGCTGGAGGCCCGCGCCGCCGGGGAGCGTGGTCGGGAGGAGCCGCGCCTCTTCGGCGTCGGGCTCTTCCGGGCGGCCGATGAGGAGCAGGACGATCCCGGTCGCGATCCCGGCGAGACCGACCGCCCCGCCGAGATCGGCGGTGCGTGTCAGCAGCTGCAGCGTGCCCAGGTCCCCGTCGTCGCAGAAGGCGCCCGCGTCCTCGCCGCAGCGCTCGGCGAGGTCGGCGTTCTCCCGAAGCGCGAGCGCCCCGAAGAGCGCGAACGCGCCCGCTCCCGCGAGACCGACACCGAGCACGACCCAACCCGCCGTGCGGAGCGGCGACGCCTGCGCAGCTGCCTCGCGGGCCTCTGCGAGCTCGGCCTGTCGCGCCTCCTCCTCGAGTCGCTCTCGCTCCGCTTGCTCCGCCGCCGCCTGCCGTTCGGCGGCGAGACTCTCGCGGTGGTTCTCGAGTCGAGCCTCGAGCAGCGGACGCTCCTGGTCGTCGATCTCCCCATCGGCGAGGTAGCGCTCGAGGTAGTCGATCGCCGGCGCGAGCTGTCCGAGCCGATGGTGGGCCTGGTAGAGGTTGTAGAGCAGCCGCGGCTGCGGCGAGAGGGCGTAGGCCTGCTCGAATTGCTCGACGGACTCGGCGTACTCGCCAGCGTCGTAGTGGGAGCGCCCGAGCATGAAGTAGGCCCGGGCCCGCTCCTCGTTCACCGAGGACGCCGAGCTCTCCTCCGCCTCTGGCTCCCCATCCTGCGCGGCCGCGGCGCCGGCGACCAGCACCGTGGCCACGAGCGCGACGATGCGCGACGCCCCTCCAACCATGGGTGCAATCATACACCCGTGGCGGTGCCGACGTCCGCAAACCGGCGCCACGCTCGGGTCAGCGGCGGCGACGCCACCAGAGCAGGCCGAGGCCGCCGAGGGCGAGCCAAGGCGCGAAGGGTCGCTCGACCGGCTCGCCGGCGACCCGGCAACCGCAGCCGCCATTGCCGCCCTCGTCGATGCCGGCGTCGACGCCGACGCCGCCGTCGGAACCGCCGACGAACATGTCATCCGGCATCACGCCGCCATCCTCGTCGGGAACGCCTCCGTCCGGGTCCGGCATGTCCTCTTCGATCATGCAGGCGGCGTCGCAGCCGTCACCGTCGTCGCCGTTACCGTCGTCGCACTCCTCGACGCCGTCCCAGACGAACCCGTCGCCGCAGCTCGCGTTGCGACAGTCGGCCAGACATTCGTCCGCGTCCGAGGCGTTGCCGTCGTCGCAGGCCTCCACACCGACCTGCCGGAAGCCGTCACCGCAGCTCGCGTTCTGACAGGTACTCAAGCAGGCGTCGGTGTCCGAAGCGTTGCCGTCGTCGCAGGCCTCTCCGGTCTGCACCGTGCCGTCACCACAGGTCCGGAGCGTGCAGGTGTTGGTGCATCCGTCGGTGTCGTCGTCGTTGCCGTCGTCACAGGTCTCGACCCCGGCGCGAACGAAACCATCGCCGCAGGTCGCCATGGTGCAGTCGTTCAGACAGGCGTCGGTGTTCGCGCCGTTGCCGTCGTCACAGGCCTCCATGCCCATGTAGAGGATGCCGTCGCCGCAGCGGGCCGCGACGCAGCCGTTGGTGCAGGCGTCACCGTTCACGGCGTTCCCGTCGTCGCACTCCTCGTCGCCGTCGACCACCCCGTCGCCGCACATCGCGGCCCCGCAGTTCGCCGGGCAGCCGTCGCCACCCATCGTGTTGCCATCGTCGCAGACCTCCATGCCCGCCCAGATCTGACCGTCGCCGCAGCGGGCGTTCATGCACGACACACAGGCGTCGGTGCTGGTGGCATTGGCGTCGTCGCACTGCTCCACACCGGCCTGGGTGAAGCCGTCACCACAGGTCGCGTTCATACACATCACGCAAGCGTCGGTCGTCGACATGTTCCCGTCGTCGCACTGCTCCACGCCGGTGCGGACGAAGCCGTCGCCGCAGGTCGCCACCATGCAGTTGGCGCAGCCGTCGGTCGTCGAGGCGTTCCCGTCGTCGCATTGCTCCACACCGGAGCGAACGAAGCCGTCGCCGCAGGCGGCCGCGGTGCAGTCGTTGAGGCAGCCGTCGGTGTTCGACATGTTGCCGTCGTCGCATGCCTCGGGTCCGTTCATCGTCCCGTCGCCGCAGAACGGGCCAGGGCCAGAACAGTCGGCCGCGCACGCGCCGTAGCTGCCGTTGGCGGCACCGTCATCGCAGCTCTCACCGGCCTCGGTGACGCCGTTGCCGCACATGACCATCGCCACGTACTCGTAGGCTCCTTGATCCGGTTCGGCCCCGCCGAGGCCATTGCCGTCGAGCGGCCGAGCGGTCCCCTCGAGGTCGACCATGACCGAGCCGCTGGGGTCACCGGCGTCGACCGACACGCTGGTCATCGTCAGGTGGAAGTCGCTGCCCGGGCTCACGTAGAGCGGATTCGCCGAGACGTTGCCGGTCCCGCCGGTCGTGCCGCTGAGGTCGCCGCTCGAGTTGCCCCAGGCGTTCGTGTAGGTGACCTCCAGCGTGCCCGACGCCGCGCGGCGAATACCGTAGCTGCGGTTGTTGGTGACCACCGAGCTCCGCACCACGGTCCGGCGCGAAGTACCGCTCGCGGCGTTGTAGTAGACGCCGTAGGAGCAGTCGTAGAAGGTCACGTGCTCGAGCACCGTGTCGGCGGGCGACGAGCTGTTCTGGTCGACGCGGATGCAGTGGGTCGACTGGTCGTAGATCAGCGCGTTGGTGAGCTGGACCGACGCGGCGTTGGTCACGTAGACGCCGTAGCGGGTTCGGGTGGCGGTGATGCGGTCGAGCGTGAAGCCGCCGTCGAGCGCGTAGACGCCGTACTCCGAGATGTCCTCGAGCTGGAGCCGGTTCAGGGTGTGGGTCCCGACGTCCTCGAGGCGCAGGCCGTAGCGCCCGTGCTCGATGACGGCGTTCTGCAGCGTGACGGTCGAGTCGAGCTCGACGCGGACGCCATACCAGCTGCCCGGCGTGGTGGAGACGCCTTCGAAGCGCACCGGGCTCGCGGCGGTGCCCGTCGCGGCGAGGGTGCCACGGACGATGAGCTCGACCCGCGACGTGTCGATGCCGGCCTGCATCCCATCGCTCGTGGCGAAGCGGAGGCGTGCGCCGGGCTCGAGGGTGAGGGTCACCCCGGTCTCGACGATGAGGTCACCCTCGACGGTGTGCGTACCCGAGGGCAGCGAGAGGTCTTCGTAGAGCGAGCCCTGCAATGTGGCCGTGGCGTCGTCGATGTAGGGGAGCGCGCCCATGTCCTGGCCCATCGAGCCGGCGCTGCGCGCGGGGGACCGCGAGGTGATCCGGAAGTTGGTCGGCGCGCTCACGTAGAGCGGGTTGCTGTCGATGTTCCCCGTGCCGCCGGTGGTGCCGCTCAGGTCGCCGCTCGAGTTGCCCCAGGCGTCGGTGTAGGTGACCTCCAGCGTGCCCGACGCGGCTCGACGGATGCCGTAGCTGCGGTTGTTGGTCACGATCGAGTCGGTGACGATCGTGCGGCGGCTCGTGCCCGACGCGGCGTTGTAATAGACGCCGTAGCTGCAGTCGTAGAACGTCGACTGGCGGATGACCGAGTTCGCCGGCGAGCTGCTGTTCTGGTCGATCCGGATGCAGTGGGTCGACTGGTCCCAGATGATCGCCTCGTCGAGCTCGAGCGCGCCCGCGTTGGTGACGTAGGCACCGTAGCGGGTGCGGGTGGCGGTCAGGCGGTCGATCGCGTGCAGACCGCTCGCGACGTACACGCCGTACTCCGAGATGTCCTGGAGGAAGATCCCGGCGAGCACGTGCGACGCGCTGTCCTCGAGGCGCAGACCGTAGCGTCCATGCTGGATATCGGCGTTCTGGATCGTGGCCGCACCGCCCGTCTCGAGGCGCACGCCGTACCAGCTCCCCGCGGTGGTGGAGACGCCCTCCAGCTCGACCGGCGCCATGGCCGTGCCCGTCGCTGCCAACACGCCCTGCACCCGGAGCTCGACGCGGCTGGTGTCGATGCCGGCCTGCATCATGTCGCTGGTCGCGAAGCGCAGCCGGGCGCCCGGGTCGAGCGTCAACGTCACGCCCGGCGCGACGACCAAGTCACCTTCGATGGTGTGCGTCCCGGCGGCCAGCGTGAGATCGGAGTAGAGGCTCCCCGTCAGCGCCGTGGTGAGGTCACCGGTGTACGGGAGCGCGCCGAGGTCCTGGCCCGTGGACCCGGCCATCCGCGCCGGCGAGCGCGAGGTGATGCGGAAGTTCGTGGGGGCGCTGACGTAGAGCGGGTTGGTGTCGAGGTTGCCCGTGCCACCGGTGGTGCCGCTCAGGTCACCGCTCGAGTTGCCCCAGGCGTTCGTGTAGGTGACCTCCAGCGTTCCGGACGCCGCACGCCGAACGCCGTAGCTCCGGTTGTTGGTCACGATCGAGTCCCGCACGATGGTGCGGCGGCTCGTGCCGGAGGCCGCGTTGTAATACACGCCGTAGCTGCAGTCGTAGAACGTCGACTGGAGGATCTGCGTGTCGCCCGGGGACGAGCTGTTCTGGTCGACCCGGATGCAGTGGGTCGACTGGTCCCAGATGATCGCCTCGTCGAGGGTCGCCGACCCGGCGTTCGTGACGTAGACGCCATAGCGGGTCCGGGTGGCGCGAAGGCGGGTGAGCGTGCTGACTCCGCTACCCACGTAGACGCCATACTCCGAGATGTCCTGGAGGTCGGCGTCGTTCATCGTGACGTCGTCGCTCGCCCGAACGCCATAGCGACCATGCCGCATCTGGACGTGGTCGAAGGTGGCCGAAGCCGAACCGCTCGCGACCACCACGCCGTACCAAGCGCCCGGGGTCGTGGATCCGTTCGCCCGCATCAGCACCGGCGACGCCGAGTCCCCCTGGACGTTCAGGGTGCCCTCGACGATCAGCTCGACCCTCGAGGTGTCGAGACCGCTGCCGAGCAGGTCGCTCGTGGCGAAACGAATCTCCGCGCCGGCCTGGATGGTGAGCGTCCCACCGGAAGGCACCGTCACGTCGCCCTGGACCACGTATGGGCTACCAGCGAGCGTCCAGGTGGTGGAAGGCCCGAGGTTGCCACCCGGGATCATGGTCTGGGCCTCGGCATCGGCCGAGAACGCGAAAGTGACGAGAGCCGCCGCGGCGGCGAGACGGAGCAGGTACGGCAAGGCGAAGATCCTCCGGTTGGGGATACGGTCAGATGCCGTCGTTCTACCCGCCCGGCAGTGAGTTCCGTCCGCTCAGCCCGCGTCGGGGGCAGGCTCTTCCGACTCGGCCTCCGGCGTCTCCGCGGCCGGCAAGCCCGAAGGCGTGCCATACGCGGGAAGCTGCGCGCTGAGCTCGCCGGCGGCTTCGTCGCTGCTGAGCCGAGCGCGACGCACGCCCTCTTCGCGACCCAGCGCGGCCTGGAAGCGGCGGGCACCTCGCCCCTGGAGCCGGACCGGACCGTGGGGGAACTCTCGGATGAGATCCGCCATCTTCGACACATCGCTACGATCGAGAGAGACAAAGGCGCCATCCGGGGTCAGCGAGACCTCGAGCCCACGCTCCTTGGCCGACTCCACGAGACTCGCGACCACGGCCGGCGTGACCGGCGACTCGGCCCGGGCCTGTCCGAGCAGGGTGAGCGCCTGGCGATGGAGCCCGAGGGCTTCCCGAAGTGCCTGGCTGCCGTCACGGGTGGTCGGCGCCGCTTCGAGCGTCGCCAGCAGCGCGGCAGCGCTCTCGGCCGGCGCCCCGAGCGCGCGCGCGGCCGCCGTCAGCAGCCGCGCCCGATCGAGGAACGCGCGCGCAGCGGCCAGCGGCTCGATCGCGTTCGGATCCTGCCGGCGGGTCTCGCGCGCTTCAGCCGCTTGGAACGCGAGCTCCATCTGCTCGCGGGCCACCGCGGCCGCTCGCTCGCGGCCGAGCGTCGCCTCCCGGGCCCGTCGCTCGGACTGGGTCTGGGCGAGCCGCCGAGCCACGGTCTCCTCTTCGCGTTCGTCGTCCAGCCGAGCCGCCTCGAGCTCGAGCCGGTCGACCTCGACGAGCGCCGCGCGCAGCCAGAGCCGGGCCTCGGTGGAGTGATCGGCAGCCGCGTCCTCGTCGCCGGCGGCGGCCGCGGCTTCGGCCCGGTCCCGGGCCTCGCGGGCTCGGGCGAGCAGGTCGGGGGCTCGCTCGGCGCGGGCCACGTCGGCCTCTTCGAACGCCAGCCGCATCCCGGCCGTGGGCGCTCCTCCGCAGCCGGCGAGCAGCAGGATCAGCGCGAGCCTCACTCCTCGTCCTCCCCGTCACCGTCGGCGGCCTCGACCGCAGCCGCAGCTGCGTCCGACGCGTCCGAACCAGCCGCGACCATCCGCGCCAGCGCCTCGAGCGCCGTCTCCAGTCGCTCACGGAGCTGCGCCAGCCGGTGGGCGACCGCCTCGCGCTCCGTGTGCTCGGCGGCCCGCGCGACCTGTCGCTCGGCCAGGTGGACGGCGGCGCGAGCGATCGCCTCGGCGCGAGCCGCCGCGGCGGCGTGGCCCTCGGCGCGGAGACTCTCCACCCGCTCGAGCGCGCCCCGTGCCTGCTCGACGGTCCCCTCCGCGGCGCTAGCGAAGGGGCTCGCTTCCACCGCGTCCAGCCGGGAGGCCAGCGTCCGCTCGGGCGGATCGGCCAGCGCGGTTCCGGCCGCCAGGGAGCCCAGGAGCATGATCGACGCGAGGATGCGCACCATCGGGCCGAGCCTACACCGCTCCAGCCCAGACGCGAGCCGGAGTCGCGCGGCCGGCCGCTCTGCTACGGTGGCCCTGCGTGTTGGGGCGGGACGCGAACGATCTGATCTTCCGGTTGCTGGTGAGCACCATCTTCCTGGGGCTGGGCTTCGAGCACATCTTCTCGGACGACCTGATCCAGTTCCTCATGCCGCACTGGGTGCCCTTCGCGCGGCTCGCGTCCATCGGCGCCGGAGTGCTCCTGCTGATCGGGGGCTCCTCGATCGCGAGCGGCTACCACCTGAAGGCGGGCGCGCTCCTGCTGATCGCCTTCCTGGTCGTGGTCACCGCGACCGTTCATCTGCCGGGTGTCATCCGGCGGCCCGACGGACTCCCAGAGGACTGGGCGTGGATCTGGGACATCCTGCAGCGGACCAACTTGGTGAAGAACGTCTGCCTGATCGGGGTGTGCATCCACCTCACCCGACACGAACCCGGCCGGTGGTCGCTGGACGCGTGGCTCGCCGCGCGACGCGACCCCGCGGGCTAGAACGCCGCCGGTGCCTCGGGATGCGGCCAAGGACATCGTCCACGATGCAGTCCCGCCACCGATTCCGCCCTTGGTCGGGGCGCTACTTCCTGGACCCGCGAATCCCGGACCTGTGGCGATCGTCTCCGACGACGGTCCGCCGGAGTAGGTGTCGTGCTCCGCTGAAGGCGCATCGAGCCGTGGGTGGCGACTTTCTTCGTGGTGACCGATGAATTCACCCCGCGACGTTCGTCCGAGTCTCGAACCCCGAAGAGGAGACGAGAGATGAACTATGTGGATGGATTCGTGGCCGCCGTGCCGACCGAGAAGAAGGAAGAGTACCGAGCGCACGTCGAGGCCGTGTCGGTGGTCTTTCGCGAGTTCGGCGCGCTCGCGGTCATCGAGTGCTGGGGGGACGATGTCCCGGAAGGCAAGGTCACGGATTTCCGACGAGCCGTTCAGTTGCAGCCGAACGAGACCGTGGTGTTCAGCTGGGTCGCGTGGCCCGATCGCGCCACCCGGAACGCCGGGATGAAGCGGGTGATGGCCGACCCGAGGCTGCATCCCGACGTGAACCCGATGCCGTTCGACGGTCGACGCATGATCTTCGGTGGCTTCGAGGTCCTGGTCGAGGGTTGACGCGGTGGAGCCCGGGACGAGAGGAGCGCCGATGACGATCGACGAACTGGAACGGCTGCGTCCGTCGCTCTTCGGCCACTGCTACCGGATGCTCGGTTCGCCAACCGAGGCCGACGACGCGGTACAGGAGACCCTGGTCAAGGCGTGGAGCGCTCGCGGCTCCTTCGAAGGAAGGAGCGAGCGCTCCACGTGGCTGCATCGCATCGCGACCCACGTGTGCATCGATCAGCTCCGAGCCCGGGGGAGGCGCCATCTGCCGATGCAAGAACACCCCGCAGGAACCCCGACGGACGATCTCGTGGCGCGCTCCTCCGAGCACTGGATCGAGCCGGTGCCCGACGGCGCGGCTCTTCCGGTCGACGTCGACCCGGAGCGGCGCGCGGTGCTGCGTCAGAGTCTCCGGCTCGCGTTCGTTGCCGCGGTGCAGCGACTGCCCGCGCGCCAGCGCGCGGTGCTCCTGCTCAAGGACGTGCTCGGATTCTCCGCCGACGAGATCGCCGAGACCCTCGGGACCACTCGACCGGCGGTCAACAGCGCGCTCCAGAGGGCGAGGGCTTCCCTCGCGGCCACCCAACTGGGACTCGCCGACCCGGAGATGACGGATGCCCAACGGAGCCTCGTCGAGGAGTACGTGGACGCGTTCCACGACTACGACATCGACCGACTGGTGGGGCTCCTCACCGACGATGCGCAGATGTCGATGCCGCCGTACACCCTCTGGCTCGAGGGGCCTCGCACCATCGGGGCTTGGTTCTTGGGGAAGGGGGCCGCCTGTCGAGGTTCGCGCCTCGTCCCGACCGCCGCCTGCGGCTCGGTCGCGTTCGCCCAATACAAGCCCATCGAGGCCGAGTTGCGGGCATGGTCACTCGTCGTGCTGGAGCTCTCGGATGACCGCATCACCACGATGACCCATTTCCTCGACGTCGAGACGCTCTTCCCTCGCTTCGGTCTCGAGCTCGCGCTGCCGGTGGACTCCGGAGCCCACCGGTGACTCGCCTCTCCTGCGGTTGTGGGACGGTGACCCTCGAGGTCGAGGAGCCGCCGATTCTCGCGGCTGAATGCCACTGCACCAGCTGCCGGACGGCTGGCCAGCAGCTCGAAGCGCTCGGGTGTCGTTCCGTGCTGGCGCCGAATGGCGGGACACACTTCGTCGTCCAGCGAAAGGACCGCATCCTGTTGGCGAGCGGTGGTGACGAGCTCGCTGCGTTCCGCCTGACTCCAGATGCAGCGACCCAGCGAGTGATCGCGCGCTGCTGTCGGACGCCGATGTACCTGGAGTTTTCGGGTGGCCATTGGCTGAGCCTCTACGCTGGCCTCTGGCCGCTGGAAGCCCCGGCGCCCGAGGTGCGGACGATGACCCGCGATGCTCCACCTGGAACGGCGCTCCCGGACGACATCCCGAATGCGCGGACCCACACCGCCTCGTTCATGGGCCGGCTGCTATGGGCGTGGGTGCGGATGGGGTTCCGGAACCCTGCCGTCGCCAACGTGACGAGAACGTTCCCCGTCTGAGCCGCGCGTTTCACTGAACTCGGCGAGCGACGAGCTTCGCCCGTCACGGCTCGGCTGCCACGACCTCGTCCTGACCGATCGGGACCAGCCGCGCACGCATGCGGACCGGAGGCTCGCCCTCGGCCGAGTCCAGCAGCTCCACGGTCCGTGCCTCGAAGTCGAAGGTGACGGCGGGGTCGCCCCCGTCCACGGCGGTGATATCGGGATCCACGAAGCGTGGCTCTTCGTCGCTCGGGCAGGGGCCATAGCCCGAGCGGCGGGCGCCGTAGAGGATGTGGCCCTCGCAGATCAGGTGGAACCGGCATCGACCGGGCTCGTCGCCCTGGCCACCCTGCAGTCGGCAGCGCGCTCCTTCGCTCACGGGCAGCCCCTCGGCCGACTCCACCACCGCATCCAGCGCGCGGAACGCCTCGGGCATGCCGGACCAGGCTCGGGTCTCCGATCGCGGCGCCCCCAGCAGGCCGCTGGCGCGACCCTTCAGGAAGTAGCTCAGGTGTCGGAAGATCTGCTGGTACACGGCCCAGTCGGCGTTCTCGGTGTTCCGGCCGCTCGCGAGCGAGTCCTGGATCTCGGTGTACTCCACCCGCAGCTCTTCGGGGGTCTGGTAGTCGGAGCGTTCCACACTCCGCGCGGGGCGATCGCCCTGGGCGGGCACGTTCACCCGGACCACGACCACGGCGTCGAGCGAGGGGAAGCTGCCCAGACGCTCGAACTGCAGGACGGAACGCGACCGTTGCAGGGTCCGCGTGAGGGCGATGCCCGGCTCTCCGTCGGCGAGGGGGCGTGCGAGTGGAAGAAGGCAAAGAGCTCGTCGGTCGCCCGCTTGAGACCACCGGCGGTTCGCTCATCGTCGAAGTACCGGTAGGGGTTGCCGTACTCCAGGTGGCTCCGGAGCGCGGCTTCCGGGGAGAACGCCTGGGGCATGCGCGGCGTCTCCGGGAGCTCGCGCTGGTCGCGAATGCTCACGTTGCGCCGCTCGTCGTCCAGGGCCGACTCCAGCAGATCCGCCACGGCGAGCACCAACGCGGGATCGCCGCCGTGGCGCGCCGCCGAGCGGCGGTACTCCGGGATCTTCGCGCGGGCCAGCTCCCGAAGCGCGGCTCGCACCTCGTCGATGTGTGCGCCCTCCGGGCTGAGGATCTCGTACCCGGTGAGCTCCTCGATGTCGCCGGCTTCGATCGCCGTCTCGATCGAGGACTCGCGCTCTGCGGCTTGCTCCGCGTGGATCTCGTCCAGCGAGCGTGGCTCGGGCTCGTTGCAGCCGTCGCACGCGTAGAGCGCCGCCAACACCAAGAGGAGTGCCTTCCCCACCTCCCGAGCCTCCTTCGAGTCACGACGGCCGGTCAAGCGCCAGTCGGAGGCCATCGGTGCTTCATGGCAGGCGGAGCATGACCCCGGAGGTCATGGCTGACGGTCGCTCCGCACCGGAGAGTGAGAGGCGAAAGGAGCTCTTCCCATGTCTCGACAACGACCCCGCGCCGGCCTCCTTCGGGGCGCCCTGCTCTTCAACGCTGCCTTCTCCCTCGCCTGCGCCGTCGGCGCCCTCTGGATCGCCGACGCACCCGGCCTGCCTTTCGGCGACGCGGCGCCGGCCGCCCTCCGCGGGCTCGCCGCCGGGCTGTTCGGCTTCGTGCTCTTCCTCGGCTGGCAGGTGTCGAAGCTCGGCCAGCCCAACCCGCCGCTCTTCTGGGTGGGTGTCACCATCCTCATGGACGAGGGCTGGGTGATCGGCAGTGGTGTGCTCCTGCTCTTCGTCGCGGGCGACTGGCAGCCGCTGCACGTCGGTGTCGTCGCCGCGGTGGCCGGGGTGGTCCTGGTGGCCGCCACCGCCCAGTGGATCGGCCTCGCCAGGCTCATCCGCGAGCAGGATCCTTCGCTCGGCACGCGAACCCACTACGAGCTCGAGGCGACCGTCGATGCCTCCGCATCGGCGTTCTGGCGAGTGCTCTCGGAGCTCGACGGGATCCACGCGTACGCCGCGGATCTCCGCAGCTCGGTCGTCGAGGGCGACGGGGTGGGTGCCGTCCGCTCCTGCAGCAACGTCGCCGGCCAGCGCTGGCAGGAGGAGGTCATCGAGTGGACGCCCGAGCAGCGTGCCTTCGTCCTCCGCTTCCGGTCGGAGCGGGATGACTTCCCCATGCCGATGCACCCGATGATCGGCGGATGGAAGGTCCAGGCGCTCCCGGGCGACCGGGCGCACGTGCGCTTGTGGTGGTCCTTCACCACGAAGCCCGCCTGGGCCGCACCGCTCCTCGTGGCGCTGATGGACAAGGGCGTGAAGACGAGCATGCTCGAGGCCATCGACGAGATGGCCGCCGCCGCCCGCTCGAAGAGCCCGCAGGCGGTGTTCGCCGACGCCGCGGCCTGAGTCAGGCCAGGAGAAGTCCGAGAGCTGGTCCGAGCACGTCCTCAGACGGCAGATTGCGATCGGCCGTGTCGGGCCGATCGGCGGTGATGGCGGGACGATCGGGGCGGGGTCGACAGAAGTCGGGTG
>CAYXAP010000030.1:0-89192 GCA_964462035.1 uncultured Sandaracinus sp.
TTCAGCGGCTGGACCTGGGCGACGGTGGTCTTCAGCGAGAGCTTCGAGGCCCTCGCGGTACTGGCCTCCGTCCGCGGCGCGGCGCTGGACGTGACCGCGAACGATGACCGGTGCCCCATTCACGATGCGCCGGAGCTCCGCTCGCTTCGGTACCCGCGCGCCGTCCTTGGGGACCGTCGGGCTCTTCGACCGGGCGAAGTGGTACTCGACCATCTCCGGCACCGAGCGTGGGTGCTCTTCGGTCGCGCCGACGAGCACCTCGACGCGCCCCTCGATCGGGATCGCGGTCTCGCCCATGCGCAGGCGGAGCCCCTTCGCGGACAGGTGACCGTCGCCGGTGCGGGATCCGTGGAGGGTGGCCGCGACCGCGGCGGGTCCCTGGAAATGCTCGATGGGACCGTCCGCCTGGAGCCGTCCCCGCAGCACGACCGCTTCCGCCTCGGTGCCGGCCGGCGGATCGTCGAGGGGCGTTCCCCAGTCGGCGATGGCGGCGCGTCGTCGGCCGAGGCCACGTGTCGCCCGGACCCAAGGGCGCGCGACGAGCCACACGAAGAGCAGGACGACCGCAGCGGTTCCCATCACCCGCGCAGAGTAGGGCGGCACGTGCTGGCGACCAAACCCGGACCGTTGAGCCGAATTCACGGGCTCGTGGCTCCTACCGCCATGGGACGCCCTCGTCCGTATTCGATCGCCTTCGAGCTGCACCTGCCCGAGCTGGCGGTGCTGGCCACCATCGCGGTCGCCGCCTCGCTCGGCTGCTCGGGGCAGATCGGTGACCCGGCCAGCGATCGACCGGGCGATCCGAACGCGCCGGTCACCTGCGACCAGCGGGTCGCGGCGCTCCCCGGGCCGCTGCTCCGGCTCTCCCGGGACGAGCACGCCCGCGGGCTCGAGCAGCTCTTCGGCGAGGCCGCGGTCGCGGCCATCGACTCCGCTCTGGCGGGGATCCCCGAGGACCGGGCCGAAGAGGGCGTGTCGCCCTTTGCGCGCACCGATCAGCGGCTCTCCGGTGAGCACGTCCGCGGTTGGTACCGGGCGGCGGACGCGATGGCGAGCGTCGTGGCGAACCAGGTCGAGCTCCGCACGGCGGTCGTCGGAGACTGCGCCGCCAGCGCGGTCGACGACGCCTGCCTCCGCTCGTTCGCGGAGCGCTTGATGCACCGAGCGCAGCGTCGGCCGATCGCGTCGAGCGAGCTCGACGAGGTACTGGCCGCGGCCAGCGATTTCTCCGGTTTCGACCGGGTCCACGCGGTGGTCTTCCTGACCTTGATGAGCCCGGACTTCCTCTACCGCTTCGAGAACCGTGGCGAGCTCGAGGACGACCACATCGCGCTCACCGACCACGAGCTCGCGAGCCGGCTCGCCTTCCACTTCTGGGGCGAGCCCCCGGACCAGGCGTTGCTCGATGCCGCCGACTCGGGCGAGCTCGGCTCCGACGAGGGCTACCTCGCGCAGGTCGACCGGCTCGTCGCCGACCCGCGCGCTGCCCGCGAGCAGGTGCGCTTCTTCGAGGAGTGGCTCCACCTGCAGCGCGGTGAGGTCATGAGCAGCCCGCGCCTCGACGTGCTCGCCGACGGGATGGACGTGGCCGGCCTCGCCGCCGAGATGCAGCAGGAGGTCCGCGATCTGGTCGCCTTCCACCTCGAGCGCGGTGATAGCTGGGCCGACGTGCTCCGCTCGCCGTACTCGCTGGCGCGCACGGATCGGCTGGCCGCGATCTATGGCGTGCCGGCGTGGGACGGCACCGGCGAGCCGCCGCTCCTGCCCGAGAGCGAGCGCAGCGGCCTGCTCACGCGCGCCGGGATGCTCTACACCTCGGACGGGTCGACCAACCCCTTCCGCCGGGGCGCGTACATCCGCCGCGAGATCCTCTGCGACACGGTGCTCTCGCCGCCGAACGACCTGCCGCCCGACGCGCTCACGCCGCCGCCGGTCGAGCCGGGCACGACGACCCGCGAGGCCTTCGCGGCGAAGGTCGAAGGGGAGCCCTGCGCGAGCTGCCACGCGGGCTTCTCGCCGCTCGGCTACGCCCTCGAGGCCTACGACGGGCTCGGACGCTTCCGCGCCGACGAGTGGCTCGTCACCGTGGAGGGCGAGGACCAGGGCACCGCGCCGGTCGACACCCGCACCATCCCCGAGGTCGAGCCCGGCGACCGCACCGAGAGCGCCGGGCCCATCGACCTGAGCGAGCGCATCGCGAGCAGCGCGAAGGCCAACGGCTGCTTCGCCGAGCACTACGTCTCCTACGCCTTCCGGCGACCGACCACCGGCCAGGACATCTGCGTCGCCGCCGACCTCGCGAGCCGCATCGACGAGGGCCTCAGCCTCGAGGAGGCGTTCCGCGCGATCGCCCTCGAGCCCACCTTCCGCAACCGCCTCCTGGAGGACTGACCCGTGCGCTACGACAAGACCTCGCGGCGACTCTTCCTGACCGGCCTCGGCGGCGCGACCCTCGCGATCCCCCTGCTGCCCTCGCTCTTGCCGAAGGCGCTCCGACCGGTCGCGAAGGCGCAGGACGACGTGCCCACCCGCTTCGTCGCGCTCAAGACCTACAACGGCGCGCCAGTGCTCGACTGGTATCCGCGCTCGAAGGTCGGCTACGCGACGCACGACTTCGACGGCACGCTCATCGCGGACCAGCAGCTGGCGACCGCGACCGGCAACCACTCCGACGGCAACGCCTACTACGGCCACTTCGCGCCGCTGACCGACCTCGTCGACGGTGGCATCTCGAACATCTTCGGCCCGGCGATGATGCCCTTCATCGACCAGATGAACCTCTTCCGGGGCCTCGATTTCATGCCCGGCATGAACCACAACTACGGCGGCTACCTCGGCAACTTCGGCCTGAACACCAACGGCACCGGTGGCCCGGTCGCCGGCGCGCAGATCAACGCGACCATCGACCACGTGATGGGCCAGTCGGCCTCCGTGTACCCGATGTCACCGAGCGGCCCGCGCGTGCTCCACGTGGGCTCCCGCGCGAACACCAGCTCCTACGCGCCGGTCGACCCGAGCAACCCACTCGCGATCGGGCAGGGCGCGATCCAGCAGGCGCAGGCCTACACCAATCCACGGACCGCCTTCGACGTGGTCTTCGGGTCCCTCACCCCCGACCCGATGGCGGGGCCCGGTCCGTCCGAGCTGCTCATCGATCGGGTGCTCGAGGACTATCGCCGCGCGGTTCGTGGACCTCATCTCAGCGCCGAGGACCGGATGACCCTCGACGCGCACGTCACCCGGCTGACCGAGCTCCAGATGAGCCTCGGCTCCGGCCCCGGCGTGGTCGGCTGCGATCCGACGGCGCCCGTCGACCTCGACACCGGCGGCGAGTTCAGCGTCGACGTCGGGGACGTGGGTACGCTCTTCGACAACCTGGTCGACGTGGTCGTGCTCGCGCTGGCCTGCGACGCGACCCGCATCGTCACCCTCGACGTCACCAAGATGGTCGTGGACGACGGCGGCGACACCTTCGGCATGGGCGACTCGGAGAACGCCAACTCCGCCGGTCGGGACAACTGGCACTTCCAGGCGCACCAGTGGGATGACAACGCCCGCCGCTGGCTCGGCCAGGGCCAGCGCTGGGTCGCCGACCGCGTCGTCGCGCGTCTGCTCACCGGACTGCAAGAGACCACCGAACGCGACAGCCAGTCGCTGCTCCACCACTCGATGGTCATGTGGAGCAACGAGCTCAGCTTCAACCACCTGAACTACAGCATCCCCACCGTCATGTGGGGCAGCGGCGGCGGCCAGCTCCGCACCGGCCGCTACGTCGACTACGCCGACTGGAACCGGCCCATCCGCTTCCGCCAGCACGACGGCTCGGTCATCGAGGGCGTCCAGTTCAACCGACTGCTCGTCACCATCATGCAGGCGATGGGTCTGAGCCCGAGCGAGTACGAACGCGAGGCCGGTCGCGGCTTCGGTGAGTACCGCCCCGTCGGCAAGGGCGACGGCTTCGCCCGCGACTACGACGAGAGCACCGTGGGCGATCCGCTCCCGGACCTGATGGTCTGACGAGGCTACATGCAGCTCGCCGGGACCGGTGACGTCACCGCGTCACACGGGTGCCAGAGGCGCCCGAGCTGGTTCGGTGTGAGGACGTCGCTCGGGGTCACGGCCGGGCTGACCTCGCCGCACTCGCCGTAGGCGTTGAAGCCGATCGACGAGCACTCGCCGGCCGAGGTGGAGTAGGGCGAGATGATGTCGAAGGTCGTGCCGCTGGTATCGTCGACGTAGGCGCCGCTGGCGACGCGAAGCGATCCGCTCGAGGCGCCGTTGGAGAACCAGCCGCTGGCGAGGTTGCTGCCCTCCATCACCAACGCGGAGATGTTGAGCCCGTAGAGCCCCGGGTCCACCGTGCCAAAGAAGGGATAACTGCACATCGAGGCCGCCTGGTTGCGGATCGCGACGTAGACCCCCCGCGGCGGGACCACGTCGCTGGCCCCGAAGTTCATCCAGCGTGGGTTACTGCACGAGCTGTTGTTGCAGTAGGCGAAGTGGTTGCCGTCGAGGGCCACCGGGCAGTGCGAGAGGTTGGTGACCTCGAAGGCCTCACCGGCCTCGCAGTCGGGGCCGGAGCACATTCCGTCGCCGTTGATCACGTACTCGCTGAACAGCACGTTCGTCGCCGAGGGCGCGATCGGCGTGGTGCACGACTCGATCAGGTTCACGCTCACCGGGGTGCTGGTCACGCAGCAGGTCGGGTCGCTGTCGAGGCAGGCCCGCGCGTAGATGTCCATGCCGGTGCCGGGCGGGGCCGAGCCCACGTCCAGTTCACTCGTCGGCCGGTGGTAGTTCTGCCCGTCCATGGTCACCACCGCGTAGGGCGCGGCGTCCATGTCCCTGTAGAGCTCGTAGAACTCGCCCGTCGGCAACGGGTCGAACTGCACCACCGGCCGGCGGTCCCAGCTGGTCGGGCAGACCGTCAGCGTCGGCGCCGCCGGCGGCGTGCAGGAGCTCGAGGCCATCACCGTCGTGGTGCAGCAGGCCATCTCGCCCTCGTCGTCGGTCACGCAGAGCCGCAGCGTGTAGCTGCCCGCCTCGTCCGGCGTGAAGTCGGTGTTGGCGCTCGTCGGTGAGGCCGGCACCGCGCTCGAGCCGAGCGGCGCCGAGATGACCGTCCACATGAACATCACGCTGCCGCCGTCCGGATCGGAGCCCGAGCCCATCAGCGTCACCGCGTCACCGGCGACGGTGCTCGAGGCGCCCGGGCACATCAGGGTCGGCGGCTGACACACGCCGCCCTCGTCGACGTTGCCGTCGCAGTTGTCGTCGAGGCCGTTGCACACCTCGGTGCCCGGTCCGGTCTCGCCGACGCACGCGCTCCAGGTGCCGCTCAGATCGCAGGTCTCCGTGCCCTCTTCGCATTCGCCGACCGAGCTGCCGCAGGCGCGCATCTGGCCGTTGGTGCACAGGCACCCCTCGTCGACGCTGCCATCGCAGTTCTCGTCGATCGAGCCATCGCAGAGCTCGGCGCTGGGGCCGGTCGCGCCGGTGCAGCTGCCCCAGCTGCCGGCGGCGCAGGTCTCCGTGCCCTCCGAGCAGGCGCCGACGTCGGTGCCGCAGGAGCGCACGAGCATCTCGTCGGTGGCGCCGTCGCAGTCGTCGTCGTCGCCGTTGCAGCTCTCGGAGGTCGGACCGGTCGAGCCGGTGCAGCTCCCCCACACGCCCATCAGGTCGCAGGTCTCGGTGCCCTGCACGCACGCGCCCGTGGCGCTGCCGCAGCTGCGGGTCTGGCCGTCGGTGCAGAGGCAGCCCTCGTCGACGGCTCCGTCGCAGTCCTCGTCGACGCTCCCGTCGCAGAGCTCCGACATCGGTCCGGTCGAACCCGAGCAGCTGCCCCAGCTCCCCGCCGAGCAGGTCTCCGTTCCGGCGACGCAGGCCCCCAGATCGCTGCCGCACGAGCGCACGAGCATCTCGTCGGTGGTGCCGTCGCAGTCGTCGTCGTCGCCGTTGCAGGTCTCGCCGGTCGGGCCGGTGCCCCCGAGACAGGCTCCCCACTGGCCGGCGGCGTCGCAGGTCTCGGTGCCGCGGACGCAGGCGCCGGTGCCGTTGCCGCAGCGTCGCGTTGCCCCGGTCACGCAGTCGCAGCCCTCGTCGATCACCCCGTCGCAGTCCTGGTCGACGGCCCCGTCGCAGAGCTCGGCGCTCGGGCCGGTCTCGCCGCTGCACGCGCCCCAGGTGCCGGTGGCGTCGCAGGTCTGGCTGCCGGGCATGCACGCGCCGACGTTGCTGCCGCACGCGCGCATCTCGCCCTCGGTGCACGCGCAGCCTTCGTCGACGGCGCCGTCGCAGTTCTCGTCGTTCGCGCCATCGCAGAGCTCGGTCGACGGACCCGTCGCGCCGGTGCAGGCGCCCCAGCTCCCGCTGCTGCAGCTCTCGGTGCCCGCGACGCACTCGCCCACGTTCGTGCCGCAGGTCCGCACGAGCGCCTCGTCGGTGGCGCCGTCGCAGTCGTCGTCGCTGCCGTTGCAGCTCTCCACCGTCGGACCGGTCGCGCCGGTGCACGCACCCCAGTTGCCGCTCGCGTCGCACGTCTCCGTGCCGGCGACGCAGGCGCCGGTGTCGCTGCCACAGGAACGGACCGCGCCCGTGATGCAGGTGCAGCCCTCGTCGACCGCGCCGTCGCAGTTCTCGTCGAGGATGCCGTCGCAGAGCTCGGCGCCCGGCTCCACCGACCCGACGCAGGAGCCCCAGGAGCCGGCGCCGCAGGTCTCGGTGCCGCGCATGCACACGCCGACATCCGTCGAGCCGCAGGACCGCGTCAGCGACTCGTCGGTGCTTCCGTCGCAGTCGTCGTCCGCGCCGTTGCAGCTCTCGCCGATCGGTCCGGTCTCGCCGGTGCAGCTGCCCCAGTCGCCGCCGCTGCAGGTCTCCGTACCCGCGACGCAGGCGCCCGTGTCGCTGCCGCAGGGCCGGGTCGCGCCGTCGGTGCAGGTGCAGCCCTCGTCGACGGTGCCGTCGCAGTCCTCGTCGATGGCGCCGTCGCAGACCTCGGTGGCGGGCTCGATCGCGCCGCTGCAGCTGCTCCAGGATCCGCCGCCGCAGGTCTCGGTGCCGTACGCGCACGCGCCGACGTCGGTCGACCCGCAGCGCCGGCTGAGCGCCTCGTCGGTGGAGCCGTCGCAGTCGTCGTCGCTCCCGTTGCAGGTCTCGGCGCTCGGGCCCGTGCTCCCGGTGCAGCTCCCGAAGGTGCCGCCGCTGCACACCTCCGTGCCGAAGCCGCAGGCGCCCACGTCCGTGCCGCAGTTGCGCGTCACGCCCTCGTCGACCGATCCGTCGCAGTCGTCGTCGGTGCCGTCGCAGCTCTCGGTGCCGGCCGCGGTGCCACCCTCGCACGCGCCCCAGACGCCGGCGGTGCAGGCCTCGGTGCCGAAGGAGCATGCCCCGACGTCGGTGCCGCAGAGACGGGTCAGCGACTCGTCGACCGATCCGTCGCAGTCGTTGTCGAGGCCGTCGCAGAGCTCGGTTGCCGGGCCGGTCGCGCCTTCGCAGGCCGTCCGTCGCCCGGTCACGCAGTTCTGAACGCCCGCGACGCACTCGCCCACGTCGCTGCCACAGGGCAGGGGCGGGTCGCCCGCGACGCACTCGCAGTCTTCGTTGGCCGCGCCGTTGCAGTTCTCGTCCAGGCCAGCGACGTCACACATCTCCGGCGACTCGGTTCGCTCGCCCTCGCATGGGCCCCACTCGCCGAACTCGAAGCTGCCCTCGCAGAGCATCGTCCCGTCGCCGCACTGGCCGACGTTTCGTCCGGCGGGATCGCCGCTGAAGCACGTCGCGGTGTCACCCGGCGTGCAGGTGCAGCCTTCTTCGACCGTGCCGTCGCAGTCGTCGTCGAGCCCGTTGTCGCAGGTCTCGCTCTCGTCGCAGACCCGCATCGGCTCGCCTCCGTCGGGGTCCATGCCGCCGTCGCTCACCTCGGCGTCGACCTCGCCGCCGTCGGGCGTGGCCGCGTCGACGCCCGACGCATCGGAGCCCCCGCCGTCCGGCCCGACCTCGGCGTCCACGCCGATCCGGTCCGTGCCGTCGCCGCCACAGTCGCAACCCACCAACGCGACCGAGGCCACGCCCACCCAGAACAAAGCTCTCATCATGAGGAAGAGACGCTGCCCGATTCGCCCCCAGGCAGCGTCCCTGTATTGTTACACCAGATGGGGAGCCATCACCAGCCATGGCCGGTGACGGCTCCGCGAGCGTCAGGCCTTCTTCTGTCCGAGCTCGTCGGCGGGGCCGAAGAGGTTCAGCGGCAGCTTGAGGTAGCGAATGCCCGTCCCGCCCTCGCCCGGGAGGCGCCCGGCGTCGACGTTCACCTGCACGCTCTGGAAGAGCAGCCGGGGAGCCTTCAGCGTCGCGTCGCGCTCTTCGCGCATGGTCACGAAGGCCTGCTCGGTCGTGTCGCCCTTGAGCTGCGGGTTGTTCGCCTTGGACTTGCCGATGGTGGTCTCCCACCGGACCTCACGGCCGCCGGGCTGGTAGTCGTGGCCCACGAAGACGCGGGTCTCGTCCGGGAGTGCGTAGAGCTTCTGGATCGACCGGTAGAGGTCGGTGGCGCTGCCCTTGGGGAAGTCGCAGCGGCCGGTGCCGTAGTCGTCCATGAAGAGCGCGTCGCCGGTGAAGAGGGCGTCGCCGATCTTGTAGGTCACGCAGGCCGGCGTGTGCCCGGGGGTGGCGATGACCTCCACGGGGATCGATCCGAAGGCGACCGTCTCCCCGTCGGTGACCAGCCGGTCGAACTGGCTGCCGTCGATGGGCACCTCGTCGGGCAGGTCGAAGATGGTCTTGAAGGTCTCCTGGACCACCGTGATCTTCTCGCCGATCACCAGCGGCGCGTCGTATGTGCGCTTCAGGTACTGCGAGCCGCTGAGGTGGTCCGCGTGGGCGTGGGTCTCGAGGATCGCTCGGACGGCGAGCTCGTGCTTCGCGATGAACGCGTCCAGCTCCTGCAGCGCATCGACCGAGGTCTGCGAGCCGACGGGGTCGTAGTCGAGCACCGGGTCGATGATCACTGCGTCGCGCGTCTCCTCGTCCCAGACCACGTAGGTCAGCGTGTAGGTGGGCTCGTGGTAGAGGGCTTCGATCTTCATGGTGGGCTCCTTTCGAACTCACCGAAGAACAGAGCATCAGCCGTGCCAGCCGTGCCGAGCGGTCGAAACCGGGATCTGGGGCGCTCGCTGAAGCGGCCTGCAACGAGCCCCGCCTCAGCGCTGCAACAGCTGAAACGAGCGATGGCGAGCGGTGCAACGATGCCCTCGGAAAACTCACGGCGATGGACTTCCGGTATCGCGCGATGGCCGGCAACCGGAGGCGGAACACCCGGGGACACGATCACCCCCCGGATCCCCCTACGAAACAGGGCGTTCCGAACGGAAAATGCAAACACCCGTTTCTCTCGAAGCGAACGCCGCAAGAATTCGCGATTCCGATGTCAGCTTTCTCGCTCTCCCCACGGAGACCCGACGGCACGCCAGACGCGTGCTCATCGAAAGGGAGAGAAGACATGAACACGACTCGCTTGCTTTTGCTCGGCCTGGCCCTGTCCACCATGGGCGTCGGTGCCGCGGAGGCTCAGTTCGATCTGGCCGCGCCCACCTACCACGAGGTGCATCTTCTGGTGCACGACGGTCAGCATGCCGGCACCCAGAGCACGCTGTGGGTTCGCATCTACTCGGAGACTCAGAGCGCCTGGTCGAGCTGGAAGCCCGTCGAAGGACCCTTCGCGACCAGCTCGGCGACACCGGTGATGTTCCAGACGGCCCCCGGGTTCACGGACATCTCTCGAGTGCAGGTCTGGGAGGGCGGCAACGACGGGGTGCGGCTCTCGGTGCGACTCAAGAGCTCGAACGGGCTGACCTACCACGGCACTCAAACCCAGGTCTGGATCAAGAACGGTAGCTCGGTCTTCGATCTCCACGAGGTCCAGGCGTACGAGTGCGACGGCCCGCCCACGGTCTGCTCGTGCGATGTCGGTCCCGACTGCTTCGGTCTGTGGCTCACGGGCATCTGCAATCAGGACAGCTGGGAGTGCCACGACTACAGCGCAGACGCTGGCGGTGGTCAGTTCTGCACCTGCGTCCAGTAGGTACGGAGGGCGACCACTCGAGGACCGAACGGGACCGCTCGATCGCGAGTGCGACCGTTCACCCACTCGAGCCGTGCGGGCTCGGTCACGCGCGACATGATGCCCGCATGAGTCGCTCGATCGTCATCGCGTTCTTGGTCAACGTTTTCCTGCTCACCCCGGGAGCGACCCAACGGCGCCCGTCGGCGACGCGGCAGTCCCCCTACGCCGTCCAGGCAGCTGCCGTCGTCTCTCGCGTGGGGGGCCTGCGCGTGCTTCGGTGCGCGGCGGTCGACGGTCGCCGGATCGGGTTCTGCGAGGTCGGCGCCATCGACCGCATGCCGATGGACCGAATGCGCCGAGTGCTGCGGGCGAACACCGACGATCCGAGGGCGGAGGGGTGGCGAACCTCCCCCAACAACCCATGCGCTCGATGGCTGGCTGCACATCCGGATGCGGAGGTCCTGACCATCCCCTCGGATGTCGTGCTGGCACGGAACGGCACCCGCCTTCGGCGGATTTGGATCGAGAAGAGCCGCGCTTGTCTCGACATGAGCATCCCGTGGAGCTGAGCAGGCCCCGAGGGGCGGTCGTCGCGTGGCGGGCGAAAAGCGAACGCCCCGACTCCGCGTGGGAGCCGGGGCGCTCTGGGATCACGCCGCGTCGAGGAGCTGCTGGACCAGCGGGTCCGGGACGGTGGCGTGGTGGGCGAAGGTCATCGAATGCTCCCCTCGCCCGTGGGTGAGTCCCCCGAGCTCGCCCGCGTAGCCGAAGAGCTCGACCAGCGGGACCTCTGCCTGGACGACCTGGGTCCCGCCGCGGGCGGTGAGGCTCACCACCCGCCCACGCCGGCGACCGAGGTCGCCGAGCACGGCGCCGAGAACGTCTTCGGAGACGAGGATCTCGAGGGACATGATCGGCTCGAGCAAGAGCGGGCGCGCCTTCCGGCAAGCCTCCTGGAAGGCGAGGCCGCCGGCGATCTGGAACGCCATCTCGCTCGAGTCGTTGCTGTGTTGGTCTCCGTCGAGGACGGCGACCTGGACGTCGACCACCGGGTGACCGCCGAGCACGCCGGTGTGCATCGCCGCCTGGACGCCCTTGCGGACGCCTTCGACGTACTCGCGGGCGAGCACGCCGCCGCGGGTGCGGTCCTCGAAGACGAAGCCCTCGCCCCGCGGGAGCGGTGACACTTCGAGCTGGACGATCGCGTACTGGCCGGGACCGCCGCTCTGCTTGACGTGCTTGGTGGTGTGGGTGGCCGTGGCCCCGAGGGTCTCGCGACAGGCGACCTTGGGTCGCCCGAGCGTGACCTCGACGCCGTGCTCGCGCTTCAGGCGATCGCGGGTGACCTCCAGCTGGAGCTCGCCCACGCCCGCGAGGAGCGTCTGTCCGGTGTCCGGATCGGTCTCGAACGCCAGGGACGGATCCTCGATCAGGACCTTGCCCATGGCGTCCGCGAAGCGATCGCGGTCGCGGCGGGTGCAAGGCTCGATCGCGCGCCGCACCACCGGCTCCGGCACCTCGAGGGACTCGAGGCGCAGCGTGGCCGACGGCTCGGCGAGCGTCTCACCGGTCTGCACCCGAGCCCCGACGAGCGCCCCGATCTCACCGGCGCCGAGGGCGTCGGTGTCGTCGAGGCGGTCCGCGAAGACTCGGACCACGCGCCCGATCCGGAAGCGCTTCTCATCGCTCGAGCGCCACGCCGTCTGCCCCTTGCGGAGCTCACCGGCGTAGACCCGGACGAAGGTCAGCGGACCGAAGCGGTCGTGCACCACCTTGAAGGCGTAGGCCGCCAGCGGCGCCTCGGCCGAGCGTTCCCGCTCCGCACCGTCGAGACCCAGGATCGGGCCTCGGTCGGCGGGGGCAGGCAAGAGCTCCACCACGGCGTCGAGGACGGACTGCACCCCGCAGTTGCGGAAGGCGGAGCCACCGAGCGCAGGGACGATGGTTCCGGCGATCGTGCCCCGCCGAAGCGCGGCGCGCGTCACCTCGGGCGTCGCCCTCCCTTCGAGCCACGCGAGCTCGAAGTCGGGGTCGGCCTCCGCGCACGCCTCGACCAGCTCGGCCTGCAGCTGCTCCACGCGATGGCGCAGCGCAGGCGAGAGCGAGCCGAGCGGCTCGGGCTCGAGGGGCTCGCCCTCGTCGCCCGTCCACCGGCGCACGCAGCCCTCGACCAGATCGATCAGACCGGGGCTCTTCGACTCGGTGTCGATGGGCCACGCGATCGGGAGTGGGGACACGCCGAGGCGCTCGCGGACCGCCACGAGACTCCGCTCGAAGCTCGCGCCGGGGCGGTCGAGCTTGTTCACGAAGAGCACGCGCGGCACGCCGAAGCGATCGGCCTGACGCCACACCTTCTCGGTCTGGGGCTCCACGCCGGCGACGCCGTCGAGGACCACGACGGCACCGTCGAGCACGCGGAGGCTGCGCTCGACCTCGATGTTGAAGTCGGCGTGGCCAGGCGTGTCGATCAGATGCAGCCAGTGATCCCGCCAGGCGCACGACACCGCCGCAGCCTGGATGGTGATGCCCATCTGCTGCTCGAGGGCGCCGTGGTCGGTCGTGGTGTTGCCGGAGTCGACGTTGCCGATCGTCCGCGTGGCGCCGGTGTGGAAGAGGATGCGCTCGGTGAGCGTCGTCTTGCCGGCGTCGACGTGGGCGATGATGCCGAGGTTCCGGATCGGTTGGTTCTTACGAGTCATGACAGGATCTCCTGCGTCGGCGCGAGACGGATCTCGCCATCACCGACGCGTTCACGTTGGGTTTGGAGACCGGTGCTGATCCGCGCGCGGCGAGGGTGCGTTCGGTCGGACGCGTCCCTCGAGGCGTGTGCGTGAGCCGCGCGCGGCTCAGTACGACGCCGGGAAGACCTGCAGCATCGCGTAGTCGACCACGCGCACCTCACCCACCGAGCGGACGCTCGGGGCGGTTGGCTGTGGCCCTTGGCGAGTCATGGCGCCGAGAGGTAGCCATCGCCCGCTGGCGTGGCAAGGGCGGATGGGCGAGTCTTCGCCGATGAGCGAGAACGAGTGGAGCGTCGCCCCGAGCGAGGACGGTCACCGTGGTCGGATGGAGCTGAGCCTGAACGGCGACGTCGTCGGCTGGATGACGTACTCGCGGCTCAGCCCGACCGAGGTGATCGTCGATCACACCGAGACCGACGACTCCATCCGTGGGCAGGGCGGCGGCAAGCGTCTCTTCGACGGGCTCGTGGCCTGGGCCCGCGAGACCGGCACCGCGATCCGCGCGACCTGCCCTTTCGCGCTGGCGATGTTCGAGCGCCACCCCGAGACACGGGACGTCTTGGCCCAGTGAGCTGACGAAGCGCGGTAGGCTTGGCCCGCGTCATGGGGGGAACCACGCGGATCGCGGATCGCTATCGCCTCGAGGAGCAGCTCGGCGCCGGTGGGATGGGAACCGTCTACCGGGCGTTCGACGAGCGCCTGAAGCGTCCGGTGGCGCTCAAGCTCCTGCCGCCCGAGCGTGTCGGTGACGCAGCGGCGGTGACTCGGATGATCCGGGAGGCTCAGGCGACCGCGGTCCTCGAGCACGACCACATCGTGCCGGTCTACGACGTCGGGCCCGCTCAGGAGGGCGGCGCTTACCTGGTCATGCAGCTCGTGGAGGGCCGCACCTTGCGCGAGCGAATCCGTCAGGGCCCGCTTCCGGAAGCCGAGGTCGTCCGAATCGTGCGGGAGGTGGGCTCCGCGCTCGCCCACGCCCACCGCGAGGGGATCGTTCACCGCGACATCAAGCCGGACAACGTGATGCTGCGCACGAGTGACGGGCGCGCGATGGTGCTCGACTTCGGCCTCGCGCGCTTCGTGGAGCCCGATGAGGAGCTCGAGCACCTGACCGCCGACGGGTCGTTCGTCGGGACGCCGGCGTATCTCGCGCCGGAGCAGGCCCGAGGGCAGGAGGTCGACGGACGAGCCGACCAGTTCGCGCTCGGCGTGATGGCGTGGGAGCTCTGCACCGGCCGTCTCCCGTGGTCTGGCGACACCATGCCCGCGATCCTCGCGAGCGTCATCGCGGACGACCCGGAGCCCCTGGCCGAGGTGGCGAGCGTGAGCCCCGCGACGGCGGCCGCCGTGACCCGGGCCCTCTCGAAGGACGCCGCGGAGCGCTTCGATTCGATGGAGGGGTTGCTGGATTCCCTGCCGAGCTCGTCGAGCGACCTGGGCACGATGCCCACGATGGCGGCGGGCACCTCCGTTCCGGAGGGGGACCCTCCGGAGTCCCCGAAGAAGCCGAGCCGCCTTCCGCTCGTCGCCGCGCTCGGCGCGCTGGCGATCGCTGGTGGTGGCGTGGCGTCGTGGGGCGGCAACGAACAGGCCGCCGCTCCCGTCGATGCCGCGGTGGACGCCGACGGGCCCCTCCACATCGGGAACCTGCCTCCGCCGCAGGGCTGCAACGACGAGGCCGAGGGAGCGTTCGCGGAGGGGCGCCGCGCCGGTCGGCGGGGGGACATCGACAGTGCACGCGGTGCGTTTCTCCGCGCGACTCGAGCCGACGAAGGATGTGCCTCCGCGCACCTGTACCTGGCGATCGCGTCCGTGGACTACGATTACGCGGGACTCCTGGGTGACGCCTTCATCGTGGCTCAGCGACACGCCGACCAGCTCTCGCCGCGGGAGCGTGGTCTCCTGAATGCCTACGGAGCGATCTATCTGGACGACCCGCCCCGGCGCGACCTGTTGGGTCAGCGGCTCGAGGCGCTGGCCAACGAGCGCCCGAACGACGCCGAGATCCTGGTGCTCGCGGGCTTCAACGCCACGGGGGCCGCTCCCGAGGTTCGCAAGGGTTGGGCCGAGCGGGCCATCGACATCGATCCCGAGTTCGCTCCCGCCCACGCGGTCCTCGCCCAGATCCTCAGAGAGCAGGGAGACATCGAAGGAGCGTACGCTCGCTACGCGATCTGCCACGAGGCGGCGCCGCTCTCGACCGCGTGTATGGACCTGGAGCTGCTCTTGCGCGCGTTCCAAGGTGACTGCGATGAGATGCTCTCGCTGGCGAGACGGATGCGAGCACGCTCGCCCGATCAGGCCGCTCCGCATGCGTGGATGGCCCGATCGTTGGCCGTCGAAGGGGCACCACGGGCGGCCATCGAGCGCGAGCTCGATGGCTTGGCCGCCGCCATGCCGGGACCGGAGGCCGCGGTGCTGGGGCCGTACCTCCGCGCTCGCGCCGCCGCGCTCTTCGGGGACTTCGAGGGCGCGGTGCAGCTCGCGAACGAGGCGCTCGACGCGTCCGAGGACGAGGTCTCGGACACCGACGCTACTTTCGTGATGGTCGAGGCGCGGCGGGAGCTGGGCGAGGAAGAGGCCTCCGCCCTGGCCGAGGCGTTCGTCACGCGCAGCGTGGGCGCGTTGACCTCCGTCCATGCCCATCCGCTACGCGCGTACCGGGAACAGCGCATCCTGGTGGCGGCGAGGGAGACGATGGACGCCGAGGAGTTCGCCGAGGTGCGCGGGTCGTGGTCGGAGTCCCTCGCCCGTCGCGATCTGCTCACGCCCATGGACGCCTGGGCTCACGGGGAAGCGGTGTGGGCGAGCACGCCGGAAGAGGCGCGGGCCGCCCTCGCGAATGCGCCCGGTGAGCTGCTCGAGCGCGGCGAGTTCACCACCGTCGCGATCATCGGCCACACGCTTCTCCTGGCGGGTGAGGCCGCGCGCTCGCTCCCCGCCCTCGAGTTCGCGGCCAACAGCTGCCTGCGCTTCCCGATCCCCTTCCTCACCGGTCGATCACGGGTGGCCTACGGAGAGGCACTGGCCGCCACCGGTGACCAGGCGGGCGCGTGCCGCGAGTGGCGACGCGTGGTCGGCGCGTGGGACCCGACCCACTCGGTGACCGGTGCGCGCGCCGCGACGCTCGCTGCCGAGTGCCCAGCGGAATGATCGGGTCGGCTGCTCGGTCGAACCGTCAGGTGTCCGGGACCGGCTGCGGGGTGAGGCTACTGACGTTGTTGGTGCCCAGGCGTCCGAAGCGATCGACCCCCCAGCACATGAGCCCGTCGGTCGTCGCGGCGCAACTGTAGGCCTCTGCGCCTCCGATTGCGATCGCCCGCAGCGCCAACCCGGTGCCCGGGTCCACGACGATCTGCGGCGTGGGTCGGTTGGTCGTCGACCCATCGCCCACCTGCCCCACGTGGTTCAGGCCCCAGCAGACCACGCGATCGTCCATCAGCCGAGCGCACGAGTGGCCGGTGGACGCCGCGACCTCGACCGCCGTCGTGATCCCGACGACATCGGCTGCGTAGGTCCGGGAGCTCGGGACCGCGATGGTCCCGTCTCCGAGCTCTCCGTTCCGGTCGTCGCCCCAGCAGCGCACCCGCCCATCCCCGAGGACGGCGCAGCCGTGGCTGGTGCCCATCGACACCGCGACCGCGCCGGCGACGTCGACGAGCGCGGTCGGAACGGTGTTGTCTGGGCTCGGGCCGCGGTCGCCCGTTCGGCCGGACGTGGGTTCGCCCCAGCACGAGACTCTCCCGTCGGCGTGGACGACACACCCGCAGTTCCCACCGACATCGAGGTCGATGGCGTCGCTGATGCCGACCACCGGCGTGGGGACCAACGCATCGCTCGTGTCCCCGGTCCCTAGCCGACCCGCGCTCCCTTCACCCCAGCAGTCGACGCCGCCCGTCGTGCGTAGCGCGCACGTGAAGAGCGATCCCGTGAGCACCTTGCTGTACGTCGCGCCGGAGGGTGTCATCGCGACGACCGAGCTGCCTTCCGGGGGAGTGGTCATCGTTCCGTCGCCCAGGCCACCGGAGCTATTGACCCCCCAACATCGGATGACCGTGCCGCCGCTCTGGAGCGCGCAGCGATGCTCGTTCGGCACCGTGTCCTGCTGGTGTCCCGCGAAGAACTCGGCCTGCAGATCCAGCGTGCGCATCACGGACGAGTCGAGCCGATCGCGGTCGAGATAGATGTCGTTGTGGTCGGGGCCGGAGCACGCCACGCCGCCGAGCATGCGCCGGAAGCACAGGTTCTGGGCGGACGCGGCGATCTGCACGATCGGGTCGGTGGCGCACGCGGAGCTCGCGCAGGCCTGCGCCTGGAGACAGGCCGCTCCGCACGCGCCGCAGTGGGTTCGCGTGGTGGTCACGTCCGTCTCGCAACCATCGAGCGACGTCCCGTTGCAGTCACCGAGACCTGCGCTGCACTCGCACCCGCCACCGGAGGCGCAGCTGCCGGTGTGGCCCGTGGCGCTGCACTCGCTCACGCTCGACCCCTCGTCGACCGAGCCGTCGCAGTCCTCGTCGAGCCCGTCGCAGCGCTCGACTCGGAGTGGGCTTCGCAGCGGATCGCTGTCGTCGCAGTCGCCCGGCGTCGCGACGTAGCCGGTGGGCGCCGCGCCGCACGAGAGCTGCGTGTCGGTGTCGGTGCCGACGGTGTCGCCGTCGGCGTCCCGGTAGTAGGTGGTCGCTGGCCCCTCGTCGATGGTGCCATCGCAGTCCTCGTCCGCGCCGTCGCAGGTCTCGGTGCCATCGGGGCTCACGTCCCCACGCCCGTCGTCGCAGTCGAGCGCGTTGGGGGCGCGCCCGCCGATGGCGGTGCAGCTCGCGATCGGCGCGGTGCCGGGGTCGCCGTAGCCGTCGCCGTCCGCGTCGGGGTACCAGTCGAGCGGCACCGCGCCCTCGTCGACCGTGCCGTCGCAGTCCTGGTCGACGTCGTCGCACAGCTCGGTCGCACCGGGGAAGCGCAGCGGGTCGCCGTCGTCGCAGTCGCCGGGCTGCTCTGCTTCGCCCGCGCCGGCCCCGCAGCCCGTGCGTGCCGTGCTCGCGTCGCCGAATCCGTCGCCGTCCGCGTCGTCGTAGATCACGTTCGCGGCGATGTCCTCGTCGACCGAGCCGTCGCAGTCGTTGTCGACGCCGTCGCAGCGCTCGACCTGCGCGGGGTGGATGGCGTCGTCGTCGTCCTGGCAATCGCCGCCGCGCAGCACGAACGAACCCGCCGGGCGCTCGCACCCGATGGGCGTGCCGGCCGCGCCGCCGAAGCCATCGCCGTCCGCGTCGACGAACCAGCGGAGGTCGGCGGCGACGTCTTCGTCCGTCGTTCCGTCACAGTCGTTGTCGACGTCGTCGCAGAGCTCCGGCGTCTCGCCCCCGGCGAGCGGGTCGCGGTCGTCGCAGTCGGTGCCTCCGCACGCGGCGTCCGGGACCCCATCGCGGTCGTCGTCCTCGTGATCGCCGGGTGCGATCTCGAACCCCGCGAAGCCGTCGCAGTCGTCGTCCCGTCCGTTGCAGAGCTCGGCGGCGGCGGGGTGGCGCGCCGGGTCCGAGTCGTCGCAGTCGGTCGGGAGGAGCACGTGTCCCTCGGGCGGCTCGCACGCGAAGACGGGCTCGGCCGCCGGATCGCCGAAGCCGTCGCCGTCGCCGTCCGGGTACCACGCGACCACCACCGTCTCTTCGTCGACCGTGCCATCGCAGTCGTTGTCCGCGCCGTCGCAGACCTCGAGCAACAGGCCGTGCGAGCGCGGGTTGGCGTCGTCGCAGTCCGCTTCGCTGGTGGACGTGCGCGCGCGCCCAGGGCAGCTGAGCACCATGCCCTCGGGGTCGCCGTGCAGGTCTCCGTCCTCGTCACGGAACGCGACCTGCACGAGGCCTTCGTCCACGGCGCCGTCGCAGTCCTGGTCCGTGCCGTCACAGGTCTCGGTCGCGTCGGGGTGGACCGTGGCTTGGGTGTCGACGCAGTCGCCGCCGCATGCGTCGCCGTTGCAGCAGCGCGCGTCGACCGCGCCGTCCCCGTCGACGTCGCGGCCCCCGAACGTCCCTGGGTCGCAGTCTTCGTCGTGGCCCTCGGCGTCGCAGACTTCCGGGTTGCCCGGGAAGCGATCCGGATCCGTGTCATCGCAGTCGTCGCCGCCACAGGCCACGTCCTCGTGGCGATCGCCGTCCGCGTCGGGACAGGTGTCGGCGCAGGTCTGCGTGATCTCGTCGCAGGCGCGCACGTCACAGGCCGGTGTGCCCTGCACGCACCCGAACGCGCTACGGAGCGGCGAGGTGGGGTCGCAGGACTCGGTCCCGTTGCAGAACACGCCGTCGTCGCATTCGTCGTCGGAGACGCAGGGCCGTCCGCCGTCGCCCGACATGCCCCCCGGGCTCGAGCACGCGCCGACCATCAGCCCGAGCACCACCGCGAACGCGCGAACGCCCATGGCCATTCGCCCCTGCCCGACCCTGGCCTCCACGCTCGGTCGGCCAGAATCCCCCCAGCATTCCACCTGCATCGTGAGAATCTACCAGACGCGCCGCGTGGGCTGGGGTCAGCGAAGATCGGCCCGGAGGAGCGTGATCGCGTCCCGGGTCGCGCACTCGCCGTCGCTCAGCTGCATCGTCCCCTCGTAGGGGCACTCGCCGACGGCGGGCTCGCAGGCGTCGCACGAGTTGTCGAGGATCGCGACCCGCAGCGGGAGCGGGTCGTCGACCACGCCGCAGGCGAGCAGCGACGCGCAGTAGCAGCCGGTCTGGGTGACCTCCATGGCGTCGCCGCGGCGGCAGACCTCCACCCGGGTCCGGTGGACCATCGGGTCGCCGGGGACCCGCTGGAAGCGCCAGGTCGCCGTCGGTTGGGCGTCGTCGCCGATCGATGCCTCGAGCGCTTCGCCGTCGAGTCCGTAGCGGATCCATTTCGGCGAGTCGTGCTGGGGCGCTTCGAAGCGCAGCGACCCCGGTCCGCCCTCGGCCAGCGCGAAGCGTGTGCGGTGGCCACCGGGCATGGCGACCAAGGCCCGCGCGCCCGGCTCGATCCACATCAGCTCCGGCCGCGTCACCAGCCCCGCGGCATCGGCGTTCACGCTCAGACCCACCAAGCCGCCACCCTCGTCGCGGCCCCAGACCTCGAAGTCTCCCCCCGGCCCGTCACCGACGCGCCAGGTGCCGGCGAGCCACTCGGGTTCGTCGCCGCTCGTGGGTGCGCCCTGCGATCCACCGCACGCCACGAGCGCGAGCAGGACGAGCGAGCGCGTCATTCGGCGGGCTCCCATCGGTCCGTGGCGGGGTCGTAGAAGAGCGTTTGCCGTCGCGCATCCCGAACGGGGTCGGACGCGAGGTCCTCGCGAATCTCCGTCGTTCCCCGGACCTCGATGTCCTTGTCGCCGTCGTCGTCGAGGTCGACGAAGCGCACGCGGCCCGTCTGGTAGTGCGTGTCGTAGTACCCATCGTAGAGCTGTTCGACGAGCAGCGAGGTCTGCAGCGCCAAGTCGGCGATGTCCACGACGAAGAGGTCCGTGCGTCGCAAGCGATTGGCGGTGCACGAGAGCCAGCCTTCCGAGGCCACGTCGAGCCTCATCTCGACCCGCCCGTCGCGGTCGTAGTCGGCCAACGCCATCTCCAGCCCCGTGCCGCTGCAGAAGTCGTCGGCCCGCAGCGTCACGTGGGCCACGTCGGTCTCGTCGCCGCGATGGAGAACGCGCATCAGCTGGAGCGTGATGGGCGTCTCACCGCCACAGGTGCAAGGTGCAGGGTTCTCGGGCATCGGCTCGGGGTGGTCCATGTCGGCCGCAGGGCTTCCGGTGAACCGGAGCGCCTCCGCGGCCTCCTGGCCTTCTTCGAGATCGGAACGCTTCACGGTCACCACCGCCGCCAGCGTCAGCCGCTCACGCCCGTGCCGCGCACGGAGCCGACCAGCGACCGAGACGTGCGAGTCGGTGAAGTGCTCTCGCGCGATCGCGTTCAGCGCTTCGAGGTCCTCGAACGGTTCCCGCCGGTCGGGCCCCCACCGAACCGACTCGAGGGCGGGCGCGAGCGGTCCCGGCGGCTGGCGGGTGGGCTCGTCCGGCTCCGCGGGGGCGAGGGTGTCCGCCTCCTCGTGCGGCTCGGGGGGCGGAGGCTCGGCGGGGGGCTGGGGCGCGGGCGCGCTCGGCGATGGCTCGGGGGTGGTGGGCGTCCCACCATCGTCGCCACAGCCAGCGAGCGAGAGCAGGGCGAGAAGGGAGAGGGCTCGCTTGCGGTGCCGCATCACGTCGGATGCTCGAGGGTCTGGTCCTCGTTGGGGAAGAAGCCGTGCATCGTCCGCCGCAGCGCGATCGCCCCGGGGTCTACCAAGCCCTGTGAGCGGTCGTGCTTCATCCACCGCTCGAGCGGACCTTCCGACGGCTCCCAATGGGTGCGCTCGACCCATGCGCGCCCGAGCTGACAGTAGAGCTGGTGGTCGAAGATCGCCTCCGAGTGGACCTGGCCGTCGTGGACGTGGACCGTCGGGAAGAAGAGCGAGCCGGGGTCCCGCCGAGGGAACTCGAAGGCCATCGGGTGCACGGTCCGAGGCTTCGAACGGGACTTCCCACCGAAGAGCCTGCGCCAGAACCCAGCCTCCTTCGCTGCGCCGGCCTTCAGCTTGAAGACGGCGAAGCCCCAGTCGGCGTATTGCGGTAGCTGCGCCCAGACCTCGGGCGCCAGCTTGAAGCGCTCGTCGAGCCGTTCGAAGGCGGCCTGCGTCGGCACGAACGAAGCTTCGTACTCGCCCACGTCGTGCACCTTCAGCTTGGGCGCCGAGTGGGAGAGCGACTGCGGCGCGCCGAAGCCGCCCCGAGCTCGAAGCATGATCTTCGGGAAGGCCCGGTCGAGATCGTCGAAGAAGCGGTCGTAGCCGGACAGGTCGATGAAGCGCACGGCGTCCTCCGGCGATTCCGGCGGCACCGGGATGGGGAGGATCATCGCCAGCTCCTCGTCGGCGACGAACGCCATCGAGTAGACGAGCGCCTGCCGCCCATCGTCGAAGGAGCGGGCGAAGATCTTGGTCCCCGCGACGTAGGGCACCGGCTTCGAGAAGCAGCACACGGGGAGAGTCTATCCGAGCTTTGCGTCGACTCGACGGTGCCATGCGTCGAGCGCGCCCTCGTAGCGAGCGAAGCGGAAGTGCTCGTTGGCGTTCGTGTGGAGCCCGCGCTGGATCTGCTCGGCGAGCGAGAAGTCCTCGTCCAGGGTCTTCACCGAGAAGGCGTGGTTGGCCTCGAAGAAGGCGGTCGCCTTCTCGAGGTGGGGCTCGAGGCTCGTGGTCGGCACCAGCGTGGTGAGGTCGATGCGGGTGGTCCCGACGCTCAGCGGGGTCATCCGGATGAGCTCGAAGTGCCCGGCCTGCACCAGGAGCGTGGCGTTGGGCGCGACGTTGTAGACGAGGTGCGTGTGCTTCCGGAGTCGCCACTGGGACTCGGGCTGCCCTTCCAGCTCCACCACGCTCGTGCGCGGCAGCACCGTGCGCAGGTGGTCGCCGATGAGCTCGTAGAGCGACACGTTGTCGGGGAAGAAGCCGGCGATGGTGTCCCTGTGCGCGATGCGGAAGTGGTAGGCCTCGAGGCCACCATCGACGATCAGCTTCCAGTTGGCCTTCCACTCGCGCGTCGTCGTTCGTAGCGCGGCGTGCGGCACCGCGAGGCCGAGCGCGCGTAGCTCTTCCGCCAGCGGCTCGCTGCCCTCCGGCAGCTCGGCCGCGGCTGGGCTCGCACCCACGAAGAGTAGGCCCGCGACCTCGCGGCAGGGCAGCTCGGCGAGCTTCGTGCTCGCCACGTCGAGCGTGGGGAACCCCTCGGGGAAACGGACCGACGCCAGCGCGCCGTCCCGGGCGTAGGTCCACGCGTGATAGGGGCAGACGAAGCGCTTGCAGTGGCCGGCCTGGCGGAGCTCGACGGTCGCCCCGCGGTGACGGCACACGTTCAGGAACGCCTTCGCGGACCCGTCGTCCTGCCGGACCAGGAGCACCGGCGCGCCATTCAGCTCGCGCGTCACGAAGTCCCCAGCGTTGGCGATCTCGCCGCCGTGACCGAGCACGTGCATCGCCGGCTGGAAGAGCCGCGCCATCTCGAGCTCGAAACGCGCCGGGTCCCGGTATTCGTCCACGGGCACCAGGCGCTCGGCCTCGTCCATGGTCGGCCGCTTCTGCCGAACCCGCTCGATGCACTCGCGGACCAGCGCCTTCTCCCGTTCCCGATCCATCCCACCGGAGGATAGCGCCGGCACCGGTGATAGGGTCGGCCCATGGCGCGTTGGGCCTTTCGTCCGGAGAACCTCCTGGAAGCGGCGGCGCTGCGACTGAACCTCGTCCCGGTCGTGCTCGCCGAGTCCTTCTTCCCCTTCATCCACGCCAGGGCGCTGATGGCGGCGACCAAGCTCGGCGTGTTCGAGGCGCTCGGGAAGGACTGGCGCACCCCCGAAGCGGTCGCCGAAGAGACGGGCACCGACCCGGTCGCCATCCGCCAGCTCATGACCGCGCTGACCGGCAGCGGCTATCTGAGGAGCAAGCGGGGTCGCTTCAAGCTCACGCCGATCGCGCGCTGGGCGCTGAAGCGGCACAAGCAGTCCGTGCGCGACAAGATCCTGCTGCACTACCTGGAGTGGGACTTCGTGGGGAAGCTCGAGGACTATCTTCGGACCGGCGAGTCGCTCGCGTTCCACGAGCACATGAGCTCGGAGCAGTGGAAGGCGTACCAGCGGGGCATGCGCGCCACCGTCGCCCCTTTCGCCGAGGAGACCACGAGCCGCATGAAGCTCCCGAAGGGCGCCCGCTCGATGCTCGACATCGGCGGGAGCCACGGCTACTTCTCGGTCTGCTTCTGCCGCCGGAACCCGGGCTTGCGCTCCACCATTCTCGAGCTCCCTTCGGCCATCGAGCACGCGAAACCGCTCCTGGCCGCGGAGGCGATGGGCGAGCGCATCCAGTACCGCGCCGGCAACGCGCTCACCGACGACCTCGGCGAGGGCGAGCACGACCTGGTGCTCATCGCGAGCGTCATCCACCACTTCACCGACGAGCAGATCCGCGAGCTCCTCCCGCGCGTCCGCCGCGCTCTCCGGCCCGGCGGCCAGCTGGCCATCTTCGAGCAGCTCCGCGCCGAGCCCGGCAAGGGTCTCAGCCAGATGGGCGCCATCCTGGACCTCTACTTCGGCCTCACCAGCCGCAGCGGCACCCGCTCCGAAGAAGAGACCCGCGCCTTCCTGAGCGACGCCGGCTTCCGCCTGCGCCCCACCATGCGCATGCGCACCATCCGCGACCTCGCCGTCATCAGCGGCACCGCGTAGGGCTAGTCGACCAGCACGAAGGGACGGCAGTGGATCCCGAACGCCGACAGCTCGTCGCCAGAGTTCCAGAAGATCCCGGACACCCGGCTGATCACCGACCCGTTGGGGCACTGGAGGGTGTCGGTCGGGCCGTCTCCCCATTTCCCACTGAAGCTGGGTGGCAAGTGGATGAAGGTCGGCACCCCATCCTCGACATCGAGGCGGACGCGCTGGCAGACCCCTCTCAGGCCCGTCACGCCCTCCGCCTCGAGGGCGACCTCGATCCCCGTGAGCCATCGGCCCGGCCCCCCACAGCCCAGGTCCTGCTCGGGTCCGCTCCGGTCTCCCGCCTCCCATTGGTTGAAGCTCCCGGCTGGGCTCAGCTGAGCCCGACCGGGCGTGCCGTCGGGGGAGTCGACGAGCTCCGGTCCGCTGCATTCGCCGTAGAGCCCCAGGTCGTTGCTGAACCCCGAGTCGGCCACGCCCAGGTCGAATAGGCCGGTGCCCGCGCTGCAGCTCTCGTCGAAGACCAGGACGTCCTCGGTCCGCTCCATGCCCAAGCGCATCGGCGCGCTCTCCGGGTCGCCGACGGTGATGCCGCTCGGACAGCCCTCGTCCACGACGGCGTCGCAGTCGTCGTCGCTCGATCCGAAGTCGATGAAGCAGCGCTCGCTCCGATCGGGCGCGCGCTCCGCGGAGTCGTCGTCGCAGTCGGTCTTCGGCAGCGGTCCGCCCTCGCAGTCGGCGTCCATCGCCGCGAAGCCGTCGTCGTCCACGTCTTCGCTCGGCCGTGGGTCCCCGCCGCCTTCCGCGCAGCGGTTCTCGATCCGGTCGCAGAGCTGCGGTGCCTCCGGGTAGATCGTCGCGTCGTCGTCGTCGCAGTCGCCGCTCAGCCGCGACCAGCCCTCCATCGAGGCGGCGCAGATCTCCATCGAGCCGCGGCTCTCGTCGCCGTAGCCGTCGCCGTCGGTGTCCCGGACGAAGATCAGGGGCGTGCCGTTCTCGTCGATGTCCCCGTCGCAGTCGTTGTCCACGCCGTCACAGGTGTTGTCGACCTGGTCCGGGCGAACGCTCGCTTCGGAGTCGTCACAATCGTCCCCACAGAGCAGCGTTCCATCCGCCTGGGTGTTGCAGCAGGCCAGGTCCTCGAACCCGTCGCCATCCAGATCGGCGCCACCGAGCGTGCTCGGGTCGCAGTCCTCGTCGACGCCGGCCGAGTCACAGATCTCCGGGTTCCCCGGGAAGCGGTCGTCGTCTCCGTCGTCGCAGTCCTCTCCGCCGCACTCGACCGCGTCGACCCCATCGCCGTCGAAGTCGAGCGCCACGTCGCAGTTGGTCTCGCAGCGGTCGGTCTCTTCGGCGCAGATCTGAGCTTCGGGATCGCAGGGCGCGCTCGCGGGGACGCACCCGCGCCGGTCCGCGGCGCCGTCGCCGGGCATGCAGCGTTCGGCGCCGTTGCAGAAGACGCCGTCGCTGCAGTCCTCGTCGACCGAGCACGCACCACCAGCGTCGCCACCCATGCCGGGCGTGTCTCCACAGGCGAGCGCGCTCAGCGCGAGCAGGATCGAGCCGAGGCGCATCACTGCATTGTGCATGAAACCGCCCCTGCCGTGGTCCGAAGCCCATCGGACCGGTCTCACCCATGCAGGGGAGGATCCCGGCTCCGGGACGCGTTATGGTCCGCCGATGCGCCCGAAACTCCATCGCTGGGTGGCTCGCGCCGCCGCGCTCCTGGCCCTCGTCGTCGCCCTCCCGGGCGAGGCTCCGGCCCGTGCTCAGCGTTCCTCGAACCCCTACGACCGCACCGTTCAGTCGCTCGAGCGAGATGTCCTTCGCTACGGGCGCAGCGCGCGCGAGAGCGGGCGGGCCATCCCGCGGATGCTGCGCATCGAGGGCCTCGCCGATCACGCGACGCCCGGTGTGGCCAAGGCGTCGCTGGCGCGGCTCGCCGAGAGCCGTCGCTTGCTCCCTCATCTGCGGGCCTACGCCACGATGCTCCGCGGGCTCGCCGAGCAGTCGACCGGCGACCCGGCCGTCGCTCAGGCGACCTTCGACTCGCTCGGCTACGTGCGTGACTGGATGGTCGTCGGCGCCTTCGACAACGAGGGCAAGAGCGGCTTCGCGCGCGAGCTGCCGCCGGAGGCGCAGCGGAACGCGCCCGTGGATCGAAGCGCGAGCTACCAGGGCAAGGAGCGGCCGGCGAGCTGGCGTCGCTACCCGCGCGAGCTCTCTCCCAAGGGCTACATCAGCTTCGACGCGGTGTTCCGCCCCTGGGTGAACGTCTGCGCCTACGCCGAGACCTTCGTCGAGCTGGAGCGCGCGGAGCCCCTCACCCTCTGGCTCGGCGCGAACGGTGCGTCGAAGGTCTGGTTCAACGGCGAGCCGGTGCACAGCGACGAGGCATACCGCCGTGTGGACTACGATCGCTTCTCTGCCGCGGTCGCCGGCCGCCAGGGCGCCAACCGCATCCTGGTGAAGGTCTGCACCGCAGAGGGGCCCTGGGGCTTCACGCTCCGCGTCGGTGATCGCCAGGGTGGCGCGCGCTCCGACCTCACCTTCCAGGCCGAGGGACCGACGGCCGCCGCCGCGGCGCCCGCGAACGTGCCGAGCGTCCCGCCCGCGCCGGTGGCGCCGCTCGCGAACCTCGAGGCCCTGGTGGCGGCTGCACCCGAGAGCCGCCGCGGCGCCGCCGTTCGCTACGATCTCTCGCGTTTCCTCCACTGGACCGGCGCCATCGACGAAGGCACCACGCGCTTCCGCGAGCTGGCCGAGAAGGCCGCCGAGCTCGACCCGAGCGTCGAGCACCTCGAGCTCGCGGCGGACTACGCCGAGAACCGCGCCGAGCGGATGCGATTCGTGGCCCAGGCCGAAGAGCGCCGCGCGACCGATCCCCGGGTGGTGCTGCAGCGGGCGTCGCTGCTCGCGAGCGGGCCCGACCCGGGGCAGGCGCTCCGCCTGCTGCTCGACGCGAACCTCCGCGGGGAAGAAGGGATCGAAGCCGACTGGATGATCGCCACGCTCTACGAGCGGCGGGATCTGCGCGAGGCGGCGATGGCGATCATCGAGAAGAACGTTCGCGCGACCGGCGGCGCAGCCCGCTGGGTCCGTCGCCACGCGAACGCGCTCGAGGCCCTCGGCCAGCAGCAGGCGGCCTTCGAAGCGACCGAGCGTCTCCTCGCGCTGCGACCGGACGACACCGAGGCCCACCAGCGGATGATCGCCGATGCGCGCGTTCGCGGTGAGCACGAGCGCATGCTGGCCCACCTCGAGACCATGCGGACGCTCGCTCCGGCGGACGTCGGTCAGCGGCTCTACGAGGCGAGCATCCTCGAGGGCCTCGACCGCCGGGACGACGCGCTGGCGATCTACCGGCAGGTGATCGCGTGGGCGCCCGAAGAGGCGAGCTACCACGTGCGGCTGGGCGACGCGCTGGTCCGCTTCGACCAGACCGACGCCGCCATCGCCGCCTTCCGGCAGGCGCTGGCGCTGCGACCGCAGGACGCCGGCGTGCGAGAACGGCTCGAGCAGCTGGAGCCGACCGAGCGCCCGGACGAGAACCGCGCCATCGAGCCCGAGGTCTTCCTCGCGCGCCGTTCGGACGAGACCCGCTACCCGATGAGCGTGCTGCACGACCTGACGGTCGCCACGGTCTACGAGAACGGGCTCACCCACCGCTTCCACCAGTACGTCTTCCAGGTCCACACCGAAGAGGGCGCCCGGCGCGCGCGGACCTTCGGCATCCCCTTCGAGCCCGGCGACGAGTGGGTCGACGTCCGCTCGGTGAAGACCTACCGGAAGGACGGTGCGGTCCTCGACAACTACGAGTCGTTCACCAACTCGGTCGGCCAGGCGGCCTACCGCGTCTACTACGACGTGCGTCAGCGGGTGCTCCGCTTCCCGGAGCTCGAGCCGGGCGACGTGGTCGAGATCCGCTACCGGGTCGACGACGTCTCCCGTCGCAACGCTTTCAACGACTACTTCGGCCAGGTGGCGATGCTCCAACGGGGGATCCCGGTCCGCTCGCTCGAGCACGTGCTCGTGGCGCCGGCGTCACGGCAGCTGCACTTCAACGACCCCGGCATGCGCGGGCTCCGGCACGAGCGCTCGCGCGACGGCGACCAGCAGATCCACCGCTTCGTGGCGACGGACATCCCGGCGCTCCGCACCGAGCGGAACACGCCGGGCATGACGGAGATCGCGCCCTACCTGCACGTCTCCACCTACGCGAGCTGGGAAGACGTCGGTCGCTGGTGGTGGGGTCTCGCCCAGGACCAGCTCCGGCCGGACGAAGGCATCGCCCGCACCGTTCGCGAGCTCACCGCGGGGGTCACCGACCTCCGGGAGAAGGTCGCGAAGATCTACGCCTGGGTCACCGAGAACACCCGCTACGTGGGCCTCGAGTTCGGCATCCACGGCTTCAAGCCCTATCGCGTCACGCAGGTGGTCGATCGGGGCTTCGGCGACTGCAAGGACACCGCGTCGCTGCTCTACGCGATGTTCACGCTCGCCGGCATCGACGCGAAGATCGCGCTCGTCCGCACCAGCAACAACGGCATGATCGCCGACACTCCGGCGAGCCTCGCCGTCTTCAACCACGCCATCGCCTACGTCACGGAGCTCGACCTCTACCTGGACGGCACCACCGACACCCACGGCATGAACGAGCTCCCCGCCGGCGACCAGGGCGCGCTGACGCTCCTGGTCGACCCGGAGAGCGTCGAGCTCCGCGTGGCGCCCTATCTCTCGGCCGACGACGTCCGCCGCGAGCGCACCCTCGAGATCCAGCTCGACGCCGATGGCTCGGCGACCGTGAAGGGCACCGAGCGAGTCACCGGTTCGCGCGCGGGCATGTACCGGACCCGCTACCAGGCGCCGGCCACTCGCCGCGAACGGCTGCAGCAGGCGCTCGCGGGTCGTTTTGCCGGCATCGAGGTGACCGAGGAGTCCTTCGACGAGCTCGACCCGACCGAACCAGTGCGCTTCACCTACGAGGCCACCGTGCCGCAGCTCGCGCAGCGGGCGGGGAGCGAGCTCCGCCTCGCGCCCGGTGGTGGCCGCATGGAGGGCCTGGCCAACACGCCGACCCGAAGGCACCCATTGATGCTCGGTCCACCGGAGACCTTCGTCGAGCGGCGGGTCGTGCGCCTGCCGCGGGGCCACCGAGTCACCACGATGCCCGACGGCGGCGAAGCCGAGTCGCCCTTCGGCAAGGTCGCCGTTCGCTACGAGCGCGACGGAAACGCCGTGACGATCGAGACCACCGTCGCGCTCCTCCGCCCGCGCGTCAGCGCCGACGAGTACCCACGCTTCCGGCAGTGGGTCCAAGCCGCCGACCAGCTCCTCCGTGAACGCCTCGTGATCCAGCCGGAGGCCCAGTGATGACCATTCGACACCTTGCAACCTTCGCTCTCGCTCTCGCCCTCGCTTGCGGCGGCCGCCAATCGGGCGGCACCACGCCGCGCGAGCTCACGGAGATCGAGAAGCAGATGAACGAGCTCCGCGCCGCCGCGGCAGCCAACCCGAACGACCCGGAGATCTGGGGCATGCTCGCCGAGCTCGAGCTGCTCGGTGAAGCGGGCGACGCCAGCAAGGCGCGCGCGGCGATCGACCACGCGATCGAGATCGGGCCGACCAACGCCTACCGGGCGCGGCTTCAGCTCCTGAGCGCGTGGGAGCACGAGCTCCATGGGCGCTTCCCCGGCTCGCTCACGGCTTATCTCGCCGCCGCCGACCACGCGCGGCTCTCGCAGCCGACCGAGCCCGGCGCGCAGTGGACCGCGCTGATCGCCGAGATCGCCCTCGACGGTGCACGTGGCGCGCGTGGCAGCGTGCCCCGCTTCGACGAGCAGGTCGTGCCGGTGCTCGAGCGGATCCTGGCGGAGCCAGGGTCCTTCGGGCACGCCGCGGTCGACTCGGCGGCGCTCGCTCTCCTCGACGCGCGCCAGCGTGCCGGCGATCGCGACGCCCAGGACGCGATGGCGACCCGCCTGAACTGCCTGACCGAGTGGAAGGCCGTCGGGCCCTTCGGCCCCTACACCAACCTCTCGTTCGACCAGCGGCTCCCGCCCGAGGGTCGCACCGGCCCGCTCGCCGGCGAGTTCGATCTCCGCCCTGGCGCGGAAGACCAGGGGCCCTTCGAGGGCGAGGCGCATGGCTGCCAGGTCGTCTTCACCAACGAGGAGCACGCGGCGCCCGGCTCCACCATCGTCGAGACCTTCGTCGACGTGGAGCGGGGCGGACCGCACCTCCTGCGCGTCGACACCACGGCTTCGTTCCGGCTCTACGTCGACGGCGAGCCTGCGGTCGTGGTGGACCGGCGCACCGAGCTCGGCCCGAGCTACGCCTTCGTGCCGCTCCAGCTCGACGCCGGTCGCCACGAGATCGAGCTCAAGCTCACCACCCGCGCGAGAGCCCCGGCGCTGGTGGTCGCGCTCGACTGGCCGGGCCGACTCGGCTCCGGCTACGACCCGCTCCGCGGTGTCGCGATCCCCGAGCCGACGACCCCCGCCGAGCTGGTGATCGCGGCGCGCTCCCTGAACGGCCGCGGTGACGGCGTTCACGCCGCCGCCATGGTCGGCATGGGCGACGGCGGACCGCTCGCGTCGGCCGCCATGCTGGTGCAGAAGATCGACCTGCTCGGTGGCGATCCCTTCTTCCCCGACGACAAGCGCCAGGGGATCCAGACGTTGCTCTACCAGCGCGCCTACGAGCGCGACCCGCAGGCGCTCTACCCGGCCATCCGGGAGGTGCTCCGCCAGGAAGACCCCAACGCGGTCTTCCAGGGCTTCACCGATCTGAGCCAGCGCTTCCCCGACGTGGTCGAGCTCCGCTACATCCACGCCGAGCTGCTCGGCCAACGCGGGCGCACGACGGAGGCCGAGGCCGAGCTGCGCGAGATCCGCGCCGACTTCCCCAACGAGTGCGCGCCCATCGCACGGCTGCGGACGTTGCTGGCCGAGGGCTCGCGGGTCGACGAGGCCAACGCGCTGGTCGACGACCTGGTGGCCTGTGACGCGACCTCCAGCGTGCGCTTCGAGCTCCTGCTCGAGCAGCGCCACTGGGACGCGGCCGCCGAGGAGCTCGCCCGGCTCGAACCCTTCCTCGAGGCGGACGTGCTGCGCGGCCAGCGGCTGCGCCTGGCGATCCAGCGAGGCGACGAGGAGACCGAAGACCGCATCCGTGGCGAGATCATGGCCGAGGCGCCGGAGTCCCGGAGCACGATCACGCGAAAGGTCGACCTCGCCCTGGCGGCCGGTCAGCGGGGGCGCGCGCTCCAGCTGCTCGACGCCGCGGCGGAGCGCGACCCGAACCGGATGGAAGGGCTTCGGAACCTTCGTCGCGACCTGACCGGCCGCGACGACATGGAGGCCTTTCGCATCGACGGCGCCGAGGTCCTCCAGCGCTACGAGGACGAAGGTGACCCCTACCCAGACGCGCCGCAGGTGCTGGTGCTCGACTACATGGTCACGCGCATCTACCCGGACGGCTCGGCGCGCCACCTCGTACACCAGATCACACGCGTGCAGAGCGAGGAGGCCAAGGACCGCCTCGGCCAGTACAGCCCGCGCGGCCGGATGCTCACGCTCCGGACCATCAAGCCGGATGGTCGGCGGCTCGAGCCCGAGCGCATCGCGGGCGTGGACAGCATCCCGCTGACCGACCTGGCGGTCGGTGACTACGTCGAGGAGGAGTACATCCGCACCGAGGGCCCGCGCCTCAACGGCGGCTTCCTCTTCCCCGGTTGGTCCTTCGACAGCCCGATTCAGCCCTTCCACCACAGCGAGATGATCGCGGTGGTCCCCGAGGGCGTGGAGCTCACGGTGGAGACCACGGGGCCGGCACCCGCGGGTACCGAGGAACGCCGCGGCGGTGAGCGGATCGTGCGCTGGCTGATGCAGAACGTTCCCATCGTGGAGCCGGAGCCGGACACCGTTCCGCTGCCGCACACCCGGCCGACACTCCGTTTCGGCTGGAAGGCGGGCTGGGAGCCCCACTTCGAGGCGGAATACGACTTCCTGCTCGACCGGAGCCCCTCGCACCCGATCGCGACCGGCGTGTGCCGCGCCATCGTCGAAGGGGCCGAGAACCGCGAGCAGGCGGTCGGCCGCGTGGTCACGTGGGTGCATGATCAGATCGAGCCGGGTGAGGGCTGGGGCTCGATGGCGCCGGCGATGTTGATCGCCGGGCAGGGCCACCAGACCCGGCTCGCCCAGTATCTGCTGAACGAGTGCGGGATCCCGGCGCAGCTCGCGCTCGTCCGTGGCCTGCACGAGCGACAGCCAGGCGAGCTCGTCGATGGAAGCCTCTTCGACAGCGCGGTGCTCGTGGTCGAGAGCGAAGGCGGCGGCGCTCCGCTCGTCGTTTCGGTCGGCAACCGTGATGGGAGCTGGCGTTGGATCCCGCCCGGCCTTCGCGGGCAGCAGGCGGTCGTCCTCGCAGATGGCTTTCCGCGGATCACCGTGCCCGATAGCGGCCCGACGACCGATGCCCGCCGCTTCCGCGTGGGGGTGACCATGGGTCAGGGCGGGGCGGCGACGCTCCAGGTCGCCGAGCAGCACTCCGGGCTCGCGGGCGCGACCTGGCGTCAGACCTTCCGGCGAGTGCCGGAGGCAGAGCTCGATCGCTTGATGCGCGAGAACTACGTCGGTCGGGTCTTCCCGGGCGCTCAGGTCACCAGCCTCGAGATCCCCAACCCCGCGGCTCGCGAGCAGCCCCTCCAGATCGACTACACGGCCGAGGTCCCGCGCTTCGGTCGCCCGACCGGGAGTGGCGTGCTGGTGCCCAACGTCTTCGCCGTGAACCTCGCCCAGGCGCTGGCGCAGCGCGCCAATCGCGAGACCACGCTCGGCGTCGGTAACCGGGCCCTCGAGGTCGTCACCACCATTCAGGGCGTCGCCGCTCCCGAGCAGACGGTGGCCCGTCTGCCTGCCATCGCGCTCGAGGGCTTCGGCGGGAGCCGGTACAGCCGCGAAGCCCGTGTCGAGAACGGCGCGGTGGTGATCATCCGGAAGCTCGTGGTGCCGGAGACCAACGTCCCCGCCAGCGACTACGAGGCGTTCGCGCAGTTCTGCCGCGCCGTCACCGAAGCCGAGATGGTCGAGATCCCCGTCCGGGTCGCCCACTGACTTCGGGGGCATCCGCTCGAAACTGCGTCATGGGCCGAGCAACTGGCTACGATGAGGCGATGCGCTTCGTGTCCATGCTGTCGATCGTCCTCGCGCTCGGGTGCGACGGAGGCCCCTCCGTCCCCCAGCCCGACCCGGCGGATGGCCGGCTCTGGCTCCGGGGCGATCTGCACCTGCACTCGGACCACAGCACCGACGCCCTCGACAACCCGATGGAGGCCATCGTGGCGCGCGCGGAGAGCGTCGGCTTCGACTACTTCGTGGTCACCGACCACGACAATCACGTCGACGGCATGCTCACCACCTGGGACGACCCGGCCCATCGCTCCAGCTCGATGGTGCTCCTCCATGGGGTCGAGTGGACCAGCGCGGTGGGCCACGCGAACTTCTTCGGCGCCGAGCGCTTCGACCACCCGGCGCTCTATGCGCTCCGCGAGGGCTCGAGCGGCCAGGCGATCGCCGACGAGGCACACCGCCAGGGGCTGCACTTCTCCATCAACCACCCGCTCGGCAGCGACCCCTGGGAGCTCGGCTTCGACCACGACATCGACGGCATCGAGGTCTGGAACGCGCTCTTCCTGGTCCCGAACGACAACGAAGGCGCGCTCGTCCTCTGGGACCAGCTGCTCGCCGAGGGGCGTCGCATCACCGCTCGCGGTGGGAGCGACAACCACCACCAGGAGACCTCCGAGGCGGACCTCTTCAACCTCGGCAACCCGACGACGTGGGTGCTGGCCGAGTCGCGAACGCCCACGGCGGTCCTCGCCGCCTTGAACGGCGGCCACGCCACCGTGAGCTACGCGCCGAGCGCGGAGCGGATCGAGTTCACGGCGGACGCCGACGGTGACGGCGTCGCCGAGCTGGTCGTCGGTGACTCGGTCCCAGCCATCGGGGCGGAGCTCGCCTTTCGCCTGGCGATCGTCGGTGCCCGGTCGGGCGCGACCTACGACGTCCGCGTGGTGAAGAACGGCGCGACCTTCCTCGAGCGCGAGATGGGTGCCGAGCCGGTCACGTTCTCGGACACGCCGACGGAGCGCAGCAGTTACCGGGTCGAGGTTCGTGGCGACGTGCCCGACGCGCCCGCGGCGGGCGCGATCCTCTTCGGTGACATGGTCGCGCTATCCAACCCGATCTACGTGGGCTTTGGCGACTGAGCGTGAATTCATGGGTCGATTGAACCCATGAGTCTGTAATCGACGCACCGGTGCCCGCGACCAAAGGGCCGAGGGCAGGCGTGTATGCTGCGCCCGAGGCAGCGCGACCATCGCGCCGCCATCCTCCAAGCGGAAAAGGACGAGATGAAGGTTTTCGATGAGCTCGAGTCGGAGATTCGCGGCTACTGCCGGGTGTACCCGACCGTCTTCGAATCAGCGCAGAACGCGCGGCAGGTGGATGAGAACGGGAAGTCGTACATCGACTTCTTCGCAGGCGCGGGCGTGCTCAACTTCGGGCACAACAACCCGAAGATGAAAGAGGCCATGATCGACTTTCTCCAGAAGGACGGAGTCGCCCACAGCCTCGACATGCACACCACGGTCAAGCGTGACTTCCTGCAGAAGTTCCACGACGTGGTGCTCGAACCACGGGGCATGGACCACAAGATGCAGTTCATGGGCCCCACCGGGACCAACGCGGTGGAGGCGGCCCTGAAGCTCGCGCGCCTGGTCACCGGGCGGCAGCTGGTCGTGGCGTTCACCCACGGCTTCCATGGCATGACGCTCGGTTCGCTCGCGCTGACCGCGCGGGCCGTGTTCCGTGACGCGGCGGGCATCCCGCTCGGTCACGTGACCCACCGTGCCTTCGGCTGCGAGACGCCGTGCATGGGCTGCCAGCTGGGCTGCGGGCCCGACTCGCTCGATTCGCTGCGCGCGATGTTCGAGGACCGCGCCAGCGGCTACGAGCTGCCGGCGGCGTTCGTGGTGGAGCCGATGCAGGCGGAGGGTGGCGTCCGCGTCGCCAGCGCCGAGTGGCTGCGGAAGCTGCAGAAGCTCGCCAAGGACCTCGGCGCGCTGCTGATCTTCGACGACATCCAGGCCGGAGTCGGCCGGACCGGGAGCTACTTCAGCTTCGACGGGATGGATCTCGACCCGGACATCATCACGATGGCCAAGGGCATCGGCGGCTTCGGCACGCCGCTCGCCATGAATCTGGTGAAGCCGGAGCACGACAAGCACTGGAAGCCGGGTCAGCACACCGGGACCTTCCGTGGGCAGGGGCTGAGCTTCGTCGCCGGCACGGTGGCGCTCTCCTACTTCGACGACGACACGCTCATGAACGAGGTGAAGGTCAAGGGTGAGCAGATCCGCGGTGCGATGCAGGCCATCGCCGACGAGCATCAGAGCAAGCTCAAGATGCAGGTGCGCGGCAAGGGCATGATGCAGGCGCTCGACCTCGGTGACACCGACGTCGCGAAGAAGGTCGTGGCGACCAGCTTCGAGAAGGGCTTGCTCATCGGTGGCTGCGGCGACGGAGGTCGCGTCATGAAGGCGATCCCGCCGTTGACGATCCCCGACGAGGACCTGAAGGAAGGCCTCGACATCTTCGCTGCGGCCGTCGCGGCGAGCGTCTAGCGGCCCGCGACCACCACGGTGAGCATGAGATCCTTGGCGTTGGCTCCGCCCATGCCTCGGGTCTCGCGCTCACCGGTGGGTCCGCTCTCGCCGACCTCGGCTCCGAAGACGTAGCCGGCCTCGTCCGCGCCGGCGATCCATCGGAAGAGGGCCATCCCCACCGGCGGCAGGAAGTCGTCTTCGGCGGCGGTGTCGTCGAAGGACTGGGAGAGCAGGAGCAGGTCGCCCGCCTCGGCTCGAGCGGACGGGAATTGGCTGTTCGGGTTGCCGTCGTGCGAGGTGGCCGCTGCGCCGCGAATCGGCGCGGCCGGGTCGGCGCCGCGTATCGCCGTGAGGATCGCCCAGGACGGCGCGAAGCCACGGAGGCTCCATGCGTGGGAGGTGGGCTCGCCGACGCCCACGACGCGGGTGAAGACGCCAGAGGCGAGGTCCTGGCCGGTGCCCCCATCGCCGAAGGCCAGGCAGTAGTCGCCGTCCACCTCGGTGCACTCGGCCTCGGTCAGGCAGCTGAACTGGGTGTTGGTGCTCTTGTAGCAAGCGGTCACGGGAGACCAGCCCTCGAGTCGCATGGGCAGCAGGTCGTCGGTGCGGCTCAGGAAGAGCACGAGCAGATCGCCCTCGGCGGACCCAGTGGGCCGGTCGATGCTCAGCTCGCCGCTCGGGCTGTAGCTCGCAGTCGAGCCCACGTGCGCGAGCGGCTCGACGAAGGCATCGTCCTCGACCCCGAGGTCCGTGCCCTCCGTGCTCCCGTCGTCGTCGCCGCAGCCGAGGGCCAGAGCGAGGGCCGCGAGTCCGACGGTTCGAACCCGAAGCCACACCGCGGATGGGGAGACGCTCATGACGCGCCCAGCAGTCTGACTCATTGCGCGCTTCGCTGCATGACCCGAACGCTCAACGCCGAGTGGTGCGCTCCTCGAACTGGCGCCGGAGCGCTTCGACCGGCGGCCCGAGGCTCCCGAGCTCGGACGGACCGCCGAGCGCAGCGATGTAGGGCAGCAGGAACTCGAGCGCGTCGGCGACGTGAGCGTGGACCTTTACGGGATGCGGAGATGGCGCCACCATCATCAAGCCGGTCAAGATGCTCCGCTGCAGCGAGCCGAGGAGCCCTTCGGCGAGGATCACGGTGCTGGATGCATCGCGGACGTGCTCCCAGCGCTTCATCAGGCGGACCATCCGCCGACGCTCGGCCACCGTCATCCGATGCCCGGCGGGATGGATGATCACGAGCTCGACCGTCCGTCCGGGGTTCCGCTCGTGCCACTCGGCCGCCCGTCGATCCATCTCGTCCATCTCGTCGACGGTCACCTCGCCGTCGAAGAGGTGCACACCGAAGCGACCCGCCGCGAACGTCCACGCGTTGGCGAGCTGATAGAGCGGCTCGAATTCCATCCCCTCGGGGAGGATACCGCCGCGAACGCCCGTTCCGGAAGTCGTCAGACCCAGGAGATGGCGAACGCGCAGGTGGTCGCACTCCGGTAGTTGGGCAGTTCCCGGACGTAGACCTTGCGCGCGACGAGCTCGAGGGTGCTCTCGAACATGCCGCTCCAGGCGTTTCGAAAGTAGACGCCGGGCGCCATCGGCATCCCGTATGCCTCGACGCGGACGTCCTTCGGCCCGGTCTGGATGACCGCGTTGCTCCCGCCCTGGAAGAGTCGGTTCCACGCGGTATCGAAGCGCCCCAGCACCTGGGCGGGAGTCACGGCGCCGGACGCCTTGAGACCGCGGATGATGGTGCCGGCCCAGCCGTGCTGCACTCGCTCGGCGACCACACGACCCATCGCCCAGTGGTCGGCGTTCGTCAGGTCCAGCTCGTCGAGGGTCCGGTAGTGGGCGAGGGCCGTCTCCACCGGGATCCACGTCGCGGGCACCAACCCTCGGATGGCGTCGTGGAACTCCGGCGGAAGCAGCTCGAAGTAGACATCGTCGTGACCTCGGTCGCGCACCCCGCGCACCGAAGACGCCATCAGGGTGCCGCGGACCTTCGTCACCAGCGGGACCTGATCCTTCGGATAGGGCAGCTCGATGAGCGCCCGATCCTCGTACCCCACACTTCGCACACCGACAGCCTACAGGATGGGAGGCTCGAGCACCCATTCGGCACCCCACGCGGCGGAGGCCGGGGTTCACCCAGGGGAGCTCGTCGCCGCGGCAGCGACGACACGGTTTCGCCCGCGTTCTTTGGCCTCGTAGAGGCATTCGTCCGCTTGCTGCACGAGGGTCTCCATCGGGAGCGTCGGGTCGCACTCCACGACGCCCGCGCTGATCGTGATTCCTTCGACGGGGCCATCGAAGGTCAGTGACGCGACAGCCTGCCGGAGCCGCTCGGCGACGAGCCGACCGCCTTCGAGGGAGGCCTCGGGGAGCACCAGGACGAACTCCTCGCCGCCCCATCGCGCCACCAGATCGATCACTCGCACGCGACCGCGGAGTGTTGCCGCCACGGCGCAGATCACTTCGTCGCCGGCGTTGTGACCGTGGGTGTCGTTGACCTTCTTGAAGTGGTCGATGTCGCAGATGATCAGGCAGATGGGGCGCTGGGTGCGACGTGCCCGAGTGAGCTCGTGCTCGATGCGCTCGCAACAGCGCCGCCGGTTCGCGAGCTTGGTGAGGGGGTCGGTCGCAGCAGCCTCCTCGAGCCGCTCGAGGAGCACCACCGAGCGGACCACGGGCCCCAGCTCGTGAGCCACGTGAGCGGCCAACCTCCGAGTCCATTCGTCCAGGCCCCTCGGTCCGCCGTGGAGGGTCAACGTTCCGAGGCATTCCCCGTGAGTCTCGATGGGCCAGCTCTCGGAAGGACCGACCGCGACGGGGCCGCGTTCGTCCCGCACGAAGGCCATTCGTTCCACTCGAGCCCCACGCGGATCGAGGTCCAAGGCCTCGATGCCCTCGAGCTCGTCTTCGGGCCATGGATCGTTGGTGTGGATGGACACCGTGCGGCCGGAGGGTCTCAGGAGCTCGAGGACCGCGTAGCTGTGCTCGAGGACCCCCGAGCAGAGCTCGAGGACGGACCGGGCCACATCGTTCGGGTCGTCGGCGTGACCGACCACCCCTCGGATCTCCGACGAGACGAGCGTCAGGAAGAGATGCTTCTCGAGGATCTGCGACAGCCGGCGGACCGCGTTCACCGGGCCGACCGGGGTCTCGACCGGCTGGGCCGATCGCGGGGCCGAGCGGTCCACGAACCCTTCGACGGTCTCGACCAGCGAGTGCCTCGCGTCGGCCTTGGTGATGAAGGCACGTGCGCCCGCATGACGGGCGACGAACCGACCGTGGGGGGTATCGGTGGCCGTCAGCATCACGACCGGGATGTCGGCCGTGCTCGGTTCGTCGCTCAGGAGGCGGCAGAGTTGGAGACCAGACAGGTCTCCCATGGATACGTCCGTGACGATGGCGTCGAACGACTGCTGCAGCGCCTCACTGAACGCCTCTTCTCCAGAAGAAGCGCAGACGACCGAGAAGCGCTCTTCCTCGAACATCTGCTGGACTCTCCGACGAATCGCGGAGCTGTCGTCCACGACGAGCACTCTCGGAAACGGGAGGTGGCGATGCACTCTTCGCATTCTACACACCTCACCGCCGCAACCAGATTCGCCACGTGCAACGGAACGTGTTGCAAAGTGGTTCAGGTCCGATCGTCGAGTCGACGGATCGATGACTTCCCGCGTAGGCGCGCCTCTTGCACACTCCGCTGCCAAAGCCGTCACCGATGAGCGCCTACGCCTACCCCATCGCCCTCGCCGCCATCTCCGTCTTCGTCGCCGGGCTCGAGTGGGCGTTCCCGAAGCGGAAGGAGCAGAAGCAGCTCCGTCGCGGTCTGGGCTGGGACGCCGTCCACCTCGTCTTCAACGGGCACTTCCTCGGCGTGATCCTCTACGGGATCGCCGACCGCTGGCTGCTCCCACCGCTCGATGGTTGGCTGGCGAGCCAGGGCTGGACCGACGCCATCCATCGGAACGCGGCGGCGGGCTGGCCGCTCTGGGCTCAGATCCTGGTGGCCCTCTTCGCCGTCGATTTCCTGCAGTGGTGCGTGCACAACCTGCTGCACCGGGTGCCGTGGCTCTGGGAGACCCACAAGTGCCACCACTCGGTCGAGGACGGCGAGATGGATTGGATCGTCTCCTTCCGCTTCCAATGGAGCGAGGTGGTGGTCTACCGAATGGTGCTCTACCTACCGCTCGCCTGGTTCGGCTTCGCGACCGAGGCGGTGCTCTTCCACGCGATCTTCGGGACGCTCATCGGGCACCTGAACCACGCGAACCTCGACCTGAGCTGGGGCCCGCTGCGCTACCTCTTCAACAGCCCGAACATGCACATCTGGCATCACGACTACGAGGGTGACCAGAAGACCACCAAGAACTTCGGGATCATCTTCAGCTGCTGGGACTGGATCTTCGGCACGGCTTACATGCCCGATGAGCCGCCGAAGCGGCTCGGCTTCCCGGGCGTCGATCGCTTTCCGAAGAACTTCTTCGCCGCCAGTGCCTGGCCCCTGACCCGGTGGATCCCATCGAAGGCTCAGGTCGCGGTCGGGACCGCGCTCGGCGCCGTGATTCTGGCCGGCGGCTGGCTGCTCCACCTGCCGAAGGACGCCTCGTCGTCCACGGCGACGCCGATGCTCGGTGAGTCGATGGCCTCGTCGCAGCCCGCGGGTCCGAGCGAGCCGATGGACGGCTACGCGCCCGACGAGTCGGCGGCGACGGCGGCGCTCGAGGCGTTTGGCACGGACGCGCGGGAGTCGGGCTTCGCTCACCCGGAGGCCATGGTGAGCGTGCCCGAGCTCGCCGCGGCGCTCGGCGCGCCCCGGTTGGTGCTGCTCGACGTGCGCCCCGAGGAGCGATTCCGCGAAGGCCACATCCCGTCCGCGCGTCAGCTCTACCGTGGCGACTACTCCGAGGCGGAGCCCATCCCCGGCATGAGCCGGCCGGCCTCCGAGCTCCAGGCGCTGCTCCGGCGCCTCGGAGTGAACGAGGACTCCGTCGTGGTCGCCACCACCGACGGAGGTCCGGAGGCTTACCGGCTCTGGTGGACGCTCCGCACCCTCGGCTACCACATCCGCGTTCTCGACGGCGGGATGCAGCAGTGGGTCGCGCGCGGCCATCGCCTCGCGGAGGGCGAGCCCGCGGCGCCGCCCGAAGGCGACGTGGTCCTCGACGGATCGGCGGAGCGCCTCGCGCACTGGTCCGACGTCGAGGCCTTCGTCGAACGAACGGGCGCGATGCTGCTCGACACCCGTGAGGCGGCCGAGTTCAGCGGCGAGGTCGTGAAGTCCTCCGCGGCGCGCGGGGGACGGATCCCTGGCGCGACCCTCATGGAGTGGTGGCAGATCGTCCGCGACGTCGAGAGTGACCACCGGCTCCGCGAACCGGCCGATCTCGCCGCCGTGCTGGGTCGGGTGGGCGTGAACGCGGAGACGCCGGTCGTGACCTACTGCCAGTCCGGCACCCGCAGCTCCGGCGTGACCTTCGCCCTGCTCCAGCTCGGCGCGGACGAAGCCCACGTCGCCAACTACGACGGCTCGTGGGCGGAGTATTCGCGGCTGGAGGCGCCATGAGAGCGCTGGTCGCGCTCGTCGTGGTCGGCGCGGGCGTCACGCTCGGCGCCGATCCGTCGCCAGCGCTGCACCCGGACGTGCGCGGCGCGTCGCTCGGCCTCTTCGCGAGCGAGCCGGGCTACGACTACGAGGCGATGGTCGCGGAGATCGCCGACCGCGGTGCGAGCGATCTCTGGGTGGTCGACCGCATCGTTCAGCAGGACCTGCGCGCCAGCGAGCTCCGCCGCGTCGCGGGCGAGAGCCCATCGCTCGCGACCCTTCGCCGCACCATTCGGCAGGCCCGCGCTCGTGGGATGCGCGTCGGGCTCATGCTCATCGTCGGCCTCCAGGAGCGCGCTGCGGGCGAGTGGCGCGGTCGCATCGATCCGAGTGACCGCGACGCGTGGTTCGCGAGCTACGAGTCGCACCTGAACGCGCTGGCGACGATCGCCCGAGCCGAAGGCGTCGGTCGGTTGGTCATCGGGAGCGAGCTCAACGGCCTCGAGCGCCACACCGAGCGCTGGCGATCGCTCGCGGCGAGTGCCCGCGAGCGCTTCGACGGAGAGCTGCTCTACTCGGCGAACTGGGACCGCTACGCGCAGGTCCCCTTCTGGGACGCCGTCGACACGATCGGCGTCAGCGCCTACTTCCGCGTCGACGGTCCCGACGGCCCGCGCGCGGCCTGGGACCGAGAGCTGGCGGCGCTCGAGCGCTTCGCCGCGGGCAAGCCCGTGGTGCTGACCGAGGTGGGCTACCCGGCCCACGCGGACGCCGCCCGCTACCCGTGGGACGAGACCCGCGCCGCGGCGCTCGATCCCGCGCTGCAGGCGTCGCTGCTGGGGGCGTTCTGTGATGCGTACGAAGCGCGCCCCGGCGCTGGCTACGTGGTGTGGAATTGGTTTGGAGTCGGTGGCCCCCGCGACGGTGGCTACAGCCCGCGCGGGAAGCCGGCGGCGCAGCGCTTCGAGCGGTGCATGGAGGAGCGGAGATGAGCGAGAGCGAGAAGCGACGAGGACGGCGAGCGTTCCTCCGGGCCGGTCTCTTCGGTGGCGCGGCGGTGGCGGTCGCCTGCGGCAGCGAGGAGCGACCCGCGCCGACCCCCGAGCCACCGGCACCGACCCCGACCCCGGAGCCCGCTGCCGACGCCGGGCTGCCGGATGGTCTCGACCCACGGAACTTCGTGGTGCACGGGCTCGACCCGCTGACCCTGGAGACGCGCCGCGACCGCTTCGGCACCAGCGTCATCACGCCGGCGAGCCTCTTCTTCGTGCGGAACAACCTCCCACTCCCGCCGCTCTCCATCGTCGACCGCCCGGACGACTGGGAGGTCGAGATCGCCGGGGTCGCGGAGCCGCGATCGGTCACCGTTCGCGAGCTCAAGCAGTGGGGAGTCGAGACGACCGCAACCGTGGTGCAGTGCTCCGGCAACGGCCGGAAGTTCTTCGAGCACGAGACCTCCGGCTCCCAGTGGGGCGTTGGCGCCGCGGCCTGCGCCGTGTGGAGCGGCGTGCCCTTGAAGCTCGTGGTGGAGCGCCTCGGCGGACCGGCCGAGGGGATGCGCTTCCTGACCAGCACTGGTGGTGAGGAGCTCCCCGAGGGCGTCGACCGAGACTCGGTGGTGGTCGAGCGCTCCATCCCGCTCGAGAAGGCGCTCGACGACTGTCTCCTCGCCTGGGAGATGAACGGCGCGCCCATCCCGATCACCCACGGCGGGCCGCTGCGGCTGATCGTCCCGGGCTACTTCGGCTGCAACCAGATCAAGTACGTGAAGCGGGTGGCCTTCACCGAGGTCGAGACCACCGCGAACATCATGAGCAGCGGCTACCGCTTCCGACCCATCGGCGAGTCGGGCGCGCCCGACCAGCCGTCGATGTGGGCCATGTCGATCAAGTCGTGGATCAACGGCCCCTCCGGCATGCACCCGGTCGCCAAGGGCCCGGTGCAGGTGCACGGCGTGGCCTTCTCCGGTGGTCGGGGCGTGCGCGAGGTCGAGGTCTCCACCGACGGCCAGCGGTGGCAGACCGCGGAGCTCATCGGCCCGGAGCTCGGGCCTTACGCGTGGCGTCAGTTCCGACTCTCGATGGAGCTCGACCTCGGCGAGCATCGGCTCTTCAGCCGGGCGACCGATGGTGAAGGCAACGTCCAACCCGAGCGGCGCACGGAGAACCACCGTGGCTACGGTCACGACGGCTGGCGCGACATGGGGGTGGCCTTCGAGGTGGTCGAGGGCCCGGTGATCCTCGAGGAGGAGAGCGCGGACGGGGCGCTCGTGGCGTCCGGGCCCGAACCGGGGAGCCTCGAGCTCAGCAGCGACGAGGAAGCCGGCCGCGCGCTCTTCACCGCCGACGCGGCGCCGAGCTGCGGGACCTGCCACACGCTCTCCGAGGCCGGCACGGCGGGGACGGTCGGTCCGAACCTGAACGCGTTGGCGCCCAGCGAGGCTCAGATCGCCCAGGCGGTCACCAACGGCGTGGGCGCGATGCCCGCGTATGGGGAGCAGCTCAGCGAGGCGCAGATCCAGCAAATCGCCGCGTACGTGCGCAAGGTCGTGACCGCCGGCGAGTGACGCCAGCGATCGGTCATCACCTCGTCACGATACGTTTCGCCCCTTCGCGCGACGTTCCTTCTCAGCGGCGGTCCAGAGGGACCGCGGGGAGCGAGCGATGGACGTGTTGATCGACAACGAGCATCTCACCGTGGAGGTGCTCCGGGACCGGCGGGTGATCGTGGTCCGCCGAAAGGCGACGAAGATCGAGGCCGCGGCCGACCTCATGGGCATCTACACGGGGGCGGTTCGAGCGAGCGACGAGTTCCAAGGCTGGGGCTTGGTCATCGACACTCGTGAAGCGCCGGGGCGCAACGATGCGGAGTTCGAGTCCCGGGTTGCCTCGCTCCAAGAGCATGTGAGCGGTCGCTTTCCGCGGATCGCCATGGTCTTGCGGACCGCCGCCGGCGAGCTCCAAGCCCGGCGGCTCCAATCGGAGCGTCGTGGCATCCGCCCGGAGGGCGGCGAGACCTTCTTCACGCGCGACATCGCCGAAGCCGTCAGCCACGCCGCCGGCGACTGAACGTCGAACGGGGAGCCTCGGAACCCGAGACCCCCCGTCGATCGGACGCGCTCGCGTCAGCGCCGACGACCGCGGCGACCGCGGCGACCGCGACCGCGAGCGGCTCGTGGCTGAGGCACGGTCGCGTCTCCGAGGGTCGGCAGCGCGCCCACCGCCGCCTTCAGCTCGTCGCTCTGCGGCTGGTGTCCGTAGCCGATGCCGAGCCGGGTGACGGCGCTCGGGTCGACGCGGGTCTCGAAGGTCTGCGAGTTCGGGATGGTCATCTCCACGAGGTGGGCGCCGAGGCCGAGCTGGTAGCCCCGAGCTTCCTCCGGGTGCGCGCCGATGGAGCCATCCGCGGCCACCTGGAAGGAGAAGCCGCGGATCACGTCGCCGTTCTGGCGGATGACGCACTCCCAGCGACCGGGATGCTCCTCGAGGACCGGGACACCGCCGACCTTCTCGTCGCCCCACTCGAGCGGGAGCCAGTAGTGCGCGACGCGATAATCGACGATCTGCTGCTCCTCGCGGCGGTCGTTTCCGGTCGAGTAGGTCGCGGTCGTGAACGAATCGAGGTCGCCCATGGCCCGGACCGCCGGCCCTGCCATCTCCAGCGGGGTGCCGTTGACCGAGCAACGCAGCCGGTTGTCCATGTTGGACATGTCTTCGTGGGATTCGTCGCGGCGGTTGTGCTCGCTCGGCGCGGTCACGAAGATCAGCTCCACCCGGTTGGCGCTGCCGCTGCGGCCGGCACCGGCGTAGCCGTACATGCCCTTGGGCACGCGGTTGATGATGGCCCGCGCCACCTCGCCGTTCTGGTTGATGTAGTGGGTGGTGGCCGTGGGCTCGCCGTTGCGGCCCACCCGCGTGGCCGTCAGCACCTCGATGGTGTGGCGGGCCACCAGGGTCTCGGCGTCGGTCGCGCCATCGACGAAGACGACGTCGATGGTCAGCTCACCGGTGGCCTGGATCCGCTGGTCGCGGTCCTTGCAGCGCCGGAGGGTCGTGCCCGCCCACTCGGTGATGACGTTGTAGCGCTCGCCGCCGAGGGCGCAGCGGGTCGAGCCGAGCTCCTGGTTGCCCTGCCGGATCTTGTAGATGAACGCGCTGTCGCGGGGGATGCCCTCACCGACGAGCCGCGCCTGGGCCTTCAGCGCCCATCCGGTGTCGACCCGCGGGCCGCCGTTGGCTTCGCTGAAGTTCTCCAGATCGAAGTAGGTGTAGCCGTGGTCGTAGATGGCGCCATGGGGCGCGGGCTGGACGTCTTGGGCGGACGCCGTGATCGAGGCGCCGAGGGTCAGCAGGGCGCCGAAGAAGGCAATGGTTCTCATGTGGTGTCGTTCCTCTCGTCGGGTTTCGATCCCGACCGGCCCATGCTCCGCACAGCTCGTGCCAGCGAGCCGAGCTACGAAATCACTGGATAAATCGACCTCCTGACGAAGGATCGTCAGCCGTCGGCTGCCGAAAGACCGTCACCCGTGATAGGCACGCCGGATGTCCCTGACCGCGGAGATCGAGCCCCAGGCCGAGTCCCTCCTCGACCGGCTGGGGGAGCTGGTCGACGGTCTCGCGAGCCCCGAGGAGGGGCCGGTCGAGTCGGCCCTCGATGCCATCTTGGCGTCCCTCGGTGCGGACCGTGGAACGCTGCTGCTGATCGAGGGCGGGTCGGAGGTGATCGTCTCCGCTCGAAACGCGGCTGGCGCGCTCCCGCCCGAGGAGTGGGAGGAGATCAGCCGGACGGTCGTGCGGCAGGCGCTCGAGAGCGGCGAGCCGGTGCTCTGGGACGGCTTCGGCGATCCGGCGGACGCGGCCAGCCTGACCGAGATCGGAATCCTGGCCGCGATCGCGCTCCCGGTCGGCGCACCCGGCGAAGAGGTCCGGGGCGTGCTCTACGTGGACGTCCGCACCGTGGGGAAGTCGATCGGTCCGGCCCACGAGCGATTCCTGCGGGTGGCCGCGTCGCTGCTCGCCCACACCGTTCGCGCCGAGCGGGCGGTGGAGGCCGCCGCCCCCAAGCCCGCGGAGAGCAGCAGCGGGTTGCCGCTCTTCGAGCTCCTCGCGTCACCCGCGATGACCGAGGCCGCCGAGGCCGCCGAGGCGGCGCTCGAGTCCCAGCTGAACGTGCTCGTCCGTGGCCCTTCGGGGTCCGGCAAGACGGAGCTCGCCCTCGCGCTGGCCCGCGCGACCGGCCGTACGCCGGTGGTGCGCGCCACGCTCGGCAGCAGCGACGACCTGAACACGATCACCAGCGAGCTCTTCGGTCACGAGCGGGGCGCCTTCTCGGGTGCGGTCGGGCGTCGCACCGGCTTGGTCCAGCACGCCGACGGGGGCACGCTGATCCTCGACGAGGTCTTGAACCTCCCGCCGCGGGCTCAGCAGCTCCTGCTCGACTTCACCCAGTTCGGCACCTTCCGGCCGCTCGGCTACGACGCGGCCAACCCGCGCTCCGCCGACGTGCGCATCATCGCCGCCACTCAGGGCGACCTCGAGGCGGCCATCGACGAGGGGCGCTTCCGTCGCGACCTCTTCTATCGACTCGCCGGCGTGGAGATCCGCATGCCCGCGCTCTCGGAGCGGCGCGAAGATCTGCCGGCGCTCGCCGAAGCGTTGCTGCGGCGCATGGACCCGAGCCGCCCGTGGCGGCTTGCCCTCGGCATCCGGCGCGCCTTGGTGCGCGGCGACCATCCGTGGCCCGGCAACCTCCGCGAGCTCGAAGCGCTCATGTCGCGCGCGCGCCATCGCGCGCTCCAGCGGGAGTCCAAGACCGACGTGATCGTCCCCAACGACCTCGGCGATGCGCTCGGCCCGACCCCGCAGGGGCCGCCGCCGAAGAGCGACGTGCCCCCGCGGCCGACCGCGACCATCGAGGAGCGCTGGGCCGCCCTCGAGGCGGAGAAGGAGCGCCTCGCGCGACTCGAGGGCGAGGTGCTCGCCGACGCTCTCTCCGAGGAGCGGGGCGTGGTGAGTCGGACCGCTCGCCGACTCGGGCTGCCGCGCACGACCCTCGTCCACCGCATCCAGGTGCTGGGAGTCGAAAGCCGCGAATGACCGCGCTGCCCGCTCGCTTCGACGTGCGGGGCCGGCTGGGGGTTGGCTCGCAGGGGGAGGTCTGGCTCGCGCTGGATCGGGAGCGGTCCGCGGAGGTCGCGGTGAAGCGGCTCCAGGTCACCGATCCGCGGCACGTGGCGCGCTTCAAGCGGGAGTTCCGCGCGTTGGCGGACCACCAGCACCCGAACCTCGTCACGCTCTACGAGCTCCTCCAGATCGACGACCAGTGGCTGCTCACCATGGAGCCCGTCGAGGGGCGCGCCCCCGAGGGCGCCGCGGAGTGGCGGGCCGCTCTGCGTGGGATCGTCGACGGCCTCGGCGCGCTCCATGACACCGGTCGTCTCCACCGAGACCTCAAGGCTTCGAACCTCCGAATGGACGAAGCGGGCCGCGTGGTGCTCCTGGACTTCGGTCTGGTGGGGCGGGTCGGCCAGCGAGGTGAGCTCATCGGCAACCTCGACGCCATCGCGCCGGAGCAGGCGGCGCGAGGTGAGCTCGGGCCGGCCGCCGACTACTACGCGCTCGGCGCGATGCTCTTCCGCGCGCTCGCCGGTCGCCCGGTCTTCGAGGGACGCGGAGCGCAGGTGCTCGCCAAGAAGGTCCGCCACGACCCGCCGTCTCTCTCCACGGTCGCCCCTGCCGTGGCATCCGCCGACCCGGCGCTGGCGGCCTTCGTCGACGCCGCGCTCCAGCGCGATCCCGCGGAGCGCATGCGTCAGCTCGAAGAGCGTCGACGAGCGCTCGACCTCCCCGAGCTGAGCGCCTCGATGGTGACGCGCTTCGTGGGCCGCGAGGACGAGCTGCGGTGGCTCGACGATCGCCTCGCTCGGACTCGCGGGCGTGCTCACGTGCGCGTTCGTGGGCCCTCGGCGATCGGAAAGTCGTCGCTCGTTCGGCGCTGGGTGGACCGCCGCGCCGACGCGCTCGTGCTGCAGGGGCGCTGCTTCGAGCTCGACGGCACGGACCGCCGTGGCATCGACGACATCGTTCGGGAGCTGGTGCTTCGGGTTCCGCCGGCGGACGAGGAGGAGGCCGTCGATCTGCACCGGCTCTTCCCCGACGTGATCGAGGGCTCGTTTCCATCCGACGCCATCGAGCCGGCGGAGGCCTTGGCGCGCGCTGCACGTGCGCTGGGGGCGATGCTCGAGCGCGGCAGGGGCGATGCCCAGAGCGTCGTGCTCGTCGTGGACGACGCCCAATGGGGTGACGCCGCGAGCGGCCGACTGCTGGCGCGCCTCGAAGGCGCGCCGCTCCTGCTCGTCACGATCGAGCGGACCGACGCGGCCGATGGTGGTCTGCTCGAGGTGCTCGACGAGAGCGCGCCGCCGGAGGCCGTGCTCGATCTCGGGCCGCTGGACGACGACGCCGTCCGAGCGCTCGCGGTCGCCCGCGGGCTCGAGGACGTCGACGGCATCGTGGCCCGCGCCGAAGGCCACCCCTTCCTCGCTCAGGAGCTGGTCGGTTGGCAGGCGCGCGAAGGCTCGGGGCTCGAGGCGATGCTCGCTCGCCGCCTGGGCGAGCTCCCCGGTGGCGCCGCCCGGATGCTCGACGTGCTCACGATCGCGGGACGGCCGATGGAGCGCGCGATCGTGGACGCGGCGTGCCGGGAGCTCGGCGAGTCGGCCGGCTTCGAGTCCACCACGGCCCTCTTCCGCGCGCGCCTCGCGCGGAGCGTGCATTCGTCCGGAGACGTGGAGCTCGAGGCGATGCACGACGCGATTCGCCGCGCGAACTGGGTGTCCATCGAGCGGCGGGGCGCCGCGACCCGCACGCACGCAGCGATCGACGACGCGATGGGGGGGCTGCAGATCGACGACCCCGAGGCGCGCGCCTATCACGCCGAGCACGCCGGTCGCTCCGAGCGAGCCTGCGAGCTCTACCTGCGCGGCGCCGAGCGAGCGGGCGCGGCGTTCCGCCACGACCGCGCGGCGGAGCTCTACGCATCGGCGCTGCGCACGATGGGGGTCGCCGATACGCGCCGGCTCGACGTGCTCCGCGCTCGGGCCGAGAGCCTCGGCAAGGCCGGGCTCCACGAAGACGCGGCCGCGACGTTCGCCCAGGCCATGGAGCAGCACGGCGAGCGGAACGAGCTCGAAGCCCTCGACCTGGCGCGGCTCCACGCCGAGCACCTTCTGCTCGCGGGGTCGATGCACGCTGGCTACGACGCGCTCGGTCGCTGCCTACGTTCCGCCGGGCTGCCGCCGCCGACGTCACGCTTGCGCGTGCTGCCTTCCATCCTCGCGCAGAGCGCGTGGCTGAGCCTGCGCGGCATGCGCCCCACGGAGGAGCGTCCGACCACGGCCCGCGACCAGTTCAAGATGGACCTCTGCTATTCGGCCGGGTTGGCCCTCACGATGACGGACAGCCTCACCGGCGCGCAGTACGTGCTTCGGAGCGCGCGGCTCGCGGCGTCCTTCGGCGACCGGCGGCGACTGGCGCGGAGCATCGGCCTGGCTGCGAACTACGCGGGCACGCAGAGCTGGCGTGCGACCGCTCGGGTCCAGTCGATGATCGCGTACGTCGAGCGTGAGTCCCGAGCGCTCGACGACCCCTACCTCTGGGGCCTCGTCTGCGGTGCTCGTTGCGTCGAGCGTTTCCACCTCGGCGAGTACGAGGAGAGCCTGCACTGGGCGCAGCAGATCGAGCGCGCCTTCGAGCGCACCGGGTCTACGCGGGAGCGGGTGTCCGGTCAGATCTACCAGCTCGCCAACCTCGCGACGCTCGGTCACCTCGAGGAGCTCGCCGCCGAGCGCGCCCGGTTGCTGGCGGACTCGCGCGCGCGCGGCGATCGCTTCGGGGCGACGGCGTCGGTGGTCGGTCACGGCTACTTCGAATGGATCTGCAACGGCGACCCGGCCGAAGCGCGGCGGGCGTTGGACCAAGCGCTGACCGACTGGGGCGACGTGACGTTCCAGATCCAGCACGCCTTCGCGGCGGTCGGCCAGAGTCGACTGGACCTGGTGGAGGGGCGTCCGCAGCTGGCGCTCGACCGGCTCGCGGCGATTCGGCTGCCACTCGCGGCGTCGCTGCTCTGGCGCATGCCCTTCATCCGTGTGCTCCTCCGGGACACGGCGGCCCGCGCCCTGCTGGCGCGGCAGCCGGTGCGGGGTCGGCTCCGGCGCCGCGATGCTCGCCGCATCGCCCGGCTCGCGGCCAAGATCGAGGGCGAGCGGCTGCCCTGCTACGACCCGCTCGCGGCGCTTCTTCGAGGAGCGCTGGCGTGGCACGAGGGCGAGGACGGACTCGCCCTCGCACGAGTCCGTGCCGCGCGTCGCCGTTCGCTCGACCAGGGGATGCGGCTGTGGGCTGCGGCCCACGAGCAGACGCTCGCCGAGCTGGGGGCGGAGCCGCGGCAGCGCACGCTCGAGATCCGGGACCCGGTCGCGCTCGGCCGCGCGCTGAGTTGGTCGCCTGGCTGACGCGTTGGTCCGCTACCCTGGCCCGATGAGACGCGCGCGGATGCGATGGTGTGCTTGGACCCTCCTGCTCGCGGCGTGTGGTGCGGCGAACGACGGGACCGGGCAGCCAGTGGGCGTGGAAGAGGCGGGTGACTCGCTTCCGCTCGCGAACGAGTGGGATCTCACGATCGAGGTCCAGTTCATGGTCGACGAGTCACTCAGCACCCGGCTCGAGCTCGACCCTCGTCGCCTTCGCGACTTCCGCTACGAACACCGCGGTGACGTGGGCGACGGCACCGAGGAGGTCGTTGCGTGCACGGGAACGCTCCCCGACGCCGAGCACGAGGCGCTCGCCGCGGCGCTGGACCTGCGGTCGTGGGCCGATGACCGGGAGCCCTTCACCGTGACCATCCCCGGGGAGGGCTCCGTGGCCGGTGTGTGGCGAGCCGAGCGACAGTGGCTCGAGGGCCACACGCCGATCCCTCACGTCCCGCCGAGCGAGGATGCCATGCGCGCGATGGTGCCGACCTTCGAACGGGTCCTCCAGGCGATCCGCGACGCCGAGGGCACGTGGGCGACCTGCACGACTCGCATGGAGTGAACGCTCGACCGGGGGCGATCATCGCGTCGCGATGGCCGAGGCGATCCTCTCGTAGAGCTCGCCGAGTGGCTCGCAGGGAAGTGGGACGTCGAGCGGCGGTCGCTCGTCCTCCGTGAGCTGCAGGTACGCAAGCTTGCTCGCCTCCACCGGCGCCGGGTAGCGGTCGAAGGAGACGAGCCTCTCGGAGAGGTAGAGCGTTCGCGTCGACCCGCGGCGCTTGGTGCGCTCCACCAGTCCGCGCGCGACGAGCTCGTCGCTCGCCTTCTCGAGCGCGTCGTCCGGCCATCCATAGCCGCGAAGCCGTGCGCGCGTCGGCTCGCCCAGCGCACGGAGCTGGAGCAGCAGCGCCGCGGCGTCTCGCTCGAGCGACTCGGCCGCCATCGTCCGAGCCACCGCGTCGGGTGCGCTCACCCTAGGGTCCGCGACCATCGCGCCTTCGGGTGCTGCCGCGCCCAGCGCGTCCATCAGCCTGGTGAACGCCGCGCTCGTGACGAGCGTGAGCAGGTGGGCGTAGGGCCAGACGTCGACCGCGTTCGTGGGGATGGCCGGCGCCCCCTCGAGCTCCGCAGGCACCGCGTAGAGCATCCATCCCTCACCCTTCGAGGGCCAGGTGAGGAGCAAGCCGTCGCGCCGGAGTCCCTCGGCCGAGTCGCCGCCATCGGCTGCGGCGTACGGCTCGCCATCGTCGAAGGGCCGTTCGCCTTCGCCCATGGCCAGGGGGATCAGCAGGTCCGGGTGGCGCAGCCGCTCTCGAAAGAAGACCGAGGCGCGGTGGGCGGCGAGGCGCATGCGGTGCCCGACCGGGAGCTCGAGCTGAGCCCAGGCGAAGTACTTCGGGTAGCTGGTGAGCGCGTCGTACGAGAACGCGCGCGACGCGTCGGGCCACTGGGGCCGGAAGCCGCCGGTCGAGGCGTCGTGGTGGATCGGCCAGCCCGGAGGCTTCGACCCGAAACGGATCGCGTTGCGGCCGAGCTCGACGTAGGGGCGAACGACCCAGCTCGCGTCCGCCGCGAGGGGCTTCGTCGACTCCGGCGAGAGCAGCTCGCGCAGGACCCGCGCGAAGGGCGGGTGGGGGTTGCGGATGTCGCGCTTCGCCTGCTCGAGCACGTCCATCGCAAGCGGCTCGCGAACGCCGAAGCGCTCGACGCAGCGCTTCAGGATGGTGGCGGTGGGTGCCGGCTTCAGGTCGTCGCCCACGAAGCTCCCGAAGAGGCCCGCGGTCGCCGTGGGCGCGAGCTCCTCGGTGGCGTGCGCCGCCTTCCCGACGGTGAGCCCGGCGGTCTTCCGCGCGCCGCCATCCAGCTCGAGCGGCGGCGCGCCCCCGTTCAGCAGCAGCCGGACGCTCTCCGCCATCAGCCCGGTCGCGTTCGCGACGGCGTCGATCGTGGCGCGATCCATCGGCGCCCATCGCTCGGCCGCGAGCGCAGCCTCGAGCCGTTCGCGGGCGAACCACGGCGAGACCGCGTGCTCCTCGAGCACCTTCGCGCCTGGCGGAGCGAGGGGGCTCGAGTCCTTTCGGCGGACGAGCCCGACGTAGATGTGCTGGCGGAGGTCGCGCACGCGCAGGAAGGTCCGGTGGGTCCAGGTCGCGAGGCGCTCGCCGGCGTCGTGATCCACACCCGAGAAGGGTGCCTCGTCGAACTGCACTGCGACCCAGTGGAGCTCGTTGGCGTGGTCGGGGAGGACGGTCGCAGCCAGCTCCTCCAGCAGGGTCCGCATCGCCGCGCGGGCCGGCTCCGGCGTTCCGGCCGCGAGCAGGTGCATCACGAAGTCGCCGGTCCAGGTGAGCGCGCTCTCCCACGCCATGAACCCTGGCGCCGGTCGCTCGAGCTCGCCGGCCGCGTCGCCGAGCAGGTAGCTCGCCACGTCGTGGATCTGCTGACCGACGCGGTTCCGGCCCCAGCGACCCGGAATCTCGAGGTTGCAGCCGAGCAGTCGGTCGATGGCTCGTAGGTCTGCGTTCACGAGGTGGCTCTGGGTGGCGTCGCTCGCCAGCTGGCGGGCGACCGTCGCCTGCAGCTCGGCGATCCGCCGCCCTTGCTCTGCGGCGGTGATCGCCAGCCCGGCGATGCCGGCCACGAGCCGCGGGTGGGTGATCTCGGGGAAGATCTGACGCACGGCGCTCGCCACCGATGGCCACCGCCGAATCGGGTCGTTGGCCGGCGGTGGCCGCTCGATGATCACGCGCAGGTCTTCGTAGTCGACCAGCTCGTCTGCTTCCGCGTGCTCGCCTTCCTTCGGACCTTCGGCCAGCGCGGCGGTGGCCGCCTCGTAGAGCTCGTGCGCGCGCCCCCGGGAGCATTCCGCCAGCGCGGCGGACCCATCGGGATCGCGTGCACGCAGGTGAGGCCACCAGCTCTGCGGCGGACGAAAGGTCGTCCCCGGCCAATAGCCCGCTCGGAGGCAATCCTGCGGAGCGGTGAGGGGCAGATCGAGGTCTGGGTGGAAGACCGCCTCTTCGAGCGAGGTCACCGGGTGGACGGCGTCGCGCTTCGGGAACGTGATCAGTGTCGTGACGTCGCGCTGCCAGCCTTTCTCCAGATTGAGTCCCGTGGCCTTTCCACGGCGGCCATCCGCCGCGAACGTCATGCCGTTTCCATGCAGCTCGATGCGCGCAAAGCCGGCGACGCCGTCCCGGATGCCGACCGGCGACTCCTCCGACCCCTCCGGGACCGGCCACGACTGGACGTCGAAGAGCAACGCGCCCTCGACCATCCCCTCGGCGAGCCACGCGGGTCGGGCGGGCTCGCCTCCGTCGAAGCGCTCGACCTCGTAGGGAGCGTTGCTGCGCTCTCGGTCCGCTCGATAGAGGTGCTCACCGTCCGAGAGCAGCCCGATCCGGTGGTTGAGGACGTGCAGTCGCAGATCCGAAGGGATGTCGATCGACTCGCCCGCTTCCAGGAGCGCTCGGAGGTTCCGGCCGCAGACGTCGAGCAGCTCGCCGCCGACCATCGTGCCGAGCAAGGGTTGCGGTCCCTTCTCGGCCACCACTTCGCCGCGCACGAGCGCCAACACCTGGTTCGTTCGCCAGTCGTACGCGTAGAGCTCGCCGTTCAGGAAGTGCACCCAGCGAAAGGCCCGCTTCTGGTCCTCTCCGGTGAGCTCGAGCTCGAAGTGCACGTCGTCGGGGCCGACGACCAGGAGTCGCGCTCGCTCGTCGTCTCGTTCGTGGAGGACACACTCGGGCAGGGTGCCCACCACGTGTCGCCGCACGTCGTTTCCAGTCAGGGCCCTGGGCCCCACCACGACCGCGTCGAGCGCTTCCCAGCCCCACTCGTCCATCGAGCCATGCTGCAGTTGGCGCCGGAAGAGCTCGACGGGGTCCAGGCTCCCGACGATGTCGGCCAGCTCGGGCACGCCCTTCAGCACGTCGGGCTCGCACAGCCGAGCCATCGTGGGGTGGAACGACTCGAACGTGCCGATGGTCCCTTTGGTGGCGACGTCGCTGACCAACCCGAGGACCTGCCCCATCGCCGTGCGCTGCCCCTCGCTCGCGGCGGCGCGCAGGAAGAGGCGGGCGGACTGGGTGTTCCAGAGCGCGCGGTAGAGTCCGCGCTCCAGCCGCGGGCGCAGCTCGTCGTGCGCGGCCACTCGCCGGAGCTGCTGGTGCTCGAGACCGAGGTCCTCTTCGGTGCCGGCGCCGCCCATCTCGAAGCGATCGAGCTGGTCCGGGACAGTGAAAGGCAGCTCTAGCTCGAGCAGTACTTCCGTGAGCTCGGGTGCGAGGAGCGCGTGGTAGCTCGGCACGTCCGGGAGCTCGTGCGGCTCGTACTCGAAGCGGACCTGGTAGCCAGTGGTCGAGACCTCGAGGCTGAGTGGCTCGGCCTCGCGGAGTAGGCGCGCCAGTGGCGCCAGGATCGCACTCACGTAGCCGACGATCTCGGCGCCGTGGCTCGCGCAGCGGCTGCGCATCGAGAGCTGGAGCACCCGCTGGGCGAACCCCCGAGCGAACGCCGGCGTGTCGATGGCGCGGGCCACGTCGGCTTCGGCCAGGATGCGCAGGAAGCCCGTCGGGTCGTTCGTGCGCGGAGAGAAGCAGGCGAGCTGGCGCTGGTGCTCGTCGCTCTGGGCGACGGCGCGCACCCACATGGCGCGGCTCTGGGTCCACAGCTTCGCGTCGATGTCCGCCAGCGCCCCGGGCGCCGCGAGCCATGCACGGAGCGCAGCCTCCGCGGCGCCGTGACGCGCGAGCGCCTTCATCAGATTCAGCGAGGGCTCCTCGCCGTTGGCGACGACCTGTTGGGCGATGGTCGCAGCGATCGTCGCGGGGACCTCGTCCATCGCGTCGAGCGCCATCGCCAGCTCCTTGGCCCAGAGCGCGCCGCGTTCCGCGAGGGCGGCGAGGCGTGGGAGGCGCGCGTCGTCGGCGATGGGCGAGCGCTTCAGCTTCCGCTCGACCACCCGCGCGGCGGCGTGGCAAGCGCTGGCCTGCTTCTGACGGGAGCTCCGCTTGTCGTCGTGTGCGAGGATCGCCATCGCGGCTGCGTCGAGGAAGCGCATCGCCTCGGCCTTCGCGCCGGTCTTCTTGGCGACCGACTTCGCCTTCTTCGCGGCTTTGGGCGCGGACTTCGCCGCCAGCGCCGTCACCTCTTCGAGGGCAGCGGCCAGCGTCTTCGGCAGGTCCTCTCCGCTCGCGTTCAGATCGGCGAGCCCGGCGGCGACGAGCTTCGCCAGCGAAGAGCCTGCGGCCTTCTTCGCCTTCTTCTTGGCGGGCGCCTTCTTCTTCCTGGCTTTGGTGCTGCCCATCGTGGCGTGGACGATATCTCAGTTGCCGATGCCCGAAGCCCCTCGGTCGGGGATGGCTCGGTGAGGAGCTGCTATCGTGCCGCCCGTGAGCCATCGCCTCCTCGGGCTGTCAGCGGTCCTCGCCCTCGGCGCCTGCCAGTCGGTCCCCGGCGACTGCGATCTCGAGCTCGCTCGCGAGGTCGTCTACGACGAGGACGGCCACCCCGCGTACGCCGGTCAGGCGCTGCTGCACGGCTCCTGCGGCTTCGGCACCTTCTGCCACGCGACCGATGCCACCGGCGGCCAGCGCCAGGGCGCGCCTCGGGGGCTGGAGCTGGACATCGACCCGGCCTCCTACGATGGCTCCGCTGGGGAGGTGGAGCGCCTCCGCGCGGTGCAGGCCCACGCCTACGCCGAGCGCGCCGCGATCTGGGCCGAGGTCGACCGAGGCACCATGCCTCCCGGCGCCGCGGGCGCCGACCTGATCGCCAACCCGACCCGGCCCCGCTACGCGCGACTCGGCGCCGAGCCCCTGCCGGAGCTCGACACCCCGGAGGGGCGCGCGATCCTGCGGAACTGGCTCGCATGCGATCTGCCGGTCATCGAGCGAACCCGTCCCCGCGACGACGGTCAGCCCGCCACCGTGGGCACGGTCGTCGCGCGCGCCTGCATCGACGCGGACGACTGCCCGGGAGCGGCCGCGTCCCTCTGTTTCGAGGGCGAGTGCCTGCCCTGCGCGGTCGACGCCGACTGCGCACACCTCCCCGGGCTACCGCTCTGCGCGAGCGGGACCTGCGTGGAGCCGGCCGAGCCGACCTGGGCATCGATCCACGAGGTGATCGTGGTGCCCACCTGCGCCGTCGATTCCTGTCACGGCGACCTGGACGACGAGAACGAAGGCGACCTCGACCTGCGTGGCCTGAGCGAATCCTACGACCGCCTCTTCCAGGTCTCCGCCACCGACGAGTGCGGCGCGCTCGGGATGGCGCTCGTCACCGCTGGCGATCCCGACGCCTCGCTCTTCTACCGGAAGCTCTACGCCATCCCCGACGGGGAGGAGATCGACTCGTCGATCTGCGGCTACCGGATGCCCTACTCGAACGACCCGCTCCCGGAGCCCTGGCGCGCGGCGATCGAAGCGTGGATCACCGCCGGCGCGCCGGGCCCCTGAGCTTCAGGGCGTGAAGGTGTCGCCGGTGCAGCCGCCGGTGAAGCGGCCCTCGCTGCTCGAACCGCAGGTCGGCGCCGGGTCGTTCGCCGTCACCGAGCCCGCGCAGCTGAGCGCGTACTCGTGCTCGGTGTTGTTGCAGCTCACCACGCGCACCTCGCCGCCCGCGCGGAGCGTGGCGAAGTCGTCGGCCGTGAGGGTCACGACGTGGCAATGACCGGTGGTGCCGCCGGTGACGTACTGACGCTCGGTGCCGGCCATGATGTCGGCGACCGGGATCTCCAGCGAGTGGTCGTGGTTGTTGCTGATGTCGGCGACGATCACGTCGCCCGAGCACATGCTCGCTTCACCCATGTCGGTGTCACCACCACCGCCCATGTCGGTGTCACCACCGCCGCCCATGTCGGTGTCACCGCCGCCGCCCATGTCGGTGCCGCCGCCACCGCCCATGTCGGTGTCGCCACCACCGAGGTCCGGTCCGGCCGGTCCGTCGTCGTCGCCACAGCCGACGAGCTTGGCGCCGACGCCGACGAGAGTGAGCTGAAGAAAGGTCTTTCGCGTGAGTTGGTGAGCCATTGGGGTGTCTCCTCGCGGGCACCATAGGCCAGCGAGGCAGGCTTCGGTGAACGAGCTTGTCGCAGAACGCTCCCAGTGGATAAGTGAAAGCGCTGCACGATTCTGCGCGCCGCCCTACTCGCCGACGACGCGCTCGTAGAACTGGGGCGCCGTCACGAGCTCGCGCAGCATCGCTCGGAGCGATCCGTCTGGCGTCTCCGCCGCCGCGGTGACCGTCTCGCCGCAGCCCGCCCGACCATAGGCGAAGTAGGCGAGGTGGCGCGCGTAGCAGTCGCGGGCGGCCGGCTCGTCGGCGAGGGCCTCGGCGAGGCTCGCCAGCCCATCGAGGGGCAGGTCGCCGCCCTCGGGCAGGCCGGAGATGCTGCCGCTGGTGTCGATGGCGTTGCCGTTCTCGTCCTCGCGGTAGCGACCGAAGGCGTCGTAGTGCTCGAAGGAGAAGCCGATCGGGTCCATCAGCCGATGGCAACCGGCGCACGCCTGGTTGGTGCTGTGCTCCCGGTAGCGCTCGCGGGTGGTGGGGGCGTCGGCGACGGCCTCGATGTCGGTGTCGACGCCCGCGGGCGGGTCCGGCAGGTGCTGGCAGAGGAAGCGCTCACGGATCAACAGACCGCGCGCGACGGGCGACGAGCTCGCGGCCAGCGCGTGTCGCGTGAGCACGCTGCCGTGGCCGAGGATGCCCGGCGTGCGGTTGGTCCCCGTGAGGTCCACACGGCCCTCGCCGGGCAGCCCGTAGAGCGCGGCCAGCGGGCCGTCCACGAAGGTGTGCTCGGCGGTCATCATGTCCTCGAAGGAGCCGCCGTTGCGCACCAGGTCCGCGTAGAGCGCGCGGGTCTCGTTCAGCATCGACTCCCGCAGCTCGGGCGTCAGCATGAAGACCTCGTCGTCCTTCACGCGGGCTTCGAGGTCCTCGACCTCCAGCCACCCTTCCACGAAGTGATGCAGCATCTGCTCGGCGGCCGGCGTCTCGAGCAGCCGTGCGAGCTCGCGCTCGACGTCGGCCGGCGTCTCGAGTCGGCCTTCGGCGGCGGCGGCGTAGAGCTCGGCGTCCGGCGGACCCTCGGTCGTGAGGTAGGCGAGCTCGCTGGCGATCTCGTAGGCGCTGAGCCGCTGGCGGCCGCCGTCCGCCACGCCGATCTCGCGCCGGTAGAGGAAGTTCGGCGACTGGAGCATCGCCGCCATCACGACCTCGGCGCCGGCCTCGAAGGTCTCCTCCATCTGGAAGAGCGCGTCGTAGGCTTCGCGCTGCGCGTCGCTGATCGGCTCGCGGAACGCGCGCTCGCCGAAGCGCTCGATGAACTCGGCGCGGCAGGCGAGGCTCGTGTCGCGGCAGGTGGTGAAGAGGTCGAGCTTCGCACCGGCGGCCCAGGTGGCGACTCGCTCGGCGTGCTGCATCACGCGCTGCGCGCCGAGGTCACGCACCACCGACGAGTCGGCGTCGACCCGGAAGCCGTGCACGACCGGGTCGTCGAGCACGTCGCCGTCCGGCACCGCGCCGTCGCCGCCGAAGATCGCGACGAGGGAGTTGCGGTACTGCCGGCCCGAGAGCCGGCGCAGACCGGTGGGCGAGAGCCCGTCCTCGCAGCTCGCCGGTGCCTCGAGGATGCGGTCCAGCGCTTCGCCGGAGGAAGGGACCTCGTGATCGTCCGGCGCGTTCGGGTCCTGGTAGTCCGTCGTGCCGATGGTGCCGGAGCAACCGAGGAGCACGAGCGCGGCGTAGGTCGAGCGGTTCACGACACCACCGCCTCGAGCGGGAGCCGGCTGTCGCCGCCGAGCCCACCGTCGCCGAAGTTCATGTCCGAGACGCCGAGGGCGGCAGCGCAGTTGAGCAGCGCGCGCTGGTGCGACTGGCCGGCCGCATCGACGTGGCGCCCGCCGGGGCTCGTCGAGAGATAGCCGCCGGCGCCGCCGGCGAAGACGGTCCGCATGTCGCCGTCGGAGTGGGCGACGGAGTCGCCCATGGTCCGAGCCCAGACGAAGAGCGTCTGGTCGTAGAGGGTGCCGTTCCCGTCGGGGGCGGGGATGGTGCGGGCCTTCTCCATCGCGCCGACGAACTGCTCGGTGAGCCACGCTTCGAGCTTGGTCAGGTCGGCCACCTGGTTGCTGTGCAGGTAGTTCGAGTGCCAGTCGCCCGGAGTCATCCCTGGCAGCGCGCAGGGCGTGCCGTTGTGGAAGCCGAACTCCACCGACACGACGCGGGTCAGGTCGCAGCCGAGCGCCGTGATCGCCAGGTCGAGGCACTTGGCGTCGTCCAGCAGAACCTCGTCGGTGTCCGCCATGCCGGTCGGCGGGGTGCAGCTCCCGCCCATGACGCCGCCGCCACCGTCGCCGCCGGTGCCGGCGAGCCGGAGCTCGAGCGCGCGGATCGACTCGGCGTGCAGCTCGAGCTTCCGTCGCTCCTCGGCGCCGAGGGAGCCCCGGAGCTGGTCGAGCTCCGTGAGCATCAGGTCCAGGATGCTCTGCCGCCGGCGGAGCAGGTCCGAGGGCGTCTCCCCGGGTTCCATCGGGTCGCTCGGCATCGCCCCGGCGAAGACGGTGTCGAAGGCGGACGCCGGTCGGGCGATCGGGCTCTGCTGCTCGCCGTTGCGCCAGAAGCTCGACGACTGCTGGTTCGGGTCCCCACCGAGCTGGAGGCTCGCGAAGGGCGTCCGGACCCCAGCCTCGCCGAGCGCTCGGGCGATGTGCTGGTCGATCGAGGTGTGCCCCGAGCCCGAGTAGCCCAGACCGGTCAGTCCACCGGGCGAGCCGTGGGTGGCGCAGTGGCCGTTGCCGTTCAGCCCGCTCACGACGATCACGTCGTCGGCCACCCGCTGCAGGGGCTGGTTCGACGCGTTGAAGAGTGGTCCCGACGGCGTCCAGAGGCTCGGGTTCGAGCCCGTGGTCGTCATCAGACACAGATACTTGGCGCGTCCGAGCGTTGGCTGCGCTTGGGTACGGCCGATGGTGGCGAGGAAGGGCGAGAAGAGCGCGGCAGCACCCAGGGCCCGAGAGAAAGTACGGCGTCTCATCACCCCAGCAAGAGGGCGAGGGCGGTGCGATCGGGTCAGTCTTTTTTTGAAAAAGATTCGCGTCACCGACGAAACGGACGCACCGATCGTGGGGCGCTAAGGTCTGGGCGCGTGCACGTGTTGGCGAGACTCCAAGGGTTCGGTGCGACGGTCTTGCCGAAGGCGCCATACCGCTTCGAACGCGTCCCCGATGGGCCGCCGAGTCGGCTGCGTATCCTCCACGGAGAGCAGGCGGACGTGGTGGACATCGCCGAGGCGCTGCCGGGTCCGGTCACGGAGCTGGCGGACATCGATCGCGGGGATCCCGCCGAACGCTGGCACATCGAGACGAGCATCTGTTCCTGCGCTTGGCCCGAGGGCTTCGCGCTGCAGAGCGACCCCGAGTACCCGCCCTTTCTCCTGATCGGCCCCGAGGGCGCGATGATCTGGCTGGCGGGTCCACTCGACCGAGCCCGGACGACGCCGATCGAGAAGCTGGCGACCTCCGACCAGACCGTCCGCGCCGTCGGTCAGGCCGACGGGCGTGAGCGCATCGACCTCGAGTACACCTTCGAAGGCGAGCGCTGGTGGCAGCGTCGCTACGTGATCCCCTGGGGCGAGGGCCGAGCCATCGTCATCAGCGCCCAAGCGCGATCGACCACGGAGCTCCTCACGGCGGCCGCCATCGACCTCGTCGAAGCCACGCTCGCGCCTACCGAGCGCGATTGAGCGTCCGCGGTCTCAGTCGTCCTCGTACGGATCGCGGACGGCGGGCACTCCCTCCACGCCTTCCTGGACGAAGCGGAAGAAGTTGCCGATCGCCGGTTCGTTGATCGGCATGTTGCGGTGCTGGGCGGCGACCTCTTCCCCATCGACCACCACGCGGTCCACTTGGATCAAGCCGGCGGTCGTGCCGTCGAGGTTCGCCGAGAGCGGCGCCGCCAGGGACTCCAGCCCTTCGACCGGCTCGAGCGCGCCGACGACGGGGATGGCCAGCGCCCGCGTCAGGTCGTAGCTCGAGGCGTTGGGAACGATCTCGTCGTTCAGCGCGACGGCCGCCAGCAGATGCGGTCTCGGTTCGGGGTGCTCCCGGAGCGCGGCGGCGGCGAACGTCGACGGGTCACCCGGGTCGAGCACGGTCTGCGCCAGCGGAAGGAAGCGGCGCAGGTCACCGGTGGTCATCGACTCCGGGCGCAGTCCGGTGAAGAGCGTCCCGAAGAGTCGGCTCTCGGTGAGGATGTTCGCCAGCCGCCCTCCGGGCATCGCGAGCACACCGAAGCGCAGGTCGTTGGCGCCCGCGAGGAGCTGAGTGCCCATGATCGCTCCGAGCGAGCCGCCGACGTAGCCCAGCCGGCTGGCGTCCACGTCCGGCGCGTCGTCACCGTCCAGATCGGGCTCGCTCGCCAGGAAGCGAAACACCTGGAGCCGCTCCCAGACGGTCTGTCGGAAGTGGTCCCGAAGCCGTCCCGTGTCGAGGGTCCCGCGCACGACCGGGTCCAGCGTGAAGAAGTCGAAGACCTGGTCCAGCACATCGGGGTCGGCGACCGGCTGCGTGGGGTGGCCCGTGTGCGCCAGCGCCGGCATCCCCACGGTCACCATGCCCACCGGCGCGACGCGTGCGGCGAGGATCTCTCCCTGTTGGTACCGGCTGGCGAGACCGTGGCCGAAGAGGATGGTCGGCGCGCTGGCGGTCGGCTCGAGCGGGAGCCAGAACGCGATCGGGACCTCGTGGGTCGCCGTCTCGGTCGGAATCGGAGCGAAGGGGTGCAGGCTCCCATCGCCGCCACGAAAGTCCCGCAGCACGATCGTCGCCGTGCAGAAGCGGTGGTCGGCCATGGCTTCGCAGACGGGCGGCTCGACCAGCGTCGGCGGCGGCGACTCGGCGATGAGCTCTGCGACCGCGACCGACTGCGCGCGAACCGTCGCGGTGGGGAACACGCTGAGACCGACCAGTCGGCTCGCGTCCGTGAGCAGACCCGCCGACTCGAGCGCAGCGCTCGCGCCGGCATCGAGCTCCGCCAACGCAGGTGCGCTCGCACAGCTCTCGGGGAGCGCCTCGGCCCAGGCGATCACGCGCGCCCCCTCGGGCAGCGGCACCGTGGGCACGATGAAGACCGTATCGTTGCCGTCGCCATCGATGACCACTCGCGAAGGCAGCGGCGTGGCGACGCCCTCCGCGAGCGTCGCGAAGCCGCCGGTGACCCCCACGACCGGGCCGTCGAAGCGGAAGTAGGCCTCCGCGTTCAGACCGAAGCCGTCGTAGCCCTCGAGCTCTTCGAGCAGGGCCGGCGCGAAGCTGCCGAGGGTGTCGATGGCTTCGGCCCATCGGGACGGGTCCGTGCGGAGCCGGAAGCCGGTTGGGCTCGCGTCATCGGGCTCGAGCAGCGCGGGCTCGGGCCAACGCTCGAAGGTCCCGACCTCGGGCGACCAGGTCGCCGCTGGACACGCGGCCGGTCCGTCGAGGGTCACGGAGGCATCGCTCGGGGGGCCATCGTCCCCACAGCCGAGTCCCACCAAGAGCGCCATGGCTGGCGCCACGCATGCGAACGTTCGACCCATCGGTACCACCCGGCGCGCAGCCTAGCGGATGGGCGACCGGTTGCGCTCGCGTGTCGAGCGAATCGGAAGGTGAAGACCCGAGGGCCCGAGCCAGGTGGGTTGGGAGGCTCGGACCCATCGGGTCCTCAGTCGCAGGCCTCGAGCGCGGCGCGCACCTCGTTGGCGAGCACCGGGTGGTGCTCACCGAGGGGCGCCGCGTCGATGGCCCACTGACAACGCTGGACGCGGGCACCCGCAGCCGCGGCGGCGCCGAGGGCGACGACGTAGGCGCGGGGGTTGGTTCGCCGCTCCAGGTTGAATGCCGCGAGCGCGAGGGCTCGCTCCGGGTCGTTGCCGGGCCCGGCGAAGAACTCCGAGCCGTGGTCCGCGAAGGCTCCGGGGAAGCGCTCGAGCAAGACGTCGTAGCGGGCGTTCGCCTGCTGAACCAACGGGCCCCCGTCGACGGGTCCGAGCAGCTCACCGAGGTAGCCGGCGGGCTCGGGGTCACCCACGCCGAGCGCCACGAGGTGCTCGAGCCGGGCGAGCGCCTGCTCCCGATCTCCCGCGAGCGCTTCCAGCTCGGCGAGGTGCACGTTGGCGACCACGTAGTCGGGGAAGCGCCGCACGGCCTCTTCGTAGAGCGGTCGCCCGAGGTCGGGTCGGTCCGCCATCTCCGACCACATCACACCGCGCCGGAAGGCGTTCGTGGCGAAGGTGAAGGGCGAGACGTCGCCATAGCGATCGAGGGCCGTGCGGAACGCGAGGTCCGCGCCCTCGAAGTCGCCGGTCGCCGCCAGCACGCCCGCCAGCAGCGTCCAGCTGTTGGTGTCGTCGCGCTCGTCGACGCGCGACTGGGCGAGCGGGAGCAGCGTCGTGGGGTCCACCCCGACCGCGAGGTCGATCGTCACTCGGTCGACCAGCAGCTCGGCTTCGGTGGCACCGGCGCGCTGCGCTGCGTCGAGGGCCGACCGAGCCTCGGCGAACTCGTGGACGGTCGTCAGGTAGCCCGCGCGGTCCGTCAGCGCGCGCGCGCCATCGGGGTTCCGCTCGATCCCTTCGCGGGTGAGCTCGTCGATGGCCAGGAAGTCGTCGTACGCGCCCGTCAGCTGGGCGCGGAGCTGGAGCAGCGAGACCAGACGCGACCGCGTCGAGCTCGAGCCGATCCGCTCGTAGTGGCTGCGCGCGCCGTCGATCGATGCATCGAGGTTCCGCAGCGCCAGGTCGGGCGACGTCGTCCGTCGCGCCGTGTCGATGGCGACCGTCTCGGGTCCCACCGGAGCAAGGGGAGGATCGGTCGCCCCCTCCTCGGTGCACGCGAGCGCACCGAAGGCGAGGGCCGCCAGGAGGAGGGGGCGTCGATCCCACATGTCAGGGAGCCGCCAGGAAGGGGAACGAGTCGCTGAGGGTGCCGTCCTCGTCATCGACGGGGACCCCGTCGGTCACGGCCGGCGAGGGGCTCAGCAGGTCCAGGCCGCCAGCGAGCACCGAGTAGGTGGCGTCGATGACGTCCTGCGCGGGCATGCGACCACCGCAACCACCTTCGCCGTCACCGACGAGGCCGAGGGTCTCGAGCTCCACGCCCAGGTAGGCGCCAGCGCACGCGGTGCGCGTCGAGTCGACCCACACGCGGTCGTTGGCCAGGACGTTCGCGAGGAAGTCATAGTCCGACGAGCCGTCGTCCAGCGGGTTGGCGCCGAAGGCGAGCTGATCGCCGCAGGAGCCATCGAGGCCATCGAGGACCGCGAGCTGCGAGTGGATGGTCGAGGCGTACGCGGCCACCCAACCGGCCGCGTTGGCGTCGGCGTTGTAGCTGTCCTTCAGGGTGTTGCGGGTGTCGTCGTCGGTCTCGGTGAACGTGCCGACCAGCGCGGTGGTCACACCGGGCCGCGCGGCGCGGTCGATCTGAGCGCCGATGGTCGGCGGGTTGTCCATGCCTCGCGGCATCGGATCGGGGACGAACATGTCGTCGTCGCCGCCGCCACCCATGTCTTCGCCGTCGCCGCCCATGTCGCCGGTGGGCGTGAACATGTCGACCATGTCGTCGGTGGTGTCGTCGCCGTCGTCATCGCCGCAGCCGGCGAAGGCGAGGGAGCTCGCGAGGGCGAGCGCGGTCATCGTGCTGAGGTTCTTCTTGGTCATGATGGCGCTCCTCATTCCGCGGCCTGGGTGCTGGCCCAGGTGCTGAAGATGGGGTTGGAGGCGTCGGAGACGAGGTCGAGGTCGACCTGCATCACGATCGCGAGGACGTTGGCGCCGTCGAGATCGTTGATGGGCGCTCCGTCCGGGGCGTCCGGCGCGTTCGCGGCGAGCTGGCCGACGAGCGCGGTGCGGGTGTCGGCGTCGAGCCCGGCGGGGCAGCCGTTGGCGTCGAGGCCGAGCGCTCCGGGGCTGTCGGCGACCACGCCGCGCACGGTTTCCTCGACCGCCTTGAAGCCGTCGAGGTTGAAGTAGAACGGGTCGTTGCGGAGACCGGCGAAGACGCGGATGGAGTCGTCGCCGTTCGTGACGCCAGCCTCGCTGGAGGCGTCGCCCTCGACGTAGCCCACGACCGAGCCCTCACGCTGCGCCCAGCACTCGATGTTGGTCTCCGTGTAGAACTGGCAGGTGATCAGCGTGCTCATGCCGGCTGCGGAGAGCAGGTCCGGGTGCGCGTTGACGTGGAACGAGTACTGCGTCGCGTCGCTGAAGGTCGCGTCGTCGCCGGCGAGCGGCGTGAGCGCCATGATCATGTTCAGCGACTCGCCGTCGGCCGAGGTCCAGGCGAACCAGTCGGTGATGTCCGCGGCGGGATCACCGACGGTGGCGTTGGAGTCCAGGTGGTCGGCGCCTTGTGCCGGCTCGGCTGCGACGAGCGCGAGCGCGCCCAGCGCACCCAGGCCCACGGCGAAGCGGCGCCAAAGGGAAGCTCTGTTCTTCATGAGGTGTCCTTCTCGGTTCGGTTGTCGATCGAGGAGCCACGACGCAGAGCCGCGTCTCCCCCCTCGCGCGGCCAAGGGGTTCCATGCCGCGCCCCTTCGATACGAGCGACCTCCGCGACCGGTTCGACGGCGGATCGAAAAAAGTTCGAGCGCGCGCTCGAGCTCGCTCAGAGCTCGGTGTCGTCGGGCCCGAAGACCCGGTCGCCGATCTTCACGCCGGTCTCGATGACGCTGAGATAGACGAGGTCCGGACCCGGTCGCGCGATCAACGCGTGCGAGGTGCCGATGGACATGCGCGCGACGTCCCCGGGGCGATGGATCGCGCCGCTCACGGTGTCTTCGACCGAGCCCTGGAGGATCAGCACGGCTTCGTCGCCGAGGTGCTCGTGGGGCGGAAAGCCAGCGCCCGCGGTGATGCGGACGAAGCCGGTGATGGCGTTCTCGGTCCCCGGGCCGCCTGCGATGTGGAAGAGCTCGACGTTGGGAAGCGGGCTCGCGACCCAAGACGGGTCCAGGCCGATGCCGTCGAGCAGCTCGCGCGCTCGCGCTTCGGGGAGGTTCAGCAGCTCGCCGGCCGCCGCCGCGTGGTGATCGAAGCGCCCCTCGAGGGTCGCGCTCGCCAGGAGCTTCGCGCGCAGGCCCTTCGGCGCCGCGCCTTCTTTGGCCAGACGAGCGAGGGCCTCCGCGTCTGCCGCGGACTCCAATTCGGCCAAGAACCGATCCTCGAGCTCGTCTTCCCAGTGGCTCACTTCGCCTCCGGTCGGGAAAAAAGATCCCAAACACCGTAATGCATACGAGCCAGCCCCGCGATCGGTTCGATCATGGCCGAACCTCGTCGACCCGGAAGGCGGCTCGGAGCTTCTTGAGGGCGGCGTGGAGCCGCGATTTCACCGTGCCGATCGGCACTCCGAGCCGTTCGGCCATCTCCGAGCAGCTCAAGCCGTCGAAGTAGCCCAGCTCCAGCACCCGGCGCTGGTCGTCGGGAAGCTCGGCCAGGGCGCCATGGACCCGCTGCGCATCGGCCTCATCGCTGGCGGTCGCCGGGGCGCTGCCCGCGGCGCGCTCGACCTTCTCGCCCACCGGCGAGGTCCGGCTCCGCGCAGCGGATTTCACCCGATCCAGGCAGCGCGAGCGCATCCGCAGCATCAGCCAGGCGCGGACCGAGCCACGGCTCGGGTCGTAGTCACCGGCACGCTTCCAGGCCTCGAGAAAGACGTCGTGCAGCAGCTCCTCGGCCTCGCCTCGATCCCCCAGGATCCGGAGCCCCAGCCCGAGCATGGGGCCGCCATGACGATCGTAGAGATCGGCGAGTGCATCGCGGTCACCGCGGGCTGCCGCGGCGACCAGCTGGACATCGTCCTTCCCCACCAGCGGATCATCCCCCATCTGGGTGCATTTCGGCAACCGGCCAAGGGACGGGACGCGCGCTCACGGCTAGCATCACGCCATGCCTATGCCGCTGCCGGTCCATCATTTCACCGACGTCCTCTGTATCTGGGCCTACGCCTGTCAGATCCGGGTGGGGCCATCCGCGACGCCTTTTTCGCCGAGGGCCGCGACGTCGGCCTCCGCGCCGTCCAGTACGAGGTCGCCGAGAGCCTCGAGCTCCCGATCGCTGCCATCGAGGTGTGCCTCGCCGACAGCGCCGCCCACGCCGAGCTGGCGCACGACTTCGCCCTCGCCAAGGAGCTCGACGTCACCGTCTCGCCGACAACGTCGGCTACCGGGCGATCGCCGCCAACGTCCACGAGTTGCTCCGCAGCCCGAGCGGCGACGACGCCAGCTGGTGCTGATCAGCCGGCGTCGTCTTCACCGCGCTGGCGCAGCAAGCGCTCGTGCTGTGTGGCCTCTCGTACCCTCCCGCGCGCTCGGCAGACCCTGGCCAGCATGGCTCGGACCTCCCGGTCGTCGGGGGCGAGGTCGATCGCCTTGCTCAGCTCTCGTTGGGCGTCTTCCAGCCGGTGCAGCCCTCCGAAGTTGCGACCGCGCTGCGCGTGGAAGGGGTAGTAGCCCCGGGCGAGGGGTTCGACGCTGGCGAACGCGGCTTCGGCTTCCGCTCGGCGTTGAGCGTTGCTCAGGATCACCGCGCGTACCAGGCCCAGGTCCCGGCGATCGTCGTCCGTGGTCGCCAGCGCGAGGGCCGTGGCCACGCGGTCGAGCGCTTCGGCCACGTGCTGCGTGCCCAAGCCATGGCACGGGAAGTCTCCGAGGATCTCCGCCAAGAGCCCGAGCGCTTCGATCGATCTCGGCGCCAAGCTCGCCGCTTCTCGCGCCAGCTGCGCCGCGGCGGTGAGGTTTCCGTGGACGGCGAGCTCCCGCGCCCAGGGCAGCACGACAGAGGCGAGCTCCTCGGGCTCCGCGGACGCGACGAACGAGGTCAGCTCGGACACCGTGAGGGTCTCCGTCTCTGCGAGGCGCACCTCGTCGGCAGAGCGATCGCTCCAGTCCCAGATGTGTGCCTCCCATGGGCCACCGAGCGTGACCAGGTCGAGCGCCAGTGACTGGTGACCCGCCACGTACGCCCTCGCACCCAGGAGCCGCAGCAGCTTCGGCACCATGACGGGGACCTGTGCGTGAGCCCCGTGCATGGTGAGCTCGTCGAGCGGGTCGGGAAGCGCCTCCCCCGCGCCGCCGAGGAGCTCGAGCGCGAACCCGGCGACCCGATCGTATCGCTGCAAGAGCAGCTCCGAGAGCTGCGGGGTCAGGAGTCGGTCGAGCGCGCGGGTGATTCCGGCGCCCAGCAGCGCGAGCCGAATCCGGTGTTCCACCTCGTCGACGTCACCGCCGTCCGCGAGGATGCAGGCGACCAGCCGCTGGTTGCTCAGGGTCGGAACGGTGCCGTGCTCCCAATCGCGCACGGTGCCGACATCCACCCCGCACTCGATCGCGAGCTCTTCCCGCGTCTGACCGGTGCTCGCACGCCAGGTCTCGAGCATCTCTCCGAACGCGCGTCGCTGCAGCCATGGCGGGCGCCCGTTCCGTTTCGGTTCCGCCGCACCCGCCTGGCGCACGCGGTGCGCGCTCGTGCGGATGGCCGCGTCGATCACGACCAATCGCAACACGCCGTACCAGAGCCCCGCAGGGGTCCGCGGCGCTCCTCGGGTACGCAGATCGGCGACCAGCCGGTTCCAGCGCCGAGCGCTCGCGCGGATCACCTCGCGCCAGAACTCGGGCGTGCGGCCGCCGGGCCGGGCGCTGCCATCCTCCAGTAGGAGCTGGAGCGTGGCGGCGTCGATGGCGCTCGCCGTCTTGGAGCCCTGGCCACTCCGCCGGCTCCGAACCGTCGGCTCGCTCACCCCGGCCTCCGCCGCGATCTCTCGAAGCGGTATGCCGATGGCATCCGCCGCATGGCCGATCAGCGCGGCCGCGTAGGGCAGGCGCTCCGTGTCTGGCGTCTTCATCGGGTCCTCCAAGGCTAAGGTCGGCCGGCCGGCCCCGCGAGCGCTCGCGGGGCCGACCTCGCCGATCGAATCAGCGCTTCCCCTTCTTCCCGCTCGCGTTCTTGGCGGCCGCGGCCGCCGCACGCTTCCCGAACTTGCGGTCGCCTCCGGACGACTGGATTCGGCGGGCGGCCTCCTTGGTCATGGGGGTCTTCTTCTTGCTCATGTGTCTGTTCCTTTCTCGCCGCGACTTGCGGCGTCGGGAACACACATCAGGCGGATGGAGCGTTCTTCGAGGGAGTGAGTCGAAAAGTGACTTTCCCCAATGCTTTCAGCTCAGTGGACTCAGCGTAGGGGCGCCACACCGAGTCGCTGGCGGGTCGCCTCGAGCGGGTCTTCCCAGTGGTGCTCGAAGTACTGCGCCCAGATGGGGCCCGCCGCGCGACCCATCGCCACCGCCTGCCAGACCCGCTGGCGTAGGTCGGCGAGCCGCGCCTCGAGCACCAGGTGCTTGAGCCCGCCGAAGAGCAGGATGAAGAACGACTGTGGGAAGCCGACGTTGCCCAGCGTGAACGCGTGCACGAGCACTTCTTCGTGCCCCTCGACGCCGAGGTCGAGGAGCGTGTGGATCACGTCGTGGATCTGTCGGTTGCGCCGGACGATCCACGCGAGGTCGGGCTCGCCGGCCAGCACCGGTGTCGGTGCGTCGAAGATGTCGAGGTCCAGCCCGTGCCGCTCCAGATGGCGAGCGAAGGCGCCGCCGAGCGTCGACGCCGGTAGCGTGCGCAGCCACTCGACATCCACCGTCTGCGTCGTGAGCTCGGGTCGCTCTCGCAGGAGCGCGCGCCCTTCGTCGTCGGCGAAGTAGCCGTCCCGCAGCAGCTCCGCGATGCGCCGCCGGTTCAGGATCTCCTCGACCACCATCAGGTCTTTCGTGCGGTTCGAGTCCGCGAGCACCCGCACCAGCGAACGGACCAGCTCGCGGAGCTCGGCGCCGTTCACTCGCCCGAGTCGTCGGATCTCCGCGTCGCTGCGCACCATCGTGAGCCCATCCTACGCCGTGGTCGTCACGGTTGCTCGAAGAGCTCCAGCTCGTCCCACGGCTCGGCCCGCATCACGCTCAGCCGCGCCTCGAGCGTGGACGCGTGCAGCTCCAGCTTGTGACCGTCCGGGTCCAGGAAGTAGAGCGACGCGCCCTCCGACCCGTTCTCCTTGAAGATCGGCGGCCCGGCCGCGCGCACCCGGTCTGCGGCGGACTCGAAGTCGGCCGGCGACACGTCGAACGCCACGTGGCTGTACTCGGCGAGCGGGCCCTTGCGCGTCGCCGAGTCGAGCGAGAGCGCCACCCATTGGTCGCCCGCGAGGAGGTACGCGCCGCGCTTCCACCGCGCGACCGGACGCAGCCCCACGACCTCCCGATAGAACGCGAACGAACGCCCCACGTCGGAGACCGAGAGCGTCACGTGGTTGATGCCGCGGATCATGCGGTGACCCTAGCTCGGCCGGAATCCGGCGTCCCGTGGCCCCCGATGAACGGGTTGCCTCGTGCACCGAGCCTGCCAGGGTCGGGTTCATGAGCCGCAACCCGAGCGACGAACAGGCGAAGGTCTACTTCGAGCGAGCCGAGGAGTACGACGTGCTGATCCGGGCCGAGGACGCCGACGGAGCGTTGCCCGAAGCGCTCGCCGAGCGCATCGAGCTCGACGGCGCGGTGGTCGCGGACGTCGGCGCGGGCACCGGCCGGATCGCCCGGCTCCTCGGCGCGCGCGTCGCGCACGTCCACCTGGTCGAGCGCGCCGCGCCCATGCTCGCGGTCGCCGAAGCGCGGCTCGCCGCCGAGGGCATCACCAACACCACCCTCCACGAAGCCGACGCCCGCGAGCTCCCGCTCGAGACCGACGCCATGGACGCCGCGGTGGCCGGCTGGGTCTTCGGCCACTTCCGCCACTGGATGCCCGAGGGCTGGGAAGACGAGGTGGACCGCGCCATCGCCGAGATGGCGCGCGTGGTCCGCCCCGGCGGCCCCATCCTGGTGATCGAGACCCTGGGCACCGGCCACGAGACTCCGCGCACCCACGAGGCGCTCGACGAGTACTTCGCGCGCCTCGAGCAGCACCACGGCTTCACCCGTTCGTGGATCCGCACCGACTATCGCTTCGACGACGCGGACACCGCCGCCGACGTGCTTGGTGGCTTCTTCGGGCAGGCCATGGCCGACCGCATTCGGGAAGAGCGCTGGGCCCGCGTGCCCGAGTGCACGGCCATCTTCGAGCGCCGCGCCTGATCAGGGCGCGGTGATGTCGAGCCGCAGATCGAACGAGAGGTCCGTCGACATCGCCGAGCGCTGCTTCACCATCGCGCTGATGCGGTTGGTCCCGACCCGGAACGCCCCGATTGGCAAAGCGACCGTGGCCATGGCGTTGTCCATCGACTGTTCCATCACGTAGCCGTCGTGCGTGAGGGGCGCCGTGAAGTTCTGCTGCGTGACGATCGTGTCGTTGACCCAGACCGTGACCGCGTCGTCGTAGAGCACCTGGAGCATCGCCGCGACTGGCTCGCTCGCGAGGTCCAGGGTCGTGCGGAAGTATGCCGAGGGCACGTTGGGATCGGAGTCGAGCAAGACCGTCGCCTCGTCGCCATCGCCGTAGCCGAGCTGTGCCGGTCCGCTCAGCCAGGCGCCGGTGCCGTCCCGCCAGTCCGTCGGCGGAGCCGCCGGCTGGTCGTAGTACTCCCAGGTGCTCCCGAAAGGGATCACCGTCGAGGTCATGGGCGCGTCGGTCGGCACGAACATGTCTTCGGGGCCGGCATCGAGCCCCGCGTCTTCGGCCGAGCCCGCATCTTCATCCACGAACATGTCCATCACGGCCGCGTCGCCGCCGAGGTCCACCGGTGCGCTCGCATCGGGCTCCGTGCCCTCGTGGCAAGTGTTCGTGGCCGTGTCGCACCACCAGCCCGAAGCGCAGGGGCAGGTCGTGTCGCTGAGATCGACGGGCGGGAACGAACACCCGACGGCGAACACCAGCAGTAGCGTACGACCACACACGGAGCGCATTGTGCTCGCGGATGCCGCTGGCGGCCAGCACCGATCGAGGGGCGGGTCCGTGTCAGCCGACCGCTCGAGGGAGTGCGTCGATCACCATCGTCGTGGATGCCCGCCGCCGCGTGTTCCATCAGCGGACCGACATCTCCTGCATCGCCATCGTGGTGTCGACTCCACCGTGGCAGCGCCCGCGCCATCACCCGCAGCGCGAGTCGCGCGGCGTGACCTTCGCTGCGCGGAGCCTCGAGTGTGGCGGCTTGGGCGCGCCGCGAGCAGCAGCCGACTGCGAACGAGTCGCGGCGACCGCCCGATCTGAACCGCATATGCACGAAAGCGCATAAGTGACCGTTTCGGCATCCATGTCAGCAATACGCGACACAGTCGTCACATCAATGCCGGACACGGTTCGCGAAAACTCAGTTTCACGGTGAAACTCGGAGCCAGCCCTCGGCGATTGCCAGCTGCGTACCAGGCTTCTTTGTCGCTCGACACCCACCGCAGCGCAAACCCAGTCACTCTGGGTCGGCCAAGGGTCACCGCTGATGCTGGCTGACGTGCTCGCAGGTGTTGCGTGCTCCGGCGCTCCCTTCACGCGTCTTCAGGTGCTCCGCCGCTACTTCGTTCCCTCGATCCGCTCAGGACCCGCGGGGTCCGCTTTGTCGATCCGAGTGAGAGGGGCTGCAGAATGCACATCCTGGTCAGGGTACCAACGCCACAGAGCCCGCCGCTTCAGTGCGGTAGTCTCTCCCGCGTGAGCGAGCTTCCTTCCGGACTCTACGACGAGATCGTCACCCTCGCTCTGCAACGCCAGCTCGAAGAACCCACCCTCGAGTCCAAGCGCGTACCGCTCAGCTCGGACACCGCGCCCGAAGCGCTGGCCCGCCACATCTTCCGCTTCGCCTCGGCGCTGCTGTCGTCGGTGAAGGGCAAGGATCGCGAGCGCGTCGCCAAGCAGGTCGAGCTCGCCAACCAGCTGCTCGGTTGGCTTGCCGGCCTCGATGGCCTGGTCGACCACGACGACCAAGTCACCGCCGAGCGACTGCTGCAGGTGCTCCGCAAGGACCAGGTCCGGCTCGGCCAAGGCGAAGTCACCCGCCCGTCCATTCCGCTCCGCCTCAGCGACCTGATCGTCAACGGGCCCAAGGACCTCCGCGTGGGTCGCGAGATTCAGCGCGAGATCGCCAGCGCCGACCGGGTCGACGTGCTCGTGTCCTTCGTGAAGTGGTCCGGCTTCGTCGAGCTCCGAGATGCGCTGCGAGTCTTCAGCGATCGCCATGGCGGCCAGCCGCCCCTCCGCATCCTCACCACCACCTACATGGGCGCGACCGACCACGAAGCGCTCGACGCGCTCGAGGAGCTCGGCGCCGACATCCGGGTCAGCTACGACGCGCGCCGCACGCGCCTTCACGCCAAGGCGTGGCTCTTCCATCGCGACACCGGCTTCTCCACCGGGGTCATCGGCTCTTCCAACCTCTCGCACTCCGCTCTCCGCGATGGGTGCGAGTGGAACGTCCGCCTGTCGAACGTCGACAACGGCGCGATCCTCCGGAAGTTCGAGGCCACCTTCGACCAGTACTGGGGCGAAGGCGCCTTCGAGCCCTACGACCGGAAGCGCTTCATCGAGGTCCTCGCCGCCCGCCGAAGCCCGGAGCGCGACGCGCTCGCCGCCGCCGTTCGGCTCCACCCCTATCCGCACCAGACCGAGGTGCTCGACGCCCTGGAGGCCGAGCGCAGCGCCGGCCACCATCGCAACCTCGTGGTCGCCGCGACCGGCACCGGCAAGACCGTGATGGCTGCGCTCGACTACAAGTCGCTCTGCGCGAACGGCGGCCGCCCGAGCCTCCTCTTCGTCGCGCACCGGCGCGAGATCCTTCAGAAGAGCCGCGCCACCTACCGAGCCGCCCTCGGCGACGGCAGCTTCGGCGAGCTCCTCACCGGCACCGACACCCCGCTGGTCGGCAGCCACGTCTTCGCGAACATCCAGTCCTTGCATCGGCGCCGGCTCAGCAAGCTCGAGCCCGACGCCTACGAGGTGGTCGTCGTCGACGAGTTCCACCACGCCGAAGCGGACACCTACACCGCGCTCCTCGACCACCTCACGCCGCGCATCCTGCTCGGCCTGACCGCCACGCCCGAGCGCACCGACGGCCAGTCGATCCTCCACTGGTTCGACGATCGCGTCGCCGCCGAGTCGCGCCTGTGGGACGCGCTCGACCAGGGCCTGCTCGTCCCGTTCCAGTACTTCGGCGTCAACGACGAGACCGACCTCTCGCAGATCGACTTCCGCGCCGGTCGCTACAGCATCGCCGCGCTGGAGCAGGTCTACACCGCCGACGAGTACCGCGCCGAGAAGGTCCTGCGAGCGTTGACGGACCGCGTCCGCGACCCCACCGCCATGCGCGCGCTCGGGTTCTGCGTCTCCGTGAAGCACGCGGAGTTCATGGCCGCCTTCTTCAACAAGAAGGGCCTGCCCGCGGCCAGCGTCACCGGCAGGACCCAGTCCCGCGAGCGCACCCAAGCCGTGGAGCGCCTGAAGCGCGGTGAGCTCTGCGCGCTCTTCGCGGTCGACGTCTTCAACGAGGGCGTCGACATCCCCGCCGTCGACACCGTGCTCTTCCTCCGCCCGACCGAGAGCGCGACCCTCTACCTGCAGCAGCTCGGTCGCGGCCTGCGCCTGCACGAAGGCAAGAGCTGCCTCACCGTGCTCGACTTCATCGGTCGCTCGAACCGCAGCTTCCGCTTCGACCGGCGCTTCCGCGCGCTCCTCGGCGGCGGCACCCGCGCCGAGCTCCTGCACGCCATCGAGACCGACTTCCCGCGCCTCCCCTCCGGCTGTTCGGTCCAGCTCGAAGAAGAAGCCCAGAGTGCCGTCCTCGAGAACATCAAGCGGACCCTCTCCGACTGGGGCTCGCTCGCCGACGACCTCGCCCACGACTGGCCGCTCGCCACCTTCCTGGACCGCGCCGATGTCGAGCTCCCCGAGCTCTATCGCAGCCGCAAGAGCTTCTCCCAGCTCCGGCAGCGCCGCGGCTACGTCGCGGACGTCCCCGACAACGCCATCACTCGCGCGCTCCCGCGCTTGCTGCACGTGGATGACCCCGAGCGCCTCGCCCGCTGGTCACGCTGGCTCGCCGCCAAGCGGCCGCCGAAGCCTGACGCCACCGACCCGCACCAGCTCATGCTCTTCGCCGCGCTCGGTCAGGCCACGCGCCCCCTGGACCAGCTCGGCGATTTCTTCGAAGAGCTCTGGTCTCAGGGCGTCGTCCTCGACGAAGTCCGCCAGCTCCTCGCCGTTCTCGACGACCGCCGCCGCAAGCCCACCCATCCGCTCCGAGCGCTCCCCTTCCAAGTCCACGCCACCTACACCCGCGACGAGATCAGCGCCGGCCTGATCGAAGTGCGGAAGGGCAAGCTCCTCCGCACCCAGGGCGGCGTGCTCAAGTGCGACCCCCACCGCTGCGACGTCCTCTTCGTCACCCTCGAGAAGGACGAGAAGGACTTCACCCCCACCACCCTCTACAACGACTACCCGCTTTCGCTGCGCCGCTTCCACTGGGAGAGCCAGAGCACCACCCGCCTCGAGTCCGACACCGGCCGCCGCTACCGCCGCCCACCGAAGGACTGGCGCATCCTGATGTTCGCCCGCCAAGCCAAGAAGGACGAACGCAAGATCACCATGCCCTACCTCTTCCTGGGTCCCGTCCACTGCGAGCGAGCCGCCGGCGACCGCCCGATCGAGATCGTCTGGGAGCTCGAGCGCGACATGCCGGCAGGGTGGTTCAACGACGTGAAGATCGCGGCGGGCTGATAGCTCGACGGAACGAAAAACGGCCGGTCAATGCTGACCGGCCGTCGTTGGAGCGGGAGACGAGATTCGAACTCGCGACGTCAACCTTGGCAAGGTTGCACTCTACCACTGAGTTACTCCCGCAGATGCCTTGCGGCGGACGGGCTACTTAGCTCTGCCCCCGGGGGCTGTCAAGGGATTCTGCCAGTTGGCGGCGCTCCGCATCCGGGGTCTGGCGGAGGGTGGCCAGGAGCCGTCGCCCTCGGGTGCGCAAACGCTCGGAATCACGAGGGTCCGGCTTGCGCTCGGCGTCCAGGGCGGTGAGCTCGATGAGGGCGCGGACCCGTTCCTCGTCGGCCAGGAGGCCGGCCAGGGTGGCCTCGTCGACCATGCCCAGGAAGTCCCGGTGGGGGCCCAGGATGGCGTCGTAGGCCTGATCGATGGCCAGGTCCTGCTGCTCGGTCGGGCCGGTGCGAGCGTCCATCACCTTGGCGATGGCGTCGGCGAGCTTCTGGATCTCCCGGTGCAGCCAGTCGTCGCGGAACACGTGAGCCAGACGCGCCCCGCGAGCGGCTATTCCCCAGGCTCACCCGCCTTGGGGATTCACCCCCGCGAGGCCGGTGCTAGGTTCCCGCGCGATGAGCGATTCGCCGTCCGAGCCGCTGCTGACCTTGCGAGCCGCCAAAGGCGTTCCCCCGTCCATCCGCGCGTTGCTGGTCGGTGTGGTGGTCGTGATGCTGGGGCTCTTCACTCAGCTGCCGCTGGTGGCGAGCGTCGGCTTCGCGCTGCTGCTGCTCTTCACCTGGATTCCCGTCTGGGGTCAGCGTCGCCATGCGGCTGGGCTCACGCTCCGCTTCTTCACGGATCACCTCGAGCTGGTGGGAGAGGGTCGCCAGCATCTCGTGCCGTGGTCCTCGGTCGAAGGGCTTCGCGAGGATCTGCTGGGTGTGAAGGTCCGAGTGCCACTCGCCGAGCCGGTCTACCTGCCTCGGCTCCAGACCATGCGGGCCCGACGCGAGCTGAAGCGCGCTCTCCCAGAATTGGTCCCGCTCGAGCTTCGGCCCCTCGGCGCTCAGCCGGGCCTGGTGGCGAGTTGGGCGGTGGTGATCGGGCTCGGGCTCCTCCTCTGGATGGTGGAGCTGTGACGACCACCGACCCACCGGCAGGCGATGGGCCATTCCGCGTCGACGCCCGCTACGAGCACGCCCACCTGCTCTGGCGCCCCGACTCGAACGCCCGTCGCCATCGATGGCTGCACCCCGCGTACATGGTGGCAATTCCACTCGTCACGCTGGTCTCGCTCTTGTGGTGGGGTCCGGAAGACAGCGGCCGCTACATCGGTGCGTTCCTCGCGCTGGTCGCGACCCCGTTCATGTGGTCGCGGAGGCTCTCCGCCGGAGCGGCGGTGCCGGTTCCCTGCTTGCTCGGTCCCGAAGGGATTCGTTGTGACTGCCCCGATCGCACCTCGGTGTGGAGCTTCGACCTCGTCCGGTCGGTCGTCATTCGCCGCGACCGGGTCGAAGTCGGGCTCTCCGATGGTGAGCTGCTCGAGCTCCGACCGACGGGCTCGACCGCAGCGCTGGCTCGCTGGATTCGCTCGCGCTCACCCGCGCTGGATGCCGCGCACGACAGGCGCCAGCTCGCGCTCGTGTTGCTCTACGCCGTGCTCTGCCCCGCGACGGTGGCGTGGGTCGCCCACCTCACGGCTTCTTGACCGCGTCGACCATCCACGGCGCGAGCTCGGACTCGGGCACCATCCGAATCGGCCCTTCGCCCGGGTCGATGCCCTCTTCGTAGGCCGCGGGGTCGCCCCAGCCGAAGCCGTCCGCGATGGCCTGAGCGAAGTCGTCGCCGTCGTAGTCGCGCTCGCCCAAACGCACCGCGCCGCCCCGCGGTAGGGCGGCGCCCTCGGCCTGCACGCCGATGCACTCCTGGCTCGGCTCGAGCCAGATGAAGGACACGTCCTCCTTCGCCACGTCCGTGCGATGCGCGGGCGGCAACCAGAGATCGTCGATGGCGGCCCACTCGCCGCCGGGGACCTCGAAGACGATCCAGGTGATGTAGACCTCGTCGTCGCTGGGGGCGTAGAGCACCGAGCGCGCGCGGATGCGCGTGACGTGGGTGCGCCACTCGTCGTCCGGCGCGTCCCACCGACCGCGGCGCGCAGCGATGCGTGAAAGCCCCTGCTTGTAGCCGCTCCAGCCGATGACTCCGAGGAGCATGGCCATGAACCCGGCCCCGAACATGGTGGGCGGGTGGTCGAGGTAGCTGCCCACCACGAAGACCAAGAGCGAGAGGCTCGCCATCAGCAGCGCGCTCCGCGGACCGGAGAGCTCGTTCTTGCGGCGCACCTCGAGATCCTGCTGCCGCCGCCGCTCGATGAGCGCGCGTTCCTCGTCGTTCGGCTCGCGGACCTGGTCGTCGACTCGATAGGTGCCGCGGTAGGGACTCTCGGCCATCGCGATGTTGCTACGCCTCGCTCGACCCCCGCGCCAGCGCACGTCGTCGTGTGGTGCGGCAGCCATCTCCCCTGACGCGCTGCGTTGTGAGCGATGCCGCGCCCGGCCGTCTCCACACTGCCTATGATGTGTGCATGGGTGCGGCAGCTGGGGGTGCCGAGGAGCTGAGCGCGCGGCCGCGACCGAGGCCGCGCTTCGAGCTCTTTCGTTCGGAGGAGCCGGAGGAGCTGCTCAGGCGCGTGAAGGTCGCGCTGAAGGGCCACCCCGAGGTGCGCGGGTTGGTGCTGCCGCCGCGACGGATCGAGCTCACGGTGCCCGACGCCGACCGGCGGCTCTGGTCACCGCAGCTCACGGTCGACGTGACGCCGCACGAAGGCGGCTCCCGGATCTGGGCACGCTTCGGACCGGACCCGCACGTGTGGACGCTCTACGTGGCGCTCTACGCGGTGGCGGTCTTCGGCGCGTTCGTGTGTCTGGCGTTCGGGGTCAGCCAATGGGTCGCCGGCGGCTCGCCCTGGGTGCTCTACCTGACGCCGCTCTCGCTGGTGCTCGCCGGGCTGGTGCACGGCGCGGCCTACGTCGGGCAGGGGCTCGGCTCGGAGCAGATGTACCGAGTGCGCGCGTTCCTCGAGGAGTCGCTCGGCACGGAGAGCGCCGAGGGCGCCCTCAGCTCGGAGGGGTGAGCCGCACGCGCGCGGGCTTCGGGTGCAACCCGTCGGCGACCAGCGCGCGATCGTCGGCGAGGAAGACCGCGGCGCTCGGTTGGGGGTGGGGCTGGCCGAATGCGGTCCGGCCCTGGCGGGTCTCGGCGCCGGTGGCCAGGTCGAAGGTCTGCAGCACGACCTCCTGCCCTTCACGTCGGGCGGTGCGCAGGGTCTGGCCGTCGTCCGAGAAGGAGCAGTGGAAGGCGCGGGGCACGCTCAGCCGGTGCAGCTCCGAGCCGTCGGTGGTCGAGAGCACCCGCGCGTCTTCGTAGTGGGTCACGCAGAGCTTCTGTTCGTCGGCCGAGAAGCCGAGCCCGGCCGGTCCGATCTCGGTGCGGTGAACCCAGCGCGGCTCGCGCTCACCGGCCTCGAAGAGTGCGACTCGGTGGGTGTCCGACGTGAGCGCGAGGAGAGCGCCACTCGGGGAGATGCCCACGTTCCGCCACTCATCAGCGTCGCCGAGCGCGTCGACGAACTGCGCCGGCACCACCGGCGAGGGCCTGCGCTCGGGCCCCACGCGGTAGGCGCCGCCGTCGCCGTTGGCGTAGACCACGTCTCCGTTGGGCGCGCCGGCGATTGTGAAGATGTAGCCCGCGCGCGAGCGTGGCACACGCTGCGTCGCGCGGGGATAGCGGACGGCTTCGCCGTCTGCCCAGAAGGGTCGGCCGCCGAGGAAGCCCACCAGCCGGATGGCTGGCTCGTCGGCGCTCGAGTGGGCGCGCACGTGGATGCGGCCGCGGCGGAGCGAGCGCGCGTTCCACTCGATCACCTGCCCTTCGCGGTTGCCGGTGATCACGCGGCGACCGTCGGGCGACACGGCCAGCACGGTGGATGGCTCGATGGACTGAGCGGCGGCGGGCGCGGGGAGCAGGAAGGTGAGGGCGAGCCAGATGGCGGGGGAACGCATCGGCTGCAGCATACGGGGAGGCGCGCCGAAGCTTCCGGCCAGAGCGCTCGGCCCAATTGAAGACGGCCGGCCCGAGAGGGACCGGCCGTCCTCTCCCGAAGGGGACTAAGCGGTCGGGGCGGCGGCGGCTGCGGGAGCCTCCGCAGCGGGCGCCGGCTTTGCAGCCTTGGCGGCCTTGGGCTTCGCGGCCTTCTTGGCCTTGGTGCCCGACTTCGTCTTCGGCTTGGTGGCCTTGGCCTTCTTGGCGGCCTTCTTGCCGGAGGCCTTGGCCTTCTTCTCGGCCTTGGGCTTCGCAGCCTTCTTGCCGGAGGCCTTCTTCTCGGCCTTGGGCTTGGCGGCCTTCTTGCCAGAGGCCTTGGCCTTCTTCTCGGCCTTGGGCTTCGCAGCCTTCTTGCCGGAGGCCTTCTTCTCGGCCTTCGGCTTCGCAGCCTTCGGCTTTGCGGCCTTGGCCTTCTTCTCCGCCTTCGGCTTCGCGGGCTTCGCAGCCTTCTTCGCGGCCTTGGGCTTCGCGGCCTTGGCCTTCTTCTCCGCCTTCGGCTTCGCAGCCTTGGGCTTCGCGGCCTTGGCCTTCTTCTCGGCCTTCGGCTTCGCGGGCTTCGCGGCCTTGGGCTTTGCGGCCTTGGCGGCCTTGGCTTCGGTCTTGGCGGCCTTCGGCTTTGCAGCCTTGGCCTTGGTCTTCGCCGCGGAGGCGGAGCTCTTGGACTTACCCATGATGGCTCTCTCCTTCAGGAGGGGGTGCAGGGTTGCACCAGCGGACGAAGATCGTTCTGTTTTAATGGCGTGGCAATGGGTGTGAGGTCAAAAAGTGCATGGCCACGTCGTTTTTTTTCGCGAGCCGAGTAACGCTCCGCCGCCCCGACTAGCGCTCCCTCAGCCCTCGCTCGAACCGACGGAAGAGCGCCTCGAGACCCGGCTACAGGATCACGCGCTCGCCGAGGGCGCCCGCTCGGCCTCGATTGTCATCCGAGGAACCTCGTCATTTGGTAGATGACGAGCTGTTCCGGATGGCACGTGGTCATCCGCCGATTTTCACCACGAGCTTCCCGAAGTTCGATCCGGTGAGCATTCCGATGAACGCCTCGGGCGCCTTCTCGAGGCCATCGACCACGTCCTCGCGGACGGTGATGGACCCGTCGAGCACGGCCGGGGCGACCTCGCCGGCGAAGGCGGCGAACTCGTCGAAGTGGTCCGCGATGATGAAGCCCTGGATGCGGATCTTCTTGCGCAGGAGCAGCCCGAGGAACGCCGGCGTCCGGTCCGGTCCGTCCGGCAGCGAGGTCGCGTTGTAGTGGGCGACCAGGCCGCAGAGCGGGATCCGCGCGTGGGCGTTGAGCAGCGGCATCACCGGCCCGAGCACGGGCAGCCCGACGTTCTCGAAGTAGACGTCGACCCCATCGGGACAGGCCTTGGCGAGCTGCTCGGCGAAGTCGTCGGCCCGGTGGTCGAGGCAGGCGTCGAAGCCGAGGGTCTCGGTGGCGAAGGCGCACTTCTCCGGTCCGCCGGCCACGCCGACCGCGCGTGCACCGGCCCGCTGCGCGAGCTGGCCGACCATCGCACCGACCGGCCCGGTCGCCGCGGCGACCACCAGGGTCTCGCCCTTCGTCGGTTGGCCGATGTGCTTCAGCCCCCACCACGCCGTCAGCCCGGGCATGCCCAGCGCGCCGAGCGCGAGCGAGAGCCGCTCTTCCGGGAGCTGGAGCTTTCGGACCTCGGCGCCCTTGGCCACCGACCAGGTCTGCCAGCCGCCCATGCTCATCACGAAGTCGCCCTTCGCGAGCTTCGGGTACCGGCTCTCCTCGACCACGCCAACGGTGCCACCGATCATCACGTCGCCGATCGCCACCGGGTCCGCGTAGGACTCGGCGTCGCTCATCCGGCCGCGCATGTAGGGGTCGAGCGAGAGGTAGTGGTGCCGGACCAGCACCTCGCCTTCCGCGGGCTCGGGCTTCGGTCCGCGCTCCACGCGGAAGCAGCTGGGGTCGGGGGCTCCGGTCGGCCGCTGGGCCAAACGGATCGAGAGGTTGTCGTCGCTCATGGGTCGCTTGTAGGGCGGGCGACCCTCGATGTCAGCATCCGTCGTACACGTAGCTGCCGGAGCCAGGCCCCACGAGGTTCAGATCGCGGAGCACGATCGAGAGCTCCGGGTAGTCGGCGCAGCCGGTCGTGAAGTCGCCGCGTCGGTACTCGATCACGAAGACCTGGTCGCCGTAGGCACCGGTGAAGACGTCGCACTCGTCGTAGCGATTGCACTCTTCGACCACGGCGAAGTCGGTGCCCATCTCGGCGCGGCGCCCTACGATCTCCGCCGAGTTCTTCTGCGCGAGCGGCATGCCCCGAGCGTGGGCGCGGGCCACCAGGAGCTGCACGAAGGCCACGGCGTCGTCCTCGCTGATCCGGCCGCCCGAGCGCGCGTAGGTGTCCAGGTTGTCGATCTCCACGGCGTTGAAGCCGTCGTCCGCGCAGCCGTCGATCCAGCCGCCCACGATGTCGGCGAGCCGCGCGCGCTTGTCGGCGGTGGTGACGTCGAGGAGCGCCTCGTCCCAATCCGGGTCGATGACCGGGTCGCCGGACCCGTCGCGCAAGATCAGATCCGCCCGCTCGCCCGTCCAGAAGTCGTCTTCGTCCGGCTGGGTCTGGAAGCCGTTCACGTAGCAGACGCTGTAGATGCCCGGCGCCGGGCTCGCGCTCCGGTCGCGCACCACGAGCGTGACCCCGTCGGGCGGCGTGTAGGCCTCGCCGAGCTGGTAGTCGAAGCCGGCGTTGGCTGGCGGCAGGGTCAGCTCGGGGGTCGCGGCGTCACCGGCCACGAAGGAGTCGCTGGTCGCTCCGTCGGTGGCCACGAAGCCATCGCTCGCGACGAAGCCATCGGCCGCGGCCATGTCGACACCGGTGTCACCGCTGTCGTCGTCGCCACAGGCGGTGAGCAGGAGAGCGCCGAGTACGAGCCAACGCATGCCGCCATGGTGGCCCGCTCCGCCGATTTCGGAAAGCGTCTCAGAGCTCGGCGATGCGTGGATCGTGGTTCCCGCGTCAGGCCATGAGTCCGGGCAAGCCCGCGCGCAGGTCGCCGATGATCACCTCGTCGAGGGGCGTCCGGCCCCACTTGTCCCCGCGGAGGTCGCCGAAGCCCGGCTCGCCGTCCACTTCCCAATGGTGGGGCTCGCATCCCATCGCGATCATCATGCTGATGTCCAAGCGGTTGTAGGCGGTGCCCACGTGGCGCGTCCAACGACCGCGCTCGAAGCCGGAACGGAAGTCGAGGTACTGCCCCTGTTGCAACCGTCCGCCGCAGGACCCCGCGACCAGCACCTGTGCGTCGTAGCACATGTGGTTCAGGTCGTAGTTGCCCGGCGTGTTGTCGCGCCCGGCCTGGTTTCCGATCTCGTTGTGCACGAGCAACGCGCTCTCATCGAGCAGCGTGCCGGTGTCGGTCGCGGTGCCGTCCAGTCCGTGCAGCAGATTCAGCACGTTCTCCATGTGCCAGAGATGGGCGTTCTCGATGCTCTGAACCGCCGCCGCGGCAGCTCCGTGACTCGCGCCGTGATGTCCGCCCTCGACTCCGTGCAGGTCGTGGGTGAAGAGCACGTCCGGGTCGATGTAGAAGTTCACGATGCTCGTGAGGCCACAGCGGAGCGCGGCGATGCCGATGTCGATGAGCTCGCGCGACATCGCGGTGACGTTCTCCGAGCTTCGCTCCAGCCCTTCCGGGGTGGGCGGCGGCATACAGGCGCCGCGCCTCATGCCGAGTCGCGCGGAGACGGCGTGCATGTGCTCGATGTGCTGGTCCAGCTTGTAGCGGTCGTCGGCCGACAGTCGCGGATTCGAGCGCACGTCCCGGTAGTGCGGCAGCACGTAGTCGACCACGTTCCGCGTGTGCTCGCGCCGACGTTCGGCCACCGATGGTTCCAGGGTGGTGCCCGCGAAGAGCAGCTGGAACGCTTCCTCCGCGCCGAGACCTGGAACGGGCACCGGGCCGCTCGGTCCGATCGTGAACGAGCAGGATGGCTTGCGCGAACCGTAGGAGAAGAAGGTCAGGTTCAGGGGAATGCTCTCCCCCAGGAACACGTGCTCCGCCATGATCTGGTCGATGGAGGGAGCCATCCGCGACGGATCGTCGGGGAGCCGGTCTTCGCTCCAGCCGAGCAGGCCCGTGTACGCGTTGTGGTTCGCGTGGTTCAGTCGATCCAGATGGCGCAGGACGCTGATCTTCTCGCGGAAGGGGTCGAAGCCGGCGTGAAGGAGCGTCGACACGTCACCGGAGAGCTGGCGGAGCGGCAACCCGATGACGTTCTCCCCGAGGGGCCGGAGACCACCGGCAGCCTCGACGGCGGCGTCCGCCGGGTACCACTGCTGGCCGAAGTGCCCGTTGGGGATCTTGTAGGAGATGAACTTTCGCGTCGACGACTCCTGAGCGCGTGTGGTGCTCAACGAAGCGAGGGTCGGGATGGCGAGGACGGAGCCGCCCAACCCCAGCAGGAAGGAACGGCGACCGATGTGGCGGGGCTTCTTCATGGCGACTCCGGAAGGGAACGAAGGGAAAAGGCGGGCGAACGAACCAGCGCGGCCAAGGCCTCTCGGACCGAGCCCTCGCGACCGTGGAGCTCATCGCGAGCGGACTCGACGAGGCAGGCGTCGCCTACGCGAATCGACCGAGCGAGTAGGTTCTCGGCCAGCTGCGCGCTCAGACACGCCGCGACGTGCTCGCTCTGCGCGGCCGCTTCGCTGAGCTCCACGGCGTCGTTCAGACCGACGCTCGGTTCTCCGCCGAGGCTGATCTGCGCGGAGGAGTCGATGGGCATCGCGAAGCGCTCACCCTCGAAGTCGACCTCTTCTTCGTCGATCCACTCACCGCCCGAGCCGTAGTGGCCGAACACCGCGCCGAAGTTGTCCAGCCGAACGTGGCAGTTCGAGCAGGGCGCGTCCTGCGTGACCTCCGCGAAGCGCTCTCGAATGGTCTGTCGGTCGCCACTCGGCTCGGCGGGGTCGTCCGCTGGGAAGGCGTTCGGTGGGGGTGGCGGGATCGGCATGCAGAGCACCTCCGAGAGTCCGGCGCCGCGGTGGATGATGTGGCCCGCGTTCGAGCGCGGGACCGGAGTCGTCTGCAGCCAAGCCGCCCTCGTCAGGAGGCCGGCGCGCCGCACCGGATCCAGCTCGACCTGGCCTCGGGTGCCCGCCGGCAGTCCGTAGACCCCCGCGAGCGTGTCGTCTTCGACGAAGGCCACGCGGCTCGAGAAGAGCGCGTCCATCCCACCGTCCTCCACGTACGTTACGTGGGACGTGAAGCGCACCAGCGCGTCGGACGCGGCGCTCTCGTCGAGCTCCAGCCAATCGCGGTAGAACTGACCGACCGTGGCTTCGGTCCGTGGGTCGCTCCACATGCGGTCGATCTCGGCATAGAGGCGCGCTTCGCCTTCCTCGCCTTCGAAACCCGCAGCCGCGGCCTCGAGGAGCGCCTCGTCCGGAATGGAGGCCCAGAGCGTGCGCGCCAGGCGCGCAGCGATCTCGTACGACGTCAGCTCGGCGACCCCGGGAGCCACCTCTTCGCCGTCGAGCTCCAGATAGTAGAGGAACTGAGGTTCGAGCAGCATCGCCATGAGCAGGGTCGCGACGCCCTCCGAGGCGCTGGTGCTGGCACCGATGTCGTAGGCACCGCGAGCACGCGCGCGCTCTTCGTCGCTGAGCGGATGCCGGAAGACGCGAGCGCCGAAGCTCTCGATGAACTCGCTCAGGCAGGCCTCATCCGTGTCGCGGAGCGGCGTCTCGAGCGCTCCGAGGCAAGGGGAGAGCTCGGTCAGCGCGGGCCCTTCGCTGACGGCGAACGCCACGGTGCTCGCGATGTCGGCGTAGGCGCGGACCACGTCGAAGGAGGGCACCTCGACCTCCGCGACGAAGCGCCCAGACTGGGTCTGCGGCAGGCTGCGCAGGCTCGCGGCGGCCACTTCGAGAGCGCTCGCCGGGAACAGCTCGCGGAGCGCTTCGAGATAGACGCCGCGATGCACGCGGACGAGCTCGGCGTCCGGCGCAGCGTTCGGGTCGCAGACAGACGTGAGGAGGTCGGCGGGGTCGTCGGCGGGATCGGTCGAGGCAGCGCCCCCGATCACCCCCTCGCACGAGGCGAGAAGGCAACTCAGCACGACGACGGCCACGGGATGCGGGCGGAGCATGCTGTACCAGTGCGCTCAGCTCGGCGAATTCTGAAAAAGATCGCGCGAGCGCTCGCGACATCCCTCGGCATGGACAGGGGCGGCGTCCGCGGTGGGTGCGAAATGAACCAGCTGCTCCGGCTCTCAGATCGTTTCCGGATCCCGCGCGTCCGAGCCTCCTCGTGCACGACCAGGAGGAGCGATGAGGGGTCATCTCGGAACACGGGCGCGCCGCGAGGCGTTCGTCTTTGCAGCAGTCTTTCTCGGCGGAGCTTGCAGTGGTGCGGGGAGCACCCCTGCCTCTTCGTCGGGTGTGGCGGGCGCGGAGGAATCCGCGCCCGCCGAATCTTTTCAGCCTTCCGGTCCCCCGGACCTGACCGTGGGTGAGGACGTCACCGAGCGCTTCCAAGCGATGAACGCGCCCGAGATGCGGCCGCCGCCCAGCGTGTTCCGGCGGATCGAGGCGCACGTGACCCGGCCCGCGACGCACGGGAAGCCCGGCGCGCCCGAGCCCCAGGTCATGCAGGACGTCCCTCGCCAACACGTGGTGGGCACGCTCCCGAACCCGAGCCGCTTCGATGGCGGCTGGCGCGTCCAGCTCCCGAGCGGCGCGCCGGTGGTGACCCCGGTGGTCTACCGTAACCGGGTGCTGGCCAGCGGCGGCTTCCGCTCGCGGCAGCTCTACGCCTTCGACGCCCGCAGCGGTGAGCCCGCCTGGGCGATCAACCTCGGCGACGACGGACCCTCGACCCCCGCGTGCGACGACGGGGTCTGCGTGATCAACACCGAGTCGTGCACGATCTTCGCGGTCGACGCGGAGACCGGCGAGATGCTCTGGAGCTGGTACCTCGGTGACCCGCTGATGAGCGCGCCCTCCATCGCGGACGGCGTGGTCTACACCTCCTACCCGATCCGCGGCGGCGGCTCCTGGCCCGACGAGGAGCAACGTCCGATGCCCCAGGGCGCCAGCCACGCCATCGGTGCGTTCGATCTCCACACCGGGGCGCTCCGCTGGTCCCGCTGGATCGACGCGGAGATCATGAGCGCCCCGGTGGTCTTCATGGGCCGGGTCTACGGCGCCACCTTCGGCGGCACGATGTTCCACTTCGACGCCGAGACCGGTCGGCTGCTCCAGGCGCGCAACGCCATGGCCACGGCCGCCCCGACGGTCATCGATGGCGCGCTCTACTTCTCGCGCCGGGAGGACGAGGGCGGCGAGTCCTGGGAGCGGATCGTCCGCAGCGCCCGAGACCCGCAGGTCACGGCAGAGCGGCAGGCGTCGGCGGGCAAGCCCGGCGGCGGTGAGCCGGCGGCGCAGTCCACCCGGCGCCGTGCGCCCTATGTCCGGGAGGACTTCCAGAGCCAGACCGACTTCAGCGCCGAGTCCGTCGCCAATGACGCGGCCAACGGCTTCAGCGGTGGTGCGCCCGCTGCCGCGAACGCCGGCGTGGCTGCGCAGCTCATCGGCCGTCGCACGGTCCACGGCCTGCAGGAGTTTCAGGGCAGCTGGGTCCTCGGCAACGGCGACATGAACCTGGTGACCATGGGCTCGGCGCTCGTGGCCTACGACCGGATGACCGGCACCGAGCGCTGGGTCGTGCCCCTCGAGGGTGACCTCGCGCGGCAGGGTGGGGCGCTCGGCGCGCCACCGGCCGAGGCCGGCGGCCGAATGGTCGTCGCGACGCTCGCGGGCAAGGTGCTCGTGGTCGACGCCGAGGGCGAGGTCGAAGCACGGCTGGATGCGGGCGTGCCGTTGCGGACCCAGGCCGTGGTCGATCGCGGCTGGGTGTACGTCGGGAGCGCCAATGGGCAGGTGGTCGCGCTCGACACCGGCAACCCGGAGCTCACCGGCTGGCCCACGTGGGCCGGCAACGCGGCGCGCACGGGCACCGGCACCGACTGAAGCAGGTTCTTCCCAAGATTGGCCCGGCCGGGGCTGTCGGAGCCCCGGCCGAGCGGAGTACGCTCGCGGCCTGGAGGGATCATGAGGAAGACGACACGGGCGGCGCTGCCGCTGACGATCGCGCTCGCGCTGCTGATGCCGGCAACGGTGCACGCGTTCTGCGGGTTCTACGTGGCCGGCGCGGACGACACGCTGGTCAACGAGGCGACGATGGTCGTGATGATGCGCGAAGGCAGCCGGACGGTGCTCTCGATGCAGAACCACTACCAGGGCCCGCCGGAGAACTTCGCGATGGTCGTGCCGGTGCCGGTCGTCCTCCAGGAAGACGACGTGAAGGTGCTGCCGGAGGCCGTCTTCGACCGGATCGACAAGCTCGCGTCGCCGCGGCTCGTGGAGTACTGGGAGCAGGACCCTTGCTACGTGGAGCCGCCGATGGAGGAGGGCGAGCTCATGCCGGCGCCGACGGCCTCGGCGGTGGCGGAGCAGTCCGACGGGCCGGGCGACCTCGGCGTGACCATCGAGGCGGAGTTCACGGTCGGCGAGTACGAGATCGTGATCCTCAGCGCGGAGGACTCGAGCGGCCTCGAC
>CAYXAP010000031.1:0-88130 GCA_964462035.1 uncultured Sandaracinus sp.
GCTTCGCTCGCCGCCCCTGCGCTGCCCTTGCTCGCTTCGCATCGCTCCGCTCCGCTGCCGCGCCCACTGCACGCTTACACCCGAGGGACGCTCTTGAGTTCTTTCCCAGTTCACACTCGTTCGTGAACTAGGAAAGAACTCAAGAGCGTCCCCAAGGTGTAGGACTACACGCGCATTGCGTGCGGACTATCCAGACAGCCGCGCTCGGAGCGCGGTCTTGCTGAACCGGCCTCCGCTGTCGTGGAGATCCACGATGGTGAAGTCGTACTCCTCCAGGAGCTTCAGGACTCGCTCCACCTCGGCCCAGCCTTCGGGTTCCGACTTGGCGTAGGCGCGGAAGAGGATGCGGATGGAGATGGAGTCCTCTCCGGGGCAGAGGTCGACGACCTGCAGGTCGTCGAGCTTGGCGGAGACCTGCCGGAAGCTTGGCTTCCGGTCCTTGGCGATGGCGAGCAAGGGATAGGCCACGGTCAGCTCCGGAGCTCGATCGAGACGGTGGACGCGATGGCCTTGGGGATCTTCGAGATCACCTCGAAGCGCAGGCGTTCGGCGTTCGCCTCGCTCAGCCCTTGCCCCCGGAGGTCGAAGACGAGGGTCTGCGTCGCTCCGCGGGGGAGGTTCAGCGCGCCCTTGATGACGATGTTCGCGGCGAACTTCGCGATGCGCTCGTGGCGCTCCTGTCGCTTCTTCGGCGCTTCGCTCGCTCCCGCGAAGACGGGCAGGAGATATACGGCATTGCCCTTCTCGGGGTCCCAGTGGTCCGGTTTGCAGGCGCCCCAGTCCAGTCGGTCGACCGCACGCTTCGTCAGCATGTCCAGGCTACGTCGCAGCCGCGGCTGGCCTTCCCTGGGGGTGATCGCGTTCGGGTATCCTCCGCCGAGATGCCGAGCACGCAGCAGTTCTGGGACGCCATCGAGAGCGGTGACGCCAGCATCCTCCGAGATGCCATCGACGGCGGGGTGGACGTCGATGCGACCGACGACTTCGGCTTTCCCCCGCTGGTCTCCGCTGCGCACCACGCTCGCCTCGGGGTGGTGCTCGCGCTGCTCGAGGCGGGCGCGAATCCCAACGCTCGCGTCCGGGAGCAGGACACGGCGCTCCATCGCGCGCTTCGCTTCGGGAGTGGCACGAGACGGGACGGGCGTCCGCTGACCGAAGAAGAGCGTGCGAGCTACCTGCCCATCGTCGAGGCGCTCCTCGCCGCTGGCGCGGACCACACGCTCGAGACCGAAGGGCGCTCTGCGCTCGCCCTCGCCGTCGAGCAGGCCTCGATCGGAGCGGTGGAGGCGCTGCTCGCGGCTGGCGCGAACGCGAAGGAGAGCGGCTTGCTGTCCCGCGCGATTCGCTCTCGGCGGGATCGCGACGCGAAGGTCTCCCTGCTGCTCCGCGAGGGGGCCGACGCGGACGAGGGCTGTCCGCTCCCGGTCGCCGCCAACGCGCTCTTCGACGACGCCGCGGTGGCGACCTGCCAGCAGCTGCTCGATGCAGGTGCGTCGGTCGATCAGGTGACCGAAGGCGGCTGGAGCGCGCTCACGCACGCCATCGCGTCGGAGAATCTACCGCTGGTCCAGCTGCTGCTCTCGAAGGGGGCGCGCGCCGACCTTCCCATTCGGTTCGACGAGCACCAGGCGGGGCTCTCCCCGGGGATGACGGCTGCCCGCATCGCCGAGACCTGGGAGCTGACCGACTTCGTCGAAGCCATCGCGGCCGCGGGCCAGGCTCCGACGAACGAGCCGCTCGAATCGGCTCGCCTGGTCGGCCGATGGCGGCTCGTGGCGGTGAGCATGGATCACGAGGGCGGCATGTACGCGCTCCCCGAAGAGGACTGGGTCGACCTGCTCGGCTCCCCCGACGGCTTCCTCGAGCTCCACGCGGACGGGCGCTTCGAGGGACGGGAGATGACCGAGATCGGAGGCACCTGGTCCATCGAAGGCGACGGATTGCGCCTGGTCGGCGAGGATCTGGAGTCTGGGATGTGGGTCGCCATGGAGCTCGGAAACCGCCAGATCGTCATCGGCTACGACGACGACTTCGGTCAGCGCGAGTTCCGCTTCGAGCGCGAGTGACTCAGAAGCGGCGCTCGTAGCCGGCGGCGGTGATCGTCACCCGCAGCCTCGGGCGCCAGTAGCGACCCACGCTGACGTAGAAGTGCTCGGTGAGGTCGGCTTCGCGTTTGGTGAAGAGCACGAGCTTCGCGGTCCACTCGTGCGCCACGAAGCGGGCGAGGTCCGAGTCGCTGGTCCGGGGTTGGCCGATGAAGACCGCGTCCGGCGGGACGCCGCTGGTCCAGAAGTCGACGCCGTTCTGCTGGTGGACGCGGTAGCCGACGCGGACGAAGGCCATGCGGTGGAGCCACTGGGCGGCGGTCACCGAGGCGCTGTGCGCGCGGAGGCCGAAGTCGTCGGCGTAGAAGCGGTAGTGGAGACCGAGGGTCGATCGGGTGTGGACGACGTGGTGCTTGAGGCCGGCGGTCAGCGCGTGGCGGGTGCGGCGGCCGGGGAAGCGCTCGCCGATGCGCCGATCGGTGCCCGCGATCGGGACGGAGTTCCAGGTCTGCTCGAGCACGCCGAACTGATGGGTCACGCCGTAGCTCGCGCTGGCGATGGTGGTCGGGCTCAGGAGCTGGGTCCCGGCGATGGATCCGAGGATGGTGCGCCGCCGGACGAAGCCGAGGTCGGCGCCCTGGATGGTCAGCGGGTCGAAGGCGTCGATGCGGAAGTCGAAGCGCAGCTCGACGGTGGCGTTGTCCTGCGCGAGGTCGCGTCGATAGCCGAGCCCACCGAAGCCACCCTTGAGCGGCTCCTCGAGGTGCATGCCGTAGCGGAGCTGCAGGTGGTCGTCGTCGGTGGCGTCGACCTGGGTCTCGATGCCGAGAGTGACGGCTTCGTTCCACAGCGACGCGGTCGCGATCGCGTCGAGCGCGTCCGCGGACGCGGAGCTCACGACGTCCACGAGCAGGTCCACGACATGCCGGGCGCGTCGCGACTGCTGGACCTCGAGGCGCATGGCGGGTTGGGCGACGTCGATCCGCTCCGAGCCCCGCGGCACACCGTCCACGTCTCGGCGCACGTCCGCCTGCGACTGCACGCCGCGGCCCTCCTGCCCGAAGTGCGTCACCCGAGCGCCGGCGGCCGCGAGCCGCCAATCCTGCTGCGCGCTCGCGGTCCCGGCGACCGCCAACACCAGCAGCGCCGTCGCTAGTTGCTGCAACCGCAGCCCCCGCCGGCCGGCGCGCCGTCACCACCGCCCGCGCCCTCGCGCGAGGTGTGCAGCTTGCGCATCGACGCGGACTCCACCGCGTCGTCGGTCATCGTCGGGTCGGTCAGGTGCTCCCGCTCGTAGGGGCGCACGACCGCGCAACCGGAGAGGACCACCAGCAGGAGGAAGCGTTTCACGGCGGGCAGCCTCACCCACGGCCACGGCTCAGCGCAACCATCACCCAGCGCATTGGCGGGCAGGTCCCGCCTCGCGCACGAACAGCATCAGCAACATGACCACCAGCACTCTCCGCCCCTCTCCGTGACTCCGAGCGCGTGAAGGCAGGCCGAGGGAAGCACTCAGCGACAAGCCTCCGGCAGCGCGATCCCGAGCTCCGGTGCGAGCTGCCGGTGCATCGCCAGTCCGGTCGTGCACGCCGCCGGGTCGTCGGGCGCATGGACCAGCAGCCTCTCTGCCGTGGAACACGCCTCCTCGAAGGGGTTGGTCGGGCTCCGTACCTGCTCAGAGAGCGTGCACACGCAGTCTCGATAGCGACGGCAGGGTGGTCGCTCGGCGGCGGGCACCTCCGCTGGCTCGCCGCGTGCCTCGCGTTCGGCCCGGCGCCTCTCGACCGTCTCGCGGATCTCGCGGCGCTGTCGCGCCGAGAAGGTCTCGTAGGTGCCGTTGAAGCGCGACACGGGCGCATCCGGAAAATCCACGGTGAGCGTCGCGTCGTCACCGCCCGTGAACGCGATCGAGCCGTTCATGGGCTCGTCGAGCCAGCCGTCGTCCTCGAGCCACGTGCGCCCGATCCGCACCGAGCGATAGGTGTCCCCATCCATGCGTGCCTCATAGACGACGATCCGAAAATCGTCCGGGAACGCGATGTTCGAGGCGTAGGCGTGTAGCTCGTGGTCGCCATCGTTCACCCACGTCGTCTGCGCTTCACGCGGCAGCGGGAGCTCGGGCCGCGGAATCGAGCGCGGCTCCGAGCAGCCGAAGGCGAGCAGGCCGAGCGTGGCGCACACGTTGGTGAGCGAGAAAATCTCACCCATCCGTACTCCTCCCAGAACCCGCACGGCTCAGCGCAACTTGGCGGCGATGGCGTCGATGTCTTCCTTGCGTGCCAGGAAGCCGCCGAGCCGGGGCTTGCCGCCATTCTTCGGTTGGAGCTTCCCATCCTTCAGCTCCAGCCCGTCCAGACCCGCAGGCACGGTCTTCATGGTCATGCCGAAGAGATTCTTGATCTCGGTCGAGTGCTCGTGGACCACGAACCACGCCGCCTTGGAGTAGCCGATGCCGATCACCAAGTGGAGGCCGCCCAGGATGATGAGCAGCGCCTTCGAGATCAGCAGGCCCGTCCCACCGACGAAGACGGCGCTGGCCAACATGAGGATCGCGAACGCGGGGTTGTAACGGACCGCCATGACGGCTGATACGGCGTGGCTCCCAATTCCTTCCCCGCTCAGGCGCGCGCCAACACCGCTGGGTCCGCGCTGACCAGGAAGAGCCGCTCCTTGTTCTTCAGGTGCGAGATCTTCCCGACCTTCCGCCCCTTCGGGTCGTGGATGCCGATCCGGGCTCCGACGTAGCGCCGGTAGTCGTGCTCGAAGACCCGGACCTCGCCGCGGCTCGCGAGGATGGATTCCATGGTCTCCCGGTCGAGGTAGCCCTCGTCGCTGAAGCTGACCACGAGTGTCGGCGCCTTCACGCGCTCCACGAGCTCGCGCATCGCGCCGGCGATGCGGGGCTTGGAGTTGAAGACGCTCTTCCGTTCCTTGCAGTCGATCCGCTTGCGGGCGACCCCGTAGGTCTCCGGCGCGTCCCAGCGCACCAGGGTCTCCCACACGTGGTAGTTCCCGAGGTACTTGTGCTGGTTGTAGGGCGGGTCGAGGTAGGCCACGTCCGCCTCGGCGCCGGCCGCCTCGAAGGCGTCGAGCTCGAGCGCCTCGCTCTTGCCCGCCTCGGCGCGCGGGAGGATCGCCGGCAGCCGGAGCTCGAGGGGGTTGTGGGCCCGCTTGGCCCATTGCTTGAGGTAGGCCATCTGCACCCCGGTCGTGGAGTCGACCCGGTCGGCGGCTTCCATCAACGACGTGAGCACGATCGCCTCGAGCTCCGGCTCGAGCTCCATCGCGGCGATGGTGTTCCGGATCGCCTCGATCTTCGCGCCGTTGTCCGGGTGGAAGTAGCGGCTCTCGACGCAGTAGGTCTCGGTGAACCAGCCGGCCGCTGGTGGCACGGCCATGAGCTCGGCGAGCAAGCGCTCGGCCCGGTCGGCCCATTCGCCCCGGTCCGCTTGGACGTAGCAGCGGGCGAGGGTGGCCGCGTAGGCGTTGTGGTCGTTGGCCACGACTCGGTAGCCCCGGCCCTTCAGCGCGTGGCCCACCCGCGAGGTCCCGCTGAAGAGATCCAGCACCGTCCGGGCGCCTGCGTGGGCCCCGACGGCGGCCAGGATCGGCTCGATGAGCAGACGCTTGGAGCCCAGGTACTTGATCACGGCGCGGCGCCCATCGGCGGGAGAGATAGCACGACCCCTTGTCGCCTCCCTGGGGCGGTGGTACCGCCTCGCCATGCGATTCGTGTTCGTCATGGACCCGGTCTCGACCGTCCTGGTCGATGAGGACACCTCTTTCGCCCTGATGCTGGAGGCCCAAAAGCGCGGCCATCGGGTGGACCACTGCCTGGTCCAGGACGTCGCCATCCAGGATGGGCGCCCCCGGGCGACGGTTCGCCAGGCGACGATGAAGCGGGACCCGGCCGCCCCGGTGACGCTCGGAGAGGCCGAAGAGGTCGACCTGCACGACGTGGACGCGGTCTTCGTCCGGAAGGACCCGCCCTTCGACGAGCCCTACCACTGGCTCACCCTGATCCTCGAGCACCTCCGAGGGTCCACGCTGGTCATCAACGACCCCCGTGGGCTCCGGGACGCCAACGAGAAGCTCTACGCCTGCCACTTCCCGGAGCTCATGCCCCGGACCCGCGTGGACTCGGACCGGCACCGCATCCGAGCGTTCGTCCGCGAGGTCGGCGGTCAGGGCGTGATCAAGCCGGTCGACGGCCACGGCGGCGAGGGCATCTTCCTGCTGAGGGACGACGACCCGAACTTCAACGCCCACGTCGAGACCGTGACCCGGGGCGGCCGCCGGGTCGCGATGGTCCAGGAGTACATCCCGGAGGTCCGGAAGGGCGACAAGCGCATCCTGCTCATCGGCGGCGAGGTGGTCGGCGCGATCCTCCGAGTACCGCGTCAGGACGACCTGCGCTCGAACATCCACGTCGGTGGCTCGGTGGTCCACTCGGAGCTCGACGAGGCCGACCAGACGATCATCGCCGCGATGCGGGAGAGACTCGCCGCGGATGGGCTCTACTTCGTCGGTCTCGACGTGATCGGCGGCAAGCTGACCGAGGTCAACGTGACGAGCCCGACCGGCATCCAGCAGATGACGCGTTTGGCCGGCAAGGACTGTGAGGCCCAGGTGATCGGCTGGGTCGAAGAGAAGGTGAACGACCGATGAAGCGAACGTTGCGATGGCTGGGAGCGCTCTTGGTGGTCGGCTGCGCGCCGACGACGCTTCGGATGCCGCCCACCACCCCCGACACCCTCAGCGATCCACGAGGGGCCCGGGAGATCACGACGCTGCTCGACCTCGACGTCGTGAACGACGCAGAAGCCGGCGGTGGCTTCGTCTACGCGGCGACCGAGCGCGGCCTGCTGATCTTCGACGCCGACGGCAATGCGACCCGGCTGATGGAGACCGACCGCTTCAGCGCCGTCGCCGTGAGCGCGGACGGCGCTGCGGTCGCGGCCTCGGGCAATGGCCTGCTCGCCCTCCGCGGCGGCATCCCCGCCGAGGACACGCCTCCGGAGCTCCCCGCCGGTGAGGTCCGCGATCTGCTCCGCAAGGCCGACGGCACCCTCTGGGCCTGTGGCGCCCAGGGAGTGCTCACGGTGCGCGACGGCGCGTGGGCTCGCATCGGCGAGCCGGCGTACTGCACCGCGCTCTTCGAGGCCCCGGGCGGTGGTCTTTGGGCCGCCCTCGACCGTGGCGCGCTCTTCATCGACAGCCAGGACGTCGTCCGTGAGCACCGCGAGAGCCGCGGTCTGCCCGCCGGCTTCGTGCGTTCGGTCGTGCCGGTCGGCGGCGAGGGCGAGGCCTACGCGCTCGTGCAGTCTCCGAGCGACGCCTACCTGGCCCACTTCGATGGCAGCCGCTGGTACAGCTACACGATCAACGGCTTCGAGCGGAAGGCGGTCGGGCTCGCGCGCCGAGCCGGCGACATCCTCCTCTTCAGCGAGGACTACGCCTTCCGCATCTCCGATCCGGTGGGCGCCGGCGGCGTCCGGCTGACCCCGCTCCAGCGCGGTGATCGGGACCAGGTGCTGGCCTACCGCGCCGAGCCGACCGAGCCGATCCAGGCCGACACGGGCTCGCCCACGGAGCGCAGCTTCGTGCGGCTGGCGCCGGTGCCGCCGAACCACCCGACCATCGATGCGCCGCCACTCGTGGTGGAGCCGGCCGACGGGCTCGCCGGTCCGGCCTACCTGGTCCGCTCGAACGGGAACCAGGTGCTCGTGGCGATGCGGAACCAGGGCATCCTGGTCAGCGGTGAGGGCGAGCCACGCACGGTGAGCAGCCGGAACCTCGTGGCTTCCCGAGACCTGCAGGTCGCCGGCGACGAGCGCGGCATCGCCTGGCTCGTCACGGACGACGGAACCGTCGGCGTCTGGCAGGACGGAGCCCTTCGAGCGGTGGCGGCGCCGGAGGGGACCCGCCCCTGGTCCATCGCCCCCGGGCCCCGTGGCGTCTACCTCGCGTCCACGGTGCTGGCGCGGCCGAACGTGGTCCAGGTGCACCGGCGGATGCCCGGCGACCAGTGGCTGCTCGTGGTCGAGAAGGCGCTCTTCGGTGGCGCCCCTGCGCCCCCGGAGTCGGAGGCGCCCGTCGCCGATCCGGAAGCGGGCGTGGACCCCGAAGCGGGCGTGGATCCCGAAGCGGGCGCGGCGGCCCCGGCGGCGCCGAGCGGACCGCAGCTCGTCGGCGTGCCGATGCTCGGCGTCACAGACGACGAGACCATGTGGGTGGCCGTGCGCATCGCCGCCGACACGGAGTCCGGTGGCCGCATGCGAGGGGTCGCGGTCTTCTCCGCGAGCACGGACGGCGTGACCTACCACCATCAGGGCTCGGACCGCTCCGTCGACGGCGAGGAGTCGCACCGCATGCCCGACGACTTCGAGGCCATGGACGTCAACGAAGAGGGCATGGCGTGGTTCGCCACGCTCGTGGGTGCGATCCGCATCGGCAACCACCAGTCGGTCTACTTCGGCGAGGACCGCGGCGTTCGCGGTGAAGTCGTCAGCGACGTCCTCGTGGGCGGCCGTGGCCGCGTCTGGGTCGCCGCCGCCGAGGGTCCCGGCTACCGCCAGCAGGGCAGCTTCGAGTTCCGCATGCCGTCGTTCGTGAAGGAGGCCAAGCCTCTCCGGCTCGCGCTCGACCCGCAGGGCCGGGTCTGGGCGGCGGGGCCCAACGGCCTGCTCGTCGCCGACGGAGATCAGTGGACCGCCTTCGGCGAGGCGGAAGGGCTCCCCACCATCCAGCTCATCGACGTCGAAGCCGACCCGAACGGAAACCTCTGGCTGCTGACGCCCGAGCGCGTCTTCCGGCTCTCGCGGCCGGAGCCGCCGGCCGCTCAGCAGTAGGCCTACGGTGCGGGGCTCACCGTCAACGTGAGCGAGTGGTGATAGTCGCCCTCGTCCACGACCTCGAGCTGCAGGATTTCGGCTTCCTTCGTGAACGTGAAGCGGGTGTCGCCTGGTCCGGTCAGCCCCGTTCCGAACGTCCAGCCCTGCGCCTCTAGGGCGCGAGTCCAGGAGTCCCGCAGCGGCTCCATCTCTTCCTGTCCACGGGGATTGACGACCCGGAGCTTGGTCGGCGTCGACTCGGTCACGATCCCATCGCCGATGGGGAGCGCCATCGACGACCAAGGTGCGGTCAGCGGCACGGGTGTCGGGGTGTCATCACACCCCACGAGCGTGGCGAGCCCGACCACGATGGCGCCGAAGAAGGAGCGGAGCCTCACTCGCGCTCGGGGAGAGGAGTCGTTCGTCACGAGCGGTTGCTAGCACACCCCTCAGCGGAGGCGCCACGCCGCTCAGCGGTAGGGGCCGACGCCCGCGAGCGGTACTTGGCGGAGCCGGCTGAGCTCCCGCCCGCGGTGCCGCAGGATGTGCTTCACGCCGCGCCGATAGAACTCGCGCGGGTTCGGCCGCAGGTGGCTCTCCACGAGCTGGTCGGGGATCTCGGTCAGCACCGCGAAGAGCGCGAGCGCGTAGGCGACCTCGTGCTCGCCGAGCGCCCCGACCGATGGGGGCAGGGCCTGGGAGGCCAGCAGCGACACCTGGCTCTCGCCGATGCGCGGGGCGGCGTTCGCGGCGAAGAGCCCGAAGCCGAGGAAGACCGAGGTCGCGTCGGCGAGCGGCTCGAGCTCGTCCTCGTCGAGGTCGTCGCTGCCGTCCACCAGGACCACGTGCCGGGCCGCGCCGCGGGCGAGCTGCGCCACGAGCCTCGTCGGCGTGGCGAGGAGCGCTGGGTCGTACTCGACCAGCAAGAGCGGAGAGCCATCGTCGCCGGTGGGCACGTCGATGTCCTCTTCGGCCACCAGCTGGAAAGGCCAGCCTTGCAGTCCGGCGTGCTCCTTCACGAAGAGGAAGTAGTCCTCGACCAGCTCGTGGCCTTCGAGCTCGAGCTCGACCGGGAAGTCCTCCTCGGTCGGCGTCACCAGCAATCGCCGACGAAAGTCGTCGATGCCGCCATGGGAACGGAGGAGTCGCTCCCACGCCCAGAGAAGCCAGCGAATGAAGCCGTCTTCCGGTAACACCGACTCGGAGGATAGCGGATCGATCGACCGGGGACACTCCCCCCCTCCGAATCCCCCGAGTTTTACGGGCTCTCCCCACGGAGAATTCACGAGCCGGCGTTTGGGAGGGAGCAAGTCGAGGGCGCTGCCCGAGCGAAGCCGGAGGGTCTTTCGAGAAGACCCTCCCTTAAATAAAAGTGCGGCGAGCCTGGCCCCCCTCCCCGGGGGCTTCAGCTCGCCGCGATCCCTCCCCAGGGATCAGTGGGTGAACTAGTGGGTGACTTCGAGGGACCAGCCGTTGAGCGTGCCCTCGTCGTTGGCGGCGGTGTCGGCGACGTTCAGGTTCCAGGTGCCCGCCATGTCGCTGCCGTTGAAGTCGTCGAGGGTGAAGGTGCGCACGAGCATCGTGTCTTCCACGTACTCCTCGCTCATCAGCTCGACGGTGGTGCCGTCCTTCTCGAGGCTGACGGTGAGGTCGGCCATGAAGGGGTGGGTCAGGTTCACGGTGACGCGCACCGCGCTGATGGTGGCGCTCTCGGCGACCTCGATGCTGCTCGTCGCGCCCGCGGCGTCGTCGTCGGGGATGACGGCGAGCGTGTCGTTCATGAAGTTCGAGGTCTCGGGGGCGCTGTCGCAGTCACCGCCCGCGCAGCGGGTGATGGTGAGCGACCAGCCGTTGATGGTGCCGGTGTCGGCGTTCGCCGAATCGACGACCGTCAGGGTCCAGGTGCCGGCGGCGTCCTCGCCGTCGAAGTCGGAGACGTCGAAGCTCTCGACGATGTCGTCGGCGCCCGCCCCTTCGTTGGCCACGAGGGTCACGGAGGTGCTGCCCTTGCTCAGGGTCACGGTCAGGTCGCCGCGGTAGGAGTGGGTGATGTCGACGTCGACGCTCAGCCCGCTGATGGTGCCGCCCTCGGCGACCTCGATGGTGCTGCTGGCGCCGGTCGGGTCGTTGTCCGGGATGGCGACGGTCTCGGTCGAGCTGTAGCTGCCCGCCGGGTCCATGCAGGAGCGGTCGGACGAGCAGGCCGGGTCGGCGCAGTCGGCGAGACCGTTGCGGTCGTTGTCCACGCCGTCGCCGCAGGCCTCGGCGAGCATCAGCTCGGGAATGCCGCTGGCGTAGGCGGAGAGGTGGTCCTCGACGTACTCGTAGGAGATCCAGCCGTAGCCGGCGCCGTGCGGGTTCGAGGTCGCCCAGCCCGTGCCCCAGCTGTTCTTGAAGAGGAAGAAGCCCTTCTGCATGATCGGCTCGCCGGCGTCGTCCACCGCGAGGTTGCCCTCGGCGTCGATGGCCTGGACCTCGAGGTCGTCGTCCCAACCGACGAGGAGGAAGGAGTGACCGGCGCGGTGCTCGTTGCTCGACGCGATGTCCGCCGCGTTCGGCGCGACGACGTAGCCGAACTCCCGGTAGCCGCTGTAGCGGGGGATGCGCGAGCCGCCGTGGCCCCACGACTGGTAGAAGAAGTCGCCGCCGGCCTGGACCGCCGTGTTCGTGTTGAACATGTGCGCCTTCAGCGACTCGGGGCTGCTGTTGATCCAGCGGCCGCGCGGGATGGTCCAGCGCTGCGCCATGAGCGCGGCAGTGGGCGGCTCACCGTTGGTGTAGCAGCGAGTGGGGCGGTCGTCGCCCGTGCACGCCTCGTCGTCCGAGGTGCCCCAGGGGCTCGACTCGTAGGGCCAGTCCATCTCTTCGACGGTGCCGTAGCGGTTGAGCGCCTGGATGTTCGAGCGGGCGCTGGAGCCACCGGTGTTCGGGAAGGAGCCGAGCTCCGACTTCGCCGACCACTGGAGGAACTGCTCGCTGAAGTCCGGGTCCGCGATGGTGCCCTCGGAGATGTAGAGGTGCTCCATCAGCGCGATGCTGCCGAAGATCGAGCACACGCCGCGGCTGCCCTGGCTCTTCACGCCGGACTGGGTGTCGACCAGATCGAACTGCGCGGGCAGGACCTGGTCGAACTTCGCCTCGGTCGGAAGCTCCGAGTTGTCGGGGGCTTCCATGTAGCCCTCGATCTCGTCGAGTCCGAAGAGATCGTCTTCGATCGGGGGGTCCATGCCGTCGTCGCCGGCGCAAGCGCCGAGCCCGAGGGCGAGAACGATGGAGAGATGCCGCGTGAATCGCATGGTGAAGTTCCTAGAGCGAATGTCGTGCCATGTGGGACAAAGTGGTTTTCTCAATGATTACGTGAGCTGCTGGTGGGGTCTGCTGTTCCCTTTGGGGGGATCAGCCGGCCAGTGGAGGCGCCACCGATGGGTTTCGGGGTCTGGTGTCCCCGAACGTCTTCCAACCTCTGAGCGCCCTTCACGCAAATCGAGCCGACGACCCTAACCCCAGGATCCGGTCCTCGTCCACCCGAGACGTGAGAAGCGACCTTGGCGGGTCGTTGGTAGAGTCCCTCGCCATGAAGCGAGCACTTCTCGGTTGCCTCCTGCTGACGTGGGCTGGCTGCGGTGACGACGACGGCGACTCCAGCCTCGACTTCGGACCGGGCCCGGATACGGGTGTGCGCTGCGCTTCCGACGCCGACTGTGACGACGGCGTGTTCTGCAATGGAGCCGAGCGCTGCATGCCTGGCGCACCACTCCGAAACGCCCAGGACTGCGTCGCAGGCGACGACCCCTGTGGGGAGACCGACAGCTGCGACGAGGCCATGGACATGTGCGAGCCCTGCATCGACGCCGATGAGGACGGCGCGTGCGCGGCCGTCGACTGCGATGACGAGGACCCCGCTCGCTACCCTGGGAACACGGAGGTCTGCGACGCCATGGGGGTGGACGAGGACTGCGACGAGACGACCTTCGGTACGAAGGACGACGACGAAGACGGCTACGTGGACGACGCCTGCTGCAACGACGTCGGCGGCGAGCCCGTCTGCGGAAGAGACTGCGACGACGACGATTCGCGTGTCTTCTGGGGCTCCGGCGAGTTCTGCGATGGCCTGGACAACGACTGCAATGGGGCCGTCGACGAAGGAGTGACCGGCACGTACTATCCGGATCTCGACGGCGATGGGTTCGGAGACCGTGACGGGACACCGGCGCTCGCGTGCTACGCGACGCTGACCCGTCGGCCGACGATGGTCGATTGCGACGATGGAGACCCGCTCGTCTTCCCGGGGGCTGGCGAGCGTTGTGGGAACTCGATCGACGACAACTGCGACGGGACCGTCGACGAGAACTGCACCTGTTCGAGTGGCGAGACCCGCACGGGCGGCTGCCCGCTCCCGGGGCGGTGCCGCGACGCGGACGCGGTCTGTGTGGGCGGGCTCTTCCAGTGCGCCGCTTCGCCCGGGCCGGTGGACGAGACCTGCAACGGCGTCGACGACGACTGCGACGGGCTCCTCGACGAAGGGGTCTCGATCGTCTGCTACGAGGACGCGGACGACGATGGTTGGCCGCACTCGCACGCCGCTGTGGCCATCGCTTGCGCCGATGACGGCCGTGGGGACGTGGGCGGCTGCCCGGAGGGGCTCACGAACCGGGTGCCGGAGGGAACGCTCGACTGCCACGGCGACGACCCGGACATCAGCCCCGATGCCGATGGAGAGGTGTGCGGCAACTTGCTGGACGACGACTGCAATCGGCAGGTGGACGACGGCTGCGAGGACTGACCATGCGTGAGCACTGGCAGCTCGACCCGGGGACCGCCTTCCTGAACCACGGGTCCTTCGGCGCGACACCGACCGTGGTGCTCGAGCATCAGTCCGAGCTGCGCGCCCGGATGGAGCGGGAGCCGATCCAGTTCTTCCTCCGTCATGGGCCATCGCTCTGGGCCGACGCGCTCGAGCGGGTGGCCGAGTTCCTCGGTGCGACCTCGAGCGAGCTGGCGTTCGTCCAGAACGCGACGGAGGGCGTGAACGCCGTGCTCCGATCGCTCCGCTTCGAGCCGGGCGACCGGATCCTCGTCGCGGATCACGGTTACCCGGCGGTGCACAACGCGGTCCGCTACGTCGCGGAGCGGTCCGGCGCCGAGGTCGACATGGTGACGCTGCCCTTCCTGGAGGGGCTGACGCCGGACGTGGTGGTCGAGCGGGTCGTGGGCGCGGTCCACGAGCGCACCCGACTGGCCGTGCTCGATCACGTCACCAGCCCGACCGGCGTGGTGCTCCCGATGGAGCGCATCGTCCCCGAGCTCCAGAGCCGTGGGGTCGACGTACTGGTCGACGGTGCCCACGCGCCGGTGATGGTCGACCTCGACCTGAACGCGCTCGGCGCCGCCTACTACACGGGCAACTTCCACAAGTGGGCCTGCGCGCCGAAGGGCGCCGGGTTCCTCCACGTTCGCGCCGATCGCCGAGCGGGCATCGTCCCCACGTCGATCTCCCACGGCTACCGATCGCAGCTCTGCGCCACCGACCGCTTCCGCGCGATGTTCGACTGGACCGGCACGAGCGACCCGAGCCCGATGCTCTGCGTCCCGCTGGCGCTCGACACCCTCCAGCGGATCGGCGGCTCGTTCGAGGCGATCCGCGAGCGCAACCGAGCCCTCTGCCTCGAGGGGCGCGCCATCGTCGCCGACGCCCTGGGCGTCGAGCCACCCGTGCCCGAGTCGATGGTCGGCTTCCTGGCCGCCCTCCCGATCCCCGACGCCGCCGGCGATCCACCCGAGTCGGCTCTTCACTTCGACCCTCTCCAGCTCGCGCTCCACGATCGACACCAGGTCGAGGTCCCGATCTTCCCGTGGCCGCGCTGGCCGAAGCGGCTGATCCGGATCAGCGCTCACCTGCACAACGAGCGCTCCGACTACGAGCGCCTCGCCGCCGCTCTGCGCGCGGAGCTCTGATCAGGCCCCGCGGGCGCGGAGAATCTTTTCCATCGAGGTCGCGATCGGTCCGGGCTGCTCGGCGGCCACGGCGCGCCGCAGCAGGTTGTCCACCTCCGGCTGCTCGGCGCGCGAGAGATGACCGGCCACGAGCTTTCGCTCCTCGGGGTCGCCCTGACGGAGCACGTCGATGAGCATCTCGGCCGCCTCGACCGAGTGGATCTTGCCGATGGACCCGAGCGCCGCGCGGCGCACCTCGGGGTTCGGGCTCATTCGGTAGATTCGCTGCAGCGGGTCGAAGGCGTGGCCGAAGTGCAGCGCCGAGACGGCCTCGAGCGCCTCGCGTCGGACCGCCCCGTCCTCGTCCTCGAGCCCCTTCATCACCAGCACGAACGAGCGCTTGAAGAAGAGTGAGCGGACGGCCTTCAGGCACGCGGCGCGAACGCGCGCGTCTTGGTGCCCCGCCAGCGTCTCCAGCGGTGAGAGTGCGGCGTAGATCTCCACGCGCCCCAGGTGTCCGGCGAGACCGACCAGGGTGTCAGGCGACAGGTGGGTCTCGCCGCTGCCGAGCTGGTGCAAGCGGCACAGGAGCGCGCGGCGTCGGGTGAAGTCGGGCCACTTCGGGTCCTGGAGCACTTCGCCCATGGTCTCGGCGGCGTCGCCGCGCTGTTCCCATTCGACCACGTCGAGCCGCCAGATCTCGGGGTAGGCCGTGTCCATCCGCAGGTAGCTCGGGAACGCGAGGCTCTTGCCGGCCTCGTCCGGGACCTCGGCCAGCCGGTTCCGCAGCCGCGAGTAACGAGCCCTCCGCTTGTCCGAGAGGTCCAGCTGCGCCAGCTCCGCGTAGACGTCGCGGACCGCGGAGTAGGCACCGAGGTCGTTGAAGAGGTCGATCGCCGCGGCGTAGGCGTTCTCGGCCATCTCCGGCATCGACCCCTCGGCCAGCATCTTCTTCGCGGCCGCCACCTGGGTCTGCGCCGCACGCTCCCGGTAGTGTCGTTCGTAGGGCAGGTTGTGCCGCCGGGTGAACTGTGCCGCTTCGCGGAAGAGGGTCGCCGCTGCGTGGAGCTCGCCGCGCTCGAGCGCCAGCTCCTGGAAGTCCTCGAAGTACTGGAGCACGTAGTACTTGAGGTTGTCCTCCTTCAGGATGCGGATGCAGTTGAGGTAGCCCTCCGCGAGGTTCTCGAAGGCGCCGTCCTTCCCCAGCGTGAGCAGCACCTGGTAGCAGTCGAAGGCGCGCTCGCGGAGCCCACGGGTCTCGAAGCCGTCGGCGGCGGCCTCGAGCAGGTGCATGCTCTGCACGACCGCCTTCCGGCTCGCCTCCTTGTCGCCGAGCCGCTCGCACGCGCGTCCGAGGTTGAAGCGCACCAGACCCTGCGTGTAGGGCTCGGTGCTCAGCGCCGGGTCGTCGGCGAGTCGCTCCCAGAGCACTCGAGCCCCACGGTCGTCGCCCGCTTCCTCGAGCTGGATGGCGGCGTGGCCGAGCCAGCCGGCCTTTTCGTAGGACTTGGCTGCGTCGATGCGGCGGCCCATCTGGATCTCGGCGCGGGCCTGGTCCGTGGGCGATTCGCTCATCCGCAGGGCCGCGTCCGCCTGGCCGAGATAGAGCAGGATCGTCGCTGCCGCCCGCGGGCGCTGGAGCTCGGCATAGGCCCGGCCCATGAGCCGCAACCGCGCGACGAGCTCCTCGTCGACGACGTGGCTTCGGTCCACCAGCGACCAGAGCTCGGGGAGCGCCTGCTCGGGGCGGTTCTGCTCCATCAGCGCGTTGGCTCGGCGCCACGCTTCGCGTTTGTCGGTCGCCATGGACAATCGGTGCCCCTGGTGGGCGGCGGAAGGATAGCCCATTGGGCAGGATCTTCGGGGAAGCGCTCGCCCACGGTTGCCAGCGGGCTCTGGTCCCCCCACCTTTGATCTCATGAGCGCGCGTCCCGCGCACGGCCCTCCCAGTCCAGAACGCCCGCCGAGCATCCCGCTCGGCATCGTCATCCGAGCGGCGGCGTGCATGCCGCTCGCGTTCCTGGCGGCGGGTGACGTCGAGACCGCCGAGGCCGCGCTCACACTCGCACTGGTCACCGGCGGCTTCGCGGCCGCCAGTGTGCTCTACGCGACTTTCCGTGAGCAGGTCACCGTCCGCCGAACCATCAGCAGGCTTCGGGATCCGGACAAGCGTCAGCAGACCGTCGACCAGCTGCGGACGAAGGTGATGCGCGCCGCGCAGACCGGAGATCTGGTGCGCCTCGAGGACGCGCTCCGCCACGCGCTCGAACCCCTGCTGGTCGTTGGACTCTGGGACGAGGTCGCCGAGCTCGCCGAGTATGCATCGACGCACCACCGAACGCTCTTTGCGCGGTGGCTCGCGGGGGTGCACGCGCTCGCCCAGCTGCACCGAGGCGACCCGGAGGAGGCGCAGCGGCTCCTCGCGGGCGCGAACGTCCATGGGGGCTGGCTCACCGCGATCGACGCGCTGCGCCTGGCCCTCGCAGGTGACGGCGAGGAGGCGCTCGCCAAGCTCGGCGAGGGACCGAAGCGCCCGACCTACGCGATCCGGCACCAGCGGCGGCTGGCCCGCGTCCACGCGCTCGCCGGACTCGGTCGCCGCGAGGAGGCGCGCGAGCTCCTCCGCGAGATGGCGGACGAGCAGGTGCTCGAGGCGGCGCTGGCGCCCGAAGGGCCCGCCACCGGCATGGCCGCGTCGATGCTCGCCGCCGACGGCGGCCCATTCCGCGCGCCGGGCTGAGCGACCGGAGCTACTGAGCCTGTGGCTCGCGGAGCATCAGCGCGCTCCGCTCGAGCTGCGGCCGGCGAATCCCGCCACCCATGCGACGGACGCGATCGATGATCGCAGCCTGCGCGGGGTTGAGGTTCACGCTCGGCGAGGCCTGGGCCGGCATGTTGGCGGTCGGGTCGGCCAGCTCGACCTCGGGCACCTCGAGATCGCCCTGTGCCACGGCGGGCGGGGCCTCTTCGGCGGCTTCGGCTCGCCAACGGAGCGGGGCGGACTCGTTGCCGGCGTCGTCGGTGGCGATGACGGAGAGCGTCTCGCGCTCGCCGGCCTCGAGCGGACGCCCGAGCTCGTGGCGAAGGCCCTGCACGCTCGCCAGCTCCGTCTGGCCGGCCATGACCTTGTAGCTGGCCACACCACTCACGTCCTCGGCGCGGTCCCACTCGAGGACGGCCGGAGCACGCTCGACCTCGGGCGCGGGCTCGCCTTCGTCGATGACCTCGGGCGGCGGCTCGCCTTCGACCCGGAGGGCCGCGCCGGCGATCCAGTGCGGGCCGGTCTGGTCCGCGGTCGTGGCGGTCGCGTGCAGAGGCTCCGAGTGGTTCCCGGCCTGGTCGACGGCCTCGACGGTCAGCTCGTAGGTGGTCGCGTCGTCCAGGTCCTCGATCAGGTACTCACGGATGTCGCCGCCGACGGTGGCGATCTCGTCGCCGTCCTGGAGGATGCGGTGCTCCTGGAGCGTGTCGTTCTCGGCGGCCGCGGGCCACGAGAGCCGGACGTTCGTCCCCTCGACGGTGGCTTCGAGGAGGCCGTCACCTTCCCAAGTCGGCGGAGTCTTGTCTTCGCAGCCGGCGAGGAGCGCGGCGGCGCAGAAGAGAATCGGTAGCGTGCGCACGCCCGCAGCTTTCCGCAGCGTGCGGCGAACGCAAGCCGGCGGCGCGATTCGCGAGCCAGCGAGGGTCGAATCAGGTTCGCGCTTTGCGGAGGAGCGCGAGGGTCGCGTCGTGAAGGGGACCGTTGGTCGCGACCAGTCGTCCGTCGCGCGGCTCGGCCGTGTCTCCGTCGTAGTCGCTGAGCCGGCCGCCGGCCTCGGCGACCAGGATGGCGCCCGCGCACATGTCCCAGGGGTTCAGCTTCTGTTCCCAGTAGAGGTCATAGGTCCCCTCGGCCACCAGGCAGAGATCGATCGCCGCGGAGCCACAGCGGCGGATGCCCCGGGTCCGCTTCAGGAACGCGCGGTGCTCCTGCACGTTGTCCTCGGACGAGTCCCAGCGGTCGTAGGGGAAGCCGGTCGCGCAGAGCGCGTCCTTCAGCTCGGTGGTCTCGCTGGTGTGGCAAGGCTCGCCGTTCCGGTGCGCGCCCCCGTCGCGGCGCGCGCTCCAGGTCACGCCGAGGGCCGGCGCCGAGACCACGCCGACCTCCCCATGGCCCGCGCCCTCGCCCTCGGCCCAGAGCGCGATGGACACACAGAAGAAGGGGTGGCCGTGGGCGAAGTTGGTGGTGCCGTCGATCGGGTCCACGTACCAGGTGTAGCCGGCGCTCCCTTCGCGGGCCTCGCCCTCCTCGCCGACGATCCGGTGGTCGGGGAACGCCGTGCCGAGCCGCTCGCGGATCAGCGTCTCCGCCTTCAGGTCGTACTCGGTGAGCAGGTCGATGGTGCCCTTCTTCTTCACCGAGGCACCGCTCCGCCAGCCGCCGAGCGCGAGCTCGGCCGCCTCGCGCGCGACCGCGCTGGCGACCTCGAGCGCGTGGTCGCGTTCCGCTTCGCTCAGCCCGCTCATCGCACGCTCGCGATCAGCTTTTCGGTGAGCGCCACGATCAGGCGGGGCGCGATGTCCCCGAAGGTTCCATTCGACATGAGCAGGACCGTATCGCCATGCGTCGTTCGCGCCAGCGCTTCGGCCACCACCCCGTCGAGGCTCTCGGTCGCGATGGCATCGCCGCCGGCCTCGCGGATGGCGGCTGCGATCGCTTCGGTGTCGAGCCGCTCCGCGTCGGGGATCGCCGTTCGACCGACCGGAGCGAGGATGGTCGCGTTCGCGGCCGCGAAGGCGGCGGGGTATTCGGCTTGGTGCGTCCGCCGGGACGCCGTGGCGCTGCGCGGCTCGAAGAGCGCGATCAGCCGCCCCTCCGAGTGCCGCGCCCGGATCGCGGCGACCGTCTCTCGGACGGCGCTCGGGTGGTGAGCGAAGTCGTCGTAGATCCACACGTCGCCGTCGGGGTGATGGAGGGTCGCGAGCCGGTCCTGTCGGCGACGGACGCCGGTGAATGTCGGCAGCGCGCGCATCGCCCCGGCGAGATCCGCGCCGCCCGCTTCGGTGGCCAACGCGAGCGCGGCGAGCGCGTTCCGTGCGTTGTGGGCCCCGGCGAGCGGCAGCTGGACCCGTCCGCAGAACGAGCCGCCGCCGTACACGTCGAGCGCGAGCGGCACGCGACCGTCCACGGCGTGACCGCGCGAGAGGGCGCCGCTCCAGATCGGCGAGACGCTGCCGGTGTCGTCCCCTTCGAGCGCGTAATAGCTGACCCGGCACGGCGCCTTTGCGGCGACGGCACGAACGAGCGGATCGCCGGCGTAGGCCACGAGCAGCCCATCCGTCGGCAGCCGCTCCACGAACCCCTCGAAGGCGGCGAGGTAGCTCGTCTCGTCCGGGTAGATGTCGACGTGGTCGTGCTCGATGGTGGTCAGCACCGCGGCGTTGGGGTGGTAGTGCCAGATCTTCGGCGTCTTCTCGAAGAAGGCGGTGTCGTACTCGTCGCCTTCGATGACGAAGGGGCCCGAGCCCACTCGGAAGCTCTCCGAGTCCGGGAGCACACCGCCGACCAGCAGCCCCGGGTCCCGGCCACCTTCGAGGAGCAGGTGCGCGAGGAGCGCGGTCGTGGTGGTCTTGCCGTGGGTCCCGGCCACGACCAGCGAGGTCCGCTCCGCCAGGAAGAGCTCGCCGAGCAGCTGCGGCATCGAGGTCACGCTCAGGCCGCCGTCGATCGCCGCGCGCGCCTCGGGGTTGTCCTTGCGACAGACGTTGCCCACCACGACGCGGTCGGGCGCCGGCTCGAGGTTCGACGGGTCCCAGCCCGCCATCGTCTCGATGCCCCAGCGCTCGAGCGCGGGGCCCATGGGTGGGTGGAAGGACGTGTCGCTCCCGGTGACGCGATGACCAGCGGCTTTCAGCAGCCCGGCCAGCGCCCCCATCCCGGTGCCGGCGACCCCGATGAGGTGGACGTGCAAGCGAGCCTCAGCTGAGGATCTTCTCGATGGTGTCGCGGGCCCGGGACTCGACCACGGACTCGAGGAGCGCCTTCACCTTCGGGTAGCGCTCGAGCACTCGATCGATGCGGTGCTTGGCGTAGGCCGCGACGTCGACCTCGCCGACGGCCGTGACCGATGCGGTCCGAGCACCACCCGTGAGCACGCTGACCTCCCCGATGCAGGCGCCGCGACCGAGCTCGGCGAGGTGGACCTTCCCGCTGGGGGTCTGGGTCTCGACCCGGACCTTCCCGTCGAGGACCAGGTACATCTCGGGGTCGTCGCCCGGCGCGTGGCCTTGCGCCAGGATGGTCTCGCCGTCCGCGAAAGACCGGACGAAGGCCGAGTCCAGCACGTCCTTGCGGCCCTCGTCGTCGAGGCTCTTGAAGAGGTGGCTGTGGGTGACGATGTCCGCCATCGCGTCCGTGAGGGCGTCGTGCTCCTCCGGGCGGAGGGCCCGAGCGGTAGGCGGGATGACTGAGGGTCGGCTCACGACTCGGAGCGTACACCGGGCGGGCACCCCGCGGGAGCATGTGCCGGTTGTGTCCGATCCCTCCGGCGGATCGATCGAAGTTGTGCACAGTTCGTACACAGCTGTTGACATCTTCCACGAGCCCCGCATCCTTGTCTGGTGGCGAAGGGTGACAAGCAGGGGCTCAAGGAGCGGGTACAGGAGGCTCTCGAGGGCTTTCTCGAGTCGCTGGAGGAGCTCTTCAGTCCCCAACCGGAGCTGATCCCCGTCCGGGTGAAGCGTCCGCCGATGCCACCGCGCCGCCGCCGCCGTCGCTGACGCCGAACGCCGTGCGGTGCCTCCGTGGCCGCCGTCCGCCGATGGACTAGGCTCGGTCGGGTGAACCGCTTTCTCTGTGTGCTCCTCCTGCTGGCCGGGTGTGGAGACGATGACGACCGCGACCCGCTCCCCGACGCTGGCGAGCCGCTGGACGCGTACGTCGCAGACCTGGGCTCGGACGCCGGACCGCCGCCACTCGGTTGCGACGCGGTCGCGCTCGACCAGACCTTCGTGCTGGCGGCCGGCCTCTCGGACGCCAACATCCACCCCTCGGCCACCTTCGCGAACGACACGATCTGGGCCGCGGTCACGGTCGTGGAAGAAGGCACCTCCGTCTTCGACGTGGTCCTGGTCCGGATGGGCTGCGATGGCCGGCAGGCCGAGCCGGTCCTGGTGAGCGCGACGCCGATGCTCAGCGATCTCGATGCCGACCTCGCCGCCGGCCCCCAGGGTTTGGTCGTGGCATGGCAGGCCGATGGCGGCACCGGCACGATCCAGACCTGGGTGCGCCTGCACGACGACGAGACGGGGGAGCCCTTGGGCGACCCGATGCTCCTCGAGACCACCCGCGAGGGTGCGACCGTGGAGGGTACGGTCTGGTCGCCGCTGCTCCTGCCGAACGACTCCGGCTTCGACCTGATCGGCGAGCGTGGCATCGAGGCGGCGGGCGCGTTCCAGGCCTTCGTGCAGCCGCTCGACGCGATGGGCGCGAGCGTCGGCGACACCATCGAGCCCTACTTCGAAGCGATGGTCGGACAGAACGGCGCGGTCGGCGTGCGAACGGTGGACGGGCTGACCCTGGCCTGGACGCGCGAGCCTGCCGATGGCGATCCGAGCGTCGAGACGCTGAGCCCGGGCGCCGACCCGGTGATCGTGCCGACGAGCGCGCTCGAGGCGTCCGGGCCGAGCCTCGCGAGCTTCGGTGGCGAGCGCTGGGTGGCCTACAGCGCCGGCGGCGGAACCCGCCGCATCGAGCTCTTCCCGATCGGCGGCGACACGGTCGAGCCCCTCGGCGGCCCTGGCAACACCGACATCGGTCCGCAGCTCGTCGCGGGTGACACCGGCCTCGGGCTGGCATGGCTGCGGATCACCGCTGGCTTTCGCGCGGACCTCTTTCTCCGCCGGGTGGACACCGAGGGCACGACCCCGACCGGAGGCGTCGAGGTCGAGATTCCCACGACCGGCGACGTCTTCGCGCCCTACGGCATCGACATGGTCCACGTCGGTGACGACGTCTTCTTCCTGACCTGGGTTCAGGGCGAGACGCGGGACGGCGAGACTCGCTACGAAGTGGCGGGGCGCTTCGTCCAGCTGTGATCGTCGTGCGCGCCCTCGGCTGGGTCGTCGTGGCGCTGGCGATCGCCGCGCTCAGCGGCTGGGTCCACCTCTCCAGCGCCATGGGCTGCGAGGCGGCCAAGGCGCTGGTGGAGGGACCGCTCTCCGATCGCTTTCGAGGCGCGCTCGCCGTCGAATCGGTCGACGCCTTCGGCTGGGGGCGCGCGGAGCTGAAGGGCTTCGAGGTGCGCGATCTCGACGGAGTCGTCGTCCTCTTCGTCGAGCGGGGCGAGCTTCGCTTCGAGCCGCTGCCTCTGCTCTTCGGGGGAACGGTCATCCTTCGGGACGTGGTGGCGGAAGGCGGCCGGCTCTTGCTCCGGCCGGGCCAGGAGCGCTCGGTGTCCATCTCCGAGGCCTTCGCCAGCGTGGGGCCGGACGACGGAGACCCCTCGCGCGCACTCGACCTCGGCTGGATGGTCGCTCACGACATCGATCTACGGGTTGCCCTCACGAACCCCGCGCTGGTCTTCTCGGTCGACGCCGCGAGCGTTCAGCTCGTTCGAGAGGAGGGGGCACCCATCGAGCTCGACCTGGCGAACGTCGACGCGGCCATGCGCGAGCCGACCGCGCTCGGAGCGTCCATTCGGGTGGCGGGTGCGAGCGGCGCGGTTCGCCCGGGCTCCGATCCGATGCTGAGCCTCGACTCCGGCGCATGCCTCGGCAGCCACCCGCTCCGCGTCCGCGTACGCTTCCGCAGAGGTCCGCCCAGCGAGGCGACGCTCACCCTCGATTACCGCGACGGGGTCGGCTTCCTCGCGAGCGTCGCCCTTCGGCTGGTCGCGCGCTTCAGTGGCACCCTCGAGATCGACGAGGACGAGCTCCCCGGCGAGAGCCCGGACTGCTGAGCCTTCGAGGGTCGTCCCATCGCTGCGCTCTGGGGCGACAGCGATGCGGACTGCATCGAGCACGTTCGTTCGGCGTTCGGCATCGGCAACGCACGCTCCGACATCCAGGCCCCTTTCATCTCCTGGACCCCCTCCTCGAGCTCTCGCTGCGTTCGCTGAGTCCCGGGATCAACGACCCGAGCACCGCGAGCTCCTGTCCTGGTCGCCGAGCGCGGCCAGCTCCCCCGCGAGCCGCTGGTGGCGGTTGGGTAGCGGGGAGCTCCCGTCGCGATTCCCAGGAAACGCTCGGCGCTCCGACACGACGGAGCGCCCATGGAACGACACGTCCTACCTTTCGATCGAATCCACCCCGGGGCCCGCGAGAAGGTCGCGCGCAATCACCGAGCGACCCTCGACGAGGCCATCGCCGCCGTCGAAGGGCACGAGTGGGTGGTGCTCGGCATGGCCCAGAACCCGCACGTGAAGCGAGCCCGCAAGGCCCTGAAGGACGCGGGCAAGGAGCACTGCTACATCGGCCACGGCAGCTACCTGAAGGAATGGCGGAAGCGGAACGCATTCAAGATGTGGACCGGCTGGCCCACCTTCCCGATGGTCTTCCACCAAGGCACGCTCGTCGGCGGCGCCAACGAGCTCGAGAAGTACCTGGCGGAGAGCTGATGCTCAGAGCGCGCTGACCTGGACCGGGACGCCGTTGAGGATGGCGTTGCCGGTGAGGGCGTCGATGCCCTCGTGGTCGGTGATGTCGTTGACGGACTCGCCCGGGTTCTCGGCGGCGACCTCGAGTTTCACGCCCTTTCGGCCATGACCGAAGCCGTGGGGGAGACTGACGACGCCCGCCATGATCTCGTCGGTGACCTCGAGCGGGACCTCGATCGAGCCTACGCGGGATTCGACCTTCACCCGTGCCTGGTCCGACACCCCGAGCGCCTTGGCGTCGTCCGGGTGCATCAGGAGCGTGCAACGGTCCTTGCCCTTCATCAGGTGGGGGACGTTGTGCATCCAGCTGTTGTTGGTGCGCAGCTGTCGACGGCCGATCAGCACCAACCCCTGCTCGCGCTCCTCGGTCTCGCGGAGTCGCGCCAGGTCGTTCACCAGCACGGCCGGCGCGAGCTGGATGCGGCCCTCCGGCAACCGCTCGGGGAGCGCCGGCATGAGCGGACCGAGGTCGACGCCGTGGGGGTTCTCGCGGAGCACGTCGAGGGTGAGCTCGCCCTTCGGACCGAGGCTCTTGGGCTTGATGCCCGCGAAGCCCGCGCCGTAGGGGCCGACGCGGAGTCCGGCGTCGAGGATGCGCTCCACGCCGAGCCGGCGGAACGCGCGCGCTTCGAGCGAGCGGCGCGCGAGCCGTCCGCCCCGGAGCGCCTCGAGGCGCTGAAGGATCTCGAGCACGATCTCGCCGTCGTGCTTGCCGTGCTCCGGCGGGTCGTAGAGCGGCGCGGAGTACTTGGCCGTGTTCCGGACGGCGACCGCGTGAAAGACCAGATCGTAGTGCGGCCGCTCGAGGGGCGAGACCGGGGGCAGGATCAGGTGCGCGTGGCGCGTGGTCTCGTTCAGGTAGAAGTCGATGCTCACCATCAGCTCGAGGGAGGCGAACGCCTCGTCGAGCTGGCGACCGTTCGGGGTCGAGAGCACCGGGTTGCCGGCCATCGTGAGCATCGCGCGGATGCGGCCGGGGCCCTCGGTGAGGATCTCCTCGGCCATGGTCGCGACCGGCAGCTCGCCACCGAACTCCGGCAGCCCGCGGACCCGGCTCTTCCAGCGGCCGAAGCTGCCTCGGCCGATGCCGACGCCGCCGGCAGCCTTGATGACGTCCACCGCGGGGGTCGTGAACATCGCGCCGCCGGGCCGATCGAAGTGGCCGGTCACCACGTTGACCACATTGACCAACCAGGCGGCGAGCCCGCCGAACTCCTGCACGCAGGTGCCGATGCGGCCGTAGAGGACGCCGCGGTCGGCGCTCCCCAGCTCCCGGGCCAGCGTGCGGATGGTCTCCGCGTCGACGCCGGTCTGCTTCGCGGCCCGCTCTGGTGGGAACTCCTTGGCGATGGCGGCGATGGCGTCGACCCCGTCCGTGAAGTCCGCGAGGCGGCCGAGCTTCGCCAGCCCCTCGTCGAAGATCACGTGGAGCATGCCGAGCAGCAGCCAGGCATCGGTCCCCGGTCGGAGGAACACGTGTTGGTCGGCGACCTTCGCGGTTTCGGTGCGTCGGGGGTCGATCACGACGACCTTGCCGCGCTCGCGGATCTCCTTGAGCCGTCGTCGCATCCCCGGCGCGGTCATGATCGAGCCGTTCGACGCCATCGGGTTGGCCCCGAGGATCACCAGGTGGTCGGTCCGATCGAGATCGGGGATCGGGAAGAGCAGCTGGTGCCCGAGCATGTGCAGGCTCGCGAACATGTGGGGCAGCTGGTCGACGCTGGTCGCGCTGAAGCGGTTCCGGGTGCGCAGCCCGCGGAGCAGCATCGGGGCGAAGAGCATCGAGGGCAGGTTGTGCGCGTTCGGGTTGCCGACGTAGAGGCCGACCGAGTCGTTGCCGTTGCGACGCTGGATCCCGTGCACGCGTTCGGCGACCTCGTCGAAGGCGGTGACCCAGTCGATTTCCTCCCAGTCGTTGCCTCGCCGCCGCAGCGGTCGTCGCAGTCGGTCCGGGTCTTCGTGGAGGTCCTTGAGCGCCGGGCCCTTCGGGCAGATGTGACCCTGGCTGAACGGGTCGTCTTCGTCGCCGCGGATCGAGTGGATGCGATCGCCGTCCATGGTGATCTCGACCCCGCACATCGCCTCGCAGAGGTGGCAGGTCCGGTAGTGCTTGCGCAGGCTCATGGCGCGGAGGGTAGCGGCTCCGCGCGGTCGGCGGGAGTCAGCTCGGCGAGAAGCCCTCGCAGGTGCTGCTGACGCGGCGGCCGCCGATGACCGTCTCCTGAGTGCACTCGAGTTGGCAGAGGTTCGGTCCCTGCAGCTCGAGGGTCACCCGGTAGGTCATGCCCGGCCGGGCGTTCAGCTCGAAGCCTCGGGTGCAGCCGGTGTCCGAGACGAGATGCTGGGTGGTGTAGTGCTCGGTCCAGTAGCGGGTCGAGCTCTCGCGGACCCGGTTGCCGTTGGAGTCGGTGCGGTAGCTGTAGCTGGTGCTCGAACGCGGGACGCTGTGGTGGTGAGTCTCCACGCGCATCGGCTCGGCGCCGAGACCGAACGCGATGGCGCCGGCGCGAATCGGAATCGCGGGAGCGGTCGGTCCGCTTCGGCGGAAGACCCACCCATCGGTTCCGACCACCAGCATCTCGCGGAGCCCGGCGGGGGCAGCGACGCTGCTCCGGATCTCGGTGATGAGGGCGGCGTGGGACTCGCCCTGCTGCGGACTCCGGTAGGGCCCCGCGGGGAGCTCGCGGCAGGTGCCGTGGCGACTGCCACTGCCCGAGCAGACATAGAAGGCCTGCTGGCCGCAGCCCTGAACCCGGTAGACCCCATCGGTGCTCCCCATGAGCGGGTCGCGACCCCACGGGTCCGGATCGAGCTCGAAGACCTGCGCGTCTTCGCAGCCCAGGGTCTCGGTCGCGAGCGAGCGTGCCGTCGCGACCGGGCGGAAGCCTTCGCGGACGCAGCCGACGAGGGCGAGGGAGGTGAGCGCGAGGATCGTGAGTCGGGTGTTCATCGAGGGCTCCAGAGCAAGAAGGAGAGGCCGAGCTCGCCGTGCGCGCCGAACTCGGTGACGGACCAGCCGGGCCACTTGCGGACCACGAGGCCGATGCCGAGGAAGAAGGCGACCCTGCGACCCATGCGGAGGGTCATGTGCGGATCGACGAAGTAGCCCCACTCGGAGCCCGAACCCTCGTCACCGTCCCAGCCGTAGCGGCTGGGGCCGAAGCCGAGGCCGAGGCCGAGCTCGAGCCCGTGGTTGATGATCCGGAGCTGGGCGACGAGGCCGAGGTCGGTGACGTTGCCGGCGTCGAGCTCGCCGGAGAAGAGGTTCCCCTCGAGCTCGGGGTGGAGCCAGCTGCGCCGGTGGAAGCGAGCGCGAGCGCCGACCAGCGCGTAGGCCCCGAGCGGAACGTGGAGATCGACCTGGCCGCCGATCCCGAGCATGTCGATGGGGTCGAGGTCCGTGTCGTCGATCGACATCGAGGTGAACTCGCCGCTCGGCGCGATGGAGAGCCGCGGCGTCCGCGGCAGGCCTCGCTCGTCGGGGAGCGGCTCCAGCGAGTCGTCGCTGGCGGAGTGGTAGCGGATGGATCGACCGGGCTGGGGCGGCTGGGCAGCGGCGGTCGCCGAGGCGCTGACCAGGAGCAGCGCGAGGAGACGTGGAAACGACATCATGGGCGGGTCTTCGACCGCGACCACGCTCGGTTGCGTCCCTCAGTGCATTTTCTTCAGGGGCAGCAGCGCTGCGGGACTTGCTCGAGCGCCTCGGTCGCGACCGAGCCGAGGTCGGCGGTGTCCAGGTTCACCCGCATCCAGTCGCCACCGAGCGCGGCGCGCGCGGCAAGCAGCCGTGCGCCCTCGTCGCCGATGGGGTTCCCGCGGAGGTGGAGCACGTCCAGGCGGCGCAGGGGTGCGGCGGTCGCCAGCCGCCTGGCGCCTTCGTCGGTGATGCCGCAGCGATCGAGGTTCAGCGTCTCGCAGCGCTCGAGGACCCGTGACTCGACCAGCGCTGCGACACCGGCGTCGCCGATGGGGCAGCCGTAGAGGAAGAGCTCCTTCGGCCGTGCGTCGCTGGCGGCGAGGGCTTCCGCGAACGCGACCCCGACGTCGGTGTCGCCGAGGTGGAGTCGCTCGATGGCCTTCAGCGGACCGGCGAGCGCGGCGCCGCCTTCGTCACCGATCGGGTTTCGATCGAGGTCGAGGGTCGTGAGGGTGGCCGTCCAGCTCGCGTCGCCGAGCGCTCGCGCGCCCTCCGGCCCGATCCGGTTCCGGCTCGCGCGCAGCACGGTCAGTGGGGTGTCGGCCTTCGCCCACGCGATGAGCCCGTCGTCGCCCATCCGGTCGTCGTTCACCTCGAGCAGCGTCAGGTGGCGCGCCGCGCTCGCCGCGCGAGCGAACGCCTCGGGACCCACGCGGTTGAGCGGCACCAGCAGGCGCTCGAGGGCCGGCAGAGCCAGGAGCGGCCCGAGCTCTTCGAGGTCGTTGTGCCCGATCGCGAGCTCCTCGAGGGTCTCGGCGAAGGGCGCGTCGAGGAGCGGGAGCAGGTCCGCGGTGCCGAGCCGGTCGTCCGTGAGGTCGAGGGCCGTGAGCGGCGCGTCCCACCCAGCCAGCGAGGCGACGCCGGCTGCGCCGATGCCGTTGCTCCCGAGGCTCAGTCGGGTCGGGCGCAGCGAGCCTCGAGTGAGGTGCGCGACCCCCTCCGGCCCGAAGCCGCACTTGCGGAGCCGCAGCTCCGCCACCTTCGCGAGCCCGGGGGCGCTGCCCAGCGCCTTGGCGCCGGCGGGTCCGAGGTCGCACTCGCTGAGGTCGAGCTCCCGCAGCGCACGGAAGGCCTCCGAGTGGGCGAGGTCCGAGGCCCCCGCCGCGCTGATCCGGTTGTTCGCCAGGCTCAACACCTCGAGCGCGCCGAGGTTCGGGCTCATCGCGAGCGCGAGCGCGGCCCGGTCACCGCAGGCGTCGCCGCCCAGCCGCAGCTCCCGCAGGTGACGCAGCCAGCGGGCGCCGGCCAGCGCCGTGATCCCCTCGGTGCCGAGGCGGGTACCCGACAGGTCGAGCCATTCGAGGGAGTCGAAGCAGGTCGCCGCGCCGAAGGCGTGACCCGCCTCCGGGCCGAGCCGCTGCCCGCGGAGGTTCACTCGCGTGAGCACCCTGCTGTCCGGCGACTGTCCCATCGCGTGCAGCCCGCTCGCTTCGACGGGAGGGCTCCGCATCATCAGCCCGCCGTAGCGGCCCACGAAGACGCTGTCGTAGCGTACCGAGCGAACGACGCGATGGCGCGGGTCGTGGACCCCGCGCACGAGGTTCTCGTCCCAGGGTTGGCCGCACATCGTCTGCCGCAGCTCGTCGGGCCAATCCGCGAGCGCGGCGTCGACCTTGGCGATCAGTGGCTCGAGCTCCTCGCCCTCGCTCGCGATCAGGTGCTCCGCGATCGCCCGCCAGGCCTCCGGGTGCGGTGGCCCTTCGAGCAGCGCGTCCAGCTCGTCGTCGGTCAGCGTTCCCACGCGCGGATGATACGCTCGGATCCCGTGTCGTCTCCCTACGAGCAGGGTCTTCGCCTCGGTGTCCGCGCCGCACGCCGTCGGCTGGCGGTCGCTCGCCCGGTGGACGAGGCGCACCTCGTCGACCTCTTTCCGCGTGACGTCGCGGCGCTGCGCTTCGGTCGTCACGATCGCATCGACGACCTCCTCGACTGGCTCGATGTCCCGCGCCACGAGCCGCTCCGACGCGACGCGCCCGGTGGGCGTCTCTACGTCGTCGGCGGTGCCGCCGAGGACAAGCGGCCGAGCGTGGAGGCCGCCCGGGTCTTCGTCGCGGAGGGGCGCACTCTCCTCACCTCCGCCGCCAACGCGGAGCTCGCGGTCGCGCTCGCGCCGGCGCTGGCACCGGAAGCGGCGGCGGCCTCGTGGACCGAGAAGCCGGCGGCGAAGAGCTGGTCGAAGCCGGACACCGGCGGGCCGCGCCCCGAGCCTTCGAGCTGGTCGAACACCGCGACCGTCGCGTCCGATCGGATCACAGCGCCCCGGCTGGCCTGGGCGCTGGCCGATCTCGAGCCGGCGTGGATCCCCACCGACGAGACCTTCGGCGGCGACGGATGGGTGATGCGCGGCGAGCGTGCCCTCGCGGCGAGCGCTCTGGTCGGTGAAGGTCGGGTCGTGCATTTCGGCGGCGCGCTCCTCAGCTGGTCTCCGCCGCCCCCGGGTGAGCTGCAGTCCGCCGCCGAGCTCGGCTTCGACGACCCGGCGCACGACGGCTCTCCGGTCGACGAGCATGCGTTCCGGGCCGGGCTCACCGCCGGCGCGCTGCTCCTCGAGCTGGTCCTCATCGCCACCCGTTGAGTGGGTCGCGAGCCGTCGCGCTCCCGATCCGATAGGATGGCGGGCATGGGGACGAGGCGAACGGGGCTACTGATCGCGGCGCTCGCGCTCGCCTGCTCCTCGGGCGAGCCCGGTTGGTCCCTCGAGGAGGCGACCCCCGACGAGCTCGGGATGGACCCCGCCGTCTTGGAGCGCGCCCGGAGCTACGCCTTCGCCGAGGGCAAGAACACCCAAGGGGTCGTGGTCGTCCGCGGCGGCGCCATCGTCGCCGAGTGGTACGCCGAGGACCGAGACGCGGAGAGCCTCGGCGCGAGCTGGTCGGTCGCCAAGAGCGTGACCAGCGCGCTGATCGGCATCGCCCTCGAGCGAGGGGAGATCCCCAGCGTCGACGAGCCGATGACCACCTACTTCCCCGAGTGGCAAGGGACCGACCGCGAGGGCATCACCCTGCGGCACGTGCTCCAGATGGCCTCCGGATTGGCGTGGGTGGAGGACTACGACCCCGCCGACGTCTCCGGGTCCGACATCGGCGAGATGGTCGCCACGTCGATGCCCTCGCACGTCGCGCTCGCGGCGGACAACGAGGTCGCGCACCCGCCGGGGACCGTCTTCAACTACTCGAGCGGCGACACCATGCTGCTCTCCCGGGTGATCACCCAGGCGACCGGATCGTCCGTGGCCGAGTACGCGGACGACCACCTCTTCGGGCCGCTGGGGATCGAGGGCCGGTGGTGGCGAGACCAGAGCGGCGACACGCTGACCTATTGCTGTCTGGACCTGCCGAGTCGCGGCTTCGCGGCCTTCGGCCAGCTCTACCTCGAAGGGGGCACGCTCGACGGCGAGGCGATCGTCCCGGCCGCCTGGGTGGAGGCGTCGCTCGAGCCGAGCCCGAGCTACGAGGGCTACGGCTTCCAGTGGTGGCTCATCGGCCGAACCGAGTCCGGCATCCCCGAGGACACCGTCGCCGCCATCGGCCACGACCACCAGTACGTGTACATCATCCCCAGCCTCGATCTCGTGGTGGTCCGGAACGGCCGCTACATGCCCTTCCTCGGCGACGCGGTCGCCGACCCCAGCCTCTTCGTTCGCTACCCGAGCGACGGGCTGATGGCCGGCCGCGGCACCGTGGGCCCCGATTCGTGGGACGACGCGGCGTTCCTCGGACCGATCGTCGATTCGATTCGCTGAGGGCCCGGCGTTGCCCGTGTGGGCGGATTCGCCGACACTCCGGCCACCATGCCCACCGTCGCCACCTCCATCGACATCGACGCCACGCCCGCCGAGCTCTGGCGGGTCATCACCGACCTGCCCGCGCAGGACGAGTGGAACCCCTTCATGAGTCGCGCCAGGGGCGAACTCCGCGTGGGCGGGAAGTTCGCGTTCGACGCGCGCGTCGGCAAGCGGACCCTGAAGATCAAGGCGCGCTTCAAGACGGTGGATCCGGAGCGGGAGCTCTCCTGGGGCGGACCTGGCTCGTTCCTCGTCGGCAAGATCCTCCGCGCGCATCACTGGATCCGGCTGACGCCCATCGATGGCGGCACCCGCGTGGACCACGGCGAGGAGTTCCGCGGGCTGATCCCACGATTGCTCGGCCGGCGGCTCGTCGACGAGGTGCAGCCCACCTACGAGAAGATGAACCGCGCCCTCGCCGAGCGCGTCGCCGCCCAGCGCTGAGCGTCGACGAGTTGGCAGCGGTCGAGGGGAGCGAGCGACATCTCGTCATGCTCGGCCATCGTCGGACCTTCGTCTTCCGGCACGGACGCACGTCTCCTTTCGGGCACGATCGTTGCTCTCCAGATCGGTATGGATGTCGGTTCGAAGCCGCTGGCGACGACGGCGATCGCACTCGTCACGATCGCCTGCGTCGCGTTCTTTCTCGCCCGCGGCACGGGGGCACTCGTCGCTCGGGCCGCGTTCGGCTCCTCGGTGCCGCTCGCCGGTCCGAGTGATTCCACCGAGCCAGAGCCCCACCAAGTGGCCGACGCGGACGCCATCCTCCGGCGGAACATCTTCGACTCGGCCGGCGGCTCGCTCTCGGGTCCGGTCGCGCCGCCGGACCCACCCGGGGACGATCGAGTCTCTCGCTGTGACGAGGGTTCGCGGCTCGTGGCGACGTTCTTCGACGGCGCCCGACCCGAGGGGTCCATCGCGGCCATCCTCGACGGCTCCGGGGTGAGTCGGCTCTACCGCGTCGGGCAGCAGGTGGGAGCCCACTCGCTCGTCGGTATCGGCGGACAGAGCGTGCGTCTCGAGAACGACGAGGGGAGCTGCCAGCTCCGAATGTTCGGCGGAGAACCCGAGCCGCGCGCGGAGCCCGAGCGGGCGTCCGCCGACGGCATCGCGGCTCTCTCGGAGGATCGCTACCGGATCTCACGATCGATGGTCCGAGAGGCGATCGCGAGCCCCGAGTCCCTCGGGAGCGCGCGCGTGGTCATGAGCTCGCGCGGTGGCCGACGAGAGCCCCGGCTCTACGGCGTCCGAGAGGGCAGCGTGCTCGCGCGCATCGGGCTGAGGAACGGCGACGTGCTGAAGACCGTCGGTGAGCACGATCTCGGTGACCCCGACGGCATCCTTGCGGCGTACGGTGAGCTCGAGCGCGCCCGACGATTGACCCTCACGGTCGAGCGCGACGGCGCGACGCGCACGCTGGAGTACGCCTTCGCTCCGTGAACGCTCGGAAGCTCGGGAGCCCTTCGGCGTACCCTGTGGTGATGGCATCGCATCTTCGACTGGCGTCGCTCCCGCCAGAGCTGGCGGCGCTGGTGGCCGAGGCGGAGCGAGCGCACCGTTGGTCCGACGCCGCGGACGCGCTCGCGGAGTGGCGCCACGCGAACCCGGACGAGGAGCATGCCGAGCTCGACGTCGCGCACGCCCACTGCCTCTTCTACGACGCGACCGACATCGCCTCGAACGTCGAGGAGGCGTGCGAACGGGCCCTCGAGCTGCTGACGCGAGCGGTGAGACTCGGCTTCCCCAGCGCGGCCCTGAAGTCGCTCCGAGCCAAGATCCGCCGAGTCCTGAAGGGCGAGCGTGAAGTGGCGGCGCAGATCGAGGCGTTGCTCTCGGCCGATCCGGACTCCCTCGACGAAGACGGCCTCTCCAGCCTCGCGTATCGGCTGGCCGAGAAGGACGACCCGCGCGCCCCGCCGCTCTACCTCCAACTCGCGGAGCTCGCTGCCGCGGAGCTCGAGGCCGCGCGTGCGGCGGCCGCCAATCCGCGGACGATCGCGAACCTCGAGTATCGGGTGCGCGACCACCGCGAACGGGCTGCCTTCGCGCTGCTGCGGCTCGGGCGCTGGGATGAAGCGGAGCCCATTCTCGTCGAGATCTGCGCGTATCCGATCCAGGGGCACATGACCGTGCTCCAGGCCTACGCGCGCCGCGTCGAGCACGCGCTGACCGAAGGCGACCACGACAGGGCGATGGCGCTCTTCGATGAAGCTCGCACCCGGGGGGAGCGAACCCACCAGTTCCCGATGTTCGCGCAGGAACAGCGCATCCTGCTCTCGTACCTCCTCGAGCGGGAGGATCTCGAGCGCCTTCGGCCGGTGGTCGAACGGATGGAACATCGGGGTCGCCGGAAGCTCACCCCCGAGGTCGAAGCCGAGCTCGACCGCGCGCTCGCGCTCCTGGCAGGACGTTGAAGACGCGCGCTTCGGGCGCTTTCGACCTCGCGCTTCGGGGGATCGAAGACGAATCCTTGACCCGCTTCGGTGCGGTGGTACTCCGCGCGCCCTGAAGGAGGGCGACTTGGGCGCATTTCGAGGTTCGATCACATACAGCCGTTTCCACGTGCGGGGTGAGCTCCCCGCGGATTTCCGCGAGCGCTTCGTCGCGTCGATCGGGCTTCGCGCGTTTCGCGAGCTCGACCCCGGAGAGGAGCTCGACTTCCGCGCCGGGTGGTGCTCGATCGAGCACCCCTTCGACGTCGACCTGACGCCCGAGAAGGTCTTCTTCAACGGCTACCTGAACCTGGGCTTCCGCGTCGACACGTGGCGCATCCCGAGCGCGCTCTTCAAGGCGAGCTTCCGCGAGGCCGAGCGGCAGTACCTCGCGACCCACGGCGGAGAGAAGCTGAGCCGGGTGCAGAAGAAGGACCTCGAGGCGGTGGTGATCTCGACGCTCCGGCGCAAGCTCGTGCCGTCGATGAAGGTCGTCGACCTCAGCTGGGGCCTGGACGAGGGCGTCGTGCGCTTCTTCCAGCAGAGTCCGAAGCAGCACGAGCTGATGATCGACCTCTTCGAGAAGACCTTCGATCTGGAGCTGGTCCCCGAAGGCGCCTACGTCACCGCGGAGCTCCGCGGTCTCGACGCGAGCACGCTCGAAGCGCTTCCGACCCTCGAGCCCACCGCGTTCCACGCGGAAGGAGCCTGAACGATGGATCTCGTCGACAAGATCGAACGCTCGCGCTTCCTGGGGCGCGAGTTCCTGGTGTGGCTCTGGTACGAGAGCGAGCGCCTCGAGGGCGTGCTCCCGCTCCCCGGCGGCGACGCGTGCGAGCTCTGGCTCGAGGAGCAGCTCACGCTCGTGGCTGGCGGCTCGGAGAAGGCCGAGAGCAAGCTGAAGGCGGGCGCACCGAGCACCACGCCGGAGGCGAAGGAAGCGCTTCGCCAGGGCAAGCTGCCCACCAAGGCGAAGATGCGGATCCGTCGCGGTCCCCAGAGCTGGGGCTTCCTCTTCGACGCGGACACCCTCGGGGTCGCGGGGGTGAAGGTGCCCGCGCAGATCACCGAGGACACCGACGAGAAGTTCTACGAGCGGATGCAGCTGGTCGAAGAGCTGGAGGCGATGCTCGGCGGGCTCTACGAGCGCTTCCTCGCCGTCCGCACGAGCAAGGCGTGGGCCCAGGAGTCCGACGCCGTGCGCGCCTGGGTCCGCGAGTAGCTCAGCCTCGCCGGATCTCGGCGACCCGGCGGCGGAGCACCGGCAGTACCTCCGCCGCGAACCAAGGGTTCTTCTTCATCCAGGTCCGGCTCCGCCAGGAGGGGTGCGGCAGCGGGAAGTGATCGGGGCCCAGCTCGTCGAACGCTCGCACGGTCGCGGTGAGGGTTCGCTTCATGCGTTTCCCGAGGACGTTCCGCATCGCGTACATCCCGACCAGGAGTGTCAGCGCTGGCGGTCGCTCCATCGCCTCGAGGATCGGGCCATGCCACGTCTCGGCGCAGATCGGAGGCGGCGGCAGGTCACCGCTGGGACCCTTTCCCGGGTAGCAGAACGCCGAGGGCAGGATCCCGAAGAGCTCCGGGTCCTCGAACGCTTTGCGATCGACGTCGAGCCACTCGATGAGGTGGTCACCGCTGGCGTCGTCCCAGGGCACGCCGGACGCGTGGACCTTCGAGCCCGGCGCCTGACCGATGACCAGGATGCGGCTGCGGGGGCTCATCCGGAACACGGGTCGCGGCTCGAGCGTCGCCTCGCAGAGCGTGCAGGCGCGGGCCGAGTCGACGATGGCGACGAAGCGTTTCATGGGAGCGGAAGAGCGTATCGGCGATCGGCCGGGAGGTTACGCGCTACCGGCGGACCACCACGACGGTGCCGATGCCGATGTAGGTCGAGTAGCGTTCCGCGCTGCCGAAGAGGATGACATTCGATCGTCCGCTGGGTACGTCGCAGTGGATGGTGATCGGGTTTCCGTCGGTCACGTCGCATCGACGCTCGAAGCCGGGGCGCCGCGCAGAGGCCATCATGTACTCGCCCGATGGGTTGGCCACGCGGATGGTGAGCGCGCCGTCGACCTCGACCTGGGCCCGGTCGGGGGACAGGAGCTGGAAGCCGTGGCGGTCGAAGCCGGGCCGGAGCATGGGCTGGCGCGCGAACTCCCCGCGGCTGATGGGCTCGTCGCGAAGCTGCCACGCCGGGTCGTCGGGGAGATGGTTGCGACCGAAGATCGCCGGCGGCGTGAAGAGGTAGTCGGTCCCGTAGCGGGCGGTGAAGGTGTCGCCGCCGACGTAGCCGGCGTCCCAGGTCGGATCGACCAGGTACCATTCGCCGTCGATGCGCACGGCGTTCCAGGCGTGACCGTCGCCGGCGATCTCGCCGCCCTTGCGGACGTCGCCGACGACCACGTGAGCCTCGAGCCCCGCCTCCTGCGCCATGGCGGCGAAGAGGTTCGCGTAGCCGGCGCAGACGCCCTTTCGGTCGCGGTAGACCGCGTCGGCGCTCTGGTCCGAGTGCATCAGGTCGGCGAGCGCAGGCACATCGTAGGCGGTGCGGACCGCGACGTAGTCGTGGATCACCTTGGCCCGAGCGAGCTCGGTGGCGGTGTGCTCGCCGAGCCACTGGGCCACGCTCCGCCAGTCGCCCTCGGCGCTCGGCGGCACGGCCCGGACGGTCATCTCGGGGTGGTCGGGGTAGGGCCATCGGGGGCGTACGGGCTCGGCATCGGAGTCGGAGTCGGAGTCGGCGTTGGGCAGTCGGTTCTCGGAGTCGGAGTCGGCGTTCGGCAGTCGGTTCTCGGAGTCGGAGTCGGTGCCGCTCTCCACGTCGGGCGACGTCCCGGGTCCGGGCTCGCCCGCCACGTGCTCTGCGAACTCGTTCTGGTGGAAGCGCTCGTGCAGGAACGCCATCTCATCGGCGGCGCCGAACAGCACGCCCCGCACGCTCTCGCTGGTGTCGTCGTGGCGGCCGTCGAGCATCCAGTCACCGCGCGTCGCCAGCGCATCGAAGAGGGTCGCCGCGCTCATCGAGAGCACACCGCCGACGAAGAGCAGGTTGATGAGCAGCGTGCGAAGAACGAGTCGGTCCGACGTCTTCAGGATCGGCTCGCGCTCCGGATCGCGCCGCCATCGGGCGATGCCCTCCCACACCAGCGGGAGCACCGGGAAGGCGAGCAGGCCGACCGCGATCGCCACCCACGTCGCTCCTCCCCGGAAGGCCGCCAACGACGACGCGAACCAGATGCCGAGGAGCGGGAGGGCGAGCGCGACGGCGATGAAGGCCGCCTTCGCGGCGACCTTCAGGATCACGCCGATCGCGTGCACGACCTTCTTCATCGCGCCTCGATGAAGAGCAGGGCCGGTCGTTCGATGGAGCTCACCACCTGGCGGGGAGCGGTCCGATGCGGGCCTTCGCCGGGCGCGTCGACGTCGGCGACCAGCACCACCGTGTCGCCGTCGACGAGCTCCCGCCGCCAGCGGCCATGGGGCAGCTCGGTCCCGATCAGCTCGACGGCGAGAGCCGACGAGCCGACCCGCACGCTTCCCGTCTCGTCGACGAGGTCGAAGTCGGCGACATCAGCGGTGACGACGGACTGGCCGTCGGCGCGGACCCGCTCGAGCACCGCGACCGGGCCGGAGCCCTCGCGCGCACGAACTCGTCCGCGGAGTCGGACCCGGCCCGTGGCGGCTGCGGCCACGGCGTCGGGGGCAGTCTCCGCCACCTCGATCCACTGAACGCTGCGCGCTCGGAGGGCCCGCAGCGCACGCACGCCCGCGACATACCAGGGCGAGCGGTAGACGCGACGGCGGGAGTCGACGGACACCCCGAGCTCCTCGCAGCGAACGCACGCGACCCCGACGGGTGCGAAGTCGAGGCACGAAGGGCACACCGAGGCCGAGAACACCGCGTCGACCGTCGCGTCGTCGGCATCCGCGAGGCGGGGTCGTGTGCGGTGGCCCGGTCGGATCGAGCCGCCGCCGAGGGCGACTCGGAACTGCCGCGACTGCTGATAGATCTGATCCCAATGGCCCATGCGATGGGTAGAGCAAGGCGCACGCCAACGCTCCGTTCCCTCGAACCCGCGAGGTATGGCACCGCAATCCCGCGGCCACGTGCGGCATCCTACGGCCCGATGGTGCGGAACCCCGCACTCGTGGTCACTCGAGGAGCGAGCGGAGGAAGGCCGCGAGCGCGTCGGGGCCTTCGATGGCGAAGCTCGCCTGCTTTGGGCGCTGCGGGCGCTCCTTGCTCTTGATGAACACGCCGATGCCGTGGCCCTTGGCGTAGCGAATGGCGGGCAGGTCGGTGAGGTCGTCGCCGGCGAAGAAGACGCTCGCGGCCCCGGTGAGCTCGTGGAGGGTGGTCAGCGCGACGCCCTTGTCGCCGCTCTCGAGCTCCGCCTCGAGGACGGCGCGACCCTCCCGAGCGATCAGGCCGCTCTCCCTCGCGACCTTCTTCGCTGCCTCGAGCCGCGCCTCGGCGGTCTCGCCCTTCAGCCGCCGGACGTGGAGCGCGACCGAGCGCGCCTTGTGCTCGACGTGTCCCGGACCATTCGCAGCCCAGCTGGCGAAGGCGTCGAGCTTGGCCTTCTCTTCGGCGGTGAGCCTCGGCGCTCGCGCTCGCTCGCCGGGGCGGACGATCCGGCCGCCGTGCTCCACGGCGCGCCAGGCGCCCGGGACACGGGCCATCCGCTGGAGCGCCGGCAGGTCTCGGCCGGTGATGAGCGCCACCCGGTAGTCGTCGTGGCGCGCGAGCTTGCGCAGCAGCTTCTGCGTCCCGTCCGGTACCCGCGCCGTCGACGGATCGCGCACGATCCGAGCGAGCGTGCCGTCGACGTCGAGACCGAGCAGCACCGGTCGCGGCAGCGAGTCGAAGCGACGCTTCAATCCGGCGAGCGGGTCCCGCTTGGTCACCCGTGCTCCAGCGCCTTGAGGTAGTCGTCGGCCCAGCGATGGACGTCGAGCGCCTCGACCTCGGTCTTCAACTTCTTCATCCGCCGCTTCTGCTCGCGCATGGGCATGTCGAGGCTGCGCTGGATCGCGTCGGCGATGCCGTCGATGTCGTAGGGGTTCACCTGCACCGCGTCGTCGAGGAAGGCCGCGGCGCCAGCGAACTCGCTGAGCACCAGCACGCCGTCGCCGTTCACGCGACTGATCACGTACTCGTGAGCGACGAGGTTCATGCCGTCGCGCAGCGGCGTGACCACCGCGACGTCGGCCGCCTGGTAGTGGGCGAAGAGCGAGCGCTGGCCGAAGTTCCGATAGAAGTACTGCATCGGCACCCGGCCGGTGGTGCCGTGCTTGCCGTTGATCTCGCCGACGAGCTGGTCGATCTGCTCCTTGAGCTCCGCGTAGGCGGCCACGTCGGTGCGGCTCGGCACCATGATCTGCAGGAAGACGACCTCCTCGCGGAGCTCGGGGTCCGCGTCGAGCAGCCGCTTGAAGGCGCGGATCCGCTCGGGGATGCCCTTCGTGTAGTCGAGCCGGTCCACGCCGAGCAGCACGCGCCGGCCGGCGAGGTTGGCCTTGATGGCCTCGCACTCGACGGCGACGTCGTCCGCGGCGCTCAGCTCCTTCAGCCGCTCGACGGAGCAGCCGATCGGCGCGGGCATCACGCGCACGGTGCGCCGCTTCAGCCGAACGGTGCCCCGCACTCGGTCGACGGGATAGTCCGTGTACCGGTCCACCGAGTCGAGGAAGTGGTCCACGTACTCACGGGTGTGGAAGCCGATCACGTCCGCGCCGAGCAGCCCCTCGAGGATCTGCTCGCGCCAGGGGAGGATCCCGAAGAGGCTCCAGGGCGGCCAGGGCACGTGGCAGAACCAGCCGATGCGCGCCCGCCGTCGCTTCTCGCGGAGCATCCCGGGGACCAACATCAGGTGGTAGTCCTGGACCCAGATGAGGTCGCGCGGCTTGCTGTTGGCCGCGGTGACCTCGGCGAACTTCTCGTTCGCGGTCACGTACTTGTCCCAGGGCGCGTCGGCGACGTGCATCGTGGCCGGGAAGCTGTGCAGCAGCGGCCAGATGATCGCGTTCGAGACGCCCATGTAGAAGCCCTCCTGGAGCTTCTGGGAGATCCGCACGTCCGCCAGCTCGTAGGCGACGTCGGGCTCGTCCTCGACGGTCCCGAAGTTCTGAGCGTGCTTGGCGCTGATCCAGCAGCCTCCCCGGCTGGAGAGCATCGGGTGGAGTGCGGCGACCAGCCCCCCGGCGCTGCGGACCCACTGGCGCCGCTCTCGGCGGTAGGGGCCACGATTCGAGACGACGACGATCTTTCGGGCGCGAGCCATCGGGCCGTACCATAGAGCACCCATGCACGAGCGAAACCTCGGCGACACCGATCTGCGCCTCTCGGAGATCACCCTCGGCACCTGGGGGCTCAGCGGAGCCTACGGTCCGATGGTGGAATCGCTGGTCACCAACACGGTCGAAGCGGCCCTCGACGCGGGCATCACCACCTACGACGTGGCCCCGCTCTGGGGTGACACGGAGGAGCGCATTGGCGCGATCCTCGCGGAGTCGGAGGTGGACACGAAGGTGATCACCCGGGCGGGCGTCGTGCTCGAAGATGGCGAGATCCTCCAGCGCTACGACTCCGATTCGCTGAAGCGAGACCTAGAGCAGTCACTCGAGCGGCTCAAACGAGACACGATCGACATCTGGCTCCTTCACGATCCGCCGATGGAGTCACTCGAGCACGAGGAAGACGAGGACTCGATCTTCCAGCGCGCCGCCAAGATCGCCGAGGCCGGTGGCGTGACCCACTGGGGCGTCGCGAGCGCCATTCCGGCGGTGGCGGAGAAGGCGCTCGAGGCCGGGGCGAAGGCGATCTGTGTGCCGCACCACATCTTCGCGAGCGATCTCGTCGAGGATCTCCGCGAGGCGATCGATGGCGCCGGCGCGGGCGTTCTCGCCCGTTCGCCGCTCTGCCACGGGCTCCTCACCGGTCGCTGGACCGAGTATCGGCGCTTCGCCATGGACGACCACCGAAGCGATCGATGGACCGCTCAGGCGCTCGCGATCCGGGTCCGGCAGGTCGCCCAGCTGCGTTTCCTGGTGAAGGAGCAGGTCAAGAGCCTGACTTCGGCGGCCCTCCGCTTCGCCCTCGACGCGCCGCCGGTGACCACTGCCATCCTCGGCGCACGCCGCCCCGCGCAGATTCGTGGGCTCGACGATCTGGTCGGCCAGCCACCCTACATGGACGAGCCCGACCGGGTGCGCTTGGCCCAGGTACTGGCGGCCGTCGACGCCTGAAGCGCGCGTCAGGGTCGCAGGAAGTCGAGTCGTGGGTCCGTCGCGTTCGGCGTGAAGGCGACGAAGGTCGGCTCGGCGACGCCATGCTCCACGAAGGGATCGGCTCGCACCCGACGCTCGAGCTCCGGAAGCGGTTCGCCGTGCGTGAGGATCGCGCCGCCGGGCTGATCGTGCAGGGAGCCGACTGCGAGGAAGACCTCGTCGTCGAAGCCTCTGCGAATCCACGCCTCGTGGTCCCTCATGAGCTCTCGGGCTCGGGATCCGTCCACGAGTCGGAGGATCACGACGACCATCGTTCGCCTCCGCGTTGGTGCGTGTCGACCCCGCAGAGGACGCCAGCAGAGTGGGGCTCAATCATGTGAATGCCTCATCGGGCTCACCATGGGCTTCGGCGGCTCGGGCCGAAATGGCCGAGGCTCGCGAATGATTGTCTCGTCGTCTCAGGATGCGGGCGAGGCGCGCATCTGCGAGCGGAACCGGCCGGGGGCAGTGCCGTGGCTGCGGCGAAACGCCCTCGAGAACGCAGCGCCCGTTTGGTAGCCGACGCGGGCGGCGACCTCCTCCAGCGGTGCATTGGTCTCGCGGAGCAGCTTCGCGGCAAGGCACATCCGCCAGCGGGTCAGATAGGCGACCGGCGCCTCCCCGACCAACTGGGTGAAGCGGCGCGCGAAAGTGGCCCGCGACTGGGCGACCCGGCGCGCCAACCCCGCCACGGTCCAGCTCTCGGCCGGCTGCTCGTGGATCAGGGACAGCGCTCGGGCGATCGCGGGATCGCGCAAGGCGCCGAACCAGCCGCCGGCCCCGGTCGGCTGACCGTCCAGCCAGGCGCGCACCACGAAGACCAGCAGGCTGTCCACCAGGCGGGGCACCACGAGCTCCGAGCCACTGCCTCCTTCGATCGCTTCGCCCCGGAGCAGCTCGAGCACGAGCTGCAGCTGACCCTCCACTTGATTCGCTGGCAGGTGAACGAGCTCGGGAAGGAGAGAGACGACCGGGTGCGGGCCCTCGTGCTCGAAGAGGTACTTCGCGCAGAGGATGACGGTGGTCTCGTGCGCGCGCTCCACCGGAAGCGCGGCGAGCCGCTCGCCCATCGTCGCCAGCGCCTCCGCGTAGGGTCGCGGCGTGGTGTGCGGGCTGTCGCACACGGAGTGACCCACGCCGCTGCGGATGAGGACCAAGTCGCCCTCACCGAGCCGTAGCGGTTCGTCGGCTCCCTCGAGTCGCAACCAGCTCTCGCCGCGCTGCACCACGTGCACTGCGGCTTCGGCCGACGGGTCGATCGCCAGGCCCCACGGCGGCACGAGCTCCGCCTGGGCGATCACGGTCGTCCCCAGCCGAGTCACCGAGAGCACATCTGCCAGTACGTCCATGCAGCCCTTCCCGTCCCCTGCGAGTGAGACGACGAGACAAGGATCCTAGGCCTTCCATGTCCATGACGCATGCTCGTTCCGACGAGGCTCGGTCATCGAACGGGAAAGGGCCCAGATTGCGCCTACTGCTTGACGCGGGTGCGTCGCAGGGCCTAACGAGCCCTGATGGCCGAGCTTCACACTCTCCCCGCGGTGACCCTCAAGCGGATGCTCCACGACGGGGAGATCTCCTCGGTCGAGCTCGTGGAGGCGCTCCACGCTCGGGCCGACGCGGTCGAGCCCCGGGTCGGCGCCTTCGCCCACCAGCTGCGGCGGGAGTCGCTGGCGGCTGCGGCCCTGTGCGACGAGAAGCGGGCCAAAGGCGAGGAACTGGGCCCGCTCCACGGGCTGCCGATCACCATCAAGGAGAGCCTCGACACCGAAGGGCTCGCCTCGACGCTCGGCATGAGCGCGCGTCAGGGGAGGCCGGCGCCGATCGACGCCGTGACCGTCCAGGTCGCCAAGGCCCAGGGCGCGGTCGTGCTCGGCAAGACGAACGTGCCCCAGTCGCTGCTCGCGCCGATGGAGACCACCAACGCGATCTTCGGCACCACCCACAACCCCTGGCGTCACGGACACGGCCCGGGTGGCTCGAGCGGTGGCGAGGGAGCAGCGATCGCCTCGGGCATGAGCCCCTTCGGCATCGGCACGGACATCGGCGGATCGATCCGGACCCCGGCGGCCTTCTGCGGCATCACCGGCCTGAAGCCGACCCGCAACCGCTGGTCGAACGTCGGCAGCAACGGGGCGCTGATCGGGCAGGAGCTCGTGCAGTCCCAGACCGGCCCGATGGCGCGGACCGTCGACGACCTGATCCTCCTGATGCGCGCGCTCGACAGCAAGACGATGGCGGCGATGGACCCCGACGTCCCGCCGCTCGAGCTCGGCTCCATCGGCGACCACGACCCGCGCACGCTCCGCGTCGGCTTCTACGAAGACGATGGCTGGCTGACCCCGGCGGCCTCCGTTCGGCGTGGCGTGCGTGAAGCCGTCGAGCTCCTGGAGAAGGCCGGCGTCGAGGTCGTTCGCTTCGAACCACCGAACGTCGAGGAGATCCTCTTTCTCTACTTCCGCGGCATCAGCGCCGACGGCAGCGCGACCCTCTTCGAGGCGCTCGACGGCGAGAGCTTCATCCAGCCCCTCCGCACCCTCGCGCGAGTGGCGCGGATGCCCAAGCAGGCGCGGCTCGGTCTCTCTCGAGCGCTCCGGCTGATGGGCGAGACCCGCGTGCCCTTGCTCCTCGAGTCCTTCGGCGAGAAGCGGGTCCGCGACCTGTGGGAGATGAACGGTCGCCGCACCCAGCTCCGCCGCGAGGAGCTCGCCGAGTGGGACCGGAAGAAGATCGACGTCCTGATCTGCCCGAGCTACGTCACCCCGGCAGCGCCGCAGGGCATGAGCCACGACTTCACGATCGGGTTCCTCGATCTCGCCCGCTACAACCTGCTCGACCTGCCGGCCGGTGTGGTCCCGATCACCCGGGTCCGGCCCGACGAGATCCATCGCTCCGGCGTCCGCGATCGCGTCGAGAAGCGGGCTGCCGCGATCGAAGCCGAGAGCACCGGCCTTCCCGTGGGCATCCAGGTCGTCGGTCGCCCCTACCGCGAGGACCAGCTGCTCTCGCTGATGCGCCTGCTCGAGGCCGAAGCGCGGAAGACCGAAGGCTTCCCCGAGACCCCGCTCGACCCCCGCTGATCAGACCTCGACGGTCTTCCAGCGGCCGCGGCGGACGAGCAGCACGCTGATGCCGGCGGCGATCGAGTAGGAGAGGGCGACCGCGATGAAGATGCCCCGCGGGCCGAGGGCTGCGAGGTGCGCGAGGCTCCACGCGAGCGGTAGCTGGATGCCCCAGAAGCAGAGGGCGTTGATGACGGCTGGCGTCGTGGTGTCCCCGGCGCCGTTGAACGCCTGTTGGCTCACCATCTGCCAGCCGTAGAAGACGAAGCCGAGGCCGATGAGGAAGAGGCCGTTCGCCGCGACCACCGCTCCTTCGCCTCCACCGGCGAACACGCTCGCGAGCCACTCCGGCGCCAAGAGGAAGGCGAGGGCGACTGCAGAGAGGAAGACGGTGGCGTAGCGGCCGCTGACCCAGACGGACCGCTCGGCGCGGTCGGGGTCGCCCGCGCCGAGGCTCTGGCCCACCAGCGTCGCGGTGGCGTTCGAGAAGCCCCAGGCCGGTAGGAGCGCGAAGATCACGATCCGGATCGCTACCGTGTAGCCGGCGACCGCCGCGCTCCCGAAGCCGGCCATGATGCGCACCAGGACCATCCAGCTGCCGGTCTCGACCAAGTGCTGCACGGTGCCGCCGATGCTCAGTCGAAGGACTCGCTTCGCGACGGCGAAGTCCGGCGCCATCCGGCCGCGCAGGGTCACCGCGGGACCGCGCGAGAGGTGGAACCACTGGTAGAGCACGCCGACGCCGCGTCCGATCAGGGTCGCCGCCGCGGCGCCCGTCACGCCGAGCTCGGGGAAGGGGCCGAGGCCGAGGATCAGGCACGGGTCGAGGACGATGTTCAGACCATTCGCGAGCCAGAGCGATCGCATCGCTCGGGTCGCGTCGCCGGCGCCACGGAGGATGGCGTTGTTCACGAAGAGCAGCACCACGATCGGGCTCGAGGCGAGGCTGAGCGTGGTGAAGGTGCGACCGACCTCGAGCACCTCGCCCTCGGCGCCCATCAGCGCGAGGAGCGAGCCGCCGAAGAGGGACCCGATGGCGCAGAGGCCGCCGATGGCGGCACCGATCCAGATGGATTGCGCGCCCGCTACGGCGGCCTCTGCCGGGGAACCCTCGCCCATGCGCCGCGCGACCACGGCGGTCGTGGGCATCGCGAGCCCGAAGGCCACGGCGTAGACCAGGGCGAGCATCGCCTCGGTGAGCCCCACGGCCGCGATGGACGCATCGCCGAGCCGGGCCACGAAGTAGATGTCCACGATGGCGAAGAGCGCCTCCATCGTCATCTCGAGTGCCATGGGCAGCGCGAGCAGCGGGACGATGCGTCGCAGATCGCCGGTCGCCACGTCGGGCACGTCGCCCGAGAGCGCCTGCCGGACGAAGGAGCCGAGAGACTGGCGCTTCGCGTCGCTCACGCGGCTATCTGACACGGGCTAGCGGTCGCGCCACTCGAGGTGGAACACGGTCTCTTCCGCTTCGGCGCTGCGCCGCTCGACGCGGTGGTCGTCGATCCCCATCGATTCGCTGACCACGATGAAGACTTCCTCGAAGCCCACGAGCTGCCGCTCCGAGTAGACCCAAGCGGGATGGGAGAGTGCGACCTCGGCGGTCCGGGGGGTGGCCTGTCGCGGACCCATCGTGGCCCGAGCGCTGCTGCCCCGGCGCGCGATGCCCCACGTGCGCGCCATGCCCATGATCACCAGACTCGGCGAGAGCACTCGCGTCACCGTGCGAAAGAGCGCCCCCTCGACCACCTTCGCGTTGATCTCGTGGAGGGTGGCGCGACATCGATCGTCGTCGCGTTCGCAGGCGGTCGCGAACCAGAGCTCGAGCAGCACGCTGGCCCAGACCTCGGGAATCCAGTCGTCGCCCGGCCCCTGGCGGAGGTAGGTCGCCATCGCGGGTGAGAGGGCTTGGCTAACGACGCGAGTGTCGAAAGGCGGTAGCTCCTGCCGAAGCCCCTCGTAGATGGAGGCCCGAACGACGCAGTCGGGGTAGCTCGCCGTCCCAAAGGGAAGGCGCGAGAGATAGAACCGAACGTCGTCGATGCCGTCCATCGGGTGGAGGATAGCCGGACGGAGACGGCCGGGCTCCATTCACGATCCCCTGAGCGAGCGCTACTCCAACGTCGCGGTCGCCGGCGCGTCGGGGAGCTCGCAACGGAGCGTGCACGTGTCCACCTCGGGCGTGGTCACGCACTGGCAGCCGACTTCGATCAGTCGTCCGCCTTCTCGCCACATCCGGTTGCGGGCCGCGGTCGTCAGGTCCGGGCCTCGGAGCGTGAACTCGACGTCGCAGGAGCGTTCACCGCACTCGCTCGAAGTCTCCACGCCGAGCCCACGCGACTCGGCGCCGATGCGCGCGAGCTGCTCGGCGTCGGCCGCGCTCTCCGAGACCGGGTAGCCGGCGCCGTAACTCGGGTCGTGGACGATGTGCATGAGCACCACGCCGAGCCGCATGCCCTCGGGGTGAGCGCCTTCGACTTCCACCCGGGCGCCGGGGTCGCGGCGGCTCGCGGCCATCGCCAGCCGTTCCCGGTCCGCGCCCGTGAGGCGCTCGTAACCCGCAGGGATCTCGGCTTCGATGCCGGCGAGCTCGAGCGTGGTCGGGCCGTCGGAGCTCTCTCGCCGGGACGTGGTCTCGGTGACGTCGTTCTCGCACCCGGCGGCGACCAGGAGCGTCAGGGCGATGAGCGCGCGGGTCATCCCCTCAGACGGCGAGGCCGGAGTCCTTGCCGACCGTGTGCGCCACGGGTAGCACGGCCTCGAAGGCGGCTGCGTTGCTGGCGAGGATGCCGCCGCTCGTGCGCAGGTCCGAGCCGTCGTAGTGGAAGGGCTTGCCGTCCAGCCGCGTGAAGCGGCCGCCCGCAGCACGCAGGATGGCCTCGGGTCCACAGGCGTCCCAGGCGCTCGCCTTGTCGGAGACGTGGACGTAGAGGTCGACGGTCTGCTCGGCGATGAGGCCGACCTTGAGGCCCACCGAGCCGCTCTTGATCTCACTGGTGATGCCGAGCTCTCGGACGATCCGGTCGATGGAGTCTGCACGATGCGACCGAGACACCACGAGCCGGAGGTCCTTTGGCTCCGCGGTGTCGGTCACGCTGAGCGCGCGCTCCTCACCGCCCACCTCGAGGGTGGCGCCCTCGCCGACGATGCCCGCGTAGAGCTTGTCCTTGGCCGGCTGGAAGACGACCCCGAGGCGGCTCTCCCCATCGATGGTGAGGCCGAGCATCACGGCGAACTCGCCGTTCTTCGCGATGAACTCCTTGGTGCCGTCGAGCGGGTCCACGTACCAGCAACGACCGACGCCGGTGGCGTCGGAGGTGTTGGCGCTCTCCTCGGCCACGATGCCGTCGTCGGGGAAGGCCTTCCGGAGCTCGGCCACGATGAAGGCGTTTGCCTTCGTGTCCGCTTCGGTGACGGGGTTCGCCTTGCCCTTGTAGGCGACGTCGAAGTCGGTCGCGTAGATCTCGAGGAGGATGTCGCCGGCGTCGCGGGCGATGCGCTTGGCGATGGAGAGCTCGTGGGTGAGGGCCATGGCCGACCGCCATAGCACGGCCGGCCGCCGATGACCCGGGGCCGGTCGAAAACCGCGTTTCGCGCGCGCTTCTACCTCAAATGAGGTAATTTCACCGTCCCCCCACCATGATCCCCCCCGACGACGCGATCATCGCCGCCATCGCGGACTCGCTGCCGCTCGGCATCTGGGTCGCCCGCGTTCCGACCGGCGAGCTGGTCTTCGCCAACGACACGTTCCGGGAGATCATGGGGATGGACGCGATCTCGGACGTGGGGGTCGGTGGGTACGCCGAGCCCTATGCCATCCACCGGACCGATGGGGAGCTCTACCCCGAGACCGCGATGCCCTTCGTCACCGCGATGCAGGCCGGCGAGATGACCGTCGCCGACGACATCGTCATCCACCGGCGTGACGGTCGGAAGGTGAACATCCGTGCGTACGCCAGGCCGATGTTCGATGGGCCCGATGGCGCCATGTCGCACGTCATCGTCGCGTTCCTCGACATCACCCGTGAGGTCGAGGCTCAGCGTCAACAGTCCGACGCCAAGGAGCGGATCGAGCGCATGCAACGAATGGAGACGGTGGGGAACCTCGCCGGCGGCATCGCGCACGACTTCAACAACCTGCTCTCGGCCATCCACACGATCTCGGCCCGGCTCCACGGCACGGAGGACGACCCCGAGCGTGCGCGACACCTGAAGACCATCCAGGACATCGTCGACTCTGCGACGGCGCTCTCTCGCCAGCTGCTCGATTTCGCTTCGAGCGGTGGCGGCGAGGCGAGACCGGTGGAGCTCACGCCCATCGTCCGCCGAGTGGTCGCCAACCTCACGCCCTCGCTCGGCGAGCTGGCGGTGACCGTCTCGCTCGATGGACCGCTGATGGTCCAGGGCGACGACGCCCGCTTCGATCAGCTGGTCATGAACCTGGTGCTGAACGCGAGGGACGCGGGCGCCACCACCTTGTCGATCGAGGGCCGGGTCGCCGCCGACCACGTGGAGCTCAGCTTCGCCGATGACGGGCCGGGTGTGCCCCCCTCCATTCGCGACTCGATCTTCGAGCCCTACTTCTCCACGAAGGAGGGCGAGACGGAGGGTCGGAGCGGTCTTGGGCTGGCCACGGTCTACAACGTGGTGACCCGCTACTCGGGTCAGATCGCCATCGAGGATTCGTCGGCGGGAGGCGCGCTCTTCCGCATCTCCCTGCCGATCGGCGAGTAGCCGGAGCTCAGCGGTCGCGGAGCCGAACGAGGGTCGCTCCGCGACCTCCGAAGCGGTCGGGGGCGGTCGCGAAGGCCTCCACCAACACGGCGGCGCCCCCTTCGGTCAGCGCGTCGACCACCGCGTCGGCGAGCACCGGGAGCCCGCCCTCGCTGTGCTTGCCGCGTCCGTGGATGAGCGAGATCGTGCGGCGTCCGTCGTCGTGAGCCTCGCGCACGAAGCGGTTCACTTCGCGGTTGACGTCCTTTCGCTCGAAGCCGTGCAGGTCGAGCGACCGCTCCGGCGGGAGGTCGCCATCGGCCAGCATCCGGGCGGTCCGCTTCTGCGCCCCCTCGCGGAGCCCACGCACGATGCCGTCGGAGTCGATGCGCACATCGAAAGAGAGCCCGCCGGTGACCAACCGGTCGAGCTGGGCCCGCGCCGCTCGGTCCGCGGCTTCGGCGGCTGCTCGCGCCTGCTTCCGACGCGTCTGCTGGTCGGTCGGTCGCTGCTTGGCCCCTGCCTGGCGCGCCTTGTGCTGCCGTCGTCGCTCGGCCTTCGAGCTGACCCCATCGAGCCCGCTGAAGGCGTCGGAGAACGCGACACGGTCCTCGTAGGAGTAGCCCTCGAGCCCGCGCGCGCCCTGCATGCCTTCGCGGTCGCTCGGGTCCACGGCGATCCCGGCGGGCGCCTGCGACTGGCGCTTCGGCCGACTGGCCTTGCTCCGAGCGATCGACGCCTTCTTCTTCTTGGGCACCTTCGTGCCCTTCAGCGCCGCGAACGGGCTGCTGAGCTTCTCCGGGGCTTTCTTTCGCGGGGCGCGGGGCTGTTCCTCGTCCTCGCTCGCTGCAGGGCCCGCTCTGCGTCGTTTCCGCCGAGCCATGGGGGCACCATATAGGTGCGCACCGGCCGGCGTCGAGGGCACAAAGCGTCGGCCCATGATCGATGCTCCTTGACACCGTGGCGGGTGCGTCCTATTTCGCCGGTCCGCACGCGGAAGTGGCGGAACTGGCAGACGCGCACGATTCAGGTTCGTGTGGGGAGACCCGTGGAGGTTCGAGTCCTCTCTTCCGCACCCCTCGCCTCGGCGAGGAACTTCGAAAGGCCCCGCTTCGGCGGGGCTTTCGTCGTTCCGTCCCCTGCTATTCGGCGGGGGCCGGCTTGGTGGCCCGGACCACGTACTGGTGCGGGAGCGTCTCCTCGAGGGTCTGGATCTCGAAGCCCGCGCTCGCGAGCTCCTCGGCGACCGTGAGCGGGCTGAGCCGCATCTCGGGCGGCGGTCCGTGGGGCGCGTCCTGGGTGAAGTCGACCACGTAGACGGCGCCGCCGGGCGCCAGGGCGGCGAAGAGCTTCGCCGAGTAGGCGTCGCGCTCACCGATGTGGTGCCAGGTGTCGACGATCAGGATCGCGTCGACGCTGGCCGCTTCGAGGTTCGGGTCGTCGGTCGGCACGACGGCCGCCTCGGCGTTCGTCAGCGACTCGCTCGCGATCCGCTGCGCCATGTGGGCGACCATGTTCGGCTCGACGTCCAGACCGAGGACCCGGCCCTCGGGCCCGACCGCGGCCGAGAGCCGAGACAGGAAGTACCCGGTGCCTGCGCCGATGTCGGCGACCGTCTGGCCGGGCTGCAGCGCCATCAGCGATACCACCTGGTCGGGCTTCTGCCAGCTGTCGCGCTCCGGGTCGTCGAAGATCGCCGAGAAGCGCTCCACGTCCGAGAAGTCGTGGTCGTGTCCCTGGCCGTGATGACCGTGCTGGTGGCGGCCGTGGGTGGGGGGCTCGGTCGTCTCGCCACCGGAGTCGGTCTCGCCGGTCGCCGGCTCGTCTGCGGGCTCGGGGTCGGAGCCACCACACGCGGCCAGGAGAACGAAGAGGAGAGGGAGTCGCTGCATCGGGCGCGCAGTATGGCAACCGATCAGCGGAACGCACCCACTCGCGTCGAGGGGGCCGCGACCCCGACGAGCACGCGCCAGGCGGCCTCGATCTGGTCCCCCTCCGGAGCGCGCCACCAGGCGACCCAGGCGTGTCGTTCGTCGCGGACCAGTCGGGCCTCACCGATCGACTGGAGCTGCGCGGCGAGCGCGGGCTCGAGGGCGCCTTCGGGGAGCAGCTCCATGGCGTCCGGTGCGGCGCAGTCGAGACCGAAGGGCGGGCCGCCCTGGGCGTTGGGGACTCTCAGCACGCACTCGTGCTCCTCGACCGTGAACCGACCCTTCGCGCCGCTGGCGTCGAAGATGACGTCGCCCGCCTCGACCCGCGCGTCCGCATGAGCGGCGGCGAGGTCCAGGATGCGTTTGTCGGCAGAGGCGATGGCCGTCGCGACCCGGATGGCCTGCGCGAGCTCACCGGAGCTGTCCGGGTAGCCGAATCGCTCGAGCTTGACCGTCACTCCGTCACTCTTGATCCACCAGCCCGGCAGCTGGTGGACGAGCGCCAGTCGGTGGTCGTCGTCGATCACCCGGAGCACGGCTCCGGCGCTCGGGCCCTTGATCATGAAGAGGTCGTCGAAGACGGGGTCGCCGATCTCGAGGTCCTGCATTCCCAGCATCTTGCCGATGGAGTTCAGCGCTCCCTGCCGGCGGACGTGGAGCACGGGACCCCGCGCGAGCGAGTAGCCCGCGGTAATCCGCGAGTAGGTCGTCGAGCTCTTCCCGTTGCTCACGATGTACGTGTCCGCGACGACCTGCGTGTCGTGCTGGTTCAGCACGACCGAGGGCGAGCGGTTCTTGAAGAAGCCGGACTCGCCGGGCGCGTAGCGCGCGCCGACCTGTCGGGCCGCGTCCGAGAAGCACGCCTCGAGCTTCTCTCGTTGCTTCTGACCGAACTTCACGGCCCAGACGATGAAGCCGACGAAGAGGCCGATGAAGACGATGGCAAAGAGGACGGGGACGATCACGTGGCGGAATCCTATCGTTCCAGGCAGCTGGTGGCGAAGTCGCGAAGGCCGGGGGCGTCGTCGACGACCGTGGTCACGAAGGGCGCGACGCCGTGGCGAACGACCTCCAGGTAGAGCCAGTCCGCGAAGAGGGCGGCCGCGCCGAAGACGAAGACCATCCGCAGGGGCAGTCGCTGGCCCGGCCGCTCGTCGATCGCGAGCCACATCGGCAGCGCCACGACGAAGGAGAAGCCGTACGCGAGGGTGCCGAAGCCCAGGGCGAGGCCGAGGTCGTCGTAGCAGAAGAGCCCGGTCATGAACGGGTTGGCGTTGAGCGCGGTCTCGAGGAACGCGACTGCGAAGGGCGCGATCACCCAGGCGAGCTTCGTCTTCTCTCGAAGGGCACGGAACGCCATCAGGCAGAGGACCGCGTAGGTCGCGAAGTAGGCGACCGTGACCAGGTAGAGGAAGAGCGGGTTCCGATCGAGCGTCCACGTGACGTCGAACCCGTAGTGCATGTGCAGCACGTCGAAGAAGAAGGGCGTCTGCGTGTAGTTGAGCCCGAACGCGAGCAGCACGACCGAGAGCAGGTACTTGGGCGCGGTCCGCTCGCGGAAGGGGAGCGCCCGCTCCTCGGGCGGCATCCAGACCAGCGGCGGGATGGCCGCACCCGCGGCGATCAGGACGCCGAAGACCATGCACGCGACGTCGCCCCAGGACTCGGCCCAGCCCGTCAGCATGACCGCGCCTGCCGCGAGTCCCCAGACTGGGGTGTAGATCAGCCACCACCGCTCGACCGCGCGTTTCCCGGGAGCTTCGGCGAGCCAGCGCATGGCCGCGAGCCTACTTCATCTTTCCTGCGCGAGCGTGAGCCGATCGTGGCTCCCCATGGCTCCTTCTGGCACGGTGTCCACCGCAACCTCGCTCAGGGAGACTCATGTCGCGCACTCTTCGCTTTCTCGCCCTCGCCGCCCTCCTCGCGCCCCTCGGCGCCTGCGGTGACGACGGCGGCGTCACGGACGACACGACCGACGACACCACGGACGGACCGCCGAGAGATCGCGACCTCGGGCCGCCGGTCGATGCGTTCTTTCCGCCGACCGATCCCGGGTCCGGTCCGGCCGCCGGCAACCCCGATGGCGAGTACCCGATCCCGGCCGAGGCGGCGCCGGAGGACACCTCCAGCCCGGACCGAGTGGTGGGCGACGGAACCCCGGCGAGCTGCACGGCCGACGCGTTCATCGACGCGGTGGCCCAGGGTGGCGTGATCACCTTCGACTGTGGCCCGGACCCGGTGACGATCACCCTCGACCGACCGGCGCGGGTCTTCAACGACACCGCCATGGACGGCATCGTGATCGACGGCGGCGGGTTGGTGACCCTGAGCGGCGGTGGCTCGAGCCGCATCCTCTACATGAACACCTGCGACGAGAACCAGGTGTGGACGACGCCGAACTGCCAGAACCAGGACCACCCGCACCTGACCGTGCAGAACCTGACCTTCGTCGACGCCGACTCGCGCGGTGAAGACGAATACGACGGTGGCGGCGCCATCTGGGTTCGTGGCGGACGCTTCAAGGTGGTGAACTCGCGCTTCTTCAACAACCGCTGCCACGACGAGGGGCCCGACGTCGGCGGCGCGGCCATTCGCGTGTTCAGCCAGTACGAAGGCCGACCGGTCTACGTCGTGAACAGCACCTTCGGCGGCGCCGAGGGCTACGGCAACGTCTGCTCGAATGGCGGCGGCATCAGCTCCATCGGCGTGTCCTGGACCATCATCAACAGCCTCTTCACCCACAACGAGGCCATCGGGAACGGTGGCAACCCCGCGATGAGCGGCACCCCCGGCGGCGGCAGCGGTGGGGCGATCTACAACGACGGCAACACGATGACCCTCCGGATCCTGGGCTCCCGGATCCAGTTCAACGAGGTGGTCCAGCACGGCAGCGCGATCTTCTTCGTGAGCAATGACCACAGCGGGAACATCGTCATCGAGGACTCGGTCATCACCGACAACATGGGCGGCTCCTGGTACCCGACGTATCCGCAGATCTCGGGCCACGACGACACGCCCATCGAGGTCACGGACTCCACCATCGAGTAGGGCCACGCGACGCTTTCCTGCAGCGCGGGGCGTTCTCTCGTAGAGTGCCCCCCGAGGAGGCGGAGATGCGACGAACGATTCCGTTGGCCGTGGCCCTGGGGCTCGCGGCGGCATGTACCACCGGCATTCAGCTCACCGACAAGGGGGAGCGGACCCGGGAGCTGGCGATGACCGATCTGCCCGACGGCTGCCGGTTGATCGGTGACGTGACCATCGGGCTGCCGCCGGACGCGGGCCGGCCGCCGACGCGCGAGGACCTCATCAAACTGATGCGGAACCGAGCGGGGCAGAACGGCGGCAACGTCGTGGTGGTCGACTTCGTCGAAGAGCGGAACCCGAATGACGAAGACGCCCGTCACTTCGTCGGTCGCGCGCGCTCCTATCTGTGTCCGGAGCCCGAAGAGGAGTCCGCTGGTGGCGACGCACCGATCGAGGACGACATGGATGGCGAGGGCGCCGGCGACCTCGACGACGAGGATCTCGGCCTCGATGAAGAGGGCGAGGACGAGGGCGGTGATGCCGACGACAGCGGCGTCTCCGACGAGGACCTGCTGGACATCTGATCGATGCGTTCGTCCGTCACCTTCGCTTGCCTCGCGCTCGCTCTCGGCTGTGGAGCGAAGACGGGGCTGAAGGTGCCGGACCTCGAGAGCGACGCGTCGATGCCCGAGGACCTGGGCCCGGATCTGGCTCCGCCGGATCTGGGCACCGACCTCGGCGAGATGTGCGTCCCCTTCCGCGCGGAGGCGCGGCTCGCGGCGCTCGACATCTTTCTGGCGATGGATGTCAGCGGGTCCATGGATCAGCCGACGGCCGCGGGCGTCACGAAGTTCGAGGCGATCACGCGGGCGATCGACGGCTTCGTGAGCTCACCCGACTCGGAGGGCATCGGGGTCGACCTGACCTTCTTCCCCTTCATCGACGAGGCCATCCCGGAGAACTGTTCGTCCGACGTGGACTGCCGCGGCGACCCCGAGGGCTGCCTGATGCCGGATGTCTGCCTCCCGAGTGGTGAGGCCTTCTGCTTCGACGCGTCGGACTGCTCCACGCCGGGCGACAGCTGTCAGCCGCTCGGTATCTGTGGCGGCTTCGACCCCAGCCTCTGCCTCAATCTCGGGGACAGCTGTCCCGATGGGTCGCGTTGCCGCGATTACGGCATCTGCCTGGGTCGCACCTCGTGCGACGTGGCCAACTACATGCGCCCCGCCGTGCCGTTGGGGCTCCTTCCCGGCGTTGCGTCGTCGGTGGTGACCGCGCTCGAGGGCAGCGAGCTCGAAGGTGGCACACCCACGCTCCCGGCGCTCACCGGCATTCTCGCGCGGGCCCGGGATTGGTCGGTCGACAACCCCGGCAGCAAGGTCATCTCGATCCTGGCGACCGACGGCTTCCCCGAGAGCTGTGACCCGGCGGTGGACCTGCTGGAGGACGACCCCTCGGTCGGCATCGTCGCGCCCGCGGCGGTGGCCCGCGACGCGGCCGCGGATGGCATCGAGACCTACGTGATCGGCGTCTTTGCGCCCGACGAGGAGATGGAAGCGCGGGCCAACCTCACCACGCTCGCGATGGCGGGTGGGACCGATGAGGCGCTCGTGGTGACCACCGACGACGCCGTCACCGACATGCTGCTCGCGATCCTGGACGACCTGCGTCGGTCGGTGCGTACGTGTGTGTACGCCATTCCCGCCGCGGGCGTGTTGCCGGATCCCACGACCCTCGAGGTCCGCATCATTCCGCCCGATGGCGTGCCCATCGAGCTCGAGCGGGTCGGCGACCCGATGGCGTGTGACCCCATGCTCGGCGGCTTCTTCTTCGAGGGCGACCTCGACCCAGGCGACCGTCCCGGCTTCATCGAGCTCTGCCCCGCGAGCTGCAACCTGACGGCGGCGAGTGACGACTTCGTGGTGGAGATGGAAGCGGGCTGCGACGACTGACGTCGTCCTGGCTCAGGCCACCGCCGGTCGAACTCGCCGGTCCCAGACCCCGAAGAGCATCGCACCCGCGATCGGGAGGATCGCCGCCGCGACGTACATGAAGCGGTAGTCCTCGCCCGGGCCGGCGATCCAACCGAGCAGCGGACCGCCGACGAAGATTCCGACGTCGAAGACCGCCGTGAAGAGCGACACCGCCGAGCCTCGATCCGCGGGGTTCGCGCGTTCGACGACGAGCGTGGAGAGGATCGGGAAGACGAAGCCGTGACCGCAGCCGGCCAGGATCCCGGCGACGATCAGGCCTGGCACGCCCTGCGCGAGGGAGAGCGCGATCATCGCGCCACTGAACGCGACCATGCAGGGATAGAAGACCCACAGCGGGCCGAGTCGGTCGGGGAGCCACCCGAGCCCGATGCGCAGCGCGATCGTCGTCGCCGCGTAGGCCGTGAAGAAGATCCCGACCGTCCCGATCTCTTCGGCGGCGACGTAGTTCTTGATGAACGTGAAGACTCCGGCGAGCGCCGTGGCGAAGAAGATGCCCGCGACCCAGATCGGGACCAGGTCCTTCTGGCCGAGCGCCGAGAAGAAGCCCCGCGGCGCCTGCGAGCGGTCGCGCCTCGGCTCTGGGAGCAGCGCCGAGGACGCGAGCGCGACCGCCGCCACGATGGCGGTGACGACGAAGAGCGTCTGGTAGGTCCCGTACTTCAGGACGATGTCGCCCATCAGCCCACCGAGCGCCATCGGGAGCATGCCGGACACGCCGAAGTAGCCGATGCCTTCGCTTCGTCGCGACGCGGGGACGATGTCCGCCGCATAGGTGAAGAGGACGCTGAAGAGCGACCCCTGCGCGAAGCCGTGGATCGAGCGGACGATGAAGATCCACGGGCCCACCGACGAGACCGTCAGGTAGAGCAGGCACGCGACCACGTGCAGCGCACCGGCGGCGAGGATGACGAGCCGGCGGCCGCCCGTATCCATCGCCTTCCCCGCGAAGGGTCGAACCACCATCGCGGCGCCGCTCAAGGTGCCGAAGACGATCCCCACCACGGAGGGGGTCGCGCCCATGTCCTCCACGAAACCCGGTAGGTGGAGGAAGGCGAAGACGCTCAGTCCGTGCAGGAGGTTCGCGAGCGACGCGAGCAGAAATGGACCGGTGAGGACGCGCTCTTTGGGCATCGGGGGCGGGGGGAGGGACGGCGCGCGCCGCGAGAGGCGACCCTGTGCTTTGGCGCATCGGACCGCGGCGCGCTACTAGGTCGCGCGAAGCCCGTCAGCGTGACGCCCGACGTGCTCGCCTCTCACCAGCGTCCACCGGCCCCATGGGAATCCTCTCCAAGCTCTTCGGCATCTCGCCTTCCAAGCCCCCCGTCCACATCGACGACGCGAACTTCGAGACGGAGGTCCTCCGCTCTGGAGTCCCGGTGATCATCGACGTCTGGGGGCCCAACTGCGCTCCCTGCAAGCAGCTCGAGCCCGTCATCCAGTCGCTCGCCGGGACCTACGATGGGCGCGTGAAGGTGTGCGAGATGGGCACGCACTTCGCCCCCCGCGCGACGGGCATGCTCCGCATCACCGGGACGCCGACGGTCCTCTACTTCGACAAGGGCAAGGAGAAGGAGCGCGTCATCGGTGTCCGCGGCAGCCTCTATCACGAGCAGACCGTCGAAGAGATCTTCGGGATCCCGAAGAAGGCCGAGAAGAGCTAGTCCAGCCGCAGCACGCGCTCGGCGGTGACCACGACCATCACCCCGTCGTCGAGCGGCGCCAGCGCCGTCGGGCGGTCCGGCAGCGAGAGCTCGAAGACGGGCGCGCCCGCGGGGTCGACGCAGACGATCCCCGAGGGCAGCGCGCAGTAGGCGTAGCCTTCGGCGTCCGCGACCATCCGCTGGTGCCAGCCGACCTCGATGCCGTCGCCGAGGGAGTGGACCCATTGCTCTTCGCCGCGCGCGTCGAGACGCCGGAGCGCGCCGTAGCTCATCGCGAGCCAGCCATCGTCGAGGGAGGCGAAGATCTGCGCCTCGACCGACGCGATCCGCTGGCCATCGGGCCCGAAGAGACCGCCCATCCCGAAGGACGAGCCGCCGGCCATCGTTCCGTCGGCGGCCACCGACGGCATCTGGTCCGCGTTCCGTAGGTCCGTTTCGGCGCGGACGTTGCCGTCGATCGGATCGATCCGCACCAAGCCCGCGCCGGAGAAGCCCGCGACGACCAGCCCTCCATCCGGTGCGATCGCCGGCGGTGCGATGTCGAGCCCATGCTCACCGAGCGAGTAGGCGAGCCCATCGGAGCCGACCACGGACACTTCGCGGAGGGCGCCGGTGAGGATCAGCCGGCCGTCCGCCGTGAGCGCCGGTGAGTGGCCCGAGTCGTCGAGCGCGCCGCCCTCCACCTCGATCTTTCCGAGGACCGAGCCGCCGCGGTCGACGAACGCGAAGTGGTGGTCGAGGGCGACCACCGTCACGTCGCCCTCGATCACGAGCGGCCCGGCTTCGAAGCGCGAGTGATCGTCCCCGAGCAGGCCGGTCTCCCACTGCGCTTCGCCCGAGCGATCGAAGGCGAAGAGGCGGCGCCGCGAGGTCACCCGAAAGCCATCCGAGGTGACCGCGACCCCCGAGCGCGCGTAGCGGTGTCGGGTCGGGTTGGCTTTGCCCGGCAGCCGCTGCAGCTCGGTCAGGACGCCGGCGCGAGCGCCGCGGACGCTCGTCCGACGCGAGTTTCGGGCGCAGCCGCCGCTCCGAGGCCAGGGGCCATCGGCAAGGCGCCAGGGGCCGGGGGGCAGCTCACCGTCGATGACCAGCGCGAGCCCTTCACCGCGGCCGGGGCGTTCACTTGGGGCGCTCACCGAGCAGGCCGTCCTTTCCTCACCATCGGCGGCGCCATCGTACCCTCGATCGGATACGAGTTGGGAGTTGCTGGCGCAACCGCCCAGCCGATCGAGCTGTGAGGGGCCGCGCGACCCTGCTGCGGTTAGCATGGGGGCATGTGTGGGAACGACCGGTGGCTCGCTCTTGGGTTCGCCCTGCTCGTGGCGCTGGGTTGCGGCGACGACGACCGGGTCGACGACGGGCCCACCAGGGACTCGGGCCCGGCGGAGAGCGACATGGCGACGGCGCCCGACGCCTTCGAAGGCGACGCGGGCCGTGGCTGCGCCTGCGCGCCGGGCCTGCATCAGGAGCTCATCTTCCTGATGAGCGCCGACGGCGAGCTCTGGAGCTTCGACCCCCGCTCCGACGAGTTCGCCTTCGTGGCGGGGCCGGTGTGTGGGGGCGAAGTGCCCTTCTCGATGGCGGTCGACGAGCGCGGCCTCGCGTGGATCCTCGGCATCGAGTCGATGAGCTTCCAGACCATCGACGTCAACGATCCCGGCCCGTGCGAGGAGTCGCCCTACCTGCGGCGCAATCCGGACTTCGGGCTGGTCGGTACCTCTTTCGTGGCCGAGTCCGAGACCAACCCCTGCAGCGACCTCTATGTGCAGACCTACTCGGGCGATGGCTCCTTCGACGAGGGCGAGGACCTCGGTCGACTCGGGGTGATCGACCCCGACTCGGGGGATCTCACCGACATCGGGTCGCTCGACTACGACGGCGGCGAGCTCACGGGGACGGGCGACGGTCGCCTCTACGCGTTCACCGGCGTGGACCCCGTGAAGATCGTGGAGCTCGACCGCGCGACCGGCGCCGAGCTCGACGTCTTCCCGCTCGAGGGGCTCAACAAGACGAACGCATCCGCCGTCGCGTTCTACGGCGGCTCGATCTACATCTTCACCGAGGCGGTCGACGAGGGCTGTGAGCCCTGCCTGCAGGCCGAGTGCGCGACCGACCTGGCCAACTGCCGCGCGGACGAGGTCTGCGCCGAGCACCTGCAGTGCGTGCTCGAGACCGCGATGATGACCGACGCCTGCGGCGGATTCCTCACCGAGGCGGTCCGGAGCTGCGTGATCACCTGCGAAGAGACCTGCGCGGTCAGCCCGCGTTTCCGCGAGAGCAAGGTCATCCGGCTCGACCTGGAGACGCGGGAGTTCGAGACGGTCGTGCCGACGGGCCCGATTCGAGTGGTCGGCGCGGCGAGCTCGCCGTGCGTGCCGGTGACCTTGATCTGAGCGCGGCTCCGGTTCGCGGAGCCGCGGCTCACTCCGCTCCGTCGCGCAGCTCGGTCATCCAGCGGGACAGACCGCCCTGCGGGTGAGCCTCGAGGTAGCGCTCCGCGATGGCTCGCGCATCCGCGGAGCGACCGAGTCGCACCAGCAGCCGTGCCTCGAGACCGAGTCGACGCTCTTCGAGCGCGGCGGGCGTGGGCGCCGCCTGGAGCGACGCGAGTGCGCCGCTCGGATCGCTCAGCCGCTGGAAGCGGAGCTGCGCCGCTTCGAAGGCCGCTGTCCCGTTGCCGCCGCGCGCGACCTCGTCATAGCGGTCCGCGGCGTCCGAGTAGCGCCCCAGCGCACGGAGCGCGTCGGCTTCGAGCTGGGTCCAGCCGCGGGCGGCCGCGGTGCTGCGGGCGCGTTCGTAGTCGCCCTGCGCGAGCCACGCCTGGACGTCGCTCCGGGCAACGCGGGCGGGTCGGCGCGTGGGCTGGGAGCTCGGCTCCGACTCCGACCACTCGCCGAGAACCGACTCCGACTCCGACTCCGCGAGCCGATCACCGAGAACCGACTCCGACTCCGAGGGGCGCTCGCCGAGAACCGACTCCGACTCCGACTCCGCGAGCCGATCGCCGAGATCCGGCTCCGGGCTCCGATCCCGACGAGCCTCCGCCGCCGCCGCGCTCGCCACCCGGGTCCGCTCCTCCGCCCGCGCCGCCACCGCAGTCGCAGCTTCGTCCGCGAGTGGACCCGAGTCCCAGGCGACCGTCTCGCCGCGTCGCCACATCTGGCTCTCGCCGAGCGTGACCACCGAGCCCTGGCGCTCCACTTCGACGCGGCCCTCGTACACCCGGACCACCGTCTCTTCCCCGGCTTCGACCGAGAACACCGTGCCTCGGACCCGCACCACGCCGTCGGGGGTCACGACCTCGAAACGCCCGTCGTCGCCGAGGGGCTCTACGTCGAAGAGCACCAGCCCCTCGCTCAGCTCGAGTCGCCGAACCAGCGGTCCCTGCTCGAGCACCTCGAAGTGAGCACCCGGGCTGGCGACGAGGACGTCGCCGCTGGCCAGCCGCGCCTGGAGTGGCGGCTGCTTCGCGTTGTGCCCGCCGAGCAGATACCCGCCGCCGAGGGCGAGCAGCATCACGGCCGCGGCCGCGAGCCACCAGCCACGCCGACGCTCGGTTGGTGGGGCTTCGGCACTCCCTTCGTCGTCCGCGTCGAGGGCAGCCCCGATCATCCGGTCGAGGTCGTCCAGCGCCAGGGGCGGAGGCGAGTCCCGATGGGCGATGCGGCCCAGCTCGTCGATCAGCTCGTCGCTCATCGTCCCCTCCGCTGGGCGAGGGCCTTCATGTAGGGGTCGCTCGAGAGCCGCTCGGCGACTGCCGCCCGGGCGTGACTGAGGCGGGTGCGCATCGCGTTCGGGGAGCACCCCTCGACCTCGGCGGCCTCGCGCGGCTCGAGCCCTTCGACGCAGCAGAGCAGGAACGCCATCCGCCGGTTCGGCGGGAGCTCCTCGAGGCAGCGGTGGAGCCGCCGGAGCGCCTCGCGGTCCATCGCGCGCGACTCCGGGTCGATCTCGTCCGGCGGCGGTGGCACCAGGGCCAGCGCCTCCTGCTTCTTGCGCTTGCCGAAGTAGCGGTAGGCCACCCGAACGGTGATCCGGCGCGCAAAGGTCCGAACGCTGCTTCGCCCCTCGAAGGTGGGCAGGGCCTTGGCCAGCGCCACGAGCGCGTCCTGGTTCGCGTCGTCGAGGTCGGGGCGGGGCCCGAGCATGCGGTGGAGCCAGCGGCGGACATCGGGCTGGAGCTCACGGAGAGCGGTCTCGAGCGCCCGCCGGTCGCCGGACCGGAGCGCGTCGACGCTGGGCATCTGCCCATCGGTGGGGCGCATCGATCGGGGGTCCTCAGGCACGGGCTCGGGAGTCCATCGTCGCCCCTGTGGGGCGGCGCGCTGCCAACGTTGCACGTGGGCGGCCATTTTTCTCGTCGCGGCGCTCATCACTCGCGCTCAAAAGGCCCGGACGCCGACGAAGACGCTCGGCCAGAGGTGGTTGCGCCACTGCTGGATGTCCAAACCCGTGGACGCGGTGTCTGCCGGTCCCAGGTCGACGGCCCAAGGGACATAGGAGCTCTCGTCGGCGTAGGTGGTCAGCACGTTCAGCGATGCACCGAACACCAGGGCGAAGCGCCGGTGGAGCGCGACCTGGGTGACCAGGCGCAGTGAGGTCAGGACTTCCGAGCCGAGCTCGTTGGGGAGCGCGTCGGTGCCCTGGAAGTCGTGGAGGTAGTGGGACACCAGGTCGACGTCGAGCGCGAAGCGCTCGCGGATCGGGAAGTGGCCACCGACTCCGATGCCCGCGGCGAGGACCGCGTCCTCGTCACCGAAGGGCGCGCGACCGCCGATGGAGTAGATCCAGTGCCAGCGTTCGGCCCCGTGCTTCACCATGGCGAAGCCGAAGCCGTCCGCGCCGTAGGTGACCTCGAGGTGGGTGCGCCCGCCGCGGACGACGTTGATGAGCCCGAGCGAGAACTTCGTCCCGCGGGAGATGTTCACCACGCCGAGCTGAACACCGTCGTACTCGGCGCTCTGGATGTTGAGCGAGCCGACCTGCAGTCCGCTTCCGCCGCGGGCATAGTTCACGCCCGAGGTGGCCTGCACGCCGTAGAAGGCGCCGGTCGCGAGGTTCAGACCCGAGCTGAGCTGGGCGCCGCGGCCCTCGCCGACCACCACGTTCACGCCCGAGGTGGCCTGGACACCGCGGAAGGTGCCCACGTTCACGTTGGCGCCCGCCGAGAGCTGCGCCCCACGCATCGTGCCGTGGTTCCAGTTGGCACCCGCCGCGGCCATCACGCCGGTCGAGTCGGCCGTGCTCACGTTGAGTCCGGCGCTCAAGGCCACGCCATCGACGCCACCGCTGAGCGTCCCGAGGATGCCGAGCGAGAGGTTGCGACGACCGCGTCCCTGGGGCACCGAGGACGCGCCGACGTAGGGTGCGAAGTCTGCACCGAACCACCAACCGTCGGGCTCCTCGGGCTCGGGCTGCGGCTCTGGCTCAGGGGCCTCGGGTTGCGGCTCCGGCTGCTCGTCCTCGGGTTGCGGCTGCGGCTGCTCGGCCTCGGGTTGCGGCTCCGGCTCCGGCTCGCTCTCGACTTCCGGCTCGGGAACCACCGTCGCCACCTCTGGCTCGACGATCACTTCCACCGATTCGTCGCCGAGCACCGCCTCCGCGCTCCGTGAGCCGGCCACGACGCGGGCGCTGCCGCCGTCCGCCACGAACTCGCCGCCTTCGCTCTCGACGGAGACCTGGACCCGGACCCGCAGCCGCTGGGGCGGGGAGACCAGCTCGTCGAGGAGCGACGCGGCCACCGCCGCGAAGGCGCGTGGCTCTGCCAGCTCCAACGTGGTCGGCAGCGGCGCGTGGCGGGGGGATTCGCCCGCGGCGTCGACCACCCGCACGAGCACGCCTTCCTCCGGCCCCTGCTCGACCCAGAGTGTGGCGCGCGCACCGGCTTCCTGAGCCGCCGCCTGGGCCGTCGCGGCGCGCTGCAGCGCGGTCGGACCTTCGACCGCGCCGCTGGGCACCACTCGCCATCCGTCGCCCGCGATGGCCAGCTGCAGCGCCGATGCGAGCGCCTCCATCTGAGGCGCATCACCCGCCAGCAGGACGATCGGTGCGTCGGCCGCGGCCGGCGCCGTGGCGAGAAGAGCGATGAGAACTAGGGGAATCGAGCGTCGCAAGGGAGGGCTCCTTTGACCTTTCCCCGAACCAGTGCGCGACGCACGCCCAACCATTGCAGGTCGCTCTTCGTTTCTGGGGGGCTTCTGCAAAAGCCCGCAGAAAGTGAAGCTCTCGCGCTTGCTCTTCCTCCGTGGGTACGGGGGCTCAGCTCAACTTCTGCATCACCTGGTCGGCTTCCTGCTTCAGGAGCGTGGCGTTGCCGCCGGAGTGCTCGACCGCCCGCGCGACGAAACGGAGGAGCACGAGCCGGGTGCCCGGGCCGGACTGGCGGGCCTTGCCCACGACGCGCTGCTGCGCTTCCACGTCGAGCTGACGGGTTTCGAGGGCGTCGGCGACCTTGGCCAGGTCCCGCACCTGCTTCTTCACCAGCTTCGAGAGAGCGCCGCCTTCGGCCTCGATTCGGTCCGCCACCGCCCGTAGCCGCTCCAAGTCCCGCTGCTCCGTCCGGTGGGCGAGGAGCCCGACCGCGGCCTGGGCCTGCAGCTGGCTGACGATGTTGATGTGACCCTCGAGCCCCTCGGCCTCTCGCTCGAGGTCGTCGAAGTCGCCGATCACGGCCAGCCACGAGTATCGCTCGAGAAGGTCGAGGAGCTTGTTCGCCGATGCCTTGCCGTGAACGGGCGCGACGTAGCCGTCGAGGGCGACGCGTCCCTCCGGGCCGCCGGCGCGCAGCGCCGCCATGACGGAGGACCCGCCCTTCTTCTGTTGGACCGTCCGGATGATGAACATCACGAGCCCGACGACCAGACCGATGATTGCTCCCTGAAGCATCGCGCCCATTCTACGGCGGATCGGGCTAACACTTCCCTCTAGCGACCCTATGGTCGGCATGATGCGCTTCGCGATCCCCGCTCTCCTCGGCCTCCTCGCATGCAGCGGAGGCTCCAACGCCGTTCGCTCCGACGAGGGGCAAGAGCCCGCCGCGGCCGCGCCGGTCAGCGACCCGGTCGCGGACGATCAGTGGAGCCAGCTCACCGACGCGCAGTGGAAGGAGCGGCTCACGGACGAGGAGTACGACGTGCTCCGAGAGGAGGGGACCGAGCGCCCCTTCACCGGTGAGTTCCACGACCACCACGCGAACGGCACCTACGTCTGCGCCGCCTGCGGCCAGCCGCTCTACCAGTCCTCGACCAAGTTCGACTCGGGGACGGGCTGGCCCAGTTTCTACGAGGCGATCGACGGCAAGGTGGAGACCGAGGTCGACCGAACACTCGGGATGGTGCGAACCGAGGTGCACTGCGCGCGCTGCGGCGGGCACCTCGGCCACGTCTTCCCGGATGGGCCCGAGCCCACCGGCATGCGCCACTGCATCAACTCGGTGTCGCTGGACTTCACGCCCGCCGAGTAGCTAGCCGCAGGCCGCGGCGCCCTGACCACGGTAGGCCTTCATGCCGCCGGCCATCGAGGCCACCCTGAGGAAGCCGAGCTCCTCGAGCATCCGCGCGGCGGTCCCGGACCGGTTCCCGGACCGGCAGACGATGACCGTCGGCTTCTCGCGATCCGCTTCGTCCACGTCGCGCATGGCCTCCTCGAGCTGACCGAGCGGGACGTTTTCCACGCCGTAGAGGCTGCCGAGCTCGCCCTCGAGCTCGTCGGGCTCGCGGACGTCGATCAGCCGGACGTCGTCCAGGTGGTCACCGACCCAGTCGTGAGTGACCTCCGGGATGCCCTCGGGCGTGCGGGTGAGCGGGGCCCAATCCGAGTCCTGACGCACCGGTTGGACGTCTGCCTGGACGTTCCCGCACTGGAGGTTCGCCGGGACCGCGATGTGGATCTTCTTCGGCTGGCTCAGGTTCAGCTGCTCCATGATGGCCACGAACTCGTCGATGGTCTTGCCACCGCCCAGCCGGGGGTTGTGCACCTTCTCCTCGGCGATCGTGCTCATGGTCCGACCCTTGTAGTCGTGCGCCGGGTACACGCGGGTGTCCTCGGGAAGGGTGAAGAGCTTCTCGTGGACCGAAGCGAAGAGGACCTTCGAGTCGCCCTGCTGGAAGTCGGTCCGCCCACAGCCTCGGATGAGCAGAGTGTCGCCGGTGAATGCCATCGCCGGCGCGTCGGGGTGGGCGGCGTCGGTGACCACGTAGGTCATGTCGCCCGAGGTGTGACCCGGCGTGTGGTGTGCCTTCAGTCGAATCACGCCCACCTCGACCGTCGCACCGTCGTCGAGTCGCAGATCCGCACAGGGGGCGCCGGCCTCGGCGCTCACGACCGTCTTGCAGCCGGTCCTCTCGCGCAGGAGCCCGGCGCCCGTGACGTGGTCGGCGTGGACGTGGGTGTCCAGCGCGTAGACCAACGTGAGGCCGAGCTCCTCGATGAGCTGCACGTCGCGCTCGACCAGCTCCCGGACCGGGTCGATCAGGATGGCTTCGCGGGTCGTCTCGTCGGCGAGCAGGTAGGTGTAGGTGCTGGACTCGTTGTCGTAGAGCTGTCGGAAGAGCATGGCGGTGTCCTTTCGAGGGAGCTTCAGGCGTCCGCGCGGCTTGGGCGCGAGGTCGCGGGTGGGTGCGCGGCGACCGTCTCGCCGGTGGAGCGCGTGAGCAGGTGGTGGACGATCATCCCGAGGGTCATCGTCCCGACGAAGGTCAGGGCTTCGGGCCCGAACGAGGCCAGCGAGACGAGGCCCGGGCCAGGGCAGAAGCCACCGAGGCCCCAGCCGACGCCGAAGAGCGCGCTGCCGACGATGAGCGGGGTGGTGAGCTCGCGTCGTGTGGGGATCTGGAAGCGGGGTTGGAGCAGCGGCTGGGAGCGACGGCGCACGACCAGAGCGTAGATCGGGGCGTGGACGAGAATCGCCCCTCCCATGACGAAAGCGAGGCTGGGGTCCCAGGCGCCGCCGAAGAAGTCGAGGAAACCGATGACCTTGGCGGGCTGGGTCATCCCACCGAACACGAGGCCGATGGCGAAGACGAGGCCAGCGAGGAAGGCGGCGGCGTTGGCACCGAGGTTCGACTGCTCGCTCACGACGCACCTCCGAAGAGCCGAGCGAGCGCCACCGTGATCCCGCCGGTCGTGAGGAAGACCGCCGTCGCGACGAGCGAGCGTCGGGAGAGCCGGCTCACGCCGCAGACCCCGTGACCGCTCGTGCATCCGCTGCCGTAGCGGGTGCCGACGCCGACGATGAGGCCAGCCACCGCGATGGCCCAGAGCGGCCGGTCGGTGGTGACCGCGAACGACTCCGGCATCAGACCGAAGAGGAGGGCGCCGCCGGTGATGAGACCTGCGAGGAAGAGCCAGCGCCACGGCCAGGGGCCCGAGCCACCGGTGATGGCGCTGCCGTAGATGCCGCTGATTCCGGCGATCCGTCCGTTGGCGATGAGGAGGATGGCGGCGCTGAGCCCGATGAGGGCGCCGCCTGCGAGAGACATCAGGGGAGTGAAGCTGGAGTGGTCCATGGGGGGGCGGGCGTTGGGCCCGGCGTTCCTTTCTCCCTCAGCACCTTTCAGGGATCGTGCCAGCCCGGATCGACCGGTGATTTCCGATTCCTGGTCCCGATTCGGGCCTCCGGGCGTTTCACTGCAACACCCCCCATGTCGCGGGTCGTTGCACCACGTTTCGTGGACGGTTGGCGTCGGGCGCCAACGCTTCGCCCGATGGGCGGCGTCAGATGTCTTCGCGGTCGATGCCCAGGCGCTTCAGCCGACGCCAGAGGGTGGTGCGGCTGATCCCGAGGCTGGCCGCGGCCCGGCCCATGTGCCCTCCGTTGCGTTCGAGGGCGTTCACCAGGCGGCGCCCCTCCGGGGAGAGGTCGCTGGCCGTGCCTTCCGAGCTGCTGGCGGGCACGGTGACGGAGCGGGTCCCCGGCTCCTCTCCGCGAATCTCGGGCGGGAGATCGGCGGCGGTCAGCACCCGTCCGCTCCCCATCACGGTGGCATACTCGATCGCGTTCTGGAGCTCGCGCACGTTGCCGGGCCAGTCGTACGCGACGAGGGCCTCGAGCGCCCCGGGCGCGATGTGGTCGACGTGCTTTCCCGACGGGTGCTGCTCGAGGAAGTGGCGCGCGAGGAGCTCGATGTCCTCCGGCCGCTCTCGGAGCGCCGGGAGGTAGAGCGGGATGACCCGGAGCCGGTAGAGGAGATCTGCACGGAAGCGACCGGCCTCGACCTCCTTGCGGAGCGCCCGGTGGGTCGCCGAGACGATCCGGACGTCCACCGGAATCGGCGAGGTGCCGCCGATCGGGAGCACCGACCGCTCTTGCAGCACACGGAGCAGCTTCGCCTGGACCTCGGGTGGGAGCTCGGCGACTTCGTCCAGGAAGAGCGTCCCGCCGTCGGCCAAGCGGAAGTGACCCGGAGCGTCCCGGTGGGCGCCGGTGAACGAGCCTTTGGAGTGGCCGAAGAGCTCGCTCTCGAGGAGCGTCGCCGGCAGCGCCGCGCAGTTGATGGCCCGGAACGGACCGCTGGCTCGAGGCGAGCCGTCGTGGATGGCGCGCGCGATCAGCTCCTTGCCCGTGCCGGACTCACCTCGGACCAGCACGCTCGTCTGGCTGGCGGCCACCTTCCGCACGTCGCGCAGGAGCTGCTTCATGCGCGCGTCGCGCGTCACGATGCCGAAGCTCTCGGTCGCGCGTCCGTCGGGCCGTCGATCGTGATCGGCGTGGAGCAGCAGCAAGAAGCCGACGATCTCGCCCTCGTCCCCGCGAAGCGGACTCGCACGAACGAGGATCGGGTAGTTCTCGCCGTCCTCGTCGGGCCGTAGGATCTCGGCGCTGACCGCGCGCCCCGCAGCGAGCGCCTCGGCGACCGGTCGCTCCTCGCCATGGCCGCAGAGGATCTTCGGGGCGGGGACGCCGAGCTCCGGCGCTTGGCCCAGCTCGTCCGCGGCTTCGTCCGTGAACGCGACGATCCGCAGCTCGGCGTCCAGGACGAGCGCCGCTCCGGCGACCTCCCGCAGCGCGGCAGTGAGGATCTCGGTGGGGGTCATCGGCCGGGGGTCTCCATCGTCGGCCGAGACTATCAGGGGAGCGCAGCGATGCGCGCGGGAGGACCGGGGGGCGCCTGGGCCCGGCAGCGCAGACCCACCAGCGCGGCCTGCCCTCGGTGGTGGGTGTAGCTGGCGGCAAACCCGTCACTCGTGGGAGCGATGCCCAGCGTCCCGGCGACCTCTTCGCCTGGGAGGTCGAGCCGCACCGGTGCCGATGCGGTGCCATCGGGCGCGACCGCCGCCACGTAGGCGCCGCCGCCCGGGTAGACCTCCCAGGCCACGGCGAAGACCTGGCCACCCCAGGCGACGCGCGGGAGCCGGTTGGCCCGGCCGACTCCGATGCTGACGATGCTCGGGCCGTGAACGACGCTCCCTCCGCCGTCGAGGAGGAAGAAGCGGACCTGCCCGCTGGGGTCGCCGTTCACGAAGGCCGCGCGAGTCCCGGCGGCGGCCATGTCGGGAACCCCTCGGCCACCGATGGCGACCTCGACCTTCGGCTGGGCCTGTCCGTCGAAGCCGATCGGCATCACGTAGCTCGGACCGGCGCGCAGCCCGTCGGCGGAGGTCCAAGCCACCAGGAAACGGTCGGGCAGAGCCGCGACGGCCGGACCTTCGGTGGTGCCCGTCTCGATCTCGTTCGTGCTCTGCGTGGCGGGGCGCACCAGCTCGCCGGAGGTCTCGTCCAGCACCCCCCAGCTGAGGAAGCGGCGAAAGATGGGCTGGCTGGTCGCACCCCAGACCGCGAGGACGCGGCCGCCCCCGCGGGCGAGGCGGTGGGCCGCTCCGTCGCTCGGGATCCGCCACGTCCAGCGCGTTCCGCCCTGGCGGTCGAGACCGAACACGTGCGCCTCCCGGCTGCCGGTGCCAGCGATCATCCACACGCTGCGCTGCCCCGCGATCAGATCGGTGGGCCACAGCGGTCGACGGACCGGCAGCGTGTCGACGTTGGCGCTGGTCGCGGTGACCAGCTGGCCGCCCGTCTCGCCGCCGAAGGCGAGCCAACGTTCGCCGCGCCCGTTCGTGTCCAGGGTCGAGCGAGCGCCATAGGCCCACGGCGCGTTGGCGGTGGCGACCTGCCGGCGGCTGGTGACCTCGAAGCCATGCTCGCAGCCGTCCGGACCACTCATCTGCGTGGCTGCGGGAGTCACCACGTCGAGGTCGCGCCACCGCGCGATCCGTCGGGTCGAGGCGGTGTGATGCCCACGGTGAGGCGTGCCGTTCCGGAGGTTCGTGCGGGGCTGGTTGGTCGCCGCGCCCCAAGGTGTGGCCCCCACCACGCGGCCCGTCGCGTCGCGGTGGACCAGGCGGATCTCGGACGCTGGTGTGTACCGGAGGGTCACCGGGTCCGGGTTGCACAGGGTGTCACCGACCCAGATCTCGGTGTCGGCCGCGGGTACGGTCGCCACCACGCCCTGGCCGCCGAGCTCGAGGTCGACGACGTCGCCTGGCCTCTCGTTCACGTCGAAGGTGACGTGGAAGGAGGTCGCTGGCCCGCAGTCGCCGCCGCCGTAGCGGAAGTGGACCTCGGCACTCTGCAGGCTGGGCACCTCCCGACGAGGAGCCGGATCGGCGCGACCGGTCTCGAAGTGAGCGACCGGAAACCAGGCGCCCCGGACCCGCTGGGGACGGTTCGTGAGCCTGCCCCGCTCGCCGTCGCTCAGCCGCTCACCGTTCGGCGCGAAGGCGAAGAGCTGCTCGATCACGTAGGGGGTGTTCGCCCGGAGCCGTCGGCGCGGCTTCAGGTCGATCCGGGTCCCCACCACGCTCGAGCGCAGTCGGACCGGCCGACCGCCCACCGGTCGGAGTCGGTACTCGGTCGCGAGCACGTCACGGAGCCCGTCGCCGAAGCCGCTGGTGAACACCCGGAGCGTCACGCCGCGGGGCACGTCGGTCGCGCCATCCGCCGGAAAGAGCGAGCGCTGCATCGATGGCTGAACGCAGCTGCACGCCCGGGCGGCGCTCGGGACGAGCCACACGACGGCCAGCAGCGCACCGGCGACCAGGAGCCGAACGAGCATGCCTCTCCTACGGCTGCGGTCTCGCCAGCCTTCCTGGCGTCCGCTTTTGGGGGCGTGTGAAAGTTTGCTAGGATTGGACCCGTGGGAGGTGGCGGTATGAGCCGGTGGATGACTTGGACGGTCGCGATGACGCTCGCGGCGATGGTGGGATGCGGCGACGACGACGGGAGCGATCCCGACGCGGGCGGCGGCACCGACATGGGGATGGCCGATGGCGGGACCGATCCCGGCGAGGATCTCGGCGGTCCCTCCGACATGGGCATCGACCCCGACATGGGCATGGAGATGCTCTGCGAGGGCGCGGGCGAGACGCTCTGCGGTGACACCTGCGTGAACCTCCAGACCGATCCGGCGAACTGCGGCGACTGTGATGCGGCTTGCGGCGCCGGCGAGGTCTGTTCGTCCGCGGTCTGCGCGGCGGAGTGCACCGCTGGCCTCACCGCATGTGACGGCGCGTGCGTCGACACCGCCAGCGACCCGGCGAACTGCGGCGGTTGCGGAACGGCCTGCGACGCAGGCAGCGAGTGCGCGGGCGGCGCTTGTGTCTGTCCGGCGGGAACCACGGACTGCGGCGGCAGCTGCGTGACCCTGGCGAACGATCCGGCGAACTGCGGTGCGTGCGGCAATGCCTGCGGTGCTGGCGAGGTCTGCTCGGCAGGCACCTGCTCGGCGGATGGATGTGCCGCTGGGCTCACCGATTGCGCTGGCGCCTGCGTGGACACGACCAGCGACACCGCGAACTGCGGCGCCTGCGGCACGATCTGCGCAGGCGGACAGGCCTGCGCTGCCGGCCTGTGCCAGTGCGCGGCCGGCGAGCAGGTCTGCGCGGGCAGCTGCACGGACGTCCTGACGGACCGCGGCAACTGCGGTGGCTGCGGCATCAACTGCGGACCGGGCGCGATCTGCGTGGATGGCGCCTGCGACGCGTCGGGCGGCTGCGTCGGTGGCCGAACGGAGTGCGGCGGCAGCTGCGTGAACACCGACAACGACGACGCGAACTGTGGCGGTTGTGGGATCGTCTGCTCGGGCGGGACGACCTGCGGTGGCGGTGTGTGCGAGTGCCCCGGCGGGCTCACCGATTGCGGTGGTGTCTGTCAGGACCTCGACACCAGCCCGAGCCATTGTGGCGCGTGTGACGTGGCCTGCGCCGCCGGCGAGCTCTGCGGCGCGGGTGCCTGTGTGACGGACTGCCCGGCAGGGCTCACCGAGTGTGCGGGTAGCTGCGTGGACACCACCGCCGACGACCTGAACTGTGGTGGCTGTGGCCTGTCCTGCAGCGGCGGAAAGGCGTGCATGGACGGGGTGTGCGAGTGTGACGGGCCGACCACCGATTGCACGGGCGTCTGCGTGAACACCACCGCCGACCCGACCCACTGCGGTGGCTGCGACATGGCTTGTATGGACGGCCGGGTCTGCCGTGAGTCGGCGTGCAGTTGTCCGACGGGTGACGAGTGTGACGGCGTCTGCGCCAACACCCGGATCGACGAGGCCAACTGCGGTGGTTGCGACGTGATGTGCGGCGACACGGAGCGCTGCATCTCCGGCGAGTGCCGGATGATGGGGATGTAGTCAGCTCGGCGGAGCTGCGGGCGGGAGCGTCAGGGTGAAGGTCGCGCCTTCACCTTCGCTCTCCGCCGTCAGTGTGCCCTCGTGCTCTCTGGCCACCGCCAGCGCGGTGGCCAGACCGAGGCCGGTCGCCTGCGGCCCCTTCGTGGTGACGAAGGGGTCGAAGAGGGTCGGCAGCAACGTGGGGTCGATGCCGGGCCCGTCGTCGGCGACCTGAAGGGTCACGTGCTCGGCGTCACCGTGGGCGCGAATGGTCAGCGTCCCACCCGTCGGCTTCAAGGCGTCCCGCGCGTTGAGCAGCAGGTTGACGACGACCTGATCGAGCGCCGCTTCGTCGCCTCGAACCCAGAGCGGTCCTTCGATCCGAGTGCAGATCGCGATGTCGGCGGAGAAGGTCTGCTCACAGAGCCGGACGGCCCGTCGCAGCAGGTCGTCGAAGCGAAGCTCGGTGGAGGTCCGTGTCCGGTGCCCCGCGAACTCCAGGAGCGAGGCCACCATCTGCCGTCCGCGCTCGAGCGCCTCGTTCGCGTCCCGCAGTGCCTCGCGGTGTTCGCCGGGCACGAGCGCTCGAATCTCCTCGAAGATCGCCACGAGCACCATCAGGAGGTTGTTGAAGTTGTGGGCCACCCCAGCGGTGAGCGTCCCGATCGCCTCGAGCTTCTGGGCCCGGCGCTGGCGATCGAGGTCCACCCGCTGCTCGGTGGTGTCGATGACCCCGCCGAAGAGGCGGGTCACGGTGCCCTCCTCCTCGAAGGCCGTCACCGACATCCGCACCCAGCGAACCTCTCCGTCCGGTCGGATGATGCGGTACTCCGGGGTCTCGGTCTGCCCGCCGATCGCCGTCGCCAACATCGCCGCGAGGCGTTCGCGGTCCGCTGGGTGGACGATCTGCTCGATGTAGAGCGGAGGGTGGTGCAGCGGACCGCGGCCGTGGATCGCCCACATTCGCTCGTCCCACTCGGCACGCCGCCGCACCATGTCGGTCTCGAAGAGCCCCATCTCCGCCGCTTCGACCGCGAGCCGGAGCTTGGCGGCGGACGCGAGGATCGCTTGCTGTGCGGTGGCGACCTCGGTCACATCGACGGCGAAGGTCGCGAGCGCACCTGGGTCGTCGCCGGGGACCGGTACGATCCAGCTGTCGAAGATGGTGAGCGTCCCCGCCGGCTCTTCGACTCGGGTCCGAAACCGGACCACGGCCCCGCTCGATCGTGCCTCGGCCATGGCGTTCGCCACCTTCTCGCGGTCGTCGGGGTGCACGAAATCCAGCCCGACCTCCCCGACGATGGCCTCTCGCGGCATCTCTCCGAGCGGTCTGTTGACGTACCGGATGCGGTCGTCCGACCCGATGTGAGCGATGAAAGCCGGGGCCCGTTCGATGACCTGGCGGAGAAAGGCCAGCCGGTCGGTCACTTCAGGCCTCCCTTTCGGTGCGTGGGAGGGTGAGGACGAAGGTCGCGCCGAGCCTGGTCCGCTCGTCGATGACCAGCTCACCTGCGTGGTCCTGGACGATCCCCAGCGAGCTCGAGAGACCGAGACCCGTTCCTCGGACTCCCTTGGTCGAGAAGAAGGGCTCGAAGACTCGGGCCGCCACCGCGGGGTCCATGCCGGGGCCGTCGTCGGAGACGCTGACCCGAGCCAGCTCGCCGGCCGGCTCGGCCACCAGCGCGACGGTCCCTCCCTCGCTCTCGCTCAGCGCGTCGCGTGCGTTGATCATGAGGTTCATCAGGACCTGGTGGAGCGCTCCCGCGTCGCCCCGGACCCAGAGCGGTCCCTCGACGGTGGTTCGGATGTGCACGGCCCGCCCGAAGGTCTGTTCGCAGAAACGGGCCACCTGGGTGACGAGCTCGTCCAGCCGAACGGGTATGTGCCCTTCCGAGCCGCGACCGGAGAAGGCCAGGAGGTTTTCGACGAGCTCGCTCCCCCGGGTGACCGCCTCGTTGGCGTCGTCGAGGACGGCGTGCTGGTCGTGGGGAATGGACGGTCCGACCTCGTCCAGAATGGTCGTCAGGACCATGAGGACGTCGTTGAAGCGCTTCGCGACGCCCGAGGTCAGCGTGCCGATGGCCGCCAGCATCTGGGCCTTCCGCTGGTGCTCGAAGAGCGCCCGTTCCTCGGTGATGTCGATGACCCCTCCGACCAGATGATGGACCCGCCCGGCGTCGTCGCGCAGCGCGTGCGCCATGGTCCGGAGCCATCGCGACTCTCCGTCGGGGCGGAGGATTCGGTATTCCGTGGCCGACTCGTCACCCTGGAGGAACGACGCGAGGAGCTCCCCGAGTCGCTCCTTCTCGTCCGGGTGGACGACGCGTTCGATGTACTCGAGGCCGTCGGCCGGCTCGTCCATTCCATGGATGGCCCGCATCCGTTCGTCCCAGGTGCCTTCGCCCGAGGGGATGGCCAGCTCGAACACCGCCATCCCGGCCGCCTCGAGCGCCAGCTCGAGCTTCGCCGCTGCGGATGCCGTCTCTCTGGCCGCAGCGATGGCTTCGCTCTGGTCCAGTCCGAAAACGGTCAGGTTCGGTGACGAGCCGCCGTCCGGGACGACCTCGTTCAGGTAGACGCCCGGCTGTCCCTTGGCGCCGACCGGGCGAGCCCGATAGCGAGTCGGGCGCCCGGTCTCGCGCGCCTCGGCGAACGCCTCCCGGATCATCGGGTGGTCCGCGGGGTCGATGAACTCGAACACCGATACGCCGATCACGGAGTCAGGAGCCAGCTGTGGCGGGATCCGGCTGAGGTAGCGGATCCGATCGTCGCCATCCAGATGGACGATGAAGCCGGGCCACGCGGCCATGGCTTCGTCCAGGAAGCGCAGGTCGCCCCCCTCCTCGTCCGCCCGCCTCACTCGATCAGGGTAGCACCCCCCGGAGTGGTATCAGGCGCCGGCGCGAACGAGCTGTCCCGGGTAGGCTCCGGTGAGCCGACCGCCCTCCGCGATGGTCTGTCCGGCGACCATCGTAGCGATGTAGCCCTTGGCGTACTGCATCAGCCGCTGGCCGCCGGCCGGCAGGTCCTTCTGCATGACCGGGTGCTCGAGCTTCAGGTTGTCGAAGTCGATGACGTTGATGTCCGCGCGCTGGCCCTTGGCGATGGTCCCGCGGTCGGTGAGCCCGATGAAGCGAGCCGTGTCGTGGGCCTGCATCTTGATGATCTGCTCGAGGGGGATCCGACCCCTCTGCCGGTCCCGGGCCCAGTGAGTCATCAGGAAGGTGGGGAAATTGGCATCGCAGATCGTGCCGACGTGGGCACCGCCGTCGCTGAGCCCCGGGATGGAGAGCGGGTGGGTGAGCATCTCGTGGCAGACGTCGAGGTTCATCCCCGAGTAGTTGTAGACGGGGAAGTAGAGCAGGGCCTCGCCGTCGTTCTGGAGCATCGCGTCGTAGATGACGCCGAGCACGGGCTCCTTGGCGAAGGATGCCTTGGCCGCGAAGCTCTGCTGGACGCTGGGCTCGTAGTTCGGGTCCTCGCCGAGCTCGAAGAGGCGCATCGCGACCATGTTCAGGTTCGAGAGGAAGAAGTCCGCGAGCGGCGGGAGCATCGAGCCGTCACCCGCGACCGGCTCGCTCTTCTCCTGGATCATCCGGGCCTTCATCTCTGGATCCCGCATGGCCTTCACCTGCTCCTCGAGGGGCAGGTGGCTGATCTTCTTGTAGCTGGGGAAGCCCATGAAGGGGTGGAAGGTCGCGGTCAGGCCGAGGATCACGCCGATGCCGCGGGGCGCGACCTGGCAGCGCACGTCGTAGCCCTCGTCGTTGAGCTTCTGGGCGCGCTCGAAGATCCACTTCCACTGGTTGACCGAGTGGTCCCGCTGCATCGTCGAGATGCTCATCGGTCGGCCGCCGGCCGCGCGGAGCATGCCCTCGAGGAGCTCGAACTCGCCGTCGAAGCGGTCGTCGCCGTGGAGGATGTCGAAGTCGCTGACCGCCTGGAGCACGCCGTGCTTCAGCCCGACGAACGCCTCGGCCACGCCCGCGAGCTCCTTGCCGGTGGCCTCGCTGGCGGGGGTCCACTCACCCTTCGCCGAGCGGTGGTTGTCGCTGCGGCCGGTCGAGAAGCCGATCGCGCCGGCCTCGAGGGCCAGCCGGAGCAACCGCCGCATCTCGGCGATGTCCGCGTCCGTGGCGTCCTCCTCGGCGACGGCGCGCTCGCCCATCACGTAGACGCGGAGCGCGTCGTGCGGGACCTGGCAGGCGAAGTCGATGGTGTGCGGCATCTTCGCCAGCGCATCCATGTACTGGGGGAAGGTCTCCCAGCCCCAGGTGATGCCCTCGCTCAGGGCGGTGCCGGGGATGTCCTCGACGCCCTCCATCAGCTCGATGAGGCGCTCGTGGTCGGTGGGCCGAACCGGCGCGAAGCCGACGCCACAGCTGCCCATCGCACAGGTGGTCACCCCGTGGATCGACGAAGGCATCAAATCCGAGTCCCAGGAGATCTGCCCGTCATAGTGGGTGTGAACGTCGGTGAAGCCTGGAGTGACCACGGCGCCGTTGGCGTCGAGGGTCTTCTCCGCGCTCTCGGTGCACTCGTCGCCCACGGCGACGATCGTCCCGTCCTTGATACCCACGTCGCCTCGGAAGCCTTCGGCTCCCGTGCCGTCGATGATGGTCCCGCCCTTGATCTTCAGGTCGTACATGCCTTCGTTCCTTCTCTCTCACTCGGCGATCGAGTCGCGCGCCAGAACGGCTACGTCCCGGCCGTCTTCGCCCTCGGCGATGAGCTGATCCATTCGTGCCCCCAACCCCGGGAGCACGGCCAGCCGCTCGTCGCCACCGGCCGTATCCTTCATGAGACCCAGATCCTTCCGGGCCATCGTCAACGTCCAGAGGGTGTCGAAGTCCCCCTGAGCCATCTTCGCACCACGCCCCTTCAGAACGAAGCGCGGATCGAATGCCTCGAAGAGACCGAGGGCGTCTGGGGCAGACACGCCGCGCGCCTTCGCGATGGCGAATGCATCCGCGAGCCCACCGACCATCGCGAGCAGCAGGCAGTTGCCCACCAGCTTCAGCGTCGCGGCGGCGTCCTTCTTCTCACCGCAGTATCGAACCTGACCCGTCATCTGCTCGAGCTCGGCCTTCACCTGGCCGAAGAGCTCTTCGGAGCCGGCGACCATCATGATCCCCTTGCCGGCCTTGCAGGCCTCCGGCGACATGAAGACCGGCACGTGCAGGTAACGGATGCCGGCGGCCTCCATCGCCTCGGCTCGCTTCAGGGTCCCCTCGGGCGAGGTGGTGCTGTGGTCGATCACGATGGCGTCCTCGGCGAGGTGGTCCTTCACCGAGTCCAGCACCGCGTTCACGGCCGGGTCGCTCGTGAGCGCCAGGTGCACCCGGCTCACGCGATGCACGGCGTCCGCCGCCGACTCGGCGACGGTCACGCCGAAGGCCTCGAGCGCTCGGGCCTTCTCGATCGTCCGGTTCCAGCCGATGACCTCGTCACCACGGCCCGCCGCCGCTTGGGCCAGCCCGCCGCCGATCAATCCAGTCCCCAGGTATGCGCGCTTCATCGTCTTCGCCTCGTCGTCCGCAGTCTCCGCAGTCCGTTCTTGACCACGCGGTCAAAGTGGTACAGGATGTTGACCGCGTGGTCAAATGGAAAGCGTAGCAAGCGAGTCGGGCTCCTTCGAAGAGCCCACGAACGAACGGGCCCGAGCATTGCTCGACGCCGCCGAAGAGCTCCTCGAGGAGACCGGCATGGAGGCGCTCACCGCGCGCTCCGTGGCCGAGCGGGCGGGCGTCGCGAAGGGTCTGGTCTTCTACTACTTCGGCAGCACCCACGAGCTCTTCGAGCGGGTGCTCGAGAGGTATTACGCCCGACACAAGGCGTCGCTCGCCGAGGCCTTCGCCGGCGAGGGCGACCACCGCGAGCGGCTCCATCGGGTGGTCGACGAATATCTCGACTTCATGGAGGAGAACGTCACCTACGCCCGGATCGTCCAGCATCAGATCGCGAGCGAGGGCCCGCACCTTCCGCTGGTCCGCCGTCACCTCCGCGAGGTGCTCGAGCTGACCCGGGAGATGCTCCGAGGGATCACTCCGAGCCGCGGCCCACGGAGCGCCGAGCACTTCCACGTGAGCCTCTCGGCCGTGGTCATCAACTACTTCACCTATGGCCCGGTGTTGATGGACGAAGCCCTCGAGGACCGCGCGCTCGGTGAACGCCGAGCCCACGTCCACTGGGTGGTGGACAGCTGGCTCGACGGGCTCGAGCGTCACCGCTGAGGTGAGCCCGACCGTCAGGGCCGTGGACGGGTCTCCGTCCGCGTGAGCTCGAGGCGCGCCCAGGCCTTCCCCTCGGCGGCCGTCTTGCACACCAGGTGTGGGATCGGGTGGGGTGCCACCCAGAGGATCGCCGTCAGCATTCCGCGGAGGCCCGCGTTGGGCAGCACGTACGCCGACGCCGGCACGGCCGGAGGGTCGCAAACGACCTGTGGTCGATCAACGACTCTCGCTGGCGAGCCAGGCGTCCGAGTCTCCGGTCTGGATCACGTCCAGGAGCGCGCCGAGCTCGGCGGCGGGATCCTCGGGCACGGCCTGAGGCATGCGGTCCAGCTGCGGCGGGTCGTCACCGTCGAAGGTCGCCGAGACCGCGAAGAGCTTCCCGACCGGGTAGGTCACGCCGCCGAAGCGCAGATCGATCAGCTCGAGCACGTCCGGCTCGCCCTCCCGGGGCTGGACGACCACCAGACCGTCGCTGAACCACCGGAAGATCTGGCCCCGCTCGGTCCCCCAGATGCGCTCCACCCTGGGGTCGTCCACGCTGCGCACGACCAGCCAGTCCGTACCGCTCCCCGCCGCATAGGACCGATAGCCGAGCCAGAACTCGTGGTCGCCACGGCGCGCGACGATCCGGTAGGCCTGGTCGTTGAGGAGCGTCGGCAGCGCTCGGATGTCGTCGGGTTCGACGCCCTCCCCACGCAGCTCCACGAGCGCCTCGGCCCGGACCACCCGCATCGTGAAGTGGCCGACCAGCAGGTAGGCGGTCGTGACGGCCAGCGCCCAACCCGCCATCCGCCGGCGCCACCGCGGTTGCGGACCCTTCTTCAGCGAGAGCAGGCAGACCGTCACGAGCGGCAGCGTGTAGAAGAGGTCGACGATCGAGACCCCGTCGATCGCGAAGCGGTGGTCGCTGAGCGGATAGAGGAGCTGGGTCCCGAAGAAGGTGAAGAGGTCCAGGAGCGGGTGGGTGACCAGCGCCCAGAAGCTCAGGTGGACCCATTGCCACATCGTCCCGCGCTTCTTCCCGAAGCGGTGGCCCAGCCACCCGACCGGGAGGGCGAGGAACGGGATCACCAGGAGCGAGTGGGTCCAGCTCCGGTGGTAGAGGAGGTCTGCCCAGGGGTCGACGGCGGCGAAGGCGATGTCGAGATCGGGGATCAGCCCACAGAAGCCGGCCCAGACGGTGGCGCGCCCGCCGAGCTTCTTTCGCCAACCGACCTCGCCGATGGTCGCCCCGAGCGCGATCTGGGTGAAGCTGTCCACCGCGAGACTCTAACCGAGCGCTTGCCGGTGGTGAGGGGGCGTGCTGCCGTCCGCCCGTGAGCACCGAGCCCACGCCGGGGTCCCGCCCCGCGAGTCACCGCGAGATCCTGGCGTTGGCGTTGCCGATCATGGTGTCCAACGTGTCGACGCCGCTCCTCGGGGTGGTGGACACCGCGGTGGTCGGTCGCATTCCGGACCCGGCGCACGTCGGCGCCGTCGCCATCGGCGCGCTGATCTTCTCCTTCGTCTTCTGGGGCTTCGGCTTCCTTCGGATGGGGACCACCGGACTCACGGCGCAGGCACTCGGTGCCGGCGACGAGCGAGAGGTCCGTGCCGGCCTGATCCGGGCGCTCCTCGTCGCCACCGGATGCGGCGCCGCCCTCATCGCGCTCCAGAGCCCGATCCGCTGGCTCTCCTTCGCGCTCATCGAAGGGCCGGACCAAGTCGAGCGTCTGGCGGGCGTCTACTACGACTACCGGATCTACAGCGCACCGGCCGCGCTCACCTCCTATGCCCTGCTCGGGTGGTTCGTGGGGCTCGGTCGAACGGGGGTCGGCCTCGGTCTCCAGTTGGTCCTCAACCTGACCAACATGGCGCTCGACGCTCTCTTCGTCCTCGGCTTCGACTGGGGGGTGGAGGGGGTGGCGCTCGGCACGCTGATCGCGGAGTGGGTCGCCGCGATCGTGGGACTCGGCGTCGCGCAGGTCGTGCTCCGCCGTCGCGGCTCGCGTTCCCTCGACTGGGAACGGGTACTCGATCGGGAGCGGCTGAAGCGCACCTTCGCCGTCAGCAGCGACATCATGATCCGCTCGCTGGCCCTGGTCTTCGCCTTCGCCTTCTTCACGGCCCAAGGCGCCGGGATGGGCGAGGTGCTGCTCGCGGCGAACGCCGTGTTGATGCAGTTCATCAACGTCAGCGCCTATGTGCTCGACGGTCTGGCCTTCGCGGCGGAGGCCCTCGTCGGCCGTGCGATCGGCGCGAGGGACCCGGCGGCGATCCGCGTGGCGGTCGGGCGCACCACCCTCTGGGCCGCGGGCCTGGCGTTCGGGATCAGCCTGGCGCTCTTCGTCTTCGGCGACGTCTTCGCCCGCTGGATGATCGTCGACCAGGCCGCCCGGAGCGCGGCGAGCGAGTACCTCTTCTGGGCTGCCGCCGCGCCCTTCGTCGGTGTGTGGGCTTTTCAGCTCGACGGGATCTTCATCGGCGCCACCCGCACCGCCGAGATGCGCAACGCGTCGCTGGCGTCGCTGGCGCTCTTCCTCGGCGCCTGGTGGCTACTCCGCCCGTGGGGCAACCACGGGCTGTGGGCGAGTCTGCATGCCCACTACGTGGCCCGCTCGCTCACCCTGCTGCGTTACTACCGCCGGGTCGCTCAGCCGCAGACCCAGAAGCCGTCGTCGTAGCCCACTGCATAGCCGTCTTCATAGGCCACGTCGTAGAAGGACCAGTACCCGATGTCGTAGCCATCGAGGTAGCCGTCCTCGTAGCCCGCGTCGAAGGCCGGCAGGTAGCAGGCGTCGTACTGGTCGGCGTCCCCATCGACGAAGCCCTGGTCCGCACCGTCGCGGTAGCCATCGGCGTACCCGACCGCGCGGCCTTCGCTCCGGCCGTCCGCGTCGCCCTCGAGCCGTCCGGCGGCGAGCCCCTCCTGGTACGCGGCGTTCGCCGCCACGGCGTCCGCGAAGGCGCGGTCGTAGTGGCTTCGCGAATAGGTGGCCGCGAAACCCTGATCCACGCACTTCCCGGGCAGGCTCGGGTCGGGGTCGATCTTGGCCGCGTAGCCACAGCCATCGGTCTCCCCGTCGTAGAAGCCGTCGGCGTAGCCCTCTTCGTAGCCGTCGAGGTCCCCATCGATGGCCCCGTCTTCCTCGCCGTCGAGGAGCCCGGCGTTCGCGCCGTCCGTGTAGCCATCGAGCTCGCCGTCCCGGCAAGCCTCGGCCGAGGCTCCCTCGCCGTAGCCATCGTCGTAGCCTTCGAGGAGCCCATCGCCGTAGCCGTCGTCATAGGCCCGTCCGTAGGCCGCGCCGTACGCCGGGTCGTAGCCGGCGGCGTAGCCGTCCTCCCGGGTCAGCGCCGCGCCGGCCGCGGTGGCCTCCGCGATGTCGGCCTCGATCTGCGCCTCGGCTCTCGCCACGCCCTCGGCGAACGAGCTCGCGAGCTCGTCGCTGACGGTGCAGTCGAGGAGGCCGGTGGCTGTGACTCTCAGGGTGGCGCGTAGCGGCGCGGCGCTCCCGCCCTCCGTCGGCTGGTAGTCCACGTGGAGCGAGTCGCGGTAGGTCACGTCGTTCGCGGGCTCGAAGGCGATGGCGACGATGCAGTGCTCGCCGACGGCCACTCGCTGGCCCGGCGCGCAGCCGGTCGCCGAGTCGTCGAGGGCCAGGACGCCGCCGTGGCCGTTCGCCAGCGCGACCGACTCGATCGTCACGGTCTGGCGGCCGGTGTTGGCGACCTCGATGCGTTCGACGATCCGGTCGCTGATCCGAACCGAGCCCAGGTTCTGGGACTCGCCGTCGAAGCCGAGTTGGAACTCGGGGGTGCCCGAGCAGGCCACGGCCAGGAGGCACGAGAATGCGAGCGAAGTGCGCATGGACGGAGCTGTCATCATAGGCAGAGACGGAACCCCACGCTCGTCATTCAGATGCCTCGAGGGGTGGGCGTGTTCCCACGCCATGGTGGCGGCCCGCATAGATGCAGTCGTGGACCTCGGCGCTTCCCGCTCGGACCACGAGACTCGCAGAGGGGCCGTGGTGCTCGAGGAGCTGGAGCTCCACGTCCTCGCATCGAGCCTCCACGCTGGAGAGGTGGTCGCCCTCCCTCACCGCGCCCAGACGGCAGCCCGCGCTCCGGAGCTCCGCGATCAGCGCCTCCATCGCGGCACGGGGCGGGCTCCCATCACGCAGAGCTCGGTGCTCTTCCAGCCCCTCGACGATCGCCTCCGGGACCTCGGTCGAGGAGCGCACTTCCGTCAGAGGTCCACCGGCCCACCGGACGATGGGCCACACGTAGCGATCTGGTAGCCCATCGGGGTAGGTGCAGCCGAGCGTGGCGAAGCCTGGTCCGTGCATGGTCGGGCACCCAGTGAGAGCTCGAGCCTCACAGTCGACGACCTCGGCCACCGGCTTGCCCACCCAGCAGACGACGGCGAGCGGCCCGTCATCGGCGTCACAGACGCGCGGAATCAGTCGGCCGTCTGCTGGCTGCGTCGGGGTGGGAGTCGCCGCGGGCCGCCGTGGGGGCGGGCTCTCCGAACATGCCATCAGAACGAGCATCACGGTCCAGACGGCTCGCATGGCAAGAGCGGATGGGGGAGGCACGCCGACCACCGTCCTCAGACGAGCGCCACGAGCGCCAGGCCCCAGCAGGCGAGGCCGCGCATGACGTGGACCGCTCCGTCCTGGCCCGCCCGCTTGAGCACCTTTCCGATCTGAATCGACGACCACCCCGCCCCGACCCAGCACGCTGCGCGGGGCCAGTCGAGCCACTCCATCTCGGTGAGCTGCTGCACGAAGAGGAGCCCGAACGCGACGGTCACGCAGCCGTAGAATCGCTTCTCCCAGGTCGCCAGTTGCCGTTCGCTCGAGTCCCCGTTCGCCATCGCCTCGATCTAGCACGTGGGACCGTCAGGAGTGGTAGGGTCCCAGCCATGATCAAGGATCTGACCCGCGCGGAGCGGGACAAGCTCTTCGAGGTGCTCACCGCGGCCATCTGGGCCGACGGGGAGGCCGCGCCGGAAGAGATCGATCTGCTCACCGACGTGATCCTCGAGCTCGACCTCGACAAGGAAGAGATGGATCAGGCCGCGGCGCTGCTTCACGCCCGACCGCGGCTCGAGGAGATCGACATCGAGGCGGTGCCCCACGGCCATCGGCAGCTGTTGATCCAGACCGTACGCAAGGCGGTCCTGGCCGACGGCGAGATCGGTAAGGCGGAGCGCGACATGGTCGCAGCCATCGGCAACGCCCTGAAGGTGCCGATCGGTCTGCCGGACGACGACGAGTAGCTAGAGCGCCTCGGCCCAGGCGTCACGCGCGGGGAGGCCGTGGTCCTCCAGGCGCGGGACGATCACGCTCTCGACGGTCGCCCTGAAGAGCTCGCGGCCATCCTCGGACGTCATGACGCCGAGGGCCTCGAGCTCGTCCTTGAGCGGGCCATCGACCTTCACGCCGAGCGGCATCGCGCCATGCATCTTCTCGCGGAGGTAGCCAAAGGCGATCGGGAGGTAGCGCTTCGTGCGTTCGCGGCCCTCGTCGCTCAGCTCGGGCCAGGTCGCCGCCAGATAGCTCCAACCGAGCTTGGCGTGGAGCACTTCGTCGGCGGCGAGCTGCGCGACCACCCGCTCGATGACCGGCTCTCGGGTCAGCTCCCGCTCTTCGGTGAGCAGCGCGATCGAGACCGTCTCGCTGAGGCAACCGACGAACATCACGTTCCGGAGGCAGGCCTCCATCGGGTCCCCGTCTTCGTGCTCGGGGAGCGGCGCGGTGCGCAGGTCGGTCTCCGCCTCCGCCTCGCCGCCGAGGAGGGCGACGACTCCGCCACAGAGGCTCGCGTGACGGAGCTCGTCCATCGCCATTCGAAGGACCGTGGTCTTGTGCTCGAGCGTCGCAGCCGCAGCCATGAGCTGAGGTAACAAGCGCGCGAAGACCGCGGCGCTCTGGTGCTCGTGGACCATCCGTTTGCGCCACGTGTTGCGGGCCAGCTGCATCGCGCGCTCGGAGTAGGAGCCCTCGAGCCGGCCCTCGGCGAGGGCGCGCTCGGGGTCCTTGTCGCCCCGGCGCAGGGCGGTCCGAATCAGTCGATCGTGCTCGGCGCGGAGCGGACCCGGACCGACATCGAGACGCAGCTTGGCCATTGCCCGGAAGTCTACATGGCCCATCGTCGCGTGGTATCTGGGGGGCGCCCGAAGGCGCGACGACGATGAGATTCACCGCACTGCTCGCTTTGGTCCTGGGGGCGTCGATCGCGGCGCCCGGCGTCGCTCGCGCCGGCAACGACGACACCTACTTCATGAGCGGTGAGGCCGCGTTGATGGGTGGGGCGGTGGTGGCCCTCGGTCAGGGCTCGGGGATGGTCTGGTACAACCCCGCCGGCCTGGGCTCCATTCATCGGAACCAGTACGACCTCACCCTGTCCGGGGTCGCCTACCAGCGGCGCCTCGTGCCGCGCGGAGTGGTCGTCGCCGTCCCCGGCGACATGGGAAACCTCGAGCTTCCCGCCGAGCTCGACGGCTCGCGCGCGACCACCATCGCGCCATCGGCGGTCTACGCTCGCCGCTTCGGGAAGGTCACGCTCGGCGGTGGCTTCTTCACCAGCCGCGACGAGGTGATTCGACTCAGCGTCTCCGAGACGGCCGCGGCCGCGGCCGGATCCACGGCGACGACCCTGATCGACGTCGACATCGCCGAGACCCGCTACCATCTGGGCGGTGGCCTGGGGATGGAGCTCCTCGGCGGCGACCTGAAGCTCGGTGCGTCGGTGTTCCTCGTCTACGACGGGGCCAACGACAGCGCGTCCGTCGGCGCGAGCATCGCGACTCCGATGAACGAGCGCTCCGAGCTCACGGCCGCGGTCCTCGACGACAGCGACCGGTGGGCGCTGGCGACCCATCTCGGCGCGCAGGTCCACCCGACCGACTGGCTCCAGTTCGGTCTGACCGTGCGGCTGCCGATCCTCCTGCTCGCGGACAACCCCGACAACTCCACTCTCGTGCAGGCGGGCGTGCAGGCGATCGAACCGATGTCGGGCGAGCTCCGTGGGGAGACGACCAGCGTCTACGTCCCCTCCCGGCCCGCGGCGGACTTCGGTCAGCTCGAGCCGACGCGGCTCATGCTCGGCGCCGGGCTCCTCCTCGGCGGCGTGCGCGTCGGGCTGGGCTTCGACTACAGCCCACCGCTCCAGGCGCTGGACGTGCGTGAGCCGGGCGCCGCCGATCCCGAGTACCTGGTCGACCGCACCAGCGTCTGGAACCTGCGGCTGGGGGCTCTCTTTCCACTCAGCGACTCCCTCGCGCTCGGGGCAGGCGCCTTCACCGATCGCAGCGCAGCGCCGACCCCGGACTCGCTACTCACCGACTATCGGGTCGACTACTACGGCGGCACCCTCGGCCTGCGGAGCGATACGGCGGTCGGCTTGGCGGCGGGTGAGCAGGCCGAGACGCTGGTCTTCCGGACCACGGTTGCCGTTCGCTATGCGTACGGAACGGGCGAAGCACGGCAGGCTCGGGTCGACTTCACCAGTGGTGGGCTCCCGGCTCTGACACCGGGCGAGCTGGTCGACGTCCAGTTCCACGAGCTCTACGTCTTCATCGGCTCGTCCCTGATGTTCTGACGCACGGGCGGCACGACTCGGCACAGATCATTCGCCGGAATCGTTGGTCATTCGCCGCGCGCGGAAGTGCACGCTTCTTGCTACTCTGACGGACCATGAGCGACGAAGACCTCCGCAAGAAGGCCCGACGCCGCGCGCTTCGGGCCGCCCAGGTGGTGACCTTGGGTTTGGCGATGGCTGGTCCGGGCTGCGGCGACAGCTACCAGCTCGGGCCCGACGCGAGCTCTCGTGACGGCGGGCCGATCCGGGTCGACGCCGACACACCGCCGCCGCCGCCGCGTGACCTCGGTTCCCCCATCGTCGATCTCGGGCGAGACCTCGGTCGAGACCTCGGCCCGATGGAGGCCGACATGGGGGCTTGCGAAGACCCCTTCGGCCCGCCCCCAGAGACGCAGGAGTGCTGCGAGGCGATCGGTGGCTGGTGGGACGACGCGACCGACGAGTGCTTCGTCGCGGTGCCCGGGCCCTTCGTCCCGCCCGCGATGAGCGTCTGATCAGCTCTTCTCGAGCTCGGTGATCTCGAAGACGTTGGTGGTGTGCGCGGCGCGGAGCACCTCGCTGACCCGGTCGAGGAGCATCTCGAGCTCGCGCACCTCGAAGGGTTTGTCGAACACCGCGACCGCGCCGTCGTCGCGCAGGCGCTGCCGCAGCTCCTCGGTGAGGGAGCCGCTCGCGAAGGCGACGCGGAGCTGCGGGTAGCGCTCGCGGATCTCGGCGAAGCAGAGCTCGCCGTCCATGTTGGGCATCTCGTAGTCGAGGATCACCAGGCTGATGCGCTGGTTCTCGTACAGGAGCCGGAGGACCTCTTCACCGTCCGCCGCTTGCACCGCGTAGTGACCCAGGTGCTCGACCACCCGACCCATGCTCTTTCGGCTGGTGGGCTCGTCGTCGGCGACCAGCACCCAGATGGGCCAGCTCGGGTCCTTGCGAGCCATCGGGGCCCCGCCGGCGAAGACGCGGCTGGCGGTGGCCGCGGTGGGGAATCGGAGGGTGAACTCCGTGCCTTCGCCGATCTTGGTCTCGACCTCGACCGTGCCGCCGTGATCGATCATGGCTTCGAGCACATTGGCCAGACCCAATCCGGTCCCGCGCCGACCCTTGGTGGTGAAGAAGGGCTCGAAGAGCCGGTCTCGCGTGGCGGCATCGATCCCACAGCCCGTGTCGCGCACCGTGATCCGCACGTGGGGGGAGCCGATGCGTGGGTCGTCGGTGAAGCTGATGTCCAGGTCGACGTCGAGGTAGAGCTCACCGCCCTCGGGCAGCATGGCGTCGCGCGCGTTGACGCAGAGGTTCATGAGCGCCTGGTGCAGCTGGCCCTGTCGACCGTAGATGCGCGCCTCGTCGCTGATCGTGGTCCGCAGGGTGATGCGGTCGTCGAAGGTACGGCCGACCAGCGTCGCCACTTCTCGCACCACCTCCGCGGCACTGAGTGTGGCGAGCGGCTCCTCCTGCCCGCGGGCGAAGTTGAGCAGCTGGTCCGTCAGCTCGGTCGCGCGCTCCACGGCCGTGCGGATGTCGGAGTGGCACGCGCGGACGTCCGGCTCGTCCAGATTGACCCCCGGTGGGCGGTTGTCGAGGTAGTCGAGCGAGCTGGCGATGATGCTGAGGAGGTTGTTGAAGTCGTGGGCCACGCCGGCGCCCATTCGGCTCGCGACCTCGAGCTTCCGCTGCCGCTGCAGTCGCTCTTCGATCCGGT
>CAYXAP010000032.1:0-20219 GCA_964462035.1 uncultured Sandaracinus sp.
ACCCAGCCGCATCGGTGACCGCCAGCAACGGGCAAGGTCGAGCGAACGGGGGCCCTGGCTGACCAGCGCCGCGGCGGCGAGCGAAGCGAGCCGACGCAGGCGCGTGGTGAGCTGCGGGGAGCGAGCCGGCGAAGCCGGCGAGTCTCCACGCAACGGGCCCAGAGCGAGCTCGGCACGCGCGAACGCGCGGGGCGAGCTCGCGAGCGCAACCGGCGACTCGTGGACGTGCGCAGCACGTTCGCGACGTCGCCCAGCCCCAATGGAAGACAGCGGGCGACCACTGGGTAGGGGGCCCCAGTGGACTCGAAGGCCGGGGCGGCGGACAGGCCCCCCAGATGCGTAAGACTCGCCGGAGGTGCCGGCGAAGCCGGCGCCGAGGCGACCGTCGGCAGCGAGGGGTTGGACGCCGAAGGCGGACACCCCCGAGCGACAAATCTGGGGGGCCTGTCCGCCGCCCCGGCCGTGGGTTCTGCAGGTCACCCGCAAGCGTGAGGGTGAGGCGCCGACGGCGTGACGGAAAGCGAACGGCCCGGCGGTGGGCCGGGCCGTTCTAGGTGGGTGGGTTTTGGAGAAACAGCTGATGAAGTCGGCGACGAGCGGATGGTGGTGGTGGGTCGCCCGCCGCCTTCTTCATCTCAACGACAGATGCCGTCGATGCATTCCCGGCCAGATGCGCAATCTGCGGAGGTGGCGCAGTCGCTGGTGGCCTCGTTGGTGGTGGCGCAGTAGTTGTCGAGACAGAACGTCAACTGGACGTCGACTCGAGCGCACTCTTCCTCGTTGTCGCAGGGCGTGCGGCACACGCCGTTGATGCACGCGAAGCGGCAGTCGAGGTCGCTGCTGCAGTCCGGGTCCGGGCGGGTGTCGAGGCGGCAGGTGCCGTCGACGCAGATGTTGCCGGCGCCGCAGTCGGTGTCCGCCGCGCAGCCCTCGTAGCAGGCCGAGTCGATGCAGATACGCCCGGAACCGCAGTCGGCGTTGTTGGTGCACTCGCCGGTCATCGGATCCTCACCGACGCAGAAGCCACCGGTGCAGACCGCGCCCATCGGGCAGTCGGCGTCGCCCGAGCAGCCGCTGACACACTCGCCGTCGACACAGGTCCGGCCCGCGCCACACTCGCTGTTGAAGCGACACACGTCCTCGTCCGCGCGGCACTCGCCGTCGATGCAGAAGAAGCCCGCGTCACAGACCCCCGTGTCGTCACAGGAGTTGCCGTCGTCCGGGGTGCAGATGCCATCCACGCAGATGAGCCCCTCGTCACACTCCGAGCTGCGGGTGCAGGTCCCGGGGTTCGGGATGGGCGTCGGCTCGGTCGGGCTCACACACAGCCCATCCGTCGAGCACACGGTGCCGTCGGGGCACATCGAGTCGCGCTCGCAGCCGGCGATCGTGCAGCCCAGGTCGGTGCAGATCTCGCCTTCCGAGCACTCGAAATCACCCCGGCACGGGTCGCGGTCCGGCGGCTCCACGTCGCGGCAGCCGAGGCCATCGCAGTAGTAGCAGCCGGTGTCGTCGCAGTAATACGACTCGTTCTTGCAACCGGTGGCCGCCAGGAGGCCGAGGGCCAGCGTGAAGAGGAAGGAATGAGAGAGGGTTCGCATGGTGTGGTCTCGCGCAGGAGCGGGGGTCCGACATGGACCTGCCGGGAATTGATCCATGATCCGTGCCAGACCTCCCAGAACCTCGCGAATGGCCCAGATCTGGCGATTCTGAGCCCAATTCGGCCGATCTCCCGGCTAAACGACCCCATTCAGGGACAGTCCCATCCGTGTCGACGCGCGCCGGCTTTTCACGTTCCGTGAACCCGGGTTCACGAGCCGAACGGGCAGGATCGTGAACGGCGCGGACCGCGAAGCCGGACGAGCGGGGGTCCAGGGTGTATAGATGGGCCGTGCGCGCGCTCGTCGCCATGCTCGCCCTGACCTTCGCGTGCGGGGGCGCTCCGACCCGCGTCGCTGGACCCGAAGCGACCCTCGAGGCCTACACCGACGCCCTCCGCTCGGGGGACAGCCAGGCGGCCTACGACCTGCTCGACCCGGAGACCCAGGAGGCGATCGCGTACGAGGACTTCCAGGCGACCTTCGAGGCCAACCGCGCCGAGCTCGCCGAGCATGCGGACCACGTCGACGACGCGGTGAAAGCGGACGAAGTGCTGAGCCGCGCCGAGGTGCCGCTCCGCGAGGGGGAGAAGGCGGTGCTCACCCTGGAAGACGGGCGATGGACCCTGCTCGGAGGCGTGCTGGACGCGCCTGCGCTCCAGACCCCGCTGGATGCGGTGCTGGCGCTGCGCCACGCGGTCCAGCGCCGGAGCCTGCGCGGCCTGATGCGGGTGCTCTCCCGCGAGGCGCGCGCCGGCCTCGACGACGAGCGCCGACGTTTCCTCGAAGAGACCGCAGACCCCCTCGACCTCGAGGTCGAGATCCAGGGCAACGAGGCCCGGGTGCGGCTCACGGGGGGTCGGCTGCTTCGCCTTCGCCGGGAGGCGGGGGAGTGGCGGGTGGTGGACGTGGAGTGAACGGCTCGCCCTCTTCTTCGGGGGCGAGGGCCGTGCACGCGTAGGCCGGAGCGAAGCGCGCATACGAGGTCGCCGGGCGACGCTGGATGGCGAGGCGGACGCCGGCCTCGGTCACGCCCGCGAGGACCTTGCTGTCTTCCACGCCGTCGTGGGTGAGCTGGGTGATGCGGCCGTCGACGAGATCGACGCGCACCACCTCGGAGTCACCGACGACCGGGTCACCGACCTCGGCCACCCGCATGGTCCCGTAGATGGCGTCACCGCGTGGGCCAGGCGCGACGGAGCCGGAGTGGAGACACCCGCCGACCTCGACCCAGCGCGGCTCCCAGGTTTGCCAATCGACGATGCCCACGGTGCATCCGAAAGGTCGGCCGGCGCTCGCGACGACCACGCCCTCGGTGGTCGCGCCCAGCACCCCTTGGACCGGTCGCTCGATCCCTCCGATGCGCGCGACGAGCGTCGGTCCCTCGGCGCCCACGCGCATGACCGCCTGGTGCGTCAGCTGGGGGAGGTCGAGGGTCGCGCGCTCCTCTTCGTTTGGCGCGAGCAGGTCGTCGAAGAGCTGCTGCTCTTCGGTTCGACCGCTCTCTTCCTCGGCCACGTCGGCCGTGACCTCGGCGCCCTGAGCGCCCGCGACCGTCACGAACAAGAGGATGCCCTGTTCCTCCGGCGGGGCGGCTTCGGGGGTCTCGGCTTCTCCGGGCGCCTCGGGAACGCCCTCGGGCGACGGCTCCGGCACCACGACGGGCCGCTGCAGGAAGTGGCCGAACGCGCCGAAGGCGGTAACCGGCTCCGGTGTGGCGTCGGGGCTCGCGCGCATCCACATCAGCTCCGGAGCGGCGTGCTCGTGCTCCTGTCGGGTGAAGGTCACGCTCTGCCCATCTGGCGCCAGGTGCGGTAGGCCGATGCGAACCGGGGGCTCGGTCCGGAGCAGGACCACGCTCTCCCGCCGAGGGGTGCCGCGCGTGAGCACCAGCGCCGAGCCGACCACTCCGCCCGAGGGCTCCTGCGCGAGCTCCACGTGCACTGACCAGTGGGGCCCGAGCGCGTCCGCGTCCGGGCGCATCCGCGGGGCGTGCGCCATGTAGTAGGCCCGGGCGCGCGGATCCCAATGGAGCAGTCGGTCGAAGGTCTCCGGGCTTCGCTCGACGTCGGAGCGGCGACCGAGTCGGAAGCGTGGGACCCGGGTGGCAGCGTGGACGACGATGCCGGTGTCGAGCACGGCCATCGGGCTCTCGCTGGGGCAGAGCGCCGCCGGAGCGTTCGTGCGGAGCTGACACTGGAGGTCGAGCCCCTGGGTCCGCTCGGCGGTCTCGCGCGCGGTCTCGCAGCGCTGCTCGAAGTCGGACTCCGCCGCGGCCAGCGCCTCGACCCCACCGCGAACCCGCTCGAGGCGCTCGCGCGTCTCCACTTCCCGGGGGGTCGGCTCGCTCGCGAGGAAGTCCTCGATGGCACCGCTCTCGACCAGGAAGCCGGCCACCCGATCGATGGCGCCGTCGAGGACGGCGTCACCCGCCAGCTTCAGCGCGTGGACCTCGTCTTCGCCTTCCATCGAGAGCTGACGCGACACGCGGAGGGTCTGGCCATCGGAGGTCGCCGTATCCAGCACGACCTCGGCGAGGACCTGCACGTGGTCGGGTCCGCCCGCGCCGGCACGCCGCTCGACCGAATCGAGGGTCAGGTAGAGCGCATGGGCGGCTCCCTCGTGCCGGGCGGTGGCCAGCACCGCGGAGAGATCGGTCGGGAAGCGTCGCTCGACGTCGGGGACGGCCTCGAAGCCATGCTCACCCAGCAGGCGCTCGGCGTACGCGAAGATGGCCTCGCGACAGCCCTCGTCGCAGCCCTCCACATGAACGAGCACCCCGTTCGGGGCGGGGGGTGAGCGAGTCAGCGACCAGGTGCCGGAGGCGATGCCGCCGATCACGAGGAGGGCGAAAGCGAACCAAGCGCCACGCTTGCTTCGGAGCCGCACATCTTGGAGCTGACCCACGTCGTCCCGAGCTTAGCCTCTCGTCGGCGCCTTGACCCGGTGGACCGGACCTGAATAGGTTTTCACCACATACCAATGATGGGAGCATTCAGCCGATGAGCGGCCACAACAAATGGTCGACGATCAAGCACCGCAAGGGCGCACAGGACAAGAAGCGCGGGCGGATCTTCACCAAGGTCATCAAGGAGATCACCATCGCGGCTCGCCTGGGCGGCGGAGACCCGGACGGGAACCCCCGGCTTCGGCGAGCGCTCGACGCCGCGCGGGCGGCGAACATGCCCAACGACACCCAGACCCGGGCCATCAAGAAGGGCACCGGTGAGCTCGAGGGCGTCTCCTACGAGGACCTGATCTACGAAGGTGTCGGCCCGGGCGGCACGCTCTTCATCATGGAAGTGATGACGGACAACCGGAACCGCACGGCGGCCGAGGTCCGCAAGCTCTTCGAGAAGGGCAAGGGCGAGCTCTCGTCGACCGGCACGGCGGCGTGGGCCTTCGAGCAGAAGGGCATCATCCGGATCCCGAAGGATCAGGGCGACGAGATGGAGCTCTTCGAGAAGGCCGCGAGCGCGGGCGCCGAGGACCTCGCGGACGAGGACGAGAGCTGGGTCGTGACCACCGTGCGCGAGGACCTCGACGCCGTCTCGACCGCGCTCGAGGAGGCCGGGCTGAAGGTCACCGAGGCCAAGCTCGAGTACATCCCGACCACGCCGAAGGAGGTCGACGGCCAGGACGCCAAGACCCTGGTGGCCCTCTTCGAGTCCCTCGACGAGCACGACGACGTGCAGGCCGTCTTCGCGGACTTCGAGCTCAGCGAGGCCGCCCTCGCGATGCTCGAGAGCGAGGAGGACTGAGCTGGGTGTGATCCGCGTCCTCGGGATCGATCCCGGCACCCAGCGCACGGGCTGGGGCATCGTCGAGACTCGCCGTCGACGGCTGGTGCCGCTCGCGAGCGGCGTCATTCGAACCGGCAAACGACCGCTCCCCGCGCGGCTGAAGATCATCCACGACTCGCTCACCGAGGTCATCCGCGAGTGGGGCCCCGCGGTCGTGGCCATCGAGGACATCTTCATGGCCAAGCACGCGAACGCCGCGATGAAGCTGGGTCATGCGCGCGGCGCAGCCATGGTCGCGGCGGCGAACTCGGAGCTCGACGTCCACGAATACCCGCCGGCGCTGGTGAAGCGGACGGTGGCGGGCCGCGGTAACGCGGACAAGGCGCAGGTCGCCAAGATGGTCGCCGTGGTGCTCGGGCTGAAGGAGCTCCCCGGGCTGGACGCGAGCGACGCGCTGGCGATCGCGATCACCCATTGCCAGGGCGTCGGACGCCCGGCGTCGGGGACACGACCCAAGCCCGGCGCGAAGCCCGGTACCAAGGCGCCCAAGAAGCGCGCGCTCTGACGGTGGCCGAGCTCCCGACGCTGGCGGTCACCGGCACGAACGGAAAGACCACCACCACCCGAATGCTCGGAGCGATCGCTCGGGCCGCGGGGCATCGGCCCGTGGTCGTCACCACGGTCGGCGTGATGGTGGACGGCGAGGAGCGGGGCACCATCGGGACGTCGATGAGCGCCTTCCGTGAGCTGATCGATCTGGCTCGGACGGAAGGGAGCGACCTCCTCTGCCTGGAGGTCACCTCGCGCGCGCTCGCCGGCGGCTTCGCCAAGCGCTGGCCGCCGACCCACGCGGCGTTGACGAGCTTCTCGCGAGACCACCTCGACCGTCACGGTTCGCTCGAGGCCTACCTGGCCGCGAAGGCGCAGCTCTTCCTCGCGCTGCCACCGGGCGGTGTCGCCGCCCTCCCCCTCGAGAGCGAGGCCACCGAGCTGCTGATGGGCGTGCTCCCCGAGGGCGCCGAGGCCCGAACCTTCGGCCTGACGGAAGGTGCCGACCTCCGCGGGACCATCACTCGGGTCGACCGCCACGGAACACGGCTGACCCTCGACGGTCTGCTCGAGCTCGAGGTGCACCTGCCGATGCACGGCGCACCCTTCGCGATCGATGCGCTGGCCGCCGCCACCCTGGCACAGGCGCACGGCTTTGCCGCCGACGCGATCCGCGCCGGCCTCGAAGGCTTCGAAGGGGTGCCCGGCCGGTTCGAGATCATCGGTGACACCCCACTGGTGGCCGTGGATTTCGCCCACACGCCGGACGCGCTCCAGGTGACCCTTGCGACCGCGCGCGCGCTGGCTGGCGACGGGCAGGTCTGGGTGGTCTTCGGCTGCGGCGGCGAGCGGGACCGCGGGAAGCGACCTCAGATGGGTGAGATCGCAAGCGAATCGGCCGACCAGGTGGTCCTGACCACGGACAACCCGAGGGGCGAGGATCCTGCCGCGATCGCGGCGGCGATCGAAGCGGGCCGGACCGGCGACGCGGGCTGGCGATCCATCCCCGATCGGACCGATGCGATTGCATTCGCTATCGACTGCGCTGGGGATCGAGACGTGGTATTGATTGCCGGCAAAGGCCATGAGGCCGAGCAAGTCGAAGGGGCGGTTCATCGCCCCTTCGACGATCGAGCGGTCGCCCGACGCATCCTGCGGAGGCCGGCCACCAGTGGGTCGCCTGGCGAGCCCACGGAACATGGAGATTCAGATGACGCTTCGTAAGGACCAGTTTCTCGCCGCCGTTTTCGCCCTCAGCCTCGGTGCCGCTTGCGGCGGCGGCGAAGAGCCCGCCGAGGAGACCACGGCCGGTGAAGAAGATCCGATGACCGACGACGGCATGGGCGACGACACCATGGACGACGGCATGGCCGACGACGGCATGGACGACGGCATGGAAGACGACGGCATGGCCGACGACGGCATGGAGGACGACGGCCCGCTCCCCGAGTGAGCCTACGATGACCTATCGTTCGCGAGCTCTGCTCGCCTGGGTGACCTTTGGCTTCGGCCTGCTCACCTCGGCGGCGCACGCGGATGATGGCGTCACGGTCTGGAGAGACGGCGAGGCGCGCGACTCCATCTCCCTCGCGGAGGTGGATGAGAGCGACCTCGCCGTTCTCGATCTGGGCGAGGGTTGGGTCCCGCCGATCTTCGTCCCCCACGGCACCTTCGCCCCCAGCTTCGTCGCACTCGCGCAAGGTCGCTTCGACGACGTCGAGGACGAGGCCCTGCGGCGCCGGGCCGAGCAGGACCGCTTCCTCGAGAGCTATGGCGTTCCGCCGACGCTCCGAGTGCTTCGCGACCGGCTCCGCTTGCTGATGGAGCGAAGCTGCCACGCCGACCTCGACGCGCTCGCCCGCTTCGGCGGCAGCGACATCGACGAAGACGACGTCGCGGCCTGGGAGAGCGCGGCCGTGCCGCGCGCGGAGTCGCTGGTCCAGTCGCTGCTGGTCGAGTGGGACGCCTACGGCGTGGCGCGGATCCCGCACCAAGAGCTGAGCGCCTACGAACGCGCGTGGCTGGGACGTGCGGAGCCCCTCGGCATCTGGCGCGCCGGTCTCGACGCCGTGCGCGAGCGGCTGCGCTGCGAGGGGCTGGTGCGGGGAGCGCTCCTCGGGACCGAGCTCGACCGCCGGACTCGCAACGCGCTGGCCGCGTTCGAACGACGGCACCGCATCTATGCGCGGGGGCGGCTCAGCGGGGAGACGCTCGCGACCCTACGGGTGCCCCCGCGCGAGCTGGCGCGCAGGGACGTCCTGCGGGTGCTGACCGAGCGGGCGCGGCTCGACTGGGGAGTGCTCGCCGATGGCAGCGCCGCGCCCGATCGCCTCGGCGGGATCCGCGACGGACTGGAGAGGGCGTTCGGGCTGCAGACGCCGGAATCCACCCTCACCTGGCTCGACGGGCTCGACCTCGACGACACCACGCCGCGGGTGGTCGCCGTGCCGAGCCCACCACCGTCTCCCGAAGACGGAGCGATCGTCGAGCTTCGGGTGACGATCGATCGGGGCGATCAGAGCTTCGATCCGCCTGGCTCGCCGGTGCGCCGCATCGAACGGCGGCCCACGTTGACGCTCCACGTCCGCCGTGGCGAAGAGTGGGTCGCGTTGATCCGTTGGCCCACGACCATCGGCGGCTGGCACGTGGAGCGCGAACGAGGGCGGGACGTCTGGCGCTACAAGGAGTCGCCTGCGGGGCCGGGGGTCTGGCAGCAGATCCACGCGGCGCCGGTCTGGCAGCCGCCCGCCTCGACACCCGACGCGGACCTGGTCATGGAGCGGCACCTCGAAGACGGAGAGGTGGTCAGCGAGCCGAAGGCGACGTTGCTCGGGCCGGGCTACGCGAGCGCGTTCGGACTGGCGGCGGCCATCCATCGACCGCTGAAGGCGAACGGCGAGCTCGGCTCCGACGAGGGGATCCGGACCCACGGCTCGGTGGACTACACCAGCGTCTGGCGGCGGGCCTCGCACGGCTGTCACCGGCTACAGAACCACCGCGCGATCGCCCTCTTCACCTATCTGCTGAAGCACCGGAACCACCGGCGGATGGGCTCGCGCCCGCTCCGCTACAGTCGGACCGTACGTGTCGGTGACCAGACGATGACTCTCGAAGTGCCACGCTCGGGTTACGTCTACGTGCTGGATCCGCCGGTGCCCTTCGAGGTCACCGAGGGTCGCGTGATCGGCAGCCTACAGCGACCTCCCAGCCGAGCGATCCCGGTGCGATGATGGATTGGGCGAGCATCACGGCACTCGCGGCGTTGATCATGGCGCTCTTCGTCACGATCCACGTGCTCTGGACACGGGACGAGCCACGTGGAGCCTTCGGATGGATCGGGCTCGCATGGCTGGCTCCGTTGGTCGGCGCGATGCTCTACGTGGTCTTCGGCATCAATCGGATCCGGCGGCGCGGCCGAGCGATTCGCGAAGCACGCCAGCAGATGCGCGAACCCGGCACCCATGCCGTGCCACCGGAGGTCGTCGCCTCACGCTTCCCGGAGCGGCCCGAGCTGGCCACGATCGCCCATGCGATCGGTACCATCGACGAGCGTCCGCTGGTCGACGGGAACGCCGCCTACGTGCTGCAGAACGGCGACGAGGCCTACCCGGCGATGCTCACGGCGATCGAAGAGGCGAAGCAGAGCATCCTGCTCGAGTCGTACATCTTCGAGCTCCAAGGTCCGGGTCTGAAGATCGTCGAAGGGCTCGCTGCGGCCGTGAAGCGCGGCGTCGAGGTGAAGGTGCTCGTGGATGCCGCCGGCGTGCGCTACGGCTTCCCACCGATCGACCGCGCACTGCGGCGACGGGGCGTTCGCGCCGAGCGTTTCCTGCCGGCGTTCCCGCCATGGCGGATGCCCTACCTGAACCTTCGCAATCACCGGAAGATCATGGTGGTCGACGGTGAGATCGGATTCACTGGCGGCCTCAACATCCGGCCGGACCACGTGCTCGCGGACGAGCCGGAGCACCCCACGCGCGACACCCACTTCCGACTCACCGGTCCCGTGGTCACCCAGCTCGCGCAGGTCTTCGCCGAGGACTGGATCTTCGTGACCGGTGAGGCCCTCGAGCGGGAGACGCACTTTCCCGAACCGACCACCAGTGGTGGCGTCCTCGCGCGGGTCGTCGCGGACGGACCGGACGAGGACTTCGACAAGGCTCGCTGGTCGATGCTCTCGGCGCTCGCGTCCGCCCGCGACCGCATCATGGTGTCGACGCCCTACTTCCTACCGGACGATCCGCTCCTCGCGGCGCTCGCGGTCGCTGCAAAACGCGGGCTGGAGGTCGACTTGGTGCTGCCGGCGAAGGGCAACCTGCGCATCGTGAACTGGGCGATGGAGCACGTGCTCGACAACGCCCACCTGACCGGAGTGCGCATCTGGCGGAGCGGTCCACCCTTCGACCACTCGAAGCTCCTCGTGATCGACGGCAGCTGGTCCTTCATCGGCAGCGTCAACTGGGACGCGCGGAGCCTGCGGCTGAACTTCGAGATGAACGTGGAGCTCTACGACACCGCGCTCGCCAGTGCGCTCGAGACGATGATCGGTGAGCGCATCGAGACCGCCCAGCCGTGGCAGCGCCCCGAGCGGACACCACCGGTACGATTGCGGAACGCCCTGGCGGGCCTCTTCCGGCTCTATCTCTGACGCGCGACTGTCAGAACTGCATTGGGTTCGTTGCATTCGTTGCAGATCCGAAACGCGGCGAATCCTCCAGCCGGCGGTCGGAGAGCTCGAGCCCCCAAATCGTCGGGACTCACTCTTTCGTACAGTGTGAGAGCAATACGACAGCATGGCTGCGCACGTTTCTTGCACATTTCCGTGTCGTGAGCCGGTTCACAGAGTCCTTTCCGCGTCTGGCGAAGATGGCGTCCGCGACGCCACCTGCGGAGCCTGCCGACTCTCCCGCCCGGCAGCGGATCGACTTCTCGCTCCGCGCGACGAGCATGCTCGCGATCCCCTTCGGGGCGCTCTACCTGGTCGTGGGGATGCTCCCGATGGCCCTCGTCCTGGGCGGCGCCCTCACCACGACCTTCTTTCTCTGGCTGATGCTGCGGAGCGGCTCGTCCGCCGCCCGGGTGGGCGAGGCCTGGCTGGTCAATCTCTACGCCGTCGTCTGTGCCTTCGCCGTCTACTCCGGTGGGCGAGGGCCGATCGCGCAAGCCTGGTTCTTCGTCATCCCGGTCACGGCGACCTCCATCCTGGGTCACCGGATCGCCATCCGTTGGACCATCGCGTCGGCCATCGGGCTGACGGCCTTCTGGGCCTACGCCACGTTCGGGCCGGGCTTCGAGTCTCAGATCCCGCCGTCCATCGAACCCGTGTTGGCGCTCGCGAGTCCGCTCTCCGCCGTCGCTACGATGGGGCTGCTCGTCGCGACGCTGGTACGAAGTCACACGCGTGTGCTCGCCGAAGTGAACGAGTCCCGCGCAGCGCTGCAGGCCGAGCGGAAGCGGCTGCGAGTCCTGGCTACCTACGACGCGCTGACGGTCATCCCCAACCGATTCGAGTGTGAGCGAGCGCTCCAGAAGCGCCTCGAGAAGGACTGCTCGGTCACCCTCCTCCTCGTCGACGTCGATCGGTTCAAAGACGTCAACGATGCCTTCGGGCACACCACGGGCGACGAGCTGCTGCAGCAACTCTCGCGGAGGCTCCAGCGAACGGTGCGCAATCACCTCCGCTCCCGGGCCGGCGACGGGTGCAACGCGTTGATCGCACGCTGGGGCGGCGACGAGTTCGCGGTCGTGCTCACCGGCAGGGACGCAGACACGGCCGAGAGCCTCGCCGGGGCCATCGTTCGGGCGCTCGCCTTCCCCGTCGACTGCGCGGAGCAGCGACTGCACGTCGGCGCGTCGGTCGGCATCGCCTTCGGGGAGCCGTCGATGGCCGCCCACGAGTTGGTGCGCAACGCCGACATCGCGCTCTATCGGGTGAAGCACCGAGGCGGGCACGGCTTCGAGCTCTTCGAGAGCGCGAGCCTCGACCACGTCCAACGGCGGGTGCTCGTGGGCAACGCGCTCCGCGAGGCCCTGGTTCGCGGAGAGCTCCGATTGCAGATGCAGCCGCTCTACCACAGCGCCGGCACGCTGGTCGGCGCGGAGGCGCTCCTTCGCTGGCACTCCGAAGTCCTCGGGGACGTGTCTCCGACGGAGTTCATTCCCCTGGCCGAGCAGAGCGGACAGATGCCGGCCATCGGCGCGTTCGTGATGGAGCAGGCCTGCTTCGCCGCCTCCAGTTGGCCCGAACATCTCCGCGTCTCGGTCAACGTGTCGGTGACTCAGCTGACGCGCGACGACATGTTCGCGGTCGTCGAACGAGCGCTCGAACGGTCCTCGCTCCCGGCGCACCGACTGGAGCTGGAGATCACCGAGTCGGTCCTCGCGGACGGCCCCTGCGTCATCCCGACGCTCGAGCGGCTCAGCGAGCTCGGCGTCGGCCTGGCGCTGGACGACTTCGGCACCGGCTACAGCTCCCTCGGCACCCTCCGGCGATTGCCCGTGGACCGAGTGAAGATCGATCGGACCTTCGTGCGCGCGATCCACGAGCGCGACGACGACGTCGCCGTGGTGCGAGCCATCGTGGGCATGGCCCACGCGCTCGACCTGCTCGTGCTGGCCGAAGGGATCGAGGCGCCGGAGCAGCTCGAGCTCCTCCAAGAGCTCGGGTGTGACGAGATGCAGGGATTCCTCCTCGGCCGACCCATGGAGCTCGCCGACCTGGCGCATCTGGTCGAGGCGTCCGGGCCCGCGTCGGAGGACTCGGGCGCCGAGGTGCTGACCTTCCCGGCTCGCGGTAGCTGAAGCCCCAAGGCGAGCGTGGCACGGGGCATGCTTGGACGGACACCGATGCTCGCCTCGTCTTCGGACCCCCTGCTTTCGCGCGACGACTCGCGCCCCAAAGGCCGCAGTCATCGAGCGATCTGGCGCAGCTGCGTACAGTTGTCGGCCGCCTTGCTGCTCGGAGGCTGCGCGAGCGCGCTCGGTACGGATCGCGATGGCTCGATGGCCATGGACGCCTCGCGCCCCACCGACGCCAGCCCGCCGCCCACCGATGCCAGTGACTCGGCCGACCTCGCACCCGTCGACCTCGGCGCCGGATCCCACGACGCGGCGACGGTCCCCGAGTGTGGCGACGGCACGATCGAAGGCGACGAGGAGTGCGACGACGGGAACACCCGGGACGGCGACGAGTGCTCGGCGAGCTGCCGGCGAACCTACGCGTGCCCGGCGCTCCCGGTGGACTGCGGTGGGGCCACGGCGACCACCAGCGAACATCACCTGGCGACGATCGACGAGTGCTCGTTCGCGCTGCTCGCGCCCGACCCCGCTGCCGTCGCCGAGCGGCGCGCCCTGATCGATGCGCTCGTCGAACGTTCCGGCGGCCGCCGTTCGATCGCGGCCGTGCTCGGCGACCTGAACCGACAGGGTCGGGCCGGAATCGGCGACGACAACGCCTACCGGCTTCGCAACCACGAGTTCCGCGGGTTCCGTTGGAACAGCGGCGACGAGGCGGTCGACTACTGGTACCCCCAGGGCATCACCGGCACCTCGGACGGCTACGCCAGTGGCACGGTCGACGGACGCAACGCGCTACTGGTCAGCTGGTACCACCGGACCGACGCGCGCCCGACGAAGGGCGTCCGCGTGTCACTGGCGGACATCACGAACCTGAGCGACGTCGACTACCGCCACCTGCTCCTGATCCAGCCGACCGGTACGCCGACGGCGCCCGACTTCGGACCGGTCGAGAGCGGGTCCGGAAACGCGCTGCACGCGGGCGGCATCGTCTGGTGGGGCGACCTGCTCTACGTGGCCGACACCGGCGGCGGGATCCGGGTCTTCGACCTCGATCACATCATGCGCGTGCCCAACGTCGACGACGCCGACCGAATCGGGATCGCCGGCGGCCGCTTCGACGCGCACGGCTACCGCTACGCGGTGCCGGAGCTCATGCGCTTCCGGAGGGCGGGCTGCTCGCTGCGGTTCAGCTTCCTCGCTCTCGACCGGAGCTCGAGCCCGCCGGCCCTGGTCAGTGGCGAGTACGTGACACCGGAGGTCGACGGGCGGATCGCCGTCTGGGATCTCGACCCGGCCACCGGACTGCCGGACGTGCGCTCCGGCGAGGTCCGAGCGAGCGCGGCCTACGTGGGCGGCCAGAGCCGAATGCAGGGCGCCGTCCGATACGAGGGCAACATCTACATCTCGTCGTCGAGTCAGTACGAACGGTGGGGCCGGCTCTATCGGACCCGTCCCGGCTTCGGCGTGAGCAGCATCACCGCCTGGGTCTACGGGGCGGAGGACCTGACGATCGATCGGGCGTCCGACACGATCTGGACGGCCGCGGAGCACCCCGGCGACCGGGACACGGTCGGCATCCCGATCCGCCGCCCGTGAGACGGTCGGAGTCGATCGGACGACATCGGATAGAATTCGGCCCCCGGGTGTCCAATCGGCACCGGGCCGCGCGTCATCGAGGTGGAGCGTAGTTCCGCGCTCCGAATCGAAAGGATGGCTCCCCATGCCCAAGCGAAAGTTCCTGGTGCTCTACCGTGGCCCACGGCGCGACGAGAGCGCCGAGCCCCAGACGTCGCCCTCCCCCGAGGCGATGCAGGCGATGATCGAGTCCTACCGCAAGTGGATGGACTCGTTCGCCGATCGGATCGTGGACTCGGGCGCGAAGCTGACGAGTGAAGGCCGGGTGTTGAGCGCCTCCGGGATCGCCGACGGTCCCTTCGTCGAGGCCAAGGAGCTGATCGGCGGCTACATGATCCTGAGCTGCGAGAGCTACGACGAGGCGATCGAGGTGATGAAGGCCGGCCCCGGTGGGCAGCTCACCCACGGCTCGATGGAGATCCGCGAGCTCATCCCGAACACGTGACGAGCCGATCGGCGGACGGCGCGCTGGTCGCCCATTTCTTCCGGCACGAGTACGGCCGGATGGTGGCCCGCTTCGTCCGCCGCTTCGGGACCCACGAGCTCGCCGCGATCGAGGACGCGGTGCAGGAGGCGATGCTCGCCGCGCTCCGGTCGTGGGGCCCGGCTGGCATCCCCGACCAGCCTGGTGCGTGGCTGCACCGCGCGGCGCTCAACGCGCTCCTGGACCGGACTCGAACGAGGAGCCGTCGTGCGCGACTGCTGGTCGAGCGGGACGAACCCGAGCCGATCGCGGACGCGGTGGACCCCAGCCTCACCGGAGAGGTGGACGACGAGCTCCTGCGGATGCTCTTCGTCTGCTGCGACGACGTGCTCCCCGAGCGGTCCCGGCTGGTGCTCGCGCTCAAGATCCTCTGCGGCTTCGGCGTCGACGAGATCGCGTTTCGTCTCTTCACCACCGAAGCGAACGTCTACAAGCGGCTCGCCCGCGCCAGGGAGCGACTCCGGGCGCTGGGCCCGACCGAGCCGCCGACGGGTGAGCTGTTGCGCGCGCGACTCCCCAGCGTCCGTTCGGTGCTCTACCTGCTCTTCAACGAGGGCTACCTCTCGATCCGCGCCGACCACGCGATCCGCGCCGAGCTCTGCGCCGAGGCGATCCGACTGACTTCGATCGTGGCCACCCATCCGGCGGTCGCTGACCCGACCTCGGCCGCCCTGCTCGCGCTCATGCACCTCCACGCCGCTCGTCTGGGAACGCGAACCGATCCGGCCGGGGAGCTGGTGCTGCTCGAGGACCAGGACCGTTCGGCGTGGAACCGGGAGCAGCTGGCACTCGGGATGGAGTGGCTGCGAGAGGCCCAGCAGGCCGAACGCCCGACTCGCTTTCATCTGGAGGCGGCGATCGCGGCGGAGCATGCGCTGGCACCGAGCTTCGCGGCGACCGAGTGGGGTCGAATCGCCGACTATCACGAGCAGCTGGCCCGGCTCGATCCCTCCCCGATCCACGCGCTCAATCGGGCGGTGGCGCTCGCCGAGGCAGAGGACCCGGATGCCGGCCTCGCCGTCCTGGCGGGTGTGACCCGGCCGGCGTGGCTCGAGGATCACTACCTCTGGGACGCCGTTCTCGGGGACCTGCACCGGCGCGCTGGTCACGGGGACCTGGCGGCTTCCCACGGCGCGGCGGCCATGCGGGCCGCGCCGACGGCCACCATTCGCCGCGCCCTCGAGCGCCGATTGGGGCGAGAGCGCCGGGCCCTTTGACACTGCTCGGATGACGAGTAGTGTCGGTGCGTGATCGGGCGGCTGACGGGCACCGTGGTGGACCAAGGGTTGGACGGCACCGTCCTGCTCGACGTGAACGGCGTCGGGTACGAGGTGTTGCTACCGATGGGCACGCTCGGGCGGCTCGGTGGGAGCGAGGGGCCGGTGACGGTCCACATCCATACCCACGCGCGCGAGGACTCGCTGCTGCTCTACGGCTTCGAGAGCCCGGACGACAAGGCGGCGTTCCGCTCGCTGCTCGGGGTGTCGAACGTCGGGCCCAAGAGCGCGCTCGCGGTGCTCGGGACGCTCGACGCGGAGGCGCTCGCCCGGGCCGTCGAGACCGACGACCGGGCGGCGCTCAAGGGCATCCCCGGGGTCGGCAAGAAGACCATCGAGCGCATCCTCCTCGACCTGAAGGGCAAGATCGTCCTCCGCGGCTCGATGACGATCGGGACTCCCAGCGCGGCGCCGCGACGGTCGGCGGACACCATGGGCGGCGTGGCCGGCCAGGTGGTGGGACTGCTGACCTCGATGGGCTACAAACGAGCCGAGGCCGAGGGCGCCGTCAGCGCGCTCGAGACCGAGGGCAAGAGCACCGAGGAGCTCCTTCGGGAAGCCCTCCGTTCGATGGGCTGATCGGGCCCGACCCGCATGACGAACGAGACTACGCGCTACGACACGACGCTCTCGCCGGAGCAAGGCGACGAGGAGCGGCAGTACGACATCTCGCTGCGGCCGAAGAGCTTCGACGACTTCGTCGGTCAGGAGAAGCTCAAGGACAACCTGCGGGTCATGGTCGAGGCCTCGGCCAAGCGCGGCGACCCGGTCGACCACATCCTCTTCTGTGGCCCGCCCGGGCTGGGCAAGACCACGCTCGCGCACATCCTCGCCGAAGAGCGCGGGGTCGAGCTCCACACCCACGCCGCGCCGGCGCTCGAGCACAAGGGCCAGCTCGGCACGCTGCTGACCAAGGTCGAGCCGAACGACATCATCTTCATCGACGAGATCCATCGCCTCTCGCCGGTCATCGAGGAGTACCTCTACACCGCGGTCGAGGACTTCCAGATCGAGATCGTCCAGGGCGACGGCCCCTACGCGCAGTCGTTCACGCTGCCGCTGCAGCCCTTCACGCTGGTCGCGGCGACGACGCGAACCGGCCTGCTCACCAACCCGATGCGGACCCGCTTCGGCTACATGGCGCGGCTCGACTACTACAGCGCCGAGGAGCTCTCGAAGGTGGTCGAAAGGAGCGCCGGAATGCTGGCGCTCGAGACCAGCCCGGAAGCCGCGATGGAGGTCGCGCGACGCTCCCGCGGCACGCCCCGCATCGCCAACCGGCTGCTCCGCCGAGCGCGGGACTTCGCCCAGGTGCGCGCCGATGGCGTGCTCGACATCGAGACCGCGCGGCTGGCCCTCGACCGGCTCGACGTGGACCACGAGGGGCTCGACGAGATGGACCGGCGCTACCTCCGGATCCTCATCGAGCACTACGACGGGGGGCCGACCGGCGTCGAGACGCTCGCCGCGGCGTTGAGCGAGCCGAGGGACACCCTCGAAGACGTCTATGAGCCTTTCCTCTTGCAGCAGGGCTTCATCGCACGCACGCCTCGGGGACGAACCGTCACCCGCAAGGCGTACGAGCACCTGAAGCTGAAAGCGCCCAAGCGTCTTCGGCGCAATGCCGCGGATGACGATCAAGAGACGCTCTTCTGATCGATCGATGGCCTCCCCGACCCGACCCCTCCCACTCATTGGCTCGCTCGTCGCCCTCACGGCCGGCTGCGCGTTCGCCTACGTCACGTTCTCCGTCGCGGTGGAGGGCACGGGCGCCGAGCTCCCGAGCGGGGCGGACGTCGTCGAAGGCACCATCGCCGAGGGCGACACGGTGCGAGTCCCCGCCGGCGCTCCGGTCCGCTACGGCGATCTGATCGTCACCGATCCCAACGCCTCGCGCGCGGTCGACCATCACTGGTCGACGCCGGTGGGCGAGCCGGAGGTGGTGGTCCAGACCGCGGACGGCGAGCGCACGGTCACGCTCCCGCCAGCGCGCGACTGGAAGGGCCCGGTCGTCGAGGAGACACTCCAGGTCGATGCGCTCGACGGGATCCCGATCGCGGGGGAGCACCCGGAGATCGCCGAGCGGCAGGGGCCACCCTACCTGCTGATCGTCCGGGGTGTCCGCACCGGCGACGCAGTCGTGGGCGCGACCGACGGCGACGAGGTCACCGAGCTCTACATCGGCGACCGCGACACGCTCGAGGCCTACCTCGCCCAGCGTGAAGCCATGCGCTGGCCGATGGTCGGGCTGATGGGGATCATGGCGATCACGTCGCTGCTGGTCTCGTTCTTCGCCTTCCGAAAGGCTCGAAGCCCGAAGGAAGCGCCGAGCGCCGAAGCCGAAGCCGAGTAGCGATGAGCCTGGTGCCCGACACGCGGCGGCTCGTGCTGACCCACGCCGTGTTGCTCGCGCTCCTCGCCGCCTCGATCGTGGCGGCGTTCACCCTCGGTCGCGTGGACCTGGAACCGACGGGCGGGAGCGTTCGCGAGCTGATCCTCTCGCTGCGCGGCGCGCGAATGAGCGGGGCGTTCTTGGCCGGAGCCGCGCTGGCGACCGGCGGTGTCGTGGTCCAGGGGCTCTTCCGGAACCCGCTGGCGAGCCCGTCGATCCTCGGGACGACGGCCGGTGCGAGCTTCGGCGGGCAGCTCGCGCTGGTGGTCACGGAGCTCGTGGGCATCCACGTCGCGACCCCGGAGCTGCTGTTGCCCTTCGGCTGTCTGGCCGGCGCACTGCTCTCGCTGGTGGTGCTGCTGCTCTTCGTACGCCGCTCGACGGACCGGCTGACACTGCTTCTCGTCGGCTTCATCTTCGGCGCGCTCTTCCTGAGTCTCGGCGGTTTGATGACCAGCATCGCCCAGGAGCGCTGGGAGCTCGGGCGGGCCGTGGTCGCCTTCGCCCTCGGCAGCCTCGGCGGCGTGGGCATGCGGCAGGTGCTCTTCGCGCTACCGCTGGTGGTCACCGCCTTCGTGGCGGCGATGCTCTGGGCGCGACCGCTCGACCTGCTGCTCTCCGGCGAGCGCGAAGCCAGCAGCCTCGGCGTGGAGGTCCACCGCGTGCGTCGCTGGTGCATCGTCTGGGTGAGCGCGCTGGTCGCCGCGGCCGTGTCGCTCGCCGGAAGCATCGCCTTCGTGGGGCTGGTCGCCCCACACGCGCTTCGACCCTTCGTCGGCGAGAGCCACCGGCGGCTCCTGCCCGCGGCAGCGCTCGCTGGCGGCACCTTCGTGATCGCGTGCGACGTGATCGCCCGCTCGCTGCCAGGGCAAGGCGAGGTGCCGCTCGGCGTGGTCACCGGGCTGATCGGCGCACCGGTGTTCCTCACGCTGCTCTTCCGTGGGCGGAGGAAGGCGCTCGATGGCTGAGCTGCTCGAGGTCGAGGGACTGCGTGCGATGCGCGGAAGACGCGCGGTGCTGAAGAAGGTCGACCTGACCCTCGAGGCCGGCGAGGTGCTGGGCATTCTCGGGCCGAACGGCGCGGGCAAGAGCACGCTGGTCGAGGCGCTGCTCGGGCTGATCCCCTTCGAGGGCTCCGTGCGCTACGAAGGGCGCGCGCTCCGCTCGCTGAGTGCGTGGGAGCGAGCGAAGGCGATGGCCTACGTGCCGCAGCGCTCGATGCTGCAGGCGGAGCTCTCGGTGCGCGAGGTCGTGGGCCAAGGCCGCTATGCCAGCGGCGGCTCGGTGCGCGATCCCGAAGTGGACGCCGAGCTCGAGCGGGTCGGGCTGAGCGCGATGAGCGAGCGGGCCTTCCCGACGCTCTCCGTCGGGGAGCAGCAGCGGGTGTTGATCGCGCGCGCGCTGGCGACCGGTGCGAAGTGCCTGGTGCTCGACGAGCCCACCGCCGCGCTCGACGTGCGGCGCGCGCTCGAGACCTTCGCGCTGCTGCGCACGCTGGCGGACGAGGGGCGTGGGATCGTGGTGGTCGTGCACGGCCTCGAGGAGGCGCGCCGGACCACGGACCACCTGATCTTGCTCGACGGCGGCGAGGTGGCGGCCGCCGGCTCGCCCGCCGAGGTCGTCGCCCCCGAGCCCATTCGCCGGGTCTACGGCGTGGAGCTCGTCGAGAACGACGCCCTGGGCTTTCGACTCAGCGATCCCTAGCGGGGCAGGCTACTCGGCCAGACCTGGATGGGGCGTCAG
>CAYXAP010000032.1:20319-85522 GCA_964462035.1 uncultured Sandaracinus sp.
GGGCATCGCGGTCGAGCTCGCGGGTTCCACCATCGACGGGCGCGGGGCGGGTCCGGCGCAGCCCGCGAGGAGAACGGAGAACAGAGGATGGACGAGTCGCATGCGGACATGATGCCTATCGCGGACCACGCCTTGGCTGTCGTCCCACGGGTCCGCCGCGATGTCCGAATCGATGCGTGCGAAGAACGGGCAACCAAGGAAATATGCTCGGAGAGCGTCCGTCGGTGCCGACTGGAGGTTAGTCATGAATGTCCGCTCGTTCTCCCTCACGCTCGCGTTCCTGCTGGGTCTGACCGCACCGGCGAGCGCGCTGGGAACCGAAGCTCTCATCTATCGCGCGCCCACGAGCATCAGCTACTCCTACGGCGGCCTGGCCGCCGCCTTCCGGGAGGCGGGCGCGACGAACGTGTTGGAAGCCGACGCCTGGCCCACGGGAGTCGACTTCGCCGCTCGGTTCAAGCTGATCGTCGTCACCACTCATGAGGGGACGCCGGATCCGTCGATGCTCACCGATCTGGCGGCGTTCGTCGCCGAGGGTGGTGGCGTGGTCATCATCGCCGAGCACGACCGCGGGGGAGACGCGGGCAACACGATGGCCGAAGCGGTCGGCGCGAGCGCGCGCTTCGAATTCAGCTCCGCGTTGAGAGGCTGCAACGGGCTCGACGCAGCGCCAGGTGACCATCCCCTCACTCGGGATGCCCCGGTCGCGTCGGTCGCGTGGGGCCAGACGATCACCGGCGGAACGGTCCTCTACTCGGTCGACGTCCCGATGGTCGTCGTCGAGGGGACGGTCGTCCTCGCCGGCGACAGCGATCTCTTCGCGGACGCCTCGGGGCTCGGGTCCTGCTCGGTCGGAGACCCGACTCGCCAGTTCTACCGCAACCTCTTCACCGACCTGGCCGACGAGAGCGGCGGGATGATGATGGGCGGGGACGCGGGCGTGCCGGTCGGGCCAGACGCGGGCGTCGGCTTGGGCGGTGTCGGCGCTCAATGCTCGGTGGGCACCGAGTGCGCGGGGGGCATCTGCGCCAGCGATGGGGACCGGAGCTTCTGCACCCAGACCTGCACGAGCAGCGCCGAGTGCCCGGCGAGCTACGAGTGCGCCGAGGTGGGCGTGTGCGCCGCTTCGGCGGGTGGCGGCGGTGGATGCAGCGTCGGCGGACCGGTCGGTTGGAGCCCGCTGGTGCTGCTCGCGCTCTTCGGTGCCCTGACGGCTCGCCGACGTCGGCGAGGCTGAGCGAGCCGGGTCACGACGCAGGAGCCGCCCTCACCTCACGCGGTGCGCTTTCCCCTGTCCGTCCGAAGGGGTAGGAACACCGGCATGCGTCTCTTGCTCTGCCTCGCGGTCCTCGCTGGCTGCGGCTCCCCTACGACGCAGCTCCTGATCGAGATCTGCACCGACTACGACGCCAGCGAGATCGGCACGATCCGGGCAATGGCCGTGGACGCGGATGATCCGGTGGCGAGCGAGGTCGTCCACGACTGGGCAGGCTCCGCGCTCGAGGGCGGGGCCTTGAGCTTCGGTGTCGAAGGTGCCCGAGACCGTCGCGTTCGAGTGACCATCGAGATTCGCGATCCCTCGGACGCGCTTCTCGTCGAGCGCACGGTCGAGACGAACTTCGCGCCCGGGGAGACGGTTCGGGGCGCCCTTCGTCTGCCGCGGGCATGTGAAGGGGCGATGTGTGGAGAGCAGACCTGCGGCGACTTCGGAGTCTGCGAGTCCGTCGCCGTACCCCTCGACGCTTGGCCCGAGAGTCTGTCCGTCTGTCAGGTCGACGACCCGATGCCCCGATGCGATCGCGACGAGGACGGAGTCGAGAGCGCCGCGTGTGGGGGCGCCGACTGCGACGACGACGACCCTGACCGTTTTCCGGGAAACACCGAGCTCTGCGACGCCGTCGACCAGGACTGCGACCCTTGCACGGTGGGTTCCCGCGACGGGGACATGGATGGCGCCACCAGCCGCGAGTGCACCAACCCCGGCGCGACGGACGCGAGCTGCGGAGATGACGTCGTGGTCGCCGGGGACATCGCGAGCGGCACCGACTGCAACGACGACGACGCCATGGCGCGTCCTGGCGCAGACGAGCGTTGCAACGACGGCGACGACGACTGCGACGGCGTCGTGGACGAGGGTTTCGCTACGAGCGTCTACTGGATCGACGATGACGACGACGGCTACGGCGACGGCGCCATGGCTTCGACGGAGAGCTGCACCGAGCCCGACGGATATGCCAACAACGACCGCGACTGCGCCGACGGCGACGCCTCCCGCAACCCCGACGCCGCTGAGCTCTGCAACGACATCGACGACGACTGCGACGGGACCACCGACGAGATCGCGGGCAACACCTTCTACCGGGACGACGACGACGACGGATTCGGCGACGACGGCGTCACCCGCAGGGTCGACTCGTGCGTGCCTCCAGCCGGCTACGTGAGTGCCGGTGGCGACTGCCGTCCCGACGACGCAGACAGCTACCCGGGCGCCACCGAGCTGTGCGACGGGCTCGACAACGATTGTTCCATGGCGACGCCAGGCGGCCCCGATTCCAGCGAAGACGCCGACGGCGACGAGCACGCTCCGCTGACGGCGACGTGCACCGGTGGCTACCCCATCGACGACTGCGACGACGCCAATCCCTACGCGTTCCCTGGGGCGCCCGAGTACTGCTCGGGCACCGACGCCGACTGCGACGAAGCCATCGATGAGAGCGTCGACGCCCAGTGTGCCAGCGGAAGCTGCGACTCCGGGTGCTTCGAGGAACGTCGCGTGGCCGTCGGTGGCAGCGCGGCCTGCCATGCCGGCGCCACGGTCACCTGTTGGGGAGACATGGGCGGGGTCCTCACGTCGCCGTCCTCGGTTCCGGTGACCATCGCCGACGTGCCGGCGACTCAGGTCGCGATGACGGCAGACCACGGCTGCGCTCGTGCCACGGACGGCACGGTCCGATGCTGGGGCGCCAACGACAATGGCCAGCTCGGCCTCGGCACGACAGCTCCGGTCGCAGACGCAGGGACGCCGAGCATCACCGACGTGACTCAGGTTGCTGCGGCTTGGTCTCACTCCTGTGCGCTGCGACGCAATGGGGAGGTCTGGTGTTGGGGCAAGAACGACTTCGGAGAGTTGGGAGTCGGTGACCGCGATCCGCACCGGACGCCGACTCGCGTTCCGAGCCTCGACCGCATCGTCGAGCTCGAGGCGGCCGCCTACACGACCTGTGCCCGACGCTACGACGGAGAGGTCTTCTGCTGGGGCTACAGCGGGGTCGGTGACCACGATGCCAACAGCGAGGTCCCGCTGTCGATCCTGTCCGGGGCTCGACAGATCTCGCTGGGCGGAGAGGGCTCCGCCTTTGGAGCCCCGCACGACGTCATCGGGTGCGCGGAGCTCGCTGACGGTTGGAGCTGCTGGGGTGGGTTCCTCTCCGGGGCGCGCGGCTCCGCCGCGACTACGCCATCGACCCTGACGCCTCTTCCCAACGCGACCGACGTGTCCCCATCCATCCATCGGAGCTGTGGCGTGGCGACGGATGGGACCGTCCGGTGCTGGGGAAGGGAGCGTCGCGGACTGCTCGGCACCCCGGCCGACTCGGCGACGGTGACGACGGTGGATGTGCCGAACATCGACGACGCCGTTCACGTGGACTGCGGTGAGCGCATGTGCTGCGCCCAGCGCACGGGCCGCGTCACCTGCTGGGGCGAGCCCGACTCCGTCATCCATGGAGACGGCCTCTTCCGAGACGGAACGGCGGCCGAGACGGTAGCGCGGCTGACCAACGTCGACGAAGTGGCCATCGGTGCCGCGCATGCCTGCGCCATCGAGAGCGGCGAGCTCTACTGCTGGGGTACGGCGACGAGCGGAGCGCTCGGCCACGGGGACTCCTTCGATCGCTACGAGCCCATCGGGCTGGGCCTCGACGCCGTCGAAGTCGACACGGCTCGCCGTCGAACGTGCGCGCGAGCCGCGGACGGTCGCGTGTGGTGCTGGAGCCAGGGGTCCGCAGGCGACGCGGCCGAGACGTCATCGTCGAACGCGCCCCTGGCCGTCGACACGACGACGATGGGACCTGCGTCCGCCATCGCCGTCGGTGAGTTCTTCACGTGCGCGCTCGACTCCCTCGGTGCCGCCTGGTGCTGGGGCAGCGACGCCGTCGCCTGTGGGAACGGCGGCCCATGTCGCACGCCGGTTCCCGTCAGCGGAGGCCGCACCTACGACGAGATCGCGGCCGGCGAGGACCACGCCTGCGCCCGGGATGGAGGCGCCATCTGGTGCTGGGGTCGAGGCACCAGGGGGCAGCTCGGCAACGGAGCAGCGGACGACTCGACCGTTCCCGTTCCCGTGGTCGGAATCATCGACGCGGAACAGCTTGCTGCGGGGCGCTACTCGACGTGCGTACGGCACGCGACCGGAGCGGTGAGCTGCTGGGGCGAAGGGTCCGCTGGAGAGCTCGGCTATATCGCTGCCGCCCCGCTCGACCAATCGATGCCGGTGAGCGTCGTCGGGCTGACCGACGCACTGGATCTCGTTTGCGACAGAGGGTGCTTCGCGCTGAGCTCGAGCTCCGGATGGGTCGCTTGGGGCGAAGGCGCGGAAGGCCGGCTGGGGGTGGGCTCGAACGACGATGCTCATGTCCCGATCGCCGCCGCCCATGGCATCGACTTCGTCGAGGTCGCCACGGGCGCCGACTCCACCTGCGGTCTGACGACGGGCGGCACCCTCCGGTGTTGGGGAGCGACCGGGGCCTCCACGGCATGGCGAATGCGTGGACACCCCATATTCGGCGACGTGACGCTCCCCTAGTCGAAGGGGCGGAGCACGACGCCCGTGCTTCCGCCCTTCGCACCATCGGGCCGTGTCGCGAACACGACGATCGCGACGATCGCGATCGCCGCCACCGCCGCCGCGACCGCCACACCGCGCCGAACCCGCCGGACCCGAAGCTCCCGCGGCGAGAGCTCGGCGTGCGCGGTCGCCACCTGCTCCGGGGCGATCGCCTCGAGCTCCACCCGCTCGCTGAGCTCCTCGCCCGCCGCTACCGTGAGCTCCAGCCGGCGAGGCACGTGGCCGTCGGCCTCGACCCGGATCACGTGCGGCCCAGGATCGAGCGCGAGGATGCGCTCCACCCCTTCGGCTGCCTCCTCGCGTCCATCGATCTCGACGCGGGCCGCCTCCGGCGCCACGCGTAGGGTCAACGTCGCCAGCAGGCGCGCGACTCTCGCCCGAAGCGCGGCCGCGTCTGCCACGTCGCGCTCGGATGCGCCCTCCCGCTGTGCGTCGAACGCATCGAGCGCTCGGAGCGCCGATCGCCCCTTGCCGAGACGCTGCAAGACGATCGCCCAGTTCAGCGCCGTGCTCGCCCGCGGGACGAGCCCGTACGAGCGCTCGAAGGTCTCCGCAGCCTCCGCGTCCCGGCCGTCGTTGGCGAGCGTGAGCCCTCGCTCGAAGAGCGCACGCGCCTGCTCGGCCGCCCGCACCGAGGGGTCGTCTTGTGCCATCGCCGAGCCGGCGACCAACACGCCGAGGAGAGCAAGTCTGAGCACTGGGCCGACCGTGACAGAGCCACCGGCCCGGAGCAATACAGCCACGCAAGAACACGGGCACGTCGGAGACCCGCGGAAGGGAGTCGGATGGTGACTCGAAGTGCAACAGCCGGCACTTGAAGTGTAGCCAAGCAGGACACGGCGTCTCGTCTCTCGACGAATCCGGCTGGCACGGTGTCTGCTCAGGCCGACGGCGATGCGACTTCTCTTCGCCATCGCCACGATGTTCGGGCTGACCAACTCGGCCCTCGCGTACCGGACGCTCGCTGACGACCCGGACATTCCCGACGACGCGATCGTCGTGTGGGAAGAGCAGATCGTCCTCGAGCTCTCCGAGCGTGGCCTCGACCCGCTCCGTCGCAGCCCCGTCGAGACGATCCTGAGCGAAGCGATCGCCACCTGGAGGGTCCCCGACTGCGCCGAGGTCGCGATGACCGCAACGGGGAGCACGCCTGCGCCCGCCCGTCCGAACGATGGGCGCAACACCATCGAGTGGGTCACGCGCTGGGACGCGCGGGGCTTCGAGTCGGGCGCCGCGGCGACGACCGACCTGCACGTCGAGCGCACCGGCGACGCTTGGCGGATCGTCGAGGCCGACGTCTACATCAACGGGGGCGTTCGTTGGGACGTGTTCGACCGCGGCGACGGCACGACCTCGCTCGGGGCGGCATTGGTCCACGAGCTCGGTCACGTTCTCGGGCTGGCGCACCCGTGCGAAGGCGGGGAGTGCACCGAGCGACACCTCTCGTCCGCGCTCTACCCGACCCACCAGTCGAACGCGGGAGCGCTCTCGGGAGACGACGTGGAGGGGCTGTGCTCGCTCTATGCGCGCGGCGGGTGCGTGGTTTCTTGCGATGCCGGCTCCGTATGCAGTGAGGGTGCCTGCGTCCCGAGCGATGAGCTGGCCTGCAGTGGACCGGGTTGTGGAATGGACCTCCCTCTCGGCGCCACGTGCGACGCCGACGCGGAGTGCCGCTCGAGGCTCTGCGCCGAAGGGAGCTGCACCCACGAGTGCGCCAGCAACGACGACTGCGCGATGGGGACGGAGTGCGGACCGGGGCGGTGGTGCCGGAGCACCATGCTCGACCGTGCGATCTGCGACAGCGGCGCCGACTGCTCCACGGGGCTCTGCCTCGCGCCGAGCGAGTCCGTCGCCACGTGCACGAACGAGTGCCTGAGCGACTTCGAATGCCTCGTCGACGAAGAGTGTCGCGAGGTCGACGGCGCGAGCGTGTGCGCGCTCGGGGTCAGCGCCGGCTGCAGCGCCGGAGGAATGCCCGCAGGCTCGTGGCCCGCGGTGATCTGGATGTTGGCGCTCGCGATCGGGCGACGAAGGAACGGAGTGGGAGAGGACCGATGAAGGCCATGAAACGGGCGTTGATGACGACGGCGTTGGGAGCGTTCGCCCTCAGTTGTGCGGGCGACGCGTCCCTCGAGCTCGACAGGGCCGAGGTGGACATGGACGCAGCCACCGACGAGATGCGGCGTCGGATGAACCTGCGGTTGACGCGCGGCGAGGGTGCCGGTGCCGAGGAGATCGAGCTGTCGGCCGCGGAGCTGGCGGACCAACTTCGAACGTGGTGCCAGGGAGAGCTTCCCTCGGGATGTGACGACCACGTCTCGTACGACGGCTCCAACCTCTGCCGCTACTACGAATGCTACGGAGAGCTGGAGGAGTGCGTTGCCAACGAGCTCCTCAACATCGCCGGCGACGAGCCCGCGGCGGTCTTCCTCGCCCCATCGCTTGGGGGAACGATGACCGAGTGGACGGTGCCGCCTCAGTCTGTCGCGACCAAGGCAGGCTTGGCCGCCGAGGCTCACGACCGGGCCCGCCAGAGCTCGAGCTACGCGGAGCTCTCCCTCCGCTACACGGTCATGTATCCGACCTACCAGGACTGCGGATCGAACCCGACCGTATATCCCGCGGACGGTGCCCGCCCGGCCGTCCTCCGGCAAGAGGCAGCCGCGACCCTCTTTCGCTCGTCCCTCGATCTCCTCGAGGAAGCGGCGACCAAGGCTCACGAGTGGACGCTCTCGGTGGCGGATGCGCAGCACTCCGACCAGGCAGGAATCGACGAGGCCGCCCAGCTGGCGCTGCTGCTCCCGGTCGGATCGCGCAGCGAGGTCGCTCATCGGTGGGTTGGCGGAAGTCACGGGCTCGACGCGATCCAGCAAGTGAGCGAAGAGGGATTCTGTGCGGATCCCCGTCTGTCTCCGGAGGGACGCAAAGCCGAGGAGCTCATTCGGATTTCGGGAGTGGCTCCGAGCGTCGTGATGAACGACGGCGTCGACTGGGATCACTTGCTCACCAACTGGATCCTCCCGCGCCTCAGCAAGACTCTCTTCGCCGAGCATCTGAGCAGCACGAGCCCGGAAGACTTCTACGAAGGGTTCGGTCTGTCCCGGCAGGCCTTCCTCGATGCACGCGCGCATCTCGATGGGGAGCTTCGTGCGTTCGGTCGCGACCTCGACGCCACCATCGACGAGGTGCCCGGTCTCGACCCTGCAGTCGACCCCTACTACGCGTCCATCGCGAACCCGCCCACCCAAGGCTCGAGGGCCTACTGGGCGGCGGTCGCCGGGCATCAGTCGTTCATGGATACCCGCGGCTCCGTTCCATATCCGACACCGCCACTCTACGAGGGAGGCGTCGCCGGGACTTTCGACTACGCCATCACGCAGGCGCGCACGCTGGCCTCGAGCACCGAGATCGAAGCGACAGCCCGCGACGTCCTCGCCGAGATGCACGGGCAGAGTGATGGCCGACGAGACGGCCGGCTGCAGGTGTGCATGGGCGGCGGAGACGACCCCACGACCCGAGTCCGCTACTTGGCCAACGAACCCGAGGATGGGCTGGCAGTGGTCGTCGGACACGCCGGGCTCCAGTGCGCGACTCGTGGCACGGTCGAGGGAGCGCCTTGCCGACTGGATGACTACCGGCTCGTGTCGGAAGAGCTCGGTCCCGCCACTCCGGCGCCGACGGACCTCGGGTTCGATTGGGATCATCGAGCCCTCTTCGCGGAGGGGATCTTCGACACCAAGGTCGTGGCCGCGTTCTCGAGCCCCGTCCACTCGAGTGACGAGCAGAAGGTGCTGCCGATCTTTCTCGTGCGGCTGACGTCGGCAGCCGGTCCGGGGGGATACGACGAAGTCGGCGGTGTCATGCTCGCCCTGGAGAAGGACTTCGCGGAGGGCGAAATCGCCATGGACGAGTACGTCTGTCGAACGATCTCCATCGTCCCCGAGTTCGAGGAGAAGGCGCGGGAAGCGGTCGCTCCGAGCACGACGTATTGCGCGATGAGCTCGGCGACCTGCGCTGGTGTTCCGCTCGACCAGCGCCTACCCCTCGAGAACGAGCTCATCGCCGATGGGGACGCGTTCGAGTCCTCCTGGCGCCACTACCTGAACCTCGCGCGCGAGGCCGCGGACCACGCCGACCGGCTGGGTGAGGACCTGATCCGCGCGGGCCTCGAGATGGACGTTCGAGCCGAGCACGCGACCGACGAGCTCGAGGATCTCTGCGGCGTCTCACTCAACGTGACGGAGCTCGGGGCGATGGTGCCTCCGGGCTCGGATCCGGTCGAGGTGGCGATGGGGCTCCTGAACGATGCCGATCAAGCGCGCCTGGCCTCGTGCCTGGGCGGCGAGGCGACCATCGACTGGGTCACCCTCGGCCACAAGGCCATGTGCTTCACCTGGGATGGCTCTCAGCCGAGCTCGATCTGCGATGGGGTCTCCAACTGTCCTTCCACGACGGATGAGGACACCTGTCCGGGGGACCCGGCGACCACGGGCCGGGCCGAGCCGCTCGCCTTCTTCGAGCTCACGCCCGAGGCGGAGGCCAACCTCACTCGTGACGATGGCGATCCGCCCCCGTGTGCCGCGCTCGCGTCGCTGCGAGGCCCGGCGCTCTCCGAGACGGAGAGGGAAACGGCGATCCGGTCGGTTCTCGCGCACCCCATGTTCAGTCAGCGCGACCGACTCCAGCAGTACGCCAGCCAGCTGGGGTGGCGTGCCTACCCGGGAGACTACAGCTCCGTCACGCTCAACGACGGCACCTGGCTCGGCACCGGGACCTACCTGAGCGATGCGAGCTCCGTCTCCGCGATGCCGTGGCCGTGCGACGAACCGAGCAACCTCGTCGACGTCTGTCCGTGGACGAGTCTCTCGGGACCGAACCAGCCCCTCTTCTGCAATCGGCTCCCAGCGGCGGCATGTCCGCACGTGGGCGGCGGCGATCCCTACGTGATGACCAACCGTGTCGCTCGCGCCCAGATGAACGACCGGCTCGCTCGCGCCGTGCTCGCCGCAAAGGTCATCGCGGGTGTGCCTCTCAATGGCTTCGAGATTCCGTACTACCCCCGCGTCCCTGGAGAGCCCTTCCACAAGGTCGGCTACACCGACGGCGACGCGCCCTTCGACCCCTATGCCTGGCCGGAGGCCAGCGCGCGACCGATCAGTCGATCCCACGGGATGGAGGCCGACACGATCTACACGTCGCAGGGCGCCGTCCTTCGCATGGACAAGAACGGTGACCTCGCCGATCCCGTCGACGTCGGTGTCTTCGACATGGGCCGGGGCGATCTCTACTACGTCGCGAACCGCGGCACCGCGGGGTGTGCCGACACCCAGCGCAACTACGACATCGAATGGCTCTTCGCGCCCTACGACCGAAACGACCGCGCCACTACGGTCGGCAACGTCGTCGAGATCTTCGACGACCAGCCCGACTGCGACGACGGATCTCGGACGGATCCGCTCTACGATCGAGACCTGCCGATGGTGGTCCGCGGCATGGACGGCGACGCCGCCACCGGCACCGCGGTGAACAGCGTGCTCGAGGAGCTCTGGGGCGCCGGCGGGGGCGACTTCGGCGGGCGCATCCAAGCGATCATGCGCAATCCCGGCGGCGCCCGCGGGTTCGGTCCCACGACGCCGGGGATCGAGCGCATGACGCGCTACTGGCGCCGCGCGCACACCGGCGCGACCGGCCTGCTGAGCGAGTTCTTCCGCATCTACGACGACACGCTCGGGATGTGCTTCAGCAACCTGGTCGACCCCACCGACCCGGATGGCTGCCGCGAAACCGTCGGCTGCCACCAGTACTACGTCGACTGCCGCAACGCGATGGGCGAGGGCGAGGACTTCGACTCGACGCTGGACGGCAACCGCGCCTTCATCGCCGGCCAAGGTCTCTCGTCCGAAGACGTGCTCAACGGCATGGAGTTGCTCTGCGCGGCCGCCCAGGAGTCGTCGCCGAGTGGCTACGATTGCTCGGATCCGGTCGACATCCACTCGGTCGGAGACCTCTTCGGCGCCCAGGGCTTCCTGGAGTGTCAGGCCGATGCCATCCGGAACCGCGCCTCGACGATGATCCTTCGCGACATGCCCGCCCAGGTCGTCGAGCTGCTCGGGACCGGTGGGACGAGCAGCGCGAGCGGGGCCGGGGTGAGCGGAGAGATCGCCGCCGCGACCGATGAGCTCCGAGCGGCGCTCATCGAGCTCTCCGACACCTCCACGCAGATCGGCAGCACGGTCGACGCGATGGGCGCCGCCGTGGGCGCCCTCCGCTCTCGCGCTCAGCAGATGAGCATCAAGGCGGAGATCGGTCAGTGGCAGCTCGCGTCGACCACGCTCAACCAGGTGACCCAATGTGTATCGAAGGTGGCCGAAGCAGCGGGTGGCATGAACGCCGGTGCCGGAGTCTCGGCCGGAGCGGTCTGCGCCAACTCGGGCGCTCAGATCCTCATCGCCAACCGCATGACCTCGCTCTCCGAGGACCTCGACCAGGAAGCCCTGCGAGAAGCGCTCTATCGCTTCGAGCAGGAGTTCAACGCGGCCAAGGCGGGACTCAGCGGAGCTGACACGCGGCTCCGCGCGTCCGTGGCCCGCATCGAGGCCGCCATCACCCGGATCAAGAACCTACAACGCCGTGGCCGGCGCGCGCTCGCCAAGGCTTTGATGCTGGACTCGTCGCCGGAGGATGGTGGCGTCGATGGTGCGATGGGCCGCCGCTACTTCGTGAACACGGTGATGCGGCGTCGCATGAACACCCTTCGTGCCCGCTATGAGGACGCGCACCAGAACGCGGTCCGGACGGCCTTCCTCGCCAAGCTCGCGCTCGAGCAGCGCCTCGGCGTGGCGATGGATCAGCTGACCGATCCGATGGCGCTCATCGACGAGGCTCCGGCGAGTTGGCACATGGACGTGTGCTCGATGTCCGGCATCGACTACGACCGGATTCGCGATAGCACGACTCCACCGAGCGGGGATCGGGAACCCGGCGAGGGTGTCGAGGTACCAGAGGACTACGCCGGTGAGTACCTCGGCGACTACGTCCGAAAGCTGGCGATGGTCTTCGAGTCGTACAGCCTCGACTTCCCCTTCCAGGACGGCACCGACACGACCGTTCTCTCTCTCCGGGACGAAATCTGGAACGTGAGGGCCGCCTGCGAGACCGAGACGCCCAACTTCCTCTACGAGGCCGGGCAGCTCGACCAGCGGGCGAGTGGACGGATGTTCGGCTGGAGCATCGAGGGATGTCAGAGCCTGGAGTGCACGCCCGGTGCGGAGTGTGCGACCGGCGTGGTCGATTGTTCGACGGGCGCGCCCCATTGTGTGGTGGACCCTGCCAACGTCGGCCCGGCGCCGGATTGTCTCTCGGCCTACCCCATCGAGGACCCGGACGACATGTCGTCCGATTCACCCATCCCGTTCAGCCTCGCCGAGACCGGCGCGGTGCGTGGATTCGCCATCGAATTCGGCGTCGACGGTGCGATGACGCAGAGCCGAACGAGCGAGACCCGCCTGGTTCAGTGGTTCGACGGAGGTCTCCAACCCGGCCGCTATCGCGTGTCTTGGTACCAACGCGCCGACGCCAGCGACGCGCCCTTGCTCGAGATCGTCGAGGGTCGGGACGAGTACGACGAGGGAACCGACACCTGGTCCTTCAGAGCAACGGTCCTTCCCTTCGCGGACAGCGCCCCCGTCGGCCCCATCGAGCCGAACGATGGGTGGGCCCGCTACTATCGCTTCTTCGAGGTTCGCCTGCCGTCTCAGATCGGCTTGGCGGTTCGACCCCAGATGCCGAACGGCGCTTACCAGCGCGTTCAGATGGCCGCGCCCATGGTCGAAGACGTCACCGAGACCGTGGTCGGCTCCCTGACGGAGAGCGTCGACCCTGATGGGTCCTTCACCCGGGCGGAAGCCTCTCCCCCGCCGCTCTTCTTCAACACCAGCCAGTCGCGGTCGCGGGTGCAGCGCGCCTGTACCGACACCGATGGTTCGACGTTCCGAGAGACGGCCTGGACCCGCCACTGCCTCGGCCTCTGCCCCGACGGCTACGGTGACTGTCCCGGTGCGCTCGAGCAGCACTGCTACTACGAGACGTCCTTCACCCTCGACCCGGAGCGCCTGCAGCGACAGGGCATTCTCGACGGCGCGGGCTTCGCGTTCGGGAACTACAACTACCGTGTCGAGCAGGTCGCGCTCAACGTGGTCGGCACGAACGTCCGGGACTGCGAGTCGGTCGGCGGCGGGTCGACCTGCTACGCCTCGGGCAACGTCGCGTACTCGGTCGTTCACGACGGTCCCTATCCCGTGCGCAACCACGGCGGCGGACTCTATGACGCACCGCTCTTCCGTGGTCGCGTGGAACGGGCACGAGCGCTGGCGGCCGAACGCTACCTGAGCAACCCGCTCTCCGGCGCGGACCGAGGTCTCGTCGAGCCCTACCTCCGACGCGAGCTCGTGGGTCGACCCCTGAGCGGCACCTACACGCTGCGCATCTGGGACGACCCGGCCCTCGCTTGGTCGAACGTCGAAGACGTGCAGCTTCTCCTGAAGTACCGCTACTGGACGCGACAGGAGTAATCGATGCGACCTCTCGCCACCCTCCTGGGGTGCGTGCTGGTCGCCGCGTGCAGCGGGTCCCACGTCTCCGATGACGTGGACGGGGGACCCGAACCGGACGCGCGACCGGATGTGCTCCCCGTCCTCGACGCGACGATCGATCCGCCCGACGCCGAAGCGACCGACGCGGACCTCGGTGTCCTCGACCCGAGCGACGACGCAGGACCGGCGTGCAGCTGTGGGACGCCGCCGCAGTGCATGGTCGCTCGGTGCGTCGACGGCGCCTGCGTCGAAGAGCCGGTCGAGGACGGCTCCGCCTGCGGGGAGTCCGACGCCACCCATTGCGTGGCGGGGTCGTGTGTCGTTCGCGGCTGTGGCGACGGCTATCGCGAGCCCCACGGTGCTCTCCGCGAGGGGTGCGACGACGGCAATCTCGTCGATGGCGATGGCTGCACTTCCGAGTGCTCACCCACGGTCGCCTTTCGCGAGATCGAGGACGAGGATTGGGCACTCGTCGACGCCGCCGTCTTCGACGGCGGGGAGGCGTGGATCGAGCAGGAGCGCGAGACGGCAATGCGGTCGCTCCTCGTTCGAATGGGCGCACACCGCGTCGAGCTCGAGTCCCCGCGCTCGTGGATCGAGTCACCCGTCGCGGCCCGGGTGGGGGACGGAGTCGTCGTGGCCTGGGAGCGCCTCGACGGGGTCGCCCTCGCACGAGTCACCACGGCTGGGGACGTGCTCCCGCTGACGTCGACGGGAGATCCCTCGGACCGTTCGGTCGCCCTCGCGGCCACCAGCGAGGGGTTCGTCGTGGCGTGGCGACGAGACGACATGGTGTGGCTGCGAGAGCATCGGGGCTCCGTACGGGGGGAGCCGCGCCCGATCGGTCGCGACGCCGACGGGGAGGTCTCTCTCGCGGCGGCGGGCCGCGACGGAGTCGTCGCCTGGGAGAGCGAGGGGCGGATCGTGGCCCGGAGCTTCTCCGAGGGCGTGGCCGTCGGCGAAGCCCAGGTCGTGGCGGACCAGGCGCTCGATCCCCACGCCGTGATCAGCGGCTCCGCGCACGCCTTCGCGTGGACCTCGCACGCCGACGACTTCTTCGGCGACGTTCTCGTCGGCCTCCCCGGCTCGGCGATCGCCGTCGCGTCCAGCGAGGCCCGCGAACGCACCCGGGGCATCGTCCCGTTCGGGCCCTCGTGGGCGGAGATGCACGAGGTCGGCCCATTGGCGTCGCCGGCGCTCGCGTTCGGCGCGGACGCCTTCGTGGTGCCGGAGCTCGAGGACGTGATGGAGGCGCTCCGCTTCGCCGACCCGCAGACGACGGCGATCGCGCCCGCGCGCGGAGGGCTGGTGGTGGCGTGGATTGGATACACCGGAGGCGGGCCCCATCGGCAGCTCGCCACCTTCTTCTTGCCGGACTCATGAGGACAGCGATGCGTAGTGGTTGGTTGGCGATGGTGTTGGCGGCGGTCGCGCTGCCGGTTTCGGCGCAGCCGGAGCGTCTCCCCGAACAGGCGCTCGACGCGCAACGAGTGGAAGAGGCGCTGCCGGAGGGTGAGTACGCCGACGTCGATCAGGAGATCGATCCGGAGCTGCGTGAACGGCTCGCCGAGGCGACCACCCCCTCGGACGCTCCCGAAGATGCCACGCCGGCCGCGCTGCCGACGGGGACCGAAGCGAAGAGCGCGGTCGAGCCCTCGCGGATTTCGCTCCCCTCGGCCGAGGCCAGCGTCGAGGGCATGGGCGAGTCCTTCACGCCGAACCTCTCGAGTGGGACGGGTACGTACGGCGTCCCGATCGCGATCCCGAGCGGGCGAAACGGCATCCAGCCCTCGCTCTCGCTCTCCTACTCGACCGGTGGCGGCAACGGGTCCGTGGGCTTCGGCTGGAGCCTCGGGGCGCCCTTCATCGCCCGCCAGACCGACCGCGGCATGCCCGGCTACGACGACCGGGCGACGTGGCATCCGGAAGAAGACCGCTTCATCTACAACGGCGGCTCCGAGCTCGTGCCCGTCGACTCCGCGGCGATGGCGCGCGTGGACGCGTCGGGCGATGGGAGCATCGATGCGTCGCGGGTGCCCGACGAGGTGCGAGGGTGGCAGCAGTACCGCGCACGCATCGAGGGCGCGTTCATGCGCTTCTTCCGCTCGCCGGACGCGCGGCGCTGGGTGGTGCAGGCCCCCGATGGCACGCGTTACGACTTCGGCGTGCTGGAGGCCGGTGACGGGCCACCGGACCTCGATTCCACGACCTCGCTCGTGCACGACGAGGGGCGCATCGGTCGCTGGCTCCTCACCCGCATGAGCGACGCCCACGGCTCGACCATCTACTACCGCTACGTCGAGAACGAAGGCTTCCACTACCTCGCGGACGTCTTCTACCTCTCGCCCAACAGCTGCGCCTCGTCGCTGACGGACCTCGTCCAGGCCTCGAACCAGCAGCGGCGCTGCGCCGCCCCGCTGAGCGACTACGGCATGCGGGTCGGCCTCCGCTACGAGACGCGCCAGGACGTCTTCACGCGCTGGGTGCTCGGCTGGCCCGAGGGCATCGCCTGGCGCCTGAAGGAGATCGTCGTCACCGCCGCCGAGGAGACCGTCGGCCAGCGCTACCTCGTGCGCCGCTATCACCTCGGCTACGACGCCGACGCCTACCACTCGCTCCTCGCGAGCGTGCAGGTCGAGGGCCGCCCGGAGGTGGTCGACCCGCACGCCCAGGTGCCAGTCGCCGGACCGCGCGTGCGCGAAGAGGACATCGCGATGGGGCCGGGCACCGGTCGGACGCTGCCCCCGATGCGCTTCCACTACTCCGATGGACCGGCCGGTGGCCCCCTCGGCTTCAGCGGCATCGACGCGACGGTGCACCCGGTCATCGACTCGCCGGACGTCTCCGCGGACGCCGCGCGCGCCGACCTCTTCGACGTCAACAGCGACGGCCTCGCCGACCTCGTCGTCACCGATCCCTCGCGCTATCGCACCGCCGACGGCCAGCCCGCGGTGGGCGTCTTCTTCAACGGCTTCCAGGGCACCGACGCACGACCCGCCGGCCGCGCGGGCGTGTTCAGCGACGCCATCCCCGTGTCGATGCCACCCGAGCTCGCCGGCAGCTTGCTCCTCGGCAACGCCAACGTGGTCCCGATGGACGTCGACGGCGACGGGCGCAGCGACCTGCTGCACATGCCCCGGCGCGACAGCTACGGCTTCTTCACCCCGGCCCGCACCAACCCCGACGCCCGCGCGGTGCGCCCGACCGAGCAGGGCTGGCGCTTCGTCTACGGGCAGGTCGCGCTCGAGCGCGGGGGCGATCCCCGCGTCGATTGGGTCCGCGACGGAGCGCACTACCGGGTCCTCGACGTCAACGGCGACCACCTCATCGACATCGTCAAGACCACCGGGACGGCCATCCACACCTGGCTGAACCTCGGCTGGCTCCCCGGCGGCGACGGCCGCTTCGGCCACGCGACCTTCGACGGACGCGATTGGCAGCTCTCCGCCGAGCCTCTCGAGAGCTGTCTCCTGCACGACGGACTCCCCGTCGACTTCGCGGACCCCGACGTACGCCTCGCCGACATGAACGGCGACGGCCTGCAGGACATCGTCCGCATCGGCCGAGGCCGGGTGGTCTACTGGCCGGGCCGCGGTCTGAGCCGCGACGGGGGCGCTCTGTGGGGCGTCGGTCCCTCGACCTGCGCGCCCGGCGAAGGCGAAGGGCGCGAGATCGCCATGGCCGGCGCGCCCCACGAGCTCAGCCCCGAGCTCGACTCGATCTTCCTCGCCGACGTCGACGCCGATGGCGCATCGGACATCGTGCAGGTGCGCTTCGACGAGCTCGACGTGTGGATGAACACCGGCGGTGAGGGCTTCACCGAGCGCACCACCATCGGCGTCCCCATGGCTCCGGGCTTCGCGCCGCGGATCCGCTTCACCGACATCGACGGCTCCGGCACCACCGACCTCGTCTACGCCAACGCCGGCGCCTGGCAGTTCGTCGATCTGCTGGGCGGGCAGAAGCCGCGGCTCCTCGTCGGCGTCGACAACGGCCTCGGCGCGACCACCACCCTCACCTACTCGACCAGCGCCGTGGACTACACCGCGGACCTCGTGGAGTCCGACGGCTGCCCCGGCTGCGAGACCTTCACCTGGCAGGTCGACGGGCGCACCGATGTCGGTGGCAGCTGCGACGGCGACCAACGCCTCTACGAGCTGAGCGGCGAGTGCGTCTACCGCAGCAGCGGCTCGCCGGTGGTCTCGACCGTCGTCCGCTCGACCCGCACCAGCGACAACTTCCACCTCCTCGGCCGCGAGGAGAACGTGGTCGAGAGCCGCTACGCCTATCACGACGGCTACTACGAGGGCATCGAGCAGGAGTTCCGCGGCTTCGGCTGCGCGGACACCTACGCCGTCGGCGACGAAGAGCACCCCTCGCAGTGGACCCGCACCTGGTTCCATCAAGGCCGCCGCCCCGACGCCATCGCCAGCGACCGGCTCGCCGACAACCCGCGGGAAGCACTCAAGGGTCGGACCTATCTGACCGAGGCCTTCGACGACGCCGGCGTCTACCTCTCGAGCGCGCACGCATCGACGACCGTGCGTCGGCTGGCCGTCGGCTTGGACGGTCGTCGCCTGTGGCATGCCTTCGGGAGTCAGACCGACCAGCTCCTCTACGACACCCATGACTGGGCCCCCGGTGGCGGAGTCGTCGAGGTGCCCCGCGTCGCCTTCGAGGAGGTCTCGGCGAGTGGGGCGATCCCCGTCGATGGCCAGACGGAGACCGGCAGCATTCCCGTCCGCGGCGCCCGTTGGGCGTGGACCCAGAGCACGACCGATGTCGTCGACAACGTGGGCCGGGTCCGAGAGTCCACGGCACATGGACGGGTGAAGGACCAGCACGACGCGGCTCCGACGACCTACGCCGAGGCGATCGTCAGCCACGCGGGGCACACGCTCCTGAACGGGAGCGGCCAGTGGATCTGGAAGCAACGCAGCGGGCACGTCTCGGGAGACGGCGCGACGCAACCGCTTGGGGAATCGGAGACGACCTTCGATGCTCGAGGCGACGAGGCCTGGTTCGCCGCGATGGCTCGTCTGCCTTCGTCTGGGGGTTACGACTTCGGCGCGCTCGTGCAGGCCGACCAGGTGCTCCAAGGGTCGACCGTGTTCGATGCGTGGGGGAACAGCGTCGCGAGCTGTGCCGGCGCGGATCTGGCGTCGGACTCCCCGGCAGCCTGCCTTCGCTACTCCGAGGTGGAGTACGACGCCTACGCGCATCTGCCGGTCCTCGAGCTCGCGGCCGTGGACGGCTCTTCGGGAGCGCACTGCGCCCGCGTCGCCCCCTTCTGCATGCTGGGCACCGCGGCGGAAGCCGAGCGAGGGCTGGGAGCGGTCTCGAGCACGACCGGACCGAACGGCCAGCGGTCGCGGGTCGCGTACGACGGCGTGGGGCGGGTCGCAGCCGAGTGGGCGCCCCCCGTCGACGGATGCAGCGGCGATCTCCCCACGACGCGAGTCACCTACGACCTCGCCGAACCGGGGCGACCCGTCAGCCTGGTGGAGTCCCACCAGCAGATCGACTGCGGCGACCTCAGCGAAAGCCTCAGCTCACGCGAGTACGTCGATGGGGCGACCCGAACTCGGGCGACCCTCAGCAGGCGGAGGGAGTCCGGCCGTCGGTGGGAGCAGGCGGGTCTCCAACGCTTCGATGCCCTCGGGAGCGTTGCTGAAGAGCAGACGACCCCCGAGTGGATCCACGAGCCCACCTACGCATCCGCCGTGGCGTGGGCCCCTCGGACGTCGACGCGTACGGTCCGTGACGCGTTCGGGCGACCCACGAGCCTGTTCGCGGAAGATGGATCCCGAAGCGAGATCCGATACCGCGCGCTCTCGCAGGACCTCTGCGATCCCCTGGACCTCTCCACCGATCCGCAGTTCGCGGGCACCTGCACGACCAAGCGCAGCGATGGCCATGGTCGCCCCATCGACCTGGTCCAGCGGCAACGACGCTACGGAGGGGGCGACGAGTTCCATCGCCTCTTCACGACCTATCGCGCCGATGGGGCGGTCACATCCGTGCGGCGGGCGGAGACAGCCAGCGACGCGGTCGGCGCCGCGATCGTCGATGGACACGAATCCCTCCGGGCCTTCGTCTTCGACACGGCAGGCCGCCGCATCGCCTCGACCGACCCGGACTCGGACAACGCTGCCGCCGCCCCCGGGGAGCGCACGTGGCGCTACCTGTTCAACCGGGCCGGCGACATCGCCGCTGTTCGCGACCCACGAGGGTGCGGTCAGGACTTCTTCTACGACCGTGCCGGCCGGCTGATCGGCGAACGCTACGTCGGGTGCGCCGAGGCGATGGCCGCGGAGGAGCTCACCGACGAGGAGGTCCCCGCCGGCTCCGTGGGGCTCGAGCCACTCGACGGGGGGCTCGCGGTCGACGTGCGGAGCTACTACGACGTTCGTCCCGCCTGGGCCGGAACCTTCGGCGCGCTCCCCGCGAGTCACGACATCGGTCGACAGGTGGCCGTGTCCGACCGAGGCCAGCGGTCGCTGCTCGCGGTCGATCCGCGTGGCCAGGTCGTATGGGAAGGACGACAGATGGCCGTCGTCAGTGCGGCTCCCGACGTGCCGACGTCGCTGGCATCGCCGGAGATCATCCGAGGCGAGTCTCCGACTGCGCTGACCCGTCTCTTCGACGAGGCACACCCCTATGTGACGACGACGACCTATGACCACGCGGGCCGCGTCGTCTCACGCGTCTTTCCCGAGGACCCCGACTGGGCGCTCATGGGTGGCAGCGGACCGGCGCCCACCGTGCGAGGGCGCATGCGCTACGACCGGCTCGGCCTCCCCGCCCGGCTGAGCGTCGAGCTCGGCTCCGCCAGCTACGACATCGTCGACCGCATCTCCTACACCCGGCGGCGGAGTCCCAGCGCCATCTACCTCGGCGACGACCACGGTGGCCGGAGGTCGACGCGAGTCCGTTTCCAGTACGACGTGCGCGAGCGCCCCATCGGCAGCTCGGTGTGGCGCGAAGCGACCGGAGCGAGCGGCTTGAGCGCGGTCACACGACCGTTCTCCCATCAATACACCTGGGACGCCGCCAATAACCTCACGCGGCGGGTCGACCGACGAATCCCCTCCGAATGGCCCGCGGGCTTCGAGCCCCGCCGCGAGCGCATCGCCCACGACGCGCTCTATCGCGTGAGCAACGTCGACGTCGCCTACCGCGACGACTCCTGGGCCTGGACCACCTCCGACCCCGCGACCGACTGGCGCGACACCCGCCTCGCCGAGGGCGACGCCGATCCCATGCGGCGCAAGCCCGCCCCCATCGTGCCGGCCCTCCCGTCGGACCGGGTGGTCAACTTCACCTACGAGTGGGATTGGCTCGCCAATCAGACCGAGTGGACCGACGACGCCCAGAGCTTCTACGAGCGGAGCCTGGGCGATGACATCGGCAACGGCTTCGAGGCCGGGCTCCGGCCGAGCGCCCTCTACTTCGCCAGCAACATCCGCTCGGCCGCCGGCGCCGCCAGCGACCCCAGCATCGACCGGGGCGGCTGGCTGACGGTCGACTACGGTGTGAGCGGCAACGTCGAAGCGCTCACGGTCCGCGGCCAGTGCCACGACCGAGCGGCCCGCACCTGCGCCGACCCGGAGTCCGGAACCTACGCCAGTCGGAACGCTGCGCTGGATGCCGGCTGCGAGTGCGTGGTCGAGCAGCACTACCAGTACCGCTGGGACGAGCTGAATCGCATCGCGGAAGCGCGGCGCTACGACCGAGGTGGCAGTGGGCCGTGGGCCCTCCAGGTCCGCCAGCGCTACCGCTACGACGGCGCCAACGTCCGCACCATCAAGCAGACCCTCGACGGGTTCGACGCGGTCCCCCTCGAGCGGGCCGCCCTCTACGTCTACCCCGGTGACTTCGAACGCCGAGGCGTGACCACGGGCGTCGACCGGTACGAAGCCTCCGTCGGACTCGGCACCGAGAGCCAGTACAACGTCGCCGGCGCGCGCATCGTCTGGAAGGGCGACCCAGCCGTCGGCTTCGCACGCGATGCGCGCATCACCTACGCGCTGAGCGATCTGCTGCACAGCACGAGCGCGGTCGTCGATCTCGTCAGCGGAGAGCTCCTCGAGCACACGACCTTCCACCCGAACGGGGCGCGCGAGACCCATCTCGTCAACCACGACGTCGAGCGCTTCAGCACCGAGCCCATCGGCTTCACCGGCAAGGAAGCCGACGAAGAGGTCGGGCTCATCTACTTCGGCGAGCGCTACCTCATCCCTCGCCTCGGCCGCTGGGCTAGCCCCGATCCGCTCCACGTGCATTCGGTGGGCGGCGGGGAGGCGCTGAACTCGTATCACTACGTCAGCGGCAATCTGCTCCAGGCCCGCGACCCGAACGGCCTCGACGTCGAGCCGTATACCGAGGGCGCCTATCGACAGTCCGGATGGTCGGGCACACCCATGCAGGACGGTGAACCGCCGATGGACACGAACTACCGTCCGGAGGAGTGGAACCCGAACCAGCCCGTCCCCTACTACATCGGCAACGCAGCCCACGAGGCCATCGGTGCCTACTACACCATCATGCACTTCGTGACCTACGGACATCTGACCGTGACGAACAGCAGGACGGTCAACATGATCGCCCGTGTCCTGGGCGGCGCGGGACTCGGAAACACGTCCGTGCGACCGGACATCGCCAACCTCTCCACGGGCGCGGTGTACGAGATCAAACCGTGGACCAACGTCCAGGGAGCGCTGGCTCAGCTACGGCGGTACGTCAGAGGACTCGGGAGCACGACCAGCCGATCGGGGGCCCCATTTCAGGCTGGGCCACAGGACGATCCGTTCGTCGTCGGAGTCCTCCCTGCCCCGGGCGGTCGGTTCGTCTTCTGGTCACCGCAGGCCGGAGTGATCGTCTATCGGTACTACGGAGAGGGGATCCTCCAGTGGGCCCCTGGCCGTGCGGGAGACCGCGTGGCGACCCCGGGGCAAGACGTCGACAACCGCCGTGACGTGACGCCCACTCCGGCCCCGGCCACGGTGCCTGCGACACCGCGGACGACTCCTTCGGAGGAGGACGACTGGGAGGACACGGTACGAGACCTCCTCGATCGCCTCCCTGGCATCATCCCGGCCGTCACTCCTGGCTTTTGGCGCGGCATACAGCGCGGCATACAGCGCGGCCTCGAGCGCGGCCTCCAGCGTGTTCCCGTCCTCCCACCTTTGTTGATCGTTCCCTGCGAGGACGTGACGTGTAGCCAGGGCGACGGTCCCATCGCTTGATGGCCGTGCCGGCCGCTACCAGGTCGTTCGGAGCTCGGGGTCGCCCGGGCGACCTCGCGTGGTCTCCGCCGGTACCTCTCCGGACCGAGTCGGCAACGCTGGTCGGCTCGACGACGCCGGGCCGGCATCCGGCACGGTGACATCGCGACGGCTCGGCTCGCCGGAAGGTACGGCCGATGACGACGCGCGGGTCGAGGACATGGCACTCGGCCGGGCGACCTCGTCGAGAACCTCTGCGGAGCCACTCACATCGCTCGGCTCGGGAGCCTCGATGGTTGGCTCGGTGGACGCGGCTGGTTCGGCGGTCGGCGTGGGAGTGCTGTCGGTGCTCGCCGCGTTCGCCGACACCGGCTGCGCCCCCACTTCGAGCGGCGCCTCGGGCTGGTCCTCCATCACCCAGCCGAGCCCACCGGCCACCAGCAACGACGCGACCACCCCCGCCGCGATCCAAGCTCTACGCCTACCCCGCGCGGGCGACGCGACGTCATCCGAGCGCACCGCGTCCCTCAGCTCCCGCGCCAGCTCCGCCGCGTCACGGATGCGGCCCTTCCCTTTCGACAGCGCCCGGTTCACCACCCGCGCGACGGCTGGAGCGTCCTCCAACACCAGCGGCTCTGCGTCCTTGCGCAGCACGTTCATCAGCACGCCGGTGGCGCTCTTGCCCTCGAAGGGACGCTTCCCGCTCAGGCATTCGTAGAGCACGACGGCGGCCGCCCACACGTCCACGTCGGGGCCGAGCTCTTCATCGCCGGCGGCGGCTTCAGGGCTCATGTACCAGGGCGTGCCGACGAGGGTGCCGGTGGTGGTCATGCCGTCGGCTTCCGTGGAACGGGCGATGCCGAAGTCGAGCACCTTGGGGATCACCTCGCCGCCTCTGCGCGCGAGGAAGACGTTGCTGGGTTTGATGTCGCGGTGGACGATCCCGGCGGCGTGCGCCACGGCGAGTGCGTCGAGCACGGCGACCACCACGTCGACGGCTTCACTGGCCCCCAACGTCCCTCGCTCCGAGAGCTCGGCTTCGAGGTCGCGGCCGTCCAGATGCTCGAGCGCGAGGTACAGGCACCCATCGACCTCGCCCATGTCGAGCACGTCGACGATGCCGGGGTGGTCCAGGGCCGCGGCGGCGCGCGCCTCCCGCGTCAGGCGCTCGGCTCTCTTCGGGTCCTCGCTGACCTCGGGGCGAAGCAGCTTCACTGCCACGCGGCGGCCGGTGTAGGTGTGCTCGGCGTCGTAGACCACGCCCATGCCGCCTCGGCCGAGAATTCCTTTGAGAGCGTAGCGTTCCCCCAGCTGGGTCCCGATTCGCTCGTCTTCGGTGAGGATGGGCATGGGGGTCGTTGCGCGAGGTCGCGGCGGCGCTCATCGTAGCGCCCGTGGCCGATCCGCGCCCCGATTCACGCTCGACCGTCACGCGGCAGCGACCGATCGATGCGAGCGCCGGCTACCTCGTCGTTCTGGAAGGCTCACGAAGCCACGCGTTGGCGCTCCCCGCGGAAGGCGAGATCGAGATCGGACGCGACGAGGAGAGCTTCGTTCGCCTCGACGACGACTCGGTGTCGCGACGCCACGCGCGGCTCAGCCTCCCCCACATGACGCTCGAGGATCTGGGCTCGAAGAACGGCACTCGAGTCGACGGGCGTCCTCTCGAGCCAAGCGTCGCGGTCGTCGTGCAGCCGGGGTCGCTCATCGAGATCGGCGACGCGACGGTCGTGCCCCAGCGCGGGCCACTCCCACGAACCCTCCCGAACCTCGACGACGACCCAGGCAGCGACGCGATGAAGCGGGTGCTTCGCGCGGTTCGCTGCGTGGCTTCCGACGACATCACCGTGCTGCTCCTCGGGGAGACGGGGGTGGGCAAGGAGGTCATGGCCGAGCGGGTTCACGACCGTTCGAAGCGTCGCGACAAGCCCTTCGTGCGAGTGCACTGCGCGGCGATCAACGAGACCCTCTTCGAGAGCGAGCTCTTCGGTCACGAGAAGGGAGCCTTCACCGGGGCGACGGCGTCGAAGCCCGGACTGCTCGAGAGCGCCGAGGGCGGGACGGTCTTCATCGACGAGGTCGGCGAGCTCCCACCGCAGGTGCAAGTGAAGCTCCTCCGAGTGCTCGAGGATCGACGCGTTCGCCGTGTGGGCGGACGGGACGAGAAAGAGGTCGACGTCCGTTTCGTGGCGGCGACGAACCGCAGCCTCGAAGAAGAGGTGGCCAACGGCGACTTCCGCCAGGACCTCTACTTCCGCCTCAGCGGCTTCACGATTCGCATCCCGCCGCTCCGCGATCGCACCGACGAAATCCTCCCGCTCACGGAGACCTTCCTCCGGCAGCTCTGCGAGGAGAAGGGCATCCCCGAGCCGCACATCGAGTCCGACCTCGTGAAGGCGCTCGAGGGGTACGCCTGGCCGGGCAACGTGCGCGAGCTGAAGAACATCGTGAACCGGCTCCTCATCGTCTCCGACGGCATCGCCCTGAAGGCTTCCGATCTTCCCCACGAAGAGATGGCGCGGCGCGCGACGCTCATGATGGGCGAAGAGGCAAACGAGCTGAGTGTCGCGAGCCCCGACGAGCGCACCCGCATTCTGGCGGCCCTCGAGCAGACGGGCGGCAACCAGACGGCGGCGGCGAAGCTCCTCGGCATGGCGCGCCGCACCCTGATCAGCCGTCTCGAGCAGTACGACATCCCGCGCCCCCGCAAGAAGTGAGCGAGTACGAGCTTCACGAGCGCGTGGGTGAAGGCGGCATGGGCGTCGTCTTTCGCGCGACGCGGGGCGAGGCGACCGTTGCCCTCAAGGTGCTGAAGCCTCAGCTGATCGGCGACCCCTCGAGCGCCGCCCGATTCACACGGGAGGTGGCGGCCGTGCGGGGGCTCGCGCACCCGGGCATCGTGGCCGCCCTCGACGCTGGCTCGCTCCCGAACGGCCAGCCGTTCATCGCATACGAATGGCTCGAGGGGCCGACGCTCGCGGATCGCGGACCCACCTCCACCCGCCAGGCCGTGCCACTCGTTGCGTCGGTACTCGACGCGCTCGCCTACGCGCACGACGCCGGATTCGTCCACCGCGACATCACGCCCCGAAACCTGATGGTGCTGCCCGAGGGTCCCAAGCTCATCGACTTCGGCCTCGTGGCGAGCCTCGCGCGCAGCGTCGACGCGGAGCAATGGACGCGCCTCACGCGCACGGGGTTCGTAGTCGGCACGCCGCCCTACATGGCGCCGGAGCAGATCGAGGGAGAGCCGGTCTCGCCGCAGACCGATCTGTGGGCGGTGGGCATCGTCCTCTATTGGCTCGTGAGTGGCCGGGAGCCATTCGTGGCCAGGACTCCCACGCTGGGCATGCTCAAGGTCGTGTCGGAGCCGTTGGAGTCTCTTGCCTCCCATGCGCCTCATGTGGACCGCTCACTCGTGGAGGTGGTCGAGCGGGCACTGACGAAGAACCCGACCGAGCGCTTCGGGTCCGCCATCGAGATGGCCGAGGCGTTGAGGGCCGCGGAGGTCTCCGACGACCTGCCCGAGGATGCCCACCGGCCCCTCGAGCTGACACGCACCCGCTAGCGAGAATCCGACGTCGTCCGTGCTTCAGAAGCCGAGGCGGAGCGCCGGTGAACGCTGCACGGTGGTGGCCAAGGGTCCCAGCGCTTCGTAGTTGTCGACACCCCAGCAGTAGAGCGCACCGCTCTCGAGGATCACGCAGCCACCCAGCGACGTCGGCCCCGCGCCCATCGTCCGCGGGTCGCTCGGGAGCCCGCTCACCGCCTGGGGCTCGAGCACGCTCGCCGTCGTCACGCCGAGCCCGAGCTGGCCGCCGGTGTTCCGACCGAAGCTCTGCAGCTCACCCCGCACCAGCATCATTCGGAACTGGCTGCCCGAGTGGACGTCCGTGACACCGCTCGCGTCGATCCCGGGCGATGGCGCCAGCCAGTTCTGTGGCGTGCCGTTGCCGAACTGGCCGCTGTCGTTTCGGCCCCAGCACCGCAGGCGTCCGCTCACGGTGCGCGCGCACGTGCTCGCCGCGCCGACCGAGATCTCGAGGGCGTCGTCCAGATCGGAGACCAACCTCGGAGCGGCGCGAGTGGTGGTGCCCCCGTCGCCGAGTCTTCCGTCGTCGCCGTTGCCCCAGCAGGACACCGTTCCGTTCGCATGGCGCGCACAGCTGAAGCTCAAGCCGCTCTCCAGCTGGACGACGTCGGTCAGACCGGGAACGCGCTCCGCCGATCCACGGCCCGCGATGCCCGTCACGCCGAGCTGCTCGAACTCGTTGTCGCCCCAGCACGCGACCGTTCCGTCGACCAGGAGCGCGCACGCGAAACGGGTGCCCGCCGAGACCGCCACCGCATCCACGGGCAACCCGGTGACCGTGACGGGCGTCGTGGTTCCATCCGCGAACGGAGCCACCCCGAGCTGGCCCTCCGTGTTGTCACCCCAGCACTGGACGGAGCCCGCGGCGACCGCACAGAAGAAGCTCACCCCACCCGCGAGGTCTTGGACCCCGCTGACCGCGGCGACCACGGGATCCCCCTCGACGATGTCTGGAGTGCTCGCGCCGAGCTCGCCAGCCACGTTCAATCCGGCACACGTGACCGCGCCGGTGGTCTGTCGAAGGCAGAGCGAACCGTTGGTGATCACGGGCTCGGCGAGCGTGCCGAGCGACGTGACGGGCGACGGCAGGAGCTGGGTGGTGAGCGTGCGGTTGCCCAGGCGGAAGTTCCCACCGTCGCCCCAGCACTGGACGTCGCCGCCGGCACGGAGCGCACAGGTCGAACCATCGTGGCCCAGGTCGACCTCGACCACGTCTTGGAGCGCAGGGACCACGGTCGGGGCCGCTCGGTCGTCGGTGGTGCCGTCGCCGAGCTGACCGTCCGTGTTGTCGCCCCAGCAGAGGACCTGGCCATCGACGTTCGCAACGCAGGTGCTGCGCTGCCCGGCGGCGATGTCGACCACCGTGACGCCACTCAGCAAGGGCACCGGCGCAGGGGTCGAGATCCCCATCCCGCTGGAGCCGCGACCGAGCTCTCCGACGAAGTCGTTCCCCCAGCAGTAGACCTCTTGGTCGTTTCGAACGGCACAGGTGTGGTTGTCGGCCACCGCCACCGCGATCATGTTCGTCATCGCCGGGACGGCCGTCGGTGAGAGGCGGGTGCCGGTCGTGGGCGAGGTGTCGGGGAGACCCAGCTGGCCGGACACGTTGGCACCCCAGCAGAGGAGCTGCCCGTCGCTGTCGCGGATCAGGCAGGCGTGGTTGAACCCGACGTCGAAATCGCGAACTCCGGTGGCCACGGACACGAACATGTCCCGGCTCTCGGTGGTGCCGTCGCCGACGGGCCCGAAGTCGGCCGAGCCGGCGCAGAGCAGCTCCCCCGTGTCCCGCAGGATGCAGGAGCGGACCTGTCCGATCACGACGTCGGCGATGTCGGTGAACGTGCCGACGCGCCGGGGTCCGATCGTGATCGTCGCGTCCCGTCGCGTCGCGCCTCCGAAGCCGAGGTGACCGTAGTCCACACCCCAGCAATGGAGCTCGCCGCCCGCGACCGCGCAGCCACTGGCGAACCCGGCGTCGATGGCGGTCACGCCGGTGAGCGGGACCAACGCCTCGGTGGTCTCCCAGATGTCCATCGGCTCGGGGCTGATGCCGTAGCCCTGCGTGCGTGCGCCCCAGCAGGACATCGTTCCGTCGCTGTAGCGGACGCAGCTGCTCTCACCGCCGTGGGCGAGCTCCACCGCCGCGCGGACCTCACACAGGCCGTCCATGCACGACGCTCCGGGTGCGCAGAGGATGCCGCAGCCGCCGCAGTTGACCGGGTCGGTGCGCAAGTCGACCTCGCAACCGTCGGCCACGCCGCCGTTGCAGTCCCCGAAGCCTGGGTCGCACGCCGAGAGCCGGCAGCCGGCGGCGGCGCAGAATCCGCGGCCCGCGATCATCGCCCCGTCGCAGAGCGGGTCGGCGTCCTCGCGATCGTCGATCACGCCGTCGCAGTCGGTGTCGACGCCATCGCAGATCTCGTCTGCGCCACCGAAGATCGCCGCATCGGCGTCGTTGCAGTCGTCGAGCGGCAGGCTGCCCGCCTCCGGTGTGCAGAGCCCCCCGATGGCGATGTGGCCGTCGCCGTCGGCGTCCTCGGGCAAGCCGTCACAGTTGGTGTCCTTGCCGTCACAGACCTCGAGCGCCCCGGGATACACGTCGGGGTCGTCGTCGGCGCAGTCCGTCGGGAAGGGCGAGAAGCCTTCCATGTCGGCGCAGCTACCCACGCTCCCGGTCGCCGGGTCGCCGAAGCCGTCGCCGTCCGCGTCCGCGTAGCGGGCGAGCTCGACCCCCTCGTCGACGTTCGCGTCACAGTCGTTGTCCGCGCCATCGCAGACCTCGGGCGCCGAGGGGTTCGACGTGCGGTTGGTGTCGTCGCAGTCGTCGCCGCAGATCAGCGATCCGTCCTCGTCCTCGTTGCAGCAGAGCAGGTTCGCGCTGCCGTCACCGTCGAGGTCCCGGAAGCCGAAGGTGGTGGGGTCGCAGTCCTCGTCGTGGTTCGCGTCGTCGCAGACCTCCGGGTTGCTCGGGTAGCGATTGGGGTCGTCATCGTCGCAGTCGTTGCCCCCGCAGGCGGTCGCGATCGCCCCATCACCGTCGGCGTCCGGCTCGACGGCGCAGGCGATCCGGCACATGCGCGCGTCCTCGTCGCAGGTCTCGTCCGAGCCGCAGGGCTCGGTCGCCGGAATGCAGCCGTTCGCGTCGGCCATGTCGCTGGCCGGCGCGCAGCGCTCCTCGCCATTGCAGAAGACCCCATCCGAGCAATCGATGTCCGCCGTGCAGCGGTCATCCATGCCGTCGGTGGTGCCACCGTCGTCGCCGCACCCGGCGACGAAACAGATGGCTGCGATCCCCAAGGAAAATGCACGCATGGGGTGAGACTACACGAATCCACCAATACGAGAAGGCGGCGCCCGGGCTGCTGCGGTCGCGAGGACATCGCGTGAGCACGTGGGGGTGCTGGGCGCCAAATCCCCATGGTGCGTTGCGGCGATGCAGGTGCGCGCCTAGGTGAATCGCATGTGGGCTCGATGTGCACTCGTCCTCGCTCTGGTCGCCTGCGGTCACACTCAGCCGGCCCCATCGCCGCCACCACCGTCGCTAGACGCGCCGACGCCGGAGTCCACTCTGCGGGTGACACCGGTGCCCATGTTCGAGTCGCCGGTCGCGGTCGGCGACGGGCAGTGGCTCGTCGGTGGAGCGCGCGTCGAGGCGGTCGACGGTGGATTCCGTGCCGCGCCGACCGCTTTGGCGGGCGTCGCGTTCTCGTCCGCGGTCCGCACCGCGGGCGGCTGGCTCTTCTGGTCCGACCTCGCCCAACGGCTCTGGCATGCGGACGGATTCCTGGCCCCCCTCGAGCTGGTCACCGAGGCGCCGACGGACGTGCTGTGGACGTCGGTCCCCTCGGGCGGCGGGGCACTGACGCTTCAGGGGTCGGATGGCGTGCTCTACGTGAGCGAGGGCAACACCGAGCCACGGCCGGCCACGGGATCCGCCAACGCCTTCGTACTCGCGGCGCGCGTGGAACCCAATGGCGAAGGGGTGGCCTACGAGCTCGGCGGCCGCTCGCTGCGAACCACGGACGGTGGTCGGAGCTGGCGCCCAGGCGCACCCGCCACCGCTCGTGACATCGCGACGCTCATCTACGCGGACGAGGGCGAAGGGCCGTCCCCCGAGATGGCTGGGGTGGTCGCTGCCGTCATCCATCGCTTCGACGCGTTGGCCGCTGCGCCGATGATGGTCACCGCGCCCTGGATGGTCGCGCGATCGGGCGCGAGCGTCCTGATCGAGGCCTTCGGCACGGTGTGGTCCGTCGACGCCCGCGCGGACGTGGTCCGGGCGCGAGTCCTCGCAGCGCCGGAAGAGGATTGCCGGCTCCACCCGGCCGGCCTCGTGCTCTGCGCGAGCGGTGCGTTCTCGGTTGGCTTCGACGGCGAGCGTCGACGGCTGGCGCGCTGGCCCTCGCGCGCGCCCATCGTGGCGGTCGCCGAGGGGCTCCGGCCGGGCGAGGCGCTGCTCGAGCTCGGCTGTGACGGCGAGGCTGGACATCGCTGCCTGATCGACCTGGCGGCGGGCGAGGCCACGACCCTCGACGTCGCCCTGGACATGGACGGCCTCTTCGCCTTCGCTCGCGACACGGCGCTGGTCGGCTCCGGGAGCTCGCTCGCGCTCGTCGATCTCCGCACGGCGCGGGCGACTCCCATCACGGCGCCGCCAGGAACGACCGACTGGCAACCGACCCTCTTGGCCGACCGGAGCATCCTCTTCCAACACCCCGGCAACGGCATCGAATCGGTGGACGCCTTCCTGCTCCAGGACGGAGAGTCTCGGCGACTCGCGCTGCCCGAACGAGCACGGCTGCTGCACATGTTCGACGCCCTCCACGGGATCGTCGCGACCGACACCCACGTCCTCGCGACCACCGACGGCGGCGAGCGATGGGTCCCGCAGACGGATCACACCAGCAGCTTGCGGGCGGGCGTGCACTGCCGCGGCTCGGCCTGTGTGCTCGCGGGCCACGCGGTCGCGCTGACCGGCCAGCCCTTCGGCGGCACCGTCGAGCGTCCGTCCATCGGCGACTTCGCGGTACGGCACCCGACGCTGGAATGCGACGGTCCGGTGGAAGACCCCGCTGACCGCGTCGTGCCCCTTCGGCTCCAGATCACACCGCGTGGAGGAGGCCGCCAATACACCCTCACCTGGAACGACGGAGGCCGGCGGCGGCAGGCGACCGTTCGTGGGCCGGCCGACCTCGCCGACCCCTTCGACCTCACCGCCCCCGACGTGATCGCCCGAAGCGCGAGCGCGACCCTGATCGGGTTCTGCGCGGACGAGTGCGGCAAGCTGCTGCTCCGCTCCGACGGTACCTTCGTGCCACTGACCGAACGGCACGACCCCGACGACGAGGGCCCGTCCGAGAGCACGGTGTTGCTCGAGCTGACGCCCACCGACCACGTGATCGGTCGCGGCGGGCGCGAGGTCGTTCGCGTCCGTGGCGACGAGGTCGAGCGCGTCCGCCTGATCACCGCTCCGACCACACCGGCGGTGCTCGTCGATGGAGCGCTCTGGTCCGCCGGCGCGCTCGGCCGGCCGGCCGAGCGCAACCGCGCCGGTGTGGTGTCGCCGGGCGGTGAGAGCAGCGCCGTCGTCTTCCACCGCGACGCGCTGGGCCGCGGCTGCCCCGACGGTGGGGATGGCCCACACCTCGTGATCCCGATCGAGGTCGAGGGCGGCTACACCCACGCGACGCTCGCCATCCGACAGGGCTCCACCCCTTGCCTCGACTGGGTCTCCGCTCACGGTGTTCGGTGGCGGGTCGACGCGGGAGGCGTCGCTCGAGGCGGCGCCGAGGGACCGGTCTGCCGAGTCCGCTGGCCGGCCGACTGACGGTCGCGAGCCGAAGGCGGCGGGCGATCAGCGGGTGGGTGACGACTCGAACGATTCGGTCTCGGGCGCGTCCCCCGGGATGGGCGTGTCACCCGAGCTCGGGAGCTCGCGGGCGCGGATCTGGTACTCGCCGGTCATGCCGGCGGCGTAGCTGTTGGCGAAGACCCGGAGCGATTGCGTGCGTTCCGCGCGCCAGACCAACCGGCTGTCGGTCCCGATGGCGTCGTCGTTGGCGGCGATGCGCGCCTCCTCCTCGTCGACGAGGAGGAGGTACGTGTCGAAGTCCTCGCTCTCCATGGAGATCACGTAGGTGTGTCCGGCTTCGACCTCGAGGGGATAGGGGTCGTAGAAGCTGTCGTCGCGCGCGCGTTCGTCGCCTTCGGTGAGGAGGCCCGTCTCGTCGAACACGAGCTCCCCGGCGAGCACGCTCTGAAGCGTGAGGGTGTACGCGCCTTCGCCGCTGCCGACCGAGACGTTGGCCACCACGAAGACGAAGCCGGTGCTGGTCGCGTTGTACACGGCACGGCTGGAATTCGCGTCGAGCGCGGAGCCCGCCTGAATCACCGTGCCCTGGTCGGACATCACGAAGGTGGCGGGGCCGAAGTCGTCCGAGTGCATCTCGATGACGTACGTCTCGCCGACCGTCACGGGGAGCCAGTACCGGTCCATCGGGGTACCGTCGTCGTGAAAGCGCAGCGAATCGCTCGAGAGCGTGCCCTCGACCGCCTCACCCTCGACCAGCTCGTCGTCGTCCAGCTGGGTCACGCTCACGAGATAGGTCCCGGTCCGTTCGGCGTGCTCGGAGGTCGCGACGATCTCCATCGTCTCGTTGTGCTCCGCCGTCCACACGATCTGTGCGGTGCCGCCGAGACCGGGGGCGTCGTCGTTGGTGGCGACCTCCCAGCCGCGCTCGCTCCGCAGGACCAGGCTCGGGTCGAACGCGCGGCTCGTCATCGTGACGATGTAGGTCGTGCCCGCCTTCAGCTCGACGGGGTACGCATCGAGGAACGCGCCGCTCTTGGGCAGCCGTTCGTCTTCGGGCCGGAGCGTGCCTTCGAAGGGCTCGCCCACGCCGAGGGTTCGGGACTCGGGCTCGGGCGGCACGGGATCCTCGCGCAACGACGGCGCCAAGAGCGCCACGATGGCCAGACCGGCGAGAATCGCGAACACGCTCGCCCCCAGTCGCCGCCCGGCTCTGCCTTTGGCCCCGGCGTCGTCGAAGACCGGCTGCGGTGCTTCCCCGGCAGGTTCGTCACGCGTCGACGTCGCCGCGCGTTCGAGCTCCCGCCCGCCGGAGTCCAGCGCATCGAGCGCGTCGAGGAGCTCGGCGGCGGATTGGATCCGCTCGTCCGGTTTCTTGGCGAGCAGCTCGTCGAGGATCCGATGCAGGCCCTCGGGCACGCCGTCGATCGGCGCGGGCGCCTGCGTGGCGTGCGCCATCAGCTTCTTGAGGGTGAGCCGCTCGGCGAAGGGCGGCTTGCCGGCCAAGAGGAAGTAGAGGGTGCAACCCAGGCTGTAGAGGTCGCTGCGCGCGTCGGCCGCGGCCGGATCGTCCGCCTGCTCGGGCGCCATGTAGTCGAGCGAGCCCACGAGCTCGTCGGCCCAGTGGGGGCTGCGCCGCCCGTCCAGGATCAGCCGCGCGAGCCCCAGGTCCACGACCTTGATCGTTCCCCCATCGCCCTCGCCGGGAGCGAGGAGCAGGTTCGAGGGTTTGATGTCGCGGTGCACGAGTCCGGCCGCGTGCGCGTGTGCGAGCCCTGCCGCCGCTTCGCGGATGAAGCGCCGGGCACGGTCCGCGTCGATGGGGCCTTCGGTGGCAACCAGCTGGTGCAGGTCACCGCCCGGCACGTACTCCATCACGAGGTAGAGCCGGCCCTCGTGCTCGGCCGCATGCATGGCGCCGACGACGTGCGGGTGCGCGCCGAGCTTGGCGATCGATTTGACCTCTTCACGGAAGCGGTCGATCGCGCCGCTGTCTTCCGCGAGCACGGAGCGCAGGACTTTGATCGCGACCTCGCGATCGAGCACCGTGTGGCGCGCGAGGTAGACCTCGCCCATGCCGCCGTAGCCGAGCAGCGAGACGACCTCGCACTCGCCGAGACGGGTGCCTGGCTCGATGAACCGGCGATCGCTCGGAGCGCGTTTGCCGGCCGCACGGCCCGGCACCGTCTGCTGCACGGAGGCGTCGACCCGAATGGACCGGGCGGCACCGAAGAGCGACTCGAGGAGCTGCAGCTCGCCGCGGAGCTCGTCGTCGAGCGGGAGTCCCTGCTTCTCCGCCCAGGCATCGGGCGCGACGGCCTCGCCGCGCTCGAGTGCTTCCACGTAGCCATCGAGCAACGCGGCCCGCTCGTCCTCGGGTTCCTGACTGGGTTCGGCGCTCACGACGGCGAAGGCAGCTTATCGCAGTGGGCCATGCCGGGGACCGGAATCCGGATCGTGGGCCCCATTCCGACGAGCCGTCGTTCGAGTTCGCGAGAACGACAGAGTGCCGACACCGCGGGGCTCGACATCGGGATTCGGGGCCCTTCCTGGGCGAATCCTCTCAGAAAGCAGAGGTGCCGAAGAAGCGATACATGGCGGTGCCGCTTTCGGTGGATCCGGCGGTGGTCGTGAAGGTCACCGGACCCGACGCGATGATGTCGAGCGTGTCCTTCTTCCAAAAGAAGCCCCAGCTGTCGATCGTCCATTCGGCCTGTGATCCGTCGCTCGTGGTCCATCGACAGTTCCGCTGCTCGACGATCTCGAGCGAGACTCCGGTCGTCGACGACGCGGGCTCACACATGGGCGCGTCTCGCTGCAAGAGCAGGTCGCAGTAACTGGAGAGAGAGAAGAGGTAGCGCTGCTCGCCGTTCGGGCCGACGTCGAGCGACTCGTTGATCAGTGCGCTCACGTCGAGGTAGTCGTCATTCGAGGAGGAGTCCCCTCGGGTCACGGTGATCAGGATGTCACCATCGAAGAAGTCCGAGTAGTTCTCGGGCGGACAGCTATCACCACCGCACGCGGCGATCACGGGTACGACCAAGAAGGCAAATGCGCGTTTCATCTGGGGACCGTGCACCAATGAGGTGGACGCGACAACGCGACTGATACACGAGCCCCCGAACCGACCGCGGCCCGGTCTCTCAATCTAGCCCATCGCCGCGCGGAGGTGTTTGAGGGCGCGGACCCAGAGCTGGCGGATCGCCGCATCGGTCTTGCCCGTGCGGGCGGCGATCTCCCGGTGGGAGAGACCGTCGAAGTGCCGCAGCCGAAGGACCTCGCGGTACTCGGCGGGGAGCCGGTCGATCGCTTCCAGCAGCTGCATGGCTTCTTGGCGCGTCGCGGCTTGGCGGCTGGGTGTGGGCTCTGGAGCAGCGAGCCGGGGTTTCTCGCCTTCGGTCGATCCGTCGATCTGCATCATGCTACCGGCCACCGCGTTCTCCGCGGCCAGGTTCCGGCGGTCCTGATGCCAGAAACGCAGCAGGTTTCGGGCTTCGTTGCGCACGATGGTCACGAGCCACTGCTGCCACTCGCCGGCGCTCTCCCCGCGGAACTGGTCGAAGCGTTCGATGGCCGCGAGCAAGCTCTGCTGCACCACGTCGGCGACGTCGACCTTCCCGTCCAGCCGTCCGCCGAGCACGCTCCGAGCGACCGCGCGCAGATAGGGGCGCAACCCTTCGACGGCCTCCCAGAGCGCATCTCGATCTCCGTCTCGCGCGCGCACGAGCGCGGCAACGACGGCTTCGTCTCGCTCTTCGCGGGTCACCGTTTCGCAGGATACGGAGCGAGCGCTGCTTCGAACACGCAAAACGGCCCCGCCGGTGAGGCGGGGCCGTTTCGCTCGGGCGACGCGAAGGACTATCGAACGGTCACGTTCAGGTCGTAGGTCCCGGTGGTCATCGGGGCGTAGGGGCGAACCGCGATGGTGTACGAACCGGCGGCGGGGGCCGTGAGCTCGATGCGGCTGCCGAGCTGGTCCGGGGAGACGTCGTCGTTCTCGGCGAGCACACGGCCGCCCTGGCGGAGCTGGAGCACGGTGTCGGCGGAGCCGTGGACGCGGGTCTCGAAGACGTAGGTGCGACCGGCCTCGAGCTGGACCTCGTGCGTGGTCTCGCTCTGACCGAGGGACTGACCGGGCATCGAGAGCACCGGCGAACCGACCGTGGCGACGGGAGCGCTACCACCGGAGGCGACGGTCAGCGTGTAGGCGCCGAGGGTCTCCGGGGCGTAGGGGCGCACGCGAACGGTCAGGGTGCCGGCGGGGGCCACCACCTCGACGCGGCTCGAGAGGTCGTTCGGCGAGGCGTCGTCGTTCTGGCCGAGCACGATGCCGTTCGCGAGCACCTCGATGACGGTGTCGGTCTGCGGACCGAGCGCGCTGGTCGAGATGACCACCGGGCCGCCGGGCACCTGGATGGTGTGCTCCTCGCCCGCGGCGGTGAGTTGCGAGGTGACACGGTGAAGCTCGTTGCCGGTCGCGGGAGTCGCAGCGCCGGCACGAGTCACGGCGAGCGCGTAGGTGCCGAGGGTCTCGGGGCTGTAGGGACGCACCTCGATGGTGTAGGTGCCCGCGGCCTGCACGCCGAGCTCGACGCGGCTCGAGAGGTCGCCATCGGTGACGTCGTCGTTCTCTGCGACGGGCGTGCCGTTCAGGAGGACGCGCACCATGGTGTCGGCCTGGCCCGAGAGGCTGCCGGTCGCGATGACGTAGCGGCCCGGCGCGAGCTGCACGGTGAACTGCTCGCCGCTCGGGGAGAGGGAGAGGCCGCTGCGCTGGAACACCGCGGCACCGGACGGGGTGACCGTGGTGATGGGCGTGGCGCCGGCGAGGGAGGCGACACGGAGGGAGTACTCGCCGAGCGAGTTGGCGTCGTAGGGTCGAACGCGAATCTCGTGGCGGCCGCTCCGGGTGGCGGTGAGCTCGATGCGGCTCGAGAGGTCGCCCGGCGAGGCGTCGTCGTTCTCCGCGAGGACCTGTCCGTCGACCATCACCGCCATCACGGTGTCGGCGGCGCCACCCAGGCTCCGGGTCTCGAAGAGGTAGCGGGTGCCGGCCACGAGGTCGACGGTGTGGGTGGCGCCCTGGGAGCCGAGGCGCTGCCCCGGGAAGCTCGCGACCTCGGTGCCGACCGTCGCGACCTGCGGCGCGACGAACTCGCCGCTGCCCTCACCGACCTGCATCACGACCATGTCGGGGCGCACGGCGGTGCGCTTGATGTCGATGAACTGGAAGCCGACGGTGCGACCCGCGGGGTCGGTCGACTCGATGTTCGGGAGCTGGCCGGCCTTGCGGCGAATGAAGGCCTCGATCTCGAGGGTCGTGAGCATCCCGTCACGGGCCTGGCCCTGCACGCCGTCGGCCGCGCCGTCGGCCTGACCCTCGAGGGCCTCGGCGAGGAGCAGGCTCAGCCAGCCGCCGGCTTCGCGGTCCGGCACGGCGCTGGTGAGGTCCTCGGAGCTGGAGAGCAGCGTCATGCGCCCGGCGCGGTCACCGACGTCGAAGAGGAAGCCGCCGCTGAAGCAGGCGTCGATGCCCACGAGCGTCAGCCGGCTCTTCGTCTGGTCGAGGGCGTGCGCCAGCTCGTCGTCCTTCAGGTCGCCGTCGTAGAGCGAGAGGACCTCGTCGAGCGAGTCGCCCTCGTCGGCGCTCTCGTCGGCGACCGGCGAGCCGTGGCCGCTGAAGAAGAAGACCACGTTGTCGCCCTCGGTCGCTTCGCGCTGCACGGTCGCGAGCGCCTGCAAGACGTTGGCGCGGGTGGCGCGCTCGTTGAGGAGGAGATGGCTGCTCAGGCGCTCCGCCGGGATGTTCCGGGAGAGCGCGCGGGCCAAACGCTCCGCGTCGACGTCGGTGCGCGCCAGCGGGGACGTCGGATAGTTCGCGATGCCGACGAGCACCGCGTGGGTGCGGCCCGTCATCGGCGCTTCGGCGCGACCGACGCTCGGCAGGAGGAGCGCTGCGGCGAGCGCGAGCGCGCTCAAGAGACGAAGAGGAGAAAAACGAGACTTGGACATGACACACCTCCGCAGTCGAAGCGTCTGCTCGAGTGCAGACGATCGCCGTTGAACCTGCGGGGGAGCGCGCCCTCATCGGCTTCGTTCCTTCCCGCTACCCCTTACGGGAAACCGTGGCAGCGGATGTGTGACGAAGAAATCGAAGAACATCCGAGAGAGGCCGAAAACACCAATGTTGCCGGGCGACTCCGGCAGCAGAAGCCCAGCTCGCGAACCCATCGTCCATAGCTCACGGCTATACGAAACATCGAAACAAGGTCGTGGTAGCTATGCCTGGCGATGGCCATCCTGGTGTTCATGAAGACGATCACCTCCGCCATCCTCTCCACGCTCACCCTCGGCATCGGTTGCGCGGCCCCTCCGGCCGACGCGCCGACCGATCCGCCGCCAGCGATCGAGCTCGCGCCGCTCCAGGCACGAGCCGAGCTCGACCTGACCATCCCCGTCGAACCCATCCCCACACCGAGCCAACTCACCCGGTGCCTCGACGACGGAGGCCGCCTGCTCGAGGTCGACGCCATCGACAACGACGACACCGCCGAGCACGGCGAAGTGGTCGCGTTCGACGTCTCCGATGGTGGCCGGCTCGCCGTGGCGACCGTCGACGGCAACATCAAGCTCTGGACGCTGGCCGGCCTCGAAGAGGTGCTGGAGCCGGGGATCTTCGCCTACGGCGTGGAGTTCGGCGCGCCCGTCTCCACCGACCTGGCGTTCGTGGACGAGCGGGTGGTCACCGCAGACGCGGGCGGCCTGGTCTCGATGGAGACGGTCTGGGGCGGCTTCGACGTCCTGGGCGGCACGACCCCCGACACGCCGATGACCGCAGTGGCCGTCGATCCTGCGGGCACGCTCGTCGCCCACGCGGACGCCGGCGGCGGCAACGTGCTGCTCCGCGACCTCGAGACGCGCGACGTCCGTGGTCCGCTGGCCTCGGCGATCCGCGACGTCACCGACCTGGCCTTCCTCGAAGACGGCTCGCTGCTCATCGCAGGGTCCGGAGACTCGCCGCGCCTCGAGCGCTGGGGCGCGGGCGATGGCGCCGAAGCGTTCTGGGATGGCGCCGACGCCATCCGTGAGATCGCCGGCGCTGCGGGTGTCGTCGCCGCCGCGGGCGGCGAGGCGATCCAGGTCTTCGACTCGGCGCTCGAGCGACGGGTGCGCATCGACGCCATCGCGCACGGGGCTCGCAGCGTGAGCCTCACTTCCGACGGCGGTGTGGTGTTCACGGTCGGCGACGAAGGCGCGCTGCGCGCCTGGAGCGCCCGAGACGGTGGACTGCTGAGCGGCTTCGCGATCGAGGCCCCGGTGAGCGTGCGCACCTGGGAGGACCTCGTCTTCGTGGCCTCCCGGGACGGGATGCTCCGTGCCTTCGCCTGCGAGTGACCGCCGGTGAGTGACGCCGGCGCGCGCCGAGGTCGTCGCGCTCGAGCCCATCCGCGTGTGCGGCGTGGAGCTCGTCGAGGACGACGACCTCGGCTTCCGGCCGAGCGCTCAGTACGCCTGGATCGAGCGCGGCGGGAGCGCGGGGTCGACCTCGAGCTCGCCCATCGCGGTGAGCGCGCCGCCGCTGACCGAGAAGCGCCAGACGGAGGGGCCGTCGGACGAGGCGTCGGGCACGAGCACGACGCTGCCGAGCATGGCGCTGCCGCCGAGGGCGAAGGCCTCGCTGGCGGTGTCGACGGTGGTCTGGTCGCCGGTGGCGAGGTCGGTGACGACGAGGGTGTCGCCGCTGACGCCGAACTCGCCCCAGGCCACGCCGAGGATGTGGTCGGCGTCGAGCGCGAGGGTGCCGTTCACCGCCGCGAGGTTCGCTTCGTCGGCGTCGACGCGCCAGACGTCTTCATCGGTGACCTCGCCGGCGGCGAGGGTCAGCCGCACGAGGCCGGCGGTGGCGCGCTCGCCGGCGGTGTCGCCGAAGCCCATGTCGGAGTAGCCGCCGCACGCGACGAGCACCTGGCTTCCGTCACCGGGGATCGGCCGGACGGTGCCGCAGTTGGCCAGATCGGTGAGCTCGTGGAGCTCGGCGTCGCCGCTCTCGAGGTCGACGATGGCGACCGCGCCGGGCAGGTGGCCGCGGGCGCCGAAGAAGTCGGCGGGGATTCGGTCGAGACCGACGACGGCGAAGTCGCCGACCTGCACGATCGCCTGCGGACGCGCGGCGACGACGACGTCGGCGGGATCGCCCTCCGAGTCCATGCCGGTGACGGTGCCGCCGTACCCGGAAAGGTCGACGCGCACGCCGTTGCGGGTCATCGCCTCGGCGTCGAGCCCGATCAGGTCGGAGCCGCGGTCGGCCTCGGCCTCGCCCGGGTGCGGCTCGTAGCGCGAGACCCAGGCCTCGGCGCCGACGAAGAGCGCGTCCTGCGGGTTGGCGGTGACGGTGTCGGTGCCCACGCGGACCTGGCCCACGAGCGCGCCCGAGCGACAGAAGCGGGTGATGGTGTCGTTGCTTCGGTCGATGATCACGGCGCCGAGCGGCGGCTGCGCGGTCGGGAGCGTCACGTCACCGCTGAGGGCCGCGACGAGACCGGGGGCCTCGGTGCCGGAGTCGAGCCAACGCATGGTGGAGACGCTGGCGCCGTCGGCGGCGATCACGCCGATGGCGGTGCTGGCGTAGTCGGAGGAGAGGACCAGGAAGCCCGACTCGAGGATCGGGTCGAGGGCGTCGTCGCCCTCGCAGGTGACCTCGGGGCCCATGTCCGCCATCGCCATGTCGGCGGTGGGGTCCATGTCGACCATCGGGGTGTCCATGTCGACCGGGAGCGGACCCATGTCCATGCCCGGGTCGTCGGTGGTTCCGTCGTCGTCACCACAGGCGGTGAGGGCGACCAGAGAAGCAATCATCAACAAGCGGCGATTCATCGATCGAGTTCCTTTCGATACTGCAGAAGGGCCGCCACACGGCGGCCGGGCAGCGGGTAGCCCAGGAAGTCCTGGCCCCGCTGGTCGAGGAGATCGCGGACGGAGACCGCGACGCTGAGGCCGTCCCAGAGCTCGGCGCCGATGCCGAGCTCGACCCAGTGGCGCCCCTCGATCTCGACGAGGTTGGCGGGGTCGTGGAAGTACGCGCCTCGATGGGTCCAAGCGACCCAGAGGGAGAGATCGTCGAAGGGGCCGACCCGGCGGGTGTGCCCCGCGAGCCGCGCGCCGGTGCGGAGCTGGGGGCGCCACGGCAAGTCGAGGTCCCGGTGGTCCTTGGCGCGGAGCACGGTGACCGTGCCGACGGCTTCGAGGTAGCGGCCCCAGTGACCGCGCAGACCCATCTCGGCGCCGCGGACGGTGGCCGACTGGACGTTCTCGGCGCGTGCGGTCTGGAGCGAGGTCAGCCGGTAGCGGATGAGGTCGTCGATCTGGAGGTCGAAGTAGCGAGCCTCGACCATCGCGCGAAGCGGGCCGTGATTGATGCGCAGCGTGATGCCCGCGTCGGCGTGGCGGCCGCGCTCGGGGACGAGCTCGGGGCTCGGCAGCAGCACTCCGCGGTCGCCGAAGAGCTCGAGGGTGGTGGGGAAACGGACGCCGCGGCTGAGCGATCCAACGAAAGCGACCGACGGGATGGGAGCGACGAGCGCGCCGACGCGGTAGGTCGGGCGGGTGAGGTCGGTGTTCGTCTCCTGCTCGCGCAGGTGCGGGTCGAAGCTCGCGATGGTGGCGGAGGCGTGCTCGAGGCGGATGGACGGGCGGAGACCGAAGCGCCAGGAGCCGAGCTCGCCGTGGAGGTGACCTTCGACCGCGCCGCTGAAGCGGCGGCGGGTGGACGCGGGCGGGGTCAGGCCGAGCGCGTCGAAGGGCTCGTAGCGCTCGAAGCCGACGGTGCCGATGGCGCTGATGTCGAGCATCTCGGCGGCGCGAATGGTCGCGCCGAGGCGGGTCCACGAGGTGAGGAAGCGATCGTCGGTCTGTTCGGCGGACGGGCCGAGGCGGCCGTCGGGGTCGGTGAAGCGGTGACGACGGTGACCGAGGCGGGTCGCGACCTGGACGCGGTGACCGCCGCTGAGCTCGTGGACGTAGCCGAGCGAGCCGAGGGTGCGGACGTCGTTGCGGCGGACGTTCTCGGTCGCGATCTGGCCAGGGCCGGGCTCCCCGCCGAGCCGAGAGGACCCGAGCAGCAAGAGCTGGAGTCGGCCGTGGTCACCGACCGCGACCTGCACGTTGGCGAGCGCGTTGGCGCCGAGGGTGTCGGCGTTCTGCCGGTGGCGGTCTTCGTCGTCGGTGTCGTCGAAGCGGGTGCCGTTGTCGTAGCGGAAGGGATAGTCGTTGCGTGCACCCTCGCCGCCTGCGGTGATGAAGGCGCGGACGGGGCCGCCCTCCATGGACGAGGCGACCTGCAGACGGGTGGCGCCGAAGCTGCCGACACCGAGCCGCGCGGCGAACGCGTTGCCCATCGCCTCACGTGGGACGAGACGCAACACCCCACCGATGGCGCCCGCGTCGAGCCAGACCGGCGCGCCGCCGCGGTAGACCTCGATGCGATCGAGGAGCAGTGGATTCCAGAGGCCGAGATCGAAGCGCGCCGCTTCGGGTCCGGTGAGCGCGAGGTCGCCGAGCAGGACGGTGGTGTGACCGAGGTCCGAGCCACGGAGCGCGATGGAGGCCGGGGCACCGAAGCCGCCGAGGCGGCTGACGTGGGTGCCCGGCGCTTCGACGGCAGCGTCGGCGAGGGTGGTGAGCGGCGACTCGTCCCGGATGGGCACCTCGGTGCCGGCGGCGGTGGCGTCGAGACGGTTGGTGCTCGCGGTGGGCTCCTCGACCTCCGCGGTGGCGCCGAAGCTCAGCTCCTCTTCGGAGCTCCCGTCGGGCTCTTCCTGGCCCTGGACGGAGCTCGACCCCAGGACGAGCAGAGTCGCCAGGAGCGGGAGCAAGAGTTCGCGGGTGCGCACGAGTCGGGAGATCCGACGGAGATGGAACCCGGAGCGCACCGGCACATCGAGCCGATGATTCCGACCACCATCCCCGAGGTGGTTGAGGAGCAAGGGCTCGAGCAGGTCTCCGGGCTCGGAGCCGTGTCCTTCGTCGCCTTCCCAGGTCTCCCCAGTGGCATCGTGACGAAGGCATTGGCCCACTCACCGTGGCGGGTCCGCGCCGGATTCTCACCGGCTTCCCTCTTGGCTTCGCGGATGTCTCCCCGCGGCGCGTCTCCGGCAGCAAGCTGCCGACTCGAGTCCGTGCGCACGATGACCGGCCCCCAGCAGCCGGTCAAGCGACCTCGAGATGACGCGGGCTCAGGCGATGCGGTCGAGGACCGCTTGGAACGCGCGAAGGACGGCCTGATGCGGGTCCTTGTGGCGCGTGAGCATGGCCACGTCCCCGGCCTGCACGATCACCTCGGTGACCGGCTGCGGGTCGGGCCAACCCCGCTTCCGCGAGACGCGGACCAGGCACGGCCCGACGCCGTAGGACTCGACCTCTCGTTGGAGGGCGATGATGGTGGAGCGCAGGTCGACGTGCTGGCGGGGTGAGGGCCGAGACGAGAGCGCGAACTGTCCGGAATCGAGCATGGTGGGGGTGTCCTGGCTGGGGCGTGGGGAGGGACGCGGATGTACGATTCTGTACGCAACAATCGAGCCACGCCGTTACGGCGAGTGGATCGCAAAAAAACACCGCCTAAAGCGGGTTCAATGACACCGGAAAGAAACATTCCTGGCGACATCAGTCGCCAGATCGGTGGCGACAGTTTCCGCCATCCCCAGTTGGGGGCGACCCCCGTCGCCCCCTCTATCGGGGGTCGGTGATCAGGGGACGGAAGCGGAGCGGGTGGGCGACGTTCTTGACCTGCGCCTGGTCCTCGTCGCCGAAGAGCTCGGGGCGATCGAGGACCTCGCAGAAGGCGTCGCTGCAGAGGATGACGTCGCCGGGCGCGATGCCCTGGAGCCGCGCGGTGTTGTTCATGCCGGAGCTGAAGCCGGTGTAGTCCTCGTTCGGACCGAAGAGGCCGACGAAGAGGGGTGCGAAGCCGAGGCCGGTCGAGACCGTGATCGGCGGGTCGAGGTCCTTCAGCTCGGGGAAATCGGGGTGGTCCTTCATCGCGCGGGTCAGGTCCCGGATGCGATGGGCTGCGACGGCCGCCTGCTGGCAGCGCATGGCCGGCTCGCCCTCGAAGAAGGGCGGTCCCCAGAGCCCGATGATGCAGTCGCCGACCATCTTGTCGAAGACCCCGCCGGTCTCCCAGAGCACGTCCACGGCCTGCCGGCTCCACTCGTCGACGAGCGCGCCGATGCGCTGCGGCTCGCTCACCACCTGCTCGCTGATCCGGGTGAAGCCCGAGATGTCGCAGAAGAGAATGGCGACGTCCTCGAGCTTCGGAGAGAGGAAGCGCTCGACGTGGTCCTCGTGCTGCAACAGACGCCGCGCCACCGAGGGCGCGAAGAACTGAGTCAGCCGCTTCCACTGCCGGTTGAAGTCGACCACCCGGCGTCGGAGCGTGCTCGCGAAGCGCTCGAGCAAGTCGCGGTCGAAGGTGTTGAAGTCCTCGTGCTTGCTGGTGACCACCAGCCGGCCGAGCTGCCGCTGGTCGCGCACCCCGGCGAGCAGCACTTCCTCCCGGCCGCCCGCGATGCCGAAGCGCTCGAGCAGCGCCCGCGACTCGCCGGCGATCAGCGACGGACCGTGCACGCGCACGAACTCGTCGATCTCCATGTCCGGCGAGCGCGACTCGTGGAGCAGCTTCCCGTCCTGCATCACTCGGTAGTGCAAGGTCGCCCCGCGCAGATCGTCCTGGTGGCGAAAGACCAGGAAGAGGTCGTCGAAGGAGACCTCCGTGCTCAGCACCTCCAGGGCGCGGTTCACCCCGACCTCGAGCACCGGCTCCTCGAGCGCCTCGCCCAGCGCCCGCCCGATGCGCTCCTTGTTCCGAGCCTGCGCGATCGACGCGAGGTAGTTGTCGAGCTCTTCGCACCACACGTCGAGGAGCCCCGCGACCACGCTCGAGCGCCCCGGGTCCACGGAGCCGCTCAGCACGACGGCCGCGGAGCCAAAGAGCTCGCCGGCGACGTCGAGCGGTTGGGCCAGGAGCAGCTGGTCGCCGAGCTGGCGCTGGAGCCGCTCGCCGCGATCGGTCGCTTCCTGAATCGAGTCCGGGTCGAAAGGCAGCGTGCCGCCGTAGCTGAAGTCGCGGAGCTCGAGGTTCTCGTCGAAGGTCCGCACCCACACGAAGTCCGCGCCGGAATGCGAGGCGAGCAGCGGCAAGAGCGATCGCAGCGTCGGCCCGAGCGAGAGCTTGTCCCGGAGGGCGAGCTCCAGCGCCTCGTCGGTCGCGTTGTTCAGTCGTTCACGCGCCTCGAGCGCCTCGAGGCGCCCGCGGGTCGAATCGTTGGTCATGGTGTGGTCAACCGCTCTCTTGTTCGAGCTGGTGGAAGAGAGGCTGGAGCTCGCTCTTGGATCGGAGCTGGTCGCAGAACTTGCCGGCGAGCTCGATCAACTTCTTCTCGCCTTCCTGGGCGAACGCGCCGCTCGCCACGAGCACCTTCTCGGACTCGGCCTTCCGGGCGTCGTGCTCGGCTTCCATGCGCTCGAGGTTGGTGCGGAGCGCCTTCACCTGGAACTCGAGGTCCTCGACTTCCTTCTTCTTGGCCTCGACCCAGCGGCGGGCCTTCGCCGACGCGCCGTGAGAGAGCGACCAGCGGTCGAGCGCCTCGGCGACCTCGCGGAGCGCCTTGGTGAAGGCTTCGTCGGGCGCCGCGAGCTGCTGGTAGCCCCCGCGCTGCTCGAGGCGGTGGTGGGCCTCGAGGTAGGTCTGCTGTGCCTGGTCGTCGGCGTCGAAGTAGGGCTGGACCTCCTGCTGGGCCGCCCGAGCCGCCTCGCGCGCCTGGGACAGATCCTCGGCCAGCGTCTGCACGGCGTGGCCGAGCCGGGCTCGGGTGTCGCGCGCGTCGCGCTCGAGCAGCTCGAGGTTCCGCTGCTCCTTGAGCCCCTCGTGCCGGGTCTCGTGGACCTTCCGCAGCGTGTCGCGAATCTGCCCGAGCAGCTCCTGCACGCTCGGGGGTGCCCCACCGTTGGGATAGGCCTGTCCGAGCATCTGCTCGAAGATCGCGGTCCGCCGCGCCCAGCGCTCCAGCGTGGTCGGCGGCAGCGTCGGCGCCGCGATGGGCCGACTGGGCGTGTGCACCGGCGGCGCGACGGCCTCGGGCCCGGACTTCGGAGCCAGCGCCTGCAGCTCCTTGATGACCTGATGGGCGTCGACCGGACGCTCCTCCGGCTTCTTGGCCATCAGCGCGAGGATCAGCTCCTCGAGCCGTCGCGGACACGCCGGGACCAGCTCCGACGGCTTCGGCGGCGGCTCCTGCATGTGCTTGATGAAGAAGCCCGTGATCTCCTCCGATTCGAAGGGGATCTTGCCGGTGAGCATCTCGAAGAGGATGCAGCCCAGCGCATAGAGGTCTGCGGCTGGACCGGCGTCGATGGAGGTGACCCGCTCGGGCGCCATGTACTGCGGTGTCCCGAAGATCTCGCCGGCGTTCGTCAGCCGCGAGTCGTGCATCGAGCGGGCGATGCCGAAGTCGAGCAGCTTCACGAGCACTCGCCCGGGCCCGGCGTTCGAGACGAAGATGTTCTCCGGCTTCAGGTCCCGGTGGATGACGTCGAAGTCGTGCGCGCGGGCCAACCCGCGAGCGATCTGAAGGCCCAGCGCCGCCACCCGCCCCGGATCCATGGGCCCCTCGGCCACGAAATCCGAGAGTGGCGCGCCGTCGAGGAGCTCCATGACCAGGAAGACGGCGCCGTCGTCCGTCTCGCCGTGGTCGTAGATCTCGATGATGTTCGGGTGGGCGAGCTGCGCGGCGTTCTTCGCCTCGCGCCGGAAGCGCTCTCGGAGCGACTCGTTGCGCGCCATCGAGGGAGCCATGATCTTCACGGCCACCGGGCGGTCCACGAGCGTGTGCCGAGCGCGATAGACCGTCGCCATTCCGCCCTCGCCGATGGGGGCCTCGACCAGGTAACGCCCCTGGAGCGTCCGCCCGATGAACGGGTCCGCCTGCTGCTCCAGCTCGGCGTTGTCCACGAAGCAACGGTCCTGGTCGTCCTGGTACTTCAGGCCGCAGGTGGGACAGACCTTCATGGCCTCCGACTCTACCAGGGTCCGGGGCGCCACGGGGCAACGGCTCGATGAGAGCCCGGATCCGAGAGCACCTTTCACTGTAAGGCCGAGACCGCTATCCTTCCGGCCGCGTGCAGCGACTTGGACGATACGAGCTTCTCCGGAAGATCGCGACCGGCGGAATGGCCGAGATCTTCATCGCTCGTCAGTGGGGTGATGGCGGTTTCCAACGCGAGGTGGTGATCAAGCGGATGCACCCGCACCTCGCCGAGCGGCGTCGGCTGCTGACCGAGTTCTGCGCCGAGGGTCGATGGATGGCTCGCATCGAGCACACGGGCCTGCCCGCCATCCACGACGTCCGCCACGAGGACGGCCAGTGGTACTGCGTCATGGAGCGCCTCCGCGGCCTCACGCTCGGGGCCGCCCGACGGCACGAGCGCGAGATGGGCCGCACCATGCGCTGGGACGTGGTCTTCTCGGTCGCGATCCAGCTCTGCGAGACCCTCCACGCGGTCCACGAGCTCTGCGACGAGAGGGGCCAGAACTGCGGCCTCATCCACAGCGACCTCGGACCGGAGAACGTCTTCCTCGGCCGCGACGGGCGCGTCCGGCTCATCGACTTCGGGCTGGCCACCGACACCGCGGGGCGCCAGACGCTCAAGGGCCCCGAGTCAGGGATCCGCGGCACGGTCGGCTACATCGCGCCCGAGATGATCGCGGACGTGAAGAACGCGGACCGGCGTGCGGACCTCTACGTGGTCGGGGTGCTCCTCTACGAGCTGACCACGGGCCAGCGGATGATCGAGGGCGACGGCATGTCCTACGTGAACGCCGTCCTGGCCGGCCCCCCCCCGCCGCCCTCGGGGCGGACGGAACGCGAGTTCCCGGCCGCCGTCGAAGCGGTGATCCTCCGGTGCTTGCAGCGCGACCCCTCCAAGCGCTTCAGCGACATGCGGAAGCTGCAGCTGGCTTTGGAGAACCTCGCCAAGACGATGAACCTCCGCATCGGCACCGACGTGGTCGGGACCTATGCCTCCGCGCTCCAGCCCGAGAGCGAAGAGCCGCTCTCGCCGAAGACCGTGCCCCCGCCCTTCGTGGTCGAGACCGAAGAGGTCCTCGAGCCCGAGCCCATCGACGACAGCATCCTCTCCGCGGAGGAGCACGACGCGCTGGTGGCGGACCTCGACCTCTTCTCCGTCGCGCCCGCGCCGATGGACCCCCCGACCTTCGACGATCCGACCTTCGACGGCCTCGACGACGCGTTCGTCGAGCCGCCGCAGACGCAGACGCGGCGGCGCCACCCGGGCATCCCGGACGAAGGCGACTTCGTGGTCGCGTTCAACGAAGACGATTGACGCGCGCCGCTGGCGCCGCAGGAGTAGACCCATGTCCCGCATCGAGAGCTTCGAGGAGTTCTGGCCCCACTACCTCTCCGAGCACCGTGACGCCCGCTCGCGGCGCCTCCACTTCCTGGGCACCACCGGCTTCCTGGCCGCCGCTGGTGCCAGCACCGCACTGCACCCCGCGCGCTTCCCCGCGGCCGCCGCAGGGTTCGCCGCCATCATGAAGCACGGCATGATCAAGGAGGCCGAGAAGGCGCCCTTCGGTCACGTCGCGGCGATGCTCGGCCTCGGCACGGTCGGCTCGCCGCTGACCTTCCCGGCCGGCGTGATCTTCGCCTACGCCTGTGCGTGGATCGGCCACTTCAAGCTCGAGAAGAACCGACCGGCGACCTTCGAGTACCCGCTCTGGTCCCTGGCCGCCGACTTCCGCATGTGGAGCCACATGGTCCGCGGTCAGCTGTGGTCCGGCGACCCGCTCGAGGAGCTCGGTCTCGAGGACCCGGCCGACCTGATGCCGGTTCCCGACCGGGCCGTGGCGTCCGCCGCATCCGGGGCCTGAGCCCGACACGGGCTTCGTTCGGCCCGATGTGCCCTTGTTTTCGCACAAAGGCACCAAGAGCACGAAGGTTCACAGAGGGTTTGGGATATCGCTAGTTGGCGAAGCGGTGGATTCCGTCTCGCATGAGCGGGGCGCCGAAGTTGAGCAGCAGGGCGAGTCGGTAGCCGGAGAGCTTGAGGTAGGTGAGCGTCTGGCGTCGATGTGCTGGTGTCAGCGTGTCGAGTGCCTTCAGCTCGACGAGTAGCTTGTCTTCGACTGTCAGGTCGCAGCGGTAGGCGCAGCCTAGGTCGAGGCCGCGGTAGCTGGCGTGGAGCGCCACTTCCGATGCCACGGAAAGGCCCCGCAGCTGCAGCTCGTGTATCAGCGCTCGCTGATAGACCCGCTCCAGCAGCCCCGGTCCCAGGGCCCGATGGACCTGAACCGATGCATCCACGACCTCTCGAGCAATCCCATTCGCTTCGCGCATGCCCATTCCTCGGTCTGCAAGCGCACAAGTTGCGGACCGACACCCAGCCTTTGTGGACCTCCGTGTTCTTGGTGCCTTTGTGCGAGAACAAGACCCACGACTGAAGCCCGGATGGGAACGCAACTCGTCCCCTCGAGCGGCGAAGAGGGCGCCATGCGCACTCATCCCGCCCCGAGCGACGACCTCGATTGGCTCCGCGACGCCTGGCGTCGTCTGACCCACACCCTGCCCGTCCCGGCCGACGTCGGGCTGCGATCCGCCGCGTCCTTCGTGAACGGGGTCGTACCCCGCGGCCGCGAGGAAGCGGCGGTGGTCTGGCTCCTCGGTTGGCGAATGATGCCGCGACCGAAGACGCCACCCTTCGCGAGCGACTTCTGGATCCAAACGGCCTTCTCGGAGGTCTACTGCTACTTCGACGGACGCGGCTACGGCGAGCGGCGGGTGCTGCAGCTCTACGAGCGCTGGGCGCGCTGGCTCCACGCCAGCGGTGAGCTGAGCCGGGAATCGATGGAGGACCTGCTCGGGGACATCGACCATCACCGCGCGAACGGTGGGTTCGCACGCAAGCGGCCGGCCCGGCCCCGACCCTTCACGACCCACTCCATCGAGCACACGGTCGGCAAGCTCTTCCCCGACCCGACCGAGGCGCGGTGGGCTGCCATCGCGCTGCGCGCCACCCTCGCCTTCTTGGCCGAGGTGCAGCACCGGCCGGGCCGGCTGCATGCCCTCGAGCCGGAGGCCTTCGCGCTCGATCTGCGCGCGATGCTCGAGAACGTGGACGACCCGAACCATGGCGCCCCGAGCCAGATCCTCGGCACGACCGCCACGCTCTACCGTGAGCTCTCGGGGACGGCCGCGCTTCCGGCACCGATCGCGAGCGCCCTGGCCGACCGCCTCGAACGGCTCGCCCTCGGCTGCCGACCGCGAACCTGATAGAAGGAGCCATGCGCGCTGCGTGGCTGACTCTGACGCTGATGCTCTCCCTCGCAGGCTGCGAGGAGCCGCCGCCGGAGCCGGTCACGGAAGAGGAGCCGACGCCGCCCGAGCCGGAGCCCCAGGCCGAGCCGCCCGCCATCGGCGCGATCGACGCGCCCGAGGCCGGTCAGGCGAAGGTCGCCGTGCCCACGCTGAACCAGGGCTTCGAGTTCCCCGTACAGACCCTCGAAGCGGGCTTCGGCCGCGACGACACCATGGTGCTCGTCGAGCTCAAGGCCGAAGGCGAAGGCGACCTCTCCGTGCAGCTCACCTTCCACGACGGCAGCCCGGCCACCGGGGACCACCCCGTCGCCGATGCGCCGGCCGATGGCGCGACCACCGCGGCAGTGGGCGGCACGCAGCTCCGGGTGCTCGGGGGAGAGGTGAGCCTCGACGCGCTCGAAGACCAGCGCATCGCCGGCAGCTTCGACCTCGAGGTCCGAGAGCCACGTTCACCGGAGCCGACCCGCCTGCGCGGCCGCTTCGATGCGGCGCGGCACCGCTACTACGACGGTGTGATCGAGCACCAACGCGCCATCCGCGACCAGCTGCGGAAGCGGCGCTGAAAGGAAGACCATGAGCGAGCTCGAGGGACGAACGATCGCCATCACCGGCGCCGCCAGCGGCATCGGCCGGGCCTTGGCCCACGTGCTCGCCGAGCGCGGCTGCGACCTGGCGCTGGCCGACGTCAACGAGGTCGGACTGCAGGAGACGGCCGCCACGATCCGGGGCTCGGAGGTCACGACCACCGTGCTCGACGTGAGCGACCGCGACGCCGTCCATCGATGGCGCGACGATACGCTGGCGCACTTCCCCGAGGTCGACGGCATCATCAACAACGCTGGCGTGACCGTTCAGGAGACCGTCGCGGACCTGACCTACGAGGACTTCGAGTGGGTCATGGGCATCGACTTCTGGGGCGTGGTGTACGGAACCAAAGCGTTCCTCCCGCACTTCCTCGAGCGCGACACTGGTTGGGTGGTGAACGTCTCGAGCGTCTTCGGGATCATCGCCTTCCCCACCCAAGGCGCCTACAACGCTGCCAAGTTCGCGGTGCGCGGCTTCACCGAAGCGCTCCGCTGGGAGCTCGAGGACACCGGCGTCACGGCCTGCTGCGTTCACCCGGGTGGCATCAAGACGAACATCGTCCGCAACGCCCGGATCCGGAAGGACCTGGACGGGAAGAGCGACCACGGCGAAGCGATCCGCCAGTTCGACAAGGTCACGCGCACCACCCCACGCGAGGCGGCGACGGTGATCGCGGACGCCATGGAGAAGCGCGCGCCGAAGGTGCTCATCGGCGCCGACGCCCACTTCATCGACACGATGCAGCGCCTCGCTCCAGAGAGCTACGGCAAGCTCACCAAGGGAATGGTCAGCGTCCTCGAGAAGCTCGGCGGCGGCTGAGCCTCAGCCCGACCAGCAGGAAGAGGATGAGCGAGCCGAAGGCGCCGCGGCCGTCGACGGCGCGGCAGCCGCAACCGCCCGTGGCCTCGTCGTAGCCACCGGTGGGAGGCGTCGTGCCGACCCCCATGTCGCCGCCACCGCAGACCCACTCGTCGACGTTGCCGTCGCAGTCGTCGTCGCCGCCGCCGCAGACCTCCGGGCGGGCGTTCTCGTCCATCCGGCCGTCACAGTCGTCGTCGACGCCGTTGCAGATCTCGGCCATCGCCGTCTCGTCGACCGCGCCGTCACAGTCGTCGTCGCGTCCGTTGCACATCTCCATCGCCGGGCGACAGGCGCGGCCCGCGCTCTGGATGGTCGACCAGTAGCGGATCGCGCCCCACCCACCGTCGTTGGTCATGTCGCCGAGCTCGAAGGACTCGCCGAAGCCGTCGCCCGTCGAGGGGTGACAGAGCCAGCCGACCCCAGCCCGAGCGCAGACGTCGTCCATGCCGTCGCCGTCGACGTCCGCGAGCCGGAAGGTCGCGTAGTGCCGGGGCGCGCTCCAGCCGCTGTCGTCGCTCCAGCCGGGGCCGAGCACGGTCACCGGCCCATCGGTGGCGTAGCGGAGGCAGCGGATCTCCGTGTTCGAGCGCAGGCAGAGATCGTCGCGACCGTCACCGTCGATGTCGCCGACCCGCAGCGTCGCGAAGTTGCTCTCGTCGTCCCAGCCGGACTCGTCGGCGTAGGTCGCGTCCATCACGATGGGCTCGGCCTCGAACGCATCGCCGAGCGAGCGATGGCAGCGCAGGTCGCTCGCGCTCCGGGCGCAGACGTCGGCACGACCGTCACCGTCGATGTCCGCCATGCGGATGGTCGACCAGTACCGCATCGCCCCCCAGCCGGAGTCGTCGGACCAGCGCGGGCCTTCGACTCGAGTCTCGAAGGCGGTACCGGAGCTGAGCCAGCACTCGAAGCCCTCCGCGGTCCGAGCGCAGAGATCGGCGAGGCGGTCGCCGTTCACGTCCGCCATGCGGATCGTGCCGTAGTGCTTGGCGGCGCCGAAGCCCGCGTCGTCGCTCCACTCCGGCCCGACGATGGACGGGCCGAAGCCAGCACCTTCGCTCATCCAGCAACGCATGCCGGCGTTCGCACGGGCGCAGAGATCCGCGCGACCGTCGCCGTTGACGTCGGCGAGGCGCAGCGTCGTGTAGTTGTCCGGCTGGGCCCAGCCGCTGTCGTCGGCGAGGCCGTCGAGCCAGCGCGAGCCCTCGAAGGAGTCGCCGCGCGAGAGCGCGCAGTGGACCCCGGCGTTCGCCCGAGCGCAGACGTCCGCCAATCCGTCGCCGTCCACGTCGGCCATGCGGATGGTGCTGAAGTTGGTGACGTCGTCCCAGCCGCTGTCGTCGCCCCAGCCGGTGGCGTCGATGGAGTCGGCCCAGCCAGCGCCGGTCGACGGCCAGCAGCGCACCCCGGAGTAGCCGCGGCCACACACGTCCGCGAGACCGTCGCCGTCCACGTCCGTGAACGCCGGCGGCGCATAGGCCGAGGGCTCGCGGTGGAGCAGGCGGATCTCGCAGACGTCCTCGTCGTCGGTCTGGCCGTCGCAGTCGTCGTCCATGCCGTTGCACGTCTCGGGCTGCGGGGCCGGCGCGCTGCAGCTCCCCCAGCTTCCGCCGCGGCAGCTCTCGCGGCCCGAGCCACACGCCGTCGAGCACGCGCGGGTCACGCCCTCGTCGGTGCGCCCGTCGCAGTCGTCGTCCCGTCCGTTGCAGGTCTCCGCGCTCGGTGAGCAAGTGGAGCACGCCGTGCCCGGCGCCTCGCGGTAGCCGCGCTGGTTCACCCAGAGGCTGCTGCGGCGCCCGCAGCTGCCGGCGAAGACCTCTTGGCTCGACCCGCCCGGGCTCCGGTAGCCGAAGTGCAGGTGCGGTCCGGTGCTGTTGCCGCTGGACGCCGAGCGACCGAGCACCTGACCGCAGCTCACGCTCTGCCCGTTGCTGACGGCGATCGAGCCGTTCTGCATGTGGCAGTAGATGGTGCGCGAGCCATCCGCGTGGCGGAGCTGCACGTAGTTGCCGCAGCGGCCACCGCAGGTGTTGCCGAGGTAGCCGGTGCTGTTGCAGCCGTCGTTGCGGGCGATGACCGTGCCCGCCTGGCCCGCGCGGACCTGCGTGCCGGTGGGCGTGCCGAAGTCCTCGCCGGTGTGGCCGTTGTAGCAAGCGCCACCGCAGTTGTAGTCGGTGCAGCCGCCGGCGCTGCCGTTGTTGTCGAAACCGTAGTTCAGCCGATAGTTCTCGGAGTAGGGGCGGCGAAAGCGGGTCTGCGCAGAGGCAAACGCCGGCGCGAGCAGCACGAGGAGGATCGCCAGCCGGATCATCGGAGCGCTCCGGGGGTGTTGGTCGCGGCGACGCGGAGGGTGAGCGCATGTTCGGCGCCCAGCTCGTCTTCGAAGCGGAGGGTGGTGCCGTCGAAGACCGGCGCGTGGATGGAGCTCGGGAAGGCTCCCCCGCTCTCGAGCCGCTCGGGGACTTGGTCCGGCCGGACCCGGTAGAGGCCGGGCGTGCCCTCGCGGCTGCTCACGAAGACGACCTCCTGGTCGGGTCCGAGCGCCGGATTCCACGCGGGGCCGTAGCCCTCGGTGAGCTGCTGCGGGGCCGCGTCGAGCCCGGGCAGGAGGACCACCTCGAAGAAGGGCATCTCGCCGCGCACATACGCGACCGCTCCGTCACGGATCGAGAGCGGGGCCTCGACCTGGTCGTCGATCCGTCGGCGCTCGCCGCCCTGATGGACCCAGAGCGAGTGGTCGGGGTGGAGCACCACGGCGGCGCCGGCGACCCAGCGTGCGTCGAGTACCGGGGTGCCCGCCGGGAGGTCGGCCAAGGGCGCCGTGAGCGCGAGGACCCGGTCCGGGTCACCGTTCGGCGGCGCGTCCTCGACGCGCGCGTCGATGCCGACGTCGAGGGCGACGATGGGCCGAGGGGTCGGCGGCGCCGTGTCGGGAGCCACGAGGGGGGCGCTCGCGGGAGCCGGAGCCTCGGCGGGCTCCGAGGCGCAGCCCAGGAGCGCCACGAGGGTGAGGAGTGGGGGGAGGCGAGGCACGAAGGAGGTGCAAGAGCAAGCCATGTGCCGCTTCTGGGGACCCCGATCGTGCCCAAAAGTGGTGACTCTCGTTCGCAATTTGCAGGTCCAGAGCTGGTCCGCGCGCGCACCCCGCACAAGTTCTGGTCACGCGGGAACATTGCGCGCAGACCTCCGTATGAGGCTTCGTGGGTGACCCTGGCGACGACGGAAAGTGGTACGCCGCGTGCGCGAGACAGGCCATGAAGGCCCGTAATCTCGTGGAGCGCGCGGAGAGCTTCCTGCGCTACCTGGAGAAATTCCCGCTGGGTCGGCACAACCGCCGGGCCGCCGAGAGCGTCGAGCAGCTCGCCCACCGCATCATGGGTCCGGAGGCGAAGCGGGTTCGCCAGAAGCTGCGCTCCCTCCGCGATCCGCACATGCCGCCAGCCGAGCCGGACACCTGGGAAGGCGACTAGAGCGAGGCGACCTGCCCCTGCGCCCGGGCTCAGGTCACGAAGCGCCGCAACGTCGCCTCGATCGGCCCCACGTCGCCGCCGAACGGGGTCCCGCGAGCGATGACCCGCTTGCCTGCCGGCCAGGTCGCCTGAAGCGCCTTCGAGCTCGAGCCGATCTGCATGCGCCGACCGATGTTCAGGTCCGCGAGTGCACAGATCGACTGACCGCCGACCTCGCGGACCTCGCCGCCGCCGACGTCGATGACCAGCAACACGGACTTGGCGGCGACCGGCTCGCCGCGCTTCTTCTCGCGCGAGCCCCGCACCAGGATGATCGCCCCTGCAGCCGAGAGGCCGACCAGGACACCGAGGCCGAGCAAAGGCACGCCGAGCGCCACGGCGAGCACCACCGGAGCGAGGGTGAAGATGAAGGCGATGAGCCCGAAGACGAACATGGCCGTGCTCACCCAGCCCCAGCCGCGGTCGACCACGTAGACCTGGTTGCCGGCTTGGAGCACCTGGAAGCCGTTGGACTCGGCGAGCACCGTCGCGTCGGTGCCGTCATGCAGCGTGGCCATGGCCGGAGCCTACCAGCTCACTCCGGGTCGCAGACTCCGTCGCAGGTGTGCTCGACCAGGCCACCCTCCATCAGGAAGCGGTCGATCTGCTCCTGGAGCGCCGGCGTGCGCCGCACCTCCTCGTGGACCTCGTTCGGCGGGAAGGTCTCGGGCCGCGGGTTCGGCTCGTAGCCGAAGTCCGCCTCGACGATGGCCGACGGGAGCGGGCCGTCCATCGCGGGGACGCCCCAGATGGTGCGCGGCGCCGGCTGCAGATGCGGAATGCCGAGCGCCCGCGCGTGCAGGTGCGCGGCGATCGTCGGAACCGAGGAGTCGGCGAGGCCGGTCTGGATCAGCACCTGTCGATCGTCGGGCGCGCCGTCCGGCGGGTCCGACAGGAGGTAGGGCGCGTAGGTGAGCGGGTCGACGCGGTCCATCGTCAGCTGCAGGAGCGCGGCGAACTTCTGCCGGTCGATCGGCGACTCGATGCTCACGTCGATGAGGAGCCGGAACGCGCCGAAGGCGATCGAGCGGTACATCATCATCGAGAAGTTCGCGCCACCGCTACCCAGCACCGCGCGGCGGACGAAGGGGGAGATGGCCGTGTACGTGCCGCCGAGGATGTGGCCCTGGCTGATGCCGTAGAAGATCTCGCCGCCGCCCTCGAAGATGGGGCTCCCGTCGCCGCGCTGCAGCTCGGGCAGGTCGAGCAGCGTGGTCCGAGCCGCGTAGGCCAGGGCGAGCTGGTTGGCCATGCCCTGCATGATCCGTTCGATGAACGAGAGCGTGACCGCTTCGTCCGAACCCGCGACCACCAGGCCGTTGCCCACTTCCCCTTGGTCGGGCGCGAACATCCCCCACCAGTCGATGGCGGCGACCACCATGCTGCGCTCGTCGGCGAACGCAGGCTGGAACGAGCCGGTGATCTCGGTACGGCGGCCGAAGAAGCCGTGGCCGAACTGGAGGAAGCGACCGGGCTCGCTGCCTTCGTCGACGCTCTTGGGGACCAGGATGGTCGCCTCGTAGGCGTTGCGCCCTTCCGCGAGCGGCGCCCCGGAGCCATCGCGCCGGAGGCGACCGATGCCGGCGACCTCTTCGTCCAGGTCGGAGGTCATGTAGCTCGGCACCTCGATGGTGATCTCGATGCGCCGCGCGATGTGCTCGGCGAGCTCCCCCAGCGCCGCGGGGTCGTCGATCACCTCCGTGACGACCACCGCCGGCGGCTCGCTCTCCAGTCGGGCGACGACGTCATCGCGCACGGCGAGCAGGTCGCCGGTGACGTTCGCGCGACTGCGGGTGGTGAAGTCCCAGGCCAGATGCAGCTCGCGGCGCACGACCCCGACGCTCTCGAGCGGCGCGAAGACGTCGGCGTCGTAGCGAGCGACCAGGTCGGCCACCCGGTCGGGGGGCGGGGTGCCATCGCGCAGGGCCCCGAACTCCTCGGACACGCCGAACTGCCCCACCTGCGCCCGGAGATCGTGGATCGCGACGACGTAGCGGCGCTCGTACTCGAGCGGGATCGCCGGGCGGATGATGAGCGCCTGGACGGCGAGCTCCGCGGACTGGGGATCGAGCTCGGCGAAGTGCGGCACGAGCTCGCCCGTCTCGGTGTCGAGCAGCAGCGTCGGGCTCTCCAGGGTCGTGCTCCGGTCGAGGTCGTCGAGGGCCGCGACGAAGTTCGAGTCGTCCACGCCTCCCGGAACGGGCGCGAGAATCGGAGCGGCGATGCTGAAACCGTCGGGCGTGTGCAGCGCCAACATCTCGGCCGGGGCGTCGTTCAGCACGAAGCTCGCGGCGGCGGGCACGACCACGGCGCCATCTTGGAGGAACACGTCGGAGGGGAAGGGCAGCAAGCAGTCCCGGTAGGGCGCCAGCGGGTTGCAGTCCTCCGAGGGTGGTGGCGGCGGCCCCCCATCGACCGCCCCGTCCACGGACGCGTCGAGAGAGTCATCGGTGGAGTCGTCGTCGCCGCACCCCGATGCGACCAGAGCGACCAGAACCCAAAGGAAGCCAACACGCATGGTTCTACATACCCCGAGCGACGGCCCCATGCCTCAGCGTATGTCGTTCACTTGCTTCTCGAGGGCGTTCGGAGGCGGGTAGTCCTCGATCGGTCGTGGCATGCCAATCCACGGGCCATGGCCGCGGATGGTCAGCGGGCCACCGACCGCGACCGCGTCCGAATCGTTGGCGAAGACGACCACGTAGCCGGTCACCCACCCGGTCACGTAGCGAGGGCCACGGAGCGCGCGGAGCTGCAGCCGGTTGCAGGCCGGGCGGCCGCGCTGGAGGTGATCGGCGAGCACGTCGGGCACCGGCTCCAGTGGTGGAAGGCATCCGGGGCTGCCGAAGCGCTCGGGGACGCGGTCCCAGACCGTCGGTCCGCTGACCGGCTCGTCACCGCGGAGCCAGTCGGGAACGTCCTCGTCCGGCTCGAAGACCGCGGAAGGCTGGTCGTCGTCGAGGGCGACCCAACCGAGCTGTCCCTCGTCGTCCACGATGGCGTAGCCGAAGTGGCTCCCGCGGTCTGATGGGACCTCGACCCGCAGACCCACGTGCGTTCGGCGCGCATCGGGAGGGAGGGCGACGCTGCCCGGCGCACCGCGAAGATCCATGGCCGAGTAGTTCCCGAGAAAGCGCCGCTCCACCGGCTCACCACGCAGGCCGGCCGCGACGGCATCGCCGACTTCGTTCGCCAGCGCGGCCACCTCCGCGTCGGCGGCACTCCCACGAGGAACGCGAGCGACGTAGAAGATGGCAGCGGCGAGGGCGACGACGCCGATGGCGGCGAGCACCAGCGCGGGCTTCAGCGACCGAGTGCGAACCCACTCGGTCCCGAGCAGCGCGCGCACCGCCAGTGCGCCGCCGAGCATCGGGGCGAAGATCCCGAAGCCGACGAAGAAGTGCCTCGCGACCCAGATCGGATGACTCAGCGCGGCGAGCATGATCATCCAGAGCGTCGAGACGAGGGTCGGAACGGGGACCAGGAGCCAGGCGAGGACGTTGCTCCGAAAGCGGCGCTCGGCGGCGCGTTCCCGGTCGGCTCCGATTCGCCGGAGACACTGCCCCACGCCGATGAGCCCGATGAACGAGGCGACGAAGGGCATGAGGTAGTCCGCGTGCAGACTGAAGTGCTCGCGCTCGAGGGCCATGACGAGATGCGCCATCGGCGTGTTCCGCCAGGCGACCTCCGATCGCTGGGGCAGGAAAGGCACCGAGACCACGCCGAGCCACCCGACGAGCGCGAAGACGGCGAGCCGACGGGAGCGCGGATGGCGATGCATGGCCATCTCGGCGCCCATCGCCAGGACCGGGAGCAGGACCCAGAGGTAGACCAGCAGACGGGGGAGCCGACCGAGTCCGCTCCTCAAATGGCCCGAAGCCGCGAGCGTCTCGAGGATGCACAGACCGATGACCAGGACCAGCCCGCCCACGATGGGCACCCCCCGCAGTCGATGCCGGTCCGGTGAGAACGCGAGGGCGACGAGGGCCGCCCCCGCGATCGCCATCGCGACGAAGGGCACCGCGAACCAGGTGGGGAGATCTTCCGGATGGCTGAGCTCCCAGGGGGCGAAGAAGAAGAAGACGAGCGGGACGCCCATGAGCAACGCGGACACGCGGAGCTCCAGCCACTTCTTCTTCTTCGCCTTGGAAGCTTCGGGCGCGGTGGGTGCCTCGCTCACCGCGGGCGACGCCTCCACAGCACCCAACCCGCGAGGAGCAACACCCCGGAGAGCGGACCACCCGCCGCCGAGCAGCCCGCGCAGCCGTCGACGGGCCGCCGCTCGATCGCCTCGTCCTCCCCTTCGCCCTCCGCCTCGAGGGGCTCGGGCGGCTCCGGCGCGCTCGCGTCGACGCCCAGCTCCGGGATCGGAGACGTGACCACCTGCGGCAGCTGGAGCTGGCCGCGCGGCGCGAACGCCAGATCGGTCGCCGGCTCCGGGCCCCGCGACTGCCCTTCGGGCGGTCCGCCCCACCGACCGCGGATCGGATCGTCGCACTCGATGGGGCCCTCCCACTCGTGGCGGATCGCGTAGCGACCCTGGAAGTTGTTCCAGTCCGAGTGCCGCGAGCCGTGCTCGAGCTCACCGTCCGCGCCCTCCATCTCGCGACCGCCGACGATCGGCTGGGCCTCCCGGAAGACGAGGTCCTCGGTCAACGTCTCGCGGTCGTAGCGCGTGTGCAGTCGCGTCAGGACGAGGCGACCGAAGGCGCTCATCGCGCGGTGGTAGTCGCGACCCTCCGGCGGGCCGCTGAGCGCGCTGAGGCTGGGCAGCACGTCGGCGCCCAAGACCTGGGCGTCGGCGAGGGTCAGGGCGGGGCCGGGACAGGGATCGCAGCTGGTCGCCTGCCAGGCGTACTCGGTGATCACCGCGTGCCGGTTCTGCGCGAGCGTCTCGTCGAAGAGCGCCGCGTAGAACTCGGCGAAGCGCTCGCGGACCGCGTCGGCGACGTCGATGTTCGTCGGGATGGTCACGTTCTCGTAGTTGGCGAGCTCGTAGCGCTGATTCGGCGCGACGATGTGGACGACCAGATCCTGCTTCCCCTCGGCGTTCAACAGGCCGAGCCGGACCGGCAGCTGAAAGGTGTCGGAGTCGTAGTGGAAGCGGAGCGGCGAGAGCTTCGCTTGGCCGTCGCGAAACGTGACCTTCGTCGGGTCGACCTTCGCGACGAAGAACTTCATCCCGGCCGCGACGTAGGGGCGGAGCACCGGCTCGGCGCCCTCGGGGATGGCGTACTCGTTCAGCCGCAGCCACGTGTCGAGATCGCCGGAGTCCTCGGCGCTGAGGATCACGATGTCGTACTCGCCGACCACGAACTCGGCCTCGATCTCGACGCGGAGCTCCTCGCGCGCCGCCTCGCGAGCCATGTAGGGATCGTCGTTGTCCCCCGGGCCCTCGATGGCGTAGCGGTTTCGCGCTTCCCACCGAGGCTCCTCCCAGCACGGGTCGCGCTCCCAGTACTCGACCAGCCGGGGCGCCGCGAGATGATCGATGCGCGCGAAGACCTCTTCCTGCAGCACCTTCACGTCGCCCTCCTGGAGCACTTCCGGCACGGGCACCACCATCGCGAAGCCTTCGGGCGGCCCCTGGTAGTGGTTCTGCATCGAGAGCACCGTCCGGCTGCCCTCGCGCATCATCACGACCATCGTCGCCTCGTTGACCAACGTGTCGTGGGCGCCGGCCACATAGAAGCCGCAGAACGCATGGGCGCTCGCCGGCACCAGCAGCGCCAGCACGAACGCGAACCCTCTCGCCATCCGATCCATCACCCCTCCAGTCGCAGGGTACTCCGGTCGGAACGTCCGCCGAAGTCAGTCCTGGGACGCCGGCCAGGGCGTGGGGTTCCCGATCCAGGCCATGCCGGTGTTCGCGTGGATCTTGCCCGACACCGCGACCGTCGCGTTGCCCAGGCCCTCGAAGACCACGACGTAGCGCTGCACGCCTCCGCTCACGCTGCGATCGACCCGACCGCGACCCGCGAGGGTCTCGACCTGCTCCGCGTCGCGCTCCTCTTCGTCGCTGCAAATCGGCTCGAGCAGCGGCGGGCGCTCGAAGGCAGCGGCCACGGCTGGGTCGTCGAGGGCACTCTCCGAGAGCGTGGGCAAGCAGCCCGAGGCCCCCAGCTGATCGACCAGCGCGGCGAAGCCCGGGTCGGCCTCTTCGAGGGTCTCGGTGCCAGCCATGAGCTCCCACTCCTTGTCCGGCATGGTCGCCCGCTGCACCCACACGGTCGGCTGACTCGGCCGGAACACGGCCGTCGCGGCGACCCCTCGGAACTGGTGCGCGACGTCGAGCGCAACGAGCACGGGGTCGGCGCCTTCCGGGAGCTCGACCACGCCCTCGGCGTTGCGCAGGTCGAGCTCGGAGTAGCCGCCGAGGAAGCGGCGGTCGTAGCTCTCCCCGCGGATCGACTGACCGAGCGCCCCGGCGATGTCCCAGGCGATCTCTTCGGCCGCGGCGTCGTTCGAGGCGGACACGAAGAGCCGGGACACACCGAGCGCGGTGACGGCGATCGCCAACGCGGCGCCGACGCCGATCAGCGCACGCTTCGGGATCGGCGCGCTGGCCGTCTGCTCGCGCAGGAGGAACGAGCGAACACCGATCGCGCCGCCGAGCGTGGTGCCGTAGACCAGGCCGAAGGCGAGCCAGAGGTTGGTGAGCTCGTCGCCGTCGTCGTGGGTCACCATCATGTAGGCGCCGAACGAGAAGAGCGCGATCATCGGCACGGGGTAGAGCACCCACGCGAGCCACGAGCTCCTGAAGCGCAGCGTCGCCGCGCGCTCGCGATCGGCGCCGACCCGCCGGAGGGTCTGGAAGAGGCCGAGCAGCGCGATGACCGAGAAGTAGAAGAAGACCGGGACGACGAACGACATCCGGTAGTAGCTGCGGTCGAGGGCGGCGAGCATCTGGCTCGCGCTGGTGCCCTCCGCTTCGAGCTCCGGGCCGACGGGGACGAAGAAGAAGGCCGCGAGGATCCCGAGCCAGCCGAGGAACGCAGCGACGCTGTTCGCCCGCGACTCCGGTCGGCGGTGCATGGCCATCTCGGCGCCCGCCGTGAACATCGCGAGGGCGACCCAGAAGCGCGTCGCGGCGAGGCCGACGTGGCGCAGGTCGGAGCTCGAGAAGGGCATCGCGCCGAGCAACCAGAGCGCACAGGCGCCCGCCGCGAGGCCGCAGAGCATGAGCGCGAGCCGCCGGAGGCGCTCCGGTACGAAGGCCGCGATCACGAAGGACACCCCGACCCCACCGGCCACCATCACCGGCAGCTGGGTCTCGTCGGGCAGGTCCCAGGCGAAGAGCCAGTCGCGCCAGCGCCGCCAGGGCACGGCGAGGACGGAGGCGAGCGGGAGCCCGATCGTCAGCGCGAGGATCCGGTGATGGCGGGTCGCCTTCCGCGCCGGGTCGACCTTCTTCTCGAAGGGCTTCTCGTCGCTCATCGGCGTCGCCGGAACACGAGGGCAATAGCGATCAGCGCGAGCAGGCCGCCGGTGGGGGCGCCGCCGGTGGCACACGAGCCGCAGCCGCCCTCATTCGGCTGGGCATCGGTCGGAGGCTGGTCCGTCGTGGCCGCAGGCAGCTCCGGCTTCGGCTGCGGCGTCGGCTCGGGCTGAGCGGCCACCGCGATGGAGAGCTCGGGGATCGGCGTCTGGACCACGGCCGGGAGCCGCAGCGCACCCCGGGTGGCGAACGCCAGGTCCTGCGCAGGCCGCACCGGCGGTTGGCCGTGGGGCTGATTCGGCGGACCGCCCCAGCGACCGCGGATCGGGTTCTGGCATTTGATCTCGCCTTCCCACTCGTGGCGGATCGCGTAGCGCCCCTGGAAGTTGTTGGCGTGGGAGGGGCGGGCACCGTGCTCGAGCTCGCCGTCGGACTGCACGAACTCGCGGCCGCCGACGATGGGCTCGGCCGCACGGAAGACCAGGTCCTCGGTGAGCGTGTCGCTCGAGTAGCGGGTGTGCAGCCGCGTGAGGACCATGTTCATGAAGGGCCCGCCGAAACCCCGGCCGAAGCGGGTCGTGCGACGCCCAACCGGACTGCGCCGACCGAGAGGGTCTCGCGGGTCCGGCAGCACGTCGCCGCCCAGGGTCATCAGATCCGACGCCGAGAGCACCGGCCCCGGGCAGGGGTCGCAGTTCGTCGCCTGCCAGGCGTATTCCGTCACGACCGCGCGGGGATTCTGCGCGAGCGTCTCGTCGAAGAGCGCCGCGTAGAACTCGGGGAAGCGTTCACGGACCTCGTCGGCCACGTCGACGTTGGTCGGAATGGTGACGTTCTCGTAGTTCGCCATCTCGTAGCGCTGGTTCGGCGCCAGGATGTGCACGATCAGGTCCTGCTTGCCCTGCGAGTTCAGGAGTCCGAGCCGCACCGGCAGCGAGAAGGTCTCCGTGTCGTAGTGAAAGCGGAGCGGCGAGAGCTTCGCCTGCCCGTCCTCGAAGCGGACCTTGGTCACGTCCACCTTGGCGACGAAGAACTTCATGCCGCTCTCGACGTAGGGGCGCAGTACCGCCTCCGCGCCTTCGGGGATCGAGTACTCGTTCTGCCGCAGCCAGGTGTCGAGGCCGCTCGAGTCGCGGGCGCTCAGGATCACGATGTCGTACTCGCCGACCTCGAACTCGGCCTCGATGGTCACGCCGAGCCCACCGCCGCCGGCACGGCTGCGGCGTGCGGGGGCGCCACTGGACTCCGAGTCGCCGTCGAAGAGATCGTCGATGGCCGGCGCCATGCACGGATCCTGCTCCCAGTACTCGACCAGTCGCGGCGAGGCGAGCTTGTCCACTCGGTCGAAGACCGCTTCGGGGAGCACCTTCACCTCGTCCTCGGAGAGCACCTCCGGGACCGGCACGACCATCGCGAAGTTCTCCGGTGGGCCCTGGTAGTGGTTCTGCATCGAAAGCACCGTCCGGCTCCCCGAGCGCATCATCACGACCATGGTCGCTTCGTTCACCAGCGTGTCGTCCGCGCCCGCCACGTAGAAACCGCAGAAGGCGTGCACCATCGCCGGCATCGCGAGCGCGCCGACCAAGCCGAGGACCGCCGCGCGCATCATCGGCGCCGCCGGAGCATCAGGCCGAGAGCGAGCAGCAGGAGTGCCGCGGGGGCGGGGCTGCCGTTCACGGCGCAGCTCCCGCAGCCGCTCGCTTCGTCCTCGGCCTCACCGACGATCGTCGGCTGGTTGGGGATGGCTTCCTCGGCCGCCTCCGGTACCGCGGCGTCGATGGAGAGCTCGGGGATGTCCGTCCGCACCACCGCCGGCAGCTCGAGCGCACCGCGAGCGGCGAAGGCCAGATCCTGCGCGGGCCGCACGCCCGGGTTCGGCGAGCCACCGGGCGGACCGCCCCAACGACCACGGACCGGGTTCGCGCACTCGATGGGCCCCTCCCACTCGTGGCGGATCGCGTAGCGACCCTGGAAGTTGTTCTGACCCGCCGGTCGCGAGCCGTGCTCGAGCTCGCCACCTTCGGCCAGGAACTCGCGCCCACCGACGATCGGCGACGCCGCGCGGAAGACCAGGTCTTCGGTCAGCGTCTCGGAGTCGTAGCGGGCGTGCAGCCGGGTCAGGACCATGGTCATCAGCGGGCCGCCACCGAAGCGGCCCATCTGCTGCCCGGCGTCCGCCATGCTGGGGATCACGTCGGCGCCGAGCGTCATCAGGTCGGCGCTCGAGAGCACCGGCCCCGGGCAGGGGTCGCAGTTCGTCGCCTGCCAGGCGTACTCGGTGATCACCGCCCGCGGATTCTGCGCGAGCGTCTCGTCGAAGAGGGCCGCGTAGAACTCGGCGAAGCGATCGCGCACCTCG
>CAYXAP010000033.1:0-3921 GCA_964462035.1 uncultured Sandaracinus sp.
ACCGGATCGAGCACGGTGACCTTCGCACGGGTCTCCGAAGCCAATCCCTTCAGCGGCCACTCGTTCTTCACGCCAAGGGAACCGGAACCGTCAGGCATTCTCGCTCTCCAGATCGTCCTCCACCTGCGCCACGCCGTCCGGCGTGAGAGGTGCGAATACGTGCCAAGGTGACGGGAAGCCGACGACCTCGTGACGAGGCGTCATCCCAACCCGGGCCGGGGTTAGCTCATGAATCGGTGACAAGCAACTTCTCGCAGCCGAGGAAGAAACCAACGGAAATGCAATGGAAACACAGGTCCGGCCGCATTCCATATCCACAGGAGTGGCTAAGCAGGTCCCATGCCATCACCGAATCTCTGGTCCCGTGATCGGAATGGCCCCACCGCCTCGCGTTTCACCCTTGTGAACGAGGGCTCTTCTTCGAGCGCTAGGCCAATGTGTGCCACCATGTGCCGTTGACGGAATGGGTGACCACCGCAACAGCCACGACATTCGTGTCAGGGCGCACCTCGCATTTGGGCGAATTTCGCTAGAGAGCGCCCCCGCGCGGTCACGTCGGTAGACGTATTGTTCCCGATCACATGAGAGCCGTCTCCGATCGTGGAGGACGCGCTGGGTGATCAAAGCGACCGAACCGCGTCGACGGGTATGGAGCGCCGTGCTACCTGCCGCCCGCCCATGGACCCCACCCCCCGAGAAAAGCTCCGCAACGTGGCGATCATCGCCCACGTCGACCACGGCAAGACGACTTTGGTCGACGCGATGTTGCGGCAAACCGGCGTGTTCCGCGCCAACGAGGCGGTCACCGACCGCGTCCTCGACTCCGGCGATCTGGAGCGCGAGCGGGGGATCACCATCCTCGCCAAGCACGCGTCCGTCTTCTGGGAAGACCACAAGATCAACATCATCGACACGCCCGGCCACGCCGACTTCGGTGGTGAGGTCGAGCGGACCCTCCGGATGGCCGACGGCGCGATCCTGCTGGTCGATGCGGCAGAGGGGGCCCTGCCGCAGACCCGCTTCGTGCTGGGCAAGGCGCTCGAGCTCGGGCTGCCGGTCATCGTGGTGATCAACAAGATCGACCGCCAGGACGCGCGGCCGGACGAGGCGCTCAACGAGGTCTTCGACCTCTTCTGCGATCTCGGCGCGTCGGACGACCAGGCCGACTTCCGGACCGTCTACGCCATCGGTAAGGACGGCGTCGCGAAGCTCGCGATGGAAGAAGAGGCCACCGACCTGCAGCCGCTCTTCCGCACGATCATCGACACGGTACCGCCGCCCTCCCAGGACCCGGAGGCCCCGCTTCAGTTCCTGGTGCACAACACGCTGCATGACGACTACGTCGGCCGCCTCGCGATCGGCCGCCTCTGGGGCGGTCGCGTCACCAAGCAGCAGAACGTAGTCGTCCTGGGCGCCGAAGGTTCCAAGGGCGAGCACAAGATCGGCACGCTCTGGGGCTTCGAGGAGCTCGAGCGCGTCCGCATCGACGGCGCCGAGGCTGGTGACATCGTCGCGATCAGCGGCATCGAGGACGTGACCATCGGCGACACCCTCGCCGACCCGAAGAACCCCAACGCGTTGCCTCGGATCGAGGTCGACGAGCCGACGATCCAGGTGCGTTTCATGGTGAACACCTCGCCGATGGCGGGGCGCTCCGGGAAGTACGTCACGTCGCGTCAGGTCCGTGACCGCCTCTACAAGGAGGCCGAGCGCAACATGGCGCTCAAGGTCGAGGACACCGACGAGACGGACTCGTTCGTCGTCTACGGCCGCGGCGAGCTGATGCTCTCCATCCTCGCCGAGACCATGCGCCGTGAAGGGTACGAGCTCGCCATGGGCATGCCCGAGGTGGTCGTGAAGGTCGTCGACGGCGTGAAGTGCGAACCGTGGGAGCAGGTCGTCGTCGACGTCGACGAAGAGCACGTGGGCGCGGTGACGCAGGCGCTCGGTGAGCGCCGCGGTGCGATGGTCGGCATGAGCAACCTCGGCTACGGCCGCGCCCGGATCACCTATCGCGTTCCCTCGCGTGGGTTGATCGGCTTTCGCAGCATCTTCCTCACCCAGACCCGCGGCAGCGGTCTGATCAACACGCTCTTCGACGGCTGGGAGCCGCATGCCGGTCCCATGCTCCGCCGGAAGAACGGCGCGATCGTCGCGGACCGGAAGGGCATGACCACGCCTTACGCGCTCTTCAACCTCCAGCCGCGCGGCGAGCTCTTCATCGGCTCCGGCGTCGAGGTCTACGAGGGCATGATCATCGGCGAGCACAGCCGGCCGAACGATCTCGACGTGAACGCCACGAAGGAGAAGAAGCTCACCAACGTGCGCGCCGCCGGCAAGGACGAGAACACGATCCTGTCCACGCCGAAGGAGCTGACCATCGAGTCCGCGCTCGAGTGGATCGATCAGGACGAGCTGGTCGAGATCACGCCGGACGCGATCCGCGTCCGCAAGCGAGTGCTGCAGACCAACATCCGTCCTCGCCGGGACGGACCGAAGAAGTAGTCGTTCAGGGGGGAACCATGGCTTCCGAGCTGATCGAGGTGCTCCGGCACCTCCTCGGCGACGCACCCGATGCGGCGCCGATCGCCGACGTGCCCAGCTGGTGGGCGCGACACCACGCCGCCGCCGAGGGCCGCACCACTCCGGTGGCGCGCGCCTTCGCGGGGGGCTTCGCCGCCGACCGTCTCGGCTACGCGTTTGCTTCCGGATACACCGAAGCGCTCTCCAGCCTCGTGCCGGTGCTCGAAGGTCATCGCGCCGCGCTCTGCGCGACCGAGGCCGGCAAGAGCCACCCACGCGCCATCGAGACCTCGCTCCGCCGTGATGGCGATGGCTGGGTGCTCAGCGGTGAGAAGAGCTTCGTGACGTTGGCGGAGCACGCCGAGGAGCTCCTGGTGGTGGCCTCGCTCGGGCTCGACGACCACGAGCGCAATCGACTGCGGGTGGTCCGCATCCCGAACGATCGAGAGGGGGTCCGGCTGGAGCCGGCGCCGCCGACGCAGTTCGTTCCCGAGATCCCCCACGCTCGGCTCGTCCTGAGCGACGTCGCGGTGCGCGACGCCGAGGTGCTCCAGGGCGATGGTTACGACGACTACCTGAAGCCATTCCGGACGGTCGAGGATCTGCACGTCGGCGCTGCGGCCATCGCTCACCTGGCCCGCCTCGCGCACCTGCACGACCTCGGCACGGAGCGGCTCGGTGAGCTCGCCGAGCTCGCGGTGAGCGTGTATTCGCTCGCGCTCGGTGACCCGGCCGACGCCGCGCTCCATGTCGCGCTCGGCGGCGCGTGGAACCGATTGCGCGCGCTGGTCCAGTCGATCGACATCGGCGCGCTCGGCGACGACGGAACCCGACTCGAGCGCGACCGAGCGCTCTTCGGCGTCGCCGACAAGGCACGGACGCGTCGCCTCGAGGTCGCTTTCAAGCGGCTCGGCCACGTGCCTTCGTGACCCCACTCGTGCTATGCACGCGGCGGTTTCCATGAAGCACGCCGTAGAACACTCGCTCGATCAGCCCACTGCGCGGAAGGCCGCCGACAAGGCCTTCGAGGCCTACTCGGTCGAGTACGCCAAGTACAAGCCCACCGCGAACTGGACGACCGACACCCACTGCGATGTCACCTTCACCGTGAAGGGGATCAAGCTCGAGGGAGCGCTCGATCTGGAGCCCGGTCGGATCGACATGGATCTCGAGGTCCCGCTCATCGCTCGCCCCTTCAAGAAGCGGGCGCTCGCGCTGATCGAGCGTGAGGTCCGGACCTGGGTCGGCAAGGCCGAGCGCGGCGAGTTGGACTGATTTTCTTGGGGGTTTGAAGCAAACCCCCGCCTTGCTCGGGCAGAGCCCGAGACTGCGGCTCCCCCGACTCCGGCCGCTTTCGCGGCCGCCCTCGCGTTGCTCGGGCACTCGGCCTCCGGCCTC
>CAYXAP010000033.1:4021-10121 GCA_964462035.1 uncultured Sandaracinus sp.
TCCGGCCGCTTTCGCGGCCGCCCTCGCGTTGCTCGGGCACTCGGCCTCCGGCCTCGTGTGTTCCCGCTCGACGCAAACCCCCGCCTTGCTCGGGCAGAGCCCGAGACTGCGGCTCCCCCGACTCCGGCCGCTTTCGCGGCCGCCCTCGCGTTGCTCGGGCACTCGGCCTCCGGCCTCATCGTTCTCGCTTCGTGACGCAACTCGCCCCCCGCGGGTCCGAAGAGGTGGGCATGGGTCTCAGCCTCCTCGCACCGCCTCCCGCCGATCCGGCCATCGCCCGTCGGCTCCTCGCCACCACCGTCTATTCGCCGCCCGAGCGCGCCGTACTCGCCGCCATCGTCCCCTGGACGCTCTTCGAGCTGAAGATCGCGGTCCACCACGGCAGCGACACGGACGTCGTACCGCTCCAGCTCATCCCACCGGGTCTGGCGCCGCACGCCGAGCGCATCGTCCGCAGCTCTCGGGCGCCCTGGTTTCGTCCGGACGAGCTCCCGCCGGCGTTGCTCGATTCGGTCCGGGGCGAGCTCGATGGCTGGCGTGCTCGCCGACGCCGGTCGATCCGCAACGCGTCGGTGCTGGTCCGCGCCGAGCATGGCTACCGGATGACCTTCCGCACCGAGACGGAGCAGGTGACCATCGAGCTGGCGCTCGCGCCGCCGCGCATCGCTCATGAGGAGCGCTGTCCGGTGCTCGAACCGAAGCGGACCTTGCTGGGCTCGCTCCGGACGCTCTTCAGCGGCGGTGCGGCACCATCGCGATCCCGTGCTTCGGGCGGAGCGTGACCAGCGGCTCCATCTCGACCGGATGGCCAGGCACGAGGTCGAGTCGCCAGTCGCGGGCGATGGTCGCCAGGATGAGTTGTGCCTCCATCAGCGCGAAGTTGTTCCCGATGCAGAGGCGCGGCCCCCCACCAAAGGGGAAGTAGGCGAAGCGGTGGCGGCCCTTGCTGCGCTCTGGTGAGAAGCGGTCGGGGTCGAAGCCCTCCGGGTCGTCCCAGTGGTCGGGGTGGCGGTGCGTGACCCAGGGACAGAGGAAGACCAGGCTCGACTTCGGGATGTGGTAGCCGTCGACCACGTCGTCCTCGTCGGGCGAGCGGGCGATCATCCACGCCGGCGGGTAGAGGCGCATCGACTCCTGGAGCACTTGCTTGGTGTAGGTCAGGTCCTTCGCGTCGGCAGCGGTCGCCTTTCGGCCGCCGAGCACCTCGTCGACCTCTGCCTGCATCTGGCGAGCGACCGTGGGGCTCTTCGAGAGCTGGTAGAGCGTCCAGGTCAGGGCATTCGCCGTGGTCTCGTGGCCGGCGAGGAAGATGGTCATGACTTCGTCGCGGAGCTGCGCGTCGTCCATGGACTCGCCCGTCTCCTCGTCCTGCGCGTCCATCAGCATGCCGAGCAGATCGTCACCGCTCTCGCCGCTCCGGCGCCGCTGCTCGATCATGTCGAGCACGATGCCGTCGAGGACGTCCATCGCGATCTGGAGTCGCTTGTTGCGTCGGGTGGGGAAGGGCGGCGGCAGATCCACGAGCGCGTTGACCCGCTCGTTCACGTCCTCGACGACGGTGGAGACGGCTCTCCCGATCGCGTCGCTCTCCTTCGTCACGTCGGTGCCCAGCAGGGTCTGGCCGACGATGCGGAGGGTGACCTTCATCATCTCGTAGTGGATGTCGAGCGACTCCCCCTGCCGCCACTTCGCGATCATCTCTTCGGTCGCGGTCGCGAAGTCGTCGCCGAAGCCGGCGATGCGCCGGCGGTGGAACGCCGGCTGCGCGATGCGACGCTGGCTGAGCCACGACTCGCCGTCGTTGGTGAGCAGACCCGTGCCGAGCACGAGCCGCAGCTTGTGCATCCCGCGGGTGTTCTTGCCGTAGAGCTTGTTCTTCTCTTGCAGCGCCCGCTGGATGTGGTCCGGGTTCGCCATCAGGTGCGCGGTGATGCCGCCGAACTGGAAGCGGACGATGTCGCCGAGCTCTTCACGGAAGCGCAGCAGGTTCCGCAGCCGCTGCTCCCCTTCGCGCATCTGGAACGAACGCACGTGGCCGAGGATCGGCACGGCGGAGCCGGGCGAGGGGGCGAGCTTCAGCCCGGCGGGGACCTCGGGACCTCCGCGGAGCATGGTGCGGGTGTCTCCGAGGCCGCGGATCTCCGCGGGGACCCGCGCCTTCTTCGCCCGGTCGAGGGCCATCTTCTTGGCGCGACTTCGGAGATCGGAGGGGGCGGGGTGGACGGGTGGAGTGGCGGCCATGGATTCCTCGGAGGGGGGGCGTTTTCAAAGAAACAGAATCGGATTCTTATTCTTGTTCGGCTAGTCTTGCGTTGCGAGGCCCCGTTGGCAAGGGGGGTCGGTTAGATTTCTCGGCAGTCGAATGACCGCATCGAAGCAAAGAGGCGCGAAGAAGAAGCGCGGGCCCGCGAAGACGTCCAAGAAGAAGGGCAGCGGCAAGGCACTGCGGACCGTGGCGCAGCCGAAGCAAGCGCGCTCCGAGGAGACCCTCGAGCGGCTCCTCGACGCGGCTGAGTCACTCATCAAGGCCAAGGGCCTCGCGAACGTCTCGATCGCGGCCCTCGCGCGGAAGGCGGGCTCCTCGGTCGGTGGGTTCTACGCTCGCTTCAAGGACAAGGACGAGATGCTCCGGACCCTGCACGAGCGGGAGCAGCGCCGCTTCCACGCGAGCATCGCCCAGCTCGTGGAGCCGGCCGTGTGGGCAGAGCAGCCGCTCGCGCTCCTGATCGAGCGCTCGCTCCATCTCTTCTTCGCCCGCCTCGAGGGCCGGCAGAAGCTGGCGGCGGCGTTCCTCGAGAGCGCGGCTCGGAACCCCGAGCAGTGGGCCCACGCGATCGAGTTCCGGCGCATGGTGGTCGACGCGTTCGTGAAGCTGCTGACCCTCCGCCAGGAGGAGATCGACCATCCGGACCCGGAGCAGGCGATCCGCTTCGCGATCCATCAGGTGCTCGCGACCGCAGACCACCGGGCGCTCTTCGCCCACATGGGCGGGCCGGACGAGAGCGCGCTCTCCGACGCCGAGCTCCGCGACGAGCTCACGTTGAGCCTCTGCCGATACCTGGGCGTCGACCGCAGCTGACGGCGCCGTGACGCGGGCTCGCTCCCGCGCTATGAGGCGCGCCCATGAGCGACGCCGAAGCTGCCGCCACCGAGGCCCCCGAAGAGGCGAAGGCCTCCACGCCCGCCGATGAGGAGCCGCTGGCCCTCCTCGGGATCCGCTCCGCGATCGGCGGCGTCCTGATGGGCCTCGCCAACCTGGTGCCCGGGATCAGCGGCGGGACGATGCTCCTGGCGAGCGGCGTCTACCCGAAGTTCATCGGCGCGATCGCCGAGGTGAGCACGCTCAAGTTCCGGAAGCGCTCGCTGGTGGTGCTCGGCGTGATCGTGCTGACCGCGGTGCTCGCGATCGGCCTCCTGGCCGGCGTGGTGAAGGACCTGGTCGTGACCCACCGCTGGGTGATGTACAGCCTCTTCATCGGGCTCACCCTCGGCGGCGTCCCCGTGGTCTGGAAGCTCGCGAAGCCCGCGACGAACGCCACGTGGATCGGCGCGGTCGTCGGCTTCGTGCCGATGGCGGCGCTGGCGTGGTTCCAGGCGCAGAACCCGGAGGGCGCGGCGACGAGCTCCGGCTTCCTGATGATGTTCTTCGCGGGGGCGGCCGCCGCGAGCGCGATGATCCTCCCCGGCGTTTCCGGCGGGTACCTGTTGCTCGTGATGGGGGTCTACGTGCCCATTCTCTCGGGCGTCGACGCGGTGAAGGAAGCGCTCAAGGCGACCGACATGGGCGCGCTCATGGGTCCCTTCGTCGACGTGGTGCTTCCCGTCGGCCTCGGCGTGCTCGTCGGTGTGCTCATCGTCAGCAACGTGCTCAAGCGCATGCTCGAGCGCTGGGAGAAGGGCACCCTCGGCGGTCTGCTCGGCCTGTTGGTCGGCGCGGTGGTCGGGCTCTGGCCCTTCCAGGTCGGCGTCGCGCCGGAGATCGGCGACACCTTCAAGGGTCAGCTGGTCACGGCCGAGCTGCTCGCGGAGATCGAGCCCGAGAAGTATCCGACCGAGTTCTTCGGCCCCAGTGGCGCCCAGATCGGTGGCGCCATCGGCCTCATCGTCGTCGGCTTCGTGCTCACCGCGCTCATCGCCAAGCTCGGCGCCGGCAAGGACGAGGCGAAGGCCCAGGCCGCGGCGGCACAGTAGGACTCGTCTACGCAAGCGGGGGCGCTCTCACGTTCTTGCGCCGCGCCGCGCCCGATGCGACCGCACACCTCATCGCGGCTCAAGAACTCGAGAGCGTCCTCATGTCCGCGCGCGGCAGCAGAGTGTCAGTTTCTCGTTCGTCCAGCTCTTCGCCGAAAGCGCTGATCCCGTCGGGGACCGTGTAGCGGCCCTCGCGGAAGGCTTTCAGGGTCGCCGCCGGGGTCTTCGGCTGGCGCGCGCAGAAACGCAGGTACGCGACGAAGTCGATGTCCGGGTTCGCGCGCTCTTCGGGGCTCGCATCGAAGGTGCCGTCGAGGAAGGATTCGACCGCCGCGAGCAGGTTCTCGTGGTAGCGCTCGTAGACGACCAGGTCGCGCAGCCACTCGGCGCGCGGATGGGTCCCGTCGACGACGGCGCGGGCTTCGTCTCGAACGGCGCGGAGCAGCGCGTCGCTGCCGTCGTGCATCCGCAGGAGCTGCAGGTCGTAGAGGAACTGCACGCCGTCGTGGTGCGCTCCGAGGAGGTGCCGGTGGATTCGCAAGGTCGAGCTGGCGAGGCCCGAGAAGTCCAAGGGGTGGACCGCCAGCTCCCGGAGCAGGAAAGGGAAGCGGAGCGGCCGCCGCTCGAGCAGGCGGGCGCGCCAGCTGTCGCGGACCGCGAAGTCCTTGGACTGCCCGATCGACTCGGGTCGGTAGAAGACGCGATGCCACATGCGCAACACCCCGAGCTGGATCTGCCAGAGGTTCGGGATCTCGCTCTCGCCGACCATGCCGCTCTTGCGGAGCTCGTCGAGGCTACGGGCGATGGTTCGCGGGAAGAGGAGGCCGAGGGAGTGGAGGGGGACGGTGCTCATGAGGCGTCACTTTCGGTCGGTGCCGCGAGCGCGGCCAAGGTGCTTCGGTCGCGCTCTTCGAGGATGGCGATGGGATCGACGGGTGGGGTGCCGCTGGCGAGCGCGGCGACGAGCGCGCGATAGGCGGCGACGTTGGTGTCGGGGGCGCCGTAGATGGCGGCGCGCAGCCGCGGTACAGCGCGGACCACCCGCATGAGCGGGTTGAAGCACAGCTGCAGCGGCACGCTGCCGCTCGCTTCGAGGAGCGCCGCGACGATGTCGAGGTCGGCCTCCGCGAGGTCCGCGGGGTCGGCGCCGGCGTGAGCACGGCGCTCGAACGCATCGATGGCGACGTTGACGGCGGACAGGTCGAGCTGCGCCGGCTCGCCCAGCCGCTCGACCAGGGCGGCCGCGAGGTGGCGGCGGATGCGGAGCAGCTCCCGAGCGATCGCGAGCTCGCCCCGCTCGTCGGAGAGCTTCGCGAGCTGCGGCAGGAGCTCGAGCCCGCCGGCGCGGCGGAAATCGCGCACGGCGTAGCCACTGCCCTGGCGAACCTCGAGCAGGCCGCGAGTGGCCAGCCGACCGAGGGCACTTCGGACCGTCGCGCGTCCGACGCCAAACGTCGCCGCCAGCTCACGCTCAGGCGGCAGCCTCTCGCCGGCCGGGTGCGCGCCCTGAAGGATCGCGGCCTGGATGGCCTCGGCGCAGGAGTCGACGGCACTCATGAACGAGGTTCTAAGATTGGTCCGACCAATTGTCAAGCGCACCGAGAGACAGGGTCGCCAACTAGGGGCGTGCTACCCTTCCGGCCGTGTCGCGCCTCGCCGTGTGTGGTCTTCTCCTCATCGGGTGCGCCGTCGACCCTTCGGGTATTCCCGCTCGAAATGGCGACGACGATGCCGCCGTGACCGACGCTTCCACCGATTTCTCGGTGCCCGATGGACCGGTCACGGACCTCGGCCGCGACTCGGGGATCGACCTCGGCCCAGACGTGGACATGGCGATGAACGAGGATCTCGGCGTGGACATGGGCCCGCCGGACATGGGCCCGCCGGACATGGGCCCGCCGGACATGGG
>CAYXAP010000033.1:10221-84305 GCA_964462035.1 uncultured Sandaracinus sp.
CCGCCGGACATGGGTCCGCCGGACATGTTCATGGATGGCGGGTGCGGCATGGCCGAGACCTGCAACGCCGTCGACGACGACTGCGACGGAGCCATCGACGAGAACCCCGGCGGTCCGCGTGGCGAGAACATCTGCCCCGACTGCACGCGGGCGGTGTCACCCGGAGGCGTGACCTACCAGATCTGTCCGTTCAGCGTGGAGTGGACCGAGGCACGCGATCTCTGTCGCTTGTCGGCCTACGAGCTCGCGTCACCGGAGACGATGGCGGAGGACACCTTTCTCGACAGCGTGCTGATCGCGGGCGGCGACTATTGGATCGGTCTCAACGATCGCGACAGCGAGGGCGACTTCGAGTGGGAGGACGCTGCGGGCGACCGGCCGCTCGGTGGCTTCAACGACTGGGACACGAGCATCGGTGAGCCGAACGGCGGCGACGGTGACGACTGCGTCCGCATCGAGTTCGGTGGGAAACGCTGGCGGGACAGCGACTGCGAAGGCTTCTTCCAGGACGACCACTACTTCGCCTGCGAAGCACCCTGAGGGGCGGCCGCTCAGGCGGCGTAGAGCGCGTCGAGCTGCTCGCCGAAGGCTGCCAGGACTGCGCGGCGCTTCAGCTTCATCGAGGGCGTGAGCATGCCGTTCTCGGTCGTGAAGTCCTCGGCACAGAGGGTCACCGCTCGCACCTTTTCGTACTGGCGGAACTCGCTCGACTGATCGTCGACCTCGGCCTGGATCTTCGCGATGGCCTTCGGGTGCTTCACCAGCGACTCGGGGGCCGTCGGAAGACCGTTGGCCTTCGCCCAGGGCACCAGCGACTCGAAGTCCGGGACCACGATCGCGACGTTGTGGGTCATGTTCATCCCGTGGACCATGACGTTCGCGATGAAGGGGGAGAGCTTGATCTTCTCCTCGAGCGGGGTGGGCACCACGTACTTGCCGTTGAGCAGCTTGTACTGCTCCTTGATGCGGCCGCTGATGAAGAGGAAGCCGTCGCCGTCGACGTAACCCATGTCGCCGCTGCGGAAGCCACGCTCGCCATTCTTCTCGAGCAGCACCTCGGCGTTCGCTTCCTCGAGGCCGTGGTAGCCCTGCATGATGTTGTGGCCGAAGATCAGGATCTCGCCGTGCTTCGGATCGTCGGTGGCCTCGCGGTCGATCTCGATCCGGACGCCCGGGATGGGCTTGCCCACGGAGCCGATCTTCCGGCCGCTCGGGCTGTTGGCCGTCGCGATGGGAGAGGTCTCGGTCAGGCCGTAGCCCTCGTAGACGGTGATGCCGAGGTTGTCGATGAACTGCGCGACCTCTTGGCTGAGCGCGGCGCCGCCGCTGAAAGCGTACTTCAACCGGCCGCCGAAGCGGTCGCGAACCTTGCTGAACACCAGCTTGTCGAAGATGTCGTGCTTGAAGTCGGCCCACCCACTGCGGCGGCGACGCTCGGCGAGCTTCTTTCGGTACTCGGCGTTGCCGACCGCGGATTCGAAGAGCTTGAGCTTGAGTCCGCCCTCTTCGTGCATCCGCTTGTTCAGCCCGTCGTAGATGCGGTTGAAGATGCGGGGCACGCTGAAGAGCAGGGTGGGGCGAACCTCCGAGAGGTTGGCGACGATCTTGTCGACCGCCTCGGCGATGCCCATCGAGGCGCCCATCGAAAAGAGGCCATGGAGCTCGCAGGTCTGGCCGAAGGAGTGCGCCCACGGGAGGAAGCTCAACGAGCGGTCTTCGGGCGACATCGGGAAGAACTCGTGAATGGCCGAGACGTTGGACGCCAGGTTCGCGTGCGAGAGGATCACGCCCTTGGGGTTGCCGGTGGTGCCCGAGGTGTAGATGAAGCCGGCGATGTCGTCGGCCGTCACGTCCGCGAGGGGGACGGTGTCGGCCTCGAGGAAGTTGGCGAAGGTCGTGGTGCCTTCGCCCTTCGCGTCGCCTTCGATGACCACGACCGTCTCGAGGTCGGGGAGGTCTCCGCGGATCGTGTCGATGCGATCGCGAATCGACTCGTTGGCCACGAAGAGCAACTTCGCGCCGCAGTCCGCCAGGATGTACTGCCAGTCGCGGGTCAGCTGCGACTCGTACATCGGGACGAAGGCCGCCCCGAGGCCGTACGCGGCATAGGCCGCGATGGCCCACTCGGGCCGGTTGTTGGCGATGATGGCGACGCGATCGCCCTTGGTGATGCCCGCCGCCGAGAGGGCTCCGCGCACGTGGTCGGTTCGATCGCGGAACTCGCCGTAGCTCATCCACTGCCAGACGCCGCGCTCCTTGGTACCGAAGAGGGGCCGGTTCTCGAAGGTCTTGGTCGCGTGCTGGTAGATCTCCACCAGGGTCTGGAAACGGGGCTGAAATGTGCTCATCGGGGCGCGGAGCCTACCGTTTCGAGCGCCTGATGGCCATCGCCGGCCCGAGACCGACCCGGGCTCGAGCAGCCCGATGAGCGATCCAAGTGCAAGGTCCTCATTGAATCCAGTTCAGCAGGGCCGCGCAAAATTGGTACACTCCCCATCGAGCGTCGTGCAGGGGTGTGTCGGCGCTCGATTGGGGTGTTCTCATGGGTCATCGGATTGGATTCGTGCGCGCGTTCGCAGGCGCTGCGCTGTGTTTGACGCTCGCTGCCGGCTGCGGCGACGACGACGGCCCGCCGATCGAGGACGACATGGGCCCGGTCGTCGGCGACGGAGGGGGCATGGACGGCGGGCCGAGTACCCGCTGCAGTGAGGACAGCGACTGCGACGATGGCGTCGCGTGCACGTTGGACAGCTGCGACGAGCGCAACTGCTTCAACACGACGACCGACTCGATGTGCGAGGACGACAACCCCTGCACCGCCGATGTCTGCAGCGACACCGAGGACTGCACCAACGGGGTGGTGGCCGATGGAACGGCATGCACCGACCCTGGAGGCGCGGCGGGCACGTGCACGGCGGGGGTATGCAGCAGTGGCTGCACCAGCGACGCCGACTGCGACGATGGAGTCGCCTGCACCACGACGACCTGTGACACGGACACCGGGATCTGCGGTGCGCCGACCCTGGATGACGCCGCCTGTGATGACGGCGCGGGGTGCACGGTCGACAGCTGCACCACCAGCGGTTGCAACAACGCCATGGCCGCCGACGGCACCGATTGCACGTCGGTCGGTGGCGCCACCGGCACCTGCATGAGTGGAGCGTGCGTGACGGGCTGCGAGAGCGACGCGGAGTGCGACGACGGCATCGACTGTACTGCCGATGTCTGCGACACGACGATCGGGGCTTGCTCCAACACGCCGGAGGACACGATGTGCGACGACGGTGTGGACTGCACCAGCGACACCTGCTCGGCGGCGACCGGCTGCGTGGCGACGCCGGTCAACACCGCGTGCGACGACGGCATCGGGTGCACGAGCGATACCTGCGACGCCACCGCCGGCTGCATGTTCACGCCGGTGGACATGGCCTGTGACGATTCGGTCGACTGCACCGTGGACGTGTGCAGCCCCACCAGCGATTGCAGCCGCACGCCGGACGACGCCGAGTGCGACGACATGAACAGCTGCACCGCGAACACCTGCGACATGACCGGCGGCTGCGGCACGACGAACGTGGTCGGCGGCACACCCTGCATGGACGGGGCGGGTGCGAACGGACTCTGCGACGGCGCCGGCACCTGCCAGGTGGCGTGCACGACCGACGCCGACTGTGCGGACGCCGACATGTGCAATGGCGCGGAGACCTGTGACACCAGCGACGGAACCTGCGTCGCGGGGACACCGCTCTCCTGCGATGACGGAGTGGACTGCACCGACGACAGCTGCGCCATGGCCACGGGCTGCTCGAACGTCGCCAACGACGCGAACTGCGACGACGGCAATCCTTGCACCAGTGGCAGCTGCGACATGACCGGCGATTGCTCTCAGACGAACCTCGCCGACACGACCGCCTGCACCGTCGGCGGAAGCACCGGCCAATGCCAGAGCGGGACCTGCGTCATCGGCTGTACGGGCGACGCCGAGTGCGACGACGGGGTGGACTGCACCTTGGACAGCTGCGACCTGGGGACAGGCACCTGCGTCAACAGCCCACGCAACGGGATGTGTGACGATGGCGTCAGCTGCACCGTCGATCGCTGTCGAGCGAGCGGCTGTCAGAACCTGCTGCGCGACGCCCGCTGCGACGACAGCAACGACTGCACCGCGAACATGTGTACGGCGACGGGTTGCATGGACACGGACGTCATCGACGGGACGCCGTGCAATGACGCCGCCGGAGACGCCGGGCTCTGCGCGGCGGGTAGCTGCTCGGTGGAGTGCACCTCGGCGGCCGACTGCCAGAACGGCAACGCCTGTGACGGCATGGAGACCTGCTCGACGAACGGTCAGTGCCGTCCCGGGACCGCGCTCGACTGCAACGACATGGACGCTTGCACGACCGACTCGTGTGACATGACGGCGGGCTGTCAGAACGTGGCGATCACCTGCGACGACATGACCAGTTGCACCACCAACGATTGCAACCCGGCCATGGGCTGCGAGTTCACGCCCGTCCCGGCCAACTGTGACGATGGCAACGAGTGCACCGCTCAGGTGTGCACCTCGATGGGTGGTGGCGATGGCTGCACCAACCCGCCGGTGGTCGACGGTACGAGCTGCATGGCCGGTGCCGGGACCTGTCAGTCCGGCGTGTGCACCACCACGAACCCCGTGGGCTACCGACTGGACGATCTCGTCCTCGTCGATCCGCACGCGATCCTCGACACGGTCGTGTTCGGCTTCATCACGGTCTGCGGCGACATCACGAACGACGACCTCTCGGTCGGCTTCGGTCAGACCATCCCCAACCTGAACGGGGCCCTCAACGAGCTGGTCACGATGGATGGCGACGGGGACACCTTCGTCGACTTCGGCTACGTCCTCTACTTCGACGACCTCGACCAAGGGGCCGGGGCGATGGGCAACGTTCGGGCGGTGGAGAGCAACTGCACGCTCCCCGATCCGAGCGACTGCACCAACGCGATGGGCCAGGACGTGCCGGCGACCTACGTCGTTCGCCGGACGGGCAGCTGCACTCCGGCGGCGGTCGCGAACGCGGACACGATGACCTGGCCCGATGGACGCAACTCCGATATGCAGATCAACCGCCCGACGGCGGGGACGAACGGGTGCTTCGAGACCAGCGAGGTCACCTTCGACCTGGAGATCGTCCTCCAGGGCACGCCGGTGACCATTCCGCTCGAGGACACGGTCATCGCGGCTCAGTTCGCGGACACGACCGGCACCCGAATCACCAACGGTGTGCTCGTCGGCTTCCTCACGGAGGCCAACGCCGACATCGACATCATGATCACGGACCCGGTGAACCTGACCGTGAACCTCCGCGACGACGTCTTGCCCGATGGGCCTGGCAACCACTGCACGGGTCACGACGGCCGCGACACCTGGGCCGGTCCCGACGGGATGATGGGCACCGCCGACGACGAGGACGGCTGGTGGTTCATGGTGAACCTCACCGGTCGCGGCGCCGCGACGCTGACCGGCTACTGAGCGCGACGCAGGGCCACGAGCGTGCCGCAGCCCCCGTTGGGGCGGCGGCGTGCGCGTGAGCTGCGCACCACTCGCGCCCCGGCCACACGCATCCGTTCCTCGATGCGATCGAAGGTCGCCTCGTCCGGACCACGGTGCGTGCTGGTCGGCACGGGGTTGTAGCCGTAGAGGTGGACCCGGAAGCCGAGGGGTAGGGCGCGTTCCACGAAGGCGTCCACCTCGGCGTCGGAGTCGTTCTCGCCGGCCAGGACCAAGTACGCGAGCGCGGTCTTCTTCTTGCGCTTGTTGGTCATGCGCGCGTGCTCGTCCCCGAGGGTGTCGAAGAGCGCCGCCAGCGTCGGGCCACGGGGAACCAGGCGCGCCCGGGTGGCTTCGGTCCCGGCGTGGCAGGAGATGGTCAGACCGTTGTGGGGGGCATGGAGCCACTCGCGCAGCCGCTCCGTCGGTCCGCCACTCGTGGTCAGGCTGGTCGGCAGCCCGCGTTCACGTGCCCAGTCGACGAAGGGGCGGGTCGCGCGGTGCGCGTGCAGCGGCTCGCCCACGCCGCTGAGGGTGAGGCGCTCGAGGGGGCCCCCGGCGTCCTCGGCGGCTTCGACCTGGAACCGGAGCTCGTCCTCGCTCAGCGGTCGCTCGAGGCCATTGGCGCCCGAAGCACAAAAGGGGCAGCCGACGGCGCACCCCACCTGGGTCGAGAGGCAGAGGGTGTCGCCGCGATAGCGCACGGCCTCGACCCGCGCCCCGTCGTCCAGGTGGACGAGGAAGCGCGTGTTGACCGGACCGTCGTCGACCAGCTCGAGGCGCACCTCCTCGGGTTAGTCCGCGCCGCCGGGGTCGTCGAGCGCTTCACCGCTCTCGGGGCCGGCCTCGTCCGCTCCGACGCCGAAGCGGATCGCGAGGGTGACGCGAGCGACCACTCCGAAGTAGCGGTCACGCCAGGTGGGGCCCGAGCCGTCTTCGCGCCAGCGGACCACCTCCGCGTAGCCGCCGGCTTCGACTCCGACGGAGACCGCTTCCGTGGGCAGGTAGGCCGCGCCGACGGTGAAGAGCCCGCCGAGGATTCGCCCCCGCTCGCTGAAGGTCTGGTCGCTCCAGCCGGTGAGCCCCGCGAGCAGACGAGCCCGAAACGTCGGCACCACTCGGCCCGGCGCGGGCTCGGTGAGGTAGGCCTTCAGGCCCAGCGGTACCCAGATGGCCGCGCCGGCGAAGCTGGGGTCTCCTTCCCGGTCCTCGAAGAGACCGACCGAGCCCCCGACGCCCGCAGTGAACATCACCCGCTCGTTGCCGAGACCGACGCCGACCTCGACGCCGTGGGGGAAGCCGAAGCCGAGCTCGAGCTCGTGGGCGTGGGCTCGGTTGGCGGCCACCGAGACGATGGCGACCGCGACGATCGCAATCCAGTTCGTTCGCAAGAGATCCTCCTCCTCGCGCGTCCCTGCGACGCGCTCGACGAGAACCCAGTGCACTGCTCGTGCCGCTCGCCGCTGCGTTCGTTCCTCGCGGGGAAGTACGATTGAAGAACCCTCACGTTCGACAGGCTGTCGTCCGTGAGCGCCCGTTCGTCGAAGCGTCAGGCGGTGCGGGCCAGGACGTCCGTCACGGCAGACCCGGAACGCTCGAGGCCGAGGTGGCCGTCCGCGTGGAGGTCGATGCGCTCCGGGGGGAGGCGGGCCAGGTGCTCCTCCGCGACCCGGTGGAGCTCGTCGACGGTGTGGATCCGGAGCGCGATGCGCCGGAAGGCCCCCTCGTCGTCCACCGCGCGGCCGAACCAACGGACCAGCTCCTTGAGCTTGCCGATCGGGCCGCGCTTCTTGTGGAAGACACGCGCATAGATGGCGGAGACCTCGTGGAGCCAGGCGAGCAGATCGTCTCCGCTCGGCGCGAAGGGCTCCCGGCCGGCGCGGAGGTCGTCGATCTGCTGGAAGATCCATGGATTGCGCATGGCCGGTCGACCGATCATCACGGCGGCGCAGCCGGTCTCGCGTTCCATCCGAAGGGCGTCTGCCGCGTACCAGACGTCGCCGTTGCCGATGACCGGGATGCGGAGCTCGTCCGCGAGGGTGCGCACGATCCGCCAGTCGGCCACCCCTTCGTAGAAGTCACAGCGCCGCCGTGGGTGAACGGCGATGAAGTCCGCCCCCGCGTCCTCCACGATCCGGGCGATCTGGACGACGTTGGCCGCGTCGTCGAAGCCGGCGCGGATCTTCGCGGACAGGAGCCCAGGCACCTTCTCGCGCATCTGGCCGAGCACGTCGCGGAGCAGCGCCGGGTCCTCGAGCATGGCGGCGCCGACCCCCTTCTTGACCACGCGCGGCATGGGGCAGCCCATGTTCACGTCGACCACGCTCGCGCCGGCTTCGGCCACCAGCGCTGCGGCCTCGGCCATCTTCGCGGCGTCGTTGCCCATCACCTGGACCGAGAGCGGCAGCGGCGACCCGTCCGGTCCATCGGCGATGGCGACGGAGCGGCGCATGTGCTTCGGGCTCAGCGGCGCGGGCGAGATCCGAACGAACTCCGTGCAGACGAGATCCAGCCCGCCGCGCGCGCCCATCAGCGCGCGAAACGTCGGGTGGCTCACACCTTCCATCGGCGCGAGCACCGTCCGGATGGTTCGTCCTGCGATCTCCACCCGCTCGTGATGAGGCGGGACTGGGGCGCGCGCAATCTCAGGCCGTGCCGGTGACCACGTTCAGGAGCTGGCGCGGCGGCCGGAACTCGAGGGGCTGACCCGCCCGGCCGTCCTCGATGGCACGCTCCCAGTAGCGGCGACCGCCCGCCTCGAGGCGCTCCCGTGACGGTCGTGGCGCCAGCCGCGCCAGGGTGCGCAACACGGGCACCATCGCCGCGATTCGGTGGCCACCGACCTGCAGCTGGTCGGCGATCGTGTCGCCGAGCATCGCGCGGCAGAAGCCGTGGCCGAGCGCGACCTGGATCTCGGCGGGTTGTCCTTGGAGCGACCCCCGCGGCGACTCGAGCAGCGCGTGGGTGAGGGCACGCGAATCGTCGTCCGGCGGTCCCTGGGTGCGGCGGATCAGGCGAGTGAGCCGACCCGCTTCGTGCATGTCGGTCGGCAAGAGGTCGGCCCGACAGCCGATCAGCCAGCTCGCGTAGCGCCAGAGGTGGACGAAGTCATCGGCCTCGTCGCGTGAGACCTGCACGCCGAGCTGCCGAACGCCTTCCACGAAGACGCTGGAGAAGAGCAGGCTCGTGGCCACCATGTCGTGTTGGTTGATGGGGGCGCCCCAGTCGTCCGGCCGCCAGTCGCCCGAGCGTTCGATGAGCCGGCGTACGTGAGCGTGCATGAGCCGCACGCGGAGGGTGATCTCCCACCCCTCCTCGCCCGGCCACAGCGAGCCGGGCGTGCAGGTGGCGACCACGTACTTGCTCGTCTCGGCGAGTCGGTGGCTGACCTTCGCGCGGAGCTGGCCGGTCATGGCGAGGGGCTTGTTGCCGGCCGGCGCGCAGTAGCCAGCGACGAGCGATTTGGCGCCGAGGACGATGCCGCCGGCGACCCCAGCGCGGAAGAGGAGCGAGCCCGCTCGATCGACCCGACTGCGGTCCACCCAGCTCGGGACCTCGCTGGCGTGGTCGAGCATCGCGCGGAGCGGCGCGGGCATCTCCGACCGAGGCCCGCGAAGCTGGGCCATCCAGCGCGGCTCGCGAGCGAGCGCCCCCGCGGCGTCGTCGCCCAGCGGGTCCATTTCCCAGAGCGCGTCGAACATGCGCTCCGCGAGAGGCCCATCGAGCAGAAGGGACTCGGGGCCCCGGTGGACGCGGCTGGGCCAGCTCATGAGGTCATGCTGGCGTCAGCCGCGCAGGCTGTCGAGGGCGGGGCCCGACGATCAGCGAATCAGGGAGATCCGGCCACAGCTGGCCTCGTCGTCGCCACGGACCACCTTCACCTCACCAGCGTGGTTGGCGACCGCGCTGATCGAGGTGTCGGTTCGCTGCCGGATCGAGGCGGTGTTGCCCGAGATCATGACGGTGACGCGCTCGGTGAAGCCACGGCCCTGGATCTGGACGTTGCCCCCGCGGGGGATGCGGCGGACCCGGATGCTGCACTCGAGCGGGCCGGCGGAGACCGTGGTGTTCGCGGTGCTCTGGTTTCCCTGGCCGCCCTGGACCTCGGAGTCGGTGCGGACGGTGGTGTTGGCCGAGGCCTGGTCGTCTCCGCCCTGGTTGCCCTGGACCTCGGAGTCCGGCGGCGTGTCGGTGCCGTTCTCCCCGCCGGTGTCGCCACCGGAGGTGCGGACGGTGGTGTTCGCGGTGCTCTGGTCTCCGCGGACCTCGGCATCTGGGCCGGTATCGGTCGGCGGCGTCTCCCCAGGGCGAACCACGACGCGGGGCGGCAGCTCCTGGTCGTCATCGCCCGCCGCGGTGTGAACCCGGATGTGGCCCGGCTCGCGATAGACCGCCGGCGGCTCCTCCTCTCGACCCCGGAAGTAACCCGGGTAGAAGCGGAAGCTTCCGCCCCGCGCGGTGCACACCGGCGGCTCCCAGGTGTAGCCCGGTCGCGGAACCATCCATCGCCCGCTCGCCCAGACCCAACCACTCTCCCAAGTCCAGTGACCACTCACCCAGATGGCGTTCACGTCGGGCCGAGCCGGTCGCTGGAAGCGATCGCCCTCGCTCTTGGGCGCGGGGCAGGCGCTCGTCACTCGGACGAAGCTGCGCGGACGCACATAGAGGTGGGCTTCGGCGTTGAGGCTCACGGTGCAGGCGCCGGCGGCCACCAGGCAGGCGAGCGCGAGCGATGCGGAGAGGGCGCGGATGGTCATCGGACGAACCGATAGCAGGCTCGGACGTGCGTGCCCATCGGAGGGGTGCACGACTCGGCCGGCCGTGTATGCTCGCGCACGATGACCGAGCGCATCATGGATGGAGTCCTCGCCCTCGTCGGCCGCACGCCGCTGGTTCGGCTGGCGAACCTCGCCGAAGAGGGAGGCGCCGAGATCGTCGCCAAGCACGAGGCGCTCAACCCCACCGGCAGCGTGAAAGACCGCGCCGCCACGGCCATGATCCTCGCCGCCGAGAAGAAGGGCGAGCTGGGCGAAGGCTCGGTGGTGGTCGAGGCCACCAGCGGCAACACCGGCATCAGCCTCGCCATGATCTGCGCCGTGCGCGGATACAAGTGCGTGATCGTGATGCCCGAGGACATGAGCCAGGCACGCCGCGACATCCTCAAGAGCTATGGCGCGGAGGTACTGCTCACGCCGGCCGAGGACGGCATGGCCGGCGCCGTGGAGCGCGCCGAGGAGATGGCCCAGCAGCGCAACGCGTTCGTGTGCGGCCAGTTCGAGAACCCGGCCAACCCGCAGATCCACGCGGAGACCACCGCCGAGGAGATCTGGGAAGACACCGCCGGCAAGGTGGACGCCATCGTGGCGGGGGTCGGGACCGGCGGGACGCTGACCGGGATCGGGCGCGTCCTGAAGGAGCGGAACCCGGCCATTCGGATCGTCGCGGTGGAACCGCGGGCGAGCGCGGTGCTCTCGGGCGGCCGGCCAGGCCTCCACGGGATCCAGGGCCTCGGCGCCGGTTTCGTGCCAGAGGTCCTCGATCGTGATCTCATCGATCACGTGGTGACCGTGACCGACCTGGCGGCCGATCGAATGACCCGGCGACTCGCTCGTGAAGAGGGCTTGCTCGTCGGTCCGTCGGCGGGAGCCAATGTCCACGCGGCCCGCGAGGTCGCACGACGAATGGATCCCGAGCAGCGCGTCGTCACCATCCTCTGCGACGGAGGCGAGCGATACTTCTCCTGACCCCAGTGAGGCGCCCATTCTGATGTCTCGTGGGGGGACATGGGCAGTGGCGCTAGGACTCGTGCTCGGATGCGGGAGCGGCCAACCGGTGGAGATGCCGACGGTGGTCGAGCCCACGTGCGACGACGGCGCGGACTGTGGTCCCGGAGGTCGCTGTCAGATGGTGGACGGAGCGGCGGTCTGTGACTGCGGCAACGGCTACGCTCGCGCTCAGCCGCACCTCTGCGTCGAGATGACTCAGCGCCGAGGTTGCCTCGGTCCGCGTTGCGAGGGGGTCGAGGGCTGCACCGCGCCGGAGCATTGCTCCGCCGACCAGGTGTGTGAGCGGCTGAGCGGGCGTTGCCTCACGCGCAGCGAGATCGACGACAGCGTGAACGAGCGCCCGACCGGTACCGCTAGCGCCGGACAATTCTGCTACGCGCGAAGCGGCGGCGACGTGCGTGGATGCAACGACCTCGACGAGCGGGATCATTGCGCGCCCGGACTGACCTGCGTGCCGGCGGGCCCCCTGGGCCACAACGCGATTTGCGGCTATCCGGAGCGTTTGCCCGGTGTTTGTCGGCCGACCTGTCAGCTCGATGCCCCCTTCTGCGAGCTGGGCCTCGGGTGCATGTTCGTCCGCGGAAATGGAGGGGTCTGTCTGCCCCTCGGCTTCGTGGATGGGCAATGTGGTGAGGCCCTCTGTCGACCGGGGACCTCGTGCGTGCTCGGGGGCACCCTCCGCGGGGTCGCTCACGGCGAGTGCGAGATCCCCTGCGAGGCTGGCGACGCCTGCCCGGATGGCACGGGCGAGTGTGGCGCGCCAAACGACGATTTCGAGGACGCGACCTTCTGTCAGTGAACGGTCGTCGTTGACGCGAGGCCCTCTCCCTTGTGAGACTCCGCAGCGATGCCGCGCCCCCTCCTCCTGGCTCTCGCCCTGTCGATGACGGCGGCGGTGCTCCCCACCGGAACGGCCGAGGCCCAGTGCATCGACGAAGCGATTCGCGACGAGCTCAACGCTCGCCGTCGCTATCGAGGCGTCCAGGAGCGTCTCTTCCGGAAGTCGCTTCGCCACGAGGTGAGCGTGATGGGCGGCGTGTACTCCGCCGACCTCCTCAGCTCGTGGGCGCTCGCGCAGGGCGCGTACACGTTCCACGCGAGCGAGGCGATCGGGCTCGAGCTCTCCTTCGCGTACAGCCGGGCGCGGTCCGAGCTCGTTCGCATCATCGAGAACGATCGGGGCATCGTTCTGTTCGAAGTCGACAACCCGATCTTCGTCTACCAGGGCCACCTGGTCTGGTCGCTCGCCTACGGCAAGGTGCGCTGGTTCGGCGGCACCATCAGCCGCTTCGACTTCAACATCGCCATCGGCGGTGGCGTCACGGACAACCAGACCTCGCGGGGCCTGACGATCAGCGGCGGCTTCGGGATGAAGCTCTACTTCGGTCAGTGGTTCGCCATTCGCATGGACGTGCGCGACCAGGTGCTGCAGCAGGAGATCCTCGGCGAGTCGCGGATCGTGAACAACATCTCGGCCACCCTCGGCCTCTCGATCTTCATGCCCTTCACTCCCTGAGGATCCCATGAGCCGTTCCTTCACTCGCACTCTCGTGACCGTGATCGCCGGGCTGCTCCTGGTGGTGCTCCTCAGCGACGTGGCGGACGCCCAGCGCCGTCGTCGCCGGCGTCGCCGCCGACCGGAGCCGCCGCCCACCGAGCAGCCGGCCGAGACGCCGGACGCGGGAGTGGAGGACGCTGCCGCGGACGGTGGTGAAGGGGAGAACCCCGCCGCGGCCGCGCCGACCGAAGGCGAGGAGGGCGCGGAGGTGCCTGCCGAGGGGGAGACGCCCGCCGAGACGCCGGCCGAAGAGCCGCCCGCCGAGGAAGAGGTGCCGCTCGACGACCTCTCGCCGCTCCGCTCCGACCTCGCGACGCTGATGGACGATCTGGTTCAGGTTCGGTCGCGCATCGCCGTGCTCGGGCGACAGCTCTTCGAGACCCAGGTGCGGCTTCGCGTGGAGAACCGCGCCGGCGACGATCAGATCGTGTCCAGGCTCGTCCTTCGGCTCGACGGTGACCCGGTCCATCGTGGCGACGAGGATCCGGGCGACGAAGGGCGACAACTACATCAGGGGTTCGCTGCCCCCGGCCCCCACGAGCTGACGGTCGAGGTGGAGATGCGCTCGCGGGCGGACGAAGAGTACCGCTATCTCACGAGCTCCCGTTTCCGCTTCCAGGTGGTCCGCGGGAAGCTCACCGAGGTCATCGTGACCCTCGATGACGACTCCGACATCGCCGAGGATTTCGAGGACGACGGCGAGGGCGAATACGACGTGAACGTGCGCGTTCGGGTCGCGACCCGCGAGCTCGGCGACGAGGAGTAGGTCATGCGCTGGAACCCTCGCGGTCCAAGCCTCCCATGTGATTGTTCAAGGAGAACGGTCTTCATGGAATCTCCCCGCGGGGACGGGTAGCATCGGCCAGTGCGATCGTCGGACTCACCCTCACCGGCGTGCATGCGAGCTGTGGCGTGGCTCGCGTGCTTGGTGGTGACGAGCGCGCTGGCGGCCCCCTCGGGGGTGAGCGCTCAGGACGACGCAGCCGAGCCCGAGGGCGTGACCCTCGGTCGCTACCTCGACGCCCTCGCCAGCCGTCGGCTCATCGCCGACGAGACCGGCAGCGTGGAGCGACTGCGCGCGCTCGTTCGCCAAGGTGAAGAGGCGTACTTCGAGCAACGCTACGACGACGCCTCGCTGATCCTCTACGAGGTGGCGGAGAGTCCGCGCTTCGCCGACTTCGTGGACCTCGAGGACTTCGCTGGCGCCGAGGTGCTCCTCGCGGGTGCGCTCGCCGAGCTGGGCTCGCTGCGCTCCGCCGCGCGCTACCTACAGCGCACCCTCTCTCGCGGCACCGAGGACCCCTACTTCGGTCCGGCCTATCGGCGCTTCGTGGACGTCGCGCTCGAGAGCGGCGACCTGGCGGGCGGCTTGCTCCAGCTCGAGGCCGCGGCCGAAGCGGAGACGCTTCCCGAGGACGCGAAGAACGAGCTGACCTACCTCCGCGCACGCGCCTCCTACGACGGTGGCCGGTACGACGCGGCGGACGAGCTCTTCACCGAGATCACCCGTCGCAGCCGCTTCTACGCGAGCGCGCAGTACTACCGAGGCGTCATCGCCGCCAAGCGAGGCGACCTCGACGACGCCGAGGCGCGCTTCTGCAGCATCGCCACCACCGAGGACCAGGAGCGCTACACCTTCTACGTCGACGATCGCTTCTTCCGCGTGAAGGACCTCGCCTGGCTCGGCCTCGGCCGAGTCGCCCACGAGGGGCTCCGCAGCGACGACGCGTTCTACTACTACTTCCAGGTCCCGAACGACTCGGAGCGGGTCGACGAGGCGCTCTTCGAGGCCGCCTACGCGATGTACGAGGGCGACGACCAGGACACCGCCATCGACCTGCTCGACCAGCTCGAGGCGCGTGCACCGGCGTCCCCCTTCGTCGACGAGGCGATGCTCCTGCGCGGCTACGTCCATCTCGGCCGCTGTGAGTTCGAGGAGGCGAGCCAGCTCTTCGTTCGCTTTCAGGAGCGCTTCGCGCCGCTGGTCGCGGCGATCGACCGTATCCTCGAGAGCGAGACTCGCCAGGGCCAGCTCTACGAGGAGCTCCTCGCGGAGGAGAAGCGCCTGGCCCGGCTGCGCCGGGACGCCGACCTCGACGAGGACGCCCGCAGCGAGGTCGAGCGGGACTCCATTTCGACGCTCCAGGGCTTGCTACTCGCGTTGCTCCGAGTCGACCCCACCTTCTACGAGCTGCACGCCCAGCTGCGGATCCTCGACGCCGAATCGGCGCGTGCGGGTCGGCTCTCGGCCGACCTGCGTGGTCTCGCTGCACGGATCCGTGGCGAGGGGCCGGCGCCCGCCGCCGATCGCGAGGCGTACCAGAGCGAGGTCAGCGAGCTGCGGGTCGAGCTGACCGCTGCCCGTGAAATGCTCGAGGGGCTCATCAGCCAGGTCGACGTCTTGCGCGCCGGCGGCGCCGAGGCCGGCCAGCTCGCGCCGATCGAAGAAGCCATCCGTGATGGCGCCCGCCGCACGCAGGAGATCGCCCAGCGGCTCCGCCAGGCGGAGCGAGCGCTCGACCAGGAGCCGGCCATCGAAGCCGAAGGCGACCTGGAGGATCTGCTGCGCGCGGATGCCCGCGAAGCCCGGCAGCTCCCATCGCGGGTGCGCCAGATGCGCCGCCGCCTCATCGATGCCGCTGGCGAGGTGGCCGTCCGCGGGCTCCGCGAGCTGCGGGCGCGGCTCGGCGGCGAGCTGCGCCGGGCGCGCATCGGCCGCATCGACGCGGTCATGGGCAGCAAGCGCCGGATCGAGATCCAGATCGAGAGCCTCGCCGCGGGTCGCTTTCCGCCCGAGCTCATCGACCCGCTCAAGGTGCAGGGGCTGCTGCGCGACGACGAAGAGTACTGGCCCTTCGAAGGCGAGTACTGGGCCGACGAGTTCGACGAGACCGTCGCGCTCGACGACGGTGAGGGCGACGACGACGGCGAGGATGCGCCGGCGGAGGACGCGCCCGAGGAAGCGGTGGAGGACGAAGAGTGAGCCTTCGCCGCTGCGCCGTCCTGCTCGCCCTGCTCGGCATCGCTGCACCCGCCCTCGCGCAGCAGGGGCAGCCCAACGTCTCGCGCTTCCAGGAGCCCGCGGACGAGCGCTCCATCGAAGCGCCCGAGGACGAAGACGGCGACGAGGACCTCGGCGACGACGACGAGCCCCCAGAGCAGATCGAAGAGCGGCTCTACCTGCGCGAGCGCCCCGACCGGCTGGGCGATGCGGCTCGCGACTACCAGAACGAGCGACTCGCCGCGCTGCTCGCCGAGCGTGAGCAGTGGGTGGTCCAGCGGCGGGAGCAGGCCATCGAGCTGCTCGAGGAGTTCATTCGCAGCGAGCCGGAGACGGCCGCCGAGATGCCCGACGCGTTGATGCGGCTGGCCGAGCTCCAGTGGGAGAAGGCGCGAGCCGACTACCTGGTGGCCTTCGCGGCCTGGCAGGAGGTCCCGGAGGCCAATCGCGGACCGACCCCGACGCCGGACTACCGGCGCTCGATGGAGCTCTACGACCGGATCCTGACGAACCACCGGGACTTCGACCGGACCGACCTGGTCCTGTACATGAAGGCCTACGCCCACGTGGAGAAGGGCGAGACCGACACCGCGCTCGCGCTCTACCAGAAGATCCTCGCCGACCATCCGGAGTCGCGTTTCGTGCCCGACGCGCACTTCGCCCTGGCCGAGTCGCGCTTCTCGGTCGCCGAGTGGCCGGGAGCGCTCGAGGAGTTCGAGAAGGTGATGGAGCATCGCGAGAGCGAGCTCTTCGACATCTCCCTCTTCAAGAGCGCCTGGGCGCTCTGGCGCATGGGTCGCACCGACGAAGCCGCGTTGCGCTTCCGGCGGGTGCTGGACCTCGGCCGCGGCCGCGGGGCCATGAGCGCCGCCCAGCGGCGGCGGCTCCGCGAGCTCCAGGACGAGGCCCTCGACTACCTCATCCAGGTCTTCATCGAGGACGAGAACAACACCGCGGCGGACGTCTTCACCTTCCTCGAGGAGATCGGTGGCGAGCGCTACGCTCACCGAGTGCTCGTTCGGCTCAGCGACACCTTCATGGGGCAGTCGCGCTTCGAGCGCGCGATCGAGGCCTACGAGCTCCTGCTCGAGATGGACCCGATGGCGCGCAAGGCGCCCCAGTACCAGCGCGAGATCGCCAGCGCTCAGTCGCAGCTCGGCGAGCCGGCCGCGACGATCGCCGCGATGAGCACGCTGGCGTCGACCTACGGACCGGGCTCCGCCTGGGCGGTGCAACAGGGCAACCCCGACCGGGTCGAGCGCGAGCAGCGCAAGACCGAGCGGATGATCCGCCGGCAGGCGATGCGGTGGCACGAGCTCGGTCAGCGCGAGCGGCAGCGCCCCCTGCTCGAGAACGCCGTGTCGCTCTACGAGGTCTACCTCGAACAGTTCGGCGAGATGGACTCGGCCTACGAGGTCGCATTCTATCGCGGCGAGATCCTCTTCCACCGACTCGAGCGCTTCCGGGAGGCAGGCGATGCGTACCTGTGGGCCGCGAACAAGAAGCGCGATGGCCAGTACACCCGCGACGCGCTCTACAACGCCATCGGCGCATTCGAGCGCGTTCGCGAAGCGGAGGTCGCGGAGTGCTCCGGCGGCGGTCGCCCCAGCGGGAACGCGCCGCCGGCCGAGCCGGAAGCGACCGACGAAGAGGAAGACGATGGCGCCGCTGACGGCGAGGAAGCGTCGGCCCCGCCCTCGACCAACGCCTGCGAGGGGGAGACCGCGAACGACCGGAAGTTCTCGCGCGCCATCGAGCTCTACGTCGAGCTCTACCCGGACGACCCGGACCTGCCGGAGATCCTCTTCCGCCAGGGCCGGCTCTACTACGACCGGGGCATCTATGACCCGGCGGTGCGACTCTTCGGTCAGCTGCTCGAGCGCTTTCCGGAGAGCCAGTATGCCGCGCCAGCGGGTGAGCTCATCCTCGACAGCTTCAACCGAGCGGAGGACTACGCGAACATCGAATCCTGGGCGCGGCGTCTCAAGGCCGCACCGGCCTTCGAAGACGACGAGAGCCAGCGCCGGCTGAGCTCGCTCATCCTCATGTCGATGTTCAAGGTCGGCGAGCAGCTCGCGGAGCAGGGCAAGCACGACGAAGCCGCGGTGGCGTACCTGCGCGCGGCCGAGGAGTTCCCCGAGGACGACCGCGCACCGGAGGCGCTCTTCAACGCGGGGGTGGAGCACCAGGCCGCGGGCGAGCTCGAGGGCGCGGACGAGGCCTACACCCGCCTGATCGATCGCCACCCGGGCACCGAGATCGGCGCCAAGGGTGCGTGGGCCGGTGCGCAGATGTACGAGTCGATCGCGCAGTTCAGCGACGCGGCGCGCTTCTACGAGGCCTACGCCCGCAAGTTCCCGCGCGAAGAGAAGGCGGCCGACGCTCACTACAACGCCGTGCTCCTCCGGCTCACGGCGGGTGACCACGACGAAGCGGTCGAGATCGGCCGCGAGTACGTTCGCGAGTACCCCCGCCGGCCGGAAACGGACGACGTCTACTTCTTCATCGGTCGCGCGCAGGAAGAGTCCGGCGACCTCCGCGAGGCGGCCGAGACCTACCGCGGCTACGTGCGTCGCTCCCGGAACGACGACCGCAAGGTCGAGGCGCAGACGCGCATGGGTCAGGTGCTGATGCGCGCCGGCGACGCGACTGCGGCCGACCGCGCGCTCCAGAGCGCGGTGCGGACGGCGAGCCGGAGTCGGCGGCTGGACTCGGGTCGCTACTACGCCGCGCAGGCCCGCTACCTCCAGGGCGAGCGCGTGCTCGAGGAGTACGCCGCGATCGAGATCGCCGGCGACTCGGCGGGCCTTCGCCGTCGCCTCGAGCAGAAGTCCGAGCTGCTCCGCCGAGCCGCGCTGATCTACGCCGACGTCGTCGAGATGGGCGTGGCGGAATGGGTGTCGGCCAGCCTCTTCCAGATCGGCCGGAGCTACGAGCTCTTCGCCGAGGCCATGCGTGCCTTCGAGCTGCCGGAAGGGCTGACCGAGGAAGAGGAGCAGGTCTATCTGGACCAGCTCGCGATGTTCATCATCCCGATGGAGGATCGCGCTCTCGAGGCCTTCGAGGGCGGCTACCAGAAGGCCATCGAGCTCCGCATCTTCAACAGCTGGACCGCCCAGCTCCGCGAAGCGCTCACCCGGCTCAACGACGTCCAGTACCCGCCGCTGCGCGAGACCGGCGGTGACCTCGTCGAGGCGCCGCCGCTGCCCATTCCCCAGCCCCTCGACGGGCTGCGGCGCGGTGACGCCGCCGAGTCGGGCGACTCCGGGGACTCCGCCGAGGAGGACGACGAGTGAACGTCTTCGCCATCACCGTCGGTCACGGCATCGGCGCGGGCGAGCCCCCGCCGCCGGCTCCGAGCCGCCCGGGAAGCCCAACGCGCATCTCTGCCGGGCTGGTGCTCGTGGCGATGGTGCTCGCGTTCGTTCTCGGCTGTGGTGGAGCGAGCGCCGAAGGGGGCGGGCGCGTGGAGCTGCCGCCGGCGAATCCCGAGGCGGTTCGCCACTACACGTCCGGAAATCGGGCGCTCTCGCGGGGCAACATCCAGCGCGCGCGGAACCAGTATCGCCGCGCCATCGAGATCGACGAGAACCTCTGGGAGGCCCACTACAACCTCGGCGTGCTCGAGCGACGGGCCGGCAACCTCGAGGAGGCGAAGGCTCAGCTCGACGCCGCGCTCGCGATTCAGCCGAACGCGCGCGAGACGCTACTGGCAGCCGCCGAGGTCGAGTACGCGATGGAGAATGGCGGCACCGCCATCGACCGTCTGCGGACGCTCCTGGAGCACCACCCGCACGACGCCAACGCGCGGGTCTCGCTGGCCGTGATCCTCCGCGAGGAGGAGCGCTGGGGCGACGCGCTCGAGCAGGCGCGCGAAGTCCTCATTCGAGATCCCAGCCAGATCCGCGCACTCCTGGAGATCGGTCGCGTCTACCGCGCGCAGGAGCAGTGGGAGGTCTCTCGGCTGGTCCTCGACAAGGCGCTCGCGCTCACCGAAGAGAGCGACGCGACCATCCGCGCCGAGATCCTGACCGAACGAGGCCTGCTCGAGCTCTCCCGCGGGGACACACAGGCGGCCTTCGACGCCTTCGAGTCGGCCATCGCGTCCGACGCCGACTTCCACCCCGCCCGCATGAACATGGGCTCGGTCCTGCTCCGCGCCGGCGACTACGCCGGGGCACGGGCGCAGTACGAAGCCGTCCTCGAGCGCGACGCCGACGACGTGGCTGCGCGCGTGGCGCTCGGCGTGACCCTTCGCGGCCTGGGCGAACACCGTCAGGCCAAGCGACAGTTCGACCGGGTGCTCCGCGAGAACCCGCAGCACCCCGACGCGCTCTTCGATCTCGGCGTGCTCCAGGCCGAGTTCCTCAACCAGCGCCCGCGGGCACGGCAGACGTTCGAGCGTTACCTTTCGAGCGCGCCGCGCCGCCATCCGGGCCGGGAGCGGGCGGAGCAGTACCTGATCGAGATCCCCGCACCGGGCGCGGGCGGAGGCGGAGGCGAGTGATGAGCACGACGATTCGAAGGCTGCTGCTGCTCGTCACTCTGAGCACCTCCCTGAGCGTGGGAACGGCGATGGTGGTCCAGGCGCAGGACAACGCGCGCGAGGAAACCGCCGCACCGTCCGCCGGTGACGACGAGGACGAAGAGGTGAACGCCGAGGGCGAGGTTCGCGAAGAGGGCGGCGCCAAGGTGAAGGTCTACCGCTTCGGCGGTCTCGACATCTCCGGCCGCCTCAAGTCGCCCCAGCTCCTCTACTTCCTCAACCGACTCCGGGCCGAGTTCGATCGACCCAAGCTCCCCCACCGCTCCTTCATCCCCGAGCTCGAGCGCTCGACCAAGGGCCGGGAGCTCTGACCCAAGGTTCCCGTCCTTCCCCGTGTAGAATCCCTTCCGAATGGTCACCCCCGCCCACCGCAAGCTCCGCGTCGCCTTCGTCTGGAACGAGTCCATCCAGGACGATCTGGTTCGCGACGAACCCGCGCCGGTGGTGCTCGGTGGTGCCACGGGCGACTACCCGTTGCCCGACGACGTCTCCCAGTCGATCGGCGCCGACTCCCTGACGATCCTCGTCCCTCACGGCCCGGGCTACGCGCTCCAGGTCCATCCCTCGATGGGCGGCGACGTGTGGATCCGGGGCCAGCGGCAGCCGGTGTCGACCCTCGGCGCGTCGGTTCCCCTGGGACCCGACGACTACGGCGTCATCACGATTGGCCCGCTCGCCATCTTCTTCCAGCACGTGCGTGCGGCGGTGGCGCCGCCTCGACGGCGCGCACAGATGGATTTGGCGCTCGTCGCGTCCGTGCTGCTCGCGACGCTGATGTGCGGCTCGTGCCTGATCTTCGGCTTCCTCGACTCCAAGCGTCGCCTCGAGCGCGACCCCTTCGAGCTCGACGAGGACCTGGTCAGCCGGTTCATGGTCACCCCTCCGCCCGAGGACATCCTGGAAGAGATGCAGGACTCCGGGACCGAGATGGAGGACCCGGGCCTGCGCACCCGCGACGACACCGGCGGCAAGGCGCACGAGGACGAAGAGGGCCGGGTCGGTCACGAGGACTCCAACCGCGAGAACACGGAGATCGAGGGCGAGGTCACCGACCGGGTCGCGGCCAAGGTCCGCCAGATGGGTCTGCTCGGTGCGCTCGACGGAGGTGGGGAAGGCAACGCGATCGCCGCGGCCCTCGACGTTCCGACGATCAGCGACATCCTCGGTGGCACCGGCGCCACCGCGACGCGTGCGGGCCGAGGCTCGCGCGGTGCCGGCCTGCGTGGTCTCGGCATGGGCGGCGGGGGTACCGGTCCAGGCAGCCTCTTCGGCGCCGGCGACGTCGGCGCCGGCATCGGCGCCGGCACCGGCATGGGACTCGGTATGGGTCAGGGCGGCATCGGCGCCATGGGCCGCGAGCGCACCGAGGTGCAGATCTCGGTCATGCGCGGCCGCCCGACGGTGAACGGCTACCTCAGCCCGGAGCAGATCAACCGGGTCGTTCGCGCGAACCAGGCGGCGGTTCGCTACTGCTATCAGGTCGAGGTGCAGCGCCAGCCGAACCTGCGCGGCCGGGTGGAGATCGCCTGGCGCATCAACCTCCAGGGCCGCGTCACCACGGCACGCGTGGCGAGCTCGTCGCTGCGGAACCCGCGCGTCGAGGGGTGCATCGTGCGTCAGGTCCGGCGCTGGCGTTTCCCGCAGCCCGACGGCGGCGAGGTGCGGGTGCAGTACCCGTTCATCTTCGGCCTCCAAGGCGGCTAGCCCCTTCGCTTCCCAATCGTCCCGGTCGTGCTCTTGTTCTCGCACAAAGACACAGAGAGCACGAAGTCTCACAAAGGGATCAGGGATCTGGTGTTCCACGACGCGGTGGGCGTCGACGCAGCGGCTGCGCCACGCGAATCGCGCGACTCGAAACCAACCATCTCTTCCTTTGTGGATCTCCGTGCTCTTCGTGCCTTTGTGCGAGAACAAGGGCACATCGGGGACATCGAAGCCTGGTGCGGGGCGGGGTGGGTTGGTATGCGTCACGCATGTCGCTGACGAAGATCGCCGATGACCTCAGCAAGACCCTCGGGAAGCTCGAGTTCTCACCGCCCGTCACGCACGTCTACGATCCCACGAGCTACGCGCGCGGCGCACACCACGACTACCTGAAGAAGTACGGCAAGGGTCCGAAGGAGGCCGTCTTCGTCGGAATGAACCCGGGCCCCTGGGGCATGGCGCAGACTGGCGTGCCCTTCGGTGAGGTCTCCTTCGCGCGCGATTGGCTCGGCATTCGCGGCAAGGTCGGCAAACCGCCGGTGGAGCATCCGAAGCGCATCATCGAAGGGTTCGAGTGCAGTCGCTCGGAGGTCAGCGGCAAGCGCCTCTGGGGCTGGGCGCAGGAGCGCTTCGGGACCGCGGACGCGTTCTTCGAGCGCTTCTACGTCGCCAACTACTGCCCGCTCGTCTTCATGGAAGAGAGCGCGCGGAACCGCGTGCCCGAGAAGCTCCCGATCGCGGAGCGGCAGCCGCTCCTCGACGCCTGCGACGCGGCGTTGGGGCGTGTCGTGGACCAGCTGAAGCCGAAGTGGGTCATCGGGGTCGGCGCGTGGGCGCGGAAACGCGCCGAGGCCGCCCTCGCCGAGCAGATCGAAGGCGGGCTGAAGGTCGGCCAGATCCTGCACCCGAGCCCTGCCAGCCCGGCCGCGAACCGGGGCTGGGCACCGCAGGCGGAAGCTCAGCTCGAGAAGCTCGGCCTGCTCTAGCTACTCGTCTTCGCCGCGCCAGGTCGTCGAGTAGAGGTCGGTGCGCCGGTCGAGCCAGGTCCGGACCGTGCCGGAGCGTTCGGTGCTCCGAAGCTTCTCGAGGTCCAGCTCGTGGACCACCATCGCCTCCACGTTCGGGGTGGCCTCGCTCGCGACGCCGTCGCGGTCGAAGGGGATGTCGCTCGGCGTGAGGATGCAGCTCTGCGCCCAGTGGATGTCGGCGCCCTCGACGAAGGGCAGGTTGCCGGTCGCGCCGCCGAGCACGGCGTACATGTGGTTCTCGATGCAGCGGGCGTGCGCGCAGGTTCGCACACGGATGTGCCCCGAGCGGATGTCGGTGTTGTACGGCACCAGGAGGATCTCGGCGCCCTTGGCCTTCGCCAAGCGGGGCAGCTCCGGGAACTCGACGTCGTAGCAGATGGCGATGGCCACGTTGCCGCAGTCGGTCCGGAAGACCTCGACCGAGTCACCGCCGCTCACGCCCCACCACTTCGCCTCGGCCGGCGTGATGTGGATCTTGTACTGCTTGTCGATCCGGCCGTCGCGGTGGAAGAGGTAGGCGATGTTGTAGAGGGTGTCGTCCTCGACGGTGAGGTGCGTGCCGCCGACGATGTTCACGTTGTACTTGAGCGCCATCTTCGTGAAGAGCTCGATGTACTGCGGCGTGAACTGGTGCAGCGCGCGGGCGCTCGCCCCGGGGCGGCCCGGCGGCAGGAGCCCGAGGAGCTGGTTGGTGAGCAGCTCGGGGAAGAGCAGCAGGTCCACCCGGTACTCGCTCGCGGTCTCGACGAAGAACTCGCACTGCATCGCGAAGTCTTCGAAGCTGGTGATCGGTCGCATCTGGTACTGCACCGTCGCGACCCGCGCCTTGTAGGCGAGCTCGGGTCCTTCCTTCGGCACGTAGAGCGGGTTGAGCAGCTCCATCAAGACCGCGTTACCCCCCGACTCCGCATCCCGCGGCAGGTACTTCTTGAGCACGGTCCGGATGACGAATCCGTTGGCGAGCTGCGCGGTGAGGACCGGGTCGGTGAGCTCCTTGGCGACGACCTTCCGCACGTATTCGCGCGGCTTCATCTTCTCGGCGTGCTCCGCGTACCCAGGGATGCGCCCGGCGATCACGATCTTCCGGAGCTCGAGCTCCTCGACCAGATCCATTCGCGCCTCGTAGATCCGGCGCGAGAGGCGCATGCCCCGCGCGTTCGGCGAGACCACGATGTCCAGTCCGTAGAGCAGGTTGCCTTCGGGGTCGTGGTTGGAGAGGAAGCCGCGCGGACAGATCTCCTCGAAGGTGTGCTTGTCCTTCCACTCGGTGGAGTCGAGGATCAGCGAGCTGGAGCTGGCGACCAGCGTCCCGTCGAGCTCGATACCGATCTGACCCTCCGGGAAGAGCTCGAGGTGGTTCTCGAGGTTGGCTCGGCTCCACGGCAAGAGGTCGGGGAAGCACTCCTTCTGGAGCCTCTGGATGGCTTCCAGATCGTCGAGGGTGAGGTGGCGGACGACGAGGCGTGCTTCCGCTTCGGGGCTCTTGTCGGTCATGAGGGGAGTGTGTGTGGACCGGAAGCGCCTGCGTCAACGGCATTGCGTGACGAAGAGCGTTCCGGCACCTTCGCGCCGTGTACCGCTCCGAGGTGTTGGTGGTCGGCGCGGGTCTGTCTGGCCTGGCCTGCGCCCGGCGGCTCATCGCCGCGGGGCGAGACGTTCGGGTGCTCGAGGCACGGGACCGGGTGGGCGGACGGACCTACTCGGCGACGCTCGGCACCGACGTCATCGACCTGGGCGGCCAATGGATCGGTCCGGGCCAGACCCGCGTTCGGGCGCTCGTCGACGAGCTCGGCGTCGAGACCTTTCCCCAGTTCCACGAGGGACACCGCCTGCTCGATCTCAGCGGCCGCATCCGCCGCTACCGAGGCACCATCCCCCGCGTCGGCGTGCCCACGCTCGCGGCGATGGCCATCACCATGAAGCGGCTGGAGCGCCTTCGGATCTCCGTCCCCACCGACCAGCCCTGGGCGGCGCCCGGTGCGACCCGGCTGGACGCGCAGACGCTCGCCGACTGGCTTCGCCGGAACGTGCCGACTCGCGATGGCCGAGCGCTGCTCGGGATCGCCGCGCGGGCGATCTTCGCCGCCGAGCCGGGGGAGCTCTCGTTCCTCCATTTCCTGGCGTACCTGAACCACGGCGGTGGCCTCGAGCGGCTCGCGGAGGTGGATGGCGGGGCACAGGAGCGGCGGCTGGTGGGCGGCGTCCAGCAGCTGAGCCAGCGACTCGCCGAGCCCCTCGGCGACCGGCTCCACCTCGAGGCGCCGGTCCGCGCGATCGACCAGAGCGCCTCGGTTCGGGTCGTGACCGACGCCGGCGAGTTCGAAGCCGACCGAGTCGTGGTCGCCTTGCCGCCCGCGCTCGCGGGACGGATTCACTACACCCCTGCGCTCCCGAGCCGACGTGACCGGCTGAGCCAGCGGATGCCCATGGGCTCGGCGCTCAAGGTGGTCGCGGCCTACGAGCGACCCTTCTGGCGCGAGCGGGGGCTGAGCGGCGAGGCGATCAGCGACCGCGGGCCCCTGCGGCTCGTGATGGACGACTCGAGCCACGACGGCTCACAGCACGCGCTCGTGGGCTTCTTCCTCGGCGACACGGCCGCGCGTTTCACGGGCCGGCCAACGGAGCGCCGCGAGGCAGCGCTCGAGAGCTTCGCCCGCTTCTTCGGCGACGAGGCGCGCGCACCCATCGCCTACGTCGACCAAGATTGGGTGGCCGAGCCGTACAGCCGTGGTTGCTACGTCGGCAACTTCGGGCCCGGCGCGTGGACGACCCTGGGGGAAGCCCTGCGTACGCCCTGCGGCCGAATCCACTGGGCCGGCACGGAGACCGCTCGCGAGTGGATGGGCTACTTCGAGGGGGCTCTCGAGGCGGGCGAGCGCGCCGCGCTCGAGGTCTCAGCGCTGCTGGGGCAGTAGGCCCCAGGTCGACTTGCGGCGCACCTCTTCGAGTCGCTTCGCGAGGGATTCGCCGTCGTCGACGAGGGCCGGGTCGACGAGCTGGGCGCCGCCGTCTCGCATCTGCAGCTCCACGCCGCGCCCTGGCACGAACGCCACTTTCTCGATGGCGTCCCAGGCGACGCGCGTGTGCCGCCCGTCGTGGGAGCTGATCAGCGCGTCGGTCCGCAGGAGCAGGAAATCATCGCGCGCCCAGATGCGGCGGAGGAAGAGGATGGCCACCCCCGGACCACTCGCCACGAGGGCCAGGCCCAGGGCGAAGAAGATCCACATCGCACCTGCGGCTTCGCCCTCCCCCCGGTCGTGCGGGGTGAAGCGGTCGTGCGCCGCAGCGTGCTCGGTGTCCTCGAACGAACGGGCGTCCGCGTGGAGCCCGATCGGGTCGGCGCGCTCGAGGCGGCCATAGCCATAGCCGACGAGCAGCGCTCCGATGACGGTCAGCAGGATGCAGGCAGGAAGGAAGAGCCAGATGCGCAGGGTCACGTCCGGCCGGTACCAGCCGACGACGCGCCCTTCTTCAGTCGGTGCCGGGTCCTTCATCGATCGCGTTCTGCAACTCCTGGATGTCCGGGTTGCCCGGATCGTAGCGGCTCGCCTCGGCCAGCGCTTCCCGGGCGCCGTCGACGTCGCCGTCGCGAAGCGCGGCGCGCGCCCGGTCCAGTGCGTCCTTCGCCGCCTCCTCTCGCTCGTGCGGCGTCATCTCGATGGGTCCAGCGTCGGGCTCGCCGAGGTCTGGCTCTTCGTCCTCGGTGGGTCCGAGGTCGACGCCGGCGTCGGCCTCTGCCTCCACCGAGTCGTTCGGGCCGCCGTCGAGCCCGCCGTCGGGCACGCCCGCGTCCATGGCGAGGACCACCGGATCGTCGTCGTTCTCCACGGCGAAGATCAGGCCGACCCCCACGAGGACGGAGAGCGCGAGCACCAGGAGCAGGACCGTCCCCGCCCGACTGCCGCCGCTCGGCGCCTCGGCGGGCAGGGGGATCCGCCGGCTCGCCGGCCGCGCGACCTCGTCGGCGTCGACCAGCCCCGCGGCCAGGTAGGCGTCCCGCAACGCCGCCGCGAGCTCTGCCGCGCTCGACGCGCGCTTGGCGGGGTCCTTCGAGAGGCCGTTCATGATGACGGCTTCGACCTCGGGGGGCACCAGCGCCGGCTCGTCGGCGACCTGCCGCACGGGCTTGGGCTCGTCGTGGATGACCTTGTGGGCGACCGCGACCGCGTCGTCGCCGGGGAAGGCGCGCGCGCCCGCGGCGGCCTCGTAGAGCACGGCAGCGAAGGAGAAGAGGTCGGAGCGGATCCCGTACTTGCCCTGCTTCAGCGTCTCGGGCGCCGCGTAGCAGGGGGTGCCGAGGAACTGGCCCTCTCGGGTGAGCGCGGCGTTGGGGATCCGCGCCACACCGAAGTCGGCCAGCTTGGTCTGGCCGTCGGGGGTCATCAGCAGGTTGTCCGGCTTGATGTCCCGGTGGATGATCTCCGACTCGTGGGCGAGGGTGAGCGCGTCACCCACCTCTTCGGCGAGGCGCACGACGCCCACCGGGTCCAGGGCTCCGCGGGACCGCAGGATCTGCTTGAGCGTGGACCCGGCGACGTACTCGAAGACCAGATAGGGCCCGAGCTCCTCGTCGTCGCCCACGTCGTAGACCTGGACGATGTTCGGGTGGTGCAGCTTCGCCGCGGCACGCGCTTCGTTTCGGAACCGCTCGAGGAAGAGCTTCAGGCTCTCCGCGTCCATGTTGAGGTCGCGAACGGTCTTGATCGCGACGGCCCGGTCCAGCTCCGGGTCTCGCCCCAGGAAGACGAACCCCATCGCCCCCGATCCGAGAAGCCGGTCGACCGTGTAGCGACCTATTTTCTTGGGGATCCCGTCGTCCATTCGGCCGTTTCAGCCTGGTAGCCCTTCTACACGGAACGGGCCAATTTGGCCACGTCAGAGTCGGTGCAGCTTGACCGTATTGGTGCGGCCGGAGGTCGGCCAGCCCACGATCATCGCGAAGGGTTCGCCCTTCTTTGCCAGCCCCTCGCGGGCCAGGAGCGCGCCTGCGATGCGGAGTGTCTCGTCCAGATGGTCGGGCGGGACCTCGAGGCGCGGCACGACGCCCCACTCGAGCGCGAGCATCTGCGCGACCCGCGCGCGGTGCGTGATCGCGACGATCGGTGCTCTCGGCCGGAACTCCGCGAGCAGCGCCGCGGAGCGCCCGTCGCCCGTGAAGGTGACGATGGCGGCGAGCGGCAGGTGAGTGGAGAGGACCGCGGCCGCCCGGGCGGCGGCCTCCGGGAAGGCCCAGTCCTCGTGGGCGACCACCTTGAGGTCGCGGATCTGCCGCGAGAGCTCCGAGATCCACTCGCTCTCCACCTCGCGAGCGATGAGGTCCATCATCTTCACCGCGCCGACCGGGTACTTGCCGGCCGCGGTCTCGCCACTGAGCATCACCGCGTCGGTGCCGTCCATCACCGCGTTGGCGACGTCCGCCGCCTCGGCGCGGGTGGGCCGTGGGTTCCGGATCATCGAATCCAGCATCTGGGTGGCGGTGATGACGATCTTCCCGCGGAGATTCGTCTCCCGGATGATGCGCTTCTGCACCAGCGGGACCTTCTCCGAGCCGAGCTCGACGCCGAGGTCCCCTCGGGCGACCATCGCTCCGTCGGCCGCGTCCAGGATCTCGTCGAGATTCTCGACGGCTTCCGGCTTCTCGATCTTGGCGATGACCGGGGTATCCCCGGCGAGGACCTTGGCCTCGATGACGTCGCTGGCCCGCCGAACGAAGCTGAGCGCGACGAAGTCGACCTCGAGCTCCTTGACCGCGAAGTCGAGGTCCGCCCGGTCCTTCTCGGTCAACGCGGGGGTGCTGAGATTCACCCCCGGAAGGTTGAGTCCCTTTCGGTCGGAGAGCGTCCCGCCCACCTCGACGACGGTATGGACCTTCGTGCCCTCCGTCCCCGTCACGCGCAGCCGGATCAGCCCGTCGTCGATGAGGATGGTGTCGCCCTCGGAGGCATCCCGGGGGAGGGCTTCGTAGCTGACGCTGCAGGTGGTCGCGTCCCCGTCGATGTCCTCGGTGCACAGGGTGAATTCCTGGCCATCCTCGATCTCGACCGGCCCACCGGAGAACTTGCCGACCCGCATCTTCGGGCCGCACATGTCGGCCAGGATCGCCAGCGGGCGCCGGGCTCGACCGCTCGCCGCTCGGATCTTGGCGGCCATGGCCGCGTGCTGGGCGTGATCGCCGTGAGAGAAGTTCAGCCGCGCGCAGTCCATCCCAGCGGCGACGAGCTGGTCGATGACCTCTTCGCTCGAGCTCGCGGGGCCCAGGGTGCAGACGATCTTGGTGCGCCTCATCGGCAACTTGTACCACGCAGCTTCGGGGCGGCGTCGTGCCGATCGCGTGGTACAAGAGCACCCATGCGGACGGCTTCCCACGTGCTCGCGAGCTCCATCGTCGGCCTGCTCCTCGCGACGGCCTCGGGCTGTGCCTATCCACGGAAAACGGCCTCGCTCTCCACGGTTCCACCGGCCGAGGCCGCCAATGTCAGCGCGCCGGGCTCGCTCACCCGTTTGCGCTTCGTGAGCGCCGAGATCCCCCCCAACGCCCGCGGTGGCCTGCCGTGGGACGAGGACGGGTCCGCCGCCGACCCCTTCATTCGGGTGTACCGGGCGGGCGAGCTGATCTTCGAGTCCGACCCCGTGGCCGACCAGTTGCGGCCGAGCTTCGACATCTTGACCGAGAACCTGCTCCTGCCTCGGACCCAAGACGTCAAGATCGAGCTCTGGGACGACGACCCTGGCGTGCCGCAGCCGATCGGCACCTGGAACGGTCGCGGGCTGCCGCCGACCGCCCTCCCGGGCGCCGACGCGAACCTCAACCTCGAAGGTGGCGCGCAGCTGCTCTTCCGTCTCGAGCCGGCGGACGTGCTCCGCGGGACCGGTATCGAGGAGTACGAGGTGCACGGCGACAGCTTCGTGATCCTCTCCATGATCGAGCTGTCGCCCGCGGGCCGGGCCGGCGTTCGCGTCGGTGACCAGGTCACGAAGATCGACGGCAAGACCATCGACGAGCTCGGTGCCGACGCGGCTGCGGGGGCGCTCTCCATGGCATCGTCACGCCGAAGCTCCCTGACCGTGGTGCACTCGGACGGCCGCGAAGAGACCGTCGAGCTCGACGGTGGGTACACCTGGCGATCGCGCTGATGTGCGCGCGCCGCGCATTGCTGGCGCTGACGCTCGTGGGGCTCGCCGCGACGACCGCCGAGGGGCAGGAAGACTCGACCTGGGATCCGGGCGAAGAGTGGCAGCCGGCGCTGAAGCCCCCGCTGGTCCAGTGGTCCGCTCGCTATGGCTTCGGGATGGGGGCTGCCTCGTCGGCGATGGGGGAGGACTTCCTCCTCGATACCCGGCTCCAGATCGAGCAGACCCTTCGGACCGAGGTCCTCTTCGGGAAGCCCGGCGACGAGCACTTCCGAGTGGGTCCGGCGTTCGACCTCCGCTTTCAGCGCTTCGACACCGCCGAGATTGCGGGCGGTCTCGCGGTGCTCTTCCCGATCGCACGCGGCTATCCACTGGTCGTCACCGCGGCGGCTGGCTACGCCGCGCGCGCCCAGCCTCAGACCGACGGTGGCTTCTTCATGGGCACCGTCGCGTGGGGCTATCGGAGCTACAACTTCCACTCGTTCTATGGGCTCGGTCTCCAGGTCTACGTCTCGACCCGCGTCCACATGGACGACCTCAGCCACTACGAGATCACGGCGGGCATCGAGATCGACCTGGCGGCGATGTTCGTCATCCCCGCGATGTTCCTGATCAGCCTTTTCCGGGGCGGCGCGCCCGACGAGCCCGAACCCGAGGAAGACTAGCGTTCGTGGCTCCAGCGATTAGAACCCGTAGGGTGCGGGTCGCGCTCTCACTGCTGGTCCTCGCGGGGTGTCTGCCGGACACTTCGAGCTTCCGCATGGGCGTCACGGACGGCGCCGTGGAGGACGGCGGTCCGATCACCGACGCTGCGGCGGTCGACGGGCCCGCGGCCGACGCCGGCACCGACTTCGGTACGCCCGAGCCCGACGACTGCCTCCCCGAGCCGACATGCGCCGCGGGCTGCCCGATGCCCTGGCTCCTCGCGGCGATCGAAGACCTCCCCGGTGGCCGGAGCTGCGGGGGCCGCATCCTCCGGCTCTCGGTGGCGGAGAGCGACGCCTGCCTCTGCCACGGCTACGACGCCGGCGGCACGCTCCCGGACCTGCCCTTCGCGGTCGGCTTCGTGCCACCGAAGACCATCGTCACCGCCTCGGAGGACGGTTCGATCCTGGCGATCGACGCCGACACCGATCGACGGATCTGGGAGGAGCCGAGCTCGGACCAACCGGGCGACCTCTTCGTGGTGAACGGCACCGATGGGAAGCCGCTGGTCGCGCACGCGACTCGTCCGCGCGGCTCTTCCGCGATTCGAGAGGTCCGCTTCTACGACGCTGCCACCGGCGGTGATCCGATCGTCCGGATGACCAGCGGCGATCTCCCGGTCGGGCTCGGGGTGCTCTCGATGACCCACTCGACCTTCGATCCGCAGACCTTCCGGGTGGTCGACCCGAACAACTACGCGGCTGCGGACGTGAACCCATGGACCGACACGCGAATCGAGCCCGCGTACACGGCCTCGCGCTCCGGCCACTTCGTCCAGGACATCTACGCGGCGTACGTCGACGGCCGCCATCGAACGGTCTGGACGGGCACGCGCTCGGACCTGCCGGACTCGCCTCCGCGTGTGTGGCAGGTCAACGATGCCACCGGCGCCACCGATCTGCGCCTGGGCCTCGGGAACTTCTGCGACCAGCTCGACGACGGCGCGGACTACGACGAGAGCTGCAGCTACCTGCACGCCGTGCCGGACCCGACCGTCTTCAATCAGTCGATCGTGCTCTGCGACTTCGTGGGTGGTCGCCGCATCACGCGGCTCCGAGCCACGGACCGCTGCCTCGATCTCTTCGACCAGAGCGAGCTCTTCGACTCCGCGCGGATCGCTCGGCTGGCGCTCGCGCTGCCGACCTACTGGGCCCCATGATCGCGCGAGGGCTCACCTTGGTCCTCCTGCTCTGGTCTGCCCTCGCTCAGGCGGACGATGGCGATGGCGTCTATGATCGCTTCGACCGCGACCTGACCATCGCGGCCGACGTCGGGGGTGGGGTGGTCCTCGACGGCGTCGACCCGCGGGCGACGCTGACCGCCGATCTCCGCTTCCGCATCATCGATGCCGCCGGCCCGGCGATCGGATTGCGCTGGGGGCCCGCCGACGGGCCTGGTAGCGGCCACGGCCACGTGTTCGTCGGCGTCGAGCTGAGGCCGCTCTTCCCGGCGCTCTTCCTCCTCGACCTGAGCACCGGCAACGAGTGGGTGGACCTCTTCGTCCAGAGCTTCGGCATCGAGCTCGGCGCCGCGCTCTTCCCCTTCGACGACGACTTCGGTGTCGGCCTCGCCGTGGGGCTCTCGATCGCGGTGCCGCTGCTGCTCCCCTCCAAGACCACTGGGCCGTTCCAGTCGATCAGCCTCCGTCTCGGCGGGCGGCGGGTCGACGCCACCGCGAGCTTCCAGGGCACGCCCGAGATCGACCGAAGCGAGTGGACCGTGAGCGCGGCGCTCTCGTTCGCCTTCGCCGCCCGGATCGGCGCGGCGGCCTGGGAGCCGCCCCGTTACCGCCTCTCGGACTGACCCGGTTTCAGCTTCGCGCTGACGGTGCAGGCAGTTTCAGCTTTGCCTCACGCAGAGCCGCGGAGCCGCAGCGTTCGCAGAGGAACGAAGAAGTCGGACTGCGGTGCCTCGTCGCTGGAACCCGGCCGGTCGTCGTCCGGACCAAGCGCCGTCCCAAGACGACACGCACCCCTGCGTCGTGCCCCAGATCCGTCCTGTTCTCTCCGCGAACGAATGGGCGGGCGAAACCTCATTGCCGCCGGGACCGCTCTCGCTATGGTCCGCCCAGGGGCAGGTCCCCACGGAGGTAGCGATGGGCGTCTTCGATCGAATGGACCACTACGACTACGGCGAGCTCCACCTCAAGCGGGACGCCGCCACCGGGATGCAGGCCATCGTGGCCATCCACGACACGCGGCTCGGGCCGGCCTTGGGGGGCTGTCGGTTCATCCACTACGACTCGGAGGACGACGCCTTCGTCGACGCGCTCCGGCTCGCCCGTGGCATGACCTACAAGGCCGCCATCAGCGGGATTCCCCACGGCGGCGGAAAGTCGGTGCTCATGCGTCCGAAAGGGGAGTTCGACCGGGCGGCGCTCTTCCGCGCCTTCGGCCACTTCCTCGAGGATCTCGGCGGGCACTACATCACCGCGGAGGACAGCGGCACCAGCGTCGAGGACATGGAGCTGATCCGGTCGGTGACGAAATACGTGACCGGCGTGAAGCCCGAGAACGGCGGCTCCGGCGACCCGAGCCCGTGGACCGCGCGGGGTGTGCGGCGCGGCATCCAGGCGCTCGCGAAGCACGTGCTCGACCGGAGCGACATGGATGGACTGCACGTGGCCGTGCAGGGCATCGGCCACGTCGGCTATCAGCTTTGCCGCGAGCTCGACGCGCTCGGCTGCAAGCTCACGGTCGCCGACGTCGATCCGCTCAAGGCCGAGCGTGCCCAGCGCGAGTTCGGCGCGGAGGTCGTGGACCTCGAGGCGATCTTCCGGGTCGAGTGCGACGTCTTCGCGCCCTGCGCGCTCGGCAGCGCGCTGAGTGATCGGACCATCCCGCAGCTGCAGTGCAAGATCGTCGCGGGGGCTGCGAACAACCAGCTGGCGTTCCCCCACAACGGCGACGACCTCTACCAGCGGGGCATCGTCTATGCGCCGGACTACGCAGTGAACGGCGGCGGTCTGATCAACGTGGCCGCCGAGGTCACGGGCTACGACGAGGCGGCCGTGGCCGAGCGTGTCGAGCAGATCCATGACACCGTGCTCGAGATCGCCGAGCGCGCGAAGGCGGCTCATTCGCCCACGAATCGGATCGCCGACACGATGGCCCAGGAGCGCCTCCGAAAGGCCGCCGAGGCCAGCTGAGCGAGCTGAAGCCTGATCCAGGATGAGCGTAGTCGCTTCTCCTGGAACACACTCTGGTCAGCCAGGGTCGGGGAGTGGGTCACGACGCGCGTGAATCGCTGCTGCCAGGGTGTGTGCGAGGGTCGCCGGGTCGACCGGTTTCTCGAGCACTGGCACGTCCACGGCAGGGCGGCTCGCTCGCAGCGTGCGATCCGTATAGCCCGACATCAATACTACCGGCAGGTCGGGGGCGACTTCGGCGACGCGCTGGGCGAGCTCGAAGCCGTCGAAGCTGGGCATCACCACGTCGCTGAGCACGATGTCGACACCACCCTCTCGGGCCCTCGCGACCACCTCGTCCAACCCGCGCCCTCTGATCACCGTGTACCCGAGGTCTGCGAGCATGCGCTCGAGGGCACGACGAACGGCGTCGTCGTCCTCGACGAGCATCGCCCGCCATCCCTCCCCTCGAGGTGCGGGACGAGCCGAATCACGCTCCTCGACGCTGGGGCGACATGCTCGGGGGAGGTAGACCCGGAAGGTGGTTCCCTGACCGAGCTCCGAGTAGACCGTCACCGTGCCGCCGACCTCTTTGATCAACCCGTAGACGGTGCTCAGGCCCAGGCCGGTGCCCTGCCCGACGTCCTTGGTGGTGAAGAAGGGATCGAAGATGTGCTCCACCGTGGTGGGCGCCATCCCGACACCGTCGTCTGCTACCGAGAGGACGACGTAGTCCCCCGGCTCGAGTCGTCCCCCCCGACCGCGAGTGATTGCCTGCGTGAGCCGGCGGTTCGCCAGCTCGAGGTCGATGGAGCCACCCTGCTCCAGCGCGTCACGGGCGTTGACGACGAGGTTGACGACGATCGACTCGAGGCGGGTGGTATCCAGGGGGACCCACCAGCGCTTCTCGGGTTTCGTGAACGTGAGCACGACGTCTTCGCCCACCAGCCGGCGCAGCATGGGCAGGGCGGCCGCGACCGCATCCCCGGGGTCGGCGGCTCGGTTGGTGGTCGGCGACCGTCGCGAGAACGCCAGGAGCTGCTTGACGAGGTTCGTGGCACGCTCTGCGGCGCCCATCACCTCGTCGAGATCTTCCGCGATCTCGGTTTGGTGCGGCTCCACCCCTTCCCGGGCGAATCGCGCAAAGGTCGTGATCGCAGTCAAGATGTTGTTGAAGTCGTGGGCGACACCCCCAGCGAGCTTTCCGAGGGCCTCCATCTTGGTCGCGTGCCTCAGCTGGCTCTCCATCGCCCGTGTTTCGGTGACGTCGATGGTCATGCCGACTTGGCCCCGCGGTCCTGCGGGGTCCACGAAACGACGAAGGACCTGACCGCCGGGAAGCTCGAGGACGTCTCGAGTCTCCTCGCCCGGCGGCGCGGTGACCAGCTCCCGAAGCGGCGACTCGAGCTCGGCGACCGGCGTGCCGAGGAGCTCTCGTGGGTCGCCCGGCCAGAGCTCGGCAAGCCCGGCCCCCGCCAAGCTGGCCAGGACTCCGTCGTCGGTGATGTCCCAGGCGCACACCGGCAGCCGGCGGAGGACGAAGCCGAGCCGTTGGTCGCGAGCTTCCAGCTCGATCGACGTGCGGGTGAGCTGCTCGCGTAACCGATGACGCTCGAAGGCGAGATGAATGGCGCGCTTGAGCACGCGCCCCTCCATCTTCTCCTTCACGAGGTAGTCCAACGCTCCGAGTTTCATGACCCGGACTGCGACGGTCTCATCGCCCTGTGCCGTCATCATCACTACCGGGATATCGAGCCTCGCAAAGTCCTCGATCGCCTCGTCCCCATTGCGGTCGGGGAGCCGGTAGTCGAGGAGCACGCACCCCACCGAGGTGGACTCGGCGACCTTCAGGGCGTCCTCCACGTTGCTCGCTTCGATGAGCGAGTAGAGATCGCCGACCAGGCGGGTCACCCGCTCTCGGTCGACCATGTTGTCGTCGACGACCAATACCGATGGGCGCTTCTCGCTCACGGCAACTCGACGACCTTCCAGTAGTGATCGAGGAGCGAGATCACTTTCATGAAGCCCCTGCCGACGTCGCTCTTGACGATGTAGCCCGCCACGTTGAGTCGATAGGACTCGACCTTGTCCTCGTCTCGCTTCGAGGTGGTCAGGACGAACACCACCGTGTCTCTGAGCGTCTCGTCGGCACGAATCGCACGCAGTACATCGATGCCGCCCATCCGCGGCATGTTGAGGTCGAGGAGGAGCAGGAACGGGCGCTCCACCGAGTGATCCGGGTGAGTTCCGCGAAGGATCTCCAAGGCTTCGACTCCGTCCATCGCGAACACCAGACGGTTCGCGATGCGGTGGCTCTCGAACCCACGGGTGATTGCTTCCTGGTCGACCAAGTTGTCCTCGGCGACGAGCACGGTCACTTCGCGTCTCAACAGAGCTCTCCTTCTTCGGGTGGCCAGCGGACCGGCCAGGTGAACTCGAACGTGGTGCCACGACCCTCCGAGCACACCCGGACGGTCCCGCCGTGGTGTTCCACGCTCTTCTTCACGATCGCCAGCCCGACCCCGCTGGACTCCACCTCGTCACGCGAGCGGAGAGTCTGGAAGATGCGGAAGATTCGCTCGGCGTACTCCTGAGGGATTCCCGGCCCGTCATCCGTCACTTCGATGGTCACCCGGCCATTGCGCGTTGGTCGACTTCGAATGGTGATCGAGCCTTCCTCGCGATCGTGGTGCTTGATCGCGTTACTCAGGAGATTGCGAAGAACGGTCTCCAGTGGGGTCGGCGGGCCGTCGAACTGGCAGTCCCCTTCGAGCTCCACGTGAAAGTCGTCCGGTACGGAGACCGCGGTCGCCGCGCGGTCCACGACGTCCGCCAGGTGGAAGGTCACGCTCTGCTCCTCGAGTCGGCCCACCCGGGAGTAGACCAGGAGGTCGTCGAGCAGGAGCTCCATGCGGCCGACGCGAGCGACCAGCAGCGTCAAGTGCCGCGCGGAGCGTGCAGGGAGAAGGTCCGCGGCGTCCTCCTCGAGCCAGGTGGCGAGATTCCGGACGTCGGAGAGCGGCGACTTGAGGTCGTGACTCGCCACGTAGGCGAAGTCGTCGAGCTCGCGATTCGACCGGGCGATCTCGTCGAGATGCCGCCGAATCGCGGCGAGGTAGCGCTTCTCGGCGGTCACGTCCCGCATGGTGAGTCCGAGGTGGCCGGGACGGTTCAACGCGAATACGCGGCAATCATAGGTGTTTCGCCCCACCTTTCGAGTCCACTTCCATGGAGTGCCATTCAGCGCATCGAGCCACTGCTCGAGGGAATCTTCCTCCATGAATGGGAGCGGGTGGTTGGCGTCCACCCGGGTTCCCTCCACGGCCACCCACTCGGTTCCGGCCGCGTCGAGGAACGCCTGGTTCCGCGTCACGATCTCGAAGGCGGGTTGCTCTCCAGGGACGCGGGAGAGGATGGCACAGCCGTCCGGGCTTCCCTCGAAGAGCTGCTCCCGGAGCGCGGCGTCACCGCGGGCGCTGAGGATCTGTTCCTCCTTGGCGCGCAAGTACGCGTCGCCCAGGATGGGTATGGACACCGCCAGCAGCTCCTCCATCCCGAAGAGGATGTCCGCGGCGTCATTCGGTGCGTCCCGATGGGCGAGCTCCATCACCGCTACGCGATACGCGCTGACCAGCGAGTACCAGTCGGCGAACTCGACCCCCAAGTCGGCGTACCCGACCGCCTGCTCGCGGAGGTTCGTGGCGTAACCGCTCCACTCGTCCGCCACCAGAGCTTGGCGCTGGAGCTCGAGCGATCGGGCCGACTGCTCGTCCCGCACCGCCTGTGGGATTTGCGTGTAGGCGTGCGCGAAACGCGGGATCGCCATCACCGATTGCTCGACCCGTTCGTCCAACTCTTCTCGATGGTCCTGTACGAATGTCCAGAACCGGAGTCGAACCCGCTTTTGGCTCTCTCCGACGCTCCCCACCCCGACAGTGTGCCGGTTGGCCCTCACGAGGGCCAGGAAACCTCGGGGAACGGCGCCGCCGGCCGCGCGAAGAAGAACCCCTGGAAGAGCCGGCAGCCGAGCCCCGTCAGAACGGTGAGTTCCTCGAGGTTTTCGACGCCCTCGGCGACGACCGAGATCTCCAGTTCGTCGCACGCACTGACCATCGACCGGACCAGATGCTGTTTCGTCTTGGAGAGATGCACATCTCGAATCAGAGACATGTCGAGCTTCGCGACGTCGGGACTGAGCGCCACGAACGCGGAGAGTCCGGCGTACCCAGCGCCGAGGTCATCGACCGCGATGCGAAAGCCGAGCTCGCGTAGCCGATCCACCCGTCCGCGCAGGTCGTCGACGCCCTTCAGGCTCGCCCGCTCGGTGAGCTCCAGGACCACTTGATCGCCATACTGGGCCAGTGCGGACTGGGGGTCGTAGAGTTGCTCGTCCAGGAGGTCGGCGGGGTGCAGGTTGATGAAGAGGAGCTCCGAGCGTCCATCGAAAGGCAGCGGCGAGAGCGCCCGCATCCGCCGGGCGACGTCCTGGAGTCGGCCCAGGCGCTCGGCGGCGTCGAAGAGGACTCCGGGGTGTGGCACCGCCGGCTCGCTCGTTCTGGCGAGCGCTTCGTAGGCGAGGACCTCTCGCTCGGGCCAACGGACGATCGGCTGGTAGTGGGCGAAGAGCTGGTCGATCGCTCGGGTGAGCGTCTCGTCGAGATCGCCGACTTCGTCGACCGCGGACGGGTGATCCGCGACCACCAACGCCGCCTGCCGACGGAACCGCGCGAGCCGCGCCATGCCGATGGCTTCGGTGACCGCCTCGCGGACTTCGTCCGGGTCGATTGGCTTGACCATGTAGCGAGTGGCACCGCCTTCGACTGCCTGAATCGCGCTCTGGAGCATGGGTTCTCCCGTCGTGATCAGGATGGGCACCTCGGCGTCGTCGGCGCGGATCGCCCGGAGCAATTCGATGCCGCCCAGCTTGGGCATGTTGATGTCGGAGAGTACGACATCCGGTCGATGGTGCCGGAACGCCTCGACCGCCTGCTCCCCGTCGTCGGCCATGATGATCTCGATGCCGCTGCCCTTGAAGATGCGGGCCATGGCGCGCAGCACTGCCGGCTCGTCGTCGGCGATCAGGAGCCGTGGGGCACCGGTCTGTGAGATGGATGCCGAGCTCCGGTCCGTCGCGTCGAGACCGAGGGCGTGAGTACCCAGGAGAGTCTGGTACTTCTCGCGATAGGTCGCGAGGTCGGTCGAGGGACAGTGATGCGCCGCGAGCTGCACGGCGAAGCCCGCGGGGGTCGCTCCGCCGGTCGTTCGCCAGGCGACCGAGCCTCGGAGGTGGACGCCCATGCCCGCGTTCGGAGGACACAGCTCGATCCAGATCGGGGCCCCCATCTCGGGCAAGTCGAGCGTCCGTACGAACAACCCGCCCCGACTGATGTTGTAGGTCACGCCGACGCTGGGGATGATCTGGCCCGGAGTCCGGAACGCACAGAGCGTCGAGTAGAGTAGGCGGGCAGACGCCCGTTGGTCCTTCTGCGAGCTGGCGTTCAACAGCTCGTTGACGACGAAGACGATGTGGTCGGCCGGGGCCGTCTCCGGCAGCGACGCGGTCTGCTCGCTCCATCGTCCCTGCGAATCCGCACCATCGGTCAGGACGACCACGGGAAGGCTGTGGGACCCGAGCGTCTCCCGAACGAGGTGGTGGACCTCTTGTGGAGCCTCCGGGGACTGCACCGCGACCACCACGTCGACTTCGAGTCGTCCCACATCGGCTGGAGTCGAAGCGAACTCGAGCGTCAGTCCGCTTCGACGCAGGGCTTGGCCGAATCGGCGTCGCCGCTCTCGTTCCGGGTCGACGATGAGTACCTTGCCCCTCGTCTCGCGATCCTGCCGGCCGGACGCCCGCGCCAGGTGGTCGAGGCGGCGCAGGATCCCGGAATGCTCGTGGGACGCGACCACGTCATCGGCACCCAGTGTGTTGGCTTCGTGAAACTGCTCGGGATCCGCTCGATCCACGAGCACCAAGACCGCCTTCATGTGCAGCCGAGGATCGGAGCGCCAAGCTCCGATCTTCGCCTCTGCATCCTTCGAGTCGACGAGGGCGCAGAGCACCTCCTCGACCCCCCGCGATGCGTCATGGTTCTCGCATCGAAAGCCGTGCGCCTCGAGCGCGTCGAGTAGGGGGCGCGCCACCCGACTCATTCGCAGAACGGTACGGTGGACTCTCATGGATCAAATCATAACGCATTCCTCCAGTGTGGCTCGACATGCTCGGGATCGGTGGGAGCAGCTGGGTTCTCCCGAAGGCTTGGCGGGCGTGAGTTGCAATGCCCAGCCCCGGCGTCCGCTGGGCGAGTCTCAGATGTGCCTGGACGGGTATCCGTCGTACCCGTGAATGAGGTACGCTTCCTTCTCCGAACACCGCCGTGCGGATCCCGTCGACTAACGCCCCGTGCCGCCGAACGAACCAAGAGTCATGAGCACCGTCGAAGCCAACGAAACCAACCTCAAGGACGCCATCGAAGCCGACGGCATCACCTTGGTCGACTTCTGGGCCGAGTGGTGTGGGCCCTGTAAGATGTTCGGGCCGATCTTCGAATCGGTCTCCGAGAAGCACGCGGACATCCGCTTCCTCAAGGTCGACACCGAGGCTCAGCCGGCGATCGCCCAGGCCTTCCAGATCCAGTCGATTCCCACGTTGATGCTCTTCCGAGACAACGTGCTGCTCTTCCGTCAGGCGGGCGCGCTGCCCGAAGCGGCGCTCGAGTCGGTCATCGAGCAGGCCAAGGGGCTCGACATGGACGAGGTTCGCGCCGAGATCGACAAGCAGGAAGGCGCCGGGGGGAACGAAGCCTGACCAGCCCAGGATGGAACGAACATAGCGCCCTCTGCGTTATGCTCCGCGCATGTACTGCCAAGCCTGCGGCGCCCAGAACACGGAAGATGCGCGTTTCTGCAACATGTGCGGAGAGCGCTTCGCCCAGGCCGGGGAGGCCGGCGGCCCGATCGGAGCCGGCGCCGCGGCGCCTCCGCCCAGCGGCGGCCCCGGGCCCCGGAACGATCCCAACGCCACCGTTCTAGGCGTCGGCCAGAAGGAGATGGCGAGCGCCCCGATCGTGGGTGCGGCCGCGGCTGCGCCGGCGTCGACGAACGGCTCGGGTCAGAGCGTCCCGGGTGGGCCCAGCCCCTTTGGCGGCGACTCGATGCTCGGCGTCACGCTGGGCGGTATCGGGGTCAAGTCGGCCAAGAAGACCTGGATCACCATCTTCGGCATCGCGGCCGTACTGGTCGCGGCGGGCTCGCTCGCCACGTGGCTCGCCATGCGTGGCGGTGACGAGGGCGGTCACGCAGAGGCGGACGACCCCTTCGTGCTCGGCATGCCTCTGACCGAGGAGACGGACGGCATCCCGACCGAGCCCGTCGAAGGTGACCCGACGCCGGAGGACATCGACTTCGTGACCGGCGCAGGCGGCTCGTCCAGCAGCACAGGGAGCTCGTCCATGAGCACGTCCACGACGATGCGGAGCACGACCCGTCGCTCGACCACCAGCGGCACGGGCGGCAGCACCATGGGCTCGACGGGCGGGTCGACCGCGGGCTCGACGATGAACACCGGCGGCACTGGTGGGACCACGACCACCATGAGCTCCACCGGCGGCAGCACGGGTGACTCGACGGGCGGCAGCACGGGTGACTCGACGGGCGGCAGCACGGGCGGCTCGACCGGCGGCAGCGACAGCACGATGGAGACCGACTCGGGCTCCACGACCATGGGATCGCTCCCGACGAACACGGAGACCGCCCCCGAAGAGCGCGACCTGGAGCTCGAGCTCTATGGCTCCCGCGTTCGCTACGTGGTGCGGCGCTACTACGCTTCGCGCGCGCAGAGCTGCTTCGACCGCGCCACCCGCAACGACCCTTCGGTCAGTGGCACGGTCATCATCGCCATGACCATCGGCTCCGACGGCGGGGTCACTCGCGCCCGCGTACAGCGGAACACGACGGGCAACGAGGCCCTCGGCAACTGCCTCTCCACCCAGGTCGGCACGTGGCGCCTCCCACCGCCGCCCGGAGGCTCCCTGGATATGACGATGCCGTTCAGCAGGTAGGGCGAACCACCTACCTGCCCTGTGCCCGAGCCCCTGCGCCACGTACCAAACTCGATGCCAAAAACTTGTCCCACATGGTCGCACATGTGAGTGTTCCTCCAGCGGAGGTGTGATCGATGGGCCTGTTCAAGATTCTCGAGAAGCGTGAGCGACGGATGGTGCGGCGTGCGCTGCGGACCGACTGCCACGCGGTCGCGGAAGACGGATTCCGGTTCCTCGGCGAGCAGACGCTGGACCTCTCCGAGGGCGGTCTGCTGCTCCGAAGCGATCGGGAAGCCGAGGTCGGCGAGACCGTGCTCCTGTCGTTGAAGGTCCCCGGCGGCCGAAGCTGGATCGACGCGGAGGCGACCATCGCTCGCATCGTTCGGGGTCACCGCACGGGCGACGAGGGCCAGGCCTACGGCCTGCGATTCGAGGAGATGGCGCCGCTCGACCGAGCAGTGCTCGCCGGCAGCCTCGAAGGCTCTCCGCCCCCACCTCCCGCGCGCGGATTGCGGCGGGACTATGCGGGGTCGGTCTTCACGCTCGCGCTCTTCTGAGCCGGCTCAGGCGACCTGAGCCCTGGTGGCGACCCGCCGCGGTGCGGCGAGCTCCCGGTGGACCAGGTACGCCAGCGCGCCGATCGACCCGAGGGAGAGGGTGGCCAGGACGTAGGGCCACAGCGGGATCGAGCGGGCTTTCGCGTCCTTCATCATCCAGCTGGTGAAGAGGAAGAGGGCGATGCAGAGGTCGAGGAAGACCTGCAGGCCCCAGTCGGAGGCGAGCATCACCTCTTCGATGAAGCCGAAGTAGCCGTGCTCCACCACGACGAAGGTGCTGAAGACGGAGAAGGTCAGGAGGCTGACCGCGGCGAGGGCGAGGCGGAGAGGGCTGCGAGTGTTGTCTTGGGTCATCGTTTCGTTCCTTTCGACCCTTGGAGCCTGTGCGCGGATGCAGCCCTGGACCATGACCTCGGAGGTCATGGTGAGCGCGCAGTGACCCCGGTACCCTGCGTACATGCCTGCTCCGGCCTTTGGTGAGCGCCTCCGCGAGTGGCGCCAGGTTCGTCGCTTCAGCCAAGCCCGCCTCGCCGAGGACGCCGAGGTCTCGACTCGCCACCTGAGCTACCTCGAGAACGGCCGTGCCAACCCCTCTCGCGAGATGGTCCTCGTGCTGGCGAGCGCGCTCGAGCTGCCCCTGCGAGAGCGGAACGACTGGCTGACCACGGCCGGCTTCGCACCGGCCTACTCCGAGACGCCCCTCTCGGAGCAGGCGATGGCCCCCCTCCGCGACGCGGTCCAGCGGACCCTCGACCACCATGATCCCCATCCCGCGGTCGCGGTGAACTCCAGCTACGACGTCCAGCTGGTGAACCAGGGCATGCAGCGGATGATGGCCAGCTTCGTCGACGAGCCCACCCCGGAGGTGGTCTCGAACCTGATGATCGCGACCTTCCACCCAAAGGGCGTGCGCCCCTTCGTCGTCGACTGGGAGCCGCTGGCCGGGCTCTTCATCGAGCGCCTCCATCGCGAGGCGCGGCTCCCGGGCGGTGAACGGCGCGCGGAGCTCCTCGAGCAGGTCCTTGCCTATCCGGGAGTGCCGAGCTCCTTCGCGACGCCGGACCCCCGACGCATCGTCGCGCCCTTCGTCGCGCTCCACCTGAAGAAGGGTGACCTCGAGCTGCGCTTCTTCAGCTTCCTCTGCTCGGTCGGCACGCCCATCGACGTGACCGCCGAAGAGCTGTCCATCGAGCTCTACAACCCGATGGACGACACGACCGCAGCCTGGCTGCGGGGCTAGAGCTAGAGCTCGACGCGTTCGAAGTGGGGGAAGACCTTCTCGGCCTCCGCCAGCGAGTCCAGGGTCGCGAAGTCGCAGACCGCCGCGAACTCCTCCCACATCTTCTGGACGGCTTCGTTCGTGTGGGCGGCTTCCACCGCCTCGCCGCTGACCCAATCGAAGATCTCGAGGAGGGTGCCGTCGCTCGCGCGCAGCACGACGGACTTCATCTCGGTGGCCAAGCCCTGCTCTCGAAGGATGGGCAGGTGAGTCTTCACCAGCTCCACCAGCTCGTTGCTCTTGCCCTCGTGGGGCCGATAGACCGCGATGACGGTGTGGGCCATCTCAGCCGGCCACCTGAGCGCTGACGGCGTCTCGGATCTCGGTGACCCGCTCCTCGGCGACACCGAGCTTCTCGGCCAGGTCCTTCATGAAGGTCTCCTCGCTCCGGGAGATGTCCCCATCCGCGTCGGCGAGCTCCCAGCTCAACGCGACCAGCATCTCCGCCAGCACGGGGTGACCGATGCGGACTGCGAGCTGGTCGAGGTCGGGCGGGTTGTGAACGGCCGTGACCATCTCGTCCTGCGCGTCGGCGTCGAGCCGGCTGCGCATGATGATCTCCTTGAGCATGTGCGCTTCTTCGGGGTCGAGCTTCCGATCGGCGTTTGCCATCACGATCAGCGTCTCGATCGCCGCTCGCTGAGCGGTCACCACGGCGTCGGCGTCGAGGCTGACGAGCCACTCGCGCAGATCACCCAGCCGCGATTCACCGACCACATAGGCCGCCACCGAGAGCCCTGCCTCCTGGTGCTCGTTCGTGATCAGCCCGCCCGATGCGAGGGTCCCGATCCAACTCGCGACGGCTCGCATCCCATCCTCTTGCTGCGTCATGGCCCGAAGGTAAACGATCCACGGTGGTCGCCGCGACCGGTTATGGTGAGCCGTGCTCGGCCTCCGTCTCCAGATCGGTCTGGCCCTCGCGGTGGCCTTCGCGATCGCCTTCGGCGTCCTCGGCGCGGCGAGCCTCGAGCTCGGTCGCCGGGAGCGGGCGCGGATCCGGACGGAGGAGGCGCAGGCCCTCGCCGGCACCCTCGCCGTCGCCATCGGCGACGACGTCGATCCGCAGCGTTTCGACGGCCTGGCCGAGCAGGCCCTCTCCGCCGGTGTGCGAGGCGTCTCGCTCACGGGGCCCCGCATCGAGCTGTCACGCGGGGTCACCCGTTTGGGCGAGCGGGTCAGCGCGGCCGTGCCCGGCGTGGCCGAGGCCGAGGTCACCCTCTGGCTTCAGGAGCCGAGCGGTACGGGTCCCTTCGGCGACCTGTGGGTCTTCTACATCGCGCTCACCGGTCTCCTGATCCTCTTGCTGACCTACGTGGTCCTGACCTTCCTCATCGTCCGACCGCTGCAGCAGGTGACCCAGGCGTCCGGTCGGCTGGCGGACGGGCGGACGGAGGTCGAGGTCCCCGAGCGCGGTGCCGGCGAGGTCCGCAAGCTCGCGCGCTCGTTCAACGCGATGGGCAAGCAGGTTCGCGCCGATCGCGCACAGCTCGAGGAGCGGCTCGCGGAGCTCGAGGCGACCACCGCCGAGCTGGCCCACGCCGAAGATCAGGTGCTGCGTTCCGCCCGCCTGGCCTCCGTCGGTCGACTGGCCGCGGGCGTGGCGCACGAGATCGGCAACCCGCTCACCGCGGTGGTCGGTCTCGTCGATCTGGCCCGCGACGTCGACCTCGACGCCGAGACCCGCGATGAGCTCCTCCAGCGGACGACCCGGGAGACGGAGCGCATTCAGCGCATCATCCGGGACCTGCTCGACTTCGCGCGCCCGGAGGCCGACTCGGCGGACGCCATGGCGGACCCCGCTGCGGTGATCGAGGACGCCGTGCGGCTGGTGGCGCCACAGAAAGACACCAGCGCCATCCGCATCGAGCAGCGGCTGGAGGCGGTGGGCATGGCTCGGGGCTCGGCCGACCGGCTGAAGCAGGTCGTGCTCAACCTCCTGCTGAACGCCGTGGACGCGGTCGACGGGGAGGGCGAGGTGGTGATCGAGCTCGGCACCGATGGCGACCAGATCCTCGTCGCCGTCAGCGACGATGGCCCGGGGATCGCGCCGGAGGTGCGGGACCAGCTCTTCGAGCCCTTCGTCACCACCAAACCGGTCGGTCGCGGCACGGGTCTGGGCCTGGCGGTCTGCCACACGATCGTCGAACGCCTCGGCGGCTCGTTGCGAGCGACCGAGGCGTCGAGCGGTGGAGCTCGTTTCGAGCTCCGGCTACCGGCGGTTCAGGAGAGCTGAGAGAGCGGCCCGGTGCCCTCGAGGCCGAAGCTGTCGGCGGGGACGCCGGCGGCCTGGAGCATCGAGATGTACAGATCCGCGATCGGCTCGTCGTCGGTGTAGCGGATGTGGCGACCCGAGCGCACCGCCCCACGGCCGCGGCCGGCGAGGAGGAGCGGCAGGTTCGTGTGTCGATGGACGGGACCGCTCGCCTGCGGCGAGAGGCTGCCGTCGCCGTTCGCGTGACCGGTGCCGTCGAGACCGCCACCGAACATCACGAGCGAGTTGTCCAGCAGCGTGCCGTCACCATCGTCGACCCCCTTGAGGCGGCGGACCAGCGAGCCGAACTGTTCGATCTGCCACTTGTTGATGGCCTCGATGCGCCGAACGTCGGCATCGCCGGCCTCGAGGTGAGACATCTGGTGGTGGTTGCTGCCGATCGCGCTGCCGCCGACGCTCAGGAAGTCGTACACGTTGCCCGGCTTCTCCAGCATCAGGGTCGCGACGCGAGTCCGGTCGCACTGGAAGGCGAGCTTGATGACCTCGAACATGTGGTCGACCAGGTTCAGCCAACCGGGGTTGTCGGGCGGTGCCGCACCCGGGTCGCAGATGACGCCGCTGTCTTCGGTCTCCAGCTTGATCTCGAGCTGGCGGATCCCCGAGAGGTAGCCGTCGAGCTTCACGCCGTCCTTGGCACCGAGCTGGCCCCGCAGCCGGGTGATGTCGTCGAGACAGTAGTCGAGCACGCTCTGGTTCCGCGCCATGCGGAGGGCGCGTTGCTCCTCGGTCTCGCCCGGATCGAAGCCCGCGAAGAGGCGCTCGAACGCGGCGCGTGCCGACGCCTCCTTGGCCATCGGGGTCGTCTCGTTCGCCCAGGAGATGTTCGACTTGTAGATGGGCGCGTAGCCCGAGTCGCCGCCGTAGCTTCCCTCACGGGTCGCGAGCACCAGGCTCGGCACGGCGGGCGTGAACATCCGCAGATGGTTCGCGGCGACCTGGTCGACGCTGATGCCGTTGCGGATGTCCGTGCCGTCCGTCTTCTTGAGACGGGCGGCCGTCAGGAACGTGCCGGTGTCTCGGGCGTGGTCGCCCGGCCCGTCGTTGCTCTCCGTTCCGTCGGCGTAGGTGTAGCGCCCGCCACCCGGCTTGTTGCTCAGACCGCTCAGGACGTTGAAGTCGCCCTGGATGTCCGAGAGCCCCGTCAACTGGTAGGGCAGGGTGTAGCCACTGCCTTCGCCGCTCGGGGTGATACCGGTTCGGATCATCCCATTCGGCACGTAGATGTAGCAGAGGCGAACGGGGTCATCGCCCTGCGCCTGCGCCTTGCGACGCCCGATGGGGATCATGGCGTCGAGCATCGGGAGGCTGATGGCCACCCCGGCTCCGCCCAGGAAGAATCGACGGCTCAGCTTCTTGCTCATCGGTCCAGCTCCTCTCGGCCGCCAACGGCTCGGAACACGTCGTCGATCACCAGCTCCTCGATGATCGCCCGAATGGAGCCGCCGCGCGCCTCCGCTCGGTCGACCACGTTCTGCACGATGCAGTAGTCCTGCGGCTGAAGGCTGCGCCCGATCGAGTAGGCGAAGAGCTTCTCGGTCACGCAGGCGACGTAGGCGTCGTCCTCCGCGAGGATCTGGGCCAGCTCGAGCGCGCCGTCGAACCGAGTGCCGTCGGGGAGCTCTCCGGTCGCGTTCACGGCATGGCCGTTGTCTTCCTCACGCCACATCCCGACCGGGTCGTAGTGTTCGAAGGCCAGACCCAGCGGGTCCATGGTGTCGTGGCAGACCGCGCACTCCGGGTTCCGGCGGTGCTCGGCGAGCCGCTCCCGAACGGTCAGGGCCTCGCCGCCTTCGGGCTCCTCGAGGAGCGCATCGACATCCGCGGGCGGGTCCGGCGGTGGGGTACAGAGCATCTGCTCGAGGATCCACTTGCCGCGTTGCACCGGCGAGGTGCGGTTCGGGTGCGAGGTCACCGAGAGCACGCTGCCCTGGGTGAGTAGGCCGCCGCGCTGCTCGGTCAGCGTGACCCGTTGCAGCTCGGAGCCAGTGATGCCCTCGATGCCGTAGTGCTCGGCCAGGCGCTCGTTCACGAAGGTGTAGTCCGCCGTGAGCAGCTCGGTGAGGGGAGCGTCGGTCGCGATGATGTGCTCGACGAATGCGGTGGTCTCGTCGAAGAACGCCTGCCGCAGCTCCTCGTCGAACGTGTAGGCCTCGTCCGGGGTGTAGTCCTCGAGGCGGTAGATACGCAGCCAGCGCTCGAGGAAGCCCTCGAAGAAGCCTTCGAAGCGCGGGTCCTCGATCATCCGGCCCACCTGGTCGCGGATGGTCTCCTCGTCGGCCAGCGCGTCGACGGCCGCCAGGTCGAAGAGCTCCTGGTCGGGCATGGTCTGCCAGAGGAAGTAGCTCAGCCGCGAGGCGACCTCGTAGGAGTCCAGGTCCCGCACGCCCGGCGCGTGGGGCTCCGAGCGGAAGAGGAAGGAGGGCGAGAGGAGCATCGCGCGAACGGCGAGCTCGACCCCATCGTCGAAGCTCCCATCGACCGCGCCGCTCTCGATCATGTCCGCGAGGCGGGTGACCTCGACGTCGGTCGGCGGCCGGCGGAAGGCGCGGAGCCCGAAGTCCCGAACGAACTGTTCGGCGCACTCGCGACCACCGTCGCAGGGTAGGTAGGCGTCGCGGAATTCCGGGCGGGCCACGGCTCGGGGCGCCAGCGAACGGGAGACGGCGTCGTACTTGTCGACCAGCAGGACGCCGATGCTCAGCGTGTCTGCGTCGTTCAAGAAGCCGTTCCCCGACTCGTCGTCCAGTGGCAGCTCGGCGCTCGGGTCCTGGTCCTCGAAGAGGAGCGCCTGGACCGTGTTGCCGTACTCGTCACGGTTCAACCGGTGGATTGTCACCCGACCCGGGTCGATCTCCGCCGCCTCACACTGAGCCGGGGTGAAGGGGGTGTTCGGATCGTCACCGGTGGGGTCGCCGATCGTCCCCTGACAGGCCAGGCAGAGGACGAGGGCCGAGAGCACCGGCGGTGACTGATGGGGTCTCCACACACGCATGCTCTACGTTGTGCAGGTTCCATACCTGATCCGTCCGTTACGGCCTCGTCGCGCGAACCGGGTTCGCGTAGGCTTTTTCGGGGTGTGGGCTGGATGATGTGTGACAGGTCGTCACGTCTTGGGGGCTCGGGTCCCGAGTGCGACGTTCACGATCCGAACACTCACGACCATGTTCCGTGGTATCCCGAACCATGGTCGGGGCCTCGGTGAAGAAGGGCGTGAAGAAGGCTCTCGGACACGCCTTTCTCAAGGCGATGGGTTGGAGCCCGAAGGGCGCGCCTCCCGAGCAGGAGCGCTACGTGCTCATCGCGGCGCCCCACACCACGAACTGGGACCTGCCGCTGACGCTGGCGTTCTCGTTCGTCTACGACGTGCCGATTCGCTGGATGGGCAAGCACACCCTCTTCGAGGGCCCGGGCGGCTGGTTCATGAAGCGGCTCGGTGGCGTCCCGGTCGTTCGCAGCGAACGGAAGAACATGGTCGACCAGATGGTCGAGCTCTTCGACGAGAGCGACACGCTCGTCCTCGCCGTCCCCACCGAAGGGACCCGCTCTCGGGTGCCCTTCTGGAAGAGCGGCTTCTATCACATCGCCCGGGGCGCGGACGTTCCCATCGTGCTCGGCTTCCTCGACTACTCGCGTCGCGAGGGCGGCTTCGGTCCCCCCGTTCACCCGACCGGCGACGTGACCCGGGACATGGACGCGATCCGCGCGTTCTACGCGGACAAGCACGGCAAGTTCCCGGAGAAGTTCGGTCCGGTCCTGCTACGCCAGGAGGCCGAAGCGCTGGAGGCATCCGTACCCGATCGGGAGAGCCATTGATCCCGTTGCCGTCGATCGGCACCCTTGACCGACGATGACGCAGGGTCCGAAGCCGCCCCCGCCCCCGACCGGGCGCCAATCCAAGCCCGGGCGTGAGCCGACCCAGCCGGTTCCGAGAGAGACCAAGGGCCGCCTCGAGCTCGCCGCCGAGGCGATGCGACTTCGGGACGAACAGCTCCGGGCCCGCGTCGTCTACGTGGACCCGACGATCGAGACCAACGCGGAGCTGGACGCGATCACCGCCAAGGTGGTCGCCGAGCTCCGCGAGCTGCAGCGCGTCGGGATGCGGGCCAAGGCCCCGGAGGATCCGGGGCAGGTCGAGATCGAGCTCATCGCTTCGCTGCGGGGGCTGCTCGAGAAGATGCTCAGCGCGCGCCGAGAACACTTCCTGCGCCACAAGCTCGAGCTGATTCAACGGCGGGTCGCCAAGCTCTTCTTCACCAGCGAGGTGAAGGGAGCCGACACGAACGCCGACCGGACTTTCGCGCACCCCGACGAGGCGCTCCTCGCCGCGATCCAGACGCACGCACCGGCGATGCGCGCCGATCTCGGGAAGGCCAAGGTCACCGACGAGCGGGTGCGGACCGAGGCGCTCGAGCGGCTCGAGCGGATCGAGAAGATGCTCGCCGCCGACGTCCTCGCCCGAAGCCGCCCGGAGCTCGAGCGGCTCCTGCTCGTGTACCGCGACACGATCCTCGTCTGGCTGATGAAGGACTTCCGCGAGGGGCTCGGCGAGTTCGCCTGGGAAGTGGTCAAGGAGTCCGGCGCCGCGCGGGGAGGCGAGCTCACCTACAAGATCCAGGAGAAGCAGTTCCCGCGCTTCCGGCACATCTTCGAAGAGAAGTTCATGGAGCGGATGCTCGCAGGCATCCAGGAGCCGCTCGCTCGGGCGCTCACCGAAGACAGCGAGTACCGCTTCCGTGGCGAGACCCTGGCCTTCGCGTCGGACCCGCGCATCTACGCCGAAGTCTGTGCGGTGATGTGCAACACGCTCTACGGCTACCTGCATGGCGAGGGGTACCTCGATCTGCCGGTCAGCTGGCAGCGTGAGCTCTACGACGACGACGCGGTCTGAGTCCGGTCGCAGGCGCCTCCGCGCACCGACAGCGGGCTCCGAGCTCCGCCGCTCACTCGAGCTCCGCAAACGCGTTCTCGATCGCGCTCCGCTCCGCGTTCGCGGCGCTCGGTTCCTCCGCCCGAGCCTTCGCTGGCGTCGTATCGGTCGCGGGTCCGAAGTGCTTCCGGATCGCCGTCGCTTGACGGCGCGTGGCCCCGGCGGAGATCAGCTCGGCGTCGGTGGCTTCCTTCACCGCGGTCAGCGACCCGAGCGCCGAGAGGAGCTTCGCGCGGGTCTTCGGTCCGACGCCCTTCACTGCGTCCAAGCCGCTGGTCAGCCGGCGCTTGGTGCCGACCTTGGTGCGCAGCCGGTTGGAGAAGCGGTGAGCCTCGTCGCGCGCGAGCGCGAGCATCGCGAGCGCCGGTGCCGAGTGCACGGGGATCGGGTTCTTCTGGCCGGGGAGGTAGATCCGGTCCACTCGCTTGTCGCCGAGCGGCGTCTCCTTTTCTTTGGCGAGGGCTGCCACCGGCTGGTCGGTGACCCCGATGTCCTTCAGCGCCGCCAGGGCGACGTTGAGCTGCCCCTTCCCGCCGTCGACCACGAGCAAGTCGGGGGCGTCCCAACCGGCGTCGCCGTCGCGGGCACGTCGGAAGCGCCGAGAGAGCACTTCGTACATCGCGCCATAGTCGTCGCCGCCCCGCGTCCCGCGGACGTGGAAGCTCCGATAGCGCTTCTTCTCCGGCTCCCCATCGCGCAACGAGACGATGGCGCCCACGGTCTCGTCGCCGCCGGTGTGGGAGATGTCGATGCACTCGATGCGCGTCGGCCGCCGCGGCAGCCGCAGCCGCTCCTGCACCTGTGAGAGGCGACTCTCGAGATCGGTGCTCGCGCGGCGCTTCTGTTTGAAGGCGTGCTCCGCGTTCTCCATCGCCATCTGGAGCACACGCAGCGGCGCTCCTCGTTGCGGAACGCGCACCTTGGGCGCGCGCCGCGACGTGCTGGTCGAGCGCTCCTGCCGTGCCTCCGCGAGGGCCGCTTCCAGACCGTCCATCGCCTCGACCCGGCGCGGGATCAGCACTTCGTCCGGCACCGGCGCACGGCCGTACCACTGTGCGAGGAATGAGGAGAGCAGCTCGTCGTCCGGCAGCGAGACGGCGCCGAAGTCGAAGGTGCGCACCGAGACCATCTTCCCACTTCGCACCTGGACCACCGCGATCTCGGCTTGGTCCGCCTGACGGAACACACCGACGACGTCCTGGTCGACGTCCTTCACCACGGCCACACGCTGAGACTCCCGCACCCGCTCCACTGCCTGCAGCTGGTCCCGGTGCACGGCGGCCTGCTCGTACTCCAAGTCATCGGCCGCTCGGCGCATCCGCTTCTTCAGCAGACGGACCAGCTCGTCGTGGCGGCCGTCGAGGAAGAGCGCGACGTCTTTGACCTGTTCGCCATAGCGCTCGCGGTCCACCTCCATCACGCAGGGCGCGGGGCAGCGATCGATCTGGTACTGGAGGCACGGTCGCGAGCGGTTCTTCAGCTCGCTGTCGGTGCAGGTGCGCAGCTGGAAGTGGCGGTTCACCAGTCGCAGCGTCTGCCTTGCCGCGGTCGCCGAGTGGTAGGGACCGAAGTAGTGCGAACCGTCCGGGCGCGGCCGACGGACGACCTCCAGGCGCGGCCACTCGGCGCTCGGGTCCAGCCGCAGCGAGAGGAAGTCTTTGTCGTCCCTCAGCTTCACGTTGTAGCGAGGCTGGTGCTCCTTGATCAGCTCGTTCTCGAGGAGGGCGGCTTCCTTCTCGTTTGCGGTGACGAAGGTCTCGATGTCGCCGAGCTCGTGCTCGAGGAGCGCGACGAAGCTGCGGACGTCCGAGGTGCTCGGCTGGAAATAGCTGCGCACCCGTGAGCGGAGGGAGCTGGCCTTGCCCACGTAGAGCACGGCTCCTTCGTGGTCGCGAAAGACATAGACGCCCGGCTGGGCCGGTAGGGTCTCGAGCTTCTCGCGGACGGTGTCGCGCACCGCTCCGGTCTAGCAGAGAGGTGCGACCCCGCCCGCCCGCGACGGCTCAGGCCGCGGCGGAGAGGCAGCTGGACAGGCGGCGCACGGCGGTCTTCTGCAGCTGGCACACCCGGGATTCGCTGATGCCCATCCGCTCGCCGATCTCGCGCAGCCGTAGCCCGAGCTCCAAGCAGAGCGAGACCGCTTCCCGCTGCCGGTCCGGCAAGGTGCCGAGCGCGGCCCGGAGCTCCGCGTGTCGACGCACCCGGTCCGAGAGCGCTTCGGCGTCGGGGAAGTCGCTCTCGAGGCGCTCGACCATCGGACCCATCTCCCCCATCGGCTGGTCGAGGCTGATCGTCCGGCGGGCGGCGATGGCTCGGACGCGGCGCTCGTCCACCGAGTCGTCCCCTTTGGCGTGCGCGCGGAGCACTCGGTTCTCCTCCCGGGTGCGTGTGTCCACCTGTCGGATCGCGTCGATCATCCGCTGCTGGACGCGGGTCCGCACGAAGGTCGACTCCTCGATGCCATAGGCCTCGTAGCGCTCCAGGGCTTCCAGCACGGCCATTCGGCCGACGGCCATCAGGTCATCGACGTCGAGCACCGCCGCGACCGCCCCCCGCGGTCGATAGCGGCGGGCCAGAAAGCGCACCGTCCGTTCGTAGCGCGCCAGCGCGGACCTCGCGCTCCGATCGTCCCATGCAGACCGCTGGTTCTTCTCCACCCCACCGTCGTTCATGCGCGGGCACGATCCATGTTTCGTACCAACCCGTCGGACATGTCCGCCGGCACTGGATTCCATTGGAGATCCGGCGGCTTATCCATGCCGGAAGCTCAAGCCCGGAAGACGATTTCGTGTGCGGAGTCGTGCGAAACCGTGCGAGGTCGACAGGGCCGCACGACTTCGCACACTCGCTGGCTGTCAGCGCAGCCCGAGCTTGGCGAGACGGCGGAGGAGCTTGTATCGGCTCATCCCGAGGGTGCGAGCTGCCGCCGAGACGTTCCCCCCGGTTTCTTCGAGCGCGGCAACGATCTGGTCCCGCTCCTCGGCTTCCGCCTCGGCCCGGATCGCAGCCAGGCTCGTGGTGCGGGGCGGGCGATGTCGCGCAGGGGTGCGACGCGGCACGGTCCGTTGCTGGCGGAGGACCGGGAACGCCTGGAGCCCCAGCTCGGGTCCGTCTTGGAGGAGCAGGGCTTGCTCGATGAGGTTTCGCAGCTCTCGGACGTTGCCGGGAAAGGGATAGGCGAGGAGTGCTGCGCGGGCCTCGTGGGTGAGCTCGGGGGTATGGCGCCCCAGCGCACGGGCCATCTGCTCCAAGAAGTGGGTGGCGAGGAGGACGACGTCCTCGCCTCGGTCGCGAAGCGGCGCGAGCCGAATGGGGAAGACCTCGAGCCGGTACCGGAGATCGGCCCGGAAGCGGCCCTCCGCCACCGCTCGCTCGAGGTCACGGTTGGTGGCGGCCACGATCCGCGCCTCGAGCCGCCGGGTCCGTGTGCTTCCGATCCGGCTGTACTCACGCTCCTCGAGGAGCCGCAGGAGCTTCGCCTGGATGGGCAACTCGAGCTCGCCGATCTCGTCCAGGAAGAGGGTGCCGCGACCGGCCGCTTCGACCCGACCGAGCTTCGTTCCGGTCGCACCGCTGAAGGCGCCCTTCTCGTGACCGAAGAGCTCGCTCTCCACCAGGGTCGCGGGAATGGTGGTGCAGTCCACCGCCACGAAGGGCTCGTAGGCGCGGCCCGAGTGTGCGTGGATCCACTTGGCGACCACGCCCTTGCCGGTCCCGGTCTCGCCGGTCAGCAGCGCGGTCGTGTCGTCGGCGCGAGTGATGGCGTCGAGGCGCTCGTGGAGGTCACGCATGGCGGCACCCTCACCGATGAGCGGCACCCCTCGGCCGGCGCCCCTGTCATGGACGCGTGCACCGGTCGCCTCGGCCATCCGTCGCCGGAGCGCCGCGACCTCGGCCGCCCGATCGATGCGGAGGAGGCACTCCTCGAGCGCTCCGTTCTTCGAGACATAGTCGAAGGCACCTTCGTTCATGGCTCGCACGGCCAGGTCGAGGTCCGCGAGGCCGGTGGCCATGACGAACGCCGCGCCGTGGCTGTGCGGTCGGAGCTCCGGGAGGAGCTCGAGCCCGGTCGTCTGCGGGAGCATGTAGTCGAGGACGATGACGTCGTAGACACCCTGCCGGGTGGCGTCCAGGGCGCTCTGGCGGTCTTGGGCCGTCTCGACATCGTGCCCCCGCCTCCGCACGGCCCGCGAGAGGGTCCGGCGATAAGTCTCGTCGTCGTCGACGATGAGCACGCGCGCGCTCATGGCCGTTCTGGCTCGGGGCGAATGGTCCGCTCGTCGGTGACCACCAGATGGACCGGAATGTCGTGCGGGGTTGCCGGACACTCCGCGAGCAGCTGGAACTGGAACACGGTGGCGACCCGGAAAGCGGAGGCGGCCTCGTCCGCCAGCAGCTTGTCGTAGAACCCTTTGCCCCAGCCAATCCGGTGACCCGATTCGTCGACCGCGAGCGCGGGCACCAGGATCAGGTCGACCCGTTCCACCGTCGGTGCGTCGGCGCTCGGCTCGGGGATCCCGAACGCGCCGGGCTCGAGCGGCTCGCCATCCCAGCGATGGAGGACGACTCGCTGCGCCTCGAGATCGACGCGTGGGAGCACCACGACCTTGCCCGCCTCGCGGGCGCGCTCGAGCGCTGGGCCCGGGTCCAGCTCGGCGTGGATGGGTACGTAGCCAGCCACCGTCCGCGCCGACTCCCACTCGGGAAGTGCGACGATCCGTTCGGCCGCCGCCGCCGAGCGCGTCTCCCGGACCGGCGCCGGATGCGCACGGCGGATCGCTTTCATCCGGGCGCGGAGCTCGTCCTTGACCCGGGCTCGGAGCCTCAGGTCGTCGGGGGTCATGCCTCGTCCTGGACGATCCGCGCTTCGGCGGCGAGCGCGTGGTCGATCGTGCCGACGGCCTCGCGAAGGACTCCGTCGACCCGCTCCTCGAGGACCTCTCGCCGTCGTTCGGCCACCTCGAGGTCCTCGGCCAGCCCCAGGGCCACCACGGCCAGGAGCTGGGCCGGCGGGGCGCCCCGCGCGCCGAGCTTGTCGATGCGGGCATCCACGTGCCCGGCGAGGCGTTTCAGGTGCTCTTCGCTGGCATCGGTCGTGAATCGATATCGCACGCCGCCGATCTCCACCGTCACCGGTCGCTTGTCGTTCGCCACGGGACGACGCTACCACGGAGCGCCCTCGAGGAGGATGGTGCCCTCACTGCACGTGAACGGACGCCACGATCGGAACTTTGGTATCGTTCGGCCCCGCATCGACCTGCCAGGCGCGGGCCCGTCATATGATCAAGGTCTCCTGTCCCTCCTGCTCCGCTCCCTACGATCTCGACGAGCGCCGGCTGCCCGCGAGCGGCCTGAAGATGCGCTGTCCGAAGTGCGGGTCGAGCTTTCAAGTCCACAAGGACGGGAGCGTGGGGGAGGCGAGCGCCGCCGCGCCCCCGAAGCGCCGCGCACCGAAGAAGACGATGGTCGGTCTCGGTGGGGGCGCCGCGAGTCCGCCGGTCGCTCCGCCGACCAAGAAGAAGCCCATCGCGCCTGCCTTCCCGGCGGGGCTCACGGGCGGTGGCTCGGACGCGAACAAGCCGAGCGGCGGGGGGAAGCTGCCCGCAGGAATCATGGGGGGCGCGGCGAAGGCCGCGACCAAGCCGAGCGCGCCGAAGTCTCCCTTCGCTCCGCCGCCGCCTGCCGGAGCCAAGCCGTCGCCTCCGAGGCCGCCCGCGCCCGCCGCGCCGAAGCCGCCCGCGCCGGTGAGGCCGCCCCCGCCCGCTGCTGCCCGTCCGCCGGCGCCACGGCCCCCCGCGCCGAAGCCGCCCGCGCCCAAGTCTCCACCCGCTGGGCTCGACATCGACGACGGGCTGGACCTTCCGACCCCCGCTCGGAAGGCTCCGGCAGCCAATCAGCCCACGGCCGCCGCCAAGCGTCCGGCGCCCGCCCGCCCAGCGCCCACTCCGGCGCCACTCGATGATGGTCTCGACCTACCGGCGCCCAAGCGACCGCGGCGCGAGGCCCCGACGGAGCCCGAGCGCCCGGCGTCCGGTCGCGCCGACGACGGCCTCGATCTCCCCACGCCGGCGAAGAAGCGAAAGCTCGCGCCGGACTTCGACGACTTCGACCTTCCTCCGTCGCCTGCGGCGCCCCGCCCCCGTCGACAGGCCCCCACCGCGCCCGAGCGGCCCGCGGCCCCCGCAGATGGCCTGGATCTGCCCACGCCAGCCAAGCGACGGAAGCTGGCGCCGGACTTCGACGACGGCCTCGACCTCCCCGTCCCCAGCGACGCCAGTCGCCGGGCTCGTCAGCAGGCGCCCACCGTCGGTGAGCTCGAGCTCGACGACGGCCTCGACCTGCCCGCGCCGAAGGGATCGGCGGACGCCGGCGGGCTCGATCTCGATCTGCCGATGCCGGCGGCGCGCGCGAAGAAGAGCGATCTCGACCTCGACTTCCCCGAACCCAAGTCATCGGGCTCCTCGGACCTCGAGCTCGACCTGCCCGTCGCCAAGGGGGGCGGCGGCGGGGACTTCGACCTCGACCTGGATCTTCCCGCACCGAAGGGTGGTGGAGTGGATCTGCCCGCACCGGTCGATCGGGCGGACCTCCCGGCCCCACTCTCGGGCGGCATCGATCTGCCGGTCCCGAGGGACGGCGCGGATCTCCCGAAGCCCGCGCGGACACCCTTCGACGACTTCGACACCGACCTCCCCGCCCCTGCGGCCGACCTGCCGAAGCCGGCGGGTGGCGGGTTCGGCGACCTGGACCTCGACCTCCCCTCGCCGGCGGCCGATCTCCCGACCCCCGCGGCGGACCTCCCTACGCCCGCGGCGGATCTCCCGAGCCCCGCAGCCGACCTCCCAGGACCGGCTGCCGATCTTCCGGGCATCGACCTGGACATGGGCATGGACCTGGACGACGACCTGGCGTTGCCGGATCCGCGTCCACTCGAAGACGTCACCTCGGACGGCCGCGCCGGTGCGGGCGGCGCCAGCTTCGGCGAGCTCGACCTCGGCGAGGGCGAAGACAGTGGGTCCCTCGAGTTCGACGAGATCCCCGAAGAGGAAGAAGAGGACGACGACGGCAGCCTGGATCTGCCCAGTGGCCCGACCGCCTTCGAGAAGCCAGAGACCGAAGCGAAGCCCAAGCGCGAGCGCCCCAAGCCCACCGAGAAGAAGAAGAAGAAGCGCACCGGGCTGTGGGTGATGTTGGTGCTGATGCTCTTGATCGGTGCCGGTGGCGCCGCGCTCCACTTCACTCCCTACGGGCTCTTCGGCATGTATTTCGTCGAGCAGTTCCGCTCCGAGGCCGGTGACCCGGGCCAGATCCAGCTCGTGCTCGACGATGCCGACGCCGCCGCCGCGTTGGATACCCACAGTGGCTACCGCGAGTCGCTCCGCACCTTGGCGAGTGCTCGAACCGACTACTTCTACAACCGACGGCTGCTGGCCCGCTCCGTGGTCTACGAGGCGCTCTATCAGGTGCGTTTCGGCGCCGACCTTCGAGCGCAATCACGCGCCCGTCGCATCCTCGACCGACTCGAGATCCGTGGCAACGACGCACCCGGGATCGAGCTCGCGCTCGCGGCCCACGCGTTGAGCGAGGGTCGATTGGGCGAGGTGTCATCGCACCTGGGTCGCGCGCGTTCCGAAGACCCCAACGACCTGCTCCTCTCCATCGTTGCGGGTGAGCACGCGTTGCAGCAGGGCGACGCGGAGTCCGCGCTGGCGGCGTTCCAGGAGATCGACCTGGAGACCGACGCCCGATCGAGCTGGGGCGTGGCCCGAGCCCAGCGGGAGCTGGGGAACACGGAGGAGTACCAGGCCGCCGTCACCACCACCCTCGAGCGCAGCCCGGCTCACGCCGCGGCGTTGGTCGCGAAGGCCGAGCTCGCTCTGGAAGCGGGCGACCCGGACGCGGCGAAGATCGCCGCGGAGACCGTCGTCGGTCGGGTTCCCATCGACGGCGAGCGCATGCGGACTTCCGATGCCGAACGCGCGAAGGCATGGACGCTCTTGGGCCGGCTCCACGAGGCCGCCGGCCGCCGCGGCTCCGCCCAGGATGCCTACGAGCGCGCCGTCGACGCGGAGCCCTTCGAGCTCTTCGCGCTCCTCGGACTCGGTCGCCTCTCGCTCGACGAGGGGCGCTTCCAGGACGCAGCGACTCAGTTCGACGCGGCCGAGCAATCGCTGCGCGAGCGGCCCCTGCCGCCGGCGGAGCAGGCGCGGTCGCCCGAGCTCGACATCCGTCTCGGTAAGGTCCGAGCCCTGATCGCGCTCGAGCAGGTTCAGCAGGCGGTCTCGGCCGCGGCCAGCCTGGTGGAGGCGTTCCCCGAGTCGCCGCAGGCGGCACTGTGGCAGGGTAAGGCCTTCGAGGCCGCGGAGGCTTCCGAGCAGGCGCTCGCCGCCTACCAGCGTGTGGTCGAGCTCTCTCCGGAGAGCTTCGACGGGTATCTGGCCCAAGCCCAGCTCCACTTCTCCGCCGACGACGCCGACGCGGCCGCGGCGATCCTCACCGAGGCCCGCGAGAAGGTCCCCGCCAGCGTGGAGATGCACCGCTCCATGGGTGAGTCCGAGCTCCGTCGCGGCAACTTGGCCGCGGCGAAGGCCGAGCTCCAGGCAGCGCTCGATCTGCGCGGTGACGACCCGCGGACCCTCTTCTTGATCGGTCGCACTCTGCGGCGGGCGAACGAGCTCGATGACGCCGAGACCTATCTCGATCGCTTGGCCGCGATGGATCCGGGTTACCCCGGTCTCGCCCTCGAGCGAGGCCAGCTCTTCGAGGCGCGGGGCAACCCGACGGCGGCGGTGGCGAGCTACGCCGAGGCGCTCGAGGAGCGGCCGGACGACCTCGACCTCTTGCTTCGGCTCGGTGGCGCGAAGGTCGCCGCGGGTCAGCTCGACGAAGCCGAAGAAGTGCTCGGTCGGGTGATGGCCGAGCGGCGAAACAGCCCGGAGGGCGAGTTCTACCTCGGCCGGATCGAGCTCGAGCGAGGCGCCACCCAGGGAGCGATCACGCGCCTCGGGCGCGCGGTGGAGCTCGACACGTCGAGCGGCGAGTTCCGCATGTGGCTGGCGGCGGCCTACCTACGCGCCAACAACCTCGCGCGTGCCATCGAAGAGGTGCGTCAAGCCATCGAGCTCGACCAGACGCTGCCGCGGGCCTACCTCGTGCGCGGTCAGGTCCACCTGCGCAGTGGCGCCGTCTCGGAGGCCAAGGACGACTTCGAACGTGCGCTGGAGCTGCGGCCGAGCCTCATCGAGGCCCGCGCCGGCCTGGCGGACGCCTACCAGCAGCTCGGTCGTCGCGGTGACGCCATCGCGGCGTTCGAGCAGGCGGTGGCCGCCGAGGACGATCATGGCGGCTGGTGGTACCACCTCGGCCGCCTGCGCATGGACAGCGGTCGGGACCGGGAAGCCCTGGCGGCCTTCGAGCGCGCTGCCGCGCTGGAGCCCGACCTCGCACCGCCCCCTCCGGGCGGCTACCAGCCCGAGTGGGCCTACGAGTCCCATCGCTACCTCGGGGATGCCGCGCGCCGGACCCGTCGCGAGGAGGCGCTCAGGCACTACCGTCGCTATTTGGAGCTGGCTCCCGACACGGCCCTCGACCGATCCGAGGTCGAGCGGCGCGTCCAATCCATGAGCGAGTGAGTCCCTCGTTCGGGGACGGTTCGCCTATCTTCGTTGCCACTCGGCCGATCTGTCGTGCATGATTCGTACGGCTGCACGCGGGGTGTGTGCGCTCTCTTGGGGCTTGGAATCGAAGGTGTTGGGATGGGTCTGAGCGGTACCTACTCGAAATTGCGAATTGGATTCGCGATGGTCCTCCTACTTGCGCTCGCCTGTGGAAAGGGCTCGGGGGACCGACCGGGCACCCTCGACGGGGGCGGTCTGGGTGACGGATCGATGACCGACATCGGTCCGGGACTCGATCTCGGACCCCGCGACTTCGGCACCGACATGGGTCCGCCTCCCGACGAGGTCGGCCTCTGTGAGGCCTGCTCCCGTGACGCCGAGTGCGGCGACGGGGCGCTCTGCGGTCCGCTCAGCGGCGGCGAGCTCGTCTGCCTGAAGGCGTGCACCTTCGAGTTCAACGACTGCCCGCGCGGCTTCGAGTGTGCTCGCTACGAGCCGCTCGACTTCGAGGAGGTCTGTCTTCCCGTCGGCACGATCTGCTGCATCGACGAGGACGCCGACGGCTACGGCGTCGGCGCGATGTGCATGGGCCCCGACTGCGACGACGACGACATCGATCGAAACCCCGGCGCCGACGAGCTCTGCGACGGAACCGACCAGGACTGCGACGGCACGACCGACGAGGCGTTCGTCGACTGTGGTCAGCAGCGATGCGAGGCGGTCGGCTCGGGCATGTACCAGGAGAGCGGCGACTCCGGCTGCGAGTCGGGCGCGTGCGTGGATCCCACGCCGATCGAGTGTGGCCTCTACACCTGCGTCGACACCGCCGACGAGGGCGACACCTGCGCGACCATGTGCGCTCCAGATGGCACCGACGACGATCTCTACTGCGTGCGTGCGGCCCACTGTGAGGATGGCGGCTGCGAGCCCGACGTTCCGAACGGTTCGGTCTGCGACGAGGACAGCGACTGCGCCTCGAACCACTGCGACAACGGGTTCTGCTGCGACGCGGGCGGCACCTGTTGTGCGGTGGACATGGATTGCCCCGGCTACCCGGGCGATGGCGTGGTGTGCGAGACCGCTCGTGACTGCGCCGGCACGCGGGGCACGATCTCGTGCAACGACACGACCTTCGCCTGCGAGACCATGAGCGGCATCCCGGACGACACCGCATGCGACACGGACATTCTCGCCGATGAGTGCGGGCTCTTCCGGGACATCTACTGCGACGGCAGTGCCGACCAGATGGGCGGTCCGAGCTGTCCCACCAGCTGCACGATGGACTCGCAGTGCGACGACATCGCGCACTGCGATCCGCCGGGCTTCTGCTTCCCGGACCTGCCGGACGGCGAGCCCTGCAACGAGCCCAGCGACTGCGGTAGCGGGCATTGTCAGAACGGCTTCTGCTGCGCGTCCGGCGACTGTTGCCGAACGGCGACCGATTGCCCGGGGAGCTACAGCTCGGCACCGACCTGTGATGACACTCGAGCGTGTCAGGGCACGCGGGATGCCGCCGAGTGCGTGAGCAGCATCTGCGGCACAGCGGTCGACCAACCGGACGACTCCGCCTGCACGAGCTCGATCGAAGCGGACACCTGCGGCCTCTACCCGACCATTCGCTGTACCGGGAACATCACGCAGAGCGCACCGACCTGTGCGGCGAGCTGCACCTCCGACTCGGACTGTGACGAGCCGGCCCACTGCGACGGCGGCATGTGCCTCATGGATCAGCCGGACGGCACCGCCTGCGACGAAGCGAGCGATTGCGTGAGCGGCTACTGCGGCAACGGCTTCTGTTGCTCCGGCGGAGACTGCTGCGCGTCGGCCACCGACTGCCCCGCCTCCTACGCCGAGCCGTCGCAGTGCACGGTCGCTGCGACCTGTCAGGGGCAACGGCGTGATCGCGTGTGCACAGCGACCAGCCGATGTGAGACGGGCCCGCTCGTCGACGACGACTCCGGCTGCGTCGGCCTGACCAGCAACGAGTGTGGTCTCTTCCCCAGCGTCATGTGCTCGGCGATGCAGAACCAGAGCTCCGACCAGATGAGTCGCTGCGACACCATGTGCACGGTCGACACGGACTGTGACCCCGGCGCGTTCTGCAACGGGATGGGTCAGTGCGAAGCGGAAGGCGACCCCGGCGACCCGTGCACCGCGACGAACCAGTGCTCGGGTAGCCTCAGCTGCATCGACGGCGTCTGCTGCATGTCGGCGTGCTCCGGCACGTGCGAAGCCTGCAACGTGCCGGGCAACCTCGGCACGTGCACCGCCGTTCCGGACGGCACCGATCCGGCCGGCGAGTGTGGGGCCGTCGACTGCTCGAGCTACTTCGACGGCTTCTCGGGTGACACCTGCTACGAGAAGCTCGATGCCCCCGCGAGCGCAGTAGCCTGCAACGGCTCGCGCAGCTGCCAGACCGCCGCCGACATCTGCCCGGGACAGCCGCAGGGTCCGGCGCGGACGACGTGCGACGACACCTGTCAGGATCCGCAGAGCGGCACCTGCACTGGGACCACGCCGCCCAACTGCACGAACGTCAATCCGGGAACCATCAGCTGTGGCGCCGGTATTTGCGCTCGCACGGTCGACCGCTGCGTCGGTGGGTCTGACAACATGTGTACGCCCGGCACACCGTCGACCGAGGTCTGCAACAACCTCGACGACAACTGTGACGGCACCATCGACAACAACTCGTCCTTCACCGACGGCTACGAGAGCAACAACAGCTGCGGGGCCGCCAACTACCGCGGCGAGGTGTTGACCGATGGCTCCACCGCCGAGCGGAGTGGAAGCCTCAACAACGCGACGATCTACTCCTCCGGCGACCAGGACTTCTTCCGGGTCTACGTGCGTGAGGCAGGTGGCTCGGATTGCATCACCACCTGCGGCGACAACGAGCGGAGCACCCTCCGCGTGACCATCACCGTTCCGGCCGGGGCAGGCTCCTACGAGCTCTGCGTCGACGAAGACGACTGCACCTACCAGAGCGGCGAGTGTACGACCGTGCCCGCCGGCTCCAGCGGGACGATCACCAGCCGCGGCGACTCGAAGACCTGCTTCTGGCCGGGCGACACCAACAACAGTGAGAACTTCTACATCCGCGTGCGTGGCATTGGCGCGCCGGCCAGCGAGTGTCTCCCCTACACGCTCACCTGGCAGGCCGACGAGGCCTGCTGACGGAGCTCAGCCGAGCCCGGCGCGGGCGGCGCAACGCGCCGCTTCCCGCCGGGCGCTGGTCCGCACCTTCGCGCGGTCCAGCGTCGTGAGCTCGCCGTCGTCGACGAGCTGTCGACCGTCGACGAAGACGTGCCGGACGTCGGTGGCGCGGGTGGCGTAGACCAGCCGACTGTAGGCGTCGCCGCCCGGCTCCTTGTGGAGCCCGTCGAGATCGACCGCGACGAGGTCGGCCTTCTTGCCGACCTCGAGCGAGCCGATGTCCGCGTCGAGGCCGAGTGCTCGCGCACCTTCGATGGTCGCGAGCTCGAGCGCCGCCGCCGCCGGGACCGCGTCGGCCTCGCCGGTCGCGACCTTTGCCAAGAGCGCCGCTTCGCGTAGCTCCGTCCAGGGGTCCATCCAGTTGTTGCAGGGCGCGCCGTCCGCGCCGAGCGCGACCACCATGCCGGCCGCGCGCATCGCGCGGACGTCCGCGATGCCGCTCGCGAGCTTCAGGTTCGCGCTCGGGCAATGGACCACCCGCGTCCCGGCCTTCGCCATCCGGCGCATCTCCGCCTTCCGGAGCTGGACCCCGTGCGCGAGGATCACGTCCGGCCCCGCGATGCCCCAGGAGGCGAGGGCTGCCACGTCGTCCATTCCGAGCAGCGCCTTGACCGCGGCGCGCTCTTCGGCGTGCTCGGCGACGTGCGAGTGAATCAGCGCGCCGTTCGTGCGTGCCTCTTCGGCCACCGCGCGCCAGAGGGCCTCGGTGCAGCTGAGGATGAAGCGTGGCGCGTAGGCGTAGCCGATGCGGCCGTCGCCCGCGCCCTTCCACTTCCGGCAGAGTCGGGCGGATTCGGCCAGGCTCTCTTCGGTCGATTCCCGCAGCCCATCGGGGACGTCGGCCCCGTGGTCCATCATCGCCTTGCCGCTGAAACCGCGGATGCCCGACTCGACCATCGCTTCGAAGACGGCGTCCTGGTGGTTGACCGTGCCCATGTCGAGGATCGTCGTCGTGCCTGCGCCGATCATCTCCGCGAGCCCGAGGCGCGCGCTCGCTCGCAACGAGCGAGGGTCGTGAGCGGCCTCGAGGGGCCAGATGCGTTCCTTCAGCCATGGCAGCAGCGGTCGGTCGTCCGCCATGCCGCGGAAGAGCGTCTGACAGACGTGGACGTGGGCTTGCACCAGGCCGGGGATCACCGCGCAGCCCTTGGCGTCGACCACCCGCGCGCCGCGGGGCGCGCGCACCTTGCCGATCGCCGCGATGCGATCGCCCTCGAGGCGCAGGTCGGCCTTCACCACGCGGCGCTCGTCGTCCATCGTGACGACGAGGCCGCCACGGACGATGGTCGTCTCGCTCACGAGAGTCGTCGCAGGATCGCCGTCAGCAGGGACACGAAGCGCTCGCGAGCCTCGGCTGCGTTCTCCTGCACCTCGGCGTGGGTGAGCACCTCTTCGTCACCGAGACCGGAGGCCTTGTTGGTGATGCAGCTGATCCCGAGGATCCGCGCGCCCATGTGGCGCGCCGCGATCACCTCGAGCACGGTGCTCATGCCGACGGCGCCGCCGCCGATCTGCTGGAAGAAGCGAATCTCCGCCGGGGTCTCGTAGCTCGGTCCGAGCACGCCCACGTAGACGCCGTGCTTCATCGCGAAGCCGAGCTCGGCGGCGCTCTCCTCGGCGAGCTTCGCGAGCTCGAGATCGAAGGTCTGCGTCATGTCCACGAAGCGCGGACCGAGCTCGTCGTCGTTCGGCCCGATGAGCGGATTCTGGCCGGTCAGGTTGATCTGGTCGTCGATGACCATGAGGTCGCCGACCTCGAGGTCCGCGCCGATACCGCCCGCCGCGTTGGTGATGAGAACGTTCTGGGCACCGAGGTGGATCATCAGCCGGAGCCCGAAGACCACGTGGTCCGGCGAGTGACCCTCGTAGAGGTGGTTGCGCCCCTGCATCGCCACGCACTCCACGCCTTCCTTCTTCCCGATGACCAGGTTGCCCGCGTGGCCGGCGACCTTGGCCGAGGGGATCCCGCGGATCTGGTCGTAGGGGACGACCACGGCGTCTTCGAGGGTGTCGGCGAAGGCACCGAGGCCCGAGCCCAAGACGAGGGCGACCTTCGGCACGCGGTCGGTGTGGGCGCGGACGTCTTCCGCCGCGGCGGCCAATTGCTCTCGGAGCGTCATCCGCCGACCCTAGCAGCAAGCGGCAGAATTGCCCGAGTGCGTTGTTGGGGCCGGGACGGCCGACGACTTCGATGGGGAACTCCGTGGTTTCGTCGTTGTCCCTGCCCCCATGCCGACCTACCTTTCGTCCATGGCTTCGACGGATCGTGCTTCCTGGCGATTGCTGCCCGGTGAGGTCGTCCGTTGGGAGGGCCGACCGAGCGCGGCACCACGGGAGCGCGCATGGGTGATCGCGCCGATCCTGCTCTTCGCGATGGCCCTCGTTGCCGCGCTCTTCGCGGTGCTGCTCCGTGTCGCCGAGATGCCGGGGATGCACAAGGGGCTGGCCGTCGCCGCGCTCCTGGCGGCGTGCGGCCTCGCGGCACTCTTCGCGCCGAAGATGCTGGTCGACGAGCAGCGTTACCTGGTCACCGACCGGCGGGTGCTCTGGCGCCGCGGCCGGACGCTCCGCTTCGTGCGCATCCAGGACCTGACCTACGCGCGCATCCGCTGGCATCGGTCCGTGCCCGTCGTCGGGCATCTGGAGTTGGTGGTCGCCACACCCTTCGGTCCGCTGCTCCGCAAGCTGCGCGTCGTGTTGCACGACCTCCGCGAGCCGGACGTCGTGCTCTCGCTCATCCGCGGCGAGACGCACTCGGAGGTCGCGGGCGATCGGACGGTGCCGCTCATCGAGCGGCTCGAGAAGGGCGAGCAGGTGCTCTGGGGCGGACACCCCCGCGGAATGCATCTCGGCTGGCGTGAGGCGTTCATTGCCGGCGGTGGGCTCGCGCTCACGGTGGTCGGTCTCCTCTACGGACAGCGCAACGCGACCATCCTCCTCGACCTCGAGGGCATCGGCCTGCAGGTGCGCTCGCTCGAGTGGGGCCTGCTCTTCAGCGCGGTCGCGATCTCCTGGGTCTGCATCCTGGCCATCGGCATCGGCCTGATGTGGAGTGGGCTCGTGCGTGCGCGCCGGCTCGGCGACGACACCGAGTACCTGCTCACCGACCGCCGGCTGCTGATCCGTCGCGGCGGCACCGAGCTCTCCCTCGACCGTGGTCGCATCGTCGATGCCGCCCTCATGCCCGCAGCGGGACGGCTGCACCATCTCTTCCTGCTGCTGGACTCGCCCGAGTCACGCGCCATCGCCGACAGTGGCGCGCTCGGCCCGGTCCTCCCGGCGCGCGACGCCGTGCCGCCGATCCTCTTCGAGCTCGCCGACGCCGAGCACGTGCGCGCGCGGATCCTGGGCATCGACCCGGCCCCGGCCGACGCCGCGACCGAGTGAGGTCGTTGCGTTCGACGGGGTGCGCTGCCAGGCTCCCAGCGTGCGCGCCTTCGCTCTCTCGCTGCTCTTCCTCGTCGCCGCGTGCGGTGGACGCCAAGACGATGCGCTGACAACGGTCCCCGACGACACCGACGAGGATACGGTCGAGGAGGCTCCGGTCGCGCTGGTCGGACCCCCGACCGTCGCGGAGGGCGCCACGCCGGTCCAGGTGCAGTGCGAGGATGGGGCGGCCGAGCGCTGCAATGCGCTCGACGACGACTGCGATGGCGCCATCGACGAGGGCTGCGGCTATGAGACCGGCCCGGTGCAGGTCACCGTCGCCTGGAACAGCGACGCCGACCTCGACGTCTACGTCGTCGACCCGGGCGAAGAGACCGTCAGCTTCCAGCGGCGCGAAGGGGCCAGCGGCGCCCGCATGGATCAGGCGGCCCGCGGTGCGTGCGCCGAGGACGATGGCTCGCCGGCGGCCCGGGTGGAGAACGTCTTCTGGCGGGAGCGGCCGCCTGCTGGCGAATACCGGGTCGAGCTCCACTACCTCTTCGAGTGCGACACCGAAGCGGGTCCGACCACGGCGACCGTGTCGGTGGCAGTCGGCGGTCAGACCGTGGGCGCGTACAACCTGACGCTCACGCCGACCAATCGCGAGACGGTCGTCCGCTTCGAGCTCCGGTGAGCCGGGCCCGGGGGGCCACCCTCTCGGCAGGGCTGACCGCGATCGCCCTGGTGATCGCCGCGACCCTCGCGGTCGGCGGCGCGATGCCGAGCCGCGTGGCGATGACCCTGGCGCTGGCGTTCGTTCCGTACGGCGGTCTGCTGCTCACCGAGCGGTCGCTCCCGCTCCGAGCGACGATGACATTCGCCGCCGTGGCGGGGGCGACGCTCGTGCTCGCGCCGAGTGTCCTCAGCGACGACCTCTACCGGTACCTGTGGGACGGGCGCGTCCTGCGTGCCGGGCTGGACCCCTACGCGTTCGCGCCCGCGGACCCGGCGCTCGTGGCGCTTCGGGACGAGTGGTGGCCGCGCATCAATCATCCTCGGATCCCGACGATCTACCCGCCACTCGCGCAGGGGATCTTCGGCGCGGTCGGCGCCGTGTGGCATCACCCCATGGCGCTCAAGGCGGTCGCGCTGCTCGCCCACCTGGGCGCGGTGCCGATCGTGGCGCGGCTCGCAGCCCGCACCGGCGTCGACCCGCGCCGTGCCGCCGCGCTCCTCGCGCTCAACCCGCTCGCGCTCTCCGAGAGCGCGCTCGGTGGTCACGTCGACGCCTTCGTCGCGCTCTTCGTGGTGATGGCGGTGCTGGCCGCCGTCACGAGCCGGGTGGGGCGTTCGGCTGCTGCCCTCGTCGCGGCCGCGGGCGTGAAGCTGGTCGGGCTCCTGGTCGCGCCCTTGCTTTGGCGGACGAGTCGCACGGCCGCACTCCTGGCCTTCGTGCTGGGTGGTCTGTGTCTCGTTCCGCTCCTGCGGGCCGGTGACGAGCGCGCGGTCGGCGGTTTCGGTCAGTACGCACGCCGCTGGGGTGGGAACGCAGGGGCGTTCGTGCTCGCCGAGCAGGCCATCGCCGCGGGGTTGGAACGCAGCCATGGGATCGCTCCCGGTCGCGTCCGCTTCGAGGGGCTCCGCGAGACCCTGACTCGTTGGCAGGGGACGGCGCTCGATCCGATGGCGTCGTTCCAGCGCGAGAAGAAGGAGCGCGGCGACCCGGCCGAGCTGGAGGCGAGCGTCGTCGGGAGCCTCGGAGCGCGGGCGTTGGTGGCCCTCGCGTGGATGGTGGTCGCGCTCGGGCTCGTGCGTCGAGGGGGCTCGCTCCTCGCTTCCTGCCGCGCGCTCCTGCTGCTCACGCTGTTGCTGCTCCCTCAGCTCCACCCCTGGTATCTGCTCTGGCTGCTGCCGCTCGAAGCGGCGCTGGGAGGTGGGGCCGGGCTGGTTTTCTCGGCGGTGGCGTTGGTCGCCTACGCGCCCTTGGATGGCTGGATCGCCTCGCGAAATTGGGCGGAAATGGCCCCCGCCGTAGGGTTCGAACACGGCCTGGTGTGGGCGATCTGGCTGGTCGAAGGCCTCCGCGAGCGCCGTTCGAAGAAAGCACACCCGGGGGCCGTGGAACCCCAGCGAACACGGACTGATCCCAAGGTCGGGGCCGTCTCGCGCGTACAAGGACCCGTGTGATCCATCTCGCACGAGTTTGACCCTGCGTTTTCCACTGTTCTAGCTTGCGCAGTCCCCGACTTTGGTCGGGGTGTCCTTCGAGGAGCATTCGTCCCGTGAGCCATCCATCCGTACCCGATTCGCTACACGAGCGCTTCGACATCCACGACGCCATCGAGCCCGGCAGCACCGGGCCCCGCTTCCGGGCGACCGACAAGTCCAACGGCCGCAAGGGCGTCCTGGTCCTCGTCGACGCTGCCGCGCTCCCTTCGTCGTCCGACCGACAGCGGGTCCGACGCGAGCTGGCCAAGCAGGCGACGCTCTCGCACCCCAACCTGGCGCTGCCGTTGGTGACCGGCGAGGCAGGGAAGAACCTCTACTACCTGCGTGAGGACGTCCCTGGGACGACGCTCCGTACCCGCCTGAGCTCCGGGACTTTCCAGCCCTCGGAGGCGCTCGCCATCACGACGCAGATCGCCGCGGGCCTCGACGAGCTCCATCGCGCGGGACTCCTCTTCCGCGATCTGAAGCCGGAGCGAATCGTCGTCCAGGATGGTGGCAACGTCGTGCTCCTCGAGGCGGGCCTCGCCGCGCCCATCGAGAACGAGGAGACCGTGGGCCTGCAGGGCACCGCGCCCTATGTCTCCCCCGAGCAGGCCAAGGGCAAGCTCCAGTCGTTCCGCAGCGATCTCTACGCCCTCGGCGTGATCCTGCACGAGATGATCGTCGGCGAGCCGCCGCACTCCGGCGACGACGTCGAGGCCATCCTCGCGGCGCACCGCGCGGACGAGATCCCAGCGGCGCCGAGCTCGCTTCCGGAGGGCGCTCAGGAGCTCCACCAGCAGCTCCTCGCCCGTGAGCCCCGCAAGCGCCCCTTCTCGGCCCAGCAGGTCCGGCAGTCGCTGAACCCCTTCCTGCCCTCCGAGCTCCAGGTCGCCGGCGGCGACGCGAGCCCGAAGCGTGCGCACAAGGCCACGATGCTCGGGATGCCGGCCGTCGGTCCCGCGCGACCGCCCAGCATGCAGCCCGCCCGGCCCCCCAGCATGGAGCCGCCGGAGCCGAAACCCGAGCCGACGCCCGAGCGGAAGGCCGGGACGACCGGCCACGGCAACCCGGACCGGACCCAGCAGGTCGCGCTCGCCGACATCATCGAGGAAGAGCCGATCGCGAAGAAGGCGAGTACGCCGCCCGCGGCTCCCGGCACGCCCAGCAAGCCGCCGCCCCACCCGGGCTCGGTGCCGCCCGAGAAGCCCAGCGTGGAGACCACCCAGCCGCTCGATGCGCTGGACATCATCGACGAAGCGGACGCTCCCACGACGGCTCCCGTCGTGGCCGCCGCCGCGGCCCCGGTCGACGGAGGGGCGGCCGAGCCCGTCGCGCAACCGGCGCAGCCCCAGCCGGTCGCCGAGCCCGCCGCTCAGCCCGCCGCTCAGGCCGACGCGCAAGGCGCCTACCCCGCACAGCCGGACGCTGCCGGCGCGGCATTCCCCGATGACCCCATCCCGGCCCCCGAGGGAGCCGACGTCGACGATGGCGGTCTCGACTACGACGACCTCGCCGAGACGATCGCGCGCGAGGCTCCCTCCGAGCTCGCGGGGATGAGCCCCGCCGTGGGCGCGGGCGCGTTCCCGCCCGCGGATGCGAGCAGCAGCGGTGGTGGCGCCGCGTTCCCGCCGGCGGCCTCGGGCGCCGCGGCGAGCAGCGCCGGTGCCCAGCCCGCACCCCAACAGGCTTCCGGAGCGGCCGCCGCTTCCGGGCAGGGCGCGTACGCCGAGCCGGTTCAGGCCGAGCCCGCCGGCGGCAACAAGAACGGTCTCTTCTTCCTCGCGGGTGGCGCGCTCATCTTCTTGTCGGTCGCGCTCTTCATCGGCTGGCAGATCATCTCGAGCCAGGACGAGACCGGCCCGATGGCGATGGCGCCGTCCGCCGCACCTGCAGCGACGCCGGCCACGCCGGCCACGCCGACTCAGAACCCCGCCACGCCGGCGACCCCGGCGGCTGCGGTGGAGGAGCCCAAGCCCGAGGAGGTCGCCGCGGAAGAGGCCACCACCGAAGAAGGCGCCGATGAGGCCGCTGCCGAGGAGGCCGCAGCCGAAGAAGCGGCGGCTGCCGAGGCCGCCGCGGCGGAAGCGGCGGCTGCCGAAGCCGCCGCCGAGGAAGAAGAAGAGGAAGAGGAAGAGCCCGCATCGACGATGACCGCGACTCGGCGGACCCGTCGCGCTACGGCCCGCACCGAGATGGCCGCGGCGATGGCTCCGAGCGGCGGCAGCGCGTTCGACCAGACTCGCGAGCAGGCCCGCGAAGCCTTCCAGGCGCGGAACTGGGCCGTCGCCGCTCAGCTCTACCAGCGCGCGACCGCCATGAACCCGCGTCACGCCGGTTCGTGGTCCGGTCTCGGTGCCGCCCAGATGCAGATGCGCAACTACAACGGGGCGGTCCAGTCGTACCAGCGGGCGGTCACTCTCAGCCCCCGCAGCTCCGGTTTCTTCACCGCGCTCGGCCACGCCTATCGCGCGCAGGGCAACCGAAACGCCGCCCGCCAGGCATATCAGCGTGCGCTAGCGCTCAGCCCGCAGAACCGCTCGGCCCAGCAAGCGCTACAGGCACTCTGATGAGTGACGAGAAAAAGAAGAGGCGCTCGGCCAGCAAGGTCGAGCGTCGGCGCAAAGGTGCGCCTCGCAAGAAGCTGAGCCCCGAGCTGGAGGCGCTCGCTCGCGGTGACGAGAAGGCCCTCCGGAAGAAGCGGAAGGAGCGGCTTCGGGATCCCCGCCCCGTCGCTCTGATCCCCGGCGTCGCCAACCGTGACGCCCGGGCGGTGGCCGACGCGCGGGTGGAGGCCATGCGCGCGATGATCGCCTGGGACGACCAGGACTCGCTCGACCAGGCCTTCGCCGATCTGATGGTCCTCCGCCTGTGGCGGGGACTGAGCATCACCGGCATGGACGCCCTGACCGAGGACCTGCTCGAGCTCTCGCCGGAGGATGCCCGTGGGGCGGCCGAGCGTGGCGCGGCCGCGACCGGTCGGAGCCTCGAGCCCCTGGACGACGTGGCGGTGGCCGCTTGGCTCCGAACGGAGGCCGCGCTCCTCGAGATGGAGATCGATGCCGGCGTCGGCGTGGATGCCGAGGGACGGATTTCATTGAGCTTTCCGGCGGTCGTGGCCCCGGAGGCCTTCGACGCCGTGGCTCGCCGGCTGGCGCCGCTGCTCGACGACCGACGGCCGAAGCGGCCGTCTCGGGACTCGGACGGCGATCGCGGTCGCGACGACCGCAAAGGGCCACCCCGCGGCCGCGGGGGTGGCGACGATCGACGCGGACCGCCCCGCGACAAGGGCGGCTACCGCGGGAAGGGCGGCCCCGGTGGCGGCCGTGGCGGCCCCGGCGGCGGACCGCGCGGCAAGGGCGGCTACCGAGGAAAAGGCGGCAAGGGCCGCTGAGCGCCAGGATCGCCCGTGATTCGGCGGGGGGCCGGTTCGGGGCCGATTTTCCCTTGCGGGCCGGGCCACGATCGCTCAAGGTTCCGCTCCCTTTCTTCCGGGTCGGGAGAAAAGGTCATGATTTCGGGTCCTCGCGACCCTTCGAAGAGGCTGCAGCGTGACGTACGCAATCATCAAGACCGGCGGTAAGCAGTACCGCGTCAGCGAAGGCGACACGATTCGTGTCGAGAAGATCCAGGGTGAGGTCGGGTCGAGCATCGAGCTCGACGAGGTCCTCATGGTCGGCGGCGACGACGTCTCCGTGGGCACGCCCCTCGTGAGCGGCGCCAAGGTCACGGCCGAGATCGTGGCTCAGGATCGCGCGAAGAAGATCATCGTCTTCAAGATGAAGCGCCGGAAGAACTACCGCCGGAAGCAGGGCCACCGTCAGCCCTACACCGAGCTTCGCATCACCGGCGTCAGCGCCTGAGGAGAGGACAGAGCAATGGCACATAAGAAGGGACAGGGCTCTTCCCGTAACGGCCGCGACTCGAACGCCCAGTATCGCGGCGTGAAGGTCTTCGGCGGGGAAACCGTCACCGCTGGCAGCATCCTGGTTCGCCAGGTCGGCCTGAAGTTCAAGCCCGGCAAGAACGTCGGCGTCGGCAAGGACTACACCCTCTTCGCGAAGAGCGATGGTGTGGTGACCTTCGAGCGCCAGGGCAAGCGCGACAAGCGCGTCGCCGTGTACGCGGACGCCGCCGAGTGACCCGCTGACGGCTTCGGCTGTCACGAGCGGTCCGTTCCTTCGGGGGCGGGCCGTTTTTCGTTCCGTCCCCCCCTCCGCTCTCGGGCTTCGTTCCGCCCCGTTGCGCCCTTGTTTTCTCACAAAGGCACCAAGAACACGGAGTTGCACAAAGAGTTTGGACTTGGGGTTGGTTTCGAGTCGAAGTTTCGTCTTGGCGCACCTGTGACGAGTGACTGCCGGTCCGGCGTCTACGTCTGCTACCCACTCTTTCCTCTTCGTGAGCCTTCGTGCTCTCTGTGGCTTTGTGCGAAAACAAGAGTCCACCGGGCGTGTCGCAGCCTGGGGTGGAGCGGGGGGCGCTAG
>CAYXAP010000034.1:0-1651 GCA_964462035.1 uncultured Sandaracinus sp.
ACGGCGGGGCACGAAGCGTGTCGATCCAACAGGAGGCGAGGCTTAAGCAGCGGCATACACAATCCCGACGTTCGTTCAGGCGGCACTCGTGTCAACGAACCCCGCAGATCGGGCCTTGGACCACGAACTCGCCACCAGACGAGCCGTTCAGACGGAGCGATGCGCCGCCAGGGCCATCCTAGCGGTGCGGGTCGCCGCGCGTCTGTCAGCGCGGGGGTGGGTCGGAGCCAGGCTTCTTCTTGGGCCGTCCTTTTCGAGCGTCTCTTCGAGTGATCGTGCGGCGTGGCCGCGTTCGCCAGTTCGGTCGGGGGTCGCTCTTGTGAACGGTCTCGGGTTCCGGGCGCTGCTCTTCTTCCGACGAGTCCCCACCCGAGTCCGGAGTCGCGGCTCGGAAGTTCAGGTCGCTGTGCTCGACGATCGCCTCTACCTCGTCGTCCCAACCAGCCCGGACTTCCTCCAGCAGCTCCTCTCGGGGTCGAAGCGGAGCATCCTGCCACTGACCGTCTCGCGGCAGAGGTCCGGGCGCAGTGACCAGCGCATCCGGAGCAGGCTCGGCAACCCGCGCACCATGGAAGACGCGCATTCCGTACGTCCCCGCCGGGAACGGCGGATCCGCACCGTCCAGACGCTGTAGCCGCCGGAGCTCGTGCTCTTCCCTGAACGCAGTCGTTTCGACACACGCTCGGATATGGGTCTCCCTTCCTCGAAACCCTCGTGCCCCAATGCGAAACGTGGGGATTCGCTGACCACCGGCATCCGCCAACGTTCGGGGCTCGTCGTAGGGATGGAGTCGTCGCAGTCGCTGAGCACCCAGCGGAGGCCACTTGCGGTTGTCGCGAACGGACTTGAGGCCATGCTTCGAGAGCTGCCTCATGTGGTAGATCGCTGCCTCCCTGTCGCCATCGAACTCAGCCAGCAGGAGCGGTGGCACGTCGGAGCCGAGCTGGAGCTCACTGGCTCGGTCCTTCCCGAAGTAGACGGGAGGTCGCTTGATGACGAAGCCGTCGGTACTCCAGTGCCCGAAGTCCATGACCTGGCCAGGCATCTGCCTCGGGTCGGCAACCAAACCAGCAGCCGCTGGGTTGAGATAGTCGTACGTGAGCTGGCTTGCCTGCGCTTCTGCGTCCAGCAGCCGGATATAGCTGGCTGGGCGCTTGTCGAAGACGTGTCGCGGGGCGTCGTACCGCTCGTGGGCGAGCAAGGTGTTCAGAGCGCAACTGACGTCGGCGTGCAGTTGCCTGGTGAACTCGGGGAGGTTGTCGCGCGTCGGGGTAACGTCCGTGTGGTGATGGGTGACCACCAGCGAGGTCATGTGGACCAACACCTTGTGCTCCCTCGCCGCATCCGCGAGCGCGTACAGCCAAATCTGGCTGACCAAGGGATGCCACGGCGCCAAGAACGCCTTTCGAAAGGAGGTCCGCCGAACGATGGAGGTGGTCGCACCGGGGACGATGATCCGTGGCGGAGACATCGGTCCGGCAGAACTCAAGAGTCGTGCCGGGCGGATCGCGTAGAGAACGACCCAAAATCTGCCATCCTGGGTGGCGGAAGGCTGGCGGGCCGCCGGCGGCCGCCATTCACAGACTCATCAGCACCCCGGACCCATCAACCGCCTTCACAGACTTATGAGCACCTCGGACCGTTCAACCGC
>CAYXAP010000034.1:1751-4601 GCA_964462035.1 uncultured Sandaracinus sp.
AGACTTATGAGCACCTCGGACCGTTCAACCGCGAGGCTCCGCGACCGCTCAGAGCTCGAAGAGCACCAGGTTGGCCGCGATGCCGAGTACCCCTCCAGCCACCGCGAGGCCGGCTTGGAGCGGGTGAGCTCGCCGTGGAACGGCGTCGATGATTCGGGTCGCGATCCCATAGCCCAAGAGCAACCCGGCGAACGGAAAGGAGGCCGGCCAGTAGTAGCCATCGGGATCGACCACGTCGTGAATGCCGACGGCCAAGAAGAGTAGCCCGAGCCCCACCATCAGGCCGGCCGCCAAGCGCGGTGAGATCCCTTCGTCGTTCACCGGAGCGCTCACTCCCGCGGTCGGCAGACTCGATGGACCAGCACCGACATTAGGGTCGCGGCGCCTGCGAGCTGCATCGGCATCGCACGATCGTACGGACGCGGCCGGCGATCCGCCACGGCGGTGTCGTCGATCCGCCTCGACTTGTCATCGATGGGGGTGACGAGTGAAGTCATCGCCCTAGGTGTCCGGCGGGCTCGCCGGTCCCGGTCGCCACCGGCGTAGAGCGGAAAGCCCGCGTGGGAGATCGTCACGTCTGCGAGCGCACCCGCCTGGAAGTCATGCGCGAACGCTTCGAGAAGCGCGTCTTCGTCGACCGACGGCTTGGCTCTCGGAGTCTTCTCGGTACTGGGCTTCCGGCTCGCCATCGCGCTTACCCCGTTCTACTCCAGCCCCAGCGTCGCGCGCAGCGCCTCGGCCTGCTTCTTCGCGTTCCGGCTGACCGGATGCAGCGCGACGATCGCCGCCCGCGGAACCGCGCGCACCAGGATCACCCCGTTGGGCGCTTCGAAGATCGGCTGACCACGGCCCCGGCAGATCGCTGGGTCGATCTCGAGCACGAGCCCGACCCCCGAACGCTTGCCGACCGGGCTGTCCATGTCGGGCGCGAGGTGCACGTGGGTGCGCTTCTGCGGCCGTAGGCCGTCCTTCGCGATGCCCTCGACGGCCCCGCGGAAGGTGCCGTGGAAGAGCGGCTCGCCGCCAGTCCACCTGGTCCAGCTCGCTTCGAGGGCGTCGAGCGTGACGGGGGTGCCGGAGAGCGAGTGGCCCTGGCAGGCCCGCACGCGCTCGCCGTCGAGCTGGATGCGGCGCTTGGTGTTGGTGTGCACGACCTCCTCGAGCTGGGCTCGGGTGAGGTCGGCGTGGGCCATCGCGTCGGCGACGGAGACCCAACCGGCCGCGTCCATCGCGATGCCGGTCTCGCGCGCTCCGTGGCGGAGCAGCCACGAGAGCCGCTTGCTGAGCTGGCGGGTCTTGCGGGGGTCCATGGTGTGTGTGCTGAGCATCATGGCAGACATCCTGTGGATTCCGATGGCTCAGCGGAATCGATTGATTTCGAGCTATGCTCACAAATTGTGAACAGTCCGTCGGAGCTCCCATCGGCGCCGAATCTCGACTTCCTGCGGACCTTCGTGGTCTTCGCGGAAGAGGGCGGGTTCGCTGCGGCCGCGCGCCGGCTCGCGCTCTCGCAGGCTGCGGTCCACGCGCAGGTGCGCAGGCTGGCGGAAGATCTGGAGCTCGAGCTCTATCGGCGTCGTGGGCGGGGGCTCGAGCTCACCGACGATGGGCGCGAGACCCTCGCGTTCGCGCGCGAGCTGCTCGACCGCTGCGCGGCGTTTCGTCGGGAGCGCGGCCAACACCGCGCGCCGCGGCTCGCGCTCGGCGAGGGGGCGTTGCTCTACGTGGTCGCCGAGCCGCTGCGGCACGCCATCGCGGCCGAGCGTGGGGTCGAGCTGCGGGTCGCGAACGCACCCACGGCGACTCGGCTCTTGCTCGACTCGGAGGTGGACCTGGCGATCGTCGCATCATCGAACGCACCCACGGACGAGCGGCTCGAGTCGAAGGCGATCCGTCACAGCGAGAGTGTGGTCGTGATGCCCGGTCGCCACGCGCTGGCGCGGCGGAAGTCGCTGCGGATCCGTGACCTGGAAGAGCGGCCGCTGGTCGCTGGTCCCGAAGGTGGAAGGCAGCGGGTCGCGCTGGAGGCGCTCGCGGCGGCTGTGGGGGTTCGGCTGAACGTCGCCGTGGCGGTGCCGGGGTGGCCGGCGACGCTCCATCTGGTGCGGCTCGGCGCGGGCATCGCGGTGGTGAACGACGTCTGCCGACTGCCGCGGGGCTTGGTGGGGGTGCCACTCGAAGGCGGACCGCAGGTCACGTACTGGCTGGTGCGGCGGCGAAGCGCGACGGCCGCGGACGCGCTCTGGGAGCGCCTCTCGCGGTAGACTCGGCACATGGCGCGCTACGCGGACCTCGACCCGGCGATGCTGCCGCGCGCGTGCAAGCTCGCGCAGCTGCCCGGCGTGACGCGGTCCGCGGCCGCCGAGCGCTTCGGCATCTCGGTCGGGATGCTGAGACGCGCGCTGAAGGAGTACGGGAGCGAGAGCCGCTGGACGCGTGCCGACCTGGTGCTCCACTGCCTGAGCGACGCCGGCCAGCGGACGTCCGGCGAGCTCGGCGACCTGTCCACGATGGCGAGCTACCTCGACTTCGTGAACAAGGACGGGAGCAAAGCCGCGGACGTGCGCGCGCTCCTGGACGCACTGGTCGCGGAGGGTCGGCTCGCGCTCGATGGAGAGCGCTGGCAGCTCGTGGGCGAATTCCCCTGAGTGTGACCCCTCCTTCACGGCCAGATTCCCGCGACGCTCGCGATCGCCGGTCTTTTCGGTGTGGCACGGGTTCTGCGTAGGCTTGCGGGCCATGAACCATCGTCACCCCTTCTTCCTCGCGTTCGCCCTGGCGTCCATGGCCTTCATCGGCTGCGGTGACGACGACGGCGACGACTTCGTGCCCACCGACGCGTTCACGCCC
>CAYXAP010000034.1:4701-83994 GCA_964462035.1 uncultured Sandaracinus sp.
CACGCCCGACGACGCTGGCAGCGCGGATGACGCGGGCACCGAGACGGATGGCTCCATGGGCGCGGACGACTTCCTCTCGCGCGGTCGCGCCGTGTGGCTGGTGGGTTGCGAGTGCGAGTCCGACGCCGACCTGCGCGCCGCCTGCATCGACGACGCGGACAAGATCTCCGCGCAGGTCGCGACCGAGGGCGAGTGCGTGGTCGACGCCTTCGACGACCCCGGCGCGGCCGACTTCGTGAGCTGCTTCGAGGACACGACCGACACGCTCGAGAGCTGTCTCGACGTGGCCGACTGCGACGCGACCGCGGTCGCGGCCTGCTACGACGGCTGGGACCCGGCCATCGAGGCCTGCCCCCAGCCGCCGGACTCGGTCTGGACGGCGGTCGAAGCCTGCTTCGACTGAGAGATGAGGTAGATACAAGGCGCGCTCAGGCGGGCGCCGGCTCGGGCTTCTTCTTCTTCCCGAAGCGCAGCTTCTCGCGGACCTTGCGCGCGAAGCCGAGCACCTCGTCCGGGAAGAAGAAGGCCGGGTAGATCGCGAGCACGCCGAGCGGGAAGATGCCGAGCCGCATCGTGACGATGAGACCGACGTGGAAGGTCACGCCGAGGGTGACCCAGAGATCGCGGAAGCGGACGCGGTTGAGGAAGCCGCCGATGCGGCCCGCGCGCTGCGGGAAGCGGCGATAGTAGAGCGCCAGGATGAAGATCGGCGGCGTGAGCTCGAAGAACATGGTCCCGAGGGTGCCGAGCTGAGTGAGCGGGTAGGTCCACTCCCAGCCGGCCATGTCGAAGCGCGCGAAGTGCGGGTCGTGGAGGATCCGCCAGAGCGCCGAAGAGCCCTGCCAGGGCCACCAATCGCCGCGCTTGTGGAAGCCGGCGGAGAAGTAGATCCAGCAGATCTGCAGCACGCAGAAGTAGCGCGGCCACGCCGGGATGAGCTCGCCGGTGTGGAGCTTCCCCTTCCGGACGAAGCCCTCGACCGAGAGCGTCGACCCGCAGCGCGAGAAGACGAGGATCAGACAGATGGCCCGCAGCGCGATGTCGATGCCGCGGTCGCCGATCGGGAAGATCATCGCCTCCTGCGCCGAGGCGAAGACGACCACCGCGGCCGCGATGCGGCTGAAGAGGCCGAGCGCCAGGCAGATGCAGCCGCCGACCATGAGCCACCACAGGATGTGCGCGGTGCTGGCGTCGGCGCCGAAGACCTCGAACATCACCGGCATCGGCTGCTGGTCCGCGGCGAGCGCGAGCCCGCCCTGGGTGTGCGGGCCCCAGAGGTTCTCGATCAGCCCGAGCTTGCCCGCGATCAGCTGGTCGGTGAGCAGCACGACCGCGACCGCGATGCGCACCAGCGCCAGGCTGACGCCGTCCTCGCGGACGTCCATCAGCGACACCCAGCGGCGCCAGAAGCGCTGCGGGAAGGTACGCCACCGCTCGAACCGGCTCTGGCCGCGCTTCTTCTTGCGGCTCATCGCTCCAGCTCCTGGCGCCGCTGCGAAGGATCGCGGTGATCGCGCGACTCCCAGCGCCACTCCTCGTGCTCGTTCGGTGGCCCGTCGCCGGGGATGTGCACGTAGAAGCGCTTGTAGCGGACCCGCACCGCGACCAGGTCGGGGAACTCTTCGAAGAGGATGTTGGTGGTGAAGCGGAGGAAGCGCGGGTGGTCGCCACGGAGCTCCTCCGACCCGGGGTTCCAGATCCCGCGCAGCCGCCGGTACTCGAAGAGCGTCTGGAGCACGTCGGCTTCCGGATCCATCGGGCGCCAGAGCAGCCGGTAGTCGTCGTCGCCCTCGAAGCGACCCTCGACGTGGATCCACCAGGGGTGCGGGTCGGACGAGGCGAAGAGAGACCAGCGCTGACGGATCTGCGTCTGGTGGAAAGCGGGCATCACCGGCGCCACCAGGTGCCCGTGCCAGTCGGCGATGGCGGCGGACTTCTCGAGCGTGAGGTCCCGGAGCTCGTCGTTGCTGATGTCGAAGCCGACCCCGCGGAGGACGTTGCCCCACTGTTGGAGTGCGGTCCGCCCGCTCGGCCGGTCGATGTGCTTCGCCTCGATGCGAGGGACGGGGAATCCCTGGCAGAAGTTGATCAGCAAGACCCCGAGCAGCAGGGCGCCACGGACGTGGGACCAGAGCGTGGGTCGACGGGGCACCGGCTCCATCGGGGCGGGAGATTACTCGCGGCGGGCCCATCGACAAGCGAGGCCGATGTCCGTCGTGCCAATGCTCTCAGTCCGGGTCGCCAGCCCGCAGCCGATCGGCCAGGGCTGGGCCACCGGCCGCGAGGACCTTGGCGGTCTGCCCCGCCAGCAGCTGGAGCCGCTCGATGAAGCGGTGGTCGTGCTCCGGCGTGTCGAGGTGGGCCAGCTCGTGGAGCACCACGCCGAGGGTGGCCGGCTCGAGGACGTCGTCGAAGCGTAGGCTGCCCTTCACGTTGAAGGAGAGCACCCGCGTCGTGGCGTCACAGGTGGCGTCGGCCAGTAGCCCTTCGTCCGAGGGGTCGCGGGCGAAGAAGCGTACGCGCACCACGCGCCCGGCCACGCGGCGAGCGAGCCAGCGCACGGCCTGAGCGAAGCGCTCCTGCTCTTCGCTCGGAGCGATCTCCTCGCCTTCGAGCTCGTTCGACCGCCGCCGGACGAAGTCGTCCGCGGTCTCGACGACCCGGGAGAGCGCGAGATAGGTGCCGTGGGAGAGCGACTCGCTCGGGACCACGTGGGCGCCGAGCTGCCGGGCCCGATCGTCCGCGCGCCGGGTCCCGCCGAGCACGGCGCCCTTCGGAAAGGCCCGGCTGACGTAGGCGTCGAGCACCGAGGCGGCGACCGGTACCTTCGCGATCACCTCGTGCACCCAGTCCGCGCGCAGATCGCGGGTGTCGAGGTAGCGGTGGATCATCGACTCGAGCAGCAGCCCCTTGAGCCGGAGCGCGAAGCGATCGGGCACGGACTCCCGGCCGCTCGCCAGCGGGACCCGTTGTCCGACGTCCACGTGCCACGGCAGCTCCCACGACTGGACGGGCACGCCCATCTCCAGCAAGTGCGGCGTGTCGCCCTCGTGCGGGAGATAGACGCTGACCTCGGTCACCCCTCGCATGGCCCGCTCCACGCCGCCCTCGATCCCCACGGTCTCGAGCTCGCAGCTGCCGAGCGCCAGGATGCACTGGGGGCGCTCGATCGGGGTGTCGCCCACGATCAGCTCGGTCCCGCTCGGAGCGACGCAGAGCTGGAGCAGCTGGCGGGCTTCGTCGAGCTCCGGCCCGGTGAACTCCCGCTCGAGGGTGATCCGGCTGCCGCGGGTGCGCTCGTTTGGCTCCTCGTGCCGCCCATTCGCGTCGAAGCGCACGCTGACGCCCACGGTCTCGACCTGCGCGGCGTTCATCGCGCCGATCAGCTCCTTGAGCCCGCGCCCGAAGCGGCCGCGCTTGGTGCGCCCGGTCTTGTCGGTGAGGAAGACGGTGTAGACCAGCCGGCCGTCGGAGAAGCCCTCGGCGGCGTCGTCCTCGATGACGATCCGCTCCTCACCCAGCGTGATCGAGACCTTCGAGGCCTCGGCGTCGAAGGCGTTCTGGACCGCCTCGAGGAGGACCCGCCCCACCGGGCGGTGGCCGGCTTGGAGGCGCCAGCCCTCGTCGGAGATCTCGAACCAGCGCCGCGTCACCCTCGAAGTATGCCTCAGAGCGCATTGCACCGCCTGCGAGCGGCCTGGGGACCAAGGAGTTGATACTCCCGGGGCCATCGGCGATGATGCGACCCGCGGTGGGGATCGGTTTCGCCCCCGGCCGGAAAGGCTCGAGAGGAGAGGAATGGCGTCGGATCAAATCGTCTGCTCGATCTGTGGAGCACAGAACGAACCGAAGCAGAATCGCTGCACGTCGTGTGGCGCCAAGCTCGACCCGCTCGATGGCAAGGCGCTCACCGCGGAGGAGCAGCACGCTCGGCGACACCAGCAGGAGGGCTTCCACTGGAAGTGGGTGGCCGTCGCCGTGACGATCTACCTGGTCCTGCAGGCGATCGCGCTCGTGGCGCTCCCCATCGCGATCGACGCCTACGAGCCCGAGGGGCTCGCAGCGCTCCTGATCTCCGCGGGCATCTGGTTCGTGGGCGGCGCCTTCGTCGGCTTCATCTCGCCCGGCCGGACCTTCCTCGAGCCGACCGTCGGTGCGCTCTTGGCGGTGGTCCCGACCCTGCTCTGGATCGACCACATCTCCATCGTCGACCAGCTCTCGCTCATGGCGATGATCGTCGGCGGCATGCTCGGCGTGATGATCACCCTGATGGGCGGCTTCCTCGGCGAGAAGATGCAGATGGGCAAGGAGTGATTCCGGCCCGATCGCGGCGGGTCGAACCGCCGCGATCCCCTCGGAATCCGTAGCCTTTTGCCCCGATCGCGGTCCGAATCGCCCTGCGCGTGAGGAAGGTCGCGTCGCCACGTTATGTCCGGTCGCCCTCGAGCGACTCATGGGCATGTACAAGACCTACATCGACATCCCCGAGGGAGACCGCGAGAAGCTCGTCGGCCTCCTCAATGCCCGGCTCGCGGACCTGATCGATCTGCAGACTCAGCTGAAGCAGGCCCACTGGAACGTGAAGGGCCCGAGCTTCATCGCTCTCCACGAGCTCTTCGACGACGTGACCGACGTGGTCCGAGACGCCTCCGACAACGTGGCGGAGCGCGCGACCGCCCTCGGCGGCATCGCTCGGGGCACCGCCCGGATGGCCGCCGACAAGTCCGTGCTCTCCGAGTACCCGGCCGACCTCGCGGACGGCATGGCCCACTGCAAGGCCGTCGCACAGGCCCTCGGCACCGCCGGCGCCCACATCCGCAAGGCGATCGCCGAGAGCGCCGAGATCGGCGACGCAGCCACCGAGGACCTCTTCACCGAGATCGCTCGCGAGCTCGACGAGAAGCTCTGGTTCGTCGAGGCCCACCTCCAGGCCGAGCGCTGAGCCGAGCGCCGAGCCCCCATCGCGAGGGCGGAGCGTTCGTGGTAGTTCATGAGGGATGGCCATGCGCGCTCCATTCCTCGCTCTCGCCCTCGTCGCCTTCTTCGGCTGTGACCAGCCCGTCGAGCCTTCGACCGCGGAGCTGACGGAGCCCGCCGCCGATCCCGCCGTGAACGCGCCGCCCGTGGCGGAGCCGGTGGTGGAGCCGCCGAGCGGCACCATCGACGTCCCCGTGCCCGAGGGCGCCGGGGAAGGGCTCGCCCAGGCGGGCCAGGCTCTGGGCGACGCGATCCGCGCGGGCGCCGCCGCCGAGGGCGACACCCCCTGCGAGCAGGCCTACGCCGCCGCGACCGCGATGATCGAGGCGCTCCAGGCCCAGACCGGCCAGACCGGCGAAGGCACCATCCCCTCACGAGACGCCTACGTCAGCGCCTGCAACGAGCTGCCGCCGGCGGCCCAGCAGTGCCAGGTGCTCGGCTACGCGCTCGAGCATGCGCAGGAGTGCGAGTCCTGGCGATCGGATCCGCGGGTGCTCGCGCTCCGAGACCGGCTCGCCGCCGACCCCAACCGGTGATGCTTGTGCGGGCGGGTCAAAGTCGATAGCGTCCGCCCTTCCTCGCACACCGCAAAAGGGGGGGATGTGGGATTCATCTCGAAGATCATCGACCTGATTCTCGGCCTGCTCGGGCTGAAGAAGCAGACGCAACAGCTCGGGGCCGGGGGCTCCAGCACGACGGCACACGAGCAGCAGCGCGCTGCCGCCCAGCTGCAGGGAGCGGAAGAGCTCAGCGGCATGGAGCACGTCAAAGTCCACGGCACCGGCGCCGACGACAAGGTGGTCGAGCGCCAGGATGGCGCCTCGCTCATCGAGGACGCCGATGACGGCGAGGTTCAGTGGGTCAACACCACGAACCAGGGCGTCGGCCCCGACCAGTGGCAGGACGAGTGGGGCCCGCTCTCCGGTCCGAACGAGGAGAGCCTCGTGGACTTCTTCGCTCACGAGAAGATCTTCGACATGGAGCGCTCGGGCGACGCCCGCTCCGCTGGCGAGAAGATCAAGGAGTTCGGCTACCAGGACGTCGGCCACTTCTTCAAGGTCCGCGGCACCATCGTCAAGCACTTCGCGACCGCCCACGGGCCGACCCTCGACAGCTACGTCTTCGACAGCCAGCAGGTGATGAGCGCCATGATGAAGGCCGCTCAGCGCATGCATCAGATGACGATGGAGCAGACCGCGGCGGCCAACCCGGAGCTCCTCGAGCCCATCGAAGGTGTCTCGGTCGAGCTCTATGCACAGATCTCCGCGAAGTCCGCGCAGGGCATGAGCGTCGAGGAGCTCCAGGCGGAGCTCGCGACCCACGGCCTCGACAAGCCGACCTGGGACCGCGCGTCCGAGGGCTGGATGGCGCGGATGTCGAACGACACCACCGCGACCATCGCGACCATCTACGGCAAGGCCTTCCAGGGCGCCGGCCAGGGCCAGTTCGGCGCCGCCGCGCAGGCGCACGCCGCGACCGGCTACGACGGCACCGCCGCCGGCGGTCCGGAGCCGATGCCGCTCGAGCGCTGCTGCGAGATCCAGGGCGCGATCCAGGCCTGGTCCGAGACCGGCCAGGACGTGAACGCGATGCTCCAGCAGACCTTCCAGATGAACGCCGCCGAGTTCGCCGGCGTGCACAGCTGGTGGCTCAGCCAGCTCACCGCGGACCTCGCCCGCATGCCCGAGTACGACCGGCTCATCGCCAAGTACATGGAGCAGTACAAGGGCGGGGCGGGCGGTCCGACCGACCAGGACATCGCGTTCTGAGGTAGCAGGCGATGGATCCGGCGGACGCGCTGGCCCTCCAGCTCGACTCCCACCGCCGCCACGTCCTCGACGCGGCGGCGGGCAAGGAGACGAGCTCGTGGACGGAAGTCGCGGCGGCTTACGGAGTGCAGGCTCCGAGCCCCACCCCTCAGGCGATCGAGGCCGTCGGCCAGTCGATCGTCGAAGGCTGCACGGCCGCGCTGAGCGGCATCGAGAAGGACTCCGATCCTCGGCGGGTCGCGTTCCTGAAGGGGCGGCTCGAGAAGTTCGCCAAGGACCTGGCGCTGGCCCACCAGCAGTCGAGCAGCAGCAAGCTCGGCCTGGGCGGCATCTTCGCGAACGCCACGGCGCACGCGGGGTGGACCGGCGGCCACGGCAAGATCAAGCGGGTGATCAAGTGCCGCACCTGCGGCGCGCCCCAACAGGAGGCCCGGGTCTTCGTCTGCAGCTTCTGCGGCGGCCCGGTCTTCGCCACGGACGAGACGACGAGCGAGTAGCTCGGGAGGGAGCGGGACGTGAACGCGGAACAGCAGGCGCTCGTGCAGCGCTGGGACGGCTTCTTGGCCAAGATCAAGGAGCGGCTCGACGAGATCATCACGGAGGCCACCGCCGGCTGCGCGCAGATCGCGGCCCAGCACCCGCTGGACTCGCTGCCCCTGGGCAACGCGATCACTGGTCTCGACCACCGGGTCCGTCAGCTCAAGGATCGCATCGAGGAGACCTGGGATGGTCAGGTCGAGGAGAAGTTCTCCGACGCCGGCGACGGCGACTTCCTCGACGTCGGCCTCGACAAGAAGCAGGACTTCGAGACGGCCTTCGACCACCACTGGCAGAACGCGAAGGCGAAGATCTACTGCGACTACGCCGCCTCGCTCTACCCGCTCGCGCAGGAGGCCTCGCAGCAGCAGCCCAAGTGCGACCAGTGCGGCGCGCCGCTGACGCCGTCGATCATCTACAAGTCCGAGATGATCGCCTGCCCGGCCTGCTCCGCGCAGAACCTCTACGAGCCGCCGCTGGCGATCGTGGCGTACCGGGGCTCCGCCGCGCACTTCCTCGCCGACGCCGCGATGCTGCCCAAGCGGCAGGCGATCGAGTGGTTCCGCATCGAGGTCGACCGCTGGCGCCGCGCCCGCGACTGGGCGCCGGAGCCGCTCGAGAGCCTCGAGAAGTGGCGCGCCATGGAGCTCGACGCCTGGACCACCTACGCCAACGAGAAGGCGCGGGTGCTCGGCGAGCCGGTCGACCAGGGCTACATCGACGGTCGAATGGCTCACTTCGACAAGTACGAGCTCCACATGAACCAGGTGTGGGTCGCCGCTCACGGCAAGGGCTGAAAGCGGAACCGGGCGTCTGGGGTTGGACCTTCGAGCGATCCGATCCTATCCTTCGCACACCGTGGGGAAGTACGTCTTTCGGTATGGCTTCGCAGCGCTCCTCGCGCTGACTTCATTGGCTTTTTCCGACACCGCCAGCGCGCAGCGGCGGGTCGTGGAGCTGACCTACACGCCGACGGCTCGTGCTCAGATCGCGATCTGGGTCGAGACCGGCGACGGGACCTTCCTCCGAACCTTCCGGCTGACCGACGCGGTCGCTCGCCGAGGCATCGGCAACCGCCCCGGCGCGCTGCAGATGAACAGCGGCTACCACTGGCCCTACGGCCGCCGCGAGGGTGTGCTGCCGATCTGGGGCCACGCCCGGCTCACCGCCGATGGCGCGGTGCCCTTCCGGCGCGTGATCTTCCAGGACCGGCTGAGTGAGGGCTTCGCGTCGCGAACGTCCGCCGATGCGAGCCGCGACGAGTTCTACTGCCTCTCGTTCAACCGCGACTTCTCCAGCAAGGAGACGCTCGAGGCCATCGACCCGACGGTCGACGCGATGGCCTGCCCGACCACGTTCAACAGCGACAAGGGTCGCTACCTCACCGAGGCGGACGTGAGCGCCGGCTACGCCGAGCCCTTCGAGGACGAGATGGGCGTGGACACCGAGATGCGGGTCATGGACCTGACCTCGCTCTATCCGGCGCGACGCGACCTCGAGGACTTCGGTGGCGACGACCACCCCGACGCTCGGCTCTACGTCGAAGAGACCCGCAACGCGATGCCGACGATCGACGCGGTGACCATGGCCACGCCGGCCGGCGGCGAGCGGACGCGGCACCAGTTCTCGCTCCCCGCGGAGTGGGCCGACGGCGACTACGTCATGTACGTCGAGGTCAACGTCGAGGGCGACTACCACGGCTCCTGGGGCCCGGACATGTACCCGACGCCGAACGGCGAGTCCTGGGACATCTGGGCGGAGACCTACGGCTACGCCTACCGAGGCCAGCCCACGATCCTCTATGCGATCCCCTTCCGCCTCGACGCCGTCGGCGGCGTCTACACGACCACCGACCCCGCCGGCTACGGTGAGATCCACGGGATGGACGGAGACATCCGGCCCATCGACGGCTCCATCGCGAACGACCCGGAGGGCAGCCCCGGCAGCGGTGCCGACCGACTGATGATGATGGACGGCGGCGTTCGGGCGTCGCTGCAGGTCGTGCCGACCAACGTCTGCGACGGGCCGATGCCCCCGGACGCATGCTTCGAGGAGTGCTCGATCGACGCCGACTGCGAGACGGGCTTCGTCTGTCACGTCAACGAGTGCCTCGACCGCTGCAACGATGCCGTGGTGACCGCCCCATCGATCGTCGGTGAGCTGACCGCCGAGCTCGATCCGGACCGGACCTGGGAGTTCGTCAATCTGACCTTCACCGCGCCCACGAGCGACCGGGCGATCTTCGACTACCAGGTGCGCGTCGCCCGGACCCCCTACGAGTCGGGCACCCCCTTCGACGAGTGGGGCAACCAGGCGAAGATCGCCGCCGCGGTCGAGCAGGCCCTGACCATCGACCCCGAGCTCTACGACGCCGGCGACGCGGTGGAGGCGAAGCTCGGTCACCTCGAGCCCGAGTCGACCTACTACATCGGCGTCCGCGCCGTCGCCGAGTGTCAGGCCGCGGGCCCCGTGGCCATGACCACCATCGAGACCACGCAGGTCGAGTTCGCGACCGTCTCGCCCTGCTTCGTCGCCACCGCCACCTACGGGACCCCGATGGCGGAAGAGATCGGCGTGCTGCGCCGCTTCCGCGACCGCTACCTGATGAACAACGCCCCGGGCCGCGCGCTCGTCGAGGCCTACTACGAGCACGGCCCGGACGCGGCCGCCGCGATCCGCGAGGACAGTACGCTGCGCGCCATCAGCCTCGGCGTGCTCGACAAGGTCGTCGCCGTCGCAGAATGGCTGACCGAATGAAGCGCTTCGTCCTCCTGCTCACGCTCCTCGCGGGCTGTGTCTCCGTCGCTCCCTACGAGCGCGAGGCGCTCGCCAAGCCGCAGAGCGACATCACCAGCGAAGCGCAGGCCGCCGAGTTCCGCGCCCACGTGCACGACAGCCGAGAAGGCGCCACCGGCGGCCTCGGCAGCACCGGCGGCGGCTGCGGCTGCAACTGAGCTCGAGCCCCTCGACGGGCCGGGTCGTGGCTGGGTTCAGTAGTCGCGGCAGTGGACGACGAACCGCTGGCAGTCCGAGCCGCCCTCATCACACACCCGCAGCTCACCTCCACCCGTCCCCTTGCAGTCGAGGACCTGGACCACTTCGGTGCCGCCCGCCGTACAACTTGGCTCGACCGTCCTCCAGCTGAGTCGTTCGCGACTCTCGGGAAACGCCTCGGCGGACTCGGTGGACTCGGCGTCGGCGTACTCGCCGGACTCGGTGCTCAGTCTGCAGTGCCCGTCTTCCGTCGCGAGCTCGTAAGGCAGCTCGATCGGTCTCGGCTGCTCGTTCCGTCCCCGGTGCAGGGTGACTTCCACTGAAGACTCGTCGAAAAGGGCGTTGCCACACATCGGGCTAGGACCGTTCGATCGTCGACAGGCCGCCCATGCGAGCATCATGAGTAGGCACGCGAGTCGAGTCACTCGGCCTCGGCTAGAAGCTCGAGATCCAGTAGGTCCTTGGTGCGACCTGACGCGCGCTTGTTGGCCACCAAGGCTGCGCGGTTGATCACTCCGATCGCCATTCCGTCTCTTTCGACCACCACCTTGGTCGACCAAGCTTCCTCGAAGTCGACGCCGCTGATCGACGTCAGCAGGTCGATCCTCCGTGGTGGAAGGCCGATCTGATACACGTTCCCGGGCGACTCGAGGTCCTCCAGAGTCAGGCCGTGTTGCGAGACGGGCGCGCCGAAGCGCAGGAGGGCTTTGAGAACCCGTTCGGCATTCTCTCGAGTCGGACGGATGAACAGGTCGATGTCACCAGTCGCCCGAGGAACCCCATGAACGGCCATCGCATGGGCGCCGACCAAGACGAACTCGGCGCCCTCGACGATCAACGCATGGATCATGTCCCGGAAGTCGTCGTTGAACGCTGGCTCGTCAGGGCTGTCCACGAACCACCCGACCCGGTGCTTCGCTTCGCCGATAGTCAGGGATGGGTCTGCCGCTCGATGTCCATGCGTCGAGCGCTAGGCGCCACATCATCCCCAGCCGCTCGGAAGCCGTGGTCGTCGATGCGATGTTCTCGGACCCTCTGTCCGCGAGTGCCACCTTGCGCACCGACCATGACTGGCGCCGGGCTTCGGCCCGCTCGAGGCGCTCTCGCTCTGCGTCATCCACGAGCGAAGCATAGCGGACGGCGCTCTCGCTAGCTGCGGTCGCCGACGAGTAGCTCGAGATCGGGCCGCTCGAGGACCAGCAGGTCGCAGCGGATGCAGCGTTCGACCTCGGACTCGCCCTTCGCGGTGCGGAGGACGGAGCGCTTGAGTGGGTTCTCGCATTCGGGGCAGCGCCGGGGTGTGACCACGGTGAAGAAGTCGGTGCTGGTGGCGTCGACGAAGTTGCCGAGCTGCATGGCGGCCTCCGCGAGCTCGAGGATCTGCGCGCCGCAGGCGGGGCAGCTGCGGATGCTGCGGGCCACGCTGCGGTAGGCACCACCGCCGAGACTCTGGCGGAGCGCGCCGCCGCAGCGCGGGCAGAGGCCGAGGCCTCCGACGTCCCCGGAGAGGAGCGAGAGTCGCAGCCAGACGCCGCCGACCGAGAAGTCCACGCCCTCGGCGAAGGTCAGCTCGCGCTCGTGCCGCGCGTAGCTGAGCATCACGCGGCCGCCGCCCTTCCGATAGATGACGAGCGCGCTCTCCATCGCCGGGACCTCGTAGTCGGAGCCCGCGGGGCCGATGCGGAAGAGGGTGCTGTCACGGTGATCCACGACCCGCGAGGTGATGGCGTGACCACCCTGGTCGAGCTCTTCGATCAGCAGACGCATGGTCGCAGCTGACCCCCACGCGCTCGCAGCGTCAAGATGCTTCGGAGTCGCCGAGGTAGACGGTCAGGTTCCCGAGCGCGCCGACGAAGTGGTCGTCGGTGTCGATCGCGTCCGCCCCGCCGATGCGGCGACGGCCCCCCTGGAGCTCCGCCCCGAGACCGACCCGTAGCCACGGCTCTTCGAAGAGCATGACCTCGACGCCGAACGCGCCCTGCAGCGCGACGCTGTCGACGCTCTTCCGACCCAGCACGGCCATGAGAGTGACGTGCGCCCCGCCGTAGATCCGAACGCGCCCGACGTGGCCGAAGAGCTGGCCGCCCGCGAGGCCGTACGCCGCTGCTGGTCCTTCGGGGCCGCCTCCACCCAGCAGGCCCAGCGAGAGCCGGAAGCCGGCGTGGTCGCCGAAGAAGACCAGGTCCCCGGTGTAGAGCAACGAGTGGAGCGAGTCGCCGTCGCGGTCGACCAGCCCCACGTAGTGGAGGTGGAAGCCCAAGGCGAAGTGGTCATGGAGGGCGTTGGCCAGCCCGGCGCGAGCGCTGAGGCTCGTCGCGTCTGCGCTCGCGCCAGCACTGACGCCGACCTGGCTGACCATCTCCGGCTCCTCGTGGGTCCGGAGCACCGGGGGCGGGCCGACCGTCCCGAGCGGCGCAGCGCACCCGAAGATCGCCGACAGGGTGGCGCCGATCGCGGCGAAGAGAACCAAGGAAGCAAGCCATCGCATGTCGGCTCGACGCCGCCGTCGACGGCCGATTCAGGGCGAAACGCGCCGGCACCATCTTTGCTGAGTTCCGTCTTTCGCCTTCGACTGGCCCGCTTCGGCACACTCGCTCGCTCGCGCAATCCGCACCGTGAGGATCGCGGCTGCGCGACCCGCCCAGATCGGCTACATGGGGGCGTGCGCTTCGCGCTCTCGGCCTTGATCTTGACCACGGTGTGGAGCGCGCTGGCGCCCACCGCACGTGCCGACGAGTCCTCCGGGACGGTGACCGGAACCGCGGAGATTCTCGGCAACTACTACTGGGAGCGCTCGACCCGCGTGGTCGCGCCCTCGGTGGCGCTCACCCTCGAGGGGCCCAACGGCGGCTACGTCCAGGCGGGCTACTTGGTCGACAGCATCACCAGCGCCAGCCAGGCGGCGGGTGTCATCGAAGACGTCCGCTTCACCGAGATCCGTCACCAGGGCAACCTCGGCGGCGGCTACGAGTTCGATCTCGGCGACATGCAGCTCCAGCTCGGCATCAGCGGTCGGGTCAGCCGCGAGCCGGACTACCTCTCCGTGGGCGGCGGCATCTCGGCGGCGCTCTCGCTGGCCCAGCGCACCACGATCTTCCGGCTCAACCTCGGCTACGTCCACGACGAGGTCCGGCGCTTCACGACCACGTCCGACGGCCGGATGGAGTCGCTCACCTTCGGCAAGCGCAACTTCGACGCGCTGGCCCTCTCGGTGTCTTGGGAGCAGATCCTCTCGCCCACGACCTACATCGAGGTCGGCTACCAGTACGGCTATCTGGAGGGCTACCTCGCCAACTCCTATCGGCAGGTGCGCGTCGCTTCGTTCTTCGTCGACGAGGAGCACCCCGGAGTCCGTCGTCGCCACACCGGCATGGCGCACCTGGCGCACTACGTCCGGAAGACCCGCACCGGGCTGCACCTCTTCTACCGCGCCTACCTCGACAGCTGGGACATCGGCGCGCTGACGCCCGAGGCCCGCGTCTACCAGCAGATCGCCCGCTTCGCGCAGTTGCGAGTGCGCTACCGCTACTACCGACAGACTCGCTCGTTCTTCTACGAAGAGGAGTACGAAGGCACCGTCGAGGAGAACGAGTTCGTGACCAACGACCCGAAGATGAGCGCGTTCCACAGCCACCTGCTGGGGTTCCAGTTCGGGCTGCAGCTCGCGTTCCTCGAGCGCACGGCGCTCGACGTCTTTCGGCGCGCTTGGCTCGACTTCAGCTTCGAGTACCTCTGGCAGACCAGCCGCTTCGGCAACGCGGTCATCGCCCAGGCAGGCCTTCGCGTCCCGTTCTGACGCCTAGGCCGCTTCGCCCAGGTACACCGCCTTCGCCCGATCCAGCAGCTCGTCCGCCTCGAGCTCCGAGGGATGGAAGTCCTCCCGGTAGTACGCCAGATAGCGCGGCCCGATCTTCCGCAGCAGCCCCCGCCTGCCGAAGAGCGTCTTGACCGCGCGGAGCGCCCGGCGGACATCGAAGGGGCGATCGCTGGCCTTGATGAGGATGTGCGTCCGGATGATGTTCGCGAGCAGGAAGATGACGGTGGTCGCCCGCATCATCCGCAGCCGGAGCTCCTCGTCGTCGACCGCCTCCTTGTAGACGTCGAAGGCGACCGAGCGGTGCTCGATCTCCTCGATGGCGTGCCAGGCCCAGAGCCTGGCCACGGCCGGGTCCATCCGGTCGAGGATCTCGGGGTGCTCGAGGAGCGCGGTCGCGAGGATCGCCGTGAAGTGCTCCAGCGCCGCGGTCCGCGCGAGGTTGGCCGCCGGCGTCGACTCGGTCTGGATCTTTCCGATCCGCCTGGTGACGAAGTCCTCCATCGCCTTGGCGGGGAAGCCGCGGCCGTCGAGGAAGCGGTTGAACGTGAGGTGCTCCTTCGTGTGCATCGCTTCCTGGCCGGTGAACGCGCGGACGCGCTCGGTCAGCTTCGGGTCGTCGATGCCGGCCATGAAGTGCTTCACGCTGCGGATGAAGAAGCGCTCGCCTGGCGGGAAGGTGATCGCGAGCCCGTTGAGCAGCGCGGTCAGGTACTGGTTGTCGTCGAACCAGTAGGTCGGGGTCTCCTCGCCGACTTCCAGGTCGAGGCGACGGACGGTGATGCTCTCTTCTCGGGGCGTGACGGCGTGCATGCGAAAATAAGAATACGATTCGCAGACGCGTTCCGCTAGCCGAGCTTCGGGCGCACCACCAACACGTCGCAGGGGGCGCGGCGCACCACGCTCTCGGCCACGCTGCCGAGGAGGATCCGCCCGAGCCCCGAGCGCCGGTGGGCACCGACGACGATGAGATCCGCCGTCTCGCTCGCGGCGAACGCGCACAAGGCCTCCGCGGGGCTCGGATGGTTACGCACCAGGATCTCGGGCCTCGGCGCGTTGGCGTCGAGGTGGCTCTCGATCATCTGGTGCACTTTGGTCTCCGCCTCGAGGAGGATCGCCTTCTTGGCCTCCTCGGCCAGGCCGCTCGTCCCCGGCAGCGGGATCGGAGCCACCGGCGGCGACTGCGACGAGATGTGGAGCGCGATCAGCCGCGCACCCGAGGCCTTGGCCATGAACGCCGCCTTGCGAAGCGCCTCGGCAGAGAGCTCGTCGAGGTCGACGGCGGCGACGATGCAACTCGGCCCGGTTTCCATGGAGCCATCGAAGCACTTTGTGCGGCGAACGACAACGCCATTGGCGTGGGCGAGCCTCAACGACCAAGGTGCCGCCGTGCTCCACCGCCACCCACACGCGGCTCCGCTCCTCGAGGGCACCCTCGTCGAGCGCTGGGACCGCTTCATCGCGGAGGTCGCGCTCATGAGCGGCGAGGTCGTACGTGCCCATTGCGTGAACCCCGGCCGGATGGAGGGCCTGCTGGTCCGCGGCTCCCGCGTCTGGCTGACCCCGGCTCCCGCGGGTTCGAAGCGGAAGCTCCGCTACACCTGGACGCTGATGGAGCACGAGGGCCGCATCGTCGGTGTCGACACGGCGGCCCCGAATCGCATCGTCGAGAGCGCGCTACGGGCTCGCACGATCCCCGGCCTGAAGCGCTACCGATCCTTGCAGCGCGAGGTGACCCAGGACGATGGCTCGCGCGTCGACTTCGTCCTCGAGGGCAAGGTCCCGCATCGCGTCGAGGTGAAGAACTGCCACCTCGTCTATCCCGACGGCCGCGCCTACTTCCCCGACACCGTCAGCGAGCGCGCCACCCGCCACGTCGACCACCTCGCCGACGCCGTCCGCGCCGGTGAGAAGGCCACCGTCCTCTTCGTGGTCCAGCGCCCCGGCCGCATCCGCTCCGTCCGCCCTTCACGCCTCCACGATCCCGACCTCGCCGAAGCCTGCGTCCGCGCCTCCGAAGTCGGCGTCCGCTTCCAGGCCGTGCAGGTCCGCCCAACCCTCGAAGCCTACGAGATCACCGGCTCTCTCCCCGTCGACCTGAACCCCTACGACCCCACCCCCCAGGCCCCCTGGCGCGACGCCGGCCGCCAACTCGGCGGCTGGCGCCGCAGCAAGAAATGACGGGGACACAAATGACGGGGACACTCCCCCCTCTCGGATCCCCCTAAGTTGCAGTGGGTTCCCGACGAAGAATTCAAACACTCTCATCGGCGAGCCTGGAGCGGGCCACGGCGAGAGTGTTTGAATTCTTGGCTCGGAACGCCCTGTTTTGTCGGGCGTTCGGGGAGGGGGGAGTGTCCCCGATCCCATGCGCTCAGGGGGGAGGGAGTGTTCCTGAGCTCAAGCGCTGAGAGAGCGGGCGATGCGGAAGCTCATCTCGAGGGACTGGCGGTAGTTCAGCCGTGGGTCGCAGAGGCTGGCGTAGTTCCGCTCGAGGTCGTCCTCGGTGAGGCCCTCGGCGCCGCCGGTGCACTCGGTGACGTCGTCGCCGGTGAGCTCGAAGTGGACGCCGCCGAAGAAGGTGCCGACGCCCTGGTGGACGGCGATGGCGCCTTCGATCTCGTCGAGGACGGCGTCGAAGTCGCGGGTCTTGCGCCCCGAGCTCGTGCTCACGGTGTTCCCGTGCATCGGGTCGCTCATCCACAGGACCGTGCGACCCTCCTTCTGCACGCGCTCGAGGATCGGGGGCAGGCCGTCGCGGATGTGGCCGGCGCCCATGCGCGTGATGAGCACGATCTTGCCGGGCTCGTCGTCCGGGTTGAGCGCGTCGAGCAGACGGATCACGTCGTCGCCGCTGGCCGTCGGGCCGACCTTCGCGCCGACCGGGTTCCGGATGCCGCGGAAGAACTCCACGTGCGCGCCGTCCGGGTCGCGGGTGCGCTCGCCGATCCACGGCAGGTGGGTCGACAGGTCGTACCAGCCCTCGCGACGCGGAACGGTCCGCGTCTGCGACGACTCGTAGTGCAGGTTGAGCCCCTCGTGGCTGGTGAAGAACTCGACCCGCGAGAGCTCGTCGACGGTCTGCTCGCCGAGGGCCTGCATGAAGCGGAGCGCGGCGGAGACCTCCTCGACGGTCGCCCGGTACTGCTCGCGCAGCCCGTCGTCGAGGCTCGCGCTCTCGAGGAAGGCCAGGTCCCAGTACTCCGGGTGGTGCAGGTCGGCGAAGCCGCTGACCACGAGCGAGCGGATGAAGTTGAGCGTGAGGCCGGCGTGCTTGTAGCCCTCGAGGAGCAGCTGCGGGTCGACCCTCCGTGAGTCCTCGTCGAAGGGCGCGCGGTTCACCAGGTCGCCGAAGTAGCTCGGCAGCTCCTGGCCGTCCTGCTTCTCGAGCGGCTTGCTCCGCGGCTTGGCGTACTGCCCGGCGAAACGACCGATCCGCACCACGGGCCGCTTGGCGCCGTGGATGAGCACCATCGACATCTGCAGGAGGATCTTCAGCTTCCGCGTGATCACGTCCGGCGTGCAGTCGTCGAGGGTCTCGGCGCAGTCGCCACCTTGGAGCACGAGCCGCTCGCCGCGCTGGGCTTCCGCGATCTGACTCTTGAGTCGCTCCACCTCGAACGAGGTCACGAGCGGCGGCAAGCGCTTCAGCTGAGCGACCGCCTCGTCGAGCGCATCGGCGTCGTCATAGGGCGGCGCGTGCGCGATCGGACGCGATTTCCAGGACTCCGGGGACCAGGTCATGCGCGGGAGCTTTGCACTTCGAGCGTGCGAAAGCACACGGACGGCATTCAGGCCCCGCTCCAGACCGAACGAATGCGATTCCGCGTCGTCCTCGCCTTCGTCGCTCTGGTGCCCCTGGCGTGCGACGCCGGCTGCGGCTCGGAGCCGGAACCCACTCCTGCCCCCACCCCTTCGGCGGAGCGGACCGAAGGAACCGAGGACCCGCGGCCCGTCGAGCTCGCCGAGCGAGTACCGACCCGAACGCTCGAGCCCCGGCCCATTCGGATCGCGCTCGCGGACCTGCCCGAGCCCTTCGCGACCCGCAGCGCGCGGAAGTCGCCCGACGTCGTGGCGATCCCCGACGACGCCGAGCTCGCGGTGCCGGAGGGCTTCGTCGTCCAGCGCTTCGCGACCGAGGTCCCGATGGCTCGCTGGCTCGCCGTCACTCCGGACGGGCGGGTGCTGGTCGCGCAGTCCCGCGAGGAGCAGATCACCTGGTACCGCGACACCGACGGCGACGGAGTCGCCGACGAGCGCGGGATCTTCGCGGGCGCCGACAACGCGGTCGACATCCCCTTCGGGATGGCTTTCGAGCGCGGCGCCTTCTTCCTCGGGAACCAGGACGAGGTCCGGCGTTTCGAGTGGCGCGAGGGTCAGACCCGGCTGGAGGGTGAGGGCGAACGGGTCGTGGCGCTCCCGGGCGGTGGCTACAACCAGCACTGGACCCGCAACGTGATCCCCGCCGGCGACGGTCGGCACCTCTACGTGTCGGTCGGCAGCGCGACCAACGTCAGTGTCGAAGAGCCACCGCGCGCAGCGGTCTCACGGCTCGACCTCGAGACCGGCGAGCTCACCACCTTCGCGAGCGGCCTGCGGAACCCGGTCGGGCTCGCCGTCCACGGGAGCGGCAAGCTCTACACGACGGTCAACGAGCGCGACGGTCTCGGCGACGACCTGGTCCCCGACTTCTTCACCGAGGTCGTCGAGGGCGCATTCTACGGCTGGCCCTACGCGTACCTCGTCCCCGAGAAGCTCGACCCGCGGCGGCTGAACGGTCGCCGCAGCGAGGCACCGGAGCTCGCCGCTCGCACGCGCACCCCCGACGTGCTCTTCCAGGCGCACTCGGCGGCGCTCGGCGTGACCTTCCACGACCGTGAGCCCTTTCCCGAGCGCTACCGCCACGGAGCATTCGTCGCCCACCGCGGCAGCTGGAACCGCACCGAGGGCACGGGTTACCGGATCGTCTTCGTGCCCTTCGAGAACGGCGCGCCCACCGGCACCTACGAGCCCTTCGTCGACGGCTTCCTGATCGACCCGAGCGGCCCGACCACGTGGGGCCGGCCGGTCGGCGTGCTCTCGCACCCGGACGGTTCGCTCTACTTCACCGAGGAGGCGAACGGCGTCGTCTACCGCGTGACCTACCGCCCCTGAGGCGACGGCGGAGCGCCGCGAGGCCGACCAGCGCGAGGCCACCGAGGCCATGCTTCGGCGAGCCGCCGGCGGCGCAGCCACCGGAGCCGTCGGAGTCCGCGTCGCTCCCGGCGTCGGGCGCGATGCCGGCGTCCGGCTCGTCGCAGAAGGTGTCGCAGAACTCGGCCTTCACGGTGACCAGCAGGTCCGGCGTGTCGGTGACGATGCCGTCGACGCCTAGCGCGAGCATGCGCCGCATGTTCGCGCGGTCGTTGATGGTGTAGGGCCGCACGGCCAGACCGGCGGCGTGGTGCGCGTCGACCTCGGCGGCGGTCGCGGCGAGCACCAGCGGGTGCGCGTCCATCCCTTCGCTGCGAGCGACCGCGAACGAGTCCGCGTTGGTGAAGAGGAAGGCCAGCCGGATGGTGTCGTCGACCGCTCGGAGCGCGAGCAGCTGATCCAGATCGAAGCTGCTCACGACCACTCGGCGGCCCGGGTAGAGCGCGATCACTCGCGCGAGCTCTGCGGCCAGCGCGGGCTTGTCGGTCGCCGGGCAGCCGTCCTCGTCGGAGACCTTGATCTCGATGTTCAGCGCCAGGTCCACGGCCTCGAAGACGTCGATCAGGGTGGGCACCGGCTCGCCACCCGCGCTCAGGGCTTCGATGGCGGCCTGATCCAGTGCCGCGACGCAGCCCGTTCCGTCGGTCGTGCGGTCCACGGTGTCGTCGTGCATGACCACGAGCCGGCCGTCCTGGTCGAGCTGGACGTCGAGCTCGACCATCGTCGCCCCCTCGGCCGCGGCCTGCAGGAACGAGGCGACGGTGTTCTCCGGGAAGGGGTTGTCGTCTCGATCGCCGCCGGTGCCGCGGTGGCCGATGACCTCGGTGTCCTCGCCGGGGCAGGTGCACTGTGCTCGCGCTTGGCGGACCCCGGCGAACGCCGCCAGGAGCGCGAGGAGTGATCGGGCCATCACTCGAGCAGCTCCTTGAGCTTCGTCAGGAACGACTGGCGCTGCGGGTGTGTCTCGGTGCCCAGCTCGTCGGCGAGCTCGGCGATCAGCTTGCGCTGTTTGCGGCTGACCTTCTCCGGGACCTCCACGAGGATGGTCACGAGCTGGTCGCCCTTGCCCATGCCGCCGTAGACCGGGATGCCCTTGCCCCGGAGTCGGAACATCCGCCCGGATTGGGTCGCCGGCGGCAGCTTCATTCGAACCGAGCCCTCGAGGGTGGGCACCTCGAGGGTGTCGCCGAGGACGGCCTGCGGGAAGCTCACCGGCACCGTGCAGAGCACGTCCGCTCCGTCGCGCTGGAAGAGCGGGTGGGGCTCGATGCGGATGGTCACGAGCAGGTCGCCGTTGCCACCCGGGCCCGGCGCGCCGGCCCCACGGATCGTTCGGGTCGCTCCGTCCTCGACCCCCGGAGGGATCCGCACGGCCATCGTCTCTTCGCCGTCGACCAGGCCGCCGCCGCGGCAGGTCTTGCAGGGCGTCTCGATCTTCTTGCCGCTGCCGTTACAGGCAGCGCACTTGCGGTTGGTCGAGAAGAGGCGGCGCTGGAAGCGCACCTCGCCCTTGCCGTCGCACTGGCTGCAGGTGCGGACCGCGGTGCCCGGCTTGGCGCCGCTGCCCTCGCAGGTCGCGCACGCCACCGGCTTGGCCACGGCCACGTGCTTCTCGGCGCCGAGCGCGGCTTCCTCGAAGCTCACCGTCAGTTCGAGCTCGACGTCCTCGCCCTGCCGCTTCCGCCGGCGGCCGCCGATGATCTCGCCGATCAGCCCTTCGAAGATCTCGCCGATCCCACCGAAGTCGGCGGGCCCGGGACCACCGCCCGACTCGAAGGCGGCGTGACCGAAGCGGTCGTAGCGCTCGCGCTGCGTCGGGTCCGAGAGGACCTGGTAGGCCTCGGCGGCTTCCTTGAAGCTCTCCTCGGCGGCGGGGTCGTCGGGGTTGCGGTCGGGGTGGAGCTCTCGAGCGAGGGCGCGGAAGGCCTTCTTGAGCGCATCGGGGCTCGCGCCACGGGGAACGCCCAAGACCTCGTAATAGTCGCGCTTCGACACCGGCCGAGCATAGAGGGAGGACTCCGAGAACGCCACGGGCCTCACCACCGGTGGTTTCATCGCACCGCCATCCATGTCAGAAGGGAGCCGATGACCCTCCCCGACGACAACGGCGCCGCCGAGGGTGACGACCCCCTCGAACACCGAGTGAGCGAGTCCGACGCAGGCAATCGCGTCGACGTCTTCCTCGTTCAGCACGTCCCCCACATGACCCGCGCCAAGGCCAAGACCCTGGCGGCCGAGGGCAAGGTGCGGGTCGACGGACACCGCGTGCGAAAGGGCCATCGGGTGTCAGCCGGCGAGGTGGTGACCCTCGAGGAGCTCCCGCCGCCCAGCGACTTCGACCCGGAGCCGAACGCCGAGCTCGCGCTGGCGATCGTCCACGAGGACGAGCACCTGGTGGTGGTCGACAAGCAGGCCGGCGTGCCCTGTCACCCGCTCCGTCCCGACGAGCGCGACACCATCGCGAACGCGCTGGTCGCTCGCTACCCGGAGATGATCGGCATCGGCCACGCCAAGCGCGAGGCGGGCCTGCTCCACCGACTCGACAACGACACGAGCGGATTGCTGCTCGCGGCGCGGGATCGGGCGACCTTCGAGCGCCTGGGCGAGGACCTGGCCGAGCGACGGGTCGACAAGCGCTACGCCGCCCTCTGCCGTGGCTTCGTCCACGCGCCGGCCTTCATCGACTGGCCGATCGCCCACGACAAGGCCGACCGCCGACGGATGGTGGTCTGCGAACGGCCAGAAGAGGCGGACCGGATGGGCGCGCGTCCGGCATCGACCGAGGTCCTCGAGGCCGATCTGGTCGGCGCCGGTTCCTTCAGCCTGGTCGAGGTCCGGGCCAAGAGCGCCCGCCGCCATCAGGTGCGGGCGCACCTGGCCTCGCTCGGCCATCCGCTCGCGGGCGATCTCCTCTACGGTGGCCCTCCGATCGACGGCCTCGAGCGCCACTTCCTCCACGCCTCACGGATCGTGCTCTCGGACGCCGACGGCGGCCGCCTCGAGCTGCGCTCGGAGCTCCCGGCGGATCTGGCGTCCATCGTTCGCAGCCTCGAGTGAGCGCCGGGCGCGTGGGTGAACGTCGCTCTTCGTAAGGGGGGAGAGCGTCGGCTTTGGCTAGGATGCGCGCCATGGCTCGCCTTCTCTCGCTCTGCCTGATCGCCGCGTTCGCCTTCGCTTGTGGCGATGACGACGGAACCGACGACCCCACGCCGGATGCCGGCCCCGCGGACGCCGGTCCGCCGGACCAAGGCCCGCCCGACCTCGGCGGGTGCTCGGCGGCGCCGACCGAGACCCCGGCCGACCCACCCGACGCGGGTCCGCCCGCCCCGGTCCCGAGCGAGGACTGCGGCGAGCCGACCTTCCCGGAGGGCACGTCCCTCCGCCGCTGGCCCTACCTCCAGAGCGTCAGCCCGACGACCGCGAAGGTGGTGTGGACCAGCACCGGTGGCGGCGAGGGCTCGGTCCGGGTGCGCGCCGCTGGTGACTCCGAGTGGACGACGGTGGTGGCGGACGCCGAGCTCTTCGACAGGGCCCGCACCGACGATGAGGTCGACTACTCCGCCTACCTCGCGGAGCTGTCCGACCTGAGCCCTTCGAGCGCCTACTGCTACGAGGTCCTCGAAGGCGGCGAGGTCTTGGCGACCAACCTCACCCTCCGCACCGGCTGGGTCGGCCCCGGCGCCGCCGAGGGCAGTCGGCCGATTCGGGTGCTCGCCTTCGGTGACAGCGGCAACGGCAGCCCGGAGCAGGCGGCGCTTCGCGACGTCTTCATGGCGGACGACTACGACCTCTTCCTCCACCTCGGCGACATGGCCTACGGCGATGGCACCTTCGTCGAGTTCGAGACGAACATGTTCGCGGTCTACCGCGACTTCCTCCACCGCGTGCCGAGCTGGCCCACGATCGGCAACCACGAGTTCAAGACGGACAGCGGCCAGCCGTACCGCGACGTCTACTACCTCCCGGAGCAGGCGTTCCGCGAGGACGAGCAGGAGTACTACTACTCCTTCGACCAGGGGAACGTGCACTTCGTCTCCGTGGATTCGAACGACCAGCGGCTCATCCCCATCGCCCTCGACACCGCCGACCGTTTCGACGACGACATGCTCGACTGGCTGGCCGCCGACCTGGCCGGGTCGGACGCCGAGTGGAAGATCGCGATCTTCCATCACCCGCCCTACAGCTCCAGCAGCCGCTCACCGAACGGCACCGTTCGCGCCCAAGTCCTCCCGATCCTCGAAGCCGGCGGCGTCGATCTGGTCCTGGTCGGCCATGACCACCACTACGAGCGCACCCACCCCATGCTCGGAGGCTGCATCGCCCCGGACCCGGTCAGCGGCATCACCTACGTCATCGCGGGCGCCGGCGGCGCGGGCCTACGCGGAGACGTCACCGACCAATGGTGGGCAGCCAGCACCAACGACGAGAAGCACAGCTTCTTCCGCATGACCATCCACGGCTGCGCCCTCCACGGCGAAGCCGTCACCATCGACGGCGACATCATCGACGAGCTCACCCTCGACGGCTGCGACCCCTGAACCCCGGGGACACTCCCCCCTCCCGGATCCCCCGCAAACACAGGGCGTTCCGAGCGCAAGAATTCAAATACTCCTCAGCCGCGGCTCTCGGCCGCCGGCTCCCGCCCCTTCGCCGCCGGATAGGCCGCCCGCCGTACCCACGCCGCCTCCGGGTCGAGCCCGAGCTCGCGCAATGCCGGGAAGATCTCGTGCTCCAGCGTCGCGTAGAAGATCATCGCGAACTGCCGCTCCGTCAGCGTCCCGAGGTTCGGCTCCTCCGCATCCTCCCCCGGCACGATCTCCATCTCGGAGTCGGCCAGGTCCTCGATGCGCACCTGCCCACAGGTGGTCCGCTCGAAGCCCGCGAACGACTTCGCCAGCTGCTCCTGCAGCGCCGCTCGCCCTTCGGCATCGAGCAGCGGCACCAGCACCGAGAGCGACTCCCAACCGAAGCGCGCGTGGAATTGCTCGTCGCGCAGGATCTGCTCCGCCGCCGCCCGAGGGAGCGGATCGGTCGCCACCGTCGCCACGGCCTCGAGCATCGGCTTCGAGAGCGTCTCACCGAGACAGCACGCGGTGAGGATCGCCCGCGAGGCCCACGCGAAGAGCGCCTGCCGGTCGTCGCCCTTCGGCGCGCTCGGCCAAGGCGCCCGCGGCATGCGCCAGGCGAAGAAGTCCGCTGGTGCCGCGTCGGTCCGGGCCTCCGGGTAGAACGCCTCGGCGGTCCGTGCGCACAGCTCCACGTGCCGCACCTCGTCGGTGATCAGCCGCGCGAGCGCACCCAGCATCTCCACCGGCGCCCGCGCTCGAGTCAGTGCGTGGGTCACTGCGCTGAACTGCAGCACGGACCCATGCTCGGCGCGGGCCCGAGCCACCCAATGCCACGCCGCGCGGCGCCGGAGCGGCTCCGGGTACGCGCTCGGATCGAAGGCCTCGATCGCCGGCCACGGGTCACGGTGCACCTGATGGCGGTGCATCGCGCCCAGCGACCGGGTGGTCTCTGCGAGGAGCTCGGTGGACGTCGGTTCCGACGTCATCGGGGGCTCAGCCGCCGGCCGGGTTCGCGGTCGGCAGGGGCTCCTCTTCGTCTTCACCCTCCGGAGCGACGTTGGTGTGGGGCTCTTCCTCGGCCGCCACGTTGGTGTGCTCCTCGCCTTCCTCGTGGGCGGCGACGTTGGTGTCCGGATCCTCGTCACCCGCGGCGACGTTGGTGTGGGGCTCCTCGGCCTCGCCGCCGCCGCAGCCCATGCCCATGGCCGGGGTGACCAGCAGGGCGCCGGTCACGGCGAAATGGAGGACGCGCTTCTTCCGCTCGGTGGTGCTCATGCGCGGAGCTTCCGCCGCACCCGCCTTCTTGGCAAGCGCTCGGCTGGACCGAAAGATGGGTTCACGGTACAGCCCGCGCCATGCAGGTCGCGGATCAGAAGGTCGTCACCCTCACGTACACGCTCTCGGACCCCAGCGGGGCCGAGCTGGAGCGGAGCGCCGAGGATTCCCCGCTGGTGTATCTCCACGGCGCCAAGAACATCGTGCCCGGCCTCGAGCGCGAGCTCGTCGGCAAGGCGGTCGGTGACGACTTCACGGCCGTGGTCGCTCCGGAAGACGGCTACGGTCCGAAGCGTGGGCTCAAGCCCGTGCGCTTGCCCCGCTCGAGCTTCGCCAAGGACGCGGAGCTCAAGCCGGGCATCGCCTTCATGACCCGCGGGCCTCAAGGCCAGCCGATGCCTTTGTGGGTCAAGAAGGTCCAGGGTCCGACGGTGATCTGTTCCGTCGAGCATCCCTTCGCCGGCATGGAGCTCCATTTCCGCGGCAAGATCGTCGACATCCGCGATGCCACCGAGGAAGAGGTCGAGCACGGCCACGCCCACGGCCCTGGAAGCGCCCACGACCATTGAGGAATCCCGACGGTCCCCGTTCTGGGACCGTTGGAGATTGCTCACGCACCCCCATCGGAGTTATCCTTTCCCACGGCGAATTTCCGCCCGGATGAGGATTCCTCCATGCGCGCTTATCGATCCCTTCTCTGCCTGGCCCTGGTTTTCGGCGGCTGTGACTGCGGCGACGACTCCGCAGACGTGACGACCGACGACTCCGAGGACATGGGCGGTGGCGGCTCGGACATGAGCATGCCCACCGACGGCGACGTGACGCCGGGGGAGGACATGGCCGGTCCCACGGACCTCGGGCCGATGGACGACATGCTCCCCGATGGCAGCATCGTCCTCGATGGGGGCCGCGTGTGCTTCCCGGCGACCTGTCAGGGCAGCATCAACGCCTGCGGCGACTGCATGGACAACGATGGCGATGGGCTGGTCGACAGCGACGACCCAGACTGCCTCGGGCCCTGCGACAACAACGAGACCGGCCTCTATCACGGGCTCCCGGGCGGCGACACGCCCAACTGCAAGCTCGATTGCTACTACGACACCGACCAGGGATCCGGAAACGACGGCTGCCGCTTCGACGCTCGCTGCGATCCGCGCGACCCGGACGAGATCTGCCCGAGCGAGGAGCCTCCTCCCCCGTCTGCGAACTGCGACGAGACACAGACCGACGAGTGCATCGACTTCTGCCAGCCGCTCACGCCCAACGGCTGCGACTGCTTCGGCTGTTGCCTCATCGGTGACAACACCGTCTTCGTCGGCTCCTACGACCCGGCCTCGGACACGCACACCTGCACCCTCGAGCGGGCCCTCGCTGGCGACCTCGAGGCTTGCCACCTGTGCACGCAGCAGATGGATTGCTTCAACGACTGCGGTCGCTGCGAGCTCTGCCTGGGCCGGGACCCGGAGGATCTGCCGGACGACTGCTTCCCGCCGCCGCCGGTCGACATGGGCATGGACGACATGGGTCCGCTCCCCGATGGGGCGATGCCCTCGGACATGTTCACGCCGGACCCGCGCTGTCCGGATGGCCGCCAGCCGTGCGGCATCGAAGGCGACCCGATGTGTCCGCCGAACTACTTCTGCCTGACCGGCTGCTGCACCCTCTTCGGGTAATGGAGCCATCGGGCGAACCGTCACCGGGGTGGGTGGCGGAATCGAATGGATTGAGGTGATGGGATGAGTTGGAATCGAATCGCGACGAGCATGCTCGTCGCGCTGGGCACCTTCGTGCTCGGCTGCGGCGACGACGAAGAGGTCTGCACGGTCGGCACGGCCGAAGGCTGCGACGACGGCCTGGTCTGCGAAGAGGTGCAAGGCGGCGGTGACCCGGTCTGCGCAACCCCCGTGGTGGTGGAAGGTCGGGTCTTCGACGCGCTCACCGACGTAGGAGTCGAGGGCGCGCGGGTCGTGGCGCGAGACGCGAACGGCGTCGCGCGATCCAGCGTCTCCGTGAGCGCCGCGGACGGAACCTACGAGCTGCCGGTGCCGCTCGTCCGAGACGCCGATGGCAACGTCGTCGTCACGGACGACATCACGCTGCGGGTCGACGCCGCGGGCTATCAGCCCTTCCCTCAGGCGCCGCGACAGTCGCTGCCGATCGACCTCGACACGGCCGTCGAGACGGAGGGCACGCTGGTGGTGATGAACGCCGCGACCGACGTCGCGCTCATCCCACGTGAGACCACGGCGGAAGGCAGCATCAGCGGCCGCATCGACAGCGACCTGGCCGCCGGTGCCCTCGTGGTCGCCGAGCAGGGCGGGACCGCGGTGTCGACCGCCATCGCCGACCGCGATGGCGAGTTCGTGCTCTTCGACGTACCCGCGGGAGACACGGTCGTCTCGGGCTACATCCAGGGGCTGAGCATCACGCCGGAGACCGTGACGGTCGCCGCCGAGGCGGTGGTGGACGTGGTCCTCGCGGCCAGCTCCGACGGTGTCGCGACGGTCAGCGGCAGCGTCAACATCGTGAACGCGCCGGGTGGCGTGCAGACCTCGGTGATCCTCGTGTTGGCGTCGACGTTCGACCCGGCCACCGTGCGCGGTGAGGCGCCCCCCGGCTTGCGCGCCGCGCCGGTCGATGCGGCGTTCGAGATCCCGGGCGTGCCGCCCGGTCGCTATGCCGTCCTGGCGGCGTTCGAGAACGACGATCTCGTGCGTGACCCAGACGAGGGCATCGGCGGAACGGAGGTCGTCTTCGTGGACGTCGCCGGCGCCGACATCACCCTCGACGCGAGCTTCAAGGTCACCGAGGCGCTCGCGATCACCAGCCCCGGCGCGACCGGCCTCGAGACCGTGACCACGGTCCCCGAGCTGGTCTGGGCCGATGACTCCTCGGAGGACGGCTACGAGCTGCGGATCTACGACGCGTTCGGTGAGCTGGTCTTCGAGAACACCGAGATTCCTGGTGTGAGCGGCTCGGCCACGGTCACGGGCACCTGGGATGGCGCCGAGCCGGTTCCCGGCATGATCTATCAATTCCGTGCGTGGAGCTTCCGCGATGGCGTGATGGGTCGGAGCTACATCAGCGCGACCGAGGATTTGAGAGGCGTCTTCCTCTACCAGCCCTGATGCGCGAAACGCGCTAGGGTCTCCGGGTGAGACGTCTCCGAATGGTGTTGGCGCTGGCCGTCACCGTCGCCGCCTGTGGGGACGACGACGGCGTGGTCGAGGACGGGGGTCCGGGTCCCATGGACGCGGGCCCCTCCGACCTCGGCGGTGAGGAAGTCGATGCGTCCATCATCGACCTCGGCACCGAGCCCGACGGATTCGTGACGGACCTCGGCCCGGCGGCGATCTACTTCGGCACCGTCCGCTACGAAGACCGCCCACAGGACGCGGATGGCTTCACCGGCGCCGTCGTTCCGACCCCGGCCCCGGGGATCCTGGTGGATCTCCTCGATGGCAGCGGTGCCACCGTCGAGTCCGTGCGCACCGACGTCGACGGGGCCTACGCCTTCGAGGCCACCAGCGGTGGCGCGATGATTCGCGCGGTGAGCGACACGCTCTTCGGAGACCATCGGTCGGTCGTCATCGATCGGCGCCGTCGACCCTCGTTCTACTCGATGCAGGTCACGGCCAACGAGGGCAGCGCGACCGACCTCCTCGCCGACGCGTCGGACGTGGGCGGTCCCTTCAACGTCCTCGCGGTCACCCACCAGGCCTTCGAGACCTACGCGCCCTACGTCGGGGCGGCCGGTCCCACGCTGGCCTACCGCTGGGAGCAGGGGCGCGCCTTCGCCTGCGGCTCCTGCTACGGCGGCGCCGAGGTATCGCTCGGTGGGGGCACCGACGACACCGACGAGTACGACGACTTCATCATCGTCCACGAGCTCGGCCACTTCTTCGTCGAGCAGTACTCCGCCGACTCGTCGCCAGGCGGGACCCACCGCGATCTGCAGGTCGAGCCCGTCCTCGCGTACGGCGAAGGGCTGGCCTACGCCTTCGCCGGCGTCGTTCTCGGCGCGCCCTGGGTCATCGACACCTTCATCGACGCCACCCGTTTCATCGACTTCGAGGCGATGACCATCGGCGGCGTCAGCGAACCGACCTTCTCCGGAACCACCGACGGCACGGCCACCGGCAACCTCCGCGAGGAGATCGTCAGCGGGATCCTCTGGGACGCCTTCGACCCCGCGAGCGGCTCCGAGCCCTTCGACCGCGTGGAGCTCGGGCTCGACGGCTGGATGCGTCTGCTCGTCGACCACTTCGGTGGCGGTGGCCTCCCCGATCGCGGCGCCAGGGGCATCGACCTCACGGACTTCCTCGACGCGCTCGTCTGCGTCAGCGCCGTCCCGGCCGACGACGTTGCTGCGCTCGCCGCCGACCGCGCCTTCCCCTGGTCGGCCCCGGACTGCTAGAGCTTGCCCTTGCCCGTGATGACGTCGGCGAGGGTGCACTCGGCGTCGCCGCTCGTGGCGTGCTGCAGCTCGTCGAGCTTCTCGGTCTTCACCTCGGCACCGCGAATGGCGTCGAGCACCTCCTGGACGCTGGTGTCCTTGGCGCCCCGGATCAGCGCGACCCGCGGTCGCTGATCGCGACCCACCACGCGTACCAGCTTTCCCCGCCGTAGCGGGTCGAGCGCCTTCTCGAGCATCGCCCGAGGCACTCCGAGCCGACGAGCCAACGTGCGCAAGCGAGGCGGCGGTCGCCCGGCGACCTCGGCGGCGGCAACGGCTTCCACCGCCGCGGCGGCTACGCCCTCCATCAGTCGCGAGCCGGGCCATGGCTCGCCGAGCCGGTAGCCATAGTTCTGCCAGTCGTTGAGGAACGCCGCGACCTCGGCGCCGAGCAGCACCATCAGCCAGCTCGAGAAGACCCAGAGCAGGAAGAGCGGCACGGCGGCGAGACCGGCGTAGAGCGCGTCGTATCGAGCGACGATCACCTGCGCCTGCAGCTCCACCCAGAAGGTGGCGTAGCCCAGCACCGCGGCGACCAGGCCACCGATCAACGCGGACTTCCACGGCACCGGCGCGTTCGCCACGCCCTTGTAGAGACCGGCGCAGCTGATCGTGCCCAGGAAGATCGCGATCACGTGCAGCAGCTCGTTGGGAAACGCGGTGTCCATGTGGAGCTTGTGGACCACCGCCGCGAAGAGGGTGATCAGCCCCGCACCGATCGGCAGGAGGAGAAAGAGGCCGAAGTAGTCCCGCAGCCGTCGCTCCCAGCGACGGTGCTGGTCGGCGTCGAAGACGTCGTTCATCGCCCCCTCCATCGCAGAGAACACCAGCACCACTGCGTAGAGCAGGACCGGCAAGCCACCCCATCCGAGAGCGCTGAGATCCGCGCTGTCGACCGTGGCGAGAAGCTGGCGCAAAGCGGTGGCCAGCGAGGTCTCCGTCCCCTCGGTCTGTTCGCCGAAGGCCGTCCCCAACCAGGGGTCCAAGACCTCGTGACGGAGCGGTGAGTAGAGCCCGGTCAGGTCGAGAATGGCCACGACCAGGACCAAGAAGGGCACTGCGGCAAAGGCCGTATCGAACGCGAGACTACTCGCCTTTTCGAGCGGACGGCGGTGGAGGAATCCCTTGGCGACCCATTTGACCGCTCCCCAGAGGTTGGGCTTGGTCCGCCATTCGACGCCTACCACAGAGCATGGCTGCGACATTCCGGGCCTCGCGGCAAGGGTTTGACGCACGTTCCACGAAAACGTCGCAGGTGGGGGGTAGCGTCCGCTCGATTGATAGTTACATGTGTTCAGTGCTCGACGGTTGCGCAGTGGTCGCGCCCGAGCACCCCTCGACCGAGGAGCCTCCCAATGACCCTCTCCATGGAACAGACCAGCCTGCCCTTCGTGGCCGACCGCTTCGACAACGCCTCCCTCGGCGCGCATCTCGGCGCCATCGCGGATGCGCTCGAGGCCGGTCGTGAGAGCGTGCATCGTGTTCGAGCCTTTCGTGCCGCCGCCGCGTCGGTCGCCAATGCCCCCAAGCCGGTCGCGGAGCTCGACCGCCACGAGCTCGAGGAGATCCCCGGGGTCGGTCCCCGAATCGCCGGTGTGCTCCTCGACCACGTGGCCGGTCGTTCGGGCGGGATGCTCGAGCGGCTCCACCGCCACGTCCGACCTTCCGACCACCTGACTCTCCTCGATGGCGTCGGTGAGACCCTCGCGGAGCGGATCCGCGAGACCCTCGGCGCGGAGACCCTCGAGGCGCTCGAGTCGCAGCTCGATCGCCTCGAAGAGGTCGAGGGCGTCGGTCGTTCCACCGCCGAACGGATTCGGGAGAGCCTCGAGACCCGCTTGGCTCGGCGCCGGCAGCCCATTCGAGCCCACCGTCGGCCCCCCGTTCGGCTCTTGCTCGAGGTGGACGAGCACTACCGACGGGCGGTCGCCGAGGGCTCCCTGCCGACGATCGCGCCGCGCCGGAACAACCCGAGCGGTGAGCGCTGGCTGCCCATCCTCCGCACCGAGCTCGAGGGCTGGAGCTTTCGGGTGATGTTCTCCAACACCGACCTGGCGCACGACCTCGGGCGTACCGACGACTGGGTCGTCGTCTTCGCGGAGCGCGAGGGCGAAGAGACCCAAGCGACGATCGTGACCGAGAAGCGGGGCCGGCTCTCCGGGCAGCGCGTGGTTCGTGGTCGCGAGGGCGAGAGCCGCCGCCACCACCTCGATCGCGCGGTCGCCCCGGCCCACGCCGCCTGATCACCGTTCAGCACGGCAGGAGCTGTAAGCAGCGAAGTGCCCGAGATCGTGACCGTTCGAGGAGAACGGCCACACATGTGTGGCCGCTCACGATCTCGGATGTCGAAGCTGGTGAGGGTGAGGGTGCTGCCATGCCTCTTCGACTCGCCTTCGCCTCGCTGATCGTCCTGCTCGCCGCTTGCGACGATTCGCCGCCGACGGATGCACCCGCAGGGGAGCTCCGGCCTCGCTCCGAGCCCATCGAGTTCGTCGGCCTCTCCGTCGAGATGCCGCTGGCGACCCCGGCGGAGCTCGAGACTCGGCTGGGGCCGCTCTTCGGGGACGCCGCCCGAGCCGGCGCGACCCTCGACGCGGTCGAGATCCAGCCTGGCCTCTTTCTCTCGTCGTTCCCCGACACGCGTACCCCGGACCAGGTGGTGATCGAGCTGGCCATGGAGACCGTCGATGCACGCGATCGCCGCACGATCCTCCGGGTCCCTGCCTCGTTCGACTATGGCCAGCTCTTCCTCGACACGGCTGCGGTCGCGCTCACCCGTGGGGCCGAGGTCGAGGCCGAAGAGGCCGGCTCGATGAGCCCCTTCTTCCTGGAGTACCGAGCCGTCAGCCCCAATGGCGGCTCGCTGACGATCGAGGTGTCGTTCGAGAACGGCACCGGCAGCCTGACCATCGCGACCCACACCCCCGAGACCTCGCTCCAGCCCGGGCTGGTCAATGCTCCCGCCTTCGGCGGCGAGCCCTACGAGCAGCTGGCGGGCACCGTCTGGTTCACCCTCTCCCGCGACCAGTTCGACTTCTTCTCCACGCGCGCCTACGGGATCACCGCCGGAGCGGCCCAGAACTTCCAGGACTTTCGCCTCTTGCCCCACGATTGGCTTCGGCTGACCGTCACGCCGCAGCTCTCCGACGAGATGGTGAACGTCGGCTTCGAGGTCGTCGATCTCGAAGGCCGCCGGATCCCCTTCGCGAACGCGCCGGCGTCCCTCCTCGCGGGCGAGCAGTTCCGGGAGAACGTCTTCCGGATGGTCCGCAACATGCTCGACCAGGAGGCCGCGGAAGCCGGCTCCTCGACCAAGTTCACCGTGCCGTTCCACTACGACGACCCCGAGGGCGGTGGTGTGGTGAAGGTCATCGCGCAGGGCCAGGGCGGCGTCTTCCAGATCGCCTACGCGGTCGAGTCACCGCGCCAGCGGCTGCGGCCGGTGGAGTTCCTGCCCTATCAGGGCGTGCTGGACGTGCCCGACGAGCTCCCTCCCCGCGACACCAGCTGCGCGGACGTCGGCTCCACGGAAGCGGTCGAGGGCCGCTTTCTCATCCGCTTCGATGCGTCGCCGACCGTTCGTGAGTCCGAGGACCTGACCGACCCGCTCCGCGGCAACATCTGGGGCAGCGTCTTCCGCGCTGACGACGTCACCCTCGCCGGTCCGAACGAGGGCGCGGAGCCGGTCGCGTCGTTCGCCTTCACCGACGTCGACATCACCACGATGGGCGAGGGCGAGACCTACCCGCTCGACGTGGTGCTCCCCGTCGGCGAGTACCAGGTGCTCGGGTTCATGGACGTGGACGGGAACGCCAGCGACGCGATGTCCGACCCCGACGAGGGCGACCCTGTGACGCTGCCCATCGGCGGCTACGATCTGAAGTGCGCCGAGCAGCCCATCGTGGTCGAGTTCGCCCTCCTCCTCCCGCCTGGGCGGTGAGTCCCCGCCGCTCGATCCGGCTTCTGGCCGCGTCGATCCTGGTCGCGTCGCTGAGCTGTGGGCACGAGCCGGCGCACGACCATGCGTCCACCGGAAACACGATCGTCGTGGTCGGCGGAGCGCTGTGGCTCACCAGCCCAGACGACGATGCAGTGGTCTCACTCGACCTCGAGACCCTCGACGAGCTCGCGCGGCTCCCGATCTACGGGGCGCCCGAGCGCATCCTGCGTGCCTCGGACGGGAGGCTCTGGGTCACGCTGGCGCTCGCCCCCGCCGTCGCCACGATCGATGGCACCGCCGTCGTTCGGCACTCGGTCCCGTGCGGCGGCACCCACGACCTCGCCGAGCGATCGGATGGCAGCATCGCAGTGAGCTGCCCGAACGACGACCGAGTGGTGGTGCTCGATGCTGCCGGCGTCGTGCGCCGCGTGGCGGAGGTCGAGGGCCGTCCGCTGGCCCTGGCCGCGCTGGACGAAGAGCTCCACGTCGGCCTCCAGCGCTTCGGCGGCGTCCGGGTGTTCGACGCGGGTCTCGAGCCCATGAACGAGCGAGTCTTCGAGAGCGCGAGCGGAGTCCATGGCAGTCACCCCTCGCACTTCGCGGTCGACCGCGGCCGTGGCCTGGCCGGTACCTACGAGCGGGTCGAGCACGACGCCGACCGCGAGCGGCCGCCGGAGATCGGAGGCTACGGATCCGTGGTCGACGATCAGCCCCGGATCGATCCCCGCCTGCACGGCGCCTGCACGGGCGCCTATGCGCGCTTCGACGGCGGCCCCTTCGTCTTCAGCGGCCCCTCCGGCGCGGCGTGGGACGGCGACCGACTCTGGGTGACCCACCGGCAGACCGACAACGTCGCCCTGCTTCGCTGCCGCGGCTCGGTCGCGGTCGTCGAGGCCCACCGGGTCGGTCGTGGACCTCGGGGCGTGGCGGTCCACGATGGACGCGCCTATGTCGACGTCGGCTTCGACCACGCCGTCGCCGTGCTGGAGGCGGGTGCGACGACGCCCATCCTCGAGCGGCGCCGGGCCCTCGGCGCGACCCGCATGGACGCGCTGGCGCTGCGAGGCCGGGACATCTTCTACGATGCCGTCGACATCCACCTCACCCCGAGCGGTGTGGTGACCTGCGCGACGTGCCACCCCGGCGGCGGCGACGATGGGCTCACCTGGTTTCTCCACACGCCCGGCGTGGACCGCAAGCTGCGACGCACACCGCCGGCCTGGCGAGCACGCTCCGCGACCGCGCCCTATCACTGGGACGCGACGATCCCCGACATCGACACCCTCGGGCGGGACACCATCCACGAGCTGATGGAGGGTGATGGGCTGCTCGTCGACTACGAGGCCCTCACCGCCTACCTCGACCAGGCCCCGGCGCCACCGCCGCGCCCCGCCGAGGACGCCGCGGAGGTCGATCGTGGCGCGATGGTCTTCACCGGCGCCGGTTGCGCCGACTGCCACCCGGGCGGGGGAACGGACGGCCGGACGCACACCGTGCTCGCCCGGAGCGATGACGCGGACGCGCGACTCGACGCCGTGGACACCCCCACCCTCGAGGCCATCCGCGCCCGAGCCCCCTACCTGCACGACGGCCGCGCGCCGACCCTTCGGAGCGTGCTCACCGACCACGGCGCCATCCACGGCGCCACCGCCACGCTCGCGGAGACCGAGCTGAACGCCCTACTGGCCTACCTGGAGTCGCTGTGACGAGACGAACGACGGAGATCCTCACCTGCGTGCTCGCCCTGACGCTGGCGTGTGGTGACGACGATGACGGCGACACGGCGACGGACGCGTCGGTGGACGCAGCCCCCGCGGTCGATGCCGGTCCGTACTGGGAGCCGCTCGATCGGCCGCCGCTGGAAGCGGGTAACGCGCCCGACGCGAGTGACGAGGAGCGCTATCAGGGCATGCTTCGCTTCCTCTGGGACCCATGGGACACGGAGGTGCTCGACCAGTGGCCGCCGGCGGAGTTCATGCTGCAGCTCCTGGTCGACGAGCCGGAGGTCTTCGGTGAGCAGTTCTCGTCGTTCGGTTTCATCCCCGACCCGAACGACGACTTTCCCATCGGTCTCAAGCGTGGGCTGATGGACGACACTCGCATCCACGAGACGTGCGCGATGTGCCACGTGGCGCGGCTTCCCTCGGGGGAGCTCTGGCTCGGCCTTCCGGCCACCGAGCTCGACATCGGAGCCTTCCGCGTGGCCATCAACGAGCGCTGGGTCGCGGCCGGCAACGAGCCGCTGATGACCGACCTTCAGATCGCGAAGGCTCGACAGCTCGGGCCAGGTCGGCAGAACGCCGAGAGCAGCAGCTACGAGCAGGTCGTGCCGGCGGACTTCCCGCCCTATTTCGGCCTCGGCGACCGCGAGTCGATGAACTACCTGGGCACCGGCGCCGATGCGCGAACGGAGGGCTACTTCGCGATCTTCGCGTTCGGTGCCGGAGACCCGAACGACGAAGAGGCGCTGGTGCCCTTCCCGCCGCCGAGCCGAACCGGCCCGATGGTCGCCTTCCTGGAGACCATCTCGCCGCCGCCGCCGACACCGCAGGAGCCGGGGACCGCGGCCATGGGCGAAGCCATCTTCGAGCGGGAGCGCTGCAATGAGTGCCACCACGTGGACGACCCCACCGAGATCGGCATCGTCACCTACGACTACGACGGCGTGGAGCGCTTCCCTGGTGATGACCCGGAGTTCCCCAACGGCAGCATCGCGACCAGTCGCTGGCACCGTGTCCTGATCGACGGAGACGAGAGCGGGGCCGGCGCGGTGAGCGACGAGGGAAGGGCCGAGCTCATCCAGTTCATCATCCGGAATCGACTCGCCGTTCGCATGAGCGACGGCTACCGAGCGCTCGATCTCCGAGGGATCTGGGCCACGGCGCCATACCTCCACAACGGCAGCGTTCCCACGCTCGAAGCCCTCTTTCTACCGCCCGCCGAACGGCCCGCGAGCTTCGAACGAAACGGCTTCACCATCGACACGAGCGTGGCGGGGAACGGCAACCTCGGCCACGACTTCGGCACCAGCCTGACGGAAGACGAACGCTTGGCCCTGATCGCCTACCTCCGGACCCTTTGAGCGGGCATGCACCGGGGTGCTAGCGAGTTCGGTCCCGATCCTCTAATCTTTGGTTCATAGGAGAGCGGCTCGCCGCCGAGGAGCAGAGAAAATTTCAGCCAAAGTCTTCGTGGGTAACCTCAACTACCGGACAACGAAGGAGGACCTCGTCGAGTTCCTCTCGCCGGCAGGAGAGGTCGTCGACGCGTTCCTCCCGACGGATCGGGAAACGGGTCGGCCGAGAGGGTTCGGGTTCGTGACGTTCGCCAGCGAAGACCAGGCACGTGCGTGCATCGAGCAGTTCAATGGGAAGGAGCTCGGTGGCCGAGCCCTGAACATCAACGCGGCCGAGGAACGTCGTCGCGGTGGTGGTGGCCCTCCCGGGCGCGGTGGTCCTCCCGGCCGTGGTGGACCGCGTGGCGGTGGCGATCGCGACCGTGGTCGCGGCCGTCCGTCTCCCATCGCCGAGTTCAAGCGTGGCGGTCCGTCCGACCGACCGCCGCCCCGACGGGGTGGTCCGGTGCCGCCTCCGCCCGAGGAGGCGGAGATCGCCTATGACCAGGACGAACGAAAGTTCGACGGCGGCGCCGATGAGGACGAGCCGCACTGGAAGAAGAAGAAGAAGAAGCGCAAGGGCAGTCGCCGAGGGCTGCGCGCCAAGAAGCGCAGCCTCTGACGCCGACTCGTGATGGGGCAGCGTCGGTCACTCGGTGAGCGGGTCCGTCAGCGGATCGGTGGTGTGGCCGCGGAAGCCTTCTTCCAGGGGCTGAGCAACGCCGCGCGGCTTCATCCTCGGGCGAGGCCCGAGCGTCACGGCGTCGAGGTCATTCACGACCTCGACTACCGCGGCACCGGCGACGACTTCCACCTGCTCGACGTCTACCGACCGATCGAGCGCAACGAGCCCCTGCCCGTGGTCTTGCACATCCACGGCGGGGGCTTTCGCATCCTGTCCAAGGACACCCACTGGGTGATGGGGCTCGCCTTCGCCCGTCGCGGCGCGATCGTGTTCAACGTGAGCTATCGACTCGCGCCGCGGCACCCCTTCCCCGCGGCGGTCGAAGACGTCTGCGCCGCCTACGAGTGGGTCCTCGACAACGCTGCTCGCTTCGGTGGGGATCCCTCGAAGCTGATCGTCGCCGGCGAGTCCGCCGGCGCGAACCTCACCACCGCCCTGACCGTGGCGACCACCTTCGAGCGCCCCGAACCCTACGCGCGCCGTGTGTTCGAGCGTGGAGTCGTTCCGGTCGGTGCGATGCCCTTCTGCGGGATCCTGCACGTGTCGGAGATCGATCGCTACTTCGAGAAGGGCAAGCTCTCACCTTGGGTCGTCGACCGCCTGCGGGAGGTCTCGTCCGCCTACCTCTCCGGCCCCGAGCCGGAGCACGGTATCGCGCTCGCCAATCCGCTCGTGATGCTCGAGTCCGACCGGGAGCCGGAGCGACCGCTGCCGCCCTTCTTCGCGCCCGTGGGCACGAAGGACCCGATCCTCGACGACACTCGCCGTCTCGCCCGAGCACTGGAACGGCGGGGCGTTCCCTGCGAGACCACCTACTATGCCGGCGAGCCCCATGCCTTCCATGCCTTCGTGTTCCGGCAGAACGCTCGCCGGTGCTGGGCGGATGCGTATCGCTTCGTCGACCGCTGCGTCGCCGACTGAGGTCCACGCGTGAGCTCGGACCCGAACGACTTCCCGTCGATCGGAGAGACCGGCTGGGTCTCGGACCGCGTTCGGCGCGCGGTGCAGACCCGCCGAATCGTCGGCCTGGTCCGCCCCTATCTCGGCCGCTTCCTCCTGGCGACCGTCTTCCTGCTCATCGGTAGCAGCATCTCGCTCGTCTACCCGCAGGCCATTCGCTACGCGCTCGACCAGGGGCTCTCGGACGACACCACCCTCGACACCTACGACCAGATCGGGTTGGGGCTCATCGGCCTCTTCGTCTTCCAGGCGATCTTCACCTGGCTGCGCCACTACCTGATGAGCTGGCTCGGCGAGCGCGCCGTGGTGGACCTCCGGATACGCGTCGCGGCGCACATGCTGCGGTTGCCGGTCGGGTGGTTCCACGAGCGCCGTACCGGTGAGCTCGTCGGGCGGATCGCTGGTGATGTGATGCTGCTCGAGAGCTTCGTCGGGTCCCAGCTCAGCATGGGCCTCCGCAACCTCGTCACGCTCTTCGGCGCCGCGGTCCTGCTCTTCGTGGTCAACGCGCAGCTGGGGCTCTTCATGCTCGCGATCGTCCCGGCGATGGTCGTGACCGTGATCGTGTTCGGTCGCTTCATCCGGAAGATGAGCAAGGGGCTGCAGGACGCGATCGCCGAGACCAACGCGCGGCTGCAGGAGAGCTTCGGTGCCATCGAGACGGTCCAGGCCTTCGGTCAGGAAGACGGGGAGGCGGAGCGCTACCGCGATGGGACGGCCTTCGCGTTCTCGCGCGCGCTGAAGCTGGCTCGGTGGCGCGCCTCCTTCTTCGCGGTCGCCTCGCTCTCCGGCTACCTCGCGCTCGGTGCGATCGTCTGGGTCGGCATCCGTCGAGTCGCGCAAGGCGAGATCTCCCCGGGCGAGCTCATGGCCTTCGTCCTCTACTCGGGCATGGTCGCCGCGTCGCTCGCGTCGCTCGCGTCGCTCTGGGGCGCGTTGCAGCGCGCGGGGGGCGCGACGGAGCGGCTCTTCGAGATCCTCGAGACCGAGCCCAACGTGCGCAACGCCAGCGAGACCCAGCCGCTCCCCGAGGAGCCCGCGGCGTTGGTCTTCGAAGGGGTGCACTTCGCCTACGCCGAGGGCGAAGAGGTCCTTCGGGGCATCGATCTCACCATCCAGCCGGGCGAGACGGTCGCGTTGGTCGGCCCCTCGGGTGCGGGCAAGACCACCCTCACGAATCTCGTGCTGCGCTTCTACGACCCGACGGCGGGGCGCATCACCCTGGGCGGCGTCGACTTCCGAGACGCCGACCTCGAGGCCCTCCGTGGAAAGATGGCGGTCGTTCCACAGGACCCGGTCCTCTTCGCGGAGTCGATCGCCGAGAACCTCTCCTATGGCGCTCCCGGCGCGAGCCGTGAGGCGATCGAGGACGCGGCCCGGCGAGCGTTCGCGGCCGAGTTCGTCGAGAGCTTCCCCGATGGCTACGCCACAGTCTGTGGCGAGCGCGGGGTCAAGCTCTCGGGCGGTCAGCGGCAGCGGATCGCCATCGGTCGGGCGCTCTTGGTCGACCCGCAGATCCTCATCCTGGACGAAGCGACCTCGAGCCTCGATGCCCAGTCGGAAGCCTATGTGCAGCGAGCGCTCGCCGCCGCGGCCGAAGGGCGGACGACCTTGGTGATCGCCCATCGCCTCTCGACGGTTCGGGACGCCGACCGCATCATCGTGCTCCAGGACGGCAAGGTGGTCGAGCAGGGGACCCACGACAGTTTGATGGCCGCCGACGGCCTCTATCGGGACCTGGTGCAGCATCAGCTCGAGGCGTCACCGGAGCCCGAGAGTCCGTCCCTCGTCGCTGGAGGTGAGGCGTGAGGCCCTCGCGGCCCTCCATCCCTCCCTCGCGTCGAGAGCGCCGTCGCAGCCGGGAGCCCCAGCCGCCCCCGCTGAGTCCGACCCGCGACCGCATGCGGCGGCTCTTCGTCGGTGGGCTGACCCTCCTGGCCGGGGCAGGTCTCGGCTGGCTCGCCTCGGACGTGGTCGACGACGATCGCTTTCGCGAGATGGCCCAGATCGCCGAGGCCCTCATGGAAGAGGAAGACGGCGCCGCGTGGCCGCCGCGACAGCACGAGGGACGGCTCGACGCGGGCACGCCTCCCCTTCGAGTCCGGGACGCGGGTCGGAACGTGGACTCCGGCCCGCCACTGCCCACGCCGCCGCCGGCCCGGCCCGGTTTCCAGGTTCGGCAGGAGCAGCGCGACGGCCTCTATCTCCTCGAGGCCGTCATCGGGGACGCGGACTTCGACGACCCGCTGCCGATGGTCGTCGTGCTCCACGGTCGCGGCGACCGCGCCCACGTCCCGGGTGGCCCCTTCATGCATCTCGCCCACCCGGTTCGCGTGATCGTCCCACAGGCACCGGACCCGCTCGGAGACGGATGGCAGTGGCTGCCGGTTCGCGTTGGCGACAACCTCGTCGACCGGCTCTCGTCGACGCTCTTCGAAACCGCGGACCGACTGGCGAGCTTCATCCAAGGGCTGCTCGACGAGCGCGACACCGAAGGGCGCGCGATCGTGACCGGCTTCAGCCAGGGTGGGCTGCTCACGCTGACGCTCGCCGTCCACCACGACGACGTCGTGGGTCACGCCATCCCGCTCGCGTCGTGGCTGCCGCCGCCGCTCGAGCCCTCGTATCTGCGTCGCGATCGGCGCCACGCCGCGATCCGGTCGATGCATGGCACCGCCGATACGATCGTCCCCATCGATCCGACGACTGCGCTCTTCGGTCGTCTCTCGGAGATCGGCTTCGACGTCGAGCTCGTTCAGGTCCCGGGCATCGAGCACACGATGAGCCAGGACATGAACCTGCTCTTCCACGAGTGGCTCGACGAGGCGGTCTGCCTGATGGTCGATGATCCCATCTGCGCCGCCGGGGCTCGCCAGCGAGCGGCCGAGCTGCGAGCGCTCCCGGCGCCGCCGATGCCGGACGCCTTCGTTCCGCTCGACGGCGCCGTCCTCGATGGGGCGGTCCTGGACGGCGCGATCCGCGACGGATCGCGACCGAACCGAGCCCGTCGTCGGCCCGATGGTGGTGTCCTGGAGCCCGCGCCCGTCGGTCCCGTGGAGCCCGAAGCGCCACCCCCGGACCCGGTCATCGCGCCGGGCGAAGTTGAAAACTGAGCCGATCCCGTGAAGATGTGGGCACTGGAATAGGTGGACCCATGCGCTCTCTTCTCACCCTGACGCTCACTCTCGGACTCCTCGGCTGCGGCGATGATGGTCGCCGCGTGACTCGTGACACGCCCACGGCGGACATGGGCGGGGAGCCCGGCAACCGTGACTTCGGGCCCCCTCGGAGTGGAAACGCGACCATCTACGGCCAGGTCTGGGCCCCCGGGAACGCTCCCGGAATGGTCCCCGCGGGTCACGAGATCCCGATCTTCGACGCGCTGGTTCGGCTCACCGTGGACCGGGTGCCCGCCATCCCGAGCGGCGTCTACTGCGAGTCCTGCCAGGACGTGGGCGGCTGGTACGCCCGGAGCGACCACGACGGCAACTTCCGCATCGACGACGTGGTCGGCGGCACCTATTGGCTGACCATCGAGAAGGGGCAGTTCCGCATCGAGCGGCTGATCGAGATCGCCGAGTTCGACGAGTACGCGGCCCCGATCGAAGCGACGACCCTACCCTCGGTGCACAACCCCGACTCGGGCGATTGGGTCCCGCGCATCGCGGTCGCCACGGGCATCCACGACTCGCTCGAGGACGTGCTCGGGAAGATGAGCATCGGCGACGTCGACGGCAGCGGCTCGTACGCGGTCGGCGCGGGCACGGACCAGATCGACTTCTACGACAACGGCGGCGCCGACTTCAGCGGCCACATGGAGGGCACGCTCACCGACCTGGTCACCGACCTCGGCCGGATGATGCAGTACCACGTCATCTTCATCCCCTGCGCGAGCGCCGGCCACACCAGCGCGCTGCAGGACGCCGCGGTGCTCAACAACATCCGTGAGTACGTCCAGATGGGCGGTAAGCTCTACGTCACCGACTGGTCCGGCGAGTGGATGGACAACGTCTTCCCGTCGTTCATCGAGCTCGGCGCCGGCGAGGACACCCCCGCCGCCGCCTACGACCTCGAGTCGAACACCTGGGACACGGGCCTCTTCGGTGACGCCGACGGGTCGCTCTACTCGAGCCCGGATGGCGAGGCGGTCAACACCGATCTGCATGCGTGGCTCGACGGACAATCGGGGCCGCTCGCCGAGGGTGGCACCGGCTCGTTCAACGCGAGCTACTTCGACGTCGTCGACAGTTGGAACGTCGTAGAGAACCTGCAGCGCACGTTGATCGGCTACGACGACGAGGGGCTCCCGGTCTACGACGACCCCGAAGCGTGGGTCATCGGCTCGGTCAACGGCACCGGCGCGAAGAAGCCGCTCACGGTGACCTTCGAGCCCGGCGGCTGCGGCCGCGTTCTCTACTCGACCTACCACACCACCGGTACGCCTCACGACGGTCTGGTCCCGCAGGAGCGGGTGCTGCTCTACCTCATCATGGAGATCGGCATCTGCAAGACGGGTCCGATCCTCATCTGATCGCGTTTCAGACGAGCGATGAACGAGCGCTCAATCTCGTTTCGCCCGTGTTTCGAAGGTGAGTGCTCGCATGTTGCGCACGAGACGTCGCTCACGACGCGTCGCGTAAAGACGCATCGTTGGCAGGCTTCCTGCCTTTCTCCTGGGTGAGGCGCGCGCGACGCTGCGCCGCCATCACGAGAGAGAGATGGGGGAAAGTCCACCATGAAGTACGCACACGACGAAGAGAATCAGCCGAACCTCCTGGAGAACCTGGAGGCGCTCAGCCACGGATCGCCCCTCTACAGCGGGGATCTGGGCAGCATCCTCGGCGACGAGGACGACACCTGGATGCTCCTGGAGAACAACGCCCGCATCGACCTGGAGGTCGAGTGCTGGGGTCGCCGCCTCGCCTGAGCGACCGAGGCGAACCGCGACACGCTGACGAGGTGCGTGGCGGTTTACGCGCCTCCTTGTCGCGAAGTGCGAGAATGTTTTCGCATGATGCGCCGCGTCGGATGTCCGACGCGGCGCGTTGCAATTGATGGGGCTCACGCGTTGAGCCCTCATTCATCGGGGCGAGCTCAACCCCAGAGGTCTGGACCAAAGGGGGCGATCGCGTCCCCTTCGTAGCTCAGGCCCGGCTCGCGATCCCGGGCGAGGAGCAGCGGCCCGTCGAGGTCGACCACGAACGCGTCCGAGGCGAGCAGCAGCGCTGGCGCGATCGCCAGGGACGTGGACACGGCGCACCCGACCATGAGGAGCAGGCCTTCCTCTTTCGCCACCGAGTGTGCGGCGAGCGCTTCCCGAAGGCCCCCCGTCTTGCCGAGCTTCAGGTTCACTCCGTCGTAGCGCTCGGCCAGCCGGTGCACGTCCGCGGTCGAGTGGCAGCTCTCGTCCGCGAGCACCGCGACCGGCAACGAGCCGCGGCGCAGCGCTTCGTCCGCGTCGCGAGGCAGTGGCTGCTCGATCGCCACCACGCCCACCCCCGCCAGCGCCTCGGCGGTCTCGGTCAACGTGGCCATGGTCCACGACTCGTTGCCGTCGACCACGAGCCGCGCGTCCGGCGCTCCCCGGTGCACGGCTTCCGCCAGCAGCAGCGCGTCGTCCGGCCCCGCTTTGATCTTCAGCGTGGCGAACTCGCGCCGTCGTGCGGCGGACGCCTCCATCGCCTCGGGGCTGTCGATCCCGATCGTGTACGCGGTCCGGCACCCTTCGAAGGGCGCGCAGTCGAGCAGCTCGTGAACGCGTACCCCGAGTCGTTTGCACTCGAGGTCGATGGCCGCGAGCTCCATGCCGTTGCGCGCGGCACCGAGCGGTAGCTCCTCCGGCATCTCGGCACGCTCGAGCTGCTCGAGCACGGACTCGACCGTCTCGCCGTAGCCGTCGTAGGGGACGCACTCACCGCGCCCGAAGAACCCGTCCGCGCGCGCTTCGACGACCACGACCGCGGTCTCGTGTCGAGTGACCTTGGCGGTGCGGAAGGCACCCTCGATCGGCCATCGCTCGACGCTCGCGCGCCACTCGATCGCCGTCATGCTCAGCGGAACTGCTCGACCAGGTCGAGGATCAGCGGGCTCGACCAGTCCCGGGCGCCATCGTAGCGAAAGCGGACGACGCCGCGGGGATCGATGATCCAGGTCTCCGGGTAGAGGTCGGTGCCGAACATCTCCTTCACCACGCGCTTGTCCGGGTCGAAGAGGTGGGTCAGTCGAGGATTGTCCGGAACGACCTCCGCCACTGCCTCCGGGCCTTCGTCCGTGGAGACCGCCACGACCTCGACGTCGTCCCACTCCTCGGCCATGTGCGCCAGGAGCTCCAGGCTGGGCATCTCTTCGATGCAGGGCGGACAGGTGATGCTCCAGAAGTTCATGATCACGACCTTCCCGCGCTGATCCTCCATCCGCCACGTTCCGCCGTCCGCGGTCTGCAGGGTGAAGTCGGGCGCGAGCCGGTCCTGGCCCAGGTAGTGCGGGAAGCCGCCCTCGCCAGCGACGAGCTCTTCGTAGCGCTCGTCGCCGAAGAGCGAGCGGAGCGGCGCCTCGTCCGCTCGGACCACGGCGTCCTTCAGCGCCATGCCGAGCACGATGATCAGCGGCAGCGCGATGGCTCCGGTAACGGCCGCGGCGATCGCTTCGGCTCGGACCTGCTCCGGCTCGAGGCTCTTCCGTTCCTTCTTGGGCTTCTTCTCCCGGGCGGGCTTCTCGCCGCCGTCGGGGTTCGCGTCGCTCTTCGCGTCGTCTCGCTTCTCGTCGTCGCTCATGCGGACTCCACGTGCCCCTTCGAGGGCTCCCAGCCGGCCATCGGATCGTCGACCCGGGGTGGCACGATCGTCTCGCCACCGATGGTGAGCGCCATCGCGTCACCCTGCTCCACCAAGAGCGGGGCGAGCTGCGTCGTGGCGTGGTTGTCGAAGCGCGCCGGCACCCGGCCCTCACGCACGTCGCACCAGAGCGCGTCGTCGGGGCCGATGCGGAGGGACCGCGGGTCGAGCGGCTCCAGCCGGTCGCCGGAGAGGTGGAGCTGCACCCGATCGCCGCGGATCGTCACGGAGCGGACGAAGAAGGGGGCGCCTTCGATCGTGGCGTAGACCCAGTGGATGTCGTTCTTGAGGCAGAAACGGCCATCGGGCGCGCGATCGATCCAGCTCTCGAAGGAGCGGACCAGGTTGTCGTGAGCGATGCGCTCCTCGCCGTCGAACCAGCGCCCGGCCCGATCCCGTCGGATCGAGGTCTCGCGGGTATAGCCGCGCTTCAGCATCTCCTCCGGGGTCACCCGCTCGCCATACCACGGCATCGGCCAAGGGGCATGAGATGCCGCGACCAACTCTGGCGACTTGCGATGGCGACGGAAGACGATAGAGTCGGCCGCCATGAGTCAGGACGTCGTCACTTTCCTCCGCGAGACCTTCCCCAGCCTCTTCGAAAAGGGCGTTTCCGACCTGGAGGCGAAAGCCGCGGGCGGCGACGCCAAGGCCCAGGCGGCCCTCGATGACGTGAAGGGCGCCACCGGCGCCGTGGTCCTCGAGGTCGAGGGGGTGGACACGGTCTACCTCCGCGCCGATGCCGGCAAGATGCAGGTGCTCGACGCGGCCCCCGACGGTGGCGACGTGAAGCTCGCCGTCGCCGCGCCGAGCCAGGCGATGCAGATGCTCCTCGGCGAGGCCCAGGCCGCCGGCGAGCTCGAGGACGAGCGGGCCGCCAAGCGCGCCGTCATGACCGCCAGCAAGCGGCTCCAGGACGCGCTCGGCGCGACCAGCCTGGAGTTCCACGTCATCGCGACCGGCGTGCCCGAGCTGGACGAGGTCACGATCAAGATCGGCCTCAACGCGCCCGAGCCCCCCGCCGAGCCGAAGTTCACCGCCACCATCGCGTACTCGGACCTCGAGGCGATGCAGACGGGCGAGACCAACATCCAGGCGCTCTTCATGGGCGGCAAGCTCCGGATGGCCGGCGACTACTCGGCGGCGCTCCAGATGGGCATGCAGCTCATGGCCCAGATGCAGCAGCAGTAGCCTCTCCCGGCGCGACGAACGACAGGAGCGCGGGTAGCACTCGCGCGATCTCTTCTTCGCTGTCGGGGGGATGGAACCAGCGCGTCGGCTCGACCCAGCTGTAGGGGTCGAACGCATCGAGCCCTCCGCTGCCGAGCTCGACCAGGAGCGCCAGCGCGCCGTAGCGTTCGTGCAGGTGATCGAGCTCCATCCCTGGTGCGAACGCCCCGGGCACCCAGCGTGCCGATTGGCGGATCCGGTAGCGCAGCCCGTCGATCGCCGCCTGGAGCGCCTCGGCGGCCTCGCGGTGCTCCGGGTAACGATCGGGTCGTCGCCAGACGCCGCCGTAAGGGTGGAGGATCATCCGGCCGAAGCTGTGCAGGCTCAGCGCGCGGTCGATGCGTGCCCCGTCCGAGATCTGGTCCAGGGTCTCGAGCACGGAGCGCACCTCTGGCTCGCTCGCCGGTCCGGATCCGGAGTGCCCGAGGAAGGGCACCAACCGCGTTCCGAAGCGCGCGGCCGTCCAATGAGTCGGCCAGTTCCGGTTGAGGTCCACCCCTCGCGCGTTCGCCCGCCGAAAACGACGACGCCCTTCGCGGAGGTCGACCGCTACCTGTCTCGCGCCGTCCGGGTTGACCAGCGGCGCGATCCACACGCGCCGATCCGGTGGCGGTTTCTCCGCCAGCCGCTCGGCCAACGCGCAGGCCGCGTGGACGCCGATCCACTCCATCGCGTGGATGCCGCCCAGAACGACCGTGACCCGGCTGGCGTCGTGCGGACCGAACGAGAATCCATGGAGCGGTCGGCCTTCGACGCTCCGGCCGAAGACACTCGACGGGAGCGTTCGGGCCAGCCGCTCCACCCGTGTTTCGGCCTCCATCGCTCCCTGAGTACAGGCTTCGAACGAAAGGGCAAAGTGAGCGTCGCTCGTCTATGCTGCGCGCCTGATGCTTCGCCGCTTTTCTTCGTTGGTTCTCCTCTGCGGTCTCGCCCTCGGCTGTGGGGACGACGACTCCCCGGTCGAAGACATGGGCGCCGACGCGTCCGACCGACGGGAATTCTGCAACCCGCCCGAGCTCCGTTGGCTCGGTCCGCCCATCTCGACCACGACCGGCGTGACCCGAGAAGCCCGCATCTCGGTCGTTCGCGACTTCTGCGAAGACATCACCATCGACCTGGCCTCCGCTGCCGACTCGATCGCGACGGCACCGGCAACCGTGGTCATCCCGGCCAACACCAGCGAGGCTGTCGTCGAGGTCACCGGTGCCGCCGTGGGCCGTACGACCCTGACGGCTTCGTACACCGACCGGCTCACTGGCGAGCGTTTCGAAGCGAGCCTGGACGTGCGCGTCGCCGACGGTGCCGTCCCCGTGTGCGAGGGCAGCGCCTCCGGCGAGCTCGCGCCCGGTGGCGAGGTGCGGGTCGCCGGCTCTTCGGTCGGCGTCTCGCTCGCCGAAGGTGCGGCCGCGGCCAACCGCTACGGTGTGGAGCCCTTCGACGTCACGGTGGACTGCGCCGAGGACATCGTCCCCGAAGGCTACGTCGCCATCGGTCCCGCGATCCGCATCGGCCCCTCCCACGTGCGCCTGCGGCGTGAGATCCCCGTCACGATCCCGGCGGAGGTCGGCCTCCTCCCCAGCGGGGCCAAGCGCAAGCACGTCGAGATCGCCTACGTCGGCACCAACGTCGCCGAGCCGCGCATCGTGCCGGTGGCGAACCCCGACCTCCTTCGTGAGGAGGGCATGATGACCTTCCACGTGCCGCGACTCGGCACGTACCAGGCGGTGCACCGCGAGGGCGTCCCGACCACTCGCGAGCGGACCTTCTCCTATCGGGCGATCACCGGCGTCTCGATGGGCTCGGGCGGCTCGTCGCTGATCGGAACCCACAACCCGGAGCGCTTCGACTTCGTCGGTCCTCTCGGCGGGCCCGTCGATTGGATCCACATGCTCCACTACATCCGCACCTGGCACCTCGGCGGCTTCTGCACCGAGGACGAGCGTCAGCTCGACCCCGAAGGCTGCGCGGCCGGAGCGACCACCGATCGGACCCCGGTGCCGCCACGGCTCCACGAGGTCGATCAGGACTACGAGCACTGGTACTTCCCGGAAGATGTCGGCGGCCAGGGGGGCACCTTCGACCGCCGCCAGTACATGCAGATCTTCCAGGACCTGTCGCGGATGTTCGAGAACCCGAACACCACGCGGAGCCTCGACCCGAGCGAGCCGAACATCACGCCGCCGGGCGTGCCCGACTCCGAGCGCATGCGTCCGCGCGCCGAGCGCTGTAGCGACCCCGTCATCATCGCCGCGAACGCCGATGGCGGCGACGCCGATCCGGCGACCGGCTTCTACGACGACGAGTACAATCCCGAGGGCCAGTACCCGGTCATCACCTTCTGCGACGGCGCCGAGATCGTGGTGGACGGGACTCGGGACGTGGGCGTCTGGGACTCATCGCCCGACGCTCGCAATGACGCTCCCATCGAGGTGGCGCTCGCGGTCGACATCGACGGCGACGGCAAGCGCGGACCCGGGGAGCCGGTCATCCGTCAGGGGCGGGAGCCCTTCGAGGACTGCGGCCTCGACCAGGTCTGCAACGAGGACGAGCCGGGCTACGACCCCGTGACCAACCCCGACCCGGCGGGCGACGACTACGACTTCCAGTACAACCCGCGCGGCACGGAGAACAACTGGCTGCGCGACTACGTCGGCGACCCAGTCGACGGCTGCGACAGCCCGCCCGCGGAGGCTGGTGTCGGCGAGCTCTTCAGCGACCATGGCCTCGACGGGGTGCCGGACACCCCGCAGCTCGGCGACGGCGGCTACGACTCCGGTGAGGGCGACGAGTGCTGGACCATGGCGCGGGGGATGCGCCAGATGCTCGACAACAACCCGCGCAGCTTCGTCCTGAACGAGGACATCGAGGTGCTCCGCGACCTCGACTTCTTCGGTGACGGCGGGGTGCGGGACCTCTTCAACTTCGGGGCGAACCAGGACCAGCTCGCGGGTGCCTTCGTGGCCCGCGGCTTCCCGCTCGCGCTCTACAACGGCCACGTCGCGCTGCAGCCGGGCGAGGTCGACGAGCTGGAGTTCGACTACACCGAGGTCGACTGGAGCGAGATCGGTCAGTACGTGCAGCTCCGCTACGGCGACATCGACGCGACTCCGCGGCAGCTCGAGCAGGGGGACGGCGCCCACGTCGGGACCATCAACCAGACGGTGACCCGCATGCTCAGCGTGATGGCCTGGATGGGCCAGCGCTGGCCCGACGGCGATCGTCGACGGGTGGCCGACCGCATCTGCACCGAGATCAACTCGCAGTGCGAGCACGTCAATCAGTTCACCTTCGACTTCACCTCCTCGCGCGGCCGCACCGGACCGGTCTCGGTCGTGCTCCCGCCCGGCTACTTCGACGAGGAGTACGCGGACACGACCTACCCGGTGGTCTATCTACTGCACGGCTACGGTATGTCGCCGGAGCAGCTGCTCCCGACCGGCGTGCTGATCTGGAGCTTCATGACCGCGGCATCGCTCCCCGAGGCGAAGCGGCTCCAGAAGATGATCTTCGTCTTCCCCGACGGCCAGTGCCGCGGTGACGAGTGCGTGCGAGGCACGTTCTTCGCGGACTCGCCCGAGTCCAACCCGGGCGGCGCTCAGATGGAGACCTTCATGCTCGAGCTCATGGACCACATGGACGAGACCTACCGAACGCGCGATCCTGAGACGCACACCATCGTAGAGTAGGCTCGACCGAACGCAGTGGGCGACAAGGACAAGAAGAAGGTCTCCGAAGAGGAGGCGCGCCTGAGGACCATCCTCGACTCGATGGTGGAGGCCGTCTACGTCACCGACGGAAAGGGGCGAGTGACGCTCACGAACGAGGCGCTCGACGAGCTCGTCCCCAAGGATGCCGTGGGCCGGCGGGCGAAGAACGTCATCAAGAACAAGGTGCTCCGCCGCGCGATCCGGCGCGCGCGCAAGAAGGGCGTCGCCGCGCAGGTCGAGCTCGAGAGCACCATCGGGGACCGCACCTACTCGTTCCAGGCCCAGGTCTCGCCGCTCCCGGGCGGTAGCGGCGTGGTGACCGTCCTCCACGACGTGACGCGCTTGCGCGCCGCCGACCGGATCCGTCGAGACTTCGTCGCCAACGCCAGCCACGAGATCCGGACGCCACTGACGGCGATCCGGGGCTTCGCCGAGACCCTGCGCGACGGCGCCATCGACGACCGGGACGTGGCGGTCCGCTTCCTCGACGCGATCTATCGCCACTCGCTGCGGTTGCAGCGATTGGCCGAGGACCTCACCACGTTGGCCCAGGCGGAGTCGCTCCAGCACAGTTTCGAGACGGTCTCCACCGACGTCCGCGCGGTCTGCCGTGACAGCGCGAACAGCCTCGAGGGCGCCGCCCACTCCAAGCGCATCTCCATCGTCTTCGAGATCCCGGACGAGAAGGTGGTCCTCGACGTCAGCCCCCGCGCGCTCGACCACGCGCTCATCAACCTGATCCAGAACGCGATCAAGTACTCGCCCGAGAAGACCACCGTCACCATCCGCTTGAAGAGCAGCGAGGACTTCGTGGTCATCGAGGTCGAGGACCAGGGCCCGGGCATCGCGCCGGAGTCGCAGAACCGGATCTTCGAGCGCTTCTTCCGAGTCGAGGGCGGCCGCTCACCACAGGAAGCAGGCACCGGTCTCGGCCTCTCGATCGCGCGGAACATGATCGAGCGCGCCGGCGGCGAGCTCACCCTCGAGAGCGAGGTCGGCAAGGGGTCGCTCTTCCGGATCACGCTGAACCGCGACGACGACGACGACGACGACGACGACTGAGCGGCTCCACTGGCCTCCCCTCAGGACGTGGGGAGCCAGGAGCGGCACGACCGACAGCGCATCGCCTTCGTGACTCCCATGTCACCGCAGTGGGCGCATTTCTCCAGCCGCCGCGCCACGTAATCGTCCGGCTCCTCGTATCCTGCGTCTCTCGTGACGTCGCCGCCGCAGTGAGCGCAGAGCGGCTGGTCCACGTCGTGGACCTCGCGGCAGTACGGACACGCCAAGACGTAGCCGTCCTCGAGTCGGTCGGTCGTGAAGCCGGTGGGCCCTCCGCGCAGGGCTCGGAGCTCGGGGAGCGCGAGGCTGGTGGCGACCCTCGCACCATCCGCGAACGTCGTGGCCGCGAGCCCGGCCGCGGTCAGCGGATTTCCCCGCAGGTCGACGTTCACCGCGCGCGCGAAGAACCCGGCGGCGGCGAGTCGGGTCAGACCTTCGTCATCCACTCCGGTGTGGCTCAACGCGATGTTGGCCGGGCTGGGGCCCCAGGCCGCGAGCCCTTCGGTTCCCGCATCGCCGAGCACCGAGCCCTGGAGCGAGAGCAGCACGGTGGGCATCAGCGAGCCGCCGCTCCCCAGCTCGCCTCCGTGTTCGGCGAACGCGGCACCGAAGCAGTTGGCGCGCAGCGCGCCCCGGAGCGCGGCGATTCCCTCTCCGCCGATCGCACACTGGTTCACGCTGACTTCCTTCAGCCGCGGAGCACACGGGAGCGCGGCGAGCTGCCGGGCGCCTTCGGTGCCGAGCGGGTTGTCATCGAGCGTGAGGTACTCGAGGGCTTCGAAACGCCCGAGGATCGCCACGGCGTCGGCGTCCATCGCACAGTCGGTGAGCGTGAGGCAGTCGATCTGACCCGCGATGGGTGAGCTCGCGATCGCCTCCAGACCGGCGGCGCCGATGCGGTTCCCGGTGAGGTCGAGGTCGGTGACCTTCGCCACCATCCGGACGAATCCCGGGTGCGCAAAGAGTCCTCGGGTTCCCGACCCCTCGATTCGGAAGCCGCCAAACCTCAGCTGGCTCCCACGGATGGCCTGGTCGAAGGCCTTGGGGAAGACACGTGAGTCCGTCACCGACCCACCTTGCCCGTTGGTCTACGCGGCCGCCAACGGCGAATCGGTCCGCGTACGAGGCGATCAGGGCAGGGTGCCCGCGGCCGCGATGATCTTCTCGGTCAACCGCGCGACCCCGAGCTCGCTCAGGCGGTCGAGCCGGTGCGGTTGGGCAGCGGAGCGCGCGAGCCCCTTGGCACCCGTCGCCCGGTAGACCTGCACGGTGTAGCGGCGATGGCTCAGGACGTGCGTGACCGACCCGAGGTGCGCGCCGAGCGACGCGGTGAGCCGATGCTCGCGAAGGCAGCGGCGCGCTTCGTCGATGGCGCTGCGTGCGTCGGTGTCACCGAGCTCGAGCTGGGCCGGGGCCGACTCCACCATCGGTACCATCCACAGGCCCGCGAAGAGCTCGCCCTCGTCGCGTCTGCTGAGGAAGACCTCGCGAGCCTCCCCTCGACCGCGCGTCGCCACCACCGCGGTGAGGCTCACGGCGGTCGGCTTCTTCTTCTTCCGCGGCACCGGGAGCGACTCCTGGATGCCGGCCTCGCGCGCCTGGCACTCGTTCGCCCACGGGCAGCTCGTGCAGCTCGGCGACCTGGGGGTACACACCAGCGCGCCGAGCTCCATCAGCGCCTGGTTGAAGTCACCGGGCCGCGGTCCCCGAACGAGCTCCTCGGCGTGGCTCCAGAGCGCCTTCTCGGTCTCTGCCTTGCCGAGCATCGTCTCGATGCGGAACACCCGGCTGAGCACCCGCGCCACGTTCCCGTCGACGATCGGCTCGGGCAGGTCGAAGGCGATCGAACCGAGCGCGCCGGCCGTGTAGCGGCCGACACCCGGGAGCCCGAGCCGCGCGGCCGGGTCGCGCGGGAGCTCGCCGTCGTAGCTCGCGACCAGCTCCTTCACGCCCGCGTGGAGCATCCGGGCGCGGCGGTAGTAGCCGAGCCCGCTCCACGCCGCGAGCACTTGGTCTTCGCTCGCTTCGGCCAGCGCCTGCGGGGTTGGGAAGCGCTCGAGGAAGCGATGGTAGTAGGGGATCGCCGTGTCGACGCGGGTCTGCTGACACATCACCTCGCTGACCCAGATCGCGTAGGGGTCGGAGGTCTCGCGCCAGGGCAGCGAACGCCCGTTGGCGTCGTACCAGTCCAGCAGCTCGGAGCGCATGCTCACCCCCGCCGCTCTAGCACGGCTCGCACCACGCTCCACCATCGCTGGTCCTTTGCAACCAGGCTGCACGGAAGCCGCTGCAATCGTGTCTTCCGCGCACCAAGTGTGTGCGTAGCGTCGTAGATCCGACTGGCGCGCTTTGGCACTGTCCCCGCCGGAACGGAGGTTCGGTACATGCGACGCGTAGTTTGGTTGCTTCCCTTGTTGGCCGCGATGGCCTTTGGATGTGGTGAGTCCACGGTGGTGGACTCGGACGGAGGGGAGGACGACGCCGACGCGGCCGTCACCCCGACCTGCGGTGAACGCGGGACCGACTGCTGCGAGGGCGACCTCTGCGAGGCCGGCCTGAGCTGCGAGGGCGGCACCTGCATCGACCCGACCTCCTGTGGGTTCGTCGGCGAGCCGTGCTGCGAGGACGGCGACGCCTGCACCGGCGACGCGATCTGCAACGCCTCCGGCGTCTGCGAGCCGGCCACCCCTGCCTGTGGCGGCGAGGGCGAGCCCTGCTGCGAAGGCGACACCTGTACCGCCATGGGTCTGGTCTGCACCCCGGGTGGGACCTGCGAGACCGATGTGCCCGACTGCGGCACCGTCGGGCTGGCCTGCTGCGAAGGTGACGTCTGCAGCGCGGGCGTGTGCGTCGACGGCACCTGCGAGCCCGAGCCGACGTGCGGCACCGTCGGCAACGAGTGCTGCGAAGGCGGCCTCTGCGACGAGGGCCTCTGCTCCGGCGGCAGCTGCATCGCGTGCGGCGGTGGTGGCGAGGTCTGCTGTGCGGGCGACAGCTGCGACGCCGGCAACACCTGCGAGGGCGACACCTGCGTCGCCTGCGGCGGCGCCGGTGAGACGTGTTGCGACCGCGACAGCTGTGACGGCGGTGGCTGCTGCGTCGGTGGCGACTGCGTCGCCGACGGAGACGACTGCGTGACGGACATCATGTGCAGCGCCGGCAGCTGTGGCGGCTGCGGCGGCCCGGGCGAGCCCTGCTGTCCCGGTGACTCCTGCACGGCGGGCGGCGTGGTCTGCGGCGCCGGCGGCACCTGCATCGCCTGCGGCGGCGCGGGCCAGCCCTGCTGCGGCGGCGACAGCTGCGACGGTGGCCTCGGCTGCGGTCCCGCTGGCGTGTGCGCCGCCTGCGGCGGCGCCGGTGAAGTCTGCTGCGCGGGTGACAGCTGCGACGCCGGTTTCGCCTGCGGTGGCGGCGACGTCTGCGTGACCTGCGGTGGTCCCGGCGAGGCCTGCTGCGCGGGTGACACCTGCACGGATGGCTGCTGCGACCCCGCCTCGGATGCGTGCGTCCCGACCGGCGGCGACTGCGGCTTCGGCACCTGTGGCGCCGGCGGCAGCTGCGAGGTCTGCGGCTTCGCGGGCGAGGCGTGCTGCCCGGGTGACACCTGCGAGGGCGGCGGCTGCTGCGACGGCGGCACCTGTGTCGCCAGTGGCTACGCCGTCTCCACGAGCGGCGAGGTCTGCAGCAACGGAACGGTCTCCGCATGTGGCGGCGACGGTCAGCCGTGCTGTGGCGACCAGACCTGCAACGCTGGCGGCTGCTGCCTCAACGGCACCTGCGCGGGCTCGGGCGAGGCGTGCTTCACCACCGGTGGCGGCACCACCCTGACCTGCATGGACAGCGAGTGCTCGAGCATGGGCGGCTTCGACTGCGGCACGATCGGCGACGGCTGCTGCAACAGCCCCTTCGGTCGCTTCTGCACCGAGGCGGGCTCCATCTGCACCGGCGGCTTCGGCGGCGGTGACTGCGAGGCCTGCGGCGACCCCGGCGAAGCGTGCTGCGAGGGCCAGGCGTGCAACGGCGGTGGCTGCTGCGTCGACGGCGAGTGCGTCGGTGAGACCGACAGCTGCGGCGCAGGCGAGGGCAGCTGCGTCGCCGGTGCCTGCCAGGACGGTGCCTGCGGTCGCGTCGGCGGCCCGTGCTGTGGCTCGGGGATCGGGTGCAGCGCGCCCTTCGCCGTCTGCGGCGGCGGCGTCTGCGTGAGCTGCGGCGGTCTCGGCGAGAGTTGCTGCGGCGGCAACGAGTGCGCGCTGCCCTACGTCTGCCAGTTCGGCGGTGGTGGCGGCACCTGCGTCGAGCCGTCTCCGTGACCTGATTCGCCACCAAACGGTGGCCAGCGACCGAGGGCCGAGTTTCCACGGGCGCGTCAGCAGGGTTGACCCTATGCTGCCGCCCGATGCGGGACTCGGCCTCCGCCAGAAAGAATCGCCACTCGCCGGCCCAGGTCCGCCAGTGCACGTCATCTGCCGGCCCTTCTCCCTCCGCCGGTCCTCGCAGTACGTCAAGTACTGCTGCGGCCGGCTCCGGTCCGAGGTGCCGACATCTGCCGCACCCTGACGAACCTGGACTCGGCTCTGTCGGTTCTTTCTGGCTCGTCCTTTCCGTCTTGCTCGCGCTCGCGAGCGTAGTTCTTCCCTCTCCCGCCGCGGCGCAATCCGACGCCGAGGAGGAAGAACGGCAGCCCGTCGTGGTGCCGCCGCGTCTCGAGGAGTTCGTCGAGGCGACCTACCCCCCGGCGGCGCAGGAAGCGCAGCTCGAAGCCACGGTCGAGGTGCAGATCACGATCGCGGTCGATGGATCCGTCACCGACGCGAGCGTGGTCGAGCCTCAGGGCAACGGCTTCGACGAAGCGGCCCTCGAAGCCGTGCGTCGTTTCCGCTTCAGCCCGGCGACCGTCGACGGAACGCCGACGCCGGTGCGCATTCGCTATCGCTACGAGTTCACCCTCGACGAGCCCGAGCCCGAAGAGGAGCTCCCGCCCGAGGAAGAGGTCGAGCGCCCCGGTCGCCTCGAGGGGCGCGTGCTCACGGTCGAGGACGACCAGCCCGTCGCCGGCGCCGAGGTGGTGCTCACCAACGCCGATCAGTCGATCGCACGACGCACCGTCGCCGCCGAAGACGGCTCCTTCCGGATCGACGAGCTGCCGCCGGGCGAGTACCAGGTGCGCATCCTCGGCGCCGAGTACGGCGACCAGACCCAGAGCGAGACCATCGGTTCGGGCGAGGTCACCGAGGTCGTGTACCGGCTGCGCTCCGAAGCCGAAGAGGTCCCGGACGACGAGCTCAGCTTCGGCGCCACCGCCGTCGTCGAGGCGCCGCCGCGCGAGGTCACTCGCCGTTCGATCGGCCGTGAGCAGCTGACCTCGATCCCGGGCACCCGCGGCGACGCGCTCCGCGCGGTGGAGATCCTGCCGGGCGTCGCTCGACCGGCCTTCGGCAGCGGCGCGCTCATCGTTCGTGGCGCGGCTCCCGGCGACAGTCAGGCCTTCCTCGAGGGCATCCCGATCCCGCTGCTCTACCACTTCGGCGGGCTGACGAGCTTCATCCAGTCGCGGCTGCTCGAGCGCGTCGACTTCTACCCGGGCAACTTCTCCGTTCGCTACGGCCGGAAGATGGGCGGCGTGCTCGAGGTCGAGACTCGCGATCCGCGCGGAGATGGCCTGCACGGCGTGGCCGAGCTCAGCGTCATCGACGTGGGCCTGCTCGCCGAGTTCCCGCTCGGCGAGAACGCCAGCGGCGCCTTCGGTGTTCGCCGGAGCATGATCGACGTCGTCTTCAACAACGTGATCCCGGACGATCTCGAGATCGGCGTCTCGCAGCTGCCCGTGTACTACGACTGGCAGGCGTTCGTGACCTGGCGCCCGACCGATCGCGACAAGGTGAAGATGCTCGCGTACGGCTCGAGCGACCGCTTCGAGATCTTCGCCGGCGACTCCATCGGCGACGACCCCGACGTTCGCGGCGACGTGAGCCTCACGACGCGCTTCAACTTCTTCCACCTGAACTGGAACCGCCAGATCGACTCGCGGAGCGATGTCGACATCGACCTGCAATACGGTCCGGTCCGGCTGAACTTCGGCCTCGGTGATCTGATCGAGTTCGACCTCCTCTCGCAGCAGGTCTACACGCGGATGGAGTACACGACTCGGCCGACCAGCAGCGTTCGACTCATCGCCGGTCTCGACGCGTACATCTCCCCCTTCACCCTCGACTACACCGGCCCGGCCCCCTGCCAGGGCGAGGGCGGCAACTGCCAGACGGAGCTCGACGACACCCTCGAGCCGCTCTCCTTCGATGGCGTCGCGACGCGGCCGGGCATCTATCTCGAGAGCGCCTTCGACCTCGCGCCGACCCGGCTCGTGCTCGGTCTGCGGACCGACTACGACTCGACCATCGACCGCTGGAACGTGGACCCGCGCTTCAGTGGCTTCCTCGACGTCGGTGGCGGCTTCAAGCTCAAGACCGGCCTGGGCCTCTACAGCCAGCCGCCGGAGTTCCAGGAATCTGCGGAAGTCATCGGCAACCCGAACCTCGACTGGATCCACTCGGTCCACACCGGGCTCGGCGTCGAGTACGAGAACGACGAGCTCGGCATCGAGGCGGGCGTCGAGGGCTTCTACAAGTACCTCTGGGACCGCGTCGTCGGCACCGAGAACGGCGTGCCGCCGCGCTTCATCAACGACGGCATCGGTCGCATCTACGGCATGGAGGTCAGCTTCCGCCACCAGATGCGCCGGGAGATCCCGCTCTTCCTGCAGCTCAGCTACACGCTCATGCGAAGCGAGCGGCGGGACGACCCGAGCTCGGACGAGGACTGGCGGCTCTTCGACTTCGACCAGACCCACATCTTCACGCTCGCGGCGAGCTACCGGCTCCCGAAGAACTGGGAGGTCGGTGCGGCGATCCGAATCATCAGCGGTAACCCCTACACGCCGATCGTCACCGGCATCTACAACGAGGACCGCGACACCTACCTGCCCGTATACGGCGCGAACAACAGCGTGCGGAACCCGCTCTACCACCGGCTCGATCTGCGGGTGGAGAAGAAGTGGAAGTTCAGCTCGTGGATGCTGGCGCTCTTTCTGGACATCCGGAACGTCTACAACCAGCAGAACCAGGAAGGGCTCATCTACAGCAACGACTATCGCCAGTCGACGAGGCTGACGGGCCTGCCCATCATCCCCGCGCTCGGCATTCGAGGTGAGCTGTGAAGGCGATCGCGCGCATCCTCCTGGGGTCGCTCCTCCTCTCGGTCCTCGCCGCGTGCGGTGAGAGCCCGGACCCGGGCTACCTGCTGACACGACAGCGGGTGGTCGGTGCCATCCGCACCGTGGTCGGCGAACCCGAGCGCACCACGCCCCGACCCGGAGAGAGCGTGCGCGTCCAGTGGCAGACCATCGCGCCCGGCGCGGTGGAGTCGCACACCTGGCTCATCCTCGCGTGCTCGCCGTCAGACCAGGCTTTCGGCGTGCCGGTCTGTGGCGCAGCGCCCTTCGAGATCTTCAGTCAGACCACGCCGGTCGACGGCGCCCCCGACCTCGAGATCGAGGTCCCGGCCGACTACGAAGCGGACCAGATCGTGCTGCTCGGCGCCATCTGCATGGGTGGCATCGTAGAGACCAACCTCGATCCGACCGCGACCATCGAGGACCTTCGCCCCTGTCGCGACGACGTGGGCACCGGAGAGATCGTCTCCGGCACCATCACCGTCGAGCAGCGCGCCGAGCTCCGCAACCTCCGCCCGCGTTTCATGTCGCTCTCGCTCCGCGGCGAGGAGCTCACCGAGACCATCGACGAGGCCCGTCAGCCCTGCGCCGGCGGCAGCCTGCCGGTGGTGAGCCTCGACGAAGAGGCGGAGATCACCATCACGCCCGTGCCCGACCAGCGGGAGACCTTCGTCGATCCGGTCCTCGGCGAAGAGACCATCGAAGAGCTGCAGAACAGCCTCTTCGTCACCGAGGGCACCCTCAACCGCCGCTTCACCTTCATCGACGAGGGCACCCCCGAACCGATGGTCGAGTACCTGGCGGAAGCCGACGACGACGATCCGCTCCCCGCCGAGGGCCGCAGCGTGAAGCTCGTCGTCGTCATGCGCGATCGACGCGGCGGTGAAGACATCATCAGCCGCGCCTTCTGCCTGGTCCCCTGACCCAGCTGAAAGGGCCCGGGCCTGTTTTCCTGGGGTCTCCTGCCTCAGACTGAGGTCCATGCGCACTCGTCCCATCCTCGGGGCGCTCGCCCTGCTCGTTCTCGCCGCCTGCGGCGACGACGACACCAGCGAGCCCACCGATGCCGGCCTCGACGCCGCCGTGGACCTCGGCCCGCCACCCGAATGGCCCGGCGAGCTCGCCGCGACCGACACCCTCGGCGATCGTCGCGGCCGCGCGCTCGCTCGCGCGATCGTCCACGTGCACTCGCCCCTCTCCCACGACGCCTGCGACGGCGAGGGCTGGGTCGATGGGGAGCTCGCCGATCCGACCTGTCTCGAGCACTTCCGGAACGCCGCCTGCGCCCTGAACATGGACGTGCTCTTCCTGACCGATCACGTCCCCCACGTGCATGAGGTGCCCTTCGAAGAGGGCCTCTGGATCGGCGAGCCCTTCGGCGCGGTCCCCGTCATGAACGAGCTCGGTGAGACCATCGCCAGCCGCCTCACCTGCGATGGAGGCCACGAGGTGCTGCTGACCCTCGGCAGCGAGAACGAGCTCATGCCCCTCGCGCTCGACCGGCACCCGACCGAGTCCACCGACCTGATGGACCTCGAGGACGTCTACGAGGGCTCGACCCCCGAGGTCATCGCCGGTCTCCGCGACGCGGGCGGCCTCATCTGGACCGCCCACACCGAAGAGAAGGACCTCGACTGGCTTCGGCGTGTGCAGCCCGACGGGCTCGAGCTCTACAACCTCCACGCGAACGTGGACCCGACCATCCGCTCCGAGTCGCTCGGGCTCGAGCCCGCGCCCTACCTCGGCCGGCTCCTGGACTTCACCCGCGCCGGTCTGCGCCTCGCGCCCGATCTGGCCGTGATGACCTTCCTCGATCCGAACCGCGTCGCCCTCGAGCGCTGGGACACGTTGCTCGCCGAGGGCACCCACATCGTTGGCACCGGTGGCTGCGACGCCCACGAGAACGCCTTCCCGCAGCTGCTGACCGACGGCGAGCGCGCCGACTCCTACCGACGGATGATGAGCTGGATCACCAACCACCTGCTCGTCGACGAGCACGGCCCCGAGGCGTACGAGGCCGCGCTCGCCGAGGGTCGCGTGTTCGCGGTCTTCGAGTTCCTCGGGACCCCCGTGGGCCTCGACTTCGTCGCCGAGAGCGACGGCACCAGCTACGAGATGGGTGAGACGGCGCCGCTCGGTGCCACGATCCGCGCGCCGCTCCCGTCCGTCGGGGAGACGCACCCCGTCGACCCACCGCCTTCGGTCTCCCTGCACCTCATTCACGCCCAGGCCGGCGGCGGCGTCGAGGTGGCGTCCGCCGACGATGGCGATCTCGAGTTCACACCCACCGAGGCCGGCGCCTACCGGCTCGAGGTCCGGATGGTTCCCGAGCACACGCGCCCCTACCTGAATCGTCGCGCCGACGAGCTCATCCGCGAGCTCCCGTGGGCCTACGGCAACCCGATCTTCGTCGAGTAGCGCCGCATGAGTCGACTCTGCGAATCTCGCGCCCTCTGGGAGGGGCGCTGAGTGCGTCAGCTCTTCGGGCGCGCCGAGGCTAGCGCTCGGCTCGACGCTGCGATCGCCGACCCCGAGGTTCGCTGGGTGAGCGTCGTCGGGCTGGGCGGCGTGGGGAAGAGCGCCCTCGTCCTCGACTGGCTCGAGCGACACCCGGAAGCCGAGCACTCCCTCTGCCATCTCGACCACGCCGGTGCGGCGGCCCTCCCGCTCGCCCTCGCCTCGGCGCTCGGTGCTCACGTCGCGGAGGCGACGCTCGAGAGCCTCCGCGTCGCCCTCGCCGGCGCCGGACCGACACTGCTGATCCTCGATGGTGCGGAGGTCCTGAGCCCGGACGACGTGCGTCAGCTCGGTGAGTGGAGCGCCTCGCTCGAGTCGATCCGCGTCGTCGCCACCAGCCGGTGGCCGCTCCGAGTGCCCGAGGAGCACCTCGTTCGCCTCGAGCCGCTGGAGCTACCGGCGCGCGAGGTGAGCACCGCCGACGTCGAGCGCTCTCCGGCCGTGGCGATGCTGTTGGAGCGGATGGGTCGGTTGGGACCGGCGGAGACCGAGCTCGATGCGGTCGTGGACCTCGCCCGGGCCCTCGGCGGGCTGCCGCTGGGGCTCGAGCTCTGCGCACGGACCGCGGCCCTGCTCGGCCCGGCAGAGACTCTCGCCCGACTCGGTGATGTCGTCGCGCTCGAGGATCCGGGGCGCGATCCCGCGCACCGCCAGGCGAGTCTGCAGCGCGTTCTCGACACCACCTGGGACGAGAGCCCCGACTGGGTTCGCAGCGGGCTGGCCCAAGCGACCATCTTCGAGACCGGGTTCACCCTCTCGGCCGCGGAGGCGGTGATCGCGCTGCCCGAGGGGCGCTCGGTGCTGGCGCTCGTGCACGAGCTGCTCGACCGCGCGCTGATCCAGGCGGAACGCCCGACCGATTCGGAGCGGCGTTTTCGACTCCACGACCTGATCCGCCACGCTGCGTCGGCGCGACGGGACGACGAGTCCGGTCTTCGCGTGCGGCACGAGGCCTACTTCCTGGAGGGCTTCGCCGACGAGTGCCTCCGCAACGCGTTCACGGAGGCGTCGAGTCGCCGACGGTTGTTGCTCGAGTCACCCGATCTACTCGCGGCATGCGCGCTCGTTCGCGCCGATCCCTCCGCCGAACCGAAGCGCCTCGCGCGGGTCGCCGTCGTCGCGCGAGCGTTCTTCCTGGCGGGCATTCGACTTCCCGCGCTCGACGCACTGGTCGAGCGGGTCACCCGCCCAGAGACGCTTCACGCTCTGGGTCCGGCTGGTGCCTCATCGATCGCCGAGCTCGTGGGCGTCCTCCGTAGCTGGGAGCGCTCCGACGACGCGGGCGCATGGCTCGAGCGAGCCGTTCGACTCGCCGAGGACAGTGGCGAGCCGGAGCTCCGCTTCGGCGCGCTCATGAGGCAGGCCCATACGCATCTCGGCCTCGGTGAAGCGCTCGAAGCGAAGAGCACCGTGGACGCGATGCGGGCGCTCCTCTCGGAGCTCGACGAACCGAAGTGGCGAGCTTGGGTGCTCGCGCTGGGGGCGTTGGCGGAGCGCCACCGCGCCGAGGTGCCCTGGCTCGAAGCACAGCTGCGCGAGGCGGGACGCATTCGTGCCCAGACCGACGCGCCGGAGGCGTCCCTCGCTTGGATCCAGGTCCGGCTCGCCGATGTCCTCCTCGACGCGGGTCGCTACGAAGGCGCGCTGGTCGAAGCACGGGAGGCGGCGCGACTCAGCCGTCAGAACCCTCAGCTGCGGTCGTACGTACGCCTCGTCGAGGCCGTCGCCCACGTCGGCCGAGCGGCCTTCGAGCAGGCCGAGGCGGAGGTCCGTGCATTGGAGGAGAGCGCCGCGATCGACGAGAGCACCCGCCGGCTCTTCGTCGTGGCGCGAGCGAGTCTGCGCCTGGCCCGAGAGCAGTGGGCCGAGGCGATGGTGGATTTCGAGACCCTCGACGCGCTCCCAGTGGAGAGCGGCGACGAAGCGTCGGCGGCCGTCGTCCATCTGGGTCTCGCGGTCGCGGCGGTGCATGCTGGCGCCCCCCAGCGCGCACGACGATCGCTCGACGAGGCCGGACGACGAATCACCGACCGCGACCCGGAGGGGGTCTTCGCCCGGGTGCTCGCCCGCTGTGAAGCGCTCCTCGAAGGTCGGGCGCTCGAGCCGCGTCCGACGATCCGCCCGACCCTCCTGCCGACGGTGGCCGCGGTCCTCCGCCTGGTCGACGCGGCCACGGAGGCGGGCGAGGGACCGTCGATGCAGGTCGGGCCGGAGGGCGTGTGGGTTCGCGTCGCGCGTTCTGCGGCGCTCTCGATGACGCGCCGCCCGGTCCTCCAGCGGCTGCTCTGGGCGCTGGTCCAGCTCCACCTCGACGACGAGGGCGCCACGCTCAGCACTGACGAGCTCTTCGAGCGCGGCTGGCCCGACGAGCACATCGACGTGGGCGCGGCCCGGAACCGAGCTCGCGTGGCGCTGACTCGACTCCGAAAGCTCGGGCTGGACGCCATCCTCGAACGCCTCCCCGATGGCGTCCGCATCCGCCCAACGGTGACCGTGGAGCTCGTCGACGCCCACCGACCACCCAATTAGGGCCCATTACATCGCGTTTCATCGGCGAGCGCCGATCGACCTCGGCGGCCACCGTGTGGGCGATGCTCCATCCACACCGTCACCTGGCCGGCCTCGCCCGCGCCATCCCTCTGACTCTGCTCATCGCCGCGGGGGCCTGTGGCGTCAGCCGCAGCCACCTCGTCGAGGAGCGGCCGGCGGACCAGGCCGGTCCTTACATCGAGGCCATCGCCCGGGTGGCCCGCGCCCGGGGCTACGAGGTCCGCACCCAGGAGGACCGCGTCGCGAAGTTCGTCTTCGACGAGGCCTCGCGTGGAGTGCTCACCTACCAGGTCAAGCGAAACGGCATCGTGATGGTCGTGACCCTGGGTGAGGACGAGGCCCCCCAGGCGGAGCTCGACGCGGCCTTCGCCCAGGGTGAGGCGCTCGGTCGAGAGCTGATGGACGAGGCTCGGGGAGTCGCCGTCGAGATCGTCGCCGAGCAGGAGCGCGAGGCTCGGCTCCGGGCGGAACGGGAACGGCGCGAGGCGGCGGAGGAAGAGGAGCGCGACCGCCAACGGGCGGCGGAACGGCAGCAACGGCAGGCGGAGCTCGCGGCCTTCATGGCCGACAATCAGAGCCGCGCCCGCGCGAACTCCGTCGGCAACGACGAGCCCGAGCCTGGCCGCTCGGGCGGGGAGGAGTCGGGCGCCAGCGCCCACTGCTGCGTGAACGGCGCCTTCTACGACTGTCCGAGCGCCGCCGCGGTCGACCAGTGCGTCGGGCGTTTCACGCGCTGCATCAGCGGCTGCGGGATGGGCTGCATGGAGCAGTGCCTGCAAAGCGATCCACCCGACCCCTCGTCCTGCGACCGGGAGCCGAGTCGCGACGGGGAGTGCTGAGCCTCAGAGGAACTCGCGGGGCGGCAGGCTGCGCCGCTCGCCGTCGTCCTCATCGTCCGGCTGCGGTGCCGCCTTCTTCTCTTCCTTGGCGGCGTCCTCGACGATCTCCAGCGCTCGCGCGGCCCGGTGGTCCTTGTGGCCGAGCGCCTTGTTGTCGACGACCTGCACGGTGTGCAGTCGGTGCAGGTACTCCAGGTCGAGCTCGCCGTTGCTCGGCAGCATGAACACGCCATAGAGGCGCGCGACCGTGCGGAGCCGCTCCACGGTGTCGAGGGGAACGTGGCACTGGGCGTGGGTCAGGATGTAGACGATCGGCGTCCGGCGCTCGCGCCGCTGTAGCCGCTGCAGCTCGCTGACGAGCATGCCGAAGACCTTGGCGTAGTTCCGGCCGCGCTCACCCTTGAAGCAGAGCACATAGGGCACGCTGATGCCGCCAGTGTCGCTGCGCCCCGGCCGGGCGTGCTGCACTTCGTAGAGGCGTGAGTCGAAGAAGCGTAGGTACACGTCTTCGCCCTGCAGCATCAGCTTCTTGATCAGCGTCAGCGCGAGCCCCCGCGCAAAGGTGCTCCGCTGTCCACGCATCGAGGCGCTCGCGTCGACGAGTAGATAGTGCAGCCGCCGGTCCTCTTCGTGCTGCTTCTCGCGCGCGTAGTAGAAGACCTCGTTCTCGGCGTAGCGCCGGTCGAAGAGCTCCGGGTCGAAAGCGAGCTCGCTGAGCACGAGCGAATCGATGGTCCCGCGCCGCTCCACGCCGGAGTAGCCGTCCACCGCGAACGACTGCTGCCCGCTCGCGCGCTTGGTCTCGAGCACGCTCGGGAGGAGGTCGAGCGAGAAGTTCACGACGTCGTTCGCCTCGGGCGACTCGAAGACGTTCAGCAGATCGAGCATCTCGAGCGCCCCGGCCGCCGAGGCCTCCGCGCCGAACATCCCGAGCAACTTCAGCGTGTCGAGATCGATCTGCTCGACGGTGGTGATCAGCCGCAGGCGCTCGCGGGTGAGGTGCTGCAGGAACCCGAGGTCGTCGGTCCGGTCGACGCTCTTGAAGAGGCTGGGCAGCTGCGGCTCGAGGTCGCGGTAGACCTCGGGGTCGAGCGGTAGCATCGCGGGCGCGCCCGCTGCGCCCGCCTGGCCGCGGTAGCGCTCGAACATGGGCCCGAGCACCTTGAGCAACACCACGCTGATCAGGTCGTCGCCCAGTCGCCACTGGCGTGCTTTCTCGAGGACCTCGCTCTCGGCGATCTCCTGCAGCGTCTCCGTGTAGAGCTGGAGCGCTTCGCCGGCGGGGCCGCTCAGCCCGAGCTGCGCCAGGAAGGGGCGCGGTCCGACCGGCACGCTGGCCGGGTCGACCACCATCAGCATGCCGAGGTCGTGGACCGCCCAGAAGGGCACCTCGAGCGCCACTCGGTCCAGTGCGGTACGCCACTGAGCCGCGCGCAACGCGAGCATCGGGTTGTCGTTCCGGACGACGCTCAGCGCGAGCGAGCCGATCGCTCGAGCCGCGGGGCTGCCGTTCAGATGCTCGCCGACGGGCACCGGGCAGATGTACCACAGACGGCGCGGCGCGACCGCAGGTCGCTGCGAGTGGGCGCTACCGCGATCTCGTGCTCCAATGCGCGTCGTGCAGAGAGTCCTCGGAGCCAGCCTGGTCGCGAGCGCCCTGATCGGCTGTGGCGATCTGGGCTTCGTGATCGCGCTCGATGGCGGGCCGGAGGACGCCGCCGTCGACGCCTTCACGCCCGTGGACGGAGGCGACGTCGACCAGGGTCCGCGCGACCAAGGGCCCGAGCCGTCCGACGGGGCGCCCCCACGCGATGCTTTCCGCGCCGACGCTTTCCGCCCCGATGCCTTTCGCGTGGACGCCTTCGTCCCCGAGGACTGCACCAACCGGACCGACGATGACGGCGACGGAGACACGGACTGCTTCGACTCGGACTGCGCCGGTCACGCGGCCTGCCAGCCCGTCTCGCCGGAGATCTGCACGAACGCGATCGACGACGACGGCGACGGCGCGACCGACTGCGACGACGGCGACTGTGCCGGCGAGACCGACTGCGGCACGATCAGCGAGTCGGTTCTCGAGTGCCTGAACTTCTGCGTCTTCGAGCCGGAACATCTCTTTCCGGCCTGTCACCTGAGCTGCCAGACCGACCTGGGTGTTCAGGGCAGCCGTGAGACCGACTGTACGGACGGCCTCGACAACGACGACGACGGCCAGACCGACGCGGCCGACTTCGACTGCTGAGGTCCCCTCACTCGCGGCGGTAGGGGTCCTTCATCGTCGGCGCTTGACCGCCGTAGGGGTCGAAGGGCTGGGGCGGCGGCTGGTCGTAGCCATAGCCGCTCGGCATCATCATCGGCGCCACCAGTTCGCGGGCCTTGGAAGAGTGGCCGCTCGTGGTCGAGCGGATGGCGGCGATCGTGTACCAGGGCGCGACGAGCAGCGGGAAGAGCAGGTTCGCCGGGAGGATGTTGATCAGCGCCAGCTTGCCGAGCTCCTTGCGCATGCACGAGGGGCACGCGACCACGGTGCCGTGTTTGAAGGACGCCCCGAACCACAGGAAGAGCAGGAAGGTGGGGAGCCGGTAGGCCTTGAGGCTCTCGGTCATCTGACCGCACTTGGGGCAGGGGAGCTGGTCCATCGCTCCCCAAGATACGGCTGGCGGTTCCGGATCTCCCCGCTCAGGACTCCAGCAGTCGCTGGATCGTGTCGATCAGAGTCGCCTGGGATACCGGCTTCTCGAGCGACTCGAGCGGCGGCGCGATCTGGTCCGCGAAGGGTTCGGTGTGGTGACCGGAGCAGAGAACCACCGGCAGGGTGGGCCACTTCTTCCGGAGCTCTCGGGCCAGCTCGACGCCCGAGATGTGGGGCATGACGACGTCGGTCACCAAGATGTCGACCGTGCGGCCGTCGTTCATCAGCTCGATCGCCTCTCGCCCATCTCCGGCGGTCACGACGTCGAAGCCGTAGTGGGTGAGCGTCCGGCGCATCACGCGGCAGAGGAGTCGGTCGTCTTCGACCAGCAATATCCGGCCTCCCGTGGCCCGTCGTTTGGGAGGGGCCGTCGATGGCCGAAGCTCCGTCGCGGGCTCGGTCGAGGTCGGTAGGAGGAGCGAGAAGGTGGTCCCCACGCCTTGCTCGGAGCGGACCCGAACGTGACCGCCGGCCTGTGCCAGCAGGCTCTTGACCGTCGCGAGGCCCAGTCCGCCTCCGGAACCCTCGTCCTTGGAGCTCACGAAGGGCTCGAAGATGAGCTCCAAGTGGTCGCCCGCGATCCCCACACCGTCGTCTTCGACCTCGAGGAGCACGAAGGGGTCGGTCGGCAGCTCGTCGCCGTAGCTCTCGACGAAGCTCGCGCGGTCGTCGTCGCTGGCGAGGCGAACTCGGAGCGAGAGGGTCCCCCCTTCCGGCATCGCTTCGTGGGCGTTGACGATCAGGTTCACGATGATCTGCTCGAGCTGCGACGGGTCGAGAAAGACCGGCGGGAGGTTTCGTTGGATGGTGATCGCCAGATCGACGCGGGAGCCGAGAATCCGACTCAGCAGGTTCCGGAGCCCATCGAGGAGCTCGTCGATCCGGAAGGAGATCGGGGTGATCTCCTCTCGGCGCGCGAACGCCAGCAGGCGCCGGGTCATCGCCGCGCCGCGCTCGGCGGTGTCGATGAGGGTGCGGAGGTCCGACGCCGACTCCGGATGAACCCGTTCTCGAATGAGCTCGCCGAGACCGATGATCGCCGCGAGGATGTTGTTGAAGTCGTGCGCGATCCCGCCGGCGAGGCGCCCGAGCGAGTCGAGTCGTTCCGCGCGCCGCAGTCGCTTCTCCACGACCTCGAGGTCTCCCGCTTTCAAGTGTTCGTCCGTGCGGTCGACGGCGAACACGAAGATGTGCTGTCCGCGGCGGACGCCCAGGGTCCGGAAGAAGCGGAGGTGCTTGCCCGCGGTGACGAAGCGCAGCGGGAGCGCGTCTTCCTGCGCTCGCCCGTCGTCGCGGACTCGACCGAGGAACTGGAGGAAGCGCGGCTGGTCCCAGTAGAGCGACTGAGCGCGTAGCCCCTTGATCTTCAAGACGCCTCCGCGGGTGACCTCGAACGCTCGTTGGTTGTACTGCACGAAGGTGAAGTCGCCGTCGGGCTCCACGCGCCAGACGTAGGCGGCGGCGTCGCCCTCCGCGAGCCACGCGGAAGCCGCCGAGTCCTGCAGCGATTCCAGCGAAGGTGCGGGCGGAACGTCGCCGTTCGGCGGATGGGCGAACACCACGAGTGCGTCCTCGGCGATGGGGACCACCCGGTAGTGGGTGAGCACGGTGATGCCGCGGGTCCGCATGGGCACCTCGAGGGTGAGCTCGCGAACCTCGCCGCTATTCGCTGCCTCTCGCACGAGCTGGGGGATGGCAGGGGTGTCCGGGAAGATCGCCCCGAGGCTCAGCCCGATGAAGGTGTCGGTCGCGACCCCCGCCATTCGAGCGCCAGCGTCGTTCAGGTCTTCGACGACGAAGCTCTCGCGAGCCGAATCCGCCCGGACGAGAATCCCCACCATCGGGGCCTCTCGCCATGCGCGTTCCCATTGCACCATTCCCACCCAAACCGACAATCGTGGCCGCGGTCAACCGGCGACGGCCATCGTCACTCAGTTGGGGGAATCGAATTCTCTTCCGGCCGTGTACCAGGCGGCCAAATGGTGAAGATTGCCCTCACCCTTCGGGGGTCATCCGGAGGGCTGCTCTCGGCTTCCGCGTTCACGTGGATGCCCTCCCGGTCCAGCGTCGCAGACAGCTCGGCCCGGGCGCGCGCCCTGGCTGCCGGCGGTCCGACGATCTCCACGCTGACCCAACCTGCGTCCCGCAGCTGGGCGAGGGGGAGGGAGCGGGCGTCGAGGCGGAAGTCGACGGCGCCTCCGAAGAGGACGTAGCCGATGACCACCTCGACGGTGACCGGCTCCACCTCGATCGCGACCTGCGGGATCTCGACCTCGACCGAGCCCCCCACGTTGGCGCTGGGCGTCGAGACTTCGGGCTCGGGCTCCGGCACCGGCGCCGGCGGCGGTGGCGGGATGGGGTTGGCGCCGCTACCGGTGACGGCGGGGCACGCGTGCCGGACCGCCATCTGCCTCCGGTACGCTTGCCGCCGGTCGTAGTTGCCGAGGGTCCACTCCAGGGTGAGCGCGATCTGATGCTCGCCCCGATACTCCCCGGCGACGCCAGCGCGGTAGCGGAAGTAGAGCAGGCCACCGCCGCTGCAGTTGGTGTAGATGGCGCCGATGCGGGCATCGACGAACGCACCAGGACCGACCTCCCGCGGCGTGTCGCCGTAGACGCCGAGCGCGCCTCCGCCGACCTCGAGATAGAGCGGCAAGCGCGCCAGGTAGAGCCGAAGGCCGAGCGATCCGGTGATGAAGCGCGAGAAGGGCGCCCGCATGTCGCCGCGAGCGTCGCTGGTGTTGTAGGCCCCGAGCTCCGCGCGGATCCGTGGCTCCACCAGCGGGTGGAGGTTCAGCCCGAGCCCCATCTCGACGGCCATGCTGGTCTTCAGCTCGGGCTGCCAGGCCATGACCAGACCCATGGCGAAACGGAAGGGACCGTTGATGCGCGGCTCGTGGAAGTTCCGGGGCGCATGGAGCCGGTTGGCAAAACCGAACCCCATCGTGAGCAGCACCGACCGGCTCTCGCTCCCATCACCGAGCCCCTGCAGGTAGCGGAGTCCGAGCTCGAGGTCGAAGGCCATGTCGCCGCTCATCAGCGCGCCCGTGCTGAGTGTCAGGCCCGCGCCCACGACCGGGTGGCTTCCGAGGCGATCCGTCAGCGATACCGCGTAGCCGCCGTGGAGCTGGAACCCGATCGAGCGCCGATCCGCGTCGCTCAGGTAGTGGCGGAAGCGTACCTGGCCGCTGAAGGTGTGCAGCCGGAGGTTGGGGAAGACCTGGTCGACCACACCATCGCCGTCGGTGTCGTGGGCGGTGCCGCGGGTCCGCGTCGCCAACCATTCGGCGCCGAGCCCGAGCCAGCGGGTCGGCCACAGCGAGAGGTCGAAGCCACCGCCGACGTGTCGGTCGACGTTCGCGTTCGGGTCCTCACCGACGCCGAGGTGGAGCCGAAAGTGGTAGTCGACCTCGAGGCCGGCGTTCCGGAAGGGGGGCCGGCAAGTGTAGCGCTCGCCGGTCCCGCGGGCCGGGATCAGCTGCCCTGGTTCACAGGGCGGCAACCCCCGGAACTGTCGCGCCCCGACGGGCCAGTCCCAGGTCGCCGGGATCTGGGTGACTTCCTCACCCTCACCCTCGCCCTCGGTCACATCGTCGACGCCCTGCGCGAACGCCGACGAGGGCGCCGCGATCACGGCGAAGAGCAAGAAGAAGCGAGTCACGGCACGCACGGACGTTCGAACGTGAGCTAGCTTCAATCGGGGGTGAGAAAGGGCGACTACTGGGCGAACTTGCCGCTCTGGAACACGTGGCCGAGGAGCTGCTCGACGCGGCCGATGGCTTCCCGGGCCGGCTGGGTGCCGATGGCCTGGAGCGCGGCCTTGATCTCGTTGAGCGCCTTCAGGTGGCTGAAGAGCTGGATGTCGCTCATCGGGCGGTCGCTCGTGAGCAGATCGCGGATGCGGTTGATCTCCTGGATCAGCGCGTCGAGGCCGACGTCGGCGGCGCCGAAGCGGCGCGCCTCCGGGTGCTCGCGGTACCAGGCCTCGAGCACGGGGCCGGTGATGCCTTCGAGGATCTCCGCCTGGTCCAGGTTGTTCCAGGTGTGGCGCAGGATGAAGAAGTCGCTCGGGTCCGCGGTCGGGCGTCCGTCGAGGAGCGCGCTGGCGGCGAAGAGCTTGAGCATCTTGATCGCACGGCGGTCGGAGAGCGACACGCCCTCGGAGCGGATCTGGAAGACCAGGCCCTTGTACGCGGCCAGGAACTCCTCGGTGAACTTCATCCGCGGCGCGAAGTTGCCGTGGAGACCATGGAGCTCCTGGCTGGTGAGCGCCGGCTGCAGCTTGTCGTAGCTGCCGGTGAGCTTGCTGACCTCGTGGTCGATGCCCTTCAGGAGCAGGTCGTGGAAGTGGTAGCTGTCGAGGTTCTCGCTGCGGACCCGGAGCAGGAAACGGTCGAAGACCGCCATCAGGTCCTCGTCGTTCGGGACCTCGTTGCTCGCTCCGAAGGCGCTGATCAGGGGCACGGTCAGCCGCTGACCGCCCACCGTGTAGATGCGCTCGTTGAGCACGCTGAGCAGCGAGTTCAGGATCGCGGAGTTCGCCTTGAAGATCTCGTCGAGGAAGACGATCTCCGACTCCGGGAGCATCCCCTCGGTGCGGCGCTTGTACTCACCGGTCCGGAAGGCCTGAATGTCGATGGGGCCGAAGATCTCGTTCGGCTCGGTGAAGCGGGTCAGCAGGTACTCGAAGTAGTTCGCCTGGATCAGCTTCGAGAAGAGGCGCACGAGCGCGCTCTTCGCCGTGCCGGGCGGACCGATGAGTACCATGTGCTCGCCGGCGAGCGCGGCGATCAACATCAGCCGCACGACCTCCGACTTGCCGAGGAAGGTGCTCTCGAGCTGTCGAGCGACGTGCTGCAGCTTGCGGGCGATTTGCGCGTCCTGGCTCACGAGGCGCCTTTCGTATCACTCTGGTCGATTGATGAATAGGGGGCGCTCATGCGCTCTCCTTCAGTGGTTGGGCTCGCTCGAGCATCGAGAGGGCCATCTCCACGGCGTCGTCGCCGGCTTGTTGCTGGAGCTTGGCGGCTCGCTCGCGCAGCTCGGCCGCGTCGTTCGGGTTCACCGCGACCAAGCCCTGCAGCGGTCCACGGACCTGGAACAGGGCGGGCAGCACGGCGGCGAAGAGCTCCTCGTCGCCCACCGCGGGCTCGCTCCGGGGCCGGTGTCCGGCGCGCTCGTCGAAGACCTCGAGGATCTGCATCTCGGCGATGAGCGCCAGCGCCACGAAGAGGTGCTGCGGTGACGGGTCCTCCGCCGAGAGCACCCGCAGCGCGTGGCCGAAGGGTTGGGCCACCTGGCCGGTGCCTCGCTTCACGAGCTCCTGGACGATGCCGGAGCGGAGCACGTCGTCACTCAGCACGGCGAGCGAGGCCTGGCCGAAGCGGAGCTCGGGCGAGAGGTCGTGGCGCAGGATCTGGGTGATCGGCGATCGCGCCACCAGCGCATGGAGCGGGGTCTCCAGGTCGAGCTCGGGCGTGCCCTCGATCGCGAGCTCGAGCATGCCGCGCTGGGTCTTGTCCTGCCGAACGAAGCGGAGCTTCGGGAGCGCCACGACGTTCGCAGGGGGCGGCCGGCCGTAGAATCGGTAGGTATACGCCCAGTTCTTCACCACCGTGTCCTCGCGCTCGAGACCGAGGGCGCGGTCGAGGACCACGTGGCGGCCGAGCGCCTCCGAGCGTGTCCGCGGCATCGGAATCGCCTGGATCAGCTCGAAGACCCATTCCCGGACGGGCGCCCGGGAGCCGCGCGCGAAGGCACGGTCGAGCTCCGGATCGGTGAGCCAGAAGAGGTCGTGGACGGCCATCAGCGTCGCCATCAGACCGCGGTCGGCGAGCTCCACCAGCTCGACGGGTGCGAGCTCGCTCGAGAGCTTCGCGAGCGCTTCGAGGATCGACCCCTCGACCGTGGTCTCGACCGGACGGGCGAGCGCGAAGTGGTCGAGCGCCGCCGGTGGCAACGCGCGGGTGCACTGGGCGACGCCACCGTTGAGCAGCGGATCCAGGAAGTGGGTGACCAGCTCCTGGTAGAGCTCGTGGACTTTCTCCTGCTCGCTCAATCCTCGTCCTCACCCGACGGCAGCGCCGGCACGTCGGCGCTGGACGCATCCTTGAGCGGCACACCCCAGAGCGGAAAGCGGCGCGGCGCCTCGTACTGGAGCAGCGGGAGCGGCTTCTCGGTGTCTTCGAGCGGATCCGCGATCAGCGGGACGGCGGCGACGTCGCGGAGCACGCGGCGGGAGACCGGACCGAAGGCACCGGCGGGGATCACGCGCGGAGCGTCCACCTCGGGGTCGAAGAAGACGTAGCCATCGCCGCGGTCGCGGACGAGATCCTGCAGCACGGCCGGTGACACCGCTGGCACCAACGCGAGCCCCGAGGGCACGTAGATCCGGGGCGCGACTTCGGAGTGGAAGGTGCCGAGGGGCACGCCTTCGATGCCGCTCGGGTCGAGGAGGTAGAAGCGGTCCTCACCGACCGCGATCTTCAGCGCCGCCAGCGTGTTCGGCGGGAGCGCATAGAGCATGCGCGCCAGCCATTCGCGGTTCGCGAAGGGCACCACCGTCGCGGTCACGGCCCGCCAGGGCTCCGTCGAGGGCGCCAGGCGCAGCGGAAGGGAGAGGTCGAGGCTCGTCTCCATCCCGCCGCCCTCGGCGACCGACGCCGAGCCCTCGAGATCCACGCCGGTGCGCACCAGCGAGCGCACGGGCGCGAAGGGCGGCAGCGGATCGACGATCAGCACCTCGCCGTCGCCGCGGAAGAAGTGGAGCGCCTCGTCGTTGAAGAGGCTCGAGCAGCTCTCGAGCGCGATCGGGTGTCGATAGCCGAGCTCCACGCCGAACGATCGACCGAGGGGCTCGTAGACGTGCACGCCGGGGAGGCTGGCGAAGAGGCGGGTGACCCGCTCCGGGGTCTCCGAGACGTCGAAGAGGTAGAGCCGCTTCGGCCGGTCCTCGAAGGCGCTCGCCGGCGGCCATTCCGCGAGCGCGGCCTGGGCGGCGACCTGCCAGCGGAAGAGGTAGGAGAGCATCGCCCCGCCCACGCCGACCTCGGCGGTGGCCCAGAGCCGGGCGGGGAGCGGCTCGCCCCGGGTCGCGGGCACCCGATAGGGCTGGAGCTTGAACACCAGGTCGCGGAACGCGAGGTCCCGGTCGAAGCGATAGGACTGCCGGAACGCGTCGTCGTAGAGGACGAGGTCCGCCGGCTCGTCGAGGAGCTCGACCACGTCGTAGCCGAGCGGTGAACCGGAATCGCGGTACTTCACGAAGTGGCGGGAGGTGCCGGTGAAGACCAGCCCGCCCGCCAGCTTCGCGACGCCAGCCACCCGGTCCATCCGGTAGCTCGACTCCGCATGGACGGTGAGCATGATCTCGCGGGTCCGCAGCGGGGTCTCCAGCCGCCGGAGCACCAGCGTGGGCAGCAGCTCGTCGAGCGAGCCCTCGTCGCCGTAGGCGCGGAGGAAGGCGACCAGCCGGTCGATCGACGGGAAGAGCACGAGGCCCTTCTGGCCGAGCACCACCCCGCGCGCGTCGGGTGCGACGCCCGGGGTGCGGAAGCGGGTCTGGTGGAGCGCGGCGCGCTCGAGATGAGCCATCGGCGGGCATCCTACGCCCCCGGCCCCGATCACAAAAGCGCAGTCTCGGGGTCCGATTCGAGCCGGCGGACCCGTGCGTGCGGGTCGTAGGGCAGATCCACGGCTTCCTCACGTATCCTGTTGGGATGCCGACCGTATCGATCATCGACCGACGCGTCGCGCTGAGCCCCAACGTCTATCGGAGCTCTCGCGCGCTGCGCGCCCCTGGGCTCGAAGTGCAGGTGGTGGACTGCGCGGGCTGCGTCACGGACACGAGCCGCCTCGACGAGGCGATGGGCGCCGTCGATCTGAAGGGCCGGACGCTGACGGTGGTCCTCGAGGGCACCTACGAGTCCGATGACCAGCGCGCGGGCCCGGGGGCGATGGTCGTCGAGCGGCGCCACCGGTGGCGCGAGCGGTGGACCGGGAAGCGTCAGCGCTTCGTGACCCTGATGTGGGAGGATGGACCGGTCTTCGCCGGCGGGGAACGGCTCAGCGCCGTGGCGATGGATCGTTGGGCCCAGGTCGCCGATGCGATCCAAGGTGCCAGCGCTCAGAGCGCGGATCGTGTCGCGACCGCCGCCCTCCGACTCGCGAGCGAAGCCGGCGTCTCGCTCAGCCTGCCCGAGGCGCCGATTCCGCGGGAGGTCCATCGGGTGCAATCGGGGCTCAACGCCATGTTCACCCAGCTCCACGAGAGCCCGCAGGCGATCGACCTCGAGCGGCACACGGGCCTCAGCGCCCGCCACCTCCGCCGCATCTTCCGCAGCCACCCGACCTTGTTGCCCCAGAGCCTGCGACGTTCCCTGCATTTCTTGAGACTCATCAGCGCCGACACCCTGATGCGTTCGACCGACCGCTCCATCGCAGAGATCGCCCGGGCCCTGGGGTACCGGAGCGACCGCGCCCTCCACACGGCCATTCGCCGCAGTGGATTGCGCACCTAGCTCCGCCCGAAACGCTGCGTCGCTCGGTCAGCCGACTCGCGTAGGCGCCCGACTGGCTACCCGAGGTCGAACAGGCGCGTGGTTCCGTCCTCGGACCAGGTGGCGACCACCTTGCCCAGGACGGCGACGCCCGAGATGGGCTTCTCGTGTCCACCCAGCCCTTCGTAGCGGGGCTTGCTGCGGAGGTCGCGGAAGACGTGGAGCTTCTTGCGTTGGGCTCCGTGGGCCAGACCGACGACGGTGTCTTCGTCGACGCGAAGGGTGGACTCGAGCTCACCCTTGCCGGAGATCTCTCCCATGGGCTCTCCCTTCTCGGCGTCGACGACGAGCAGGCGCGCCGACGGTGGATACGTCGACGGCGTCATGACCACGATCGAATCGGTCAGGGCGATGGGAGGGCCAGAGTTCGCTCGATCATAGATTCTCGGAGCGGACCACACCTTCTCTTCCGCGCGATCGAAGCGCTGCGCCGAGCCCGACGCGCAGAAGATGTCCTCGCCGAGGGGGAGCAGGAACGAGTTGCAGGGGATGCTCGATTCGCTGAACGTGCCATCGAGCTCCGTCCTGCCGAAGCGGCTCTCCCAGCTCGTGTAGAGCCGGTCACCGACCACGGTGGCCCTCCCTCCCTGGGTCTGAAAGAGGAGCTTCCCGTCCGCATCGTAGACGAGGTTCTTGTCGCAAGAGATCACGAAGCGGTCCTTCCAGCGCACGGCTCCCGACGGGAAGTCCGCGTCGACGCCGGCCGTGTCCAGCTGGACCACCTCGCCCCCGAGCCACGCTGAGAGCGGTGTGGCCACGCGCACGAAACCGCCGGGCACGGGCAGCACGTCATCGACGTGGGCCTCGCTCGCGAATCCCACCACGATCTTCGTGTCGCTCGTGAGGTCGAGCACCCTCACCTCCTTCGAGTAGCTCCCGACGACCGCGATCCGCCCGTCCAGCAGCTCGGTCAAGCCGGCCGCGCGAAAGGCGTAGGTGTCCTCGTCCGGCCCTCGGAACGGGTGCCGGGAGCCGATGTTCCCATCGGTGTCGAAGACGACGACCTCACCCGCGACGGCCGCCGCAAAGGTCCCGTCGGAGCGAGCGATGATCGAACGGGCGGCACCGCCGAGATCGACCAGCTTGGAGCCGGCCTTCGCCTTCTTGGCCGCCTTTGCGGCCTTCTTCGCAGCCACCGCGCGCGCCTTCTCCACGGGCTGCTTCCAGTCCTCGAGGACATCGTCGATCGCTGCACCGAACTCGGCTGGCGGGATGGAGGTTCCGACCACGGCCTTCGTCTTCTTGCTGCGATGGAGACGCTGAACGGGATCGTCGGCGAGCTGGCATTCGACCACCCCGTCCGCAGACAGGGCCACGATCGCGCGAAGGGCGTGCAGCGGGTCGCAGTCCGCCGCTAGCTCGAACTCCGCATCGCAGAGGAGGAACTTGCCGGCCTGCTCCCAGATGTCGGCCGTGAAGAACTCGGGGTAGGCTTCGCCATCGAAGGCCGCCAGGGCCTCTTCGGCGCTGGCGGCCGAGCGCGTCTTCAGGACTCCGCGGATCTTCGTCTGCATGCGTCCCGATACGGAAGCCACCCAGGAACCTTCCCCCGACCGGCGCCGCAGCCGGAGTTCCGCGCGCGGGGCGGTGGCTGGGTCCCGAAGGACGACCCGCCGTCAGTCGCCGCTGTCTTCGAGCACCGACAGGTCCGGGAGCTCACGGCCATTCGCCGCGGTGGATTGCGCACCTAGCTCCGTCCGAAACGATGCGTGGCGCGGCTGGGGGCTCGGTTCACGCTGGGCACATGGCGGAGCCACGGAGCGAAAGGCGCTGGGAAAGGGTCGCGAGGCTCGTGGGGGCCTTTGCACTGATCATCCTGGCCCTGGCCCTGCGCTTCTTCCGCCGCGATCCGAAGGTCGCGGGTCCCGTCAGTATCGGGGTGGGGGTGCTCTTGGTGTTCGCCGTTGGCCTGCTCCTCCGCGAGCGCATTCGCCGCGATGGCGCGCGCGGCTGGTGGGCACTGCTCGGAACGATCGGCATCCCCGCGGCGCTCATGGGCCACGTGCTCTATTGGGGAACACACTTCGTGCCGGAGCCCCGGTATCCGTTGGCGGTGGGTCTGGCGGTCGGAGGGACACTGGCGATCGCGTTCGGGTTCCGGCGCTCCCACAACCCCCGGCTCTCGCGGGTGCTCGGCGGGCTCGGCGCGATCAGCCTCGCGGCGAAGCTGATCGTGATGCGTCCGATGGTTCCCATCGGGACCGGACCCGACGACATCCAGTGGCTCGAGGCCCCATGGGCCCATCCGGGGATCCTCGTCCCGGCTCTCGGGGCGCTCCTCGTGCTCGCCGTGATCGTGCGGCCGACCGTCGTGCCCGAGAAGCCCGCTGCGTTCTAGGGGGCGAGCGCCACTACGCCGCTTCGCGCCGGGTCGCGTGACCACCACGATCGCCGTGACCGCGACACGATCGAGACGGGCCGCTGAGCGGTGGTCTGCTGGTGACGCTCCGCAACCACCGTGAAGAGGGGTACCCTATCCGTCGGATGATCGGTCCGAGCCAGCACCATCCTTCCCGCGACGCCCCGAGGCTCACGGCAGGAGAGCGAGCGGAGCTCGCGCCGCCGAGCGAGCGTCCTGGGCGGCGCGGCTGGGGCGCCCTTCTCGCTCTGGCGCTCGCGCTCGCCGGCGGCTGCGAAGACGAGCCCGGGGAGCCGGCGCGGGTGCGGATGATCGACATCGAGGAGTCGCCCGGGGGTCGGGGCGACATCGTCGGCCAGGTGCTCGACGCAGACGACCACATCCGCGATGTCGCGAGCGGCACCCTGCACTACACCGTCTACCGAGGGAATCCGGACGACGACCACCGCCGCTGCACGATGCAGTTCCCGATCGCCGCGTCACACTTCGACCAGGTACGTGACGAGGGGCTGGGGTTTCGGATCCCGGTGACCTTCGCGTCGAGCTGCGAGCCGCTACCCGAAGGTGAGCTCACCTACGGCCTGCTCACGCTGGAGCTCCCGGACGGTCGACGAATCGAGGACCGCAAATACTCGGTCGTACCGGAGTGCCTCGGCGGCACCGGCGAGATGAACTTCCCGGAGCACTACGAGCGAGACTCGAACCCTCGGGTCTCACCCGCGGAACGCAGGCGCGAGGCGTTCTTCCACATCGCCGCCCTACTCTCGTCGCTCAGCGCCGAAGGAGCCCCGCCCGTGGGGGAGCCATGCGCGGAGGGCGCGGCGGTGGGAGGGCGCGTCCTTCGAGTGAGCCGGCAGATGGCCCAGTGGATCGCCACCAACCACGAACGACCTGGAAGCGCATCGGCGCCGCCGGTCCCGCACGACATGATCCTCGCGATGAATGGCTTCGAGGCCTTGGCTGCGACCGAGTTCCTGCGTCAGGGAACCCCACCAACGCGACAGGCGTTGGACGAGGCGCTGCGCCCGCTCGGGCATGCCGAGCTCGTCGTCGTCGAACGCTTCGTGGAGCCGACCGTGACCGATTCGGGCGCCACCGATCGGACCGGCACCTTTCGTCCCGGGGAGATGGTCGGCGAGGTGTGGATCGTCGATCTGGGCGGCGAGCACGTGCTCTGCCGGAACGCGGTGCGCGCCACCAGCGTCGAGTCCGCTCGGGGCGACCGATTCGACAGCAATGTCACTCGTCTTCGCCAGCAGTTCGCCGGCGCCGTCGGCCGAGCCATCACCGCCGCGAGCGCCGAAGTCGCGCCGGGCTTGCGACCGACCCCATGATGCGACGAGCGCGGCCCCACGGCAGCGACGATGACGATCGAGTTTGCTCCACCCGACTTCTGTCGACCCCGCCCCGATCGTCCCGCCATCACCGCCGATCGGCC
>CAYXAP010000035.1:0-34291 GCA_964462035.1 uncultured Sandaracinus sp.
TCCCGATGCGCCTGCACGTCTACGGCGAGGACGACATCGACATCGCGATCGCCGCCCGCCCCTTCGTGTTGCTCGGCGAGGGTGCGATCTTCGGCGAGGAGGGCACCTTCGCCGACGACTTCGGCTACGCCCTCGGCCTCGAGGCCGGCATGCGCGTCGGCTTCCACCTCAGCAGCGCCACCTTCACGGTCGGCGCGACCGGTCTCTTCGCCTGGACCAGCGTCAACGGTGCCGGTGGCGCCGCGGTCGGCGGCGGCGCGCCGCTCATCGGCATCGAAGCGAACTTCAACCGCCAGACCGTCTTCTTCGCCGAAGCGCTGGTCGGCTACGCCGGCGCGCCCGAGAACCGCTTCGGCCGCCACATGTGGATGCGGCTGGCCCTGGGCATCGGCTACCGGCTCTAGGCAACGAGCTAGGAACTCGGCCTGGATCCAGGCATGGGGATCGTGGGTGTCCACGAACGATCGGAGCAGCCGAGCCACCGCCAGACTCGCAGTACCGCAGCTCGATCGTGAAGCGGTCGTACGATGGGCCCCTCCTGTCGACCTTGGGGCTCGGTGCGGGTGATGCTAGGTCCGGTGCATGGGGGCACTCTACGGAAGCGCGATATTGGGAACCATCGTGTGGCTCTATGGGCTGCTCGTCTCCTGGATCCTGCTCGCCCAAGCAGAGTTCCTCTACTCCCACTCACAGCCCCGCACCGGCGAGCTCGTCTCGCTGGTCTTGCTCGGAGGACTCTTCGCGATCCTCGGGTTGGTCGGCTTGGTCACCGCCTGGCGCGCGACCATGGGCTCGCCTCGAAGCAGCGTGATCCACACCATCGCTGCGCTCGTCTTCACCGTGGTGCTCGGCGGCGAGACGCTCTTCCAGGATCGCCCGACGATGGTCCAGATGGCCGCCGTCGGCGCGGCCCTCGTCCTCACCGGGATGGCCTTTGCCTCTCGGCACGCTGCAGAAGAGAAGCGTCAGCAGAAGAAGTGGCGCGAGATGCGGACGCCCTGAGCCGCCGTGCAGTTTGCCGGTTGCTAGGTTCGGGCCGCGTGACGCGCTCGAGACGGCGGATCTCGCCTGCTCAGGCCCGCTCGGTCCGCACCCACTCCTGCTCTTCCTTGGCGGCGCCAAGGATCTTCGGGAGCAGCTTCGCCTTCCAGGCGATGTAGAGCGGGGCGCCGGCGAGGGCCTTGAGGTCTTCGCGGTCGGCGCCGCCGACCTTGAGGGCGGCGAGCACGTGGGCGCCGACGGCGCCGAGGCCGAGGGCGGCGGCGATCTGGGTCGGCGGGAACGGCACGGCGAGGGTCACGCCGAGCAGGCCGACATGGGTCGCGAGCGGGAGGAGCATGAGCTCGAGAAGCGGCTCGGTGAGCGCGAGCCGCCCCTTGGCGATCTCGGCGATCAGGCCGGGCGCCTTCTCGCGCATCATGCGCATGCGGCCGCCCTCCCACCGCGCGCGCTGGGTCTCGACGCCCTTGCCGGCGTCGGGCATGTCGCCGCGGACGCAGGTCTCGTCGACGAATTCCACGCGATAGCCGGCGCGGACCAGGTCGAGGTGGTGCTCGAGGTCTTCGACGACCGAGCGCGCGGCGTAAGGGACGGCCTCGAGGCAGCGACGGCTGAGGCCGAAGCCGTTGCCGAGGATCCCGCAGCTGAGCCCGAGCCGATCGCGACCGCGCGGGCGGACGACGTTGAAGGCCATGAAGGCCACGTTCATCAACCGCTTGCGCTGGGAGTCGCCGGGGTCGCGGACCAGGTAGCGGCACTGGAGCGCGTCGGCGCCATCCGAGAAGCGGCGGGCGAAGGCGGCGAGGAAGGTCGGCTCCACGTCGGTGTCGGCGTCGACGACGATCAGCCCGTCGAGGTCGGCGTGCTCCGCCATGAGCGAGTCAAAGGCGAACTCGAGCGCGTAGCCCTTGCCGCGCAGGTCCGGATTCACGCGTTCGAGGACTCGTGCGCCGGCCTTCCGGGCGACGTCGGCGGTATCGTCGGTGCAGTTGTCGGCGACTACGACGATCTCGACCTCGCAGCCCGCCGGGTCGCACGCGAGCAGACTCTTCACGCAACGCGCGATGCCCTCGCGCTCGTCGTGCGCCGGCACGACCACCGCGATGCGGCGGCATGGGCGCGGCGTCCCTTCCGGTGCGCGCCGGGGCAGGAGCGACGCGGCGGTGAGGAGCGAGAGCTCGATGGTTCCCGGCGCGGTGAGGGTGGCCAGGGGGATGCCCAGGAGAGCCGACATGAGGCGACACTAGCCCAAACGAGCGCTTCCGGAAGTGCTCGTCGGGCGAGACGCGCGTCAGCGCGTGTTTTCGGGTGAAGGCGCTCGGACTCACTCCGAGCAAGTGGATGGCGGCGCGAGCGCCTTGCGTCTCCGCCGGATCTCCACGCCGCGGTGAGGCGCATTCGGTTACTCTCCGCTCGTGGGCTCTGCGTCCGAGCGATCCAAACCCGAGGGTAAGCGCGCCAAGAACCGCCGCGAGCGGACGGAGGCGCTGCTCGCCGCCGGGCTGGATCTCTTCCTCGAGCGTGGGGTCGAGCCGGTGACCATCGACGAGCTGGCCAAGGCGGCCGGGATGGCGAAGGGCAACTTCTACCGGTACTTCGACGACAAGGGCGCCCTGGTCGACGGGATCCTCGCGCCGGTCGCCGGGAAGGTCCGCACGGCGATGCGCCGATGCGCCGTGACGCTGGCGCGGGCCGATTCGCGGGCCGATCTGAACGGGACCTACGCCGCCCTGGCGCTCGAGCTGGCGGCGATCGCGGTCCCCCACATGCGTGTGGTGCAGCTCTACCTGCAGGAGAACCGCTCGCCACCGACCGCGGCCACCGCCGGCATCAAGGCGCTCTCCGAAGAGATGGAGCAGGGCGCGATCCACCTGACCGACACCGCCGTGTCGCACGATCTGCTTCGCGTCTCGGACCCGCGCGTCAGCGCGCTCGCCGTCGTCGGTGCCGTCGAGCAGCTCGCGCTCGCCGTCCTCCGGGGCGGGCTCGACGCCCGCCCGGACGAGATCGCGCGCATCGTCGTCGGGATGGTCCTGGACGGCATCCGAGCCCGCTGAGCACCCTCCGAGTGTGGGGCACTTCGCCTCAGCTGGGCTGCGGCGATCCGTTGGCCTGCCCGAGGGAGCAAAGGCGAAAGAACTGTCCCCAAAAGGTGTGGTAGGGTCACCCCGTGGTTCGCGCCCGCGGTATGGCCCTGGCCCACCTCTCCGCTCACCCCGCGTTGGGTGGGGGAGAACGTCGGGGGGAGTTCCTCAGCCACTTGGACTCCAAGACTCGTGCGCTCGTCGAGAAAGGCATTTCTCCCGAGCGCTGGTACGCCGAGCACCATCACCTCTCCGCGTACAACGCGGTGGTCGCGACCCTCGGCCTCGACACCGACGAGAAGTGCTTCCGCTTCTTCTTCGACGCTCAACGGGACGCGCTCATGAGCTCGAAGCGCACCAGCTTCCACACGTTGTCGGCGGTGCTCGCGCAGACGCCCGTGCGTTGGCGACGCGGTCACGACACCGGCCACCTCTCGGTGGGTCAACGTTCGCCGACCGGCGTGCGCGCGATCCTGCGCGACCATCCTTTCGCCGAGGACCGCGTGTATCGACTGGTGGTGCTCGGCGGGATCGCGGCGCTGATCTCCGACATCGTGAGCGTCGGAGAGGCGACCACCGAACCCGCCGGCCCGCAGCGTGCCCGACTGAACCTCAGCTGGCAGCTCTGACGGTCACTGCGCCTGCACGCGAAGGTCTTCCTCCGGTCCGAGCTCGGTGCAGCGATCCATCGTCTCCGGGACGGCGCCTTCTCTGCTGTCGATCCGGAACGACTCCTCGCCGTTGATCCGCACGCGCCATGTTCGTTCCAGCTCCATGCGCGGGAAGTGGCACTGGGCCTCGAGCTTGAGCGGGCATTCGGGCGGACTGGGCGTGAGCACGCGGAACACGCACAAATCGAGGACGCCCGAGTCCCAGTCGATCCTGACCTCGCACTTGGCCGAGCCGACCGTGGCACAGAGAGGCCCGGGGTTCGGCAGCTCCACACCGAGCATGCTCGACCGTTCGACGGCGAGCACCCCGCCTTGAGCGGCAGGCACGCAGATGCGGTCGGGGTCCGTGGCTTCCGGGTTGCACTCCCCCGGGACCCCCATGTCGGTCACCGGACCGCCGTCGACGTCGATCGACGCGTCGCTTTCGACCGTCGCATCGACGCTCGAGTCGGTCGGGACGGTCGCATCATCGGGTCGTGCCGAATCCGCCAGGTCGGGGCCCGCATCCGATAGTTCGATAACAGTCCCCAGATCTGGGGCTTCGTCGCCGATCACTTGGTGAGAACAGTAGCAAGCGGGCAGGCAGCCCAGGGCGAGGAGGAGGGGGCTCGAGAGGCGGAATCGAGTCATGAGCCCTCAGGGGGCAAGAAGTGATCCAACTCACTCCGTCCCTTCAGAGATCGATGCAACCCGCGGGGGTTTCGGCGCCGACCGCGAGCTCACCGAGGACACGCCCGTCCATTTGGAGGGTGTAGGTCCCGTCGCGGAGCTCGGGGGTCCAACAGGTCTGCTCGAGCCGGCCGGAGCTGCCGCTGCAGCCCCAGGTCGGCGTGCCCTCGTCACAGCTCCGCAGGTTCGGCCGCAGATCGATGGTACGGGTGACGTCGTCGAGCTCGGCTTCGCAGGGACCCGGCTCGAAGACGCAGCTGACCTCGCCCACGATGCTCAACGGCACGCGCATCCCGCTCTCGAGGTGTAGGTCCGGAACGCAAACGTGCTCGGCGTCGGCCCACGGTCGGCCGGGAAACTCGCAGAGCCCACCGCCGCGGGAGCCCACGGACTGACAGAGCTGCCCATCGCCCGGTGGTAGGCCGAGCTCGAAGAGGGGGACGCCGTCGTCGACGACCGTCCGTGTCTCGAAGTCCGGCAAGGAGCACCAGACCTCGTTCGGCCCCGTGCACGCGCGACAGAGGCCCTCGTCGCAGATCGAGACCTCGACCTGGGCGACCCCGGTGCTCGTGTCGACCTCGCAGCGTGGGGTTCCGTTGCAGTGACAGTCGGGGAACTGGACCAGGAAGCCGGGCGCGAAGTCGGCGGCCGGATCGCCTTCGACGCAGGCTTGTACGATCGCTTCCACGGGGCGGCAGCCGGTGGGTCCTCCGTCCACGGCAGGTGGAGGCCCAGCGTCGATCACCAGGTCGGCGTCGATGATGCTCGGGCCTCCGTCAGCGGTGACCGGGTCGTCCGTGGGCTCGTCGTCCGAATCGTGGAGCAGGAAGCAACCGCCGAGGAGCGAGAGGAGAGGAAGCAGAAGGAGTCGGCACGATGTGACACGCACATCGCCTCACATTGCAAGGCGCGTGCTCAGCCCTTCTTGCGCTTCTTCTTCTTCTTCTTCTTCTTCGACGCGGGGGCCGGCGCCTTCTTGGCGGGAGCCTTCTTGGCCTTCTTGGCGGGAGCCTTCTTGGCCTTCTTGGCGGGAGCCTTCTTGGTCTTCTTGGCGGCCGCCTTCGTCGGCGCGGACGGCTCGGGCTCGGGCGGGCTCTCGACCGGCGAGGGCTCCCCGCCGAAGCGAGCCTCGAGCATCGCGAGCGCGGCGCGCAGGCCCATCGCCTCGCCGCCCTTCGGGTGGCCGGGTCGGTTCTCGCGGTTGTAGGCCATCAGGTCGAAGTGTGCCCACGGCTGTCGCTTGCCGACGAAGCGGCGGAGGAAGAGCGCCGCGGTGATCGCCCCACCGTAGCGGCCGCCGCCCACGTTCTTGATGTCGGAGATCGACCCGTCGAGATAGCGGTCGTAGTCGTCCACCAGCGGCATCCGCCAGATGGGGTCGAAGACGTCGGCCGAGCCCTTCAGGAGCTCGGCGGCGAGCTCGTCGTCGGTGGAGAACACGGCGGGCACGTCCGACCCCAGGGCGACCCGCGCCGCGCCGGTGAGCGTCGCGTAGTCGATGAGCACGGCGGGCTTCTCGCTCACCGCTTCGGCGAGCGCGTCCGCCAGGATCAGTCGGCCTTCCGCGTCCGTGTTGCCGACCTCGACCGTGAGCCCCTTCCGGGTCTGCAGGACGTCGCTCGGTCGCATCGCGTTCGGTCCGATCGCGTTCTCCACGGCCGGCACCAGCACGCGGAGTCGGACGGGGAGCTTCCGGCCCATCACCAGGTCGCCGAGCGCCAGGACGTGAGCGGCGCCGCCCATGTCCTTCTTCATCAAGAGCATCCCGTCGGCGTTCTTCAGATCGAGCCCACCGGTGTCGAAGCAGACGCCCTTTCCGACCAGCGTGACCTTTGGCGCGTCGGCCGGACCCCAGCGTAGATCGATGAGGCGCGGCTCGACGGCCGCGGCGCGGCCCACCGCGTGGACTGCCGGGTAGCCCGCTTCGAGCAGCGCGTCGCCGGTGATGACCTCGATGCTCGCGTCGTGCTTGCCGGCCAGCTCGCGTGCGGTGGCCTCGAGCCCGTCCGGGCCCATGTCCTCGGCGGGGATGTTCACGAGATCGCGGACGAGGAAGGTCGCCTCACCGAGCTGGCGCACTCGGGTCTTGTCGAGCCCCTCCGGCCACACGAGCTTCCGCGCCGTGCGTCGCCGCGAGCGGTACTTGGTCAGCTGGTACTGGGCGAAGCACCACCCGAGCGCGAGCGCTTCGAGGTGGGACGGGTCCGAGCAGCCCTCGATCTGGAAACGGCCCTTCGACAAGCTGTTGGGCAGCCGCGCGTAGGTGAAGGGGTCCGCGTCGCTGCCTCGGACGTGCAGCACGGCGCCGAGCCCGCCGTCCCGGGCGGGCAGCTCGATCGTGCGCCCCGGCCGGGGCTTGAAGCCCTGGACCTTCGCCCAGCGAGCGTAGGTCTTGCGGGACTCGAGGAAGGCGGCGGCCTCCTTCGCTTCGAGCACGTGGATGGTGACGGTCGCCGCGTTGGCACGGCCCACGAAGAACTGGTCGACGCTCACGGCGGCGACCATGCCAGCTGTGGGCAGATGCGGTCTACCCCTCAGGGAGCAGGTGTCCGAGGATCGCCTCGGCGCTGATGACCTCGTCGCGCTCCTCGAGCTGCTCGAGCGGGGTCCACGAGCGGTCCGCCTCGAGGCGGTAGGAGCCGAGGAACTCGTGGGGCGGGTCCCCCCGCCATTCGTGCGGCGCGATCATCGACCAGCTGAGCCCGGTGCCCTTGCGGTAGAGGTGGTAGACGTGCCCCGGCCGGCGCGTGAACCGGCACTCGGCCCGGTGCAGGTCCAGGTCGCGCTTGGTCTGCTCGAGCACGCGCTTCGCCTCTTCCTGGAGCACGCGGATCTGCTTGGCGATCGTCTCGAGCTTCGAGCTCGCGACCGTGCCGATCATCTCGTCGGCGGCCGCGATCTCCTTGGCCACGTCGACCAGGCGGATCGCGGGAGCGAGGCGGCTCAGCCCATACGGCGACGCATGCGCCGGGCCCTCGTGCTTGTCGGAGTCGTCGGCCACCCTCCGGTCATGGCATCGGTCCGGCCCTTCGTCGAGGGCCAGCGAGCTCACTCGGCTTCGGGCTCGGGGGCCGGGCAGCCCCGCGTCAGCCGCTCGTCCATGTCGGCGCAGAGCGGATCGGGCTCGTCGCCGTGCTCGGTGAAACAGCGCTCGTTGGTGATGGCGATCGGCACGCATCGCCCGCCGACGCAGGTCTCGTCGTCCGGGCAGATCCGGTCCAGGCAGGCGTTCTCGAGCCGTAGGCTCACGTCGATGATCCGGCCCGGCGAGAACGGCATGTCGATCGACTGGGTCAGCTCCACCTCGCCCACGCCCGGTCGGTTCACCACGCCCTCGAGGGTGATCTCGACGCGCTCCGCGTCGGCCTGGACGAACGCTTGGCTCCGTCGCTCGCCGTCGGAGCCGAGCTGGATGCGGGTGCCGTCATCGCAGCCGGTGAGGATCGCACCGCTGTCGTCGAACGCGCAGACGCGCGTCGTCGTGCCCGCGCTGACCAGCTCCGGGTCGATCTCGTAGCAGACGAAGAGCTGGGTCAGCTCCGGATCGCCGCACGAGAGCAGCAAGAGGAGCGCGCCGCACGCGACGCGCTTCATGGGCCACTCCAGGTGATCGCTTGAATCGTCGGCAACGTGCCCTCGAGCGGGTCCGGGTCCCGCTGCGGTAGCCCGATCGCCAGCGCGAGCCCGAGAGCCAGCGCGGCGCCACCGCCGACGATGGCCCACACCCACCACCGGTCGCGGAGCCGGTGGCGCGGCTCGAGATCGAGGTCGAGGCGGAGGGTCTCCCCGGCGTCGAGGGTGATCACGCGCTCGAGCGGCTCGTGGCCGGGGGCGGAGACCACCAACGTGTGCTCGCCGGATTCGATGCGCTCCTCGATCGGCGTCGCGCCGAGGGGCTCGCCGTCGAGGGTGACCCGAGCACCCTCGGCCGCGGTGGTGAGCGCGAGGGTCGCCGGAGGCGCACCCAGCCGCAGCCGGACCACGGTCGTGCGACCGGAGATGACCTCGACCGAGCGAACGATCGGGTCACGGCCCTCGGGGAGGATGCGCAGCTCGTGGGTCCCCGGGCCGACCGCGAAGGGTCGCCTCCCGTCGACGTCCTCGAGCTCCAGGCCGTCCAACACCAGCGCGACGGGCTGGTCCGGGGTCAGCGCGAGCTGGACGCTCCCGACCTCCTCCTGGAGCTCGGCGATGGCGGACTCGACCGCCTGCCTCCGGGAGGCGCCCGGATCGTCCTCGGCGACCAGATAGGCTTCGAAGGCCCGAAGCGCCGCGCCGGGGTGGCCGGCGAAGCGGAGCGCTTGGGCCAGGTTGAAGAGGACGACCGGCACCGGTCGGATCGCATGCGAGGCGGCGAAGGACTCCGCCGCCGCGGCGTAGTCCTCGGCCGAGTAGTGCTCGGCTCCCTCGAGGAAGAGCTGGCGCGCGCGGGCTTCGTCGTCCTGGGCGGCGGTCTGGGTGGCTCCCGCGAGCACCAACGCGAGCGCGAGCGCCCCGAGCCAGCCGGAGCGACCCGCGACCCGGCAGCCACGGGGCATGGCTGGCGCGTGGGAGGAAGCCATCGGCGCGACGATACCACCGTGAGTGGGCCCTTCGCGTCCCCCGATCGACCAGGTGGGGGTGCGAGGAACGTGAGCCGAGGCCCCGAGCAGACTACCCTTCGCGGGTTGGCCACCCCCGACTACAGCGCCCGTGAGGGCTCGCTCGGTAGCTACCGGCTCGTGCGCAAGCTCGGGACCGGTGGGATGGCCGAGGTCTTCCTGGCCGCTCAGCGGATGCAGGGCGGGGTGATCCGGCCGGTCGTCGTGAAGGCGATCCTGCCCCATCTGGTCGAGGACCAGCGCTTCGTGGAGGACTTCCTGCGCGAAGCCCGGGTGGCGGCGATGCTCAACCACCCGAACATCGTGCACATCCACGACGTGTCCGTGCTCGACGGCCGGCCGTGCATCGTCATGGAGTTCCTGAAGGGGCGCGACCTGTGGACGGTGCTCTCGCGCCTCGGAGCGGACGGCGCGGCCGTTGGCCCGCAGGCGGCGGCGGCCGTGGTGTCGCAGGCGTCGGCGGCCCTCGATTACGCGCACCGGAAGCGAGACCGCAAGGGGCGCCCGCTCGACCTCGTCCACCGGGACATCTCGCCTCACAACCTCTTCCTCACCCGCGACGGCCAGGTGCGCGTGCTCGACTTCGGCATCGCCAAGAGCGCCTTCCAGCAGCACCGCACCGAGTCCGGCGTCATCAAGGGGAAGCTCGCCTACATGGCGCCGGAGCAGGCGCGCGGAAAGGACGTCGACCACCGAGCCGACCTCTTCGCGCTGGGCGTGGTGCTCTGGGAGATGCTCGCCGGCCAGCGCCTCTTCGCTCGCGACGACGCCTTCCAGACCGTGACGGCGATGTTCCACGACGAGGTGCCTTCGCCGTCGAGCGTCCGCCCGGTGCCCGACGAGCTCGAGGCGATCGTGATGAAGGCGCTCCAGCGCGATCCGACCGATCGCTACGACAGCTGCGAGAGCCTCACCCTCGCGCTCCGGCGCTGGCTGGCGTCGGTTGGCGCGCCCGCCGAAGAGCGGCTCGTCCAGGGCCTGCTCTCGAAGACGATCCCGGAAGCGGAGGACGCGGAGTTCTACTCGCCCGATCGGCCGGTGGACCCGAACCTGCTCTCGAGCGAGTCGAGCCTGATCGGGATCGACACCTCGCCCGACCCGCTCGGCCAGACCGACGAGGTCGTCTCCCCGGCAGGCGCGGCCGTCCATCAGAAGCGACCGAAGCTCCCGCCCTGGTGGCGCTGGGTCGCGCTCGCGGTCGGGCTGGTGGCCATCCCCTTCATCGTGACGGCCATCGTGCTGCGAAAGGACGATCCGCCGCCGCAGCCCCCGACGCTCGCCCAACGGGATCCGTCGACGCCGGCGGTGGAGCCGGAACCGGAACCGGAGCCGCCCGAGCCCGTCGAGGTGCGCTTCACCAACGTGCCCGATGGGGTGTCGATCGAGGTCGACGGCGAGGTCCTCGAAGGCGAGGTGCTCGAAGTGGATCCCGGCGACGACACGCACCACGTCCGCGCGCTCTACGAAGGCCAGGAGCTCTGGCGCTATGACGCGCTCTTCCGCACCGAGGCCGTGGTCGAGCTCCCCACGCTGACCTTGCCCACCGCTGCCGAGCCTGCGCCCGAGGTCTCCGAGGCGGCGCCCGAGGTCGAAGTCAGCGAGCCTCCGCCCCGACGCAGGCGCCGCTTTCGCCGCCGCACCGCCCGCATGCAGGGGCTCGGGATGCAGCTCGATCTCGACTACCCCTAACCGTCAGCCGCCCGCGAGGACCTGCTCGAGGTAGCTTCGCTGATCCGGGTCGAGCCCCTCCGCGATCGCGCGGCAGTCCTCCTGGTGAGCGAGTACGTGGCGCGGCAGCAGGCACTCCTGCGCCTCCTCCGGCAGGCGCTCACAGGCCTGAACGAACGCGCCCTTCGGTGGCACCTGGGCGACCTGGTCCGGGTAGCGCTCGGCCACCGCGGCCATCATCGCCGCGAGGCTGGCGTGGGCGGCTTCGCAGATGGTGGAGCCGGTCTCGAAGGTCTCGGCGGCGGTGCGCGCCTCGCCGAGCGTCTCCTCGAGCTCCGCCAGCTCGGCGAGCGCGTCCTCGGGGAGCTCGATCGGCTCGGCCTCGGCGGGCGCTTCGTCTTCTTCGGGTGCCTCGTCTTCCTCGGTGGGCTCCGAGTCCGGTTCCGGCTCCGAGGTGTCGGCGACCTCTACCTCCACGTCTTCGACGCGCTCTTCCTCCCCCCCGCAGGAGGAGACGGCGAGAACGAGGGTGGCGGTCAGGAGCGCTGGCCCCAGGGTTCGCGTCATGAGTGGCTACGTACCCGAGCCCGCCCGATTCGTCGATTCCGCGACGATCGGCCCCAAGTCGCGCTACGCTTGCCACGGAATGCAACGGAGCTTTGGACTCATCTTTGCCCTGGCCCTCTCGCTCGGGCCGGTCTCGGCGCTGGCTCAGACCGAGGGCGAGGCAGCGGAAGAGGAAGGCGAAGAGGGCGCATCCGCGATGCGCACCGAAGGCCTCGACGACGAGGAGGCGCGCTCGCGCTTTCGAGTCGGGCAGGCGCTCTACGTGGAGGGCCGCTTCCTCGAAGCCGCGCAGGAGTTCGAGAGCTCCTACCGGCTCTCGGGTCGTCGCTCGCTTCTCTACAACGCCTACCTCTCGTTCCGTGACGCGGGTCAGCTCGCGGACGCGGTGCGGACGCTCGAGCTCTACCTCGAGGGGGACCAGGACGCGCAGGACGTCGAGCAGCTCCAGCAGCGCCTGGCCGCGATGCGCGTGACCCTCGCCGAAGAGCAGGCCGCGGAGGCCGAGCGCCAGGCCGAGCGCGAGCGTCTCGCCGAGGAGCGCGCCGAAGCCGAGCGTCAGGCCGAGGAGGCGCGGCGTCGCGAGCAAGAGCAGCGCCGCCGAGCCGAAGAGGCGGAACAGGGCCTGAACCCGATCGGTTGGGCCGTTGCAGGCGGTGGTCTCGCGCTCGCCGTCGGCGGGCTGGTCGCCGGCATCTTGGCCAGCAGCGCCCGCGCCGATCTCGAAGACAACTGCCCGGACGGCCGTTGCATCGTCGGCTTCGACCTCGCCGCCGAGCGCAAGAGCGTCGAGCGGCCGCGGCTCGCGGCCGACATCCTCTTCTTCACCGGTGGCGCGACGATCGTGGCCGGGCTGATCGTGCTCTTCGTCGGCAGGGGCGGCTCGAGCGACGACGAGCCGGCAGAAGCCGAGACCACCGCCGACCTAACGTGCGGCGCCACCGGCTGTATGGGGACCTTGAGGACCAGCTTCTGATGCGACGACTCCTATCCTTTGCTCTGCCGCTCGCGCTCTGCTCGGGCTGCTTCCTGATCGCGTCCACCGACGACTTCGTCGAGGACGAAGGCTGCGACCTCGAGCTCGACGTCCGCGCCTTCGCGCCGCACCTGGGCCAGACCTTCGAGGTCCGACTGGTGCAGGATCCGCCCGAGTCCATCGACGACTCGCGGCCGCGGCTGATCGCGCTGGCCATCTTCGATCCGCTGCAGAACCCGAACCTGGATCTGCAGCTGCCGGACGCGGTGCCGGCGCTCACCGATCCGACGCGGCCGCGCCCCTTCATCGATTTCTACGCGGACTTCGACACCGACGGCGCCTATTCGAGTCCGCCCTCCGATCACACCTGGCGGGTGGAGGATCCGTGCGAGCCCGGTCGCGATCCCTCCTTCCCGCACAACGTGGACTTCTTCGACCTGCCGAACACCATCGGCGGTGGCAGCGACGTCTTCGTCGACTTCTGCCCGAACCTGACGATGGGCGACCGCATCGGTCCGCTCGAGCCCTTCGACGGTACCGAGCCGGTCGAGGTGCGGGTCACCGGGACGTTCCTCCCGACCGTCGATGGCATGACCGAAGAGGTCCGGCCGGTGGGCTTCTACCGACTCGAGGCGGCGGCGTCCTCCCCGACCGGTATCCGCATCCCCGCCGTCTTCGATAGCGGCTTCCGCTACAAGATCGAGGTCATCGCCGACCGGAACGACAACTTCGCGTTCGACGACGGCGTGGATCAGGGCTGGGTCTACATCTTCAACCCGGCCACCGCGCCGACTTGTGCGCCCCTGATGGACATGACGACGTGCGGCATCAGCCCGGACACCGTCAACGAGGCCCCCGCCTGCGTGGATGGGCCGAACATCCGGGTTCGCCTCAGCCGAGCGCACATCGCGAACTTCGGTTCGCCGACCGAGACTCGCTGGGTCGAGATCCCCGAAGGCACCTGAGCCAGCTCAGCCGTCCATGAGGATGCCGAGCCCGTGCTGCTCGGCTCGCTTCACCAGGTCGCCGAGCTGGGCCAGCTGGACCAGCGTCTTCGACGACGAGAAGAGCTCGTTCTGCCCTGCGGCCTCGCCCGCCGGGTGCGCGAGAATGCGCTCGCCGACGGCAGAGTAGAAGAGCCGGTAGAAGCCCCGGAGCGCCAGCGCTTCGCCAGCGTCCAGGAACGACCGGAAGCACATGTGCTCGGCGACCATGTAGGGCGAGAGCTCGAGCCGCTCCCCGTCGACGACCACCGACACCCGTCGGTGACCCTGCTGGACCACCGCCTGCGGTAGCCCGGAGACCACCCGCTCCATGCTGTAGCCGTCGGCCCCGGATGCGCGGAGCGAGCGGAGGAAGGGGAGGCCGGGCGAGTCCGGATCGGTGGCGACCAGCGCGAGCGCGTCGGCGAGGATCCCGAGCGCCACCTCGTCGAACGGATAGTCGACCCGTGCGGCGCAGCCCGGCGTTCCGCGCATGTCGCTGACGGGACATCGAGTGCACGTCTCCGCGAGCTCGCCCCATCGCGCCGCCCCTTGCTCGGCCTGGGCCAGGGTGACCTTGTCCTCCTGCACGCCATGGGGGCCCATGCGCTTCATCGTGATCTCGGGCACCCCGTGCTGCTTCATGACGGCGAGCATCCGCGCGGACTGCTGCAGTTGGAGGATCCCACCGATGTCCCCATTCGGGCGAAAGGGGCACTGGTAGTAGAGGTACGCGTCGAGTCCCATGGCTCCGGTCTACGCCCGGACGCCGCCAAACTCCCCCAGCTACAGGAGCGCGCGCGGCTTCACGACCTCGAGGCCGACCACGCCCGGGAGCCCTTCGAGGAGCGGCGCGAGGGTCTTGGCGTCGCCGACGGCGACGATGGCCAAGCGTCGGGGATCGATGCGCTTGGCGACCGCGGCGTTCGCGTCGTCCCGCTTCACGGACCGAATGCGCCGCGTGTAGCCCGCGGGCCGGTCCATGGGGAAGCCCAGGTTCACCGCGTCCAGTGCGAGCTCGAGCCGCCGGGCGGCCGTGTCCTCGTCGAGGCAGCGGGAGCCGATCAGGTACCGCTTGGCGAACCGGATCTCCGTGGTCTTCAGCCCCCCGCTGACCCACTCCTCCAGCAGGTCGAGCTGCAGCCGCGCGCAGTCGCCGAGCTGTGCGATCGACGGGTGCGTCCACATCGCCCACGCCTCGCGCTGGACTGCGGCGCCGAGCTGGCTGTAGGCCGAGTAGCTCCAGCCGCGCTCTTCGCGGACCGCCTGCATCAGCCGGGCGGTGAAGAGCCCGCCGAAGCCGGTGTCGCCCACGACCAGCGCCGCCAGATCGGGGTCTCCCACGCGGCCGCCCAGCGTCCCCATCGCGAGCTGCGTCTGGGTCCGGTCGGGCTTGTCGACGATGACCACGCGGCGGCCCTTTGCCATCTTCGGCGCGGCGATCTTGGGGCGCTTCGCGCGGCCCTTTCGGAGCTGACCAAACGCCCGCTCGAGCAGCGGCGCGAGGGTCTCGCCGTCGACGTCTCCCGCCGCGCCGAAGAGCAGCCGGCGACCGGTCAGCGCCTCCTGATGCATCTCCACGATGGCGGCGCGCTGAATCCGTCCGACCGAGGCGTGCGTGCCGCCCACCGGCGTCGCGACCACGTGGTCCCCGAAGACGCTCCGGCGAAGCTGTCGATGCGCGAGGCTCGCGTCGTCGTCGAGGACCGAGTCGAGCTCGGAGCGCACCCGCCGCTTCTCGCGGCGCAGGTCCTTCTCCCGAAAGCGCGGCGTGCAGAGCAGCTCGCCCAACAGCGACACGAAGGGCTCGAGGTGCCGCGCCAGCACGGTTCCATGCAGCCGCACCGTGTTGCGGCCGATGGTGATCGCCAGCCGGCCGCCCAGGCGGGCCACGCGCTCGTCGATGCTCGGCTGCCCCTTCTTCTCTCCTCGGCGCAGCAGCCGGGCGAGCATTCGCGCCTGGCCCTCGCTGCCCTCCGGGTCGTCGATCGCACCCAGTCGCCAGAGGATGGCGACGTCGACGATCGGCAGCGAGCGGTCCTCCTCGATCAGGACTCGCGAGCCGCAGCTCAGCTCGAAGGATTCCATCAGCGCTTGCCTCCGCGGCGCACCAGCACCGTGGTCGACCGCTTCTTCTGCAGCACCTCGTCGGCCACCGCGCGGACCTCGTCTTCGGTGATCGTGCGGTAGCGCTCGAGCCGCGTGAAGCTCGCGACCGGGTCGCCGACCACCGTGTCGTCGAAGCCGATCTGCTCGGCCTTGCCGCCAGCGGTCTCCATCGCGCTGATCATGCCGAGCTCGAGCTGGTGGCGGCTCTTGGCGAGCTCCTCCTCCGGCACGCCATCGCGCCGGATGCGTTCGAACGCGGCCCACACGCGCTTCTCTGCGTCCTCGGCTCTTCGGCCTTCGCGCAGGCTCACCCAGACCTCGTAGAGGCCGGGGTCGGCGAAGGGCGTGACGAAGCCCCAGCAGGTCGTCGCGATCTCTTCGTCGAGCACCAGCTCCTTCACCAGCCGTGAGCTGCGACCGCCGAAGAGGAGATCGTTGAGCACCGAGAGCGCGACCCAGCGGGGGTCGCCGAGCCGCGGTGCGCGTAGCCCGATCGAGAGCTTCTCGGTCACCGTCGGCAGCCGCACCTGTCGGCGCCGCGCTCGGGCCTGCGCGCGCTCCGCGCCGGCCTCTGGAGCTCGTGAGGCGCGGGAGCTGGGGATCGCGCCGTAGCCCTCCTGAACGAGCCCGAGCAGGGTCTCCTCGTCCAGGTCGCCCACGACCACCAGCGTTGCGTTGTTGGGCGCGTAGAAGGTTCGATAGAACTCGCGGCAGTCGGCGAGGGTGTAGCCTTCGATGTCGCGCATCCAGCCAATGGTCGGCCAGCCGTAGCCGTGGGTCTGGAAGGCCCGCTCGAAGAGCACCTCGGAGGCCTTGCCCTCGACGTCGTCCTCGACCCGATCGCGGCGCTCGCTCATGACCACCTCACGCTCCGACTCGAGCTGGTCGTCGTCGAGGACGAGCCCCTGCATCCGGTCCGACTCGAGGGTGATGGCCAGCGGCAGCTGCGCGGCGGGCAGCGTCTCGTAGTAGCGGGTCCAGTCGGTCCAGGTCTCGGCGTTCGTCTCGGCGCCCACGCCCTCGAGCAGGCGATCGAGCTGGCCCTGCGGATGGGCGGCGGTGCCCTTGAACATCAGGTGCTCGAAGAAGTGAGCCAGCCCGGTCTTGCCCGAGCGCTCGTGCCGCGAGCCGACCCGGAACCAGGTCTGATAGGCCACGACCGGAGCGCTCGAGTCGGGGACCACGTGGATCCGGAGGCCGTTGCCGAGCCGCCAGGTGCGAAGCTCGAGCGCCCGGCCGAACGCTCGCTCGCTCTCCAGCCGGACCCGCGCCTTCCGGGGGACGTTCCGGTTGAGCTTCGTGGCGAGCGCCCGTGCGTCGCTCACTGGCCCACCCGCGCCCCGCAGCCGGGGCAGCGCGTGTCGTGGGCCGGGAACGAGTGGCGGCAGTAGGCGCACTGCTGGTGCCCGGGTCGGGTTTCCACCCGAACGGCGACCAGGGCCGGTGCCGTCGCCTCGACGTCGGCGCTGGCCCGAACGAGCTCGGCGCGCTGGACGTCGCCGCCGGTGAAGCTCGCCACCGCGCGCAGCTCCTTCACGATCGCCCCGAGGTCGGCGTCGTCGGCGACGGTGCCGAGGGCCCGCGTGGAGACCACGCGGAAGCCAGCGATGATGCCGCCCGGGAGACCGGAGCGCGCGACCGAGGGGCCCGCGGGCGCGTCGCTCGCGGGGCCGACGTGGACGTGGGTCGCGGTCGGTGCCGCGCGGACCAGATCGAGCGCCATCTCGCGGATCGCTTCGGCGCGGGTGGTCGCGCCGCCGTGGCGGGCGATGAGGTCGCCCACGTAGGACTCGTCGTCGGCGCCCTCGAAGCGGAGGAAGAAGATCCGGTCGCGGGTGGAGGGGGCGGCCGGCATTGGCGCCGGGCCATCCACGGCGGGGCTCGAGCCGCCGGCCCGGCGCATGAACGCGAGAACCGCGACGACGATCACCACGAGGAGGACCGCGACGATGATGAAGACGGGAGAGAAGGACACCGCGGCGGAGTCTACCGCGGCTGCGATCCGGGGCGAGCCGGATGTCGCTCAGCCTCGCTCGACGGCTTCGGCCCGGCTCGCGGCGAGGTGCAAGAGCGCCGCGAGCCCGATCCCGATCGCCGCCGGGATGGCCGGGAGGAGCCCGGCGGCGGGTTCGGGCAGCGTCATCGCGCCACCGAGGGCGAAGAGGATCGCCACTGCCAGGTGGTGGATGACGCTCCAGCTCACCGTCTTCCGGACGTCTTCCGTCCGATTGACGAGGATCGCCCCGGCGGTGCCCATCAGGCGCACGCCGAGCAGGAATCCGCTGAAGACGATGATGGCGAGCAGCATCACGAAGAGCGGGGCTTCACCGGCGAAGAGGAAGAGCAGGCAGCCGGCCGGCGCGAAGATCAGCATGGTCAGCAGGCCCCACGCGAGGTTGGCCCCGGCAGCGAAGCGGACCAGGAAGGGCGCACCGCGCTCCGACTCCTCGTGGACGGTCGCCCCACGGTAGGGGTTCGGATCGACCAGCCGTGCGCGGCGCCGCGTCCCCCAGCGGCGGCCGTCTCGCCGCCCGAGGTCGAGCGGGACCGCGATCGCCGCGATCGCTGCTGCCGCGCCACTCACGATCAGCCACCACATGTCTCTTGGACACGCGAGGGGGCGCGAAGCTTCCCGCTCAGCGGGGGCGGGGTTCGATCTCGGTGCTGATCTGCGCTCCGTCGACCGGCGCGAAGACGTCGGCGTCCCACTCGTCGCCCATGGTCACGGAGCTCACCTGGATTTCGGTGACCTTGTCGCCCACCGAGCCGGGCTCGCCATCGGTGGCCGGGGTCCAGGCGTAGGTGTCGAGGGTCCCGGCGATCTGGAGCTCGCCCACGCGCTGGTAGTCGGTGTAGCGCATCAGCTTCTCCGGGCTGTGGCCGCCGTCGGGGAAGAAGCCCGGGTAGGCGACGACGTAGCGGAGTGCCGCGAGCTCGTAGCTCTCGGGGTGGATGTAGAGGACGTAGTAGTCGTCCGGGCTGTCGCCGGTTCCGTCCTCGTAGCTGACCTTCACCAGCCGATAGGTCTCGCCGTCGAGCTCGGCGGGCTCGAGCAGCTCGTATCGGGTCCCCGGGTCGGCGACCACGAAGGGCATGCCCACGAAGTAGTAGGGCGTGAGCGCCCAGAAGCGCGCCGGGCTGGGGAAGGCCTCGGCGCTCGGAGTGATCCACGCTCGCTCGCCATCCCAGCCGAAGGTGGCCTGCTCGCCGGCGCCGCCGTCGAGCTCTTCGTGGACGGCACGTGCCCGCCACAGGTCGACCTTCTGCGCGGTGTGCATGCGCCGCTCGGGCGCCGCGATCGGTCGGTAGTCGAACTCGAAGGCGATCGTCCCTGGCGAGAGCCATTGAGCCAGGCCACCGTGGGTCTCGATCGAGTGCCACACGAGGTCACCGGCTTCGGTCGCGCCCATTCGTTCGCGGGCTTCGGCGACGCGCTCGGCGACCCAGCTCTCGTCGATCGGTCCGGCGCCCGGGGCACCTGGTTCGCTCGGCTCGCTCGTTCCCTCTTCGGTGGTCTCGGTGGTGGCCACCTCGGTGGGTGCCTCCTCGCCTCGGTCGCAGCTCCAAAGGGCCAGGGTGAGCGCGAGGGCCAGCCATGAGCGGTGATCCATGCACGAAGGACGTACGTGTCGCGGTCCCGTTACTCGCGCGGGGGCTTGCATTTGTCCCCTCCGCGCCGGACAAGGGGGCCCGATGGCGGAGCTCAACTTCGACGGGCTGGTCGGCCCGACCCACAACTACGCGGGCCTCTCGCACGGGAACGTCGCTTCGTCGACGCATCGGGGGCAGGTCTCCCGGCCGCGCGAGGCGGCGCTCCAAGGTATCGCGAAGATGGCTTTCGTCCGCGACCTTGGACTCGGTCAGGGGGTGTTGCCCCCGCACGATCGGCCGCGGCTGGACGTACTCCGAGAGCTCGGCTTCACGGGGGACGACGCCGCGGTGGTGCAGGCCGCGGCCGCCGCCGCGCCGCACTTGCTGGCGGCCGTCTACTCGGCCTCGCCGATGTGGACCGCGAACGCCGCCACCGTCTCGGCGAGCGCCGACACCCACGACGGCAAGGTCCACTTCACTCCGGCCAACCTCGCCTCGACCTTTCACCGTTCGCTCGAACCGAGCCAGACCGCGCGCGCGCTGCGACGGATCTTCGGCGGCGATGCGTTCGTCCACCACGCGCCCCTCCCCGGCGCCGCCTTCGGCGACGAAGGGGCCGCGAACCATACTCGCCTCTCGACGGCGGAGGCGGGGCTCGAGGTGCACGTCTACGGTCGGACGGCCTTCGTGAAGGACGCTCCGGCGCCGCTCCGCTTCCCCGCTCGACAGACCCTCGAGGCGAGCGAGGCGCTCGCTCGGCGGCACGGGGTCCGCTCGGCGCTCTTCCTGCAGCAGGCTCCGTCCGCGATCGACGCCGGCGTGTTCCACAACGACGTCATCGCCGTGGGCCACGGTGACCGTTGGCTCATGCACGCCGAGGCCTTCCTCGACGAGGACGCGCCCGAGCGCATCGGCGCGGCGTTCGCGGCGATCGGCGGTGAGCTGAAGCTCTTCGTGGTGGCGAGCGACCAGCTGGCGGTCGAGGGCGCCGTGAAGACCTACCTCTTCAACTCCCAGCTCCTCGACACGCCGAGCGGGTCGGTGCTCGTCGCGCCGATGGAGTGCGCCGAGGACCCGCAGGCGCGTGCGGTCACCGAAGCGATGGTCGCCGAGGGCTTTCTCGACCGGGTCGAGACCCTCGACCTGCGACAGAGCATGCACAACGGCGGCGGGCCCGCCTGCCTCCGGCTCCGCGTGCCGCTGACCGACGCCGAGCGCGACCAGGTGCACGAGCCCTGCCTGCTGACCGCCGCACGGGAAGCGCAGCTCATCGAGTGGGTGAAGCGCCACTACCGCGAGGAGCTCTCGCCCGCCGATCTCGCCGACCCCGCGCTCGTGGACGAGGTGCGCACGGCGCTCGACGAGCTCACTCGCTTGCTCGAGCTCGGCGACGACTTCTACGACTTCCAGCGCTGATCAGAAGAGCGCTTGGATCGCGCGTACGGTGAGCGCGATGCCGACCGCCGCCGAGAGCCCGAACGCGGCGAAGCGGTGCATGATGTCGTTGTAGAGCGCCTGGATGAAACTGTGGACGACGCGGAGGCCCACGTAGGCCCAGGCGAGCCACAGCGCGACCGTGTCGTCTGGCGCCAGGAACGCCAGCGCGAGGGCGGTCGCGTAGAAGAGGGTCGGGTGTTCCGTCAGGTGGGTGTAGTTGTCCGACTTCCAGCGCACCGATGGCGGCAGCTCCGCCATCTGTTGCCCACGCGGCGCGTTCGGGTCGAGGCGCATGCGGGCCTTCCGGACCGCGGGGATCCGGGTGGCGTACATCCAGAGGAGCATCGCGTGGGTCCACGCGGTGAGGGCGACGACCGGCGCCACGATGGGAGGAGCGGACATGAGCGAACGCTGCCACCGAGGCAGGTGCCGGCGCCTTGACGATCGTCAAGAACGACGGCGCCGAGCTCGGCTCAGCGTCTCCGGCGACACGCCGAGGTAGGACGCGACGTGAAAGTCCGGCATCCCCGCCACGATCACCGGGTCGAGGTGCTCTCGGTAGAAGCGGTAGCGCTCGGCGGCGAAGCGCAGCTGGAGCATGCGCATCCGCCGTTCCATCGAGAGGTAGTGCTGCTCGGCGACGATCCGCAGGATTCGGTCACCCCGCGGGATTCGCTCGAGCACTTCGACGCTCCCCCGGAAGCCGACCACCGGCGTGACCGCGTCGATCCACTCTTCGGCCGGCTCACCCGTGATCAGGCTGGTCAGCGCCGTCGCGAGGTTCGGTGCCGCGAGGAAGCGGTGGTTCACGTCCCGGCCGCGCGCGTCCACGTCGTAGGCGCGCACCAACCCGGCCGCGATGATCACCAGCTCCCGGCAGCGCTCGTCGCGCCGAAAGAGCACCTCGCCGGCGTCGTAGCGGCAGGGCTTCAGCGCACCGACGATCGCGTCGAGCTCGCTCTCCGACAGGACCACCTGGCCCTCGGTGACCGTCGTCACCAGCGCGCGCGCATCGGCTGCGTTCGGCTGCATCGGTTCGTCATAGCAGCCGACGGGAGCCTGGATGACTCAGGTGTTCGCTGGTCACGCCCAGGAGAAGCCGGAGATGCGATCGCGGTGGGCCAGCATCGGTCGGCCGAAGCCGTCGTCCGGGCTCGCAGGGGTCTCCCGGTGCGCCTGGGCCGATGGCGTCTTGCAGCCGACGATGGCGGGGCACTGCTGCTCGAGCTCGGGGTCGGTGAGCGCCTCGACCATGAAGAGCGCGAAGTCGATGCGCCGGGTGCGGTTGCTCGCGAGGACGGGGTCGCCGACGTGCTCGGCCCAGACGGGGAGTCCCTGGCTCGGTCCTTCCTCCAGGTCGCTGCCGCGAACGACGGTCCACCGGCGATCGCTCGCGAAGACTCGGTCGCAGGCTTCGACCTGGTCGTCGATCTCGGCGAAGCGGAAGAGGCGGGCGAGGAAGGTGGCGATCGAGAGCAGGACCCGGAAGCCGAGCGAGTACTGGTCCTTGCCGTCTCGGGTGATGTGCCAGCCGCAGGAGAAGACCAGGCGCGCGTCCGCCGCCGCGTGGTCGAGGACCGCTTGGGCGGTTCCGGAGGAGTACTGTTGCACGCCCCAGGGAGCGAGGACGGTGAGCACGCCATCGCAACCCTGGACCGCCTCCCGGATGACCTCCGGGTCGTTGGTCATCCCTGGGACGATCGTGATGCGGTCGGCGAAGTCGTCGAGCTTCGAGACGCTCTGCTCCCGGCAGACGCCGACGACCTCGTACCCACGGTCGAGGCAGTGCTGGACCATGTAGCGGCCGAGCTTCCCGGAGGCGCCGATGATGGCGACGCGGCGGATGGGGCGGCGGTGGGTCTGGGTCTGGGTCATCTCTCTCTCGTCTCCTGCTTCCTCGTCGATCGAGTGGTGCTCATGTCGACTACGAACGTTGTACGAGTACGATTTCAATGGGTCGACGATGAATATGGCACTCGCTCCATGCATATCTGCATGGCAGAGTCGGCTCATGAGCAGCTCACCTTGGCGGTCGGTGACCTTCGACTGGAACCGCGCGCGCGCCTTTCTGGTGACCGCGGAGGAGGGCTCGTTCTCCGCCGCCGCGCGCGCGCTGGGGATGACTCAACCCACGATTGGCCGGCAGGTCGCTGCCCTCGAGGAGGAGCTCGGGGTCACGCTCTTCGAGCGGGTGGGCAACCAGCTCGAGCTCACCGAGGCCGGGCTCGAGCTCCTGGAACAGACCCGCACCATGGGCGACGCCGCCGCTCGGGTCTCGCTGGTCGCGGCCGGTCGCTCGCTCGACCTGGAAGGTGTGGTGAGCATCACCGCCAGCGAGCTCATCAGCGCGCATCTGCTCCCACCGATCGTGACCGAGCTCCGGAAGGCGCATCCGCGGATCGAGCTCGAGCTCGTCGCGAGCAACGAGCCGAGGGACCTCCACCGGCGGGAGGCCGACTTGGCCATCCGAAACTTCCGGCCGACCGAGTCCGCGCTCGTGGCGCGGAAGATCGGCGAGAGCCAGGCGCGGCTCTACGCGAGCGAGAGCTACCTCGCGTCGCTCGGGCCGATCGAGTCGGTGGCCGACCTGGCGTCGGCACAGTTCTTCGGCTTCGATCGCACCGAGCGGATGATCGAGGGCTTCCGCGCGCTCGGCATTCCGGTCACGCACGCGAGCTTCCCGATCGTGACCAGCAACCACCTGGTGCAGTGGGAGCTCTGCAGGGCAGGCGCGGGGATCTGCGTGGTGATGGACGAGGTGGGCGCCACGACGGAAGGCGTCCGGCAGGTGCTCCCGGAGCTCCCGCCCTTCATCGTCCCCATCTACCTCGTGGCGCATCGCGAGCTGCGGACCAGCCGCCGCATGCGAGTGGTCTCGGACTTCCTCGCGGAGGCCTGGGCGCGACGTTACGGCTGAGCCCCGTTCGAAACTGCACGGCGCTCGTGCACGAATCGCCATTGGCTCCACGACGGCTGGCCGTCACCGTCGATCCGGTGGAGGCCCCATGGCGACGATCGTGAAGAAGGCAAAGGTCCACGTCCCCGCGTCCGCCGTGTGGCGTCGCGTGGCGACCCCCGGCAACGTCCCCGCGCTGACCAAAGGCGGCGCGCTCCCGGCGGCGATGCTCAGCGTCGACCACGAGCTGCGGCGGGTGGCGTATCGGCTGACCGATGCGCCGCCGCCGATCGAAGACCATGCGGCGTCGATCGTGGTCGAGGGCGACGAGCACCACGCGGTGGTGACGTGGACCACGGACCTGTCCCCCGACTCGGCGCGGGAGGTCTTCGCCGACGCCGCGGACGCGCTCTTCGCCAGCATGCTCGCGCGGGTCACGACGGAGCGCTGAGTCAGGCCGCGACGTCTCGCTCCGCCTCCGCCAGCGCGAGGACGAGCTCGCGCGCGGTGGCGAAGCGCTCGCTGGGCTCCTTGGCGAGCGCTCGGAGGAGTGCATCGGCGGCGGGGCTCGGCAGATCGGGCACGCGCTCCCGGGGGTTCGGCGGCGGTTGACTCATGTGGCAGAAGAGCAGCCCCAGCTTGGACTGGCTCCGGAAGGGCAGCTCGCCGGTGAGCGCCTGGTAGGCGGTGACGCCGAGCGCGTAGACGTCGGCTCGGCCGTCGATCGCATCGGGCGTTCGGATCTGCTCGGGCGCGATGTAGGCGAGGCTGCCGATGACGTCCTCGCTCTCGGCCTCGCCTTCCACTTCGGCCCATCGGGCGATGCCGAAGTCCATGAGCATCGCTTGCCGTTCGAGGAGCGGCTCGTCGTCGGGACCGACCACGAGGATGTTGGCCGGCTTCACGTCGCGGTGGATCACACCGAGCGCGTGGGTGGCATCGAGCGCGTCGGCGATCCCCTCCAGCAGGGCGAGCGCCTCGGCCAGGCTCAGTCGGCCGCGCTCCCGCAGGATGCTCTGCAGGTCGACGCCCTCGAGGAAGCGCATCGCAAGGAAGGACAGGCCTTCGCTGTCGCCGCGTGCGAGGAAGGGGACGACGTTGGGGTGGCGAACCCCCTCGAGGATCTCGCCCTCGCGGCGGAAGCGCGCGAGAGCGATCGGATCGCGAGAGAGGTCCCGGTCCATGATCTTGAGCGCGACCGCGCCGTGCTCCGGATGCGTCGCTCGGTAGACCGCCCCCATGCCGCCGCGGCCGAGCAGCTCGAGCTCGCCGTAGGTGGCGAAGGTGTCCGCCGTGGTCGGGGCCTTGCCCATGGCTCGCGCCGCCATGCCTTCGTAGTCGATGCGGATGCCGAAGACGCGGCGGTCGGTCCATCGGACGATCGGTCGACGGAGAAGCGGAAAGAGGCCAGCGGCGATCGCCACGGCCATGACCGCCGCGACGGAGCTCGACGCATCGGTGAGCTCGTAGAGCAGCGCCCGGAGCGCTAGGTAGACGACGAAGAGGATGGTCCCGAGCACGAAGGAGAGCAGGCCGTAGACGATGGTCCGGTTGAGCAATCGGTCGATGGCCCAGAGCCGATAGCGGACGGCGGCCATCAGCAAGATCAGCAGACCGCCGAGGTAGGAGCTGCCGACGAGCACCTCGTAGAGGAGCTTGAAGAGCGGCTGCGCCGGGTGGTCGATTCGCGTCACCCAGGGCAGCACCAGCACCACCGCGACCATCTGCGTGGTGACGAAGGTGAAGGCGGCGTAGGTGAGCCACTTGATCTGATGCCGCTGGCGGAGCGTCGCGTGACGGCGGTAGCGATGGATGGAGAAGCCGAGGAAGAGAAGGCCCGCGAGCATCGTGCCGAGGAAGAGGACCTGCGAGTACTCGCGGGTGCGGAACATGTGGATCCCTTGCGCGACCGGAAAGAACCACGCGACCGGAAGGAGGAAGACGCTCCAGCGCGGCACCGGTCGTCCATCCGGGAAGAGGGCGACGGCCACGAAGCCGACGCAGGGGAGCAGCGCGTAGAACGAAAGCGCGACGAGTCGCCACGCCAGGGATGGTTCCTGAGACGTGAGGACCGTGACCGCCATCGAGAGTTGGCCGCCGAGGAGCGCGAGCGCGGCGAAGAGATGCACCATCGCGCTCCCGCGGTGACGCCGGACCAGCACGATCGGAAAGACCACCAGGACCAGCGCGACGACGATCAGCCGTCCGGCGGTGGTCGGCCAGCCGCCGAACGCGCCGAGCGCGCCGAAGCGCGCCGAGTCGACCTCGGCGAGCGCTTCGAAGGTGGGGTGGAGCGTGGGGCGCTCGTCGTCGATCACGAAGCGGAGGACGAAGTGGCCGACGTTGGTCAGCGCCAGCGCAGCCAGCGCGTAGAACACGAAGCGGGCGGGTGTGGGACGGTCCGCCGCGTCGCCGGCCGGGGCGCGGCTCGCTCGCAGGGTGGGTCCGGTGGAAGGGTCGCTCGCGTCTCGGACATCGACCGTCGCGGCCAGCGCGTCGCTCTCTTCGTCCCGCCGCTCGGAGCCCACGGCGTCAGCGGGTGCCGGCGACTTCTTCGAGCTCGACCAGCGCGTCCTCGAGATCGTCGATGATGCGCTGACAGCTCGGCACCGAGCGGCGGCAGGCGATGACCCCGAAGTCGAGCTGGTCGGCGTTGCTGATGAGCGTGAAGTTCAGCGCGAAGCCGTGATAGACGGCGCTCAGCGGGTACATCCCGTCGAGGCGGGCGCCGTTGAGGTAGCTGCGCTGTCGTGGGCCGGGGACGTTGGAGATGACCGTGCTGTAGGGCGGGAAGCGGTCGGCCATGCCGAGCGCGCCGACCAGCAGCGCCGGGGTCTGGGTGAGCTGGGTGAAGAGCTCGACCTCCTTGGGGCTCATCCCGCGGAGCAGGTCCTTGCCTTCGTTCATCGAGGCCTGGGTGATCGCGAAGCGCTCGGCCGGGTCGGCGACGTTCGTGGCCAGGTTCGCCACCAGCGCGCCGACGGAGTTGCCGAGCTCGCCGCGCGCTTCGGTGCGCACGGAGACCGGGGTCATCGCGGTGAGCGACTTGGCCGGCAGCTCGCCGCGGTCCTGGAGATAGCGCCGGAGCGCGCCGCCGCACATCGCGAGCACGACGTCGTTGATGGTGCCGCCCATCGCCTTGCCCACCGCCTTCACGCGATCGAGCGAGTAGGACTGCGCGACGAAGCGCCGGGCGCCGGTCACCTTGGTGCTGAAGCTGGTGGTCGGCGACGCGCCCCAGGACGTCGTGAGCTTCTGGTCGCTCGGGTGCCGCCACGCCTGGGCGTAGGTGCGCAGGCTGCTCATCAGCGTGCGGCTCAGCCCGAAGGACTCCCGGAGCACCTCGCTGACCGCGCGGACCTCGTGCTCGGTCGGCGGCTGCGACTCGCCCTTCGCGGCCCGCTTGGCTTCGCGCGCCGCCTTTGCCACGCGGTGGGCCTCCATCGAGTAGGGCGAGAAGGTCTTCCGCTCGGAGGGGTCGCTCGAGAAGAGCGCGCCGGCGAGCCGCATCGCGGCCACGCCGTCCACCGCGGCGTGGTGCACCTTCGAGTAGAGCGCGAACTGCCGCCCCTGCAGCCCCTCGATCATGTGGGTCTCCCAGAGCGGCCGCTGCCGATCGAGGAGCGTCTGGTGCAGCCGGCCCACCAGCTGGAAGAGCTCGCGGTAGCGACCGGGCTTGGGCAGCGCCGAGTGGCGCACGTGGTAGTCGATGTCGAGCTGCTCGTCGGGCACCCAGTGCGCCACGGCGCCGAGCGCGGACATCTTCAGCTTGTGCCCGAAGGGCCGGCGCCATTCGTCGACGTTGCACTGCAGCTCGTGCAGGTCCGCGATGAACTCCTGCTCGTCCGCGCCCTCCGGCAAGGTGAAGAGGTAGAGCCCACCCACGTGTAGCGGCGTCTCCCGGGACTCGGCGATCAGGAAGCCTTGGTCGATCGGGCTCAGGCGATGCATGCCCCGATGGTACGCGCTCCGGCCCACCCGGTGGCGATCGGATGCCGTGGTCGAGCCCGCGCCCGACCGTCCTCGCCAGACCCTTGCTTCCAGGGTACCCACGGGCGGACTCTCCGGTCGTGGGACGCGAGGACCGGCCATCGGACGCGCTGACGGTAGTGCTCTCCGCCATCGGGAGCTTTCTGCTCGTCGCTGCGCTGACGACTCACGCCCTCGTGCCGCTCCATGCCCGAGTCGAGGCCCACTACGTGGTCGACCTCGAGCAGGGGGCGCTCGTTCCGGAGCCCCTCGACGCCGACGTCGCCGACGAGTGGCCTCCGGTCCCGACGTCTTCCGGGTTGGACGAGAACGGCGAGGCCAGCGCGCTCTCGTCGGTCTCGATCGGAGCCGAGGCCTGGGTCTATTGGTGGGAACGGGACTGGGACGTCGGCTACGTCTACCCGGGCGAACGACGGCTCCCGCGCAATCCCGAGGGGGTCTGTGGCTACCTCCTCGACGTCGACGAGCGCATCGTCGCGCTCTGCGATCACGACGGGCACCTGGCCGCGTGGCGGGAGGGCGATGGAGAGTGGGTGGCCGAAGAGGCACCGGACGGGCCGGCGGCGATCGTCCGGTCGACCGGTTTTGCCGGGATGTCGACTTGCGTCGGCACGAAGGGTGCTCTGGTCGGGTACGACGCCGACGCCGTCTTCACGTGGCGGCCCGGCGAGCCGATTCGGACGATCACGCCGGAGCGAGAAGGGAAGCCGGTGTTGATCTATCCGCTGGCTGACGGCCGTGCGGCGTTGCGCGTCTCGGAGACGCAGCGCGATCCAGAGGCCGTGGCGATGCACGCGGCTTCGTTTGCGGTTCTGATCGCGAGCATCGCGTCACTGGCGTTCGCCATTCGTCGTCGCCGTCGCACCGCGTCGGTGTTCACCGGGCTCGGGATCGGTGTGATCCTGCTCGCCTTGGCCGCCGCCGGAGTGCTCGTGTACTTCATCGGCTTGGGTCAGGCGCTCTTCCACTAGCGCCCGGCGCCTGCGTCAGGCGGCGGCGGACCAGTCGTTGACCGCGCTGCCGGCCGAGCGCGGCAGCGCGACCTTGAAGGGCTCCTGGCCCGCGACGTGAGCCGCGAAGACGTCGACCGGTTCCAGCTGACCGCTGAGCCCCATCCGGGTGTCGACGCCCTCCTCGAGGGTCTCGAAGCGGAGGGAGCCTCGCTGGAAGCGGACCGGGTCCTCGCCCTTCACCCGCATCACGAGCTCGCCGCCCTGGGTGCCGGTGAGCGTGAAGGTCTTGCCGACTCGCTCGGTGCCGACCAGCGCCAACGCGACGTCCTTCTTCTCGAAGTCGAGCACGAAGTTGCCGTGGGCCAGCCAGGCCATCTGTTCGTCGGCGCGCAACCCGAGGTGCACGTTCGTTGCGTTCGCGCCGTGGCGGCCGCTGGTCCACCACCAGTAGCCGACGACCCCGCCGATGACGACGACGGCGTAGATGAGATGCTCGATGCCCATGTCTTCCGCTCCCTCTCAGGCCCCCCGTGGGCGCCCGGAGAATGACCTTGGGGGAGCCATCGCGCCACGCCCATGGTCATTTCGTGGCCGCCACGATCGCGAGCTCGATTCGCGAGGATGTCGTTCGCAGATCCAGTCGCTAGCGTCCTCCGCATGGCGCGTATGACGATGCTGGTGGTCCTGCTCACGTCGGGGGTCTTCGGGTGCGCGGACGCGTACGAATCGGACGACGAGCCCGCGATCGACGGCGGCGTCGATGAGTCGACCGATGGCGCCACCGACATGGCTGCGCGAGACTTCGGCCGCGAGCCGGACGTCCTCGAAGGGGAGTTCGGCGGAACCGCCCTCTCGGGCTGCGACTGGCACTTCGAGCTGGGCCTCACCGCGGATGCTCCGACCTGTGAGGCGGGAACGGGCCAGCTCAGCGTCGTGGTCGGTGGCTCCGCTGATGAGCGAGTCGGGCCGGGGACCTACCCGGTGATGCCCGAGCCGGCCGCGTCCGCGGCGCGGATGGAGCTCTGTGCCACCTGGCCATGTGTCCGCGCGCTCTCCGGACGGCTCGAGATCGAGACCTTCGACGAAGGCGAGCTAGCGGTCGTCGCGTTCGAGGCGCAGTTCGAGGACGGCAGCCGGGTGGCGGGGCGGGCTGAGGTCCGCGAGTGGTGCGAGGGACACATCGACTGCATCTGATGCGGCGGTGCCATGGCCGCCCGGACGACCCGTTCAGCTGGGGCCGAGGTAGCGGTAGAGCGTCCGGAGGCTGATCCCGAGGGCGGCAGCGGCGGCCTCGCGATTGCCCTCGTGGGCGTCGAGGGTCTTGGTCACGTAGTCGGCGACGAAGCGCTCGCGAGCCTCGGCGAGCGGGAGCTCCATGGCGGGCGGAGGCGAGCTCGGCTTCACCGGCGCGAGCTGCAGGTCTTCGGGGGTGATGTCGTCGCCATCGCAGAGCAGAGCGGCTCGGCGCATCGTGGCCTTGAGCTCCCGGACGTTGCCCGGCCAGGAGTGGCGCAGCAGCGCCTTCTCGGCCGCGGGGGAGAAGCGATGGTGGATCAGCCCGAGCTCGCGCTCCGCCTTGCGAAGGAAGAGGCTCGCCAGCAGCAGCACGTCGTCGCCGCGTTGGGCGAGCGAGGGCAACGCGATGGTGACCTCCTTGAGCCGGAAGAGCAGATCGCGGCGGAAGCGGCCCGCTTCGACCTCGGCCTCGAGGTCCTTGTGGGTCGCCGCCACCAGGCGGAAGTCGACCGGGCGCGACTCCCCATCGCCCAGCCGCGTGACCTGCCGCTCCTCGAGCACTCGGAGGAGCGCGGCCTGCATCGGCGGCGGCATGTCGCCGACCTCGTCGAGGAAGAGCGTGGACCCGTCGGCGCGCTCGACCACGCCCTTTCGGTCGGCGATCGCGCCGGTGTAGGCGCCCTTCTTCGCGCCGAAGAGCTCGGCGCCGAGCAGGCTCTCGGGCACCGCGCTGCAGTTGAGCGCGACCATGCTCTTGCCGCCGCGGTCGCTCGCGTGGTGGAGGGCCCGCGCCACCATCTCCTTGCCCGTACCGGTGTCGCCGAGGATCAGCACGCTCAAGGTGCTCGGTCCGATCCGCTGCACCAGGCGGCGCACCTCGGCCATGGTCGCGTGCTCACCCACGAGCAGGTACTCCCCGTCGCCGCGGCCCGACGTGCGCCGCAGCTGCGCGAGCAACGGCAGCACCATCGAGCCCACGGTCTCGAGCTCGCCGACGTGCCGCTCGTGGAAGGCGGCCGCGCCACGCTTGCCGAGGAAGAGTGCGCCGAGCGTCTTGCCACCGAGTCGCATCGGCACGCAGAGCGCGCTCGAGAGCTGGAGGGAGGCCACGCTCGGGACGTGGCCGTAGCGCTGATGGGCGAGCGCGTCGCTGAGGCAGACCGCTTCGCCGCTCTCGAGGACGTCGCGGACCAGCGTGTCCGAGAGCAGGGCGGCGCCGTCCGCCATCGGCGAGCCATCGCGCTGCTCCGCGAGCGGGACCACGTAGCCGTCGCGCTCCCGGAGCACGAACGCGCCGCCGTCGGCGTCGAGGAGCTCGAGCAGCTCGCGTAGCAAGGCGCCCAGCGCTTCGTCGGGGGCTTCGACGTCCGAGAGGGCTGCCGCGAGCCGGTCGATCGGGAGCCGCTCGGGGCCGTCGGGCTCCGCCGTGGGCCGCTCGAGCACCACGCCATCGATCTCGATCCGGTCGCCCAGACCGAGCTCGAAGGTAGCTCCGGAGCCCAGCACACGTATCTGCAGCTGGGCGCCCTCTCTCTTGACCACTGCCCATTGTCGGTCGACCGTGCCCAGGCACAGGTCCGCGCTCGGGTCCGCCCCGATCGTGGTCACCACCTTGGACAAGGTCCGACGGATGGGAACGGCGCCCGGCCCCGGGACGATGACGAGCTCCACGACCGCTTCCGACGACATGCGCATCGGATCCTATCAGCTCCGCGAACGCGTCGGAGAGGGTGGGTTCGCGCGCGTCTACCACGCGACCGGCCCCGAGGGTGATGTGGCCATCAAGGTGTTGGCCGCCGTCGACGGGTCGCTGGAGCCGGCGATGGTCGCGCGCTTCGAGCGGGAGATCGAGACGCTCGCGAAGGTGCGGCACCCGAGCCTGGTCTCGCTGCTGGACCATGGCGTGGATGCCGTGCGCGGGCCCTACCTGGTCATGCCGCTCCTGGTCGGGCTCACGCTCCGCGACCTGATCCCGAAGAGCGGGCTCGGGCCCGAGGCGGCGCTCCGCCTGCTGACCCCGGTGGTCCAGGCGATGGGCGCGCTGCACGCGGCGGGCCTCGTCCACCGCGACCTGAAGCCGGAGAACGTGATCGTTTCGCCGCGGGGCGAGGTCACCCTGGTCGATCTCGGGCTGGCGCTCGGCATCGAGCAGTCGCGGCTGACCCAGGCCGGCGCGGTCGCGGGCTCGGTGCCGTACATGGCGCCCGAGCAGATCGACGGCGCGGACCCGCGGCCGGAGAGCGACGTCTGGAGCCTGGGCGTGCTGCTCTACGAGCTGGTGACCGGGCGCCGACCCTTCGCGCGTGGGCGTGCGGGTGAAGAGGTGGCGGCGATCCTCGCCGGGCGCTTCGACCCGCTGGCGGAGGGGGACCGGCGGGTCTCCCGCGAGCTCGACGCGCTGGTGAGCGACGTCCTGCAGCGTGACCCCGAGGCTCGACCGGCCGACGCCCACGAGCTGTTGCACCGGGTCGAGGCGCTGATGGACTGGGCCCCGCCGGCGGTGCAGCGCACCGAGGTGATGCAGGTGCTCACCGATCTGCCGGCGTACCAGAAGGCGCGGGCCGCGGAGCGCGTGGCCGAGCTGCAGGACGCGGCGGACCGGGCCTCGGCGAGTGGCGACACCTTCGCGGCGCTCGCCCTGCTCGACCGAGCGCTCGCCTACCGGCCCGACGATCGCGGGGTGCTCTCGGCGATCGAGAACGTCTCCGCGGCTCCGGTGATCCCGAAGGCGCGACCGACCTCCGATCCACCGGTCGACGCGCACGCCCGGACCGAGGTCGTCTCCACTCGGCCCGATCGGCCGGCGGCGCGGCCGGGGGCCCAGAAGCCGTCGCGCGGGCGATGGATCGCTGCGGCGGTCGGCGGCGTGCTCGCGCTGGTCGCCGTGGGAGCGATCGGGTTCGCGATCGGTGGCGACCCGGAGCCCGAGGCCGTGGCGGAGTCGGAGCCGCTGGCGCCGGTCGAAGAGGCTGAAGAGTCCGCCGTCGAGGAAGAGGCCGAGGCGCCGTCCGCGCCCATCGAGCTGCCGCCGCTGACCAGCTTGGACGAGCTCAGGCGGATTCCGCCGGCCGACCTCGAGGGCGGGCCGATGCTCGACATGGGCACCAACATCCGGCAGCCGGGGCAGCCCCTGGTGCCGGCGCGGATGCTCGGCAGCCGTGGTCCCGCGGGGGCGCTGCAGCACATCGAAGACCAGCTCGCCGCGCGGCCGGGAGACCCGGAGCTCCGGGTCGGTCGCGCGCTGGCGCTGTTGGGGAACGGCCGTGAGCGCGAGGGGCTCGCCGAGCTCGAGGCGCTCAGCCGGTCGAACCCCGAGCTGGCAGTGCTCTGGGGCGGGCGTGGCTACGTCGCGATGCGACTGGGCCAATTCGACGAGGCCGAGCGCTACTTCACCAGGGCCGTGGAGCTCGATCCGACCGACCACGCGTCGCTGCGCAATCGCGGCGTCCTTCGTCACCGGCTCGGCAAGCGCCCCGAGGCGTACGCCGACCTGCTGGGGGCGCTGCGCTATGGGCCGAGCGACGCGAACACGCTGAGCGAGCTGGCGCAGATCTATGAACGGACGGGTCATCGGATGTGGGCGCGGCCTCTGCTGGAGCGGGTGGTTCGGGCTCGGCCGAATCATGCCGAGGCGTGGGTCGATCTCTCGATGGTCCAGCCCGCTGCCGACGAAGCCTTGGCGAGCCTCGACCGCGCGCTGCAGCTGGACCCCTCGATGCGGCGCGCGTACACGCGGCGCTGCACCGTGCTCGCGCGCTCGGAGCGGCCGGAGGCGGTCGACGCCTGCACGCGGGCGATGGAAGCGGCGCCGGACGACCCCTGGATGCAGATGCAGCGAGGGCTGGCGCACTACCACGCGGGTGACGACGAGGCGGCGCTGGTCGACATCGACGCCGCGCTCGAGCGCCGGCCGCGCGACCCGGTGATGCTGGTCAACCGATACTTCGTGTTGGCCCATGCGGGTCGCGCGGCCGAGGCCCGAGCGGACCTTCGACTGGCGTGCGATCTCGGTCACGAACCCGCGTGCAACGAGCTCGCGACCCGAGATTGACGCGTCACTCGGTCTCCTCTTCCTCCTCTTCCATCCAGCGCGGGCGGCCCATGTAGCGGACGACGGCGTTCTCGAAGGTGCCGGCGACCCAGCTGTTGGCGAAGCTGCCCTCGCGGCCGCGAAAGACGGCCACGACCTTGCCCGACGCGCGGCCCGCCTCCTGGAACATGCTGCCTTCGGGGTCGTAGTCGCCCGCGGTCCACTCGGTGATCTCGAGGTGGTAGGCGGTGTTGGTGTTCCAGCTCGTGGTGCGCTCGGGCTCGTCGATCTTCTGGATCTGGAAGTAGCCGCCGCCGCTCTCGTCGATCGAGTGGGTATAGGTGCCCACGCCCATCTCCTGTGGGAGGTCGGTGAGGTTCACGGCTTCCTTCATGCCGGCGAGGATCGCGGTCGGTCGGTCGAGCTCCGCGGTCGAGAGGGTCATGCCCCACTCGTTGAAGCGCGGCTGGAAGAGGATCGTCTTGATCTCGATCTCGCGGCCGTTGGCCATGGCCGTGACGGGGCTGTTCGGGATCACGTCGGCGCTGAGCTCCTCGGTGTACTCGAAGGTCTCGGGGGCCGCGGGCGCCTCCGGCTCGGCCTCGGCGGTTTCGGTGCCGGGTGCCGCGTTGGCCTCCGGCGGCTCCGCTTCTTCGGAGCAGCCGGTGAGGGCGAGCACGAGGGCGAGGGTGGTGAGGGTGCTTTTCATCGTTCTAGAGTCTCCTTGGGCCGCGACGTTGCGGCGGTGCCAGCGTCCAGAGCAGCGACCGTGCCAAGCCCCGTCGCGCCGCGAAACCCCAACGCTCGCCCCCCGCGCGACAGCCTTGGCAGCCA